>DATGLS010000018.1:0-245873 GCA_035293985.1 Xanthobacteraceae bacterium
GAGCCAGAAGAGGCCGCGTCACCCGGGCGAGATCATGCCGGAATGGTGGGCGAGATCGTCTCGGAACAGGTGGGCGACTTCAAATCGGAATGGTGGGCGAGATCATCTCGGAATGCTGGGCGAGATCGAGCGGAATCCGCAAGCTGGATCTCATGACGACGTAAGAGTCGATGAACATGACGAACAGCGGGACAAAGATCGAAATGGCTGCGATGTCGGGCCGGAATTGGGAAAAGGACGCGAAGACCTCGTGCCCGACGGCGACAAAGAGCAGTGCCTGATAAATGAACGTGAGCAGCATCAGCTCGCCCAACGCACGCACGTTGTCGTGGTCCTGCTGTGGGCAGCGCGAAAGCCTATCGGCGTCGACTCCGGTCAATTTCATCCAGAGCTTCATCAGCCATCCGAAAGTGGACGGAGGCGCCCGAGGTGTTGAGGCGTCCATGTTGAGACCCCTCACCGCATCTCAGAGCTAGACCGCATCTTCGCGGCCGCTTCATTTGATGGACTGGGAAGGTTCCGACCACGATTTTCCAAGGATTCAATCCAGCGAAAGAGAACACTTCTCCGTAGGGCGAGTTGTCCACCCAGGTGAAAAATCGGAATATTCGTCGTGGCAGCCCAATGGTAGATGGTCCGCACGTTCCCATCCTTGAGCATCAATGTCGCGATGTTCGCCGCGCCCAGCACCAAATCTTCGGCTAATTCGACTTCCTGCATTGCCATTGCTGCTCTCCTTCGATGACACTTCCCAAGGCCGAGTGCTACCGAGCAAGCGGCGCACTTTCCGCAAAGAGGCGCGCCGCTGAAGTGGCCGCGACTTCGTAGGCTTCTTCCCTGGTTCGCGCTGTTAAGATTGGACAGTAGCGGGGGGTCATGATCATGCCGCCGACTTCGCGCATGAAGACCACCTTGATCAGGTATTCCCAGCCCGCCAGATGCACATGCGCGCACCAAAAGGCGCGGCGCTCTCCTTCGGTGTAGCCTGTGATCGCGAAGTGTAAGAGACGAGCCGCTTCGCTGGGGTCGCCAGGCCGAATCCTTGATTTCGCCAAGAGGGGTCCTCCGTCAGGCGCCCGATTCTGGTAGGCCAAGAGTTCCGCGGACGTCATGGCCTTAAATATGTACATATCGCAACGTACTGATTTAATCAACCGCAAAAATTCATGGTTCCGCCTTTGCCAATCCTGCCCGGCGGAGCTGTTGCCTGCGTCTCTCGGCTATGACTTGTTCGGAGGGCATGTAGATATCGCGTGGCAACTTTGCCCGCATTTCATACTGGATGATCCTGTCGTACAGCCCGCGGTCCTTCGTGAATATATAAGTGCGTACGTCTTGTCTCTCGGCGGGCGTCTTCCCCTTTAGAGCTGGGCCATAGACATCCCGGACGAACGAGACGAACTCGTCATCGTACTTTGCGCCTTTGGGGGGGCGGCCTTTCGGCCGCGGTTTCCATTTCCGCGAAGGCGTCTCTGGCAATCCTAAAAGTGCCCATCTCGATTCACGATCCAACTCTAAGGTCGCTAGCGTTTCGGTTCCCCTAGCTACTCCCATTTTCTTGTTTTTGGTACGTCCCTCACGCTCATTTAACTTGGCGATTCTAGGCATTCGTTCGAAAATATCAATAAATTCCTTGAATAGTGCCAAGCTAGACAATAGTTGTCGACGATTTCCCGCACCAGAGTTCTTAAGATAATACGTCAAAACGGCTTCAAACAGCGGTCGATATTCAACAGGATTAAGATACGCAGCGCGCGTCATATCGATTAAATAGTATAAGATTTCATTTTTCTTTTGCCACGCCTGAGCTCGCGTCCAAAATGGATCGGCATCAGCTGGGTCAAGCTGGGCTGCCCTGCTAAGGTCGGAGATTGCAAGATCGACCTCATCCTTGTCGAGATATGTAGCTCCGCGATTGTAAAATGCAGCAGATGACTTAGGATCAAGCTCAATTGCCCTTGTAAAATCGGCAATCGCACTATCGGGGTCGTCAATTTTTAGATATGAGCTTCCTCGGTTGTAAAATGCATGCGCCGAAGGCTTCAGTTCGATCGATCTACTGTAATCAGAGATCGATAATTCGATCTGTCCCTCGGCTCCGCGCGCGACACCACGGTTGTAAAAGGCCTCCCATGCGGCGGGATCCCCTTCGTATAGCCGAATGGCCTCATTGAGGTCTTGTATGGCCGATTGATACGCGCCCCACATTCCGTAAGCAGCGCCCCGATTGGCGTAAATAGAGCCATCCAGTGGATTTAATTGGATTGAGTGGCTGAAATCATCAATTGCGGATTCGAAATCGCCTTTTTTTAGGTAAGCGCAACCGCGAGTATTGAACGCTTCCGCAAGGTCCGGCTCTAGCTCGGTCGCCTTTTCTAGGTCCGCTATCGCTTGATCAAATTCATTCTTCTCGAAATACGAGCGGGCTCTATTATAGCGGGCAAGCGCATTGTTTGGATTGATTTGAAGCGCTTCCTCGAAGGTCGCGATTGCGTCTTCGATCTGTCCCTTTTTTGCATGCTCTACACCACTGTTGAGCAGTCGATCCAGGAAGGTAGGATCGGCCAACCACGGCGATGGGGAGACTGCCAGATTTAGAGTTACCTGGGGCATTACGGCTTTTCACCAGCGACCGAACCGCAGTGCGGCTATGTTCAGATCCGCAGGGGCGGTGAGTTGCGAGCAAGGCCGCACCGAACGTGGACTTCCGTGGGCATCATTGGCCTCCCTGTTGGTTAGCCGCATTCTGAGAGAGGCCAATCCGATTCTCCTGTGCGGCTATCCAGTTCAGAAGTACCGAGCGGCGCGCGCACAGCACAGACCCAAGCCGGAAGACCGGTATCCGTGTGCATTCAGCCAGATAGTACACCTTCCTGCGGCTGTTGGTCCCCTTGCCGAAAATGAACTCGGCGATTGCATCTGCTCCCCTGAGCAAATCGTCGGCGAGTGGTAATGAAGTATCGTTTGGTACCGTGTGAAGGTCCATGGCTGTCTCCCAAGCTGCTGTTGATGACCTGGCGCGTCTGCGCCAAGACCTTCCCGCGGCGGCAGATGGGAGTTGCTTGCCTTGAACCCGGCTAGCGCTTGGCCCTAGAGGCCGAAGCGCTCTGTAATGAGTGGCCTCGCAATCCGTTATGCATGTCCCGTTCGGTGACCCGAGGGAATGTTCCTATTTTGTTCTTTACATGGCCCTGTGTCAATTGGTAAGATTCTGGAGTCCCAAACCTTCCCGACGACCACGCCAGATGGAACGGATGGGAATGATTTGTAACGGGGGTGCGGCGGCGCCGTTCTTGCGATGGCGCCTCCGGTGTGAGTGCTACGATTTCCCTCGAAGGAGGGCCCATGTCGATCCGCAAGCGCAGCTGGAAGAACGCCAACGGCACCGAAACCGTCCGCTGGACCGCCGACGTCATGGACGCGAACGGCCATCGCGAGCGCCGCCAGTTCGATACTCGCCATGAAGCCGATGTCTTCGCAAACGCGACCAAGAGCAAGATGCGCGCCGGGACCTTCCGCGCCGATGCAGCGAAGTTCACGGTCAAGGACGCCGCCGACCAATACCTCACTTATTGCGAGGGGCGCCGCGCTCGTGGCGAGCGGATGACCCGGCAGAACTACAAGACCATGGAAGGCCACATCCGCAATTACATCTGCCGCGATCCCAAGCGCCATGAAGGCAAGAAGCGTCCCGCCCGGCTGAAGAAATTCGAGGGCGGTATCGGCAGCATCCGCCTCGCGCAGCTCTCGAGCCGCAGCGTAGGCGACTTCCGAGACAGCTTGCGGAACGCCGGAGTGTCCGTCGTTACTACCCGCAAGATCCTCAGCACTCTGCAGCAGCTCCTCGCCTATGCGATCCATCGCGACATGGTCGCGATCAATGTCGCGCGCGGCGTGAAGGTGATTGGCCGCCGCGATGAGGGCGCGCGTAAGATCGTGCCACCTACGAAGGAGGTCATGCGTACCCTGCTCGCCGTTGCTGATAAGGATTTCCACGTGAAACTTGCGTTTGCCGGCGCGACCGGCGTTCGCGCAGGCGAGCTGCATGCACTGCGCTGGCGCCATCTCGACCTAGCCAAGGGCGAGGTGAAGATCGAGACGCGGGTTGATGCCTATGGCGATGAGGATGTGACGAAGACGGCCGCTGGCATGCGAACCATTCCGCTCTCGCAGCCGCTCGTGCTGATGCTGAAGGAGTGGAAGCTGCGGGCCAAGTTCAAGAAGCCCGATCAGCTCGTGTTTCCAAATAAGCGCGGCTGGTATACCGGCCACGACAACATGATCAAACGCAAATTCCTGCCGCTGTTCGACGAGCTCGAGAAGCGGCACAAGCAAGATCCGGCGAACAATCCCGAACCGGCGCGGTTCAACTGGCACGCTCTCCGGCACTTTGCGATTTCGTGCTGGATCGAAGCCGGCCTGAGCCCCAAGACCGTGCAGACCTTTGCCGGCCATAGCAGCCTCCAGGTGACGATGGACCGCTACGGCCATCTGTTTAAATCAGACGACCACAAGAAGGCGATGGACGCGATCGCCAATGACGTCTTCGCTGTCCCCTGAGAGCCGTCGTCATTCCTGAGGTCCATAACTGGTTGAAATATCGTCGCAATTTCTGTTCTTCTTGTCATCAGTCAGAAAATGAATTATATTTCTGACAGGTGAAAACGATGCCGACCATTGCCGAAAACATCCTGGCCGAGGCCGAGCGGCTTCCTGAGGGCGCTTTACTGAGCGCCAAGGGCTTGTCGCATCTCGGTAAGCGGGCTGCCGTCGATCAGGCGCTTAAGCGTCTTGAGGAGCGCAAGCAGTTGCTTCGGCTCTATGCCGGCGCTTACGTCAAGCCCATCAAGACGCGTTTCGGTATACGCGCCCCATCGGCGGAAAAGGTCGTCGAGGCGATCGCGGCAACGCGCGCGGAGACCGTCGTTCCGCACGGCGCGGCAGCGGCAAACTCGCTTGGATTGACCACGCAAGTACCCACGAAACTCGTCTATCTCACGTCGGGTCCGAGCCGCAAAATCAGGCTGGGTGCCCAGGTCGTGGAGATGAAACGCGCGCCTCAGTGGATGCTTCTGCCCTCGCATCGTGCCGCTGGGGAGGCCGTGCGCGCCCTTGAATGGATGGGCGAGCGTCACGCAGCTGAAGCCCTGACCGTGCTCAAAAAGAAGCTTCCGCCTTCCGCGGTTGACGAGCTCATCGCTCTTCGGCCAGCGCTACCTGAGTGGATGAGGACGTCCATCAGTCGAACGCTGTTGTCGCATGGCTGAAAATTATCTGACCTTGTCACGCGAGGAGCGCCTCGCAGCTCTGGGCGTGGCCGCCACGAATTCGGGGCGGGCCATTCATTTGCTCGAGAAGGACGTCTGGGTTGTCTGGGCGCTCGATGCGCTGTTCAAGTCAGAATTCGGCAAGCACCTGGTCTTCAAGGGCGGCACCTCGCTGTCGAAGGCCTATGGCGTCATTGGCCGCTTCTCGGAAGACATCGACGTCACCTACGACGTACGCGAGCTGATCCCGGAGCTCGTCGGCGCCGGTGCGCCCATTCCCAAGACCAACAGCCAGGCGAAGAAATGGCGCGACGCGATCGACACGAAGCTCGCGGAGTGGGTGAGGGACAAGGTGTTGCCCGTCATTACCAAGCACGTCGCGGCTACCGGCGTCGACGTGAAGGTCAGTGCCAAAGGACACAAGATCTATATCGACTATGATCCGCTTGCGAAAGGCGGGGGCTACGTGGCGCCACGTGTCATGATCGAATTCGGAGCTCGATCGACCGGCGAGCCCTGCGAGGAGCGCTCGATCGTATGCGACGCAGCGGAGCACCTTCCGGACCTTCAATTTCCGACGGCGAAGCCTCGCGCCATGCATCCCAAGCGAACATTTTGGGAAAAGGCCACGGCGATCCACGTCTATTGCCGAGGCGATGAGCGCGACAATCGCTATGCCCGCCATTGGCACGATCTCGTGCGGCTCGACGACGCCGGTTACGCGCAGCAGGCGTTCGATGACCCCGCACTCGCCAAGGAGGTCGCCGAATTCAAGGGAAAATTCTTCCGAATGAAGGACCGCGATGGCGATTGGATCGATTACGCCAAAGCTGTCTCAGGCGATCTGCAGCTCGTCCCTGATGCTGACGCGATCAAAGAGCTCGAGGCCGACTACAAGAAGATGGCCGACGACGGCATTCTTCTGGACGACGCCGAGGATTTCGCCACTCTTATCAAACGTTGTGGAGATCTCGCGCAGCGTGCAAACAGACGAGGTCAATGAACCGGCGATAGTCCTGCATTCACGGTACTCCAGCCTCTGCTCAACATTGATCTGGCTTTCGCTTTTTCGAATGTGCTATCGTTTCCCATGCACGGCCGCCGCGAAAGCGCCCGCCCGATTGCTTCTCTAAAGGTCGCGGGGTGGAGCAGCCCGGTAGCTCGCAAGGCTCATAACCTTGAGGTCACAGGTTCAAATCCTGTCCCCGCAACCAAATAATGCATAACGCGGGTAACGTAGCGCGCCCTAAACTAAATTTACCGATAAGCTCCGTACTACAACGTCGGCGCGCCGTCTTAGAGGAAGGAAAATCAACGCAGTAATCTGCGTACCACAATCCCATGCAGAGGCCTCCATCACCGCACCTGCTCCACGATCCTACGAACCTTCGCTCCAAGAGAAGTCACCGTCTCTGTCTCATATGAGACGTCGAGCAGCTCAGTGTTTCCTGGGGACAGCTGGATAGCTAGCTCCTCATGCAGGTCAGTGCCATACCGAATAGTGAGCCTGCCGTCTGGCGAGATTCGGAGTTGGAGTTTGAAAATGTCACCTTTATGCAAAGGAAGAGGATTCCGAAAGAGGACGCGCGCCCTCGGCCAGAATCCGACGCGGTTTGTTATGGTGATTGAGCTGTTCAGCTTGCACTCAAACGACGTCATAAATCCGACGACGGTGACATCCTGGTGAAGGCACCACGAATAATTCAGTTCTGGTATATGCTCGTGTCTCCATAGTGGTGAGAATTCACTGGGCGATACCAACGCCTTCGCGGGAAAGGAGGGTATTGGCGCGCGCGCCAGACAAAGCTTGCTGACAGACCGCCCCGCATGCACTAAGGGATGTGCGTCGACCGACATTGCGAGCGGTAAAAAATACGCCCCAGGCGAGTGCCGGTGTAACTCACTAAGGATCATCGAAATCCCCTCTTCGAATCCAAAATACCCGATGGTTTCGGAAAATACGATATCAGCAAACTTTAGCTCTTGGACAAACTCTCGGTGAGATCCGCAGAGTACGCCTATCGCTCGCATAGCCTTGGGATATTCTGGCAGCAGATCTTTCATGATCGAAGTCGGCTCGACGGACTGCTCAACGGCGAGCACGCGGCGAGCACCGAGCTCTGCCGCTATGAATGAGAGGACGCCGACCCCTGCTCCAACTTCAGCAACAACGCGGCCCTGAACAAGCGGGCGGAGAGCTTTAGCAAAAGCCAGATATTTTTCGCCGTTACTCAGCATCATCCCGTGAAAGTTGAGGTCGTTAAAATCCACAAGCGGCCCTACCGTGAATGGGCTCATTGTTCCCCCTAAACTTGTCCCACGCTGACAGCACTCATTTGTCGAACCCGCTGGCAAGCTGTAAAGGTCACCAGCGACCGCCGATCAAATAATATGGGTTTTCGGAACGCACGCCAACGCTCGCTCCACATTGTTTGGTTTCTAACAGCATTGGAGAACCGATCCAGCGAATGTACTCATGCAACTCATGCAAAAAATAGGTGAAGGTCTGCCCTTCCTGGAGGAGGTGGACGATCCGATCATTGTCGGCGGATGCACGATCATGTTCGGCATTAGCAACAACAAAACAGAACCAGCGTCCAGGTCGAGCTATCTTTTCGACCAACCGATACGGCTCGGCTAGGTAATGGAAAGAGAAGATCGAGATAACGACTGTCCTCCGATCATCTCGAATGGAGGCCAGATCGGTGGGATCAAACTCCTCTAGATCTCTGTCGATCAATAAGACATGCGGATCCGTCTTCAGGAGATGCCGTTCCAACAACTCCGAAGAGATGTCGAGCCCGATATATGACCGTGGACGCCAGGATCGAATGACCGGCCAACCAAATCCGCATCCGAGATCGACGAAACTTGCCCCCACTAGACCGTGTTGCCGCATGAAGGCGTCGGCCGCGGCCCAAGCAGCCGACTCGTTAATCCCTCTCGGTGAATTTCGGTACTCTATGTACTCCGCGTGCCGATCACAGTACATCTGACGCACGGCGTCACGGACCTGCGACCGCCTCCCAGAGGAGCGCATGATTGAACCTTCGCTCCCGTTGCAGTCAGTTACGACGCACGAACCGGAGGTCGAGATATCTCTCGACTCCCATCTTCGGCGGCACTTGGCCGTTCGGCGCCTTCAGCAAGCGTTGGGCGTACATCACATCCTCAGTCTGCTTCCAAGCTGCCACGTCTATCGCCCCGATCTGATGGTCCGTCGTAGGCTTGACCAGAGGCCGCGTCGCATCGATTTGTTCGCGCACGCTGTCGATGTCCACCAATGCTGCACCGACGGCGGCGGAGACATCATGAGCAGCCCTCTCTCGATTGGAGGGGCTCATCGCGTCCTCCCAGCCGGCAACAGTCGCGGCGACGAATCGGCGCACCATGTCCGGCTGCTCATCGATCACACGCGATGTCGTCACCAGCGAATTAGCCGCGAAGTTGATCGGCTTGCCCACCCTTGCTGGATCGAAGAACAGCACGGCGACGCGCTCCTTTTGCATTTGACGCCGGAGGTCGACGCCTTGCGTGTTAAGATAGACTGAAAAGAGGTCGACGCTTCCTGTCAAGAACGGGCCATAATCGAATTGAATGCCCGTTAGTTTGACGTCAGATTGCGCGATCCCGTTCGCTTGCAGATACGCCTTCATGATAGTCTCGTCGTTATCACCAATCGCAACACCGATGCGTCTCCCCTTCAGCTTGGCAGGCGCATCGATCGTTCCAATTGACGACCGGTAGATCCATTGCACGGGGTTGCCGGCATAAAATTGGGCTACCACTCGGAGGTTCGTGCTTCCCCGATAGATCGCCTGCAAAACTTGATCGGCCGATGCCACCGCGAACAGTGTCGAGCTGCCTGGACTGAGGAGGGCTGTGAGAGCGTCGCGATCCGGGCCGCCGGGTGTAACATTCACTTGCAGTCCGTTCTTCGAGTAGTAGCCCTCGGCCTGGGCGTATAGGTCACCGGCGAACCCGGCATTAGGAAGCCATTTGAGCCGGTACTCTATAGGTCCTGCCGCTCGGGTGGTGATATTGCCGCTGCCCAAGACAGCAACGACGATCCCCGTAATGAGGAGGGTCACAAAGCCCAACCAATGCCGCCGCGTCATCATGATGTGCTCCTTCACATGGAGGTTTGGGTCATCGCGTAGAACCCGGAAGCGCCGCCCGCACTGCGGCTTGAATAGCTGCAAAATAGAACGCGCTGAAGAGGCCGATCGTAATGATCGCCGCAATCATTACTTCAGTGTGATGCGAATACTGACCGGTCCGGATCAGGTATCCGATACCGTAGTTGGCTCCAAGAAACTCAGCCACGACCGCGCCGACCAACGCGAGGGCCGCACTTCCGATAACCGCGCTTTCTACCGTCTTCCCCGAGTGGTTAAGGCGAACCAAGAAACGCCCACCGCGCGGCCACCGCTCCACCTGTTCAAAGAAGCTTTCAAGAGCCTCGACACGCCGAGAGCCGATCGCCAAGAAAGCCAGGAAAGCTGGAAAGTACGCGAACGACCCAATGATTATGATGCGAGTGATTTGGCCATCTCCGAACATTACAAATAGCAGCGGAGCGAGCGCGACGATCGGGTAGCTTTGCCATGCAATGCCGAAGGCGAGCGCGCCGTCGGTCAACCTCCTGCTGCGCATAGTAGCCACGGCGGTCATAGAAGCCACCACAAGTGCTATTGCCAACCCAACGCAGGAATACAGGAATGTATAGCCGCCAAGGAGGAGGAGGTCTGGCCAGTTCGCGCGAACGTAGTTTGCTATCGTTGATCCAGAGGGAAGCACATATTCAGGATAGCCGCCGGCATGCTTGACGACGATGACTATCCCGATAATCGCAGTGGCGAAAAGGATCTGTCCAACAAAGAGCCGCATTAGGCAACGAGCTCCTTCCGAAGGGCAATATGCGTAGTTGACGGGACATCGGGAACCTCATCGAGATCGCAGCCAGTCAACACGGAGATGCTCGCTGGTCTGCTACTTTCGAGCTTGATGACCTGTTTAGAGAACACCGCAACGTCGTCGATCTCGTGGCTGATGAGAATTGTGAACAGGCCTTGTCGTCGGCCTTTAATCCACTTGAGGATCCTCCATCTGCTAGGCTGATCGACACCAACCAGGACCTCGTCGAGGACGAGACATGGGGCTTCGCGAACGACATACCTGGCGAGGTTAACTCGCTGGCGTTGGCCCAACGATAGCTCGGGCGGAAGGCTTGCGTACGTTTTCTTGTCCAGTTGTGCCGCTTCCCAATATGAGGTCAGCTTGTCGTTCGTATTCGGCGGCAAGAATTCGTTGAGATGCTTTGCTACAGGAACCCAATGCGGGAGAATATCGTCGGTCGAAGCATAAAGCACAGGCTCAGGCACCGATATCACATCAGCGGCAGCGCTTAGTCTACGAGCAAAGATCTTTCCGAGCGTGCTCTTGCCAGAGCCGGACCGACCAAAAATTGCATAGAAGCCAGGCATCGAGAGATCGAAGCTGATCCCATCGAACAGTGGATCATCCGGTCTGTAGCTGAACCGCAAGCCCTTAATGGTGATCATCTTTTTGAAACGCAGATTTGCCGTTGCTGGTCGGACTGTTCGGAAGCGGCCTCTCAGGACCAGGCGCGAGGGTGCGGACTACATCAATATCTCGATGTGGACCGATTGTTTCCATGCAAGCGATCAAAAAGTTATGCAGATCGATGGTAGCGTCCTTTCCTAAGGAAAGGAGCCGTTTGCGGACTATTTCCGAATCGCCGGTTGGAAATTGCGCGAGGGCCCCTACGGGCTTTCTGGCTGGAATTGACATCACGAAAACGTGGTGCGGCGCGCAAAAAGCAGCACTATGCGCCTCAATCTTAATGACGTGATCTCTGATCTGATCATCCGTCAAGCGCATTGGCTTTGGGTTGCCGGTTCTCTCGTCGAGAGCTCGCTCGTCGACAGTGATCAGATCCGTTGACAGGTCTCTAATATCGGAGGCTCGTAATTTTTGTTTAAATCTCGCAAAGGCATCCTCGAAAAGATCTGCGTGAGGCATTTTCACAAGCCCGCACACTTTTCTGAGTCGAGTTAATTCGGCTTCACTTGGATGAACATAAATGCAGACTATGTTTTTGTGGTAGATGGACGAAGCGATCAGAGTACCTACCGCCTTCCAACCGATATCGGTCAACTCGAAAGGAAGCTCATCGATCGACCAAATCGCAAATGCGTCCCATTCATTCATGGAACGGAGAAACTTGATGACCTCGGCACCGAGATCTTCCTCTGCGGGCGGAGGGACGAAGGAGCGGATCACTTCCGTAACGTCGGTCGCAACCGGCTTCACGGGAGCGGAACTGACCTCTATCCCATAGATGCGCTTTAGCTCCTCAATGTCGGTCGGCAGTCCGAGACGTTGCATGAGCTGTTGCAGGCCTGTGGCGGGAAACCGTTCCCTCGTAAGCCACTGACGAACTGCCGGGTGAGCGACATTCATGTCCTTTGCGACGCTTGTCAGGGTCGTGTTCAATTCGCGGAGTCGACGTCTGACGTCGTCACCAATGCGGCGGGACGGGTGTGTGGGGGCGCTCTTTTTCGGAAACTTCGGCACGTGAGGGTCTGTTCGATGTGTTCGATGACGCTCGTTATACAGAGGCTGGCCGATCAAATAAAGTTACAGATCGGTTAGTACACGCGAAAATGTAGGTCCCGTCGCGTATGAGCGCGGGGCCGTATTTGATGCGCCAAGAGCGAATGGCTCTGGTTCCAGTGCACGATAAAATATAATTGAAACAAAGACTTACCCAAAATTCGACGTTCGAATGTCAATCTCGTTCGAACTGAGGTGGTCATGCTCCCCGCCCGGGCTTCCTCTGGAACAATTGACTTCTTTTTGTGTTTCTCGAACGAGTTTGAAACGTCACATAAGTTCGATTAGACTCTGCGTCAAGTTCCAAGCGGGATGCCCCCGATTTGGAATGTCATGGAGGAATGGACCATGTCCACGCGGAAAGAGCCGACGGCGGCAGAGCAAATCACCGCGATCAGGCGGGCGGCTGAGCGCCTCCCGAATCTGCAGCTTGAGAATTTCTACTACAATCGCTGGGATAGGCCGATGCGGGTCACGGCCAGACACAAGGAGACGGGCGACGTCTCCCTGCTGGAGCTGGATTTCAAGAAGCGCAAGCTCCGCGTCGTCTAAGCGACGGAAGCAATGGCACCCTCACTGGCCCGGGACATGCAACGGGCTGATTGCGGTCGACCACATGGCACCGGAGGTGGTCGATCCTTGATTGCTCGTCCCGGACCTTCTCATCCAATTCCAAGTCTTCCATGGCACAAAATCGGCACAAATAGTCGCCATACTGCTTGAAATCGCAGAAGAATTTCCGGCCTGGGGACGGGCTCATAACCTGAAGGTCGGTGGTTCAAATCCACCTCCCGCAACCAAAAAAGGCCCGTCTGATCAGCCGTTTAGAGGCTGACCGGCGGGCTTTTTTCGTGCCCCCGCAGCAGACGCCGCGATTTCAGCCTACATTCCGGCTTGGGACAAACGGAGCCTCCCATGTGCCGCAATATCCGCACCTTGTTCAATTTCGACCCGCCCGCGACGGAGGGTGAAATCCGTGCCTCGGCGCTCCAGTTCGTGCGCAAGCTCTCCGGCTTCGCGCACCCTTCGAAAGCCAACGAAGCCGCCTTCGCGCGCGCGGTCGATGAGGTCGCCGACGTCGCGCGGCGCCTGCTGCACGATCTCTCCACCGCGAGCCCGCCGCGCAATCGCGAGGTCGAGGCCGAGAAGGCGCGGGCCCGCTCCCGCGAGCGCTTCGCCTGAGCGGTCGACGCGAATGAACGATGCGACCGAAACAGTGAAAGCGCCGCGCCGCGCCCGCGCGCTCCTGCTCGGCGAGCGCATCAACACGGCGGGCATAGATCCGGCGCAGGTCGTGTCATCCTCGCCGCTGACCTATCGGGTCGGCGCCGACGGTTTCGTCACCTTGTTTCGCTACGGCGTCGCGGTCCTCGTCGGCCTCACGCCGGCGCAGGAGGACTATGTCCTGCGCGAGCTGCGCCCGCGCGTCATCGGGCCGGTCGCGACACCCGAGGAAGAGACGGCCCACGTCACGATCGACTCGGCCAAGGACGATCAGATCCTGCCCGGCGGTCCCATCACGTTGAAGACGGTGACGCCCGAGCATCTCATCGTCATCGCCGATGCACTGTCGAAGAGCGTGGTGCTCGCCCGAGACGAGCGCGAGGTTGCCGCCGTCTTCGACCTGGTCGAGCCGTTCGCGCGCCAGCTCGCCGAAAAGGGCAGCGCGGTCGGCGGTCGGCGCGCCATCCTCAAGCACATCGGCAACGCGCTGCTGGTGAAGCACCGCGTGTCCGGCCGGGTCGCCGTCACCGACAAACCGGATGTGGTGTGGGACCGCTACGATCTCGAGCGGCTCACCGCGCGCCTGCAGGACGAATACGAGCTCGAGGAGCGCACCGACGCGCTCACCCGCAAGCTGTCGGTGATATCCGAGACCGCCGAGGTCTTGACCGACATCATCGACACGCGCCGCTCGCTGCGGCTGGAGATGATCATCGTCGCGCTGATCGCGGTCGAGCTCGTCATCGCCGGCTATCAGATTCTGCGCTGACGGTATGCCGCCGGGTTCCTTTCGCGTGAGGAACGGGCCTTTCCGGAACTCGTTACCCCCGGGAACGCGTGAGAACAACAAGCAAGGAGTTGACCAATGCGCAACCTGATCAGGCTCGCGGCGATCGCAGGGGCGCTCTTGGGGTGCGTTACCGTCTCACAGGCGCAATCGGGGCAGCAATCGAGCACCGAAGCGGGCGTCGGCAACGCCCAGAGCCACGGCGCCTACGGCTATGGTTTCGGTGGCGCTTATGCGCAGTATGGCGGGCACCTCAGGCATCACCGCCACTATCGCTGATGAGAGCGCCCATTGGTGTCAGGCGATCAAGAACGAGGCCGGCTTATCGCCGGCCTCGCCGCTTTTCATAATCTTCGTCGCCGTCTCACGGGCGACGCCTTCCATCATCGTGATCATGGCGCCCGCCGCGAGCAGCTGGTCGAGCGCCCATATCTACTGGTTGACGCGGAAGGCGTGATGGTGCCGCCCTTTGTGATTCCCCTCGTAATACGAACCGCTGTAGGGATTGGGGTACATGTTGCGCGGATCGCACAACTGGCAGCCATTCGGTCCCCAGCGTTTGGTCGCCGCGAAGCCGCACAGCGGAAGCGCCATCTGCGCCGCGACCTCGGGCGGTGCCGGCAGCTGTCCGTCCGGGCAGTAATAGGCGAACGCCGGCCGGGCGCCCGCGACAATCAGCGCAAATCCGACGGCGCATAGCGTTGCTTTCATCGGTGTCACTCCGGGTATCGACCACCATCCCAATAACACGCCGTCACGTTGCGCGCATCGGCCGACCCCATCACGACGCCGCCCCGGGCGCGATTGATCCCGCATTCGCGTGCCTGTAGGTCTGTGACGACCGGTCCGTGAGGACAGCTCTGCGAGGATTGGGCCGAAGAGATCGCATGGACGCCACGCGCCCACCCGCGCCGCAGCTCGCCGCCGCCCTGGAGCACCATCGCGCCGGCCGCCTCGCCGAGGCCGAGCGCCTCTATCGACTCGCCTGTGCCGCCGATCCCCATAACGCCCGCGCGCTGCACCTGCTCGGCATCGTCGCCCATCAACTGGGGCGGCCGGATGCCGCCGACCTCGTCGGCCGCGCACTCGCGCTCGCGCCGAACGTCGCCGAGATGCACAACGACCAGGGCGCGATCCTCGCCGCTCGGGGCAGGTTCAGCGAGGCGGCGGCGAGCTTCGCGCAGGCGGTCGCGCTCAAGCCGGACTACGGCGAGGCGCTGGGCAATCTCGGCGCGGCGCTGGGCCGTCTGGGGCGGTCGGACGAGGCGGTGGCGCAGTTTGCGCGGGCGGTCGAGCGTGCGCCGAATTCCCCTGCGCCGCGCCTCCATCTCGCGATGGCGCTGCGCCAGCAGGGCAGGCTCGCCGCGGCCGTCGCGCATTACGAGAAGGTGCTCGCCCGGCACCCCGATCTAGTCGATGCCCATGTCAATCTCGGCGCCCTGCTGCAGCAGCTCGGCCGCTTCGACGACGCGCTCGCGCACAGCGAGCGCGCGCTCGCGCTGCGTCCCGACGCGGCCGGCATTCGCAACAACCTCGCCAATGCGCTGCGCGAGGTCGGCCGCCTCGACGAGGCGCTCGCGCAATACGATCATGCGCTGGCGCTCGATGATAAGCTCGCGATGGCGCACTACAACCGCGGCCTCGCGTTGCGCCGGCTCGGCGAGATCGCCCAGGCGCGCGCCGCGTTCGCGCGCGCCGTCGCGCTCGAGCCGCGCCTGCTCGAGGCCGACCTCGCCGCCTGCATGGCGGAGCTGCCGGTGCTCTATGCCGACGAAGCCGAGATCGCCGCGCGCCGCGCCGCCTATGACGCTCACCTCGCCCGCCTCGATGCCGAGGTGACGCGTGCCGGCACGCCGGCGACGCTCGCCGACGCGATCGGATCGCACCAGCCGTTCTATCTCGCGTATCAGGGTGAGAACGACCGCGACCTGCAGGCGCGCTATGGCGCGCTGGTCTGCCGCGTCATGGCGGCACGCTTTCCCGATCCGCCGGCGCGGCCGCCCCCGCGCGCCGGTGAGCCGATCCGGCTCGGCATCGTCAGCGCTTTCTTCCGCCAGCATTCGAACTGGAAAGTGCCGATCTGCGGCTGGCTCAACGGGCTCGATCGCAAGCGGTTCAGGCTGTTCGGCTACCACACAGCCGCCGAGCGCGATGCGCAGACCGAGATCGCGGCAGCGCGCTGCGAGCGCTTCGTCCAGGGCCCCCTGCCGCTCGCGGCGTGGCGCGACGCCATCCTGCAGGACGCGCCGCACGCTTTGATCTATCCCGAGATCGGCATGGACAAGGTGACGGCGCAGCTCGCGGCCCAGCGGCTCGCCCCGGTGCAATGCGTCTCCTGGGGGCATCCGGTGACCAGCGGATTTCCCACCATCGATTATTTTCTCAGCAGCGACCGCATGGAGCCGCCGGACGCCGATGCGCATTACACCGAACGCCTCGTGCGGCTGCCGAACCTGTCGATCTGCTACGAGCCCGCGGCCGCGCCGCCGATCGTGCTCGACCGGGCGCAACTCGGCTTGCGCGCCGGCGCGACGGTCTTCTGGTGCTGCCAGTCGCTGCCGAAATACCTGCCGCAGTTCGACACTGTGTTCGCCCGCATCGCAGCCGCGGTGGAAGACTGCCAGTTCACCTTCATCGAGTTCGCCGGCGGATCGGGCGTGACGCGACGCTTTCGCGACCGCCTCGATCGCGTCTTTGCGCAGGTCGGCTTGCGCGCGGCCGATCACTGCGTGGTGCTGCCGCGCCTCGCGCCCGATCGCTTCGTCGCTGCGATCGGTCAGTGCGACGTCCTGCTCGACAGCATCGGCTGGTCCGGCTGCAACTCGACGCTGGAGAGCCTGGCGCACGATCTGCCAATCGTGACGCTCGCCGGCCCCTTCATGCGCGGCCGTCACACCGCCGCGATCCTCGCGATGATGGGTATCGAGGAAACCATCGCGCCCAGCGTCGACGACTATGTCGCGATCGCGGCCCGGCTCGGCCGCGATCCGGCGGCGCGCGCGGCCGTGCGCGCGAGGATCGCGGCGGGCAAATCGCGCATTTACGGCGATCGCGCCTGCATCGCGGGACTAGAGGAGTTCCTGGAGCGCGCGGTGCGACCGCAGCTGGGAGCCGAGATGCGACCCAAGGCCTCAAGCTAGCCTCGCCGCTGCCGCAGGCGAAGTGCTACGCTGCGGCGATGAAAATGTCTTCCACGAGCCGCGCCGGCTGCGCTTTCGCGATTGTCCTCGTGGCGATCGCGGCCCTGCTGTCCGCCCCAGCCGGAGGTGACGCGGCGCCGAAGGCCGATTCGGCCGTCCGGCTGACGCCGGAACAGTGGGCAAAGATCGTCAAACGGATGGATAGCAGCGGCGACACACGCGACCTGCCCGCCAAGGTCGCCGTCCAGCTCGGCCTGACGAAAGGCACCGCGACCTTCGCGGTGCATGAGCTCGCTTTCGAGCGCGAGGGGTACCAGCACGGCATCTATCGCAGCGTCGACCCGAAGGACGATCGCGTCATCCTGGCGTTCCGCACGCCGGAGAAGAAGTGGACAGCCTTCCTCACCAACACTCACTTCAAGCTGATATCGGCCATCGTATGGAGCGCGGGTGACGAGCCGGTGGCATGGCCGGCAAGCGAATCTCTGCCGGCGTTCGACAACGAGCTCGTCTATTGGTCGGTGCTCGCCGACCTCTTCTAGGTCGCGCGCCCCTTTTCAGGTCACGTGTTCACGCGACCCGTCGGTCTTTTGCGGCGGCGCAACCACCGGGGGTGTTTGGGCACAGAAAATCGTTTCAGAACAAGACTATTGCGGCGACGTTGCGGCGCAAAAAATCAGTGTTCACATGGCGTCGATTCTGTCCGCAGGTGTTGCTGAAATGCCACGAAAGTGGGCAAAACGAGCGTGGCATGCCAGAAAAATGTCAACAATCGCTCGCTTGTGCGGCAATATGACAGTCGCATTATGGTTAACGCGGACCGCGGGGGCGGGCCGGGGCGCTGACCCAAGGGGGGAATACCATGAAGTCCAAGCTTTTAGCCGGCACCGCAACCGCCGCTTTGAGCCTGACCCTATTTTCGCACGCAACCTCCGCGGCGACACTCGACGACGTGATGCGTCGCCTCGACAGGCTCGAGAAAGAAAACGCCGAGCTTCGCAAGCAGGTGCACACGCTGGAGGGTCAGCGCGGGCCAGCAGCGGTCGCACCGGCGCCCGGCCTCAAGGGCAATCCCGTGATGCATGCCCGGGTCGCGCCCTCGCCGACACCGCCCCCGCCTCGCACCGTCGCCGGCATCCCGGTCAAAGCCGGTCCGCTCGGCCCGCTCATCGACAACACCACGGTCACGCTGTACGGCCATTTCGACCTCTCGGTCGACGGCCTCTTCAACTCCGTCTACGACCAGGGCGACAAGGCCGCAATCGCCAGCAACGGTTCCTATTTCGGCATTCGCGTGCGCCACAATCTCGCGCCCTACGGCTACGAGGGATACGCGGTCCTTGGCCAGATCGAGGCGCAGGTCGACGTCGCCTCGCAACCGACCGAGCGTGCTGCGCTCGGCACCCGCGACAGCTACCTCGGCATCGAAGGTCCGTGGGGCGCCATCAAGATCGGCAAGGAGGACACGCCGTACAAGAAGGCGACGGCGCGGATGGATCCGTTCGCCAATACGATCGCCGACTACAACTCGATCATGGGCAACACCGGCGGCGACAATCGCGCCGAGTTCGATTGGCGCATGAGTCACGCGATCTGGTACGAGTCGCCGATCTGGAACGGCTTCCAGGTCAGCGCCCTCGCCTCGCCGGGGCAGAACTACGCCCAGGACAACAGCGACTATTCGTATGGCGACTACTTCCAGTGCAACGGCGCCTCGACCCGCGGCAGCGGCAGCAACTTCCCGGGCACCGGCGGCGCTGTGCCCGGCAACATCGGCGGGCAGGGCTGCACCGATGGCTCGTTCGGCGACGCCTACAGCATCGCCGGCACCTATAAGAATGGCCCGTGGACCGCGATCGCGGCCTACGAGCTGCACATGGGAGTCAATCGGCAAGGTGACGACGACGCCGTCCTCACCGGCGGGGCGCCACTCGTCCTTCCGAACGGTCAGATCGTCATGACCGGCGTTCACAACGAATGGGCCGCCAAGATCGGTGGCGGCTATCTCTTCCACGATGCTCTCGGCGACCTCCAGTTCTATGCCTACTACGAGTGGCTGCGGCGCGAGGTTACTGCGGCCGAACAGCCCTTCAACGAACGCTCGCGCGACGGCGTGTTCGCGAGCCTTACGCAGCACATCGACAAGTGGGCAGTGAGCGCCTCCTATGCGCACGCTTTCAAGACGCCGGGAAATCCGGCCGTGCTCTGCTTCAACAACTCGGTCGACTGCGCGGCGGGCGGGACGTTGCAGGCCAACCTGTTCGACGACTCGGCCAGCATGTACGCCCTCGGCGCTCGCTATCACTTCAACCAGTGGGCCAGCTGGTACATCGTCGGCGCCGTTCTGCAGCAAGGGCCGGGCGCGCACTACTGTCTGGGCCCGAGCGGCCACGGCTACGCTCTGTGCGGCCGCGACGCCGCCAACAACACGATCGGCGGCGCGACCTTGTCGTCTGTTTCTTCGGGCCTGACCTTCGACTTCTGATCGCGTCCGCGCCATCGATGCGGAAGGGGGCTCGCACGCGGGCCCCCTTTTCATTATCGAGTAGCGCCCATGATGGGGATGACTCCGCCCCTGAGTGCCGGCTACGTTTGGTTGGGGCGACTGAAGGTCGGAACCATGGATATGCACCCGCCGCCAGGCTATGTGCAGCTGGCCCAGACCCGACGGGGGCCGCTAGACATCCTGCCATCCCCACCGCCCCAGGCTGCGCCGCCGCCCCAGCCCGCAGCACCGGCCGAGCCAGCGCCGCCCCCCGACGAGCAGGCCGCTCCGGCCGAGCCGACGCCGATCAAGGTCGATGTCAGCCAATACATCCCGGCCGAAGCGATCGCCGCCACCATCATCGTCACCCTGTCGCCGCCGACTGGTTGGGCGCTCGTCTACACCGAGGGCTCGGAGGATAACGGCACCGTGTTCAAGGGCGGCAGATCCGTCGGCGAGATCAAGCTCGACGGCCGCTACATCTATGTGAAGCTCTACGGTCCGACGAGCTTCCACATCCAGTACATCAATTTTAACGTGCCATGAGGCGGTCGCCCGCACCTCGCGAGGCACGCCTGGTTTGCGCGCGATGACGGCGTCGACGGATGCGCTCTTCCGCGAGGCGGTCGACGCCCATCGGCGCGGCGACCATCCGCGGGCGGCTCGCCTCTATCGTCAGGTGCTGAGCCTGGATCCGCGCGACGAGGCGGCCTGCGCCAACCTCGCGATCATCGCGGCCCAGCAGGGCGACCTCGCGGGCGCCGAGCGCCTCTTTCGCCGCGCGCTCGACTTGCGCCCCAATCCGGAAGGCTTAAACAATCTCGGCACCCTGCTGCTGCAGCAGGGCCGCGCCGCCGACGCCATCGCGGCGCACCGACGCGCGATCGCGCTGCGGCCGGACCACGCGGCCGGGCATCTCGCGCTGGGCAACGCGTTGAAGCAGGGAGGCGAGCTCGATGCGGCGCTCGCGGCCTATCACGAGGCTGTCCGGCTGAATCCCGCGGCCGCGGATGCGCACAACAATATCGGCGTGGTGCTGCAGCGCCAGGGCAAGCTCGATGAGGCGCTCGCCGCTTATCGCGCCGCGACCGCGCTGCAGCCCGGCTACGCGCAGGCGCATTTCAACATTGGCGTGGTGCTGCACGAGCAGCGCGACCTTGCCGCGGCCGAAGCCGCCTACCGCCGGGTCATTGCGCTGCGGCCCGACATCGCCGATGCCTACAACAATCTCGGCACCGTGCTGCAGGACCAGGGGCGGCTCGATGAGGCGCTCGCCGCGTTTGCCGCCGCGATCGAGCGGCGTGATGATTATGCCGAGGCGCACTTCAACCGCGGCGTCGTGCTGCGCGCGCAAGGCCGGCTCGAGCTTGCGCTCGCCGCCTGGCGTGACGCCATGGCGCGGCGCGCGGATTACGTCGAGGCGATCAACAATGCCGGGATCGCGCTGCAGGAGCTCGGCCGCCTGGACGAGGCCCAGGCGACATTCGAAGGGATCTTCCGGCTGCGGCCCGCGCATGCGGAGGCCTACAACAATTTCGGCGCCGTTCTGCTCGGGCAGGGGCGTGCCGACGCGGCGCTCGGCGCCTTCCAGCAGGCATTGACGCTGCGGCCGGACTATCCGGAGGCCTTCTACAATCTCGGCAACGCCTGGCGCGAGCTCGGCAAGCTCGAGGGGGCGATCGCCGCATATCAGAGCGCGCTGCGGCTGCGGCCGGACGATGCCGACGCGTTCAGCCAGCTCGTCTACCACCGTTGGCGCGCGTGCGACTGGACGGATTATGCGTCCGATCAGGCCAAGCTCATCGATCTGACGCGCGGCGGGGCGGCGCGCGTGCCGCCGTTCTATCTCCTGGCGACGCCGGCGACCCCCGCGGACCAGCTCGCCTGCGCGCGCCGCTGGATCGCACCGATCGCGCCGCCGCCGGAGAGCGTGTTTCGCCATGTCGCGCGGCGCGCGCACGAGCGCATCCGCCTCGGCTACCTGTCGGCGGATTTCCACGAGCACGCGACGGCGGCGCTCGCCGCCGAGCTGTTCGAGCAGCACGACCGCGCGCGCTTCGAGGTCGTCGCCTATTCGTATGGGCCCGACGATGCGAGCCCGATGCGCGCGCGGCTCATGCGCGCCTTCGACCGCTTCGTCGACATCCGTGCGCTCCCCCATCGCGCCGCGGCCGAGCGCATCCGCGACGGCGAGGTCGACATCCTGATCGATCTCAAGGGCTATACCCAGCATGCGCGGCCGCAGATCGCGGCGTTTCGCCCGGCACCCGTGCAGGTGAGCTACCTCGGGTTCCCGGGCACCATGGGCGCGGCGTTCATCGACTACATCATGGTCGACGACATCGTCGCGCCACCGGCCGCGCAGCCGTTCTTCGCCGAGAAGCTCGTTCACCTGCCGGGCAGCTATCAGGTCAACGATCGCCAGCGCGCGATTGCGGCGTCGGCGCCGTCGCGCGCAGACTGCGGCCTGCCCGGCGCGGGCTTCGTCTTCTGCAGCTTCAACAACAGCTACAAGATCACGCCGGATTTCTTCGCGGTCTGGATGCGCCTGCTCGCGGCGGTGCCGGGCAGCGTGCTGTGGCTGCTCGAGGCGAACGACCTGGTCGCGCGCAACCTGCGGCGCGCGGCGGAGGCCCGTGGCATCGATCCCGCCCGGCTCGTGTTCGCGCCGCGTCTGCCCTCGCCCGAGCATCTCGCCCGCCACCGCAACGCCGATCTCTTTCTCGATACGCTGCCGTGCAACGCCCACACCACCGCGAGCGACGCCCTGTGGGCGGGGCTGCCGGTGCTCACTTGCATCGGCAACACGTTTGCGGGGCGCGTCGCCGCCAGCCTGCTCTCTGCGATCGGCATGTCCGAGCTGATCGCCGCGTCGCCGGCGGAATACGAGCGCGTCGCGCTCGCCCTTGCGCGCGATCGGCGCAAGCTCGCCGACCTGCGGATGCGGCTTTTGCGCGCGCGTGAGGCGTCACCACTGTTCGAGTTGCCGCGGTCGGCGCGCCACCTCGAAGCGGCCTATGCGCGCATGTGGCAGCAGTGGTGCGCAGGAGAAGATCCCGTCGCGTTCTCGATCAGCTGTGCATGACGCTGCGTAAGCTCATATTGCATTGCAATAGTCGACATGCTTCGCCATCTCGATTCGGCGAGAAAGCCAGTACAATTCCGTCAATATGCATTTGCTGCACAGCAATAAGTATTCCGAGTTCCCTATTATGCGGCGCACCATTGTCAATTTGAAGCAGGCGACCGCAAAAGGCTGACTCTGCCCAGTATCAGGTATAACGTACACCAACCTGCGCTGTGCGATCGAAGAGCGAACGTCGCGCGGGAGACGAGATCGAGAAGAAACGCCAATGGGGACGGATCATGGCTACGCTGGCAAATCCCGCAGGCTCCTCCGCAGTTGCGACAACGCAAACACGCTGGGTGCAACTCATATGCTGCATCCTGTGCATGGTGCTGATCGCCAACCTGCAGTACGGATGGACGTTCTTCGTCAATCCGATCAACAAGGCGCACGGCTGGTCGATCGCATCGATCCAGTTCGCCTTCAGTGTCTTCATCGCGCTCGAGACCTGGCTCACCCCGATCCATGGCTGGATTGCTGATAGCCTTGGCCGCATCGGACCCAAGGTCGTCATCGCCGTCGGCGGCCTCTTCGTCGCGGCCGGCTGGATCATCAATTCGTATGCTGACTCGCTCACGCTGCTTTATTTGGGCGCGGTCATCGGCGGCACCGGCGGCGGCGCGGTCTACGCGACTTGCGTCGGCCAAGCGGTCAAATGGTTTCCTGATCGACGCGGCCTTGCGGTTGGTCTGACCGCGGCGGGTTACGGCGCCGGCACCGCGATCAGCGTCATCCCGATTCTCCAGGTCATCAACGCCTACGGCTACGAGGCGGCTTTCTTCTGGTTCGGGCTGGTCCAGGGCGGCCTGGTCTTCCTGATCGCGTGGGTCCTGCGCCCGCCCGAGCAGGGCGAAGTTCTGGTGGTCACCGCGCCCAAGGTCGCCATGACGTCGCGCAGCTATACGCCATGGGAAGCCGTGGCGACCCCGGTCTTCTGGATCCTCTACATCATGTTCATCATGGTGTCGGCCAGCGGCCTCATGGCTACGGCCCAGCTCGCCCCGATCGCCAAGGACTTCGGCATCGGGAGCGTCATGCTGATAGGCGGCTTCACGACGCTCGCGCTCGCCGGCATCGTCGACAACCTCTGCAACGGCGGCGCGCGTCCGCTGTTCGGCTGGATCTCCGACAACATCGGACGGGAATACACGATGGTGATCGCGTTCGGCCTCGGCGGCATTGCTTACTGGCTGCTCGGCACCCTCGGCCACACGCCGTGGGCCTTCGTGGTCTTCGCGGCGCTGATCTTCCTCACCTGGGGCGAGATCTTCAGCCTGTTTCCGTCGACCTGCACCGATACCTTCGGGACTAAGTTCGCAACGGTCAATCTCAGCCTGCTCTACACCGCCAAGGGCGCCTCCGCGTTCCTGGTGCCGGTGGCGAACCTGATCAAGACGGCTTCCGGCGGCTGGCATCTCGTCTTCGTGCTCACCGCGATCATGAATTTCATCGTGGTCGCGCTAGCGCTGTTCGTGCTCAAGCCTCTGCGTACGCGCTTGATGGCGCAAAGTGGCTGAGTAAAACCTGTGCTCGGGGCGCCGAGGAACTGACCTCGGCGCCTCTCGCCCGGGGCGGCGCAAGGCGCCTCACCAGGTGAGGCTTACACGCAGGTCCAGGCAAGGCTGCGGGCATCTGCCGCCGCCATGCATGGCTTGCAGCCCCCTGGTATAACGTATTATAGAGACGCCATTCCTACTGGATTTGTGTAAATGACTGAACTTAGTAGCCGAAGCCGCGTCGCCGTCGCCCCCCTCGAGGACACCTCGACCTTCGCGGACCGCGCTTATGCGGCCCTCAAGAACGTCATCCTCTCGCTCGACATCTACGAGCAGCCGAGCGAGGTGCGGCTCGACGAGCGCCAGCTCGCGAGCGACCTCGGCATCAGCCGCACGCCGGTGCGCGAGGCGATGGCGCAGCTCGAGCGCGAGGGCTTCGTGCGCTCGGTGCCGCGCCGCGGCATCTACGTGGTGCGCAAGACGCGCGCCGAGGTGATCGAGCTGATCACCGCCTGGGCGGCGCTGGAAAGCATGGCGGCGCGCCTGATCACCCAGAAGGCGACCGATCAGGAGATCGCCGAGCTGCGCAAGATGTTCACCAAGTTCGAGAACGGCGAGCTGCACGCACGCCTCGACGAGTACTCCGAGGTCAACATCGAATTCCATCAGACCATCATCCGCATGAGCCGCAACCGCGTGCTCATCGACCTCGCCGAGAACCTGTTCACCCATATGCGGATGATCCGTCGCAAGACCATCGGCGAGGAGGATCGCGCCGACCGCTCGATCCGCGATCATATGAACATCATCCACGCGCTCGAGGCGCGCGATACCGAGCGCGCCGAGGATCTCGTGCGCAACCATGCGCTCGGCCTTGCCGATCACGTCGCCCGGCACGCCGATCACCTGGATTGAACCAACAACCCTGGATAGGGAGGCCGCCCATGGCCGAAGCCGCCGTCAAGACCGCCAAGCCGGAAGCCAGTGAGGAGCGCGAGCTCACCGACGGTTTCCACCTCATCATCGACGCGCTCAAGCTCAACGGGATCAAGACGATCTACGGAGTGCCGGGCATCCCGATCACCGATTTCGGCCGTATGGCGCAGGCCGCGGGCATCCGCGTCATCTCGTTCCGCCACGAGCAGAATGCCGGCTATGCGGCCTCGATCGCCGGCTTTCTCACCAAGCAGCCCGGCGTCTGCCTCACCGTGTCGGCACCCGGATTCCTCAATGGCCTGACGGCGCTCGCGCACGCCACCACCAACTGCTTCCCGATGATCCAGATCTCGGGCTCGTCCGAGCGCGAGATCGTCGACCTGCAGCAAGGCGACTACGAGGAGATGGACCAGCTCGCGATCGCCAAGCCGCTGTGCAAAGCGGCTTACCGCATCCTGCACGCCGCGGACATCGGCATCGGCGTCGCGCGCGCCATCCGCGCCGCCGTGTCGGGCCGCCCGGGCGGCGTCTATCTCGACCTGCCGGCGAAGCTGTTCGGCCAGGTGATGGACGCCGAGGCCGGCAAGAAATCGCTGGTCAAGGTGATCGACGCGGCGCCTGCGCAGATCCCGGCGCCCGATGCGGTCAAGCGCGCGCTCGACGTGCTCAGAAGCGCCAAGCGCCCGCTGATCATCCTCGGCAAGGGCGCCTCCTACGCCCAGGCGGACGCTGCGATCCGCAGCCTCGTCGAGAAGAGCGGCGCGCCGTTCCTGCCGATGAGCATGGGCAAGGGTCTGCTTCCGGATACGCATCCGCAGTGCGCCGGCGCAGCGCGCTCGACCGTGCTGGCGCAGGCCGACGTCGTGATGCTGATCGGCGCGCGCCTCAACTGGCTTTTGTCGCACGGCAAGGGCAAGGCCTGGGGCACCGAGCCGAAAAAGTTCATTCAGATCGACATCGAACCGAAGGAGATGGACTCGAACGTCGAGATCGCCGCTCCGCTCGTCGGCGACATCGGCTCCTGCGTCTCCGCGTTGCTGGCCGGCATGGGCTCCTGGCAGTCGCCGCCTGCGGACTGGATCAAGACCGTCACGTCGAAGCGCGACGACAACATCGCCAAGATGGCGCCGCGGCTGATGAACAACAACTCGCCGATGGACTATCACGGGGCGCTCGGCGTGCTGCGCACCATCGTCAAGGAGCGGCCGGACGCGATCCTCGTCAACGAGGGCGCCAATACGCTCGACCTCGCCCGCGGCATCATCGACGTCTACCAGCCGCGCAAGCGCATCGACGTCGGCACCTGGGGCGTCATGGGCATCGGCATGGGCTACGCGATCGGCGCCGCGATCGAGACCGGAAAGCCGGTGCTGGCGATCGAAGGCGACAGCGCCTTCGGCTTCTCCGGCATGGAGATCGAGACCATCTGCCGGTACGGGCTGCCGGTGTGCGTCGTCATCTTCAACAATGACGGCATTTATCGCGGCACCGACGTCAACAAGGCGGGCCCCGATCCGGCGACGACCGTGTTCGTCAAGGGCGCCCGCTACGACAAGATGATCGAGGCGTTCGGCGGCGTCGGCGTCAATGCGACGTCGCCCGACGAGCTGCGCCGCGCCGTCGATGCCGCCATGGATTCGGGCAAGCCGACGCTGATCAACGCGGTGCTCGACCCTGCCGCCGGCAGCGAGAGCGGCCGCATCGGCAACCTCAACCCGCAGAGCGCGCTGAAGAAGAAGTAAGCGGCGCGAACAAAATCGAGACGCAGAGGAAACGACAATGGCAACGCGCAAGAAGAGCAAAGCCAAGGCCAGGCCGACGGCGAAGAAATCCGCCAGGAAAGCCAGCAAAACGGTGGTCAAGCTCAAGGCGAGGAAGCCCGCCGCCAAGCGCGCGGCGGTGAAGAACGGCAATGGCAGCGGCAACGGCTTGCCGAAGCCGTCGACCAAGCCGTACGGCCAGGCCGGCAAGGCGCTCGAAGGCGTGCGCATCCTCGACTTCACCCACGTGCAGTCGGGTCCGACCTGCACGCAGTTGCTCGGCTACATGGGCGCCGACGTGATCAAGGTCGAGCGCCCGGGCGTCGGCGACATTACGCGCACCCAGCTGCGCGACGTGAAGGGGCAGGACAGCCTCTATTTCACGATGCTCAACGGGAACAAACGTTCGATCACCATCGACTCCAAGCATCCCAAGGGCAAGGAGATCCTCGAGCGGTTGATCAAGTATTGCGACGTGCTGGTGGAGAACTTCGCCCCCGGCGCGCTCGATCGCATGGGACTCACCTGGGACTACATCCACAAGACCAACCCGCGCATGATCGTCGCCTCGGTCAAGGGTTTTGGCCCGGGGCCCTACGAGGATTGCAAGGTTTACGAGAACATCGCCCAGTGCGCCGGCGGCGCCGCCTCGACCACCGGCTTCCGCGACGGCCCGCCGCTCGTCACCGGCGCGCAGATCGGCGACAGCGGCACCGGCCTCCATCTCGCATTCGGCATCATGTGCGCGCTCTATCAACGCCACCGCACCGGCCGGGGTCAGAAGGTGCTCGCCGCCATGCAGGATGGCGTGCTCAACCTCGCCCGTGTGAAGCTGCGCGACCAGCAGCGCCTCGCGCACGGTCCGCTCACCGAATACAGCCAGTATGGCGAGGGCATCCCGTTCGGTGTCGCGACGCCGCGTGCCGGCAACGACTCGGGCGGCGGCCAGCCGGGCTGGATCCTCAAGTGCAAGGGCTGGGAGAACGATCCCGACGCCTACATCTATTTCATCACCCAGGCGCCGGTGTGGGAGGCGATCTGCGACTTGATCGGCAAGCCCGAGTGGAAAACCGATCCGGACTACGCCAAGCCGCCGGCGCGGCTGCCGCGCCTCAAGCACATCTTCTCGACCATCGAGCAATGGACCATGACCAAGACCAAGTTCGAGGTCATGGAGATCTGCAACCAGCACGACATTCCGGTCGGCCCGATCCTGTCGATGAAGGAAATCGCCGAGGAGCAGTCGCTGCGCAACACCGGCACCGTGGTCGAGGTCGATCATCCGGGCCGCGGCAAGTATCTGACGGTCGGCAATCCGGTGAAGCTGTCCGACTCGATCACCGAGGTGAAGCGGTCGCCGCTGCTCGGCGAGCACACTGACGAGATCCTCAAGATCGTCGGCTATTCGGCCGACGAGATCGCGGCCATCAAGACGTCGGGCGCGACCACCGCGCCGGAGAAGCCGGCCGCCGCCGCGGCCTGAGCGACAGATGCTGCGTCATCGCCCGCGAAAGCGGGCGATCCAGTAACCACCACCCGCACTGGTGTTTACTGGATGCCCCGTTTGCACGGGGCATGACGGCGGAAGATTGGGAGAAGTCATATGCGTATCGTCGTCCACGGCCAGCAGGCGTTCGGCAAGGCGGTGCTCGAGGCGCTGCTCAAGCGCGGTGACGACGTGGTCGCCGTCTATGTGGCGCCCGAGAAGCCGGGGCAGAAGGCCGACCCATTGAAGGAGGCGGCGCTCGCCGCCAAGCTCCCGGTCTATCAGCCGGCGTCCTATCGCAAGCCCGAGGTGTGGGAGGAGTTCAAGGCGCTCAAACCCGACCTGCAGGTGATGGCCTTCGTCACCCTGTTCGTGCCGGAGGAATTCCTCAACATCCCGACCCACGGCTCGATCCAGTATCACCCCTCGCTGCTGCCCGCCTACCGCGGCGCCAGCGCGATCAACTGGCCGATCATCCTCGGCGAGAAGGAGACGGGTCTCTCGATCTTCTGGCCCGACAACGGGCTCGATACCGGCGACGTGCTCATCCAGAAGAAGACGCCGATCTCGTCGACCGACACCCTCGGCAGCGTGTATTTCGACCGCCTCTTTCCGATGGGCGTCGACGCCATGCTCGAGGCGGTCGATCTCGTCAAAGCCGGCAAGGCGCCGCGCATCAAGCAGGACGAATCGAAGGCGACCTATGAGGGCCGCTGCGGCCCCGAGAACGCGCGCATCGACTGGGCGAAATCCTGGCGGCAGATCGATCCGCTGATCCGCGGCTGCAACCCGGCGCCCGGTGCCTGGTCGACCCTCGACGGCAAGACGCTGAAGATCTTCGATGCCAAGCCGCTGCCCGCCAAGGATCCGAAAGGGATCGCCGGCAAGATGGGCGAGATCGTCGTGGTGGAAACGGACGGCTTCACCGTGGTGTGCGCCGACGGGCGCATGAAGGTGACGCGTGTGCAACCGGCCGACGGCAAGAAGGTCGATGCCGGCGAATGGGCCGGCAGCGTCAAGCTCGCGACCGGCGCCCGCTTCACCTGAGTCTTCATCCAATTCACCTGCAAGCCACCTGCAAGCCAGCTGCAAGTCACCTGCCGGAATTCACCGCCGATTTCCTCCCGCTCGCTTTCAACGGAAACCTCCCATGCCCGCGTCGCAGCACCAGAATCCGAAATCCGACATTGAAATTTCGCAGTCCGCCAAGAAGCGGCCGATCCTCGACATCGCCAAGGAGAAGCTCGGCATCCCGGCCGAGAACCTCGATCCTTACGGCCACTACAAGGCCAAGGTGTCGATGGACTACGTGAAGTCGCTGCAGGGCAAGAAGAACGGCAAGCTGATTCTGGTGACGGCGATCTCGCCGACCCCGGCCGGCGAGGGCAAGACCACCACCACGGTCGGCCTCACGGACGCGCTCAATTACATCGGCAAGAAGGCGATGCTGTGCCTGCGCGAGCCGAGCCTCGGCCCGTCCTTCGGCATGAAGGGCGGCGCGGCGGGCGGCGGCTATGCCCAGGTCGTGCCGATGGAGGACATCAATCTGCACTTCACCGGCGACTTCCACGCCATCACGTCGGCCAACAACCTGCTCGCCGCGCTGATCGACAACCACATTTATTGGGGCAATTCGCTCAACATCGACCAGCGCCGCGTCACCTGGCGACGCGTCATGGACATGAACGATCGCGCGCTGCGCCAGATCGTCTCCTCGCTCGGCGGCGTCGCCAACGGCTTCCCGCGCGAGGACGGCTTCGACATCACGGTCGCGTCCGAGGTGATGGCGATCTTCTGCCTCGCCAAGGACCTCGAGGACCTCAAGACGCGGCTCGGCAACATCGTCGTCGCGTATACGCGCGACCGCAAGCCGGTGCGCGCGCGCGACATCAAGGCGCACGGCGCCATGACGGCCCTGCTCAAGGACGCGCTCGCGCCCAACCTCGTGCAGACGCTCGAGGGCACGCCCGCCTTCGTCCACGGCGGCCCGTTCGCCAATATCGCGCACGGCTGCAACTCGGTGATGGCGACCACGACGGCGCTCAAGCTCGCCGACTACGTCGTCACCGAGGCCGGCTTCGGCGCCGACCTCGGCGCCGAGAAGTTCATCGACATCAAGTGCCGCAAGACAGGCCTCGCGCCCGATTGCGTGGTGATCGTCGCCACCATCCGCGCGCTCAAGATGCACGGCGGCGTCAAGAAGGAGGATCTCAAGACCGAGAACCTCAAGGCGCTCGAGGCCGGCATGGCCAACCTGCAGCGCCACGTCGAGAACGTGCAGAAGTTCGGCCTGCCGGCGGTGGTCTCGATCAACCGCTTCTCGGCCGACACCGACGCCGAGATCGCCCTCGTCAAGGAGAAGTGCAAGGCGCTCGGCGTCGAGGCGCTGATGGCCGACCATTGGGCGATGGGCGGCGAGGGCGCCGCCGACGTCGCGCGCGCGGTCGTCAAGACGATCGACGCCGGCAAGGCCAAGCTCAAATTCCTCTATCCCGACGAGATGCCGCTGCTCGAGAAGGTGCGCACCATCGCCAAGGAGCTCTACCGCGCCAAGGACATCTCGGTCGACAAGTCGGTGCGCGACCAGCTCGCCAATTTCGAGGCCATGGGCTACGGCAAGGCGCCGGTGTGCATCGCCAAGACGCAGTACAGCTTCTCCACCAACCCGGACCTCAAGGGCGCGCCGACCGACTTCACCATTCCGATCCGCGAGGTGCGGCTCTCCGCCGGCGCCGAGTTCGTCGTGGTGATCTGCGGCGAGATCCTCACCATGCCGGGCCTGCCCCGGGTGCCGTCCGCCGATGCGATCGACGTCGGCAACGACGGCAAGATCGTCGGGTTGTTCTGATCAGGGGGTCATTGCCGGGCGCGCGCAGCGCGCCGAAGCCATCTCGAACGCAGGCTCATGCGCCTATGGATCGAGATCGCTTCGCTCGCAATGACGAATGACGCTATTCCGAAAAACAACGCCGCCTCCTTCGTGTCCACGAAGGAGGCGCCGCTCGTTTGCCGCTTCTACTGGAAGAGCTTCATCGCGTTGTAAAGCGTGAAGCCGACGCCGACCAGCAGCGGGATGCCGACGAAGGCCCATGCAAGCACGAGCTTGACGACGGTCTCGGCGGGGAGGCCTTGCTGATTTGCTGCGTTCATGTGACGTCCTCCCTCAGGCCCGCGCACCAGCCGGACGAAGTGCCGGATCGTTGCCGCGGGCGTCCCCTTCCTTCATGTGGAACCTGGAATTGACCGCCGTGACCGCGAGGTTGCAGAAGAAGCCGATCACGAGCAACCCGGCCATGATGTACATGGTCGAGTTGTAGGCCTGTGCCTTGGGCACGCCGTGCGCCACGTTGTAGGCGCGGATGTAATTCACGAGCACCGGACCGAAGATGCCCGCCATCGACCAGGCGGTCAGCAGCAGGCCGTGGATGGCGCCGACGTAGCGCGTGCCGAACATGTCCTTCAGATAGGCCGGCACCGTGGCGAAGCCGCCGCCGTACATGCTGATGATCACCAGGAAGCAGAGGACGAAGGCGGCGACGCTGCCGATCGAGCCGGTGTAGGGCACCGTGCAGTACAGGATGAAGCCCAGCACCATGAACACGAAGTAGGTGTTCTTGCGACCGATGTAGTCCGAGGTCGACGCCCAGAAGAAGCGGCCGCCCATGTTGAACAGGCTCATCAGGCCGACGAAGCCCGACGCGGCGACGGCGGTGATGTGACCCGGGAACATCTCCTGGCTCATGGCCGAGGCCTGACCGAGCACGCCGATGCCGGCAGTCACGTTGAGGCAGAGGATCCACCAGATCAGCCAGAACTGCGGCGTCTTGAGCGCGTCATAAACGAACACGTCATGCCGGGTGATCAGCTTCGCCGACTCGGCGGGCGGCGTGTAGCCGGCCGGCAACCAGCCGTCGGGCGGCACGCGCACGATGATCGAGCCGACGATCATGAAGAAGAAGTAGACGACGCCGAGCACGATGAAGGTCTCGGCCACGCCCACATGAGTCGGGGTGGTGAACAGGCCCATCAGCCACACCGACAGCGGCGAGGCGATGAAGGCGCCGCCGCCGAAGCCCATGATGGCCATGCCGGTCGCCATGCCGGGGCGGTCGGGGAACCACTTGATCAGCGTCGAGACCGGCGAGATGTAGCCGATGCCGAGCGCAATGCCGCCGATGAACCCGTAGCCGACATAGATCACCCAGAGCGTGTGGATGTACACGCCGAATGCCGAGATGAGGAAGCCGCCGGCCCAGCACAAGGCAGCCGTGAACATCGCGCGGCGCGGTCCGCCTTCCTCGACCCAGCGGCCGAACACGGCCGACGAGACGCCGAGGAAGAAGATGGCAATCGAGAAGATCCAGCCGAGATCCGTCAGTTGCCAATCGTCCGGCGCCGATTTGGAAATGCCGAGGAGCTTGGTCATCGGCAGGTTGAACACGCTGAACGCGTAGGCCTGGCCGATGCACAGGTGCACGCATAGGGCAGCCGGCGGCACCAGCCAGCGGCTGAAGCCGGGGCCGGCGATCGTATGGCTGCGATCGAGGAACGACATCGCGCAATCCTCCCTTGGATCCTGGAGTCTGAGTTTTAGCTGCACGCTTTTCTTGTCAGACTGCGGATGAGCGCCCCGCCCCCACATCTGATAAGGGCACTGTGCGGATTGGGATTTCCCAAATCAAGAAAGCTATTCCTATGGAGTGATAGAAACTTTGAATTTCGCAATTGCGAACACCTATGGTGTGCCGCAAAGATCCTTCCCCGAGTTCAAGTCACGGCTATTAGAGAAATGAAAGCCTCGCAGACGCCACTCTCATGGCATAAAATCGCTGAGTGACATGTCACTACCAGGCATCGCCTCATACTTTTGTCGATAGCGATGCAACCGGCTGCCGTGATGCAATCAATCCGCGAGCGTTGCGGCAACGCGTCGCGCCTCGGCCATCAGCGCGGCATTGAGCGGCGTCATCGGCTCACGCGCCGGCAGCACGAGGCCGATCATATGGCTCGAGTCGAAGCCCACGATCGGGATCGAGCGCAGCACGTCGGTCAGGCCGAGCGTCGCGGCGAGCCGCGCCGGCATCACGCTCGCCCAGCGGCCAGTGCGCACGTGCGAATAGAGCAGGATCATCGAATCCGACTCGAGCGTGATGTTCGGCTCGATGCCGGTATCGCGCAGCAGGCGCTCGATGATGCGCCGGTTCTGCATGTCCGGCGTGAGCAGGCACAGGGGCACCCGCACGACTTCGGCCCAAGTCACCTCGTCGCGGTCGCCGAGCTCGCTGTCGGCGGCGACGAGGAGCCGATACCTCTCGCGGTAGAGCGGCACGGTGGTGACGCGGCCCAGCGGCTCGTTGTCGAGGTAGGTTAGACCGGCATCGATCTGGAGATTTTCGAGCAGCTCCAGGATCTCGATCGAGGTGCGCGACAGGATGGTGAACTGCACCTCTGGATGGCGGGCGCGGTAGGGGGTGGTGAGCGGCTCGACCATGGCGAGCGCGGTCGGCACCACGGCGAGCCGCAGCCTGCCCGCGAGACCGTGCTTGAGCGCATGGATCTCCTGGCGCATGGAGCGGGCGTCACCGACGATCCGGCGCGCCCAGTCGAGCACGCGCTCGCCTTCCGGGGTGAAATCCTGGAAACGCGACCCGCGGTTCACCAGCAGCACGCCGAAGGTGTCCTCGAGCTGCTTGACCCCCGCCGAGAGGGTCGGCTGCGTCACGCCGCAGGCCTCGGCCGCGCGACCGAAATGGCGTTCGCGCGCCAGCGCCATGAGGAATTCGAGCTTGTCGATCACGTCGACTTGATCGCCCTGGACTGCCCGCTTCGGATTTGATCGCATTCAACCGGCAGGACGATCAGGGCAATACCGAGTTCGATAGAAATTTTCAATCGCGGCATTATCGCGGGGGGATTGCGCCGTCGCGCCGAAACCGTAAATTCACTGGTATGCCAACAGCAACCCATTCAAATTCCCAATCAATTACCCAGCCGCCGGAGGGCCGCCGGCGGCCGCGGCGGACCCCGAAAGGGCGCCAAGTCGACCCGACCGCGCTGGAAGAGGTGCAGGCCCTGCTGACGGACCGTCCGCGCCGCCGCGACCTCTTGATCGAGCATCTCCACCTCATCCAGGACCACTACGGACACATCTCGGCCGCACATCTCGCGGCGCTCGCACACGAGATGAAGCTCGCGCTGACCGAGGCCTACGAGGTCGCGACCTTCTACTCGCACTTCGACGTCGTGAAGGACGGGCCGCCGCCACCGCCGATCACGGTGCGCGTGTGCGACTCGCTCTCCTGCGCCATGGCGGGCGCCGAGACGCTGCTCGCTCAACTGCCGACGCTGCTCGGCAAGGACGTGCGCGTGGTGCGTGCCCCCTGCATGGGCGCCTGCGATCGCGCGCCGGTCGTCGCGGTCGGTCACGTGCAGACCTTCGCGGCGGCGCCCGACAAAGTCGCGGCCGCGGTGAAATCGAACCCGCATGCCCATTCGTACGAGCCCGGCACCGGCTTCGGCGCCTATCGCAAGGCCGGCGGCTACGCGCTCCTCTCCGATTGCCTCGCCGGCAAGCGCACGCGCGACGAGCTCATCAAGATCGTCAGCGACGCCGGCCTGCGCGGCCTCGGCGGCGCGGGGTTTCCCACCGGCCGCAAATGGTCGCTGGTGCGTGCCGAGCCGGCGCCGCGGCTCTTCGCCGTCAACGCCGACGAGGGCGAGCCCGGCACCTTCAAGGACCGCTACTATCTCGAGCGCGATCCGCACCGTTTCATCGAAGGCATGCTGATCGCCGCCTGGGTGGTCGAGGCGCCCGACACTTATTTCTACATCCGCGACGAATATCCCGAAGTGCGGCTGATGCTGATCGACGAGATCGCCAAGGTCGAGGAGGCGGGTCTCACGCCGCACACCAAGATCCACGTCCGCCGCGGCGCCGGCGCCTACATCTGCGGCGAAGAGTCGGCGATGATCGAGTCGATCGAGGGCAAGCGCGGCCTGCCGCGCCATCGTCCGCCCTACGTGGCGCAGGTCGGGCTATTCGGCCGCCCGACGCTCGAGCAGAACGTCGAGACGCTGTTCTGGATACGCGACATCGTCGAGAAGGGCGCCGACTGGGTGACGTCGCAGGGCCGGCATGAGCGCAAGGGCTTCCGTAGCTTCTCGGTCTCCGGCCGGGTGAAGAGCCCGGGCGTGAAGCTCGCGCCCGCCGGCATCACGGTGCGTGAGCTGATCGACGAGTATTGCGGCGGCATGGCGGACGGCGAGACGCTCAAGGGCTATCTGCCCGGCGGCGCCTCCGGCGGCATCCTGCCCGCCTCGATGGCCGACCTTCCGCTCGACTTCGGAACCTTGGAAAAATACGGCTGTTTCGTCGGATCGCACGCCGTTGTGATCCTGTCCGACAAGGACGATATGAAGGCGGTCGCCCTCAACCTCCTGCGGTTCTTCGAGGACGAGAGCTGCGGCCAGTGCACGCCGTGCCGCGTCGGCACCGAGAAGGCCGCGAAGCTGATGGCGCAGGGGCCGTGGAACGCCGATCTGCTCAACGAGCTGTCTCAGCTGATGCGCGACGCCTCGATCTGTGGCCTCGGCCAAGCGGCGTCGAACCCTCTGGTGTGCGTGCTCAAATACTTTCCCGAGGAGTTGAAGAAGCCGCTGGGGAAATGGTGAGGCAAAAGCTTGGGGGATGGGATGGAAAAGCTCGAATGCCCGAATTGCCACCAAAAGACGGTCCCGCTTTGGCGGAAAATGCTTCTCGGACCGGCGACGCAGACGACCTGCGCGAACTGCGGATCGGGCGTGAGCGTTCCGTATTCGTCGATGGTGGCGGCCGTTCCGTTCCTGATCGCGATCGTCGCCGCGCAGGCTGTCGGGTCGATCGGGGTGGCGGCGGCCGCATTGGCCGTCGGGGTCCTGGTGATGTTCTGGATTTACTATCAATTCGTGCCGCTGATCGTGAAGAAATGAAGCCGCCGGCCACAGCCTGCGAGCATGCGGATGGAGCACTTGTCGGACGGGTTCACGAAGCCGTTGGGCCGTCTGGTGATCGATAGGGTCAGACCATGAGCGAAACCAAGAAACCGGCCGGTTACGGTCACGACAAGAAGGGTGCCGCGGGTGGTCCAGCGACCGGCGACGGCAAGCCCGGCGTCGCCCACACTGCGCCAGTCGACAAGGTCGCGGGCGAGGGTGGAGCGCCGACGGCGAAGACCTTCTTCATCGACGACCGCGAGATCGACATCCGGCCGGGCGAGACGATCTTCCGCGCCGCCCGCCGCCTCGACATCAAGCTGCCGCACCTGTGCTACTCGCCCAAGCCCGGCTACCGCGCCGACGGCAACTGCCGCGTCTGCATGGTCGAGATCGAGGGCGAGCGCGTGCTCGCCGCAAGCTGCATTCGCACGCCGTCGCCCGGCATGAAGGTGAAGACGCAGACCGACCGCGCCAAGACCGCGCGCAAGATGGTCGCCGAGCTTCTCCTCACCGACCAGCCCGCCATCGAGGTCGCGCACGATCCCGACTCCGAGTTCTGGAAGACCGTCAAGCGCCAGAACGTCTCCGATGGGCGCTTCCCCAAACGCGAGGCCGAGGCCGTGCCGGCGCCCGACCGCAGCCACGTCGCCATGGCGGTCAACCTCGACGCCTGCATCCAGTGCAATCTTTGTGTCCGCGCCTGCCGCGAGGTGCAGGTCAATGACGTGATCGGCATGGCCGGCCGCGGCCATCTGGAGAAGATCGTCTTCGACTTCGACGATCCGATGGGCGCCTCGACCTGCGTCGCCTGCGGCGAGTGCGTGCAAGCCTGTCCGACCGGCGCGCTGATGCCGTCGACCATGGTCGACGAGCACAACGTCTACAAGGGCAAGCCCGACCGCACGGTCGACAGCGTGTGCCCGTACTGCGGCGTCGGCTGCCAGCTCACCTATCACATCAAGGATGACCAGATCGTCCAGGTCACCGGCAAGAACGGCCCCGCGAACGAGAACCGCCTGTGCGTGAAGGGCCGCTTCGGCTTCGACTACGTGCACAATCCGCAGCGCCTCCTGAAGCCGATGATCCGCAAGGACGGCGTGCCGAAGGTCCCGCACGAGCATATCGACCCGCTCAACCCATGGACGCATTTCCGCGAAGCGACCTGGGACGAAGCGCTCGACCGCGCCGCCGCCGGCATCCGCAAGATCCGCGATCGCGACGGGCCGAAGGGGCTCGCCGGCTTCGGCTCCGCCAAGGGCTCGAACGAGGAGGCCTACCTCTTCCAGAAGCTGGTGCGCACCGGCTTCGGCACCAACAATGTCGATCACTGCACGCGGCTTTGCCACGCCTCGTCGGTCGCGGCGCTGATGGAAGGCGTCGGCTCCGGCGCGGTGTCGGCGACCTTCAACGAGTGCAAGAACTCGGACGTCATCGTGGTGATCGGCGCCAACCCGACCGAGAACCACCCGGTCGCCGCGACCTTCTTCAAGCAGGCGGCGAAGAGAGGCGCCGAACTCATCGTCATGGATCCGCGCGGGCAGGCGCTCAAGCGCCACGCGACGCACATGCTGCAGTTCAAGAACGGCACCGACGTCGCGATGCTCAACGGCATCCTGAGCACCATCGTCAACGAGAAGCTCTACGACGAGCAGTACATCCAGACCTATGTCGAGGGCTTCAAGCAGTTCTCCGACACCGTGAAGGATTTTACGCCTGAGGAGATGGCGCCGATCTGCGGCATCGACGCCGAGGTGCTGCGCACGGTGGCGCGCAAGTTCGCCCGCGCCAAGGCGGCGATCATCTTCTGGGGCATGGGCGTCTCCCAGCACACCCACGGCACCGACAACGCGCGTTGCCTGATCGCGCTTTCGCTCATCACCGGCCAGATCGGACGCCCCGGGACCGGCCTGCATCCGCTACGCGGGCAGAACAACGTGCAGGGGGCCTCGGACGCCGGCCTGATTCCGATGTTCTTCCCCGACTACAAGTCGGTCGAGGCGGCCGATATCCGCGAGAAGTATGAGAAGGCCTGGGGCACCAAGCTCGATCCCAACAAGGGGTTGACTGTGGTCGAGATCATGGACGCGATCCACCACGACGTGATCAAGGGCATGTACATCATGGGCGAGAACCCGGCGATGTCCGACCCGGATCTCAATCATGCGCGCGAAGCGCTCGCGCATCTCGAGCATCTGGTCGTGCAGGACCTCTTTCTCACCGAGACCGCCTGCTACGCCGACGTGGTGCTGCCCGCCTCCGCCTGGCCCGAGAAGGACGGCACCGTCACCAACACCAATCGCCAGGTGCAGATGGGCCGCCAGGCGCTGCCGCTGCCGGGCGACGCGAAGCACGACTGGTGGCTGATCCAGGAGCTCGCCCGCCGCATCGGGCTGCCCTGGAACTACAAGGGCCCCGATGAGGTCTATACCGAAATGGCATCATTGATGCCGTCGCTCGACAACATCTCCTGGGAGCGCATCGCCCGCGAGGATGCCGTCACCTATCCGGCCGACGCGCCCGACAAGCCCGGCCGCGACGTGGTGTTCGACAAGGGCTTCCCGCGCCCCGGTGGGTTCGGCAAGCTGGTTGCAGCCAAGCTCACGCCGCCCGACGAGGTGCCGGATCACGACTATCCGTTCATCCTCACCACCGGCCGCCAGCTCGAGCATTGGCACACCGGCGCGATGACGCGCCGCGCCACCGTGCTCGATGCGCTCGAGCCCTCTGCCGTCGCCTCGCTCTCGCGCGGCACCTTCGCCAAGCTCGGCATCGCGCCCGGCGACATGGTGCGGGTATCGACGCGCCGCGGGACCGTGGTGCTCACCGCGCGCCAGGACGACGGTGTGCCGGACGGCGTCGTGTTCATCCCCTTCGCCTACGTGGAAGCGGCCGCGAACCTGCTGACGAATCCGAAGCTCGATCCGTTCGGCAAGATCCCCGAGTTCAAGTTCTGCGCCGCTCGCGTCGAGCCGGAGCCCGTGGTGCGCGAGGCCGCGGAGTAGGGGCTCATCAGCGCTGGCTCAGGATGGGTTGAAGCGATAGCGAAACCCATCACTTCAACCGCGACGCATGGACGATGGGTTTTTGCGCCCATCCTACACCCCGGCGGCCAGTTCCTTCAGCCCGACCGTCTTCGTCGGATCATCGAAGACGCTCGCCGGCATGGGCAGACCGTAGTGCTCGCGCAGCGTCGTGCCGGTGTATTCGCTGCGGAAGAGCTTGCGGCGCTGCAGCAGCGGGATCACCTCGGCGCAGAACAGGTCGAGCTGCGTCGGCAGCACCGGCGGCATGATGTTGAACCCGTCCGCCGCGCCGTCGCGGAACCAGTCCTCGATCAGGTCAGCGACCTGCTCCGGCGTGCCCGCCATGACGTAGTGCCCGCGCGCGCCCGCGAGGTAGCCGAGCAGTTGCCGCAGGGTCGGCTTGTCGCGCTTGACCAGGTTGAGGATCACCTCGGTGCGGCTGCGCGCCGCCTGCACGGTGCCGGGGTCGGGGAAATCCTCCGGCACCAGCGGGCGATCGAGCGGCAGATGGGAAAAATCGTGCCCGCCGAACCGGCCGGACAGGCGCTTGCGGCCGACCTCGGCATCGCTCAGCTCGTTGACCTCGCGCGCCCAGCGCTGCGCCTCCGCTTCGGTCGCGCCGATCATGGCGCTGAGGCCCGGCAGGATCAGGACGTGGTCGGGATTGCGTCCCTCGGCGGCCGCGAGCCGCTTCAGGTCGGCATAGAATTCCTGGGCGGTCGTCTTCGCCATGTGCGCCGTGAAGACCGCCTCGGCATGCCTGGCCGCGAAGCGTCGGCCGGTATCGGAGGAGCCCGCCTGCACCAGCACCGGCCGGCCCTGCGGGGGGCGCGGCATGTTGAGCGGCCCGGTCACCGCATAGAACTCGCCGCGGTGATTGATCGGCCGGATGCGCCCACCGCGCGCATAGAGGCCGCTCCCGCGATCGTCGATCACGGCGTCCGCGGCCCAGCTGTCCCACAGCTCTTTCACCACCGTCATGTATTCTTCGCCGCGCTCGTAACGGTCAGCGTGGCTCACTTGTCCGGTTGAGCCGTAGTTTTCCGCCGCGGTCGCAAGCCAGGTGGTCACGATGTTCCAGCCGGCGCGGCCGTTGCTGATGTGGTCGATCGAGGCGAACTGCCGCGCGAGGTTGAAAGGCTCGGTGTAGGTCGTCGACGCGGTGGCGATCAGCCCCACCCGCTTGGTCGCGACCGCGATCGCCGCCAGCACGGTGATCGGCTCGAGCCAGGTGCGCGGCGCCTGCGTGACGTCCCCGCCGAGCGCCAGCTGGTCGGCCAGAAAAATGGAGTCGAAGCGCGCGGCCTCGGCCCGTTGCGCCAGGTCCTGGTAGTAGTGGATGTCGGTCAATGCCAGCGGCGAGGAGGCCGGATGGCGCCACGATGCCTCGTGATGGCCGCGGCCGTGGATGAAAAGATTGAGGTGCAGCTGTCGTCTCATGGCGCCAGGTCCTCTGATGAATGCGCGCGCTTCTGTTGCCGGATGCTACGCCACTCGCGCGCGAAAAGACATTGGGCGCGGCGCGGGCTGGGCGCTCTCACCGCCGGCTGGCGAACTGGATAGAGCCGATCTCCGAGCGTCCTTCGATGCAGGGGACGGCGCCGCCCTAAGGCATGATCGCAAAGAGGCCGTGGCGGAGATTTTGATCTCGCATGCCGGTTTATCGGTGCCCGACCTACGTCGTCGCGATGACGGGCACCGCCCGATCGTCCTGCCGCGTCGGCCCGCCGGCGAGGATCTGCACCGCCCCGGCCGCGAACCCGATCAGGGCGCCGATCTTCCACGCCGAGTCGTAGGAGCCGGACAGGTCGAAGATCAGCCCGCCGCCCCAGGCGCCGAGCGACGAGCCGGCCTGATGCACCACGAAGGACAGGCCGAGCAGCGTCGCCATGTAGCGGGTGCCGAAGATATCGGCGACCAGGCCGCCGATGAGCGGCGCGAGGCCCGGCCACCACAGCAGGCCCATCGCGGCGGCGAACAGGAGCGTGCTCGACGGCGTCGGCGGCATCACGAAATAGGCCGCGATCATCACCGAGCGCAGCATGTACAAGAGCCCGAGAATCACATGCTTGGGATAGCGCCCGCCGAGCCAGCCGGTCGCCAGCGAGCCGATCGCGCTCACGCCGCCGATGACCGCCAGCGCTTCCGCGCTCAGCATCGGGTCCTGGCCGCAGATCGCGAGATACGCGGGCAAATGCGTGGTCAAAAAGACCAGGTTGAGCCCGCAGACGAAATACGCGCCCGACATCACCAGGAAGGGCCGGTTGCGCATCGCCTGGCCGAGAACCTCGCGCATCGAGGTCGTGGCCGCGCTGGGCGCCGGGATGCGGTCGGCGCCGCCGGCCCAGAACGCCGCGGGCAGCATCGCGATCGCCATCACCATGAAGACGACCATGCCGGCTTGCCACCGCTCGTGCGCCAGCAGGGCCTGGGTGGCGAGCGGCACCACCAGGGTGCCGATCGATCCGGCCGCCGAGACGAGACCAAGCGTCCGGCTGCGGCGCTCCGCCGAGACCGCGCGCACCGAGGCGGTCATCGCCAGCGACGTTGCGGTGCATGACAAGGCGACGCCGATCAGCCCGCCGGAGACGATGAGCGCCGGCGTGCCGTGGGCGCCCGCCATGATGGCGAGGCCCGCGACGTAGATCGCCGCGCCCGCCATCATGGTGACGCGCAGGCCGAAGCGGTCGGCGATCGCGCCGACCACCGCCTGCGACAGTCCCCAGATGATGTTCTGCACCCCCAGCGCCAGCGTGAAATCACCCGCCGTCACGCCCAGATCGCGCGTGACCGGCGTGAGGAAAAGCCCGAAGCTCTGGCGTATCCCCATGCCGAGCGTGAGCAGCAGCGCGGTTCCGATCAGGATCGGCCGAGCCTGGCTGGCGGTCGGGGCGAAAGTGGATGACATTCCGGATGCGGCTCTGGAGGGTGCAGCGTCCGGCGATTATAGAATCCTTGCTCTCGCGACCAAGGGGGGCGCAACGCTATGCAGCCGCGCCCGATGCGCATGAATAGGGCGCCGTCACCTCGAGCCGCTTCGCCCAGCGACCGAGCGCGAGGTCACGCCCGGCGCGTCGCCCGACGGCGTTACGACGATGCCGTCGACGCCGAGCGACCTGCAGTCGCGCTCCAGTCTCAATCGAGCGGCTTCGCGTCGATCAGCACGAACGCGACGATGCAAGGCGCGCTCGACCGGTTCGCCCAGGCATGGTTGGTGCCGCGCTGGATCAGCACGTCGCCGGCCGTCATCCTGGTTTCGCCCTCGTCCATCACGGCCCAGATTTCGCCCGACAGGACGATCGCGTAGTCGATCGAGCGCGTGCGGTGCATATGCGCGTGCCGCACCGGCCCGCTGGTGGGTGCCGCTTTCGCGGTCTCGTCGATCGCGACCGAGCCGCCCATCGCCGCGGCCTTGGCGGCCCAATCCTTGTCGGGCGGAAACTGCACGACCCGGAAAACGCTGCCGCCGGCCGGCGGCGCCACCTGGATCGGCAGCCGGCAGGGGTCCGGGCTGCTTGCGGCCCCGTTGTCCGCCGGCGTCGCGCTGGTCTTCCAGAAGTCGGTCACCGCGAAGTTCGGCTGATCCATGATCGGCATCACATGCGGCGAGGCCGCGTCGGACAGGATCACGGATCGCCCCTGCGCGTTGTGGCCGGTCACGATGCGGCGGAAGCGCCTGATCTCAGGCCCCGGCGCGGTCGGCGTGGGTTGACGGGCCTCGCTCATGGGCAACTCCGAACCATCTATTGCGGGATGACGGGCAGCAGCAGATGCGAAGGCCGCCGCGCGTCGTGATAAATCTTGTGCAGCGTGGTACGGCTGCTGCCGATGTGGTTGGGCACGTATTCGGCATTGGTCGCGCCGCCGACGCCGGTCGGCATGTCGGCGCTCATGACCTCGAGGCAGATGCGGTGGCCGCGGCGAAACAGGTTCGCGCTCGCCATGATCTCGATCGCGTAGCTTTCGACCGCGCCGGGCGTGACCTTCGCCTGCGCCGCCCGCGTCAGCGGATGCCAGGGCCGCCACGGCGTCGAGCGGCGCGGATCGAGCGCGCGGTGCGAGGCCTTGAGCCATCCGCGCGTCACCTCGCGCTGCGGCAGGTCCGATGCAATCTCCCGCTCGCCCTCGCGCACCGTACGCACCGAAAGGTCCGGCCCGAGGTCCTTGATGCTGACGATCCAGTTGGTGTCGTCCTGGTCGATCTCGGCGAACAGGTTGAGCACCGCCGGGCCGGCGATCAGCAGGTCGTGCGGCAGCGGATCGGTCAGATAGCGCAGCTTCTCGATCCGATTCGTCTGCGTCGGCGGCATCTGCACGAACGCATCGGGCGGCAGCTCGTCATCGGCGCTCGACGGCGTGAACGGCGCGGCCTGCAGACGCTCCCAGCTGTTGAGGTAGAGCTTGGTCCATTCGGTTTCCGGGAGCGGCCAGTCGCTGCCCGAACGCCAAACGTTCGCGCCCATCACCCAGTAGTGCACTGGCGGCTCGTTCATGATTCCGGTGTCGATGTTCTTGAGCCAGTGATCGTGCCAGCGCAGGATTTCGCCGTGCAGCGAATGGAAGGGCCGTTCCAGATGCGCTGGTCCAGAGAGGGTCAGCTTCTTCGGCCCGCGCAGGCGCTCGAAATAGTTCTGCGCGCCGTTGAGATGCGTCTTGTATGTGTACGCATACCAGCCGGCGCCCGTGTAGCTCGGCACCTTGATCTGGTCGATCGCCGCCTCGGCCGCCGCGACGGCGTCCTCCTTGTCGTAGGGGTCGATCAGCAGGTCGAAATATGGCGGCATATGCTGCCCCTTCTGGGTCAGCACATTGAGGACATGCGGATAAATGCGGTAATCGGGATTCTGCATCGCCTCGCGCCATAGCGCTTCGCGCAAGGGCGGCAGCTCGCCCGGCTTGCCCTTGCTCTGGTGCAGGGCGGCGAAGTGCATGATCAGATAGCGGAAGAAATGCAGCACACCGCCGGGATATTCCTCGCGGAAGCTGCCGAGCGTGCCGAGCGCGCCGCGCGGGTCGAACGGGAAGATCGCCTTCAGATGCGGCGGGTTCTGCTTGGCGGCGTGGAACTGCTCGGCGCCGAAGCCGGAAATGCCGACCATGCCGACATTGCCGTCGCACCACGGCTGCTGCGCGATCCACTCGATCAGATCGTAGCTGTCCCACTGGCGGCTGCCGCCGCCGTCCGACTTGAAGATGCCGCGCGGCGAGCCGATGACGTGGACGTAGCCGCGCGAGACGAAGAATTTCGTGTCGCCGGCCTCGAGCAGGCCCGCCCACAGCGACGACCACGCCGGCTGCGGCGGCAGCGCGGCGGCAACGTCCGGCCCCTGCAGATCCTTGTTGTAGATCGAGAAAGCCAGCAGCGCTGGAAATTTCTCGGCGGCCTCGGGCCGGTAAATGTCGACCGAGAGGTTGACGCCGTCGCGCATCGGCACGGCGACGTCCCGCTCCGCGATCATCTGCTCGTAGGCGGGCGGGCGATCGTAGGCGACCGGCATCCGGTCGCCCGCCTGCGTCAGCTGAGATTGCGTCGCGTGGCTCATGGGCCTCTTGCTCGTTCGCGGCGGCACGATCGGGGAGCGGCTATTATGAACATGTTCATAATTGAACCTGTTCATATTGCTGTCAAGCCGCCCCGCCGGTACGATCGCCGCGACGGGAGGAGGGTCGGGGAAGGAATCGAATGTCCGATGCGATGCTCGCCGCCGCCGACGGCCTGCGCACGCGCAACAAGCTGGAGAAGCTGCGCCGCATCAAGGCGGCGGCGCAGGACCTCTTCGTCGCCAGAGGCTTCGACGACACGACCATGCGCGAGATCGCGCTGCGCGCGGGCGTCGGCCTCGGCACGATCTTCCTCTATGCCAAGGACAAGCGCGACCTCCTGTTCCTGACCATCAACGAGCCGCTGCAGGCGGTGACCCAGCGGGCCGAGGGCGCCGTCGATCCGCGCGCGCCGCTGATCGACAACCTGCTGGCAATCGCCAGGCTGCACTATCGGTTCTTTGGCCGGCAGCCGGCGCTGGCGCGGTTCGCTTTGCGCGAAATGACCTTCTACGAATCCGGCGAGCAGGCGCCGCCTTTTCAGAAGACGAGGGAGCGTCTGATTCGTCTGTTCGGCCGCACCATCGAGCTCGCCGTCGCCAACGGCGAGATCGCGCCGTCGGAGCCGCCGCTGTTCGCCGGCTGGACCGTGTTCTGCATCTTCCAGGTCGAGCTGCGCCGCTGGCTCGCGGACGACGCCCGCGGGCTGCGCGCCGGCCTGAGCGAGCTCGTGCGCGCGTTGGGCTTGCTGACGCGCGGTTTCGGGGGCGCGGCCGGCAGGGCGCCGCGAAGGCGGCAGCAACGTCGATCAAAGAAAAATCCGTAGGGCCGGCAAAGGCGCGCAACGCGCCTCCCTGCGCGTCATCCCCGCCTTACGCCACCGATCCTGCTGCCCCGCTCGGCGGCGCGAACAACCGCACCAGCTCCTTCGCCGGGACGGGCCTGCTGTAGAAGTAGCCCTGCATCTCGGTGCAGCCGAGGTCCTGGATCATGCGCAGTTGCGCCTGCGTCTCGACGCCTTCGGCGGTGGTGACGATCTTCAGCCGGCTGGCGAGGCTGGTGACCGCCTGCACGATCGCGCCCGACTCGTCCTTCTCGTCGATGTCGTTGATGAACGAGCGGTCGATCTTGATTTTGTCGAACGGGAAGCTGCGCAGGTAGCTGAGCGACGAGTAGCCGGTGCCGAAATCGTCCATCGCGATGCGCACGCCGAGCTCGCGGATCCGATGCAGGGTCGCGAGCGTCGCCTCGTTGTTCTGCAGCAGCACCGCCTCGGTGATCTCGAGCTCGAGGCGCCCGGCCGCGAGGCCCGAGTCGCCGAGCGCGCTCACGATCAGCAGCGCGAGGTTCTGGTTCTTGAACTGCACCGGCGAAAGATTGACGGCGACCGCGATGTTGGTCGGCCATGTGGCCGCCTCGCGGCACGCCTGGCGCAGCACCCACTCGCCGATCTGGTTGATGAGCCCGGTCTCTTCCGCGACCGGAATGAACTCGGTCGGCGGCACCATGCCGCGGGTCGGATGGTGCCAGCGCAGCAGTGTCTCGCAGGCGCTGATCGCGTTGCGCTCGAGATTGACCACCGGCTGGAAATAGAGCTCGAACTCGCCGTTCGCCAGCGCATTGCGCAAGTCGAGCTCGAGCGTGCGGCGGGAGCGCACCCGCTCGTCCATCTGCGCCTCGAAGAAGCGATAGGTGCCGCGCCCGTCGGCCTTCGACCGGTAGAGCGCCATGTCGGCGTTCTTGAGCAGCTGGTCGGGGTCGAGCGTGTCGTCGGGCGCGAGCGAGATGCCGATGCTGACGTCGGCCGGCACCTGGTGGCCGTCGAGCTCGTACGGCATGGTGAGCGCGTCGCGGATGCGCGCCGCGAGGCTCGCGACCTCGGACGGCGAGGCGATCTCGGTCTGGATGATCGCGAACTCGTCGCCGCCGAGGCGCGCGACCGTATCGACCTCGCGCAGGCAGCCGCACAGCCGCGCCGCCACCTCCTTGAGAAGCTCGTCGCCGACCCCGTGGCCGAGCGTATCGTTGATGCTCTTGAAGTGGTCGAGATCGAGGTAGAGCACCGCGATCTGCCGGCCGCGCTCGGCGTGGGCGAGCGCCGCGTCGAGGCGCTCGCGCAGCAGCACGCGGTTGGGCAGCCCGGTGAGCGCGTCGTGATGCGCCATGTGGGCGATCTGCGCCTCGGCCTCGCGCCGCGCCGTGATGTCCTCGTGGGTCGAGACCCAGGCGCCATTCTGCAGCGGCCGCAGCGCGACCAGCAGGGTGCGCCCGTCGCTCAGCGTGAGCACGGTCTCCGACGGCGCGTGCGGCGCGCCGGCGCCGGCGCGCTCCTTCATGAACTGCACCGAGCTTGCGTCGGCGAGAAGGCCCGCCGCGATCAAATGCGCCATCGTGTCCTTCTGCGACACGCCGGGCCGGGTCAGCTCGGGCGGCAGGCGATAGAGCTCGGCATAGCGCTGGTTGCACACGATCAGCCGGCCGTCGTGGTCGAACATGACGAGGCCCTGTGACATGTTCTGCATCGCGGCGTCGAGCTTCATGTTCTCCAGCCGCAGCTCTTCCTCGCGCTGCTTGAGCTCGGTGATGTCGACGCGGATGCCGATATGCCCGCCGTTCGACGTGAGGCTGTCCTCGATGCGCACCCACTGGCCGTTGGCGTGGCGCTGCTCGTAGACGCTCGACGGCCGGTTGTGGGCCGCGACCCGCTCCTTGAGCCAGGCTTCGTCGCGTCCCTCGGCTTCGTTGTAGAAGCCGCGCGCCATCCCGACCCGCAGGATGTCCTCGAACCGCATGCCGGGCACGCGCAGGTCGGCGGTCTTTTGATAAATGGCGTCGAAGCGCTTGTTGCACAGGACGAAGCGATCCTCGTGATCGTACAGGATGAGCCCGGCGGGCAGCGCTTCGATCACATCGCGCAGGTAGGCATTGGCCTCCTGCACCCGCCGTTCGGCGCGCACGCGGTCGGTGATGTCCTCGTGGGTCCCGACCCAGCCGCCGCCGGGGAGGGGACGATTGGTGATGAGCACGGTGCGGCCGTCGTCGAGCGCCTTGTGGAATTGCGTGCTTCGGCCGGCCGCCATCGCGGCGATGAGCTCGGCGGCGTACTTGTCCTGATCGCCCGAGATGATCCCGGCGCCTTCGAGGTGCGCCAGCAACTGGCGCAGCGTGCAGCCGGTCTTCACCAGCCCGTCCGGAATCTTGAAGACCTCGAGATAGCGCGTGTTGAACAGCCGCAGCACGCCCGCCGCATCGAACACGCAGAGGCCATGCGACATGTTGTTGAGCGCGGTGTCGAGCGCCAGCTGCTCGCGGCGCAACGCCCGCTGCACGCGCCAGGCATGGTGCAGCGCGAGCCCGACGATCACCATCAAAACGAGGGCGCCGGCGGCCATATAGCCGGCATCTGCCGCGCTTACGGACATTTCCCCACTCCCGGCCCCGGCCCCCGCTCAGCGGGGATCCCCCCGCCGCAACCTAGGGTGTCGCGGAAAACATGCCGTAAAGTCGGCGGAGATATTGTCCGGTTGGTTATCGTCCGGTGAACGGCCGGGCGAGACCACCTACCGCGCCGCGTCCAGCAGCTCCCGCCGCGCCGCGTCGAGAATCTCGTCCGACAGCGCGCCATCGTCCACCGCGCGTGACAGGATGATGGCGCCCACCAGCTCCGACATGGCCGCGATCGCCTTGCGCCGGCGCACCGCCTTGGTGCGGCCGGCGACCAGCTCGGTCAAAATATCGATCAGTGGCGCCAGGCCCTCCGCGAAGGCCGCGCGCACCGGCTTGCCGCAACGGGCGGCGTCGCTGCCGAGCGCCGCGAAGGCACACCCGTGGGCGGGATCGTCGCGGTGGCGCGACGAAACATAGTGCGTGAGCAGCTCGGTGAGCGCATTGCCACTGGATCGCGCCATTATCTTGCGCCAAGCCTCGGCCGACCGCTGCATCGAGCGGCGGCTCGCCTGCGCGATCAGGTCGTCCTTGGAGTCGAAATGGCCATAGAAGCCGCCGTGGGTGAGATCCGCCGCCTTCATGATGTCGGCGACGCCGATGCCGGCGAAGCCCTTGCGGCGAAAAAGCTCGCCCGCGGCCTCGATGATGCGCTCGCGGTTGGCGGCGGCCTGCTCGCGGCTCACTTTCATGACACGCACCTCAGCCATGCAGCCCTCGAGGGGCAGTTGACATTTTATATGATGATCGACATGAATACGCAAGTTTTCATGTCGGACGTCATCTAAAATGTCGCCGCACCCGCTCCGATCCGGAAAGGACCGCGCCGTCATGGCTTCCTCGTACATCGCCGCCGCCTTCGCGCGCCGCAACATCCACTACGGATGGGTGGTGACGGGCGTTACCTTCCTAACCCTGCTGGTGACCGCGGCCGCCATGGGCACGCCCGGCGTGATGATCGTGCCGCTCGAGCACGAGTTCGGCTGGACCGACGCGCAGATTTCCTCGGCGCTCGCGCTACGCATCCTGCTGTACGGGCTGTTCGGTCCCTTCGCCGCGGCGCTGATGAACCGGTTCGGCGTGCGCCGCGTGATCGTCTGCGCGCTGGCGCTGATCGCCGGCGGCATGCTGGCCTCGCTGCTGATGACCGAGGTCTGGCAGCTCGTGGCGCTGTGGGGCGTGGTGGTCGGCATCGGCAGCGGGCTCACCGCCATGGTGCTCGCCGCGACCGTCGCCACGCGCTGGTTCAATCACCGCCGCGGCCTCGTCATGGGCATCCTCGCGGCAAGCTCGGCGACCGGCCAGCTTCTTTTTCTGCCGGTGATCGCCGAGTTCACCACCCGCTTCGGCTGGCGCGCCGCCCTGGTGCTGGTCACGGCCGCGCTCGCCGTCACCGGCCTGATCGTGCTGGCGCTGATGCGCGACCGGCCGAGCGACCTCGACCTGCCGATCTACGGCGAGAAGGCGATGACGCCGCCGCCGGCGAGCGGCGCCGGCCTCGGGTCGCTGCTGCTGTCGCCGCTCGTCACCTTGCGCGACTGCGCGCGTGTGCCGATCTTCTGGGTGCTGTTCGCGACCTTCTTCGTCTGCGGCTGCAGCACCAACGGCCTCGTGCAGACGCACTTCGTCGCGCTGTGCGCCGACTACGGGCTCGCGGCCACGGCGGCCGCGAGCGTGCTCGCCATGATGGGCGCGTTCGACTTCGTCGGCACCATCGGCTCGGGCTGGCTGTCCGACCGCTTCGACAATCGCTGGCTGCTTTTTTGGTACTACGGCCTGCGCGGCCTGTCCCTGCTCTATCTGCCGTTCACCGATTTCTCGCTCTACGGCCTCTCGCTGTTCGCCGTGTTCTACGGCCTCGACTGGATCGCGACCGTGCCGCCGACCGTGAAGCTCACCGCCGATCGCTTCGGCCGCGAGCGCGCCGGCTTGGTGTTCGGCTGGATCTTCACCGGCCATCAGCTCGGCGCCGCGAGCGCGGCGCTCGCCGCCGGCGTCGTGCGCACCACATGGTCGACCTACCTGCCCGCATTCTTCGCCGCCGGTGCGCTGTGCGTCGTCGCGGCGCTGCTGATCCTCGTCGTGCCGAAGTCGTCCGCGCACCCGCTCGCCGGTGCGACGCCGGTGCCGGCGCGTGGGTGAGGTTTGGGATCACCGCGCACGTCGGCCGCGGCGGCCCAGCCGCGGCGCAATCGAGATCGTTCGCACTGAGGCGATGCAATAGCGGAAAACCGCATCGGCCCGATGTGACGTGGGCGAAGCGTCACGCGGGAGTAATGCGCCAAAGCGCGATGACGATTCGCTGTCATCACGCCTTGGCTCAAGTCCTGGATCCTCAAGTCTCGGATCCTCAAGTCTCGGATCCTCGAGTCTCCGATCCTCGAGTCTCGGATCCTCGAGTTTTGGATCCTCGAGTTTTGGATCCTCGAGTCTTGGACTGTTGATCCAGTCACTTGGCGCCGGAACCGCCGCCGCCACCCCCACCGCCCCCACCGCCCCCACCGCCACCGCCACCGCCACCGCCCCCACCGCCGCCGCCGTCGCCCAATCCGCGGTACCTGTCACGGTAATCCATGTTCGTGATCGTCGCAGTGATATGTGGCGGGGGCGGGTTATGTGTGGTCGGTGGCGGGTTGGTGTCCTGGTGCACATCGCCGATGTAGTCGCCGTTCTGGGGCACGATGTGCAGTGTGCTGCCGCAGGCACGGTTGCGGACGTGGCTGAGGGCGCAACGGTCGACGGCGGATGCCGCGCAGGCCGTCGCCAGCAGTAGCGAGGTGGCAAGGAGCAAAGTTCTCATGACAATCTCCATGATTGCTTGATAGGGGTTTCGTGGCTGTTGGTCCTTGCCGCCGCACGAAAGGTTCGCGATCTACATGTATCGCTTGTATCGCCACGGCACTTGCCATCCTTTGCCCGACAATGGCGGCATCATTGGAAGCGGCATCATGGGAAGAATGCGGCGCAGACGTAGGGTTCGATATCGCGGCGGCTGAGCCGGGTTACGCGAGTCCCGCCCGCCGAAAGCCTTCGAGATAGTGCTCCATCTCGGCGGCGTCGCGAATCGGCATCTGGCGCGCGATCCAGGCAAGCGAGATGTTCGGCTGCGCGCGCCGCAGCTCAACGAGAGCGGCGGCCGCGAGCTCCCGTTGCCCGGCCATGCCGAGCGCGGCGGTGAGGACGCGATGGGCGCCGACGAAATCGCCGCGTCGGCGGATGCCATCGCGCGCGAGGCGGATCGCGTCCGCGTAGTTGCGGCCGACGTACTGGGCATAGCCCGCAATGCCGTCATATACGGCGGCGTATGGATCGCGCGGGCTCAGCCGGAGCGCCCGGCGCGCCGCCACGATCGCCTCCTCGGGCCGGCTGCAATAGGCGAGCGTCAGCCCGTAGTAGCCTTGGGCGAGCGAGAAGTTCGGATTGAGTCGCAGCGCCTGCTCGAACTCCTGGAGCGAATCCTCGAAACGCCGCGCGTACAGATGGACGTAGCCGAGCGCGTGATGCGCCCAGGGATCGTCGTCGTCGGCGAGGGCCGCGGCATGTGCCGCGCGCTCCGCGGTCGGTCCCGCCACCGCCATGTCGGCCCAACCCATGTGGGCGCTGAACGTATGCGTCGTCGCGAGCAGGCCATGCGCTTGCCCATAATGCGGATCGAGCGCGGTCGCTTTCTCGAGCAGCGCCTGCGCCACCACGTTGTCCTGCCGTGTCACGCGCCAGAAATGCGACAGCGCCCGCATCACCAGATCCCAGGCGACCATGCTGTCCGGCGATTTTCGCTGCGCGCGAAAATTCTCCGCCGCGTAGATCTGCGGCTCGATCGCGGCGACGATCGCGGTGGTGATCTCGTCTTGCACCGCGAATACGTCGGCGAGATCGCGATCGTAGCGTTCGGCCCAGATGTGGCCGCCGGTGAGGGCGTCGTTGAGCTGCGCCGTGATGCGCAAGCGCTCGCCGGCGCGCCGCACGCTGCCCTCGACCACGTAGCCCACGCCGAGCTCGGCGGCGATCTGCTTCAGGTTGGCCGACTTGCCCTTGTAGACGAACGAGGAGTTGCGCGCGATGACGAAGAACCAGCGCAGGCGGGAGAGCGCCGTGATGATGTCCTCGCTGATGCCGTCGGAGAAATACTCCTGCTCGGGATCGCCGCTCATGTTGACGAACGGCAGCACCGCGATCGCCGGCCGGTCGGGGAGCGCGAGCGGCGCGCGCGCCGGATCGCTGCCGTCCTTCGCTGCCGCGGCGCCGCCGCCCGATGCGATCTGCACCTCGCCGACGAACCGCAAGCCCTTGCGCGCGATCGTGCGGATCAGTCTCTGCTCGGCGCCGCTGTCGCCGATCGCCGCGCGCGTCGCGTTGATGCGTGTCGCGAGTGTCGAATCCGAGACGATCCGGCCGCCCCAGACCGAAGCGATGAGATCGTCCCGGCTGACCACGCGGTCGCGGTTCTCGATCAGATAGACCAGCAGGTCGAACACCTGGGGCTCGACCGAAATGGTCTCGCGGCCCCGCGAGAGCTCTCGCAGCGCCGTATCAAGTCTATGACCGGCAAAGAGAAATCGCACGTGCGTCGTCCTCGACCGCAGCGCGGCCTTCTCAACCGATAATCAATCCGGTCTCAACCGGAAATCAAGCCGCCGACAAGGACTTGAGCCGGCGCGGCTGGCATCCCGTACCGGGCGGTTCGCGCCGCGCGCGCGATCTCAACAGCCAGATGGAGCGGGATCATGACTGAGCTTCAGGCGACCACGAGCAACGTGCATTCCGCCGGCGGCAGCATGGCCGGACGCGTCGCTTCGTTCCTCTACGGCGTCGTTTGTTACGGCATCTTCTTCGCGACCTTCCTCTATGCCGTCGGTTTCGTCGAGGGCCTCGTCGTGCCGAAGGCGATCGACGACGGGAAAGTGGTGCCGGCCGTGCAGGCGATTACGATCGATCTCCTGCTGCTCGGGCTGTTCGCGGTCCAGCACAGCGTGATGGCGCGCCCCCGCTTCAAGCAATGGTGGACGCGGCTCGTGCCGAAGCCGGTCGAACGCAGCACCTACGTGCTGCTCGCCTCGCTCGCGCTGGCACTCCTGTGCTGGCAATGGCGGCCGCTTTCCGCGGTCGTATGGCATGTCGCCAATCCGAGCATCGCGATGGTGCTCGTCGGTCTGTCGTTCCTCGGCTGGCTGATCGTGCTCACCAGCACGTTCCTCATCAATCATTTCGAGCTGTTCGGGCTGCATCAGGTCGCCAACAACCTCACCGGCCGCTCGATGCCGCCGCCGCGCTTCCGCGCGCCGCTGCTCTACAAGTTCGTGCGCCACCCGATCTATCTCGGCTTCATCATCGCGTTCTGGTCGATGCCCACCATGACGCTCGGCCGCCTGCTGTTCGCCGCGGCAACCACGGCCTACATTCTGATCGGGATCGTGCTGGAGGAGCGCGACCTCGTCGGCGTGTTCGGCGACGACTACCGCCGTTACCGCGCGCGCGTCTCGATGCTGATTCCACTGACGAATCCCTGGCGCAAGTCGGCCTGACTGCGAGGGCGCACCTCTGTTGCTTGCCGCAACAGCGCTATTGCCCGCCCACCAGCACCATCGAGATCGCCGGGACATACGTGATCACCAGGAGCGTCAGGAAGTTGATCAGCACGAACGGCATCACGCCGCGATAGACCTGGCCGATGCCGACGTCGAAGATCGCGTGCGAGGCGAACAGGTTGAGCCCGAACGGCGGCGTGTAGAGGCCGATGGAGAGATTCACCGCCATGATGATGCCGAAGTGGATCGGGCTCACGCCCGCCGCCGTGACGATCGGCAGCAGCAGCGGGGTGAGGATCAGGATCGCGGCCGGCGGCTCGAGGAAGCTGCCGGCGATCAGGAGGCCGATATTGATCAGCAGCAGCGTCTCCCACGGCCGCATGTGCATCGCCTCGATATTGCTGACGATCTGCTGCGGAATGCCGCTGGTGGTGAGCAGCCAAGAGTAGATGCCGGCCGCCGCGACGATGATCAGGATCTGCGAGATCAGGAACGCGGCGCTCACGACGACGCGCCACAGGTCGCGCAGGCCGAGCTCGCGGTAGATCACGGTGGTGACGAACAGCGAGTACACCACCGCGACGCCGGCGGCTTCCGTCGGCGTGAACACGCCGCCATAGATGCCGCCGAAGATCACCACGATGGTGCCGATCGCCCATCCCGCCTCCTTGGTGGTCTCCCAGATGTTGACCCAGCGCGCGCGCGACACCAGCGGCACCATGTGGATGCGCGAGTAGGCGAAGACGTAGGCCGCGTCGACCACGCCGATCAAAATGCTCGGGAGAATGCCGGCGGTGAACAGGAGCAGCGCCGATTGCTGCGCCGACATCGAGTAGAGGATCATCGAGATCGACGGCGGGATGATCACCGCGACCGCACCCGAGGAGGCGAGCAGCCCGACGCTGAAGTGCTCCTTGTAGCCGTTTTGCTTGAGCGAGGGATAAAGAAGGCGGCCGACCGCCACCACGGTGCCGACCGAGGTATGCGCCATGGCGCCGAACAGCTCGGAGGACGCGACCGTGGTGATCGCGAGCGAGCCGCGGATGCCGCCGATGATCGACACCACCCAGGCCACCACGCGGCGCGCGATGCCGCCCTGCGCCATGATCTCGCCGGCGAGCACGAAATAGGGCACGGCGAGGAGCGGGAAGTTGTCGAGGCTGCCGAACATGTAGGTCGGGACCGCGCTGGTCGGCACGTCGGCAATGAAGATGATCGCGGCGAGCGAGGTCAGCACCAGCACCGCGAAGATCGGAAAGCCGACCATCATCAGGATCGCGGGCAGGGCGAAATAGATGAGATAGGCGGCCATGCGCGTGCGCCGTCAGTGGTCCGACCGGCTGGCGATCGGATCGGCGGGCGCGACGCCGCGCACGAGCAGGCGGATCGCGATCAGCAGGCCCATGAACAGGAAGCCGAGGGGCATCATGCCCTGCGGCAGCACGAGCGGGATGTTCGCCGCCTCGCTGCGCTGATCGAGCTCGGCCAGCATCGACACCACGGGCCACGAGAGCGCCGCGAGCAGCAGGCTGGTCGCCACCACGATGACCTCGACCACCAGCTCGACGATTGCGCGCGGCCCCGCCGGCAGCAGCGACACGAAGGCATCCATGCGGATCTGCCGCCCCGCCCAGCCGACCAGCCCGCAGTTGAGAAAGACGCAGGCGATCATCAGAAACAGCATCACCTCCTCGGCCCACGGGATCGACACGGCGAGGAAGTAGCGCCCGATGATGTTGGCGAAGTTCACCGCCACGCTGCCGATCAGCAGCGCGCCGCAGGCGACGCGGATGATCGCCATCAAGTGGCGCGCGCCGCGTTCGAGGTGAGAGATCATGGACTCTCCTTTTTCCTTCTCCCCGAAGGGAGAGGATGGCGAGCGAAGCGAGCCGGGTGACGGGCGCTCGGAGTTTCGATCCTGGCACCTAGAGCCCCTCACCGCAGCCCTTTCCCTTCGGGGAGAGGGGCGCAACCGCAGTGCCGCGCGGCCGCTAATGCTTCGCTGCCGCGGCGCGCACCGTGAGCAGCAGGTCGTGCACGGCCGGCTGATCCTTGGTCACCTCGTCGCCGACGCTGTCGAGCAGCGGCTTCATCTTGGCGAGATCTTCCGTCGGCAGCATGTGCACCTGCCCGCCCATCTTCACCCAGTCGGCGGCGAGCTGCTTCGTGAAATCGACCTCCCACGCCTGCGCCTTCGGCTGCACCTCCTGGCCGACGTCGATCACCGTCTTGCGCAGGTCGGGCGGCAGCTTGTCGAGCCAGGCCTGGCTCACCACCGCGAGCGAGACCAGGAACGTGTCGTTCGTGACCGTGATGGTCTTCACCAGGTTGTTCATCTTGAAGCCGACGAACACCGAGAGCCCGCTGATGGTGCCGTCGATCGTGCCCTGGCTCAGCGCCGGCATCACCTCCGACAGCGGCATAGCGATGCCGGTCGCGCCGAGGCGGCTCATCTTGGCGCGCTCGAGCGCCGTGCCGTTGATGCGCAGCTTCTTGCCCTTGAAGTCGTCGAGCCGCAGTATCGCGTTCTTCGCCGCATAGGCTGCGGTGCCGAGGTTGAGGGTCGCGATGCCGGTCATGCGCTTCGGCGTCGCCATCCCGAGGATGATCTTCTGGATGTCGGGATCGTGGATCGTCGCTGCCACGTTGGCGTCGTCGCGAAACAGCATCGGCGCGCTGAACACGCCGTAGCGCGGGTCGAGCCCGACATAAAAATCGACTGGCCCGATGTATCCTTGCACGCTGCCGAGCTGCACGCCCTCGATCTCGCGCGGGATCGGCCCGAGCTGGCTCGCCGGATAGATCTGCACCTCGATTCGGCCGTTGGTCGCCTTCTCGAGCGCCTCCTTGTACATCTTGATGAACTGGTGCTGCGTCTCGTTGATGGTCGCGGTGCCGAACTTCATCACGAACTCGGCGGCCGCGGCCGGCCCCGCCGCGAGCCCGCAGGCGAGCGCGGCTGCGATCGCCAGGCCGGCGACCAGCGCGCGGCGCGGCGCATGGCGCGTCTTCATCATGGCTTCCCCCCGATATGGCTCTTTATGTGGCTTATGTGGCGCGCGATCCTAGGTGGGCCGCCGCCCGCGCTCAAGCACCATCGGGTCGCAGGCGGCGCCACGGAAATGCTTCCGGCCGGTCGCGGAAGTTGCTAGCCTCGCGGCGTGGGACGAGGCGCTCGGGCGCTCGCGCGCGCGACGCTCAATGAGGCGATCCGGGAGGAAGACATGAGACGCATGCTGTATGCGGCGCTGCTCGGCACGTGCTTGCCGGCGGCCGCCCTCGCGCAGAGCGCGGACGAGATCAAGAACGCGGCGGCGACGCCGCAGAACGTGCTCACCTACGGGATGAGCTACAGCCAGCAGCGCTTCAGCCCGCTCGACCAGATCAACCGGCAGACGGTGAAGCGGCTGGTGCCGGTGTGGTCCTACAGCCTGGACAACAACACCGGCGAGGAGTCGCAGCCGCTGATCTACAACGGCGTGATGTACGTCACCAGCCAGAACAAGACCGTGGCGGTCGACGCGCTCACCGGCAAGGAGATCTGGAATACGCCGATCGAGTATCCGCCCACGACCACGCGGGTCGTCTGCTGCGGCATCGTCAATCGCGGCGCCGCCATCTACCAGGGCCGCATTTTTCGCACCACGCTCGACGCGCGCGTGATCGCGCTCGACGCCAAGACCGGCAAGGTCATCTGGGACGTTAAGTCGGGCGACGCCAAGGACGGCATCGCCATGACGGGCGCGCCGCTGATCGCCGACGGCGTGCTGCTGGTCGGCATGGCCGGCGCCGAGTACGGCAGCCGCGGCTACATCGAGGGCTACGATCCGGCGGACGGCAAGCGGCTGTGGCGGCGCTACACCGTGCCGCGGCCGGGCGAGCCCGGCGCCGACACCTGGCCCGATCATGCTGCCAACGCCAGCGGCGGCAGCACCTGGACCACCGGCGCGTTCGATCCCGACCTCGACCTCGTGTTCTGGGGTGTCGGCAACCCGGCGCCGTGGAATGCGCTGTTGCGCAAGGGCGACGATCTCTACACCAACTCGATCCTCGCCATCCGCCCGAAGACCGGCGAGGTGGTGTGGCACTATCAGACGTCGCCGAACGATCCGTTCGATCACGACAACATCACGTCGATCATCCTCGCCGACATGACGATCGACGGGCGTCCCATGAAGGTGCTGCTGCAGGCCGGGCGCAACGGCTTCTTCTACGTGCTCGAGCGCAAGACCGGCCAGCTCGTCGCCGCCAATCCGTACGTGAAGGTGACCTGGGCGACCGGCATCGACAAGGAGACCGGCCGGCCGATCTGGAGCGAGGCGACCAAGAAGGTGCTCGACTTCACCGATCAGATCGAAACCTGGCCGAGCATCTCGGGCGGCACCAACTGGTTTCCGTACTCGTTCGATCCGCGCAACCAGACGGCCTTCGTCAACACGCTCGCGATCGGCATGAAGTACGAGCCCGAGCCGGCCGACACGATCCGCAACCTCAAGCCCGGCCAGTCGCACCGCGCCGTCAAGATCACGCGCGTCCTCGAGCCCGACGGCATACCGGGCTATCTCAACGCGATCGACCCGATGACCGGCAAGTCGAAGTGGAAGATCCCGTTCAAGAGCCCGAACTGGGCCGGCACGCTCGTCACCGCCGGCGGCCTCGTATTCACCGGCGAGCTGACCGGCGAGTTCATCGCGGTCGACGAGGATACGGGCAAGATCGTGTGGAAGTTCCAGACCCCGTCCGGGATCATCGGCCAGCCGATCACGTGGCAGCATGACGGCAAGCAATACGTCACCGTCACCAGCGGCACCGGCGGCGTCTACGTGCTCAAGACGCCTGACCCGAACCTCGCTCACGTCCCGCCCGGCGGCACGCTGTGGACCTTCGCGCTGCTGGATCAGTAGCGCCGTACACATCACGCCGGCGCTCCCTCTCTTGGAGGGGGAGGGAGCGCCGAGGGACTCTATGACTCGCAGTTGGAATGCATGCGTTACCTGATCTTCTTCCTTGCCCTGATCCCGCTCGCTCATCCGTGCTTCGCCGAGGATCCGGCCGCCGCCGGCGCGCAGATCTACGCCGAGAACTGCTCGACCTGCCATGGCGACGATCTCATCAACAACGCGCACATCGCCTTCGACCTGCGCCGGCTCAAGGCCGACGAGCACGAGCGCTTCGTCAACTCGGTCCTGCACGGCAAGAACAACAAGATGCCCGCCTGGGAGGGCGTGCTCGACAGGACGCAGATCGAAGCGCTGTGGGCGTACATCCGCGCGAATGCGTACAAGTGAGGAACGCGTAGCCGGATGGAGCGAAGCGCAATCCGGCGTCAGCCCATCGACTGATCGGCTTTCTCCGCATTTCGCTTCGCTCCATGCGGGCTACAGGCCTACTCCGCCGCGGTCGCCAGGCTCGCCGCCGCGATGAAGCCCGCAAACGCATCGGCGATCTCGTCCTCGTAGGGCGCCCAGTCGGGGAACGGAATGAGCGGCACGTCCTGGTCCTCGATCGGCAGGCGATGCAGCTTGGCACCGGGAATGAGCCGGGCCGCCGTGAGGCCACTCGCGCTCGAATGGGTCTTGTCGTTGCCGGGAATGACGATGGTCGGCACGCGCAGCGCCTGCAGCTCCTGCTCGGTGACACCCATCACCGGGTGGCCCGCGCCGGCGACGAAGATCTCGCGCCACTTGCTCATCACCGCGATGAACTTCTCCGCCGGCAGGTTCTCGAGATACGCCGCGTTGCGCGCGCTTGCTTTCATCCGCTCCTGGTACTGCTCGGTCGCGCATACCGCCGCCATGCCGCCGGCCCGCGCCGCGCGGATGTACTGGTCGTAGTAATTCTCCGGCAGGCGCGCCGCCGCGAACGGCCCGCCCGTGACCCGCAGCAGCAGCAGGCCGCGCACCGCATCTGGATTGCGCAGTGCGAACAGGATCGAGGTGCGTGCGCCCGACGAGCTGCCGCCGAAAAAGGCGGGCAGGGCGCCGAGGTTCTGCATCAGCTCGCGCATGTCCTCGGTCCAGATCACCTCCTCGCCCTCGTCGCCCTCGAGCACGACGTCGGAAAGGCCGGTGTTGCGCCGGTCATGCAGCACCACGCGATGCCCGCGCGCCGCGAGCTTCTTAGCCAGCGGGACGAACTCGTCATGGGCACGCCGCCCGCCCGTGGTCAGCATGATCCAGGGGCCGTGGTCCCCGATGACCTGGTAATTGATGTCGACGCCGCGGATCTTCGTGATCGGCATGGGTTCCTCCCTCGTTATCGTCAGGCTACGCAGTCGGCGCGCATGCGGCAATGCCTCACCTGCACCATCGCGGAAGGGCCCTGACCAGCCGCCGCCCATCGGATATCCTGCGCGCCGAGGTGATCGCATGACCGCCGAGACAATCCATGATGCGCATGCGCCGACCTTCGCGGCGCCGATGGAGCCGGCGCGCTACACGCGGCGGCTTTTTCTCGAGCCCCATCAGCTCGTCGAGCGCGTGACGCCGCAGCGAGACCTCTTCGTGCTTGCCCATCTCGGCATTCCGCATGTCGTCGCCGCCGACTGGCGGCTCGTCATCGATGGCCTGGTCGAGCGGTCGCTGACGCTGACGCTCGACGACCTGCGGCGCTTGCCGGCGCGCGAGGTGGAGTCGTTCCACCAATGCGCCGGCGCGCCGCGCCGGCCCGACCTCGCGGCCCGTCGGGTCGGCAATGTGGTGTGGCGCGGCGTCGATCTCGCCGATCTGCTGCGCGGCTGCGGCATCGCCGATGCGGCGCAGTTCGTGTGGGCGTACGGGCTCGATCACGGCAAGTACGAGGACATCAGCGCCAAGTGGTACGTCAAGGACCTGCCGCGGGCGCGCCTCGCGGACGGTGGCGTGCTCCTCGCCTACGAGGTCAACGGCGAGCCGCTCGCGCCCGAGCACGGCTTTCCGCTTCGCCTCATCGTGCCTGGCTACTACGGCACCAACACCGTCAAATGGCTGTGGCGGCTGCGGCTCGCCCCCTCCCGCGCCACCGGCCCGTTCACGACCGTGCTCTACAACGATCCCGATCCGGCGAGCGGCACGCGCCCCGTATGGGAAGCGCCGCCCGAGTCGCTCATCGTCGCGCCGCGGGACGGATCGCTTGCGGCGGCGCCGATCGCGATCTGGGGCTGGGCCTGGGGCGCGGCGGGCATCGCGAAGGTCGAAATCAGCCTCGACGGCGGCGAGACCTGGTCGCTCGCAAGCCTCGAGCCGCGCCGTCAATGGTCGTGGCAGCGCTTTTCTTTGAACTGGCAGCCGTCGCGCGCCGGCGCCTATACCGTCGCAGCCCGCGCGACCGACCTGCGCGGAATCGTGCAGCCCCAAGCGAAGGCGCGTAATTCGGTCCATACGGTGGGCGTGACCATCGCGTAGCTGAAGCGCCGAGGGGCCTGCGCTCACCGAGGTCCGCTGAGGTCGCCTCGTGGTCATTGCGAGGAGGCCGCAGGTCGACGAAGCAATTCAGATCCGCATGTGCATGCGGTGCAGGATTGCTTCGTTGCGCTTCGCGCGTCTTGCAATGACGATGAGACGCGGCGCGGGGCGCCGCCGATCAGGCGGCGCGAACGGACGTCAAGAAGTTTTCCATCTCGCGCTTGAGGCGCTTGCTCTCGTTCGCGAGGAGCTGCGCCGACGACAGCACCTGGGCCGATGCGGCGCCGGTCTCGCCGGCGCCGCGGTTCACGCTGCTGATATTGGCGACGACCTGCGAGGTGCCCTGCGCGGCCTGCTGCACGTTGCGGGCGATCTCCTGGCTGGCGGCGCCCTGCTGCTCGACGGCGGCGGCGACCGCGGTCGCGATCTCGGCGATACGGCCGATCGTCTTGGTGATCTCCTGGATGGCCCCGACCGAGTCGTGCGTGGCGGACTGGATCCCGCTGATCTGGCCGGAAATCTCCTCCGTCGCCTTGGCGGTCTGGGTCGCGAGCGCCTTGACCTCCTGCGCGACCACCGCAAATCCCCTTCCGGCTTCACCCGCGCGCGCGGCCTCGATCGTGGCGTTCAGCGCCAGCAGGTTGGTCTGATCGGCGATCGCCGTGATGAACTTGACGACGTCGCCGACGCGGTTGGCGAGTTGCGACAGCTGGCCGATGCGCTGATCGGTCCGCGCGGCCTGCTCGACCGCCTCGGCGGCGATGCGGCTCGACTCCTGCACCTGGCGGGCGATCTCGTCGACCGAGGAGGCGAGCTCCTCGGCGGCGGCCGCCACGGTCTGGACGTTCGCGGAGGCCTCCTCGGAGGCGCTCGCCACCACGCCGGCGAGCTCGCGCGTGGTCTGCGCGGTCTTGCTCATGGTGTTGGCGGCGCTTTCGAGCGAGCCCGACGTCGAGGAGACCTTGTCGACGATCTCGCCCACGGTCGTCTCGAAGCGGTCGGCGAAGTTCTGCAGCTCGGCCGCGCGCGCGCGCTCGATCTCGCGATTTTTCTCCTCGCGCTCGGTCGCCTCGCGCTGCGCCTTGGCGACCGCCTGCAGCTTGAATTCCTCGACCGCCCGCGCCATCTGCCCGACCTCGTCGCGACGATCGAGGCCCGGCAATTGGACGGCGAAGTCACCCTGCGCGAGCTCGCGCATGGCGGCGCACATCGCGACCACCGGGCGCGAGATGTCGCGTCCGACGAAGAACGAGATCAGCACGCCGATCAGCGCCACCGCGAGGACGACGCCCGCGAGCATCGACTTCTGCGCCTCGAGCGCCATGTTTGCGCGAGAGATCTCGCGGTCGCGCACGTCGTTGCTCGCGCGAATCAGGCTTTCAGTGAGCTCCTTGATGCTGGCGAACTGCCGCTCCGCGCCCTTGATGAAAATGAGGGCGGACGCCGGATCGCCGTCGGCCATGTCGAGCGCATCGCTCGACTGTTTCAGATAGGCCGCGACCGCTGTGTCCAGCTTCTTGAACTGCTCGGCCGTCGCGGCATTGGTGCCGCGCGCGGCTTCGGCGATCTTGAGCTTGCTCGAGATCTCGGCCAGCGCCGTCGAGGTCTGCTTGACCAGCGCCTCCAGCTGGCTCTGGTCCTTCTCGTTGGCGGCCATGGCCGCCACCCGGTAGAGGTTGGCGTGCGCGGCCCAGATCGTGGTGTTGAGATCGGCGACCGCTTCCGCCTGGCGCACCGGACCCGCGAAAAGGCCCGAGACGTTCGCCTGATTGCTCGTCAGCGTATGGAGGAAGTAGGCGCCCACGCCCACCAGCGCGATGATGAGGCAGGCGGGCGAGAGCTGAATCTTCCAGTTGAACCCGAGATTACGCAGCCAGGCGAACATTTTGGCACGCCTCGTCGATGGTTGGGGTGGAATGGCGGCCCTCGCGCGCTCGGCGGATCGGCTTCAGGGCTTGTAGATGCCGGCGCAGACCGCGGTGTTGTCCAGCCGCTCGCAGTACATCTGCTTCGGCTCGACTTTCTTGGTCGTCGGGTCCATGAACTTGTAGTCCTGCCAGAAGGTCGGCTCCTTCTGGGCGAGCTCGATGCGCTCCTTCACGAAGTACTTGCCGTCGACGTCCTGCGCGTCCTTCATGTCCTTGCCCACGAACTTGGCGTTGCCCCCGTGGGCCAGCACCTTCCCGTCGAGCTGATAGACGACGACGTAGAGGTCGCGATCGACGAATTGGCCGGTCCGGTTGTCGATCTCGGCATATGCCTTGTCGGGCCCTTGCGCCTTGATGTACGCGACGGCCTTCTTGACCATGGCGACAGCCTCGTCCTTGGTGGCACGATCGGCCGCGAAAGCGGGTGCGACGGCGAGGAATGCACCGATCGCGAACAGCAGCGTGGCGTTGGCAGCGTAGCCCTTCATGGTTCGTTCTCCCGGATTTTCCCTTTTTGGCAGGGGTCCCGGAATAAGGTCAGAAAACGGAAAATTATCTATTAACTGCCGCAAGAATGAGTAGGCGATCGGGCAATCGCTCAACTTTTCGGAAGCGCCGGGATGCCGTGGCGGAGCTACTTGCGAGATAGCGAGACGATCGCCCGTTCGCGCCGGAATGCCTCGATCTCCGCGTCTCCGAACCCCGCCTCGCGCAGCACGGCATCCGTGTCCTCGCCGTAGCGCGGCGCGCCTTTGCGCACCTTGCCCGGCGTCGCCGAGAACTTCACCGGCAGCCCGACCGTCCTTACCGGGCCCAGCGCCGAGTGCTCGGCCTCGACGACCATCTCGCGCGCGATCGTCTGCGGATCGCGCAGCGCCGTCACCATGTCCTGCACCGGGCCGCACGGCACGCCCTTGGCCTCGAGCGCATCGAGCCAGTATTGCGCCGGCTTGGTGCGGAAGCGGCGGCTCAGCTCCGCCTCGAGCTCTTTCAGGTGCGCCATGCGGTCGGCGCCGGTGATGAAGCGCGGATCCTCGGCGAGCTCGACCGCGCCGAGCACCTCGAGCAACAGCTGCCAATGCTTGCGGCTGGCGCCGCCCACCACGATCCAGCCGTTCGCCGCCTCGAACGCCTGGTAGGGCGCGTTGAGCGGATGGGCCGACCCCATGGCGCGCGGCGCGACGCCGGTCGCGAGCGCGATCGCCGACTGCCAGTAGGTCTGCACCAGGGCGGCCTCGAACAGCGAGGTCTCGACCCATTGCCCCTCGCCGGTCTTGAGCCGGTGCGCATAGGCGGCCGCGATGCCCATGGCGGCGAGAATTCCCGCCGTGATGTCGGACAGCGGCGGTCCGCATTTCACCGGTGGCCCATCCGGCCGCTCACCCGTGAAGCTCATGATGCCGCTCATCGCCTGCGCGACGAGGTCGAAACCGCGCCGATGGGCGTAGGGTCCGGTGCGGCCGAAGCCCGAGAGCGAGCAGTAGATCAGCGCCGGGTGCTCGCGCTGCAGCGCCGCGTAGCCGAATCCGAGGCGCTCCATCACGTCGGGCGCGAAATTCTCCACCAGGACGTCCGCGCCGGCGATCAATCGCCGCAGGATTTTCTTGCCGCTTTCGCTCTTGAGGTCGATCACGATGCCCCGCTTGTTGCGATTCATCATCATGAAGGCGGCGGTCTCGTCGCCGACCTTCGGCGGAACCATATGGCGCGAGTCGTCGCCGTCCGGGACTTTCTCGACCTTGATCACGTCAGCGCCCATGTCGGCGAGCATCAGCGTGCAGGTCGGGCCCGCCATCACGTGTGTGAGGTCGATCACCTTGAGTCCGGCGAGCGGGCCGATCGACCGGCTCTCGGCTGCCGCCGCCAAACCGCTCGTCACCGCTACGTTCCGGTCCACTTCGGCGGGCGCTTGTTGAGGAACGCGTCGAGCCCCTCGCGGAAGTCGTTGCTCATGTAGCACTGCAGGATCAAGTCCTCGCCCTCCTCACGCGAGAGCCGCCGCTGCAGCCGCGCCAGCGCCTGCTTGGTCGCGTTGAGGGTGAGCGGTGCGTGGTTGGCGATCAGGGTGGCGAGCTCGTCCGCCCGCTTCTGCAGGGCGGCGACGTCCTCGACCACCTCGTTGAGCAGGCCGATGGCGGCGGCCTCCTCCGCGCCCAGCAGGCGTGCGGTGAAGATCAGGTCCTTCACCCGCGCCGGCCCTACCAGCGCGGTGAGCCGGCTGATGTTCGACATCGACAGGCAATTGCCGAGCGTCCGCGCGATCGGGAAGCCGAACCGCGTCGTCTTGGTGCCGATGCGGATGTCGCAGCACGCCGCGATGCCGCCGCCGCCGCCCGTGCAGGCGCCGGCGATCGCCGCGATCACCGGCACCCGGCATTGCTCGAGCTCGCCCAGCACCCGGTCGATGCGCGCCTCGTAGTCGAGCGCGTGCTGCGGCGTCGTGAAGGCGCGGAACTGGTTGATGTCGGTGCCCGACGCGAAGGCCTTGTCGCCCGCGCCGGTCAGCACCAGCACCTTGATGCCGTGGTCGCTGTTCGCCTGGCGGCAAATCTCGGCGAGCCGCTCGTACATCGCGAACGTGAAGGCGTTGCGAGCCTGCGGCCGGTTGAATGTCACGCGCGCGATGCCGTCGCGCAGGTCGAGCAGGATGTCGTCGGAGGCGGCTGTTGGCTGGTCCATGGTCTTTCCATTGTGGCGAAAGGTATGCCGTGGCCGCAACGTAGCCCGGATTGAGCGCAAGCGAAATCCGGGATTTGCCTTGCGCAAACAGGCGCTGCGCCCGTCGGGATCGACGGCGCCGCGGCCCGCTGATGCGACGAGGGCGCAAGCTCGCAAGCGCCGCTTGCGCATCCTGCCCTACGCTCAGTTCGACTTGGGACTCTTCGGGCTTCCGAACGCTTCTCGTCAACGGCCGATATTGCCCGCCGCGCGGAACGCCGCGAACGCTCCGCTGTTTCATTTTCATTCTCACGAAAAGGATGGAGCTCCCATGCGCACTCGCCTCATCCACTTGATCAACCCCAAGACCGACTCGCTCACCACCCGCCCGATCTATCTCGGGCGGGCGCTATATTCCCCTTTGGCCGGTCTGCTGGCGGTCGCGGCCACGATCCCAGCCGACAAATACGAGGTCGTGCTCACCGACGAGAACATCGAATCGATCGATTTCGACTTGAAAGCGGATCTGGTCGGCATCTCGGCCATGACCGCTTACGTGAACCGGGGCTATGAGATCGCCGACCGGTTTCGCCGACAGGGTATTCCGGTGGTGATGGGCGGGGTTCATCCGAGCTTCATGCCGCGCGAGGCGCTCGCGCACTGCGATGCCGTGGTCATCGGCGAGGTCGAGCTCGTGATCGACCGGCTGCTCGACGATCTGGCGCGCGGAGAGATGCGCGGCATCTACAAGTCCGACAAGTTGCACTCGATGGTCGGTATGGCGATGCCGCGCTACGATCTGCTCAAGAAGCATCGGTACGTGAACAAGACCTTCGTGCAGACGTCGCGCGGCTGCCACCAGGGCTGCACCTTCTGCGCCGAGCCGCTGATGAACGGCCTCAAGTTCCGCTACCGCCCGATCGACGAGGTGGTGCGCGAGATGGAGAGCTGCGGCTCGCGCACCATTTCGATCAACGACGCCGATTTCTTCGGCACGCCGGAGCGGCCCAAGGAGCTCATGCGCGCGCTGCGCGGCCGCGGCCTCAAGTGGCAGGCCGGCGTCACCTCGAAGCTCGCGCAGGATGACCGCATGCTCGATCTCGCCGCCGAGAGCGGTTGCACGATGCTGAGCATCGGCTTCGAATCCATATCGCGCGACACGCTCAAGAGCGTGCACAAGCACGTGAACCGGCCGGAGACGTTCGCGGCCCTGGTCGACAAGGTGCACGCCCACGGCATCATGGTGTTCGGGCTGTTCATGTTCGGCTTCGACGGCGACGACGCCTCGGTGTTCGACACGACGCTTCGTTTCAATATCGACGCCGGCTACGATGCGTGCGCCTTTTCGGCGCTGACGCCCTATCCGGGAACGCTGACCTGGTACGAGATGAAGAAGGCCAACCGCATCGTCTCATTCGACTGGTCGATGTACGACCAGGGCCATGTCGTGTTTCGGCCGGAGCGGATGTCGGGCGAGGATTTGCGCATCGGCATGCGCGAGACCTATCACCGGTTCTATTCACTGGGATCGATCGCCAGCCGCTTTCCGATGTCGGGCCCGCGCACGCGCGGACAATGGCTGCTCTACAATCTCTTCATGCGCCGTGCGGTCCACACCGAGAACATCGAGGGGCTCGCCCCGGCGACGCCTGAACCCGAGGTTGCGCCGATGCCGCCCATCCTGCCGGTGAAGCGCGAGTGGAGGGCAGCCGTTCTCGAAGCGGCGGAAGGTCCAGGCCCGCACTTGAGCTGAATGGAAGCGTCGGGCGAGCGAGACGGGCGGCGCGAAAGCGCCGACGCCAGCAGGCGTCATTCCAGCTTGATGCCGGCGGAGCGGATCACCTTGGCCCATTTCGCCGTCTCGTCGGCGACGAAGGCGCCTGATTGCTCGACCGACATCACCATCGGCTCGGCGCCGAGCGCGACCAGCTTGTCCTTGACGGCGGGATCGGCCAGCACCGCGTTGGTCTCGCGGTTGAGCACCGCGACGATGTCGGCCGGCATGCCCTTCGGCCCGGCCAGCGCGTCCCAGATGTAGGCCGAATAGCCCGGCAAGGCCTCGGCGATGGTCGGCACGTCGCGCAGGACGCCCGCGCGGTCGGCGCTGGTCACGCCGAGCGCGCGCAGCTTGCCTTGGGCGATGAAATCGAGCGATGTCGAGACCGGCGTGAAGGCCGCCTGCACCTGGCCGCCCAGCAGATCCGGCAGATAGGCGGTGCGATACGGCACGTGGACGATGTCGATGCCGGCCATCGACCGGAACAGCTCGCCCGCCACATGCGGAATGGTGCCGACGCCCGGCGACGCATAGTTGATCTTGCCGGGATTGGCCTTGGCATGGGCGATGAACTCGGCCGTCGTTTTCGCCGGGACGGCGGGGTTGACCTCGAGCGCCAGGGCGGAGCGAAAGGTCGTCGCGACGGTCGTGAAGTCCCGCAGCAGGTCGAACTTGAGATTGCCGTAGAGCGACGCGTTGGTCGTGTTGCTCGAGGTGAGGACGAGCAGCGTGTATCCGTCGGGTGCCGCATGCGCGACCATCTCGGTGGCGAGATTGGTCGCCGCGCCGGGGCGGTTGTCGACGATGAACTGCTGGCCGAGCCGCGCCGACAGCCCTTGCGCGAACATGCGCGCCGCGATGTCGGGAATCTGACCGGCGACGAAGCCGCAGACGATGCGCACCGTTCGCGCAGGATAGGTGGCCGCGGCCGCCACCCGCGCGAGTGCCGGCAACGCGACGGCGCCCGCGGCGAGGCGCAGCAAAGCGCGGCGTCCCAGTTTGTTCCGCGTCATGGCTTTCCCCTTTTGGCACAGCCCGCCAGCAGACTATGACGGGCTGGCCGCGAGGGAACAAGACTGGGCGTTTCGCGTTGTAATGTCATGCCCCAAAAAACCGATGCCGCTGCCCGCGCCCGGGCAGAAGCCATGTTCAAGCACCGCCAACAGCAGGCGGCGGATGCGCCCAAAGCGATGGCCGAGTACCGTGCGGCCGAGCGAGCCAAGTACGATCGCATGCGCCAATTGCGCGCGCTTCGGCTCGCGCGCGACGCTCACGTGCACCGCCCCGAACCATCGCAGGGTTCGAAGCGGCCGCCGCACGCTCCGAGCGCAAGCTGAGGAGCGCCACCGGCGGCGAAGCTTTTGCTGGCAGCATGGGCGCGCCCCGGTGGGGTCGCCCATGCGCCCGCCTGCGCTTGCGTCCAGCACCATCGAGTGCTGCCTCTTCGCTCCTGCCGCGACGGGGCGCGGCTTGGCAAGATTCCGGCAGCGGTGATCCCGCAGCTATATAGTGCGCTTGCTCGCCTCCATGGTGACCCGGGTGATTTCAACAGGCGCCGCGGCACGTACGCGCAGTGCGGTCCATTCGCGACCCGGCCCCAATGATTTGAGAATTCCAGCCTGAACGGAATCGCGCCCCCTGCGACCAACGACCGGGCGTGGTCTCACGTGGCGACCGCGTTTTTCCTCACCTCCTCGCGCCCGTTGACCAAGGTTCATAAAACGGGAACCATAACCGCCTTAATGTGTTCGGTACGGCACGATTCGCTTTCCGGCCGCCGCCGGCGGCCCCTCCAGCGGGCATGACATGACACATGATAATTTGACGCGGCGATATTCGACGCATCGATCGACGCTGCGGCGGGGGATTGCCCTCGCGTCGCTGGCTCTGACCACCCTGCTGGCGGCGCCCCCGACCGGCGCCGCGGTGAAGCACTCGCAAAAACCGGCGCGCCAGACCGAGCAGGCCGCCCCGCGCCCGGCCGGCGAGCCGATCATGGCGATCGTTTCGATCAAGAGCCAGCGGGTGACGATCTACGACAAGGACGGCTGGATCCTGCGCGCGCCGGTGTCGAGCGGCATCCACGGTCGCGAGACGCCGGCCGGCGTGTTCAGCGTCATCGACAAAGACAAGGACCACCACTCGAATCTCTACGACGACGCCTGGATGCCGAACATGCTGCGCATCACGTGGTCGGGCATCGCGCTGCACGGCGGCCCACTGCCCGGTTATGCGGCCTCGCATGGCTGCGTACGCATGCCCTACGACTTCGCCGAGAAGCTGTTCGACCCGGTGGCGGTCGGCATGCGCGTGATCATTTCGCCCGACGACGCCGAACCGGTCGACTTCAGCGATCCGAAGCTGTTCGTGCCGAACCCGCAGGCGATTGCCGCGGCTCCCGCCAAGGCCGAGGCCCTCACGCGCGATGCGGATGCGGCCGCGAAGGCCGCCGACGAGGCGAAGGCCACGGCGGCGAAAGCAACGCGCGCCGCCGCGCCGCTCGCGGCCGTGATCCGCAAGCTCGAGCTCGCCAAGAAGCACGCCGACGCCGAAGCGGCCTACGCGGACAAGCTCGTCGCCGCCGCCAAGAACGACCAAGCCAGGGCGCGCGCCGCCGAGCTCAAGCAGAAGGCCGCGGCAGCCGCGAAGCAGCTCGCCGACGCGACCGCCGAGGCCAAGGCGAAGCTCGACGCCGCCAAGGCCGCGCAGGACGCCGCTAAGGCGGCCGAGGCGAAGAAGGTGGAGACCGCCAGGGTTGCGCAGGACGCGAGACTTGCGGACGAGCCGGTCGCGGTGTTCATCAGCCGCAAGACGCAGAAGCTCTACGTGCGGCGCGCCACCCACAAGCACGTAGTCGACGGCGGCGAGCGGTTCGACTCGACCATCGAGGTCCCGGTCACCATCCGCGATCCCGACAAGCCGATCGGCACGCACGTCTTCACGGCGGTCGCCGCGACCGACAAGGGCCTGCGCTGGACCGCGGTCACGATCGACGGCAACGAGAGCGCCAAGGACGCGCTCGATCGCATCACCATCCCGCAGGAGGTGCTCGATCGCATCGCGCCGACCGCCTTGCCGCGCTCGTCGATCATCATCTCGGACGAGCCGCTCAACCGCGAGACCAACTACCGCACCGAGTTCGTCGTCGTGCTCAACGACCAGCCGCAGGGCGGCCTCGCCATCCGCAAGCCGGTGCCCGTTCGCGACCCGTGGGAGAGCGATGACGGCTACAACACCAGCCGCCAGAACGGCATTTGGGGCAACCCCTATTACGGTGATCAGCGCCAGCGCACCTGGAATGCCCCTTTCGGCGATACGTCCTGGCGCAGCGGCCAGCCCTACGATCGCCAGAACTCGTGGTGACACGCAGCGCGCCGAGCTTGGCCCGGCGCGCTCGAGGCGGGCAAAGACATCGCTCTCTCGGTTCGCTTTTCCGCTCGAGCTGAAGCTATGGCGGAATATGTGACTTGTGCATACTCAGGCGAAGGGGACGCCCCCGCCGGCAACGATTTGCGCCCATCGATAAATCCATTGCACCCGATCCCACTGGAAACGGGATGTGCCCTTGACCCGCGAAGCTCGCGATGGTCGTGCCCGCCGAGGACAGCGCATCAATTGTGCCGCGATGGCCTGAAGTATTGATGAATTTCGCCTGAAGTATCGTTGAATTTTGCAAGTGGGCCAGAGACGAGACGAAAGCTTGCAGCTATTGGATGCGTCGCCGGTAGCCGCGCAAGCTGCGGCTTGTTGCGTAATTCCATTGGTTGGCTAAAGTCACGCCCGCTGAGGAATCTGACTCTTACAGGGAGCTCAATATGCGATCATTCCTAGTTGCACTGGCAATGCTGTTCAGTTTCGCCACCGTCGCTTTCGCGGCCGATCCCGTCGGTACCTATGAGGTCGAAGGCAAGAACCCGAACGGCTCGAAATACGAGGGCAGCGTGACGGTGACGAAGACCGGCGACACTTACCACGTCGTCTGGGACGTGGGCGGCACCAAGTTCGTTGGCACCGGGATCGGCAATAAGGATTTCATCGCCATCACCTACCGGACCGGCGACAGCACCGGCCTCGCGCTTTACGGCCAGGACGGCGACAACTGGGCGGGCGTCTGGACCTATGCGGAAGGCACCAAGATGGGCGCCGAGGCCTGGAAGCGGCAGTAAGCCGATTTCGCGGTACTTCATTCTGCTCCGCAATGGTGGTCGGGCTCGGTGCCGCAAGCGCCGAGCCCGGCGTCCGCATCAGAACTGCATCAAGTCCTTGGCGACGACGACCTCGCCGGAGAAATGCTTCTTCGCCTCGTCGACGAAGCGGTGATAATCGTCGTTCGGATCGGTCGACGGCGATAGATGCGTCATTACGATCGTCTTGACGCCGGCCTTCGCGGCCAGCTCGGCGACGTATTGCGGAGAGACGTGCTCCTCCTGCATATGCCGGATCCAGCCCTTCTGCTCCGCCTCGGTCTTGGCGCGCCAGGCGTCGCTCTTCTTGAACAGCGCCAGGACGTCGTCGATGACGGTCACCTCGGTCACGAGCACGTCGGCGCCTTTGGCGAGCGCCTCGACCGCCGCGGACGGGCCGGTGTCGCCGGTGAACAGGAAGACCCGTCCCGGCGTCTCGATCCGATAAGAGAATGACTTGTACTTCCCGTAGGGCGGCGTGTCGGGCTCGAAATGGAAATGCGTGTTCTCGACTGCCGTCACCACGATGTTCGCGTCCCGGTAGATCACGCCGGCGGAGACATCGTGACCGCGGAACGTCGCCTCCATCGGCCGCCGCTTGCCCTCTGCCCAGCGGATTTCCGCATTGGGTGTGAGATAGGCGAGCGCCCCCTTCACCAGCGCCTCGACCCCGCCGCCGTAGATGTCGGTCGGCTCGGCGCGTTGATATTCCCATTGGCTCACCAGCAGCGTCGCGAGGCCCGCCGTATGGTCGCTGTGCGCATGGGTGATGAAGATCTTGCCGACCTTGCGAAAGTCGTATCCCGTCTGCACGATCCGGCGGGTGACGCCGCCGCCCGCATCGATGAGATAGAGCGCGCCATTGACGACCAGGAGATTGGCCGATTGGGCCCGATCGGCGGTCGGCAAGGGCCCGCCGCGCGTGCCGAGCGTGATCAGCTTGGCGTCCGATGTCGGCGGTTGCGTCGCCGCGCGATCCATCGATGCGAGGCAAAGTGAGGCCGTCGCCAGCAATAGTGGGATGATCTTCATCAGCACCCTCCGGTATGCGCAACCCAGCATGGGTTGGTCGCGATCGTGAGGCAAGTAGGCGCGTGAGCACGCGTGGGCCGGATTCTTGTGCTAGGTCTGCGCCGATGAATATCTTCGCCCTGATCGACAAGCACCCGCGCGCCACCCTGCAGTCCGCCCCGACCCCGCTCGAGCATCTCGCGCGGCTGTCGCGCCAGCTCGACGTCGAGGTGCTCGTCAAGCGCGACGATCTCACCGGGCTCGGCTTCGGCGGCAACAAGATCCGGCAGCTCGAGTTCTATTTCGGCGCCGCGCTCGCCCAGGGTGCCGATACGGTGCTGATCACCGGCGCCGTGCAATCGAACTACATGCGCGCGGCCGCGGCCGCGGCCGCGAAGCTCGGGCTCGACGCGGTTCTCCAGCTGGAGGAGCGCGTGCCGGGCATGGGCCGCACGTATTACACATCGGGCAACGTCCTGCTCGATGACCTGCTCGGCGCCCGCCGCCTGTCGTTTCCCGAGGGCGAGAACGAGCCGGCCGCCGACCAGGCGCTGCGCGACGAGGCCGAGCGGCTGCGCGCCGCCGGCAAGCGGCCCTACGTCATTCCGCTCGGCATCGACAACCCGCCGCTCGGCGCCCTCGGCTATATGCTCGCCGCCAAGGAGATCGTCGAGCAGGCGGCCCAGCAGGGCATCGCGTTCGACAGCGTCGTCGTCGCCTCCGGCAGCTCGCTGACGCATACGGGCCTGCTGTGCGGGCTGCGGGCGATGAACTGCCGCGTACCGGTGCACGGCGCTTGCGTGCGCCGCCCGGCGGATGCGCAGCGCGATCGCGTCACGGCGGTCGCGGCGAGCCTCGCGCGGCTGCTCGGCTGCCCACCGCTCCTCGGCAACGACGACGTCGTGACCTGGGACATGGCGCTCGCGCCGGGCTACGGACGCCTCGGGCCGCCCGCGCGCGAGGCGCTCGAGCTGATGGCGCGCACCGAGGGCCTGTTCGTCGATCCGGTCTATACGGCGAAGAGCCTCGCCGTGCTCGTCGCGCTGGTGCGCAACGGCACCATCGCGCGCGGCGAGCGTGTCCTCTTCATCCACACCGGCGGCCTGCCGGCATTGTTCGGGTATGAGGCTGAGCTGAGCGTCTCTGCGTAGCCCGGAGGAGGGAAGCGTAACCCGGGGCCGCCCTATCCGCGGAGACGCTTTCCCCGCATTCGCTTCGCTCCATGCGGGCTACAAATCCATCCGCATCTACTTCAACCGCACCCCCGCCATGTCGACGATCTTGGCGTAGATCGGCATGTCGTGGCGGATGGATGCGATCGCCTCCTGCTGCGTCGTGCCGACCGAATCGATGCCGAGCGCGGCGAACCGCTTGATCACATCCGGGTCGTGCGCGATCACCTCGAGTGCGTCGACCAGGCGCGCGACGGCGTCCGGCGGAAAGTCGCCCGCCACCGCGTAGCCGTTCCAGGCGACGTATTCGAAGCCCGGCACCGTCTCGGCGACGGTCGGCACGTCGGGCAGCTGCGGCAGGCGCTGCTTGGTCGAGACCGCGAGCGCCTTAACGGCTCCGCTCTGCACCGGCCCGATCACGTCCGACGAATTGCCGAAATGCGCGTCGACCGATTTCGCCAGCACGGCCTGCAGTGCCTGCTGGCCGCCGCGGAACGGCACATGCACCATGTCGAGGTGCTCGAGCCCGCCGAGCCACGCCATCGGCAGATGGTTGTTGGTCGCCGGCCCGCCGCTCGAATAAGAGATCTTGCCCGGATGGGCGCGCGCGTAGTCGATGAACTCGCGCAAGGTCGAGTACGGCGCGTCCCTGGCGGTGACCAGCACCATGCCGTTCGTCCCGGTGATGCTGATCGGCACGAGGTCCTTGAGCGGCACGTAGTCGACCTTCTGGGCGAGCGGCAGCACGGTGAACAACGTGCTGCCCACGAACAGGATGGTGGTGCCGTCATGCGGTGAGTGCAGCGCGTAGTCGATGCCGATGGCGCCGCCGGCGCCGGACCGGTTCTCGATGAAGAAGGTCTGCCCGAGCATTTTGCTCAGGCGGTCGGCGGTGAGGCGCGCCATCGTGTCGGTGACGCCGCCGGGCGCATAGGGCACCACCACTTTCACGGTCCGGGTCGGCCAAGTCGGCGTTGATGTCTGTGTGGATGTCTGCGCGCGGCACGTCGACGTGGCGGCGGCCAGCAACAGGCACCCAACGATTGCAGTCATTGATCGTCGCAGCAGCACCGCATTCCCCTCCCGGCACGCAGCCTTTATGGTCGACGGCAGATCCAGCCATCATGCATGCATCGGTTGACGGCGACATTCAATGACGGCACGCACCACGCAGGCCCTTCTTCCCGTCAAGCTGCCGCGACTTGGCGCCACACTCGCGCGCGGCGTCCGCGCCGGACGCTGGGTATTCGCCACCGGCCTCAATGGCGCGGTGCCGGGCGTCGGCCTGCCGCCGGGCGTCACCGGCGGCCGCAACCCGCTCGCCGGCGAGCCGCCCTGCAAGCGCGAGGCACGCGCCCTGTTCGCCAATGCGCGCGAGGTGCTCGCCGCGGCGGGACTCGGCTTCGCCGATTGCGTGCGCATCGACCAGTATTATGTCGGCGCGCACGCGGTCGATCCCTACCACGAGGTCCGGCGCGAGGTCTTTGCCGGCCGCATCCCGCCTTCCACCTCGAACCTGCACCGCGCCATGCCGTATCCGGGACAGACGCAGGAAGTGCAGCTCATGGCCGCGGTGCCATCTGGCGACTTTCGCGCCCAACACCTCAAGATCGACACCAGCTGGTCGATCCACGCGAGCTCGGGCTACAGCCCGGCACTCGCCGCCGGCGAGTTCCTGTTCGTGCCGGGCCAGACCGCGGAAGCGCGCGACACCGCGCAAGGCCCGCTCGATCCGGTGGCGCGCATGCCGCACGGCCATCTGTGGAAAGGCACGCCGATCAAGCTCGAGACGCGGTTCATTGTCGAGCACAAGCTCGCGCCCTCGCTCGCGGCCGCGGGCGCGAGCCTCGCCGACGTCGTCAAGGCGCAGGTCTACATGCGTGATCGTGCCGACGTTGCGGCATTCAACGAGGTTTGGCGGGCGCATTTCGCGGTCACGCCGGCGACGACCATCATCCCGACCGCGACGCCCGGCTTCATCGTCGCCGACGGCCGCATCGAGATCAATACGATCAGCGTCCGTGGGGCGGCCGCGCAGCCGATCGTCGAGGACGGAGCGACGGTCGCGGTACGCGCCGGCGACTTGCTGTTTCTGTCGGGGCTCACCGCCAGCGACGCGGACGGGCTGCTCGCCGAGGTCGGCGCCGATCCCCGGGCGCCGTTCACGGCGATCGCCGTCAAGGACGAGGTGCGCGCCATCGCGGCGCGCGCGCAGGCGCTCTGCCGCAAAGCCGGCGCCGATCTCGCCGACATGGTGCGACTGCAGCTCTTCCTGACCGACCTCGCGGAATTGCCGGCCGCGATCGAGGCATGGTCGAGCGCGCTCGACGGCCTGCCGCTGCCGCTGTCTGCGATCGAGGTCGACTGGCTCGCAGTACCTGGCGCCCGCATTCTGGCCGACATCTGGGTGCACGCGCCGTAGCGTCGTGGACCGGATCGAGCGCAAGCAAGCCGCGGCTCGGGCGCGCGGGGTCGCCGCCCGTCAGTGACCACAGCGTGCCAGGCAGGCGCTCTATTCCTGCTCGCAGTCCCTGGAGCTGTTGCGGCGAGCTTCGTTCATACAGTCCCTCCTGTCCGCCCCGCACAAATCCCGCTCATCGGCCGAGCAGCGCACGCGCTGGAGCGGGCTCTTTTGCGGGCCTGCCGGACGGGCGATCAATGAGACCGGCGAGAGCGATCTGCCAAGGCGCGATCGCCGTGCAATGCATCTGTACCTCCTGGCGGACGCCTGGCGATGACGCAGCCGAGCTCCGAGCGCTGCTCCATATTGGCGATCGGTGGCGAGGCAAGCTATCACCAATGCCGCGGTGCTGGTCGGAGAAGTTTGCAGCTATTGGTGGATGACCGCACGAACGTCGCATCTGTTGTCGGCGCTGAGCCCGCCCGGAGGCCTCCCATGAGCATCGATCGCCTGTTCGACACTGCGGCCGGCAGGCGGCCCAAGCCCGACCGCATCACCATCCGCCGCCCGGACGACTGGCACGTCCACCTGCGCGACGGCGCCATGCTCAAGAGCGTGCTGCCGTTCACTGCGGCGCAGTTCGCGCGCGGCATCATCATGCCCAACCTGGTGCCGCCGGTGACGACCGCCGCGATGGCGGCGGCCTATCGCCAGCGCATCAAAGCGGCCCTGCCGCCGGACAGCGACTTCACGCCGCTGATGACCTGCTACCTCACCGATACGACGTCACCGGACGACATCGAGCGCGGTTATGCCGAGGGCATCTGGGTCGCCGCCAAGCTCTATCCGGCGGGCGCCACCACTCACTCGGCGCACGGCGTCACCAGCATCGCGGGCCTCGCGCCGGTGCTCGCGCGCATGGAGCGCATCGGGATGAAGCTCTTGGTGCACGGCGAGGTGACCGATCCTGCCGTCGACATCTTCGACCGCGAGGCGGTGTTCATGGAGACCGAGCTCGTGCCGCTCCTTGCGCGCCACCCGGGCCTCAAGGTCGTGGTCGAGCACGCCACGACGGCCGAGACGCTCGACATCGTGCGCGCGCACGCGGCGCGCGCCGCCGCCACCATCACGCCGCACCACCTCATCATCAACCGCACCTCGATCTTCCAGGGCGGCCTGCGCCCGCATCTCTACTGCCTCCCGGTGGCGAAGCGCGAGAGGCATCGCCTGGCGCTGCGGCGCGCCGCGACGGCGGGCGAGGCCTGCTTCTTCATCGGCACCGATACGGCACCGCACCCGCGCCGCAACAAGGAGCGAGACTGCTGCGCGGCCGGCGCCTTCGTGGGGGCTGGCGCCCTGCAATCCTACGTGCAGGTGTTCGACGAGGAGGGCGCGCTCGATCGCTTCGAGGCTTTCGCCTCGATCAACGGCGCGCGCTTCTACGGCCTCGCGCCGAACGCGGGCACCATCACGCTGGTGCGTCGCCCTGCGAGCCTGCCTGCTGCCGTGCCCGTCGATGACGACGAGGTCGTCATCTTCCGCGGCGGCACGGAGCTGCCGTGGTCGATCGAGGATGTGCGGCCGTGAGCCCTTGCACTGACGCTAGCGCGCGCTCTCCCGCTTTTTAGGCCACTCTTAGAGAGAGGGTCCGGGTGAGGGGTTCGCTCCCCTCCACGAACTCGGAACAAGCGGCGCCCTCACCCCAACCCTCTCCCCGCTGAAGAAGCCCGGAGAGGGAGCGCAGGCATCGCGCCGTGTCGATCTCAGCGCCCCGCCTTCGCCAAATACGCCTTTGCCCCGGCGCCGAGGATGCGCGGCAGGTGGTTGTAGACGTAGCGGCACCCGCTGCCGATCACCTTCTCCAGCGCCTCCGTCGTTGCCGGCATGCCGGGCGCCTTGCCGGCGGCACGGATCGCGGCGAGGGTGCGCTCGATCGCCTGCGCGACCGGCGGAGCCCCGGGCGCGCCCGGGTGGCCCATCGACTGCGACAGATCGGACGGCCCGATGAAGAACACGTCGATGTCGTCGACCTCGAGGATCTCGTCGATGTTGCCGACCGCCTCCTGGTCCTCGATCTGCACGCACACCAGCGATTGCGCATTGGCCTGCGCGGCGAAATCCGGCATGCGCGCGCCGAGGCCCCAGCGGTCGGGCCGCGTGCCGGCGGCGAGGCCGCGTCCGGCACCCGGCCCGAACTTGACGGCAGCCACCGCGCGCTCGGCATCCGCCCGCGTATTGATGTGCGGGATCTGCACGCCCGAGACGCCGCGGTCGAGCACCGACTGGATGTCCGCCGCAGCGTTGGAGCGGGGGCGCGCGATCGCGGCGATCCCGGACGCGTCCGCCGCCGTCGCCATCAGCTCGACGTCGGCCGGGCCGATCGAGCCGTGCTCGCAGTCGATCAGCACCCAGTCGAAGCCCGCATAGGCCAGCATCTCGACGAGCTGCGGCGAGGGAAACATCAGCGAGACGCCGAGCGCGACCTCGCCGCGATGGATCTTGTCCTTGATCGAAGCCTGCATGTGGTTCATCCAGCCGAAGAACTTGAATTTCATTGCGCTGGTATCGCAAAGCACGCGGGAGTCAACGGCTTGCGCACGGGTGGCGAAGCGCGCAGGTTCGATCGATCGAAGCCGACCTTGTGAGGACGCCGATGGTCAAACGACGCGGAGCAACGATCCTTGGCACCCTTGCGTTCCTCGCCGCCGCCACCATGGCGGTTGCGCCGGCGTGCGCCGAGGGCGCCTATCCGGACCGGCCGGTCCGCATCGTCGTCGACTCGGCCGCCGGCAGTGCCAACGATTTCACTGCGCGCACGCTCGCCGACAAGCTGGGCAAGCTGTGGGGCCAGCAGGTGCTGATCCTCAACCAGCCCGGCGCCGGCGGCGGCATCTCGGCGCGTGTCGCCGCTGCGGCGCCGGCCGACGGCTACACGCTCTATCTGCCGGCAACCTCGCCCTTCCTCTCCATCAAGGGCGGGGCGGGCGTTGCGCCCAACCTGCCGATCGAGCTGCCGCGCGATTTCGCCGCCATCGGCTTCGTGCTGCAGCAGCCGATCTTCATCGCCGCCTCGCCCAAGGCCGGCATCGATTCCATTGCCGAGCTGATCGCACGCGCCAAGGCCAAGCCGGGCGAACTGTCCTATGCGTCGACCGGCCGTGGCCGCCTCACGCATCTCACGATGGAGCTGCTGCAGGATCGCGCCGGCGTGAAGCTGCGCCTCGTGCCCTATCCGGGCGGCCCGGCCCAGGCGATGGGCGACGTCACCAGCGGGCGCGTCGATCTCGTGCTCGACGCATATGCGGGGATTGCCGGCGCAACGCGCGGCGGTCTCGCCAGGATGCTGGCTGCGACGTCGGAGCGGCGGCTGCCCGGCTTGGAAGACATCCCGACCGTCGCCGAGACTCTGCCGGGCTTCTTCGTCGGCGCCTGGAACGTGATGCTGGCGCCGATCGGCACGCCCGAAGCGATTATCCGCAAGGTCAGCGCGGATTTGCGCACCGCGCTCGCGGACAAGGATCTGCTGGCGAAGTTCGCCGCCAACGGCGCCTTCACGCAATACATGACGCCCCAGCAGACGATCGCGTTCGTGCAATCGCAGCAGGCGACGTGGCAACCGATCCTGCAGCGCATCGCGCGCGAGGCTCAGTAGACAGGCACACTCACTCAATCCGCCTTCACGCCCGCCTGCCGCACCACCTTGCCCCATTTCTCCGTCTCGGCCGCGATGAACTTGCCGAAATCGGCCGGCGTGCCGGCGTCGACGAGGCCGCCGAGCTCGGCGAGCCGTGCCTTCACCTTGGGTTCGGCGAGCAGCGTGTCGATCTCGTGGTTGAGCCGCGCGACGATCTCGGTCGGCGTCTTCACCGGGGCGCACACGCCCTGCCAGCCGCTCGCATCATAGCCGGGCACGAACTGGCCGATCGTCGGAATGCCGGGCAGCAGGTCCGGCTGCGGCGTCGCCGTGGTCACCGCGAGCGCGCGCAACTGGCCCGACTTGATGTAGGACAGCGACGAGACGACGGCGTCGATCATCACCTGGACACGACCCGCGATCATGTCGGTGATCGCGGGCGCGGCGCCGCGGTAGTGCACCGGCACCATGTCGATGCCGGTCAGCATCTTGAAGTACTCGCCGTAGAGATGCTGCGCGCTGCCGGCGCCGACGGTCGCGAAATTGATCTGGCCCGGATTGGCCTTGGCGTAGGCAATGAACTCGGGAACGGTCCTCACCGGCAGATCCTTGTTGACCTCCATCACGAACGGCGTGCGCACGATGCTTGCCACCGGCGCGAGGTCGCGCAGCGCGTCGAAGCTGAGCTTGCCTTCGTAGAGCGTCGGATTGATCGCGACCGCGGTCGACATATAGAGCAGCGTGTAGCCGTCCGGCTTCGCCCGCACCACGAGCTCGGTCGCGATATTGCCGCCGGCGCCGGAACGATTGTCGACGACGAAGCTCTGTCCCATCCGGTCCGAGAGCCACTGGCCGATCAGGCGCGCGTTGATGTCCGACGCCGAGCCCGGCGAGAAACCGACGACGAGATGCACCGGCCGCGACGGATAGGTGTCGGCGCGGGCAATGCGCGCTGCCGCCGGGAACGCGGCCGCGCTCGCGACGAGGTGAATAAATCGGCGGCGTCGAATGTTCATTCGCGTTTTCCTCACAGCGTCATCGAGCCGCCGCCATCGACATACCAGGCGGTGCCGACCACATAGCTCGAGCGCTCCGAGGCCATGAAGGCGACGACGCCCGCGACCTCGTCGGGGCGGCCCATGCGCCCGACCGGAAGCTTCGACACGCGTTGCTGGCGTACCTCCGCCTCGGTCTGGCCGGTGACCTTCGCCCATTCGCGCATGGTCTCGTCCTGCCGCTCGGTGCCGATGATGTAGGGCACCACGGCGTTGATGAGGATGCCGTCCCTGGCGAGCTCGACCGCGAGCGCTTTGGTCAAATTGAGCATGGCCGAATTGTTGAGCGCGGCCGGCACGACCTGGAAATGCGGTTGCCGCCCGGCGAGGCCCGAGATGTTGATGATGCGGCCCCATTTGCCCCGGCGCATGTGCGGGACGACGTGGCGGATGCAGCGGGCGGCCGGGTTGAACTTCTCCTCGAGCAGGTTGCCGACATGCGCGTCGTCCATCTTGAAGAAGTCCTGCGGAATGACGGTCGCGGCCGAGTTGACCAGAATGTCGATGCGGCCGCAGCGCTCGGCCACTTGCGCCGTCATTGCCGCGATCGCGGCATCGTCGGCAAGATCGGTGGGAATGCCGAGCACGCGATCGGGATGGGCTTTGTCCAGCTCGCGCACCGTCGCGGCATTGACCGCGGGATTCTTGCTGACGACCGCGACGATCGCGCCTTCCGCCAGCAGCTCCGCCGCGCATGCCTTGCCGATGCCGCGGCTGCCTCCCGTGACGATGGCGACCTTGTCTTTCAGTCCGAGATCCAAGTGATCCTCCGTGTCACCCTCCGTGCAGAGGAAGGGTCGCGAGCGAAGCGGGCGGGGTGGGGTGAAGGCGCGATTCGCTGGGCGTATTCTCGATGGCGGTCGACCCTCCCCCTGCAGGCGAGGGTGACGCGCAATCCGCAGTGAGGGTTTACTGAATCTCCATCCCGGCGTCGTGGATGACCTTGGCCCATTTGGCACTGTCGGCCTTGAACCGCGCCATCGTCTCCTCGGGCGTGATCGACATCGGCTCATAGCCGAGCACGGCAAAGCGCTGGGTCACGTCGGGCGCCGCGACCGCGTGCGCGATCTCGCGGTTGAGCCGCGTGATGATCGGCTTCGGCGTGCCGGCCGGCACCACCACGGTGAACCAGGTCTCGCCCTGGATCTCGGGGAAGCCGGCTTCCGCCATGGTCGGCACGTCCGGCAGCGCCGCGGAACGCTTGGCGCCGGTGACCGCGAGCGCGCGCAGCTTGCTGCTCGTGACCAGCGGCACCGCCGGCGCGAGCGCGCCGAACGAGATCGGCGTCTGCCCGCCGAGCGTCGAGGTGATCGCCTCGCCGCCGCCCTTGAACGGCACGTGCACCACGTTGAGCTTGAGGGTGAGGCGGAAGAGCTCGCCGACGAGGTCGGGCGGCGTGCCGGTCCCGGGAGAGGCGTAGCTGTACTTGTTCGGATTGGCCCGGATCAGATCCACCAGCTCCTTAACGGTCTTCGCCGGCAGCGACGGGTTGACCGCGAGGATCGCTGGCGAGCTCGCCGCGATCGTCACCGGGTCGAAGCTCTTGAACGGATCGTAGTTCACCTGGTGAAAAAGCGACGGATTGATCACGAAATTCGCACCGTCGATGAGAATCGTGTAGCCGTCGGGCGCCGCCTGTGCGGCGCGCGCGGCGCCGATATTGCCGCCCGCCCCGCCGACGTTCTCGATGTAGAACTGCTCGCCCATCTGCTCGGAGAGCTTCGCCGTGACCAGCCGGGCGAACAGGTCGGTCGGGCCGCCCGGCGTGAACGGGACGATCACGCGCACCGAGCGCGATGGATAGCTGTCGGCGCGCGCCAAGCCCGTCCCGGCAAGGCCGACCGCGGCCGCGCCGGCGAGCTGAAGGAAGTGGCGGCGGTAGAGCGTCATGGCGTTCCTCTCGACGTTTCTGGCGTAGTCCACGGTTTTGTCGACGACCCGGTCAGGCGCGGGATATTGCCCAATCGCACGCTTCTCGTCTCGGCAAAATACCGCAAGCTTCGCCAAGGCGTCGCACCGGCCTAGTGCACCCTGCTTGCGCTCCCTCTCCTCCTGAAGGGAGCTTGAAGGGGGAGAGGGGCTCAGGCACCTGCGAGCTCGTCGAGATGTGCCGTCTCGTTCACCCGCAGCACCTCGATGCATCCCTCCTTCACGTCGATCTCGTTGATGCAGCAGGGCGACTGGACGAGCCGCCAATAGGTCGACAACGGCTGGTCGAGCAACTGCAGCAGCAGCGTGCGGTTGACGCTGTCGTGCGCGACCAGCACCGCGGTCTCATCCGGGTGGCGCGCGAGCGTGTCGCGCAAAGCGTCGGCGGCGCGTGCGACCAAGTCCTGCAGCGCCTCGCCGCCGGGGAAGCGCACGAGCTGCGGCGTGTCGTGCCAGGCCGCAAAAAGCGTCGGTTCGCTCGCCGAAACCTCCGCCTCGGTCTTTCCCTGCCAGGCGCCGTAGTCGATATCGATCAGCGTATCGACCACCTCGGTCCCGACGCCGCACGCCTCCGCGATGGCGGCGCCGGTCGTGACTGCACGCTCGAGCGGGCTCGTGTAGACCTTGACCGGTTGCCAGCGGGACGCGACGCGCCGCGCCACGGCCTGGGCCTGCGCAAGGCCCAATGCGGTGAGCGGCACGCCGGCGCGGCCGCGAAACCGCTTGGGCTCGATGCCTTCGACATGGCCATGCCGGATGAGCAGAATCTTGGTCAGGGAGATTTCTCCTGTGGCCGCCGCGCAAATCGTCGACGATTCTCGCAGGCTTTTTTTCCATTCGGCAAGTATTGTAAGGACGCAGGAAACGGAAAGCATTCGGCCAATGGAACGCTATCTCTTGGTTGCGCTCGGGGGCGCTATCGGCACGGTCGGACGCTATTGGCTGTCCGGCGTCGTGGCCCAGTTGGTTGGCGAGACCTTTCCCTGGGGCACCCTGGTCATCAACGTGACCGGGTCTTTCGTGATCGGCTTTTTCGGCACGCTGACCGGGCCGGATGGACGCATCTTCGCCAGCGCGACGACCCGCCAGTTCGTGATGATCGGCATCTGCGGCGGCTACACCACCTTCTCGTCATTCAGCCTGCAGACGCTCAACCTGATGAATGACGGGGAGTGGCTCTATGCCGGCGGCAACGTCGTGCTCTCCGTCGTGCTTTGCCTGATCGGCGTCTGGGTCGGCGTGGTGCTCGCCTCGATGCTCAACGCCATGCAAGGGGTGTGAAGGAGGATGTCCATGCAGGTTCCGCGCGACGCCGTCCTGCTCCGCATCTTCTTCGGCGAGGACGACAAGGCCGGTCATGTACCGCTGCACGAGGCGATCGTGCTGAAGGCGCGCGAGATGCAGCTCGCCGGCGCGACCGTGCTGCGCGGGCACATGGGCTTCGGCCATTCCAGCCACATCCATACGACGAAAATCCTACGCCTCTCGCAGGATCTGCCGGTGGTGGTCGAGATCGTCGACGCGCAGGCGAAGATCGACGCCTTCCTGCCGGTGCTCGACGGCATGATGTCGAGCGGCCTGGTGACCATTGAAAAGGTGCAGGTCCTGCAGTACGGCGAGAGCAAGCCGCAGCCCTGAAGGCGGTGCTGCTCCCTCTCCCCCCAAGGTGCCCCAAAGGTGGAGAAGGAGGGCCGGTACCGTCGTCGTTCACATAAGGAAAACCAAGTGGCCCTCAATAAGCGTTCCCGCGTGATCACCGAGGGCGATGCCCGCTCGGCCAACCGCGCCATGCTCTACCCGGTCGGCTTCACGGCGGCCGATTTCGGCAAGCCGATCGTCGGCATCGCGCACGGCCATTCCACCATGAACCCGTGCAACGCCGGCATCGGCGCGCTGGTCGATCGGGCGAGCGCGGCCGTCAAGGCGGCCGGCGGCATGCCGCAGACCTGGGGTTTCCCGACCGGCTCGGACGGCATCAGCATGGGCACGGAGGGCATGCGCTATTCGCTGCCCTCGCGCGAGGAGATCGCCCGCTGCATCCAGATCGGCTGGGGCAGCCACCAGATGGACGGCCTGATCGCCATCGCGGGCTGCGACAAGAACAAGCCCGGCGCCCTGATGGGCCTCGCCTATTGCAACGTGCCCTCGCTCTACGTCGACGCCGGCACCATCAAGCCGGGCAAGTGGAAGGGGCAGGACCTCACCGTCGTCTCCGCCTTCGAGGCGGTCGGCGCCTATAGCGCCGGCAAGATGTCGCGCGAGGACTTCGAGGGCATCGAGCGCCACGCATGCCCGGGTTTCGGCGTGTGCGGCGCCCAGTACACCGCCAACACCATGGCGACTGCGGCCGCCGCGATGGGCATCGGCGTGCTCGACACGCCGCTGATGGCGGCGGAGGACGAGGAGAAGCTCGACTCGCTCGACCGCGCCGCCAAGGTGCTCATGAAGGCGATCGAGCTCGACCTCAAGCCGCGCGACCTCATCAACCGCAAATCCCTCGCCAATGCCGTCGCCATCGTCATGGCGACCGGCGGCTCGACCAATGCGGTGCTGCACTTCCTCGCCATCGCCAAGGCGGCGGGGGTGCGCTGGGAGATCGACGATTTCGAGAAGGTGGCGAGGCGCACGCCGGTGCTGTGCGATCTCAAGCCGTCGGGCAAGTACGTTGCGGTCGACTTCCACAAGGCCGGCGGCATCGCCCAGGTGATGAAGATGCTGCTCGACCACGACCGCCTCGACGGCGACTGCATGACCATCACGGGCCGCACCATCGCGCAGGAGCTCGAGCATGTGCCGTCCGAGCCGCGCCATGACCAGCAGGTGATCCTTCCATGGAACAAGGCGCTCTATGCCCGCGGGCACCTCTCGATCCTCAAGGGCAATCTCTCGCCCGAGGGCTGCGTCGCGAAAACCTCAGGGATCAAGCAGCCGTTGTTCACCGGCCCCGCGCGCGTGTTCGATAGCGAGCCGGCCTGTCTCAAGGCCATTCTGGCGAAGAAGATCAAGCCGGGCGACGTGATCGTCATCCGCTACGAGGGCCCGAAGGGCGGGCCCGGCATGCCCGAGATGCTCTCGCCCACGGCCGCGCTGGTGGGGCAGGGGCTGCTCGACAAGGTCGCGCTCATCACCGACGGCCGGTTCTCCGGCGGCTCGTGGGGCTGGCTCGTCGGCCACGTCGCGCCCGAGGCCTTCGTCGGCGGCACCATCGCGCTCGTCAAGAACGGTGACCAGATCACGCTCGACCGCGACAAGAACCTGATTCAGCTCAACGTGTCGGCGAAGGAGCTCGCCGCGCGGCGCAAGAGGTGGAAGGCGCCGAAGCCGCGCTATCGCGACGGCGTGCTCGCCGAATACGCACGGCACGTATCGTCGGCGGCCGAGGGGGCCATCGTGGAGTAGCGAGTAGCCCGTAGCCCGCATGGAGGGAAGCGGAATGCGAAGAAAGCCTATCAATTGAAAGGCTGCGCCCGTATTGCGCTCGCTCCATCCGGGCTACACGCCGCCTCCGGGCATCACCCATGCAGCTTGTTCGCGGTCTCCGCGATCTTGCGACCCTGGTAGCGCGCGCCCTGCAGCTCGTTCTCGGTCGGCTTGCGCGAGCCGTCGCCGCCCGCGATCGTGGTCGCGCCGTAGGGTGACCCGCCGGTGACCTCGTTGAGCGTCATCTGCCCGGCGTGCCCGTAATCGAGGCCGACGATCACCATGCCGAAGTGCAGCAAGTTGGTGATGATCGAGAACAGCGTCGTCTCCTGCCCGCCATGCTGCGTGGCGGTCGACGTGAATGCGCCACCGACCTTGCCGTGCAGCGCGCCGCGCGCCCACAGGCTGCCGGCCTGGTCGAGAAAGTTGGCCATCTGCGACGACAGCCGGCCGAACCGGGTGCCGGCGCCGATGACGATGGCGTCGTAGTTGGCAAGGTCCTCGACCTTGGCGATCGGCGCCGCCTGCTCGAGCTTGAAGTAGGCCTTGCGTGCGATCTCCTCGGGCACGAGCTCGGGTACGCGCTTGACGTCGACCTGCGCGCCGGCCTGGCGCGCCCCCTCGGCGACGGCGTTCGCCATCGCCTCGATGTGGCCGTAGGACGAGTAGTAGAGAACGAGAACTTTCGACACGGATCTTCTCCTGTGGTTGCTTGATCGCGGGCTGGCCTGTCGGCCGCCTATTCGGCATCGACCATGACGAGCTCGGAATTCTCGATCGCCGTGATGGTGACGACGGCTTCGTCCTTGATCGCCGCGCCGTCGCGCGCATCGATGCGCACGCCGTTGACCGCGACCGCGCCGGAGGCCGGCACGAGATAGCCGTGGCGCCCTTCGCCGAGCGGGTAGTCGACCTTCTCGCCGGCCTTCAGGGTCGCGCCGAGCACGCGCGCGCGGGCGCGGATCGGCAGCGCGTCATCGTCGTCGAAGCCGCTCGCGAGCGTCACGAAGCGTCCGGAACGGTCGCCCTTGGGAAATGGTTGCGAGCCCCACGCCGGCGACCCGCCGGGGGCGCTCGGCTTGATCCAGATCTGGAAAATCCGCGTCCTCGTCGGTTCGAGGTTGTATTCGGCGTGGCGGATGCCGGAGCCGGCGCTCATCACCTGCACGTCGCCCGCCTCCGTGCGGCCTGCGTTGCCGAGGCTGTCCTTGTGCGTCACCGCGCCGTCGCGGACGTAGGTGATGATCTCCATGTTGGCGTGTGGGTGCGGCGGAAAGCCTGCGTTGGGCGCGATCTCGTCGTCGTTCCAGACGCGCAGCGCGCCCCAGCCCATCCGCGCCGGATCGCCGTATTCGCCGAAGGAAAAGTGGTGTTTGGCCTTGAGCCATCCGTGGTCGGCTGCGCCAAGCTCGTTGAAGGGTCGACGTTCGATCATGGTTCTCTCCCGAGGAATGTCTGCACGCAAAGCTATGGACATCGCCTCGAAACAGAAATAGAAACTTTCGAAACATATCGTTTCCAAATCTGATCTGATCCAAATTTGCGTCATGGCCGGCCTGCCTGATTTCGAAGGGCTTGCGATCTTCGCCAAGGTGATCGAGCTGCGCTCCTTCGCCGGTGCGGCCGCGGAGCTGAAGCTGTCCAAGGCGACCGTCTCCAAGGCGGTGAGCCGGATCGAGGCGCGGCTCGGCGCCCGACTCATCAACCGCACCTCGCGACGGCTTGCCCTGACGGATGCGGGACGCCAGCTCGCGGCGCGCGCCGCGCATCTTCTCGCCGAGGGCGAAGCCGCCGAGGATGCGGCGCTCGCGCAAGCGACGCTGCCGCGCGGGCTGGTGCGGCTCGCCGCGCCGATGTCGTTCGGCGTGCTGCACGTCGCGCCGCTGCTGCCGGAATTCCTCGCAGCCTATCCGGACGTATCGATCGATCTCCATCTCAGCGATGCGATGGTCGACCTCGTCGGCGAGGGTTTCGACGCCGCGGTCCGCATCGCGGCGCTGCCGGACTCCTCCCTCGTCGTGCGCCGGCTGTGCGAGATGCCGCGCTACCTGATCGCCTCACCCGCCTACGTGCGCTCGCACGGCCGGCCGAAGCATCCGCTCCATCTCGCCGATCACCGCTGCATCGGCTACAGCCACGGGACGACGCTCGAGCCGTGGCGCTTCACCAAGGGCGGCAAGTCGGCGACGGTGCGGCCGTCCGGCCAGCTGCGCACCAACAATGGCGACGCGATGATGCCCGCCCTGATCGCCGGCACCGGCATAGGCATCCTGCCCGAGTTCATCGTGCGCGACGCGCTCGCCGACGGCCGGCTCGAGCGGCTCCTGCCGGATTGGTCGCTGTCATCCGGCGCCGTGTACTGGGTCACGCCGCCCGGAGGGCCCCGGCCGAAGCGCGTGGAGGTGCTGGCCGATTTTCTGGTCGACAAGCTCGGTCGGCATAAACGCACACCATCCGGCTCACGCCATCGACCGACGCATTTTGGCAGGAGATCCCAACTGAAATAACAGCAACGATTTCAACGACGCGGGCGGCTTGCTTTTCGCCACCCCGCTGGCATGGTGGAGGCATGGACCCGAACATCGTTCCATCCGTCGCGGCGGCGTCGGCCGCCATCGACCTCACCGGCGCGGTGCGCCAGGATTGGACCCGCGCCGAAGTCCGTGCGCTGTTCGAGCTGCCATTTCCCGAGCTGATTTTTCACGCCCAGCGCATCCATCGCCTGCACTTCGATCCGCGGGAGGTGCAGCTGTCGACGCTGCTCTCGATCAAGACCGGCGGCTGTCCCGAGGACTGCGCCTATTGCCCGCAAAGCGCCCACCATGAAGCGGGCGTGAAGGCCGAGAAGCTGATGGATGCCGAAGCGGTCGTCGCCGAGGCGCGCGCCGCACGGGCCGCCGGGGCGAGCCGCTTCTGCATGGGCGCGGCCTGGCGCAATCCGAAGGATCGCGATCTCGAGCAGGTCTGCACCATGGTCGAGGGCGTCAAGGCGCTCGGGCTCGAGACCTGCGCGACGCTCGGCATGCTCACCGGCGCGCAGGCGCAGCGGCTGAAAGCGTCGGGCCTCGACTACTACAACCACAACCTCGACACCTCGCCGGAGTTCTACGGCGCGATCATCACGACGCGCACCTATCGCGAGCGGCTCGACACGCTCGATCACGTGCGCGCCGCCGGCATCAATGTGTGCTGCGGCGGCATCGTCGGGATGGGCGAGAGCCGCGAGGACCGCGTCGGCATGATCGTTGCGCTGGCGACGCTTCCGGCGCATCCCGAATCGGTGCCGATCAACATGCTGATGCAAGTCGAGGGCACGCCGCTCGCGACCGGCAAGGCATTCGACCCGATCGAGTTCGTGCGTACGATCGCGGTCGCCCGCATCACCATGCCGGCCTCGGTGGTGCGCCTCTCGGCCGGGCGCGAGCAGATGAGCGCAGCGACCCAGGCGCTGTGCTTCGTCGCCGGCGCCAACTCGATCTTCAGCGGGCCGAAGCTCCTCACCACGCCCAATCCCGGCCGCGATCGCGATCGCGTCCTGATGGACGAGCTCGGCCTCACCGCGATGCCGTAGGCCCCCCGCCTTCGTCATGCCCGGCGGAATGCTGGGCATCCACGTCTTTCCTCCGTTGGGCCCGAAAGACGTGGATGGCCGGCATGTAGGCGAGCGAAGCGAGCCGTTCTTCGAACGGCCATGTCCGGCCATGACGTTCCTCAAAGATGTCGTTCCTTCCCCGCGCGTTTTGCCGCAGCCCTGTTTTCTTTCCGCGAATTAATTCGGCGGACGGGGATTCGTAAGGCGGGCCCACCCATCTAATGCGTTGAACAAGCAAGAAGGGCGCCGCGCATCCGGCGGCGCGTGATTTTCACCAATTTCGCCTACGGAGACACCCATGAACCCGAACGACTTCCACTATCACCGGCCGCCGAGCCGCCTCACCGTACGCCGTTTCGCCCTGCTCGCCTCGGTCGCCGTGGTCGCCGGCGGGCTGCTCGCCGCCGGCCCCGGCGGCTTCGAGCATATGACCGGCTTCACCGCGCCGGCGCAGGCCGCCGAGGCCGTGCACGCCCAGAGCCAGACGCCCGCGAGCTTCGCCGATCTCGTCGCCAAGGTGAAACCCGCCGTCATCTCGGTGCGCGTCAAGATCACGCCGGAAGAGACCACCGGGTCGGGCGGCGGCGACGTCGTTCCGTTCAAGAACGACGTGCCGATGCAGAAGTTCTTCCAGCAGTTCGGCTTCGGCAACCTGCCCAACGGCGCGCGGCCGCACCAGGTGATCATGGGCGAAGGCTCCGGCTTCTTCATCTCGCCCGACGGCTATGCGGTGACCAACAACCACGTGGTCGATCACGCGACCTCGGTTCAGGTCACGACCGACAATGGCAAGACCTACACCGCCAAGGTGATCGGCACCGATCCGAAGACCGACCTCGCGCTGATCAAGGTCGACGGGCAGGGCAACTTCCCGTACGTGCAGTTCGCCGACCAGGCGCCGCGTGTCGGCGACTGGGTGGTCGCGGTGGGCAACCCGTTCGGCCTCGGCGGCACCGTGACGGCAGGCATCGTCTCGGCGCGCGGGCGCGACATCGGCGCCGGGCCCTATGACGACTACATCCAGATCGATGCGCCCATCAACAAGGGCAACTCGGGCGGGCCGGCGTTCGACACCCAAGGCCGCGTGATCGGCGTCAACACGGCGATCTACTCGCCGTCGGGCGGCTCGGTCGGCATCGGCTTCGACATTCCGGCCGAGACCGCCAAGATGGTCGTCGCCCAGCTCAAGGAGCACGGCCACGTCACGCGCGGCTGGATGGGCGTGCAGGTGCAGCCGGTGACCGCCGACATCGCCGACAGCCTCGGCCTCAAGCAGCCGCAGGGCGCGATCGTCGACCAGCCGCAGCCGAACAGCCCGGCCGAGAAGGCGGGCATCAAGGCGGGCGACGTGATCACGGCGATCAACGGCACGCCGGTGAAGGACTCGCGCGATCTCGCCCGCCGCATCGGCGCGACGGCGCCGGGAACCTCGGTCAAGCTCGACATCGTACGCGACGGCCATGACCAGACCGTGCAGCTGACTCTCGGCGAGCTGCCGACGCATCAGCAGGCGAAGGTCGAGACCCACGAGCGCGCCTCGCCGACCGCGGGGGTGCCGCACCTCGGCGTCGAGCTTGCGCCTGCGAACGAGGTCGAGGGCGCCGGCGACCATGGCGTGGTCGTGATGGGCGTCGAGGCGAACAGCGCCGCCGCCGAGCACGGCCTGCGGACCGGGGACGTGATCCTCTCGATCGGCAGCAAGCAGGTCTCGAGCCCGGATGATGTGCGCAACGCGCTCGTCGCGGCCAAGAAGGACGGCCGCCACGACGTGCTGCTGCGGGTCAAGACCGCGGACGCCGCGCCGCACTTCGTCGCGGTTCCGCTCGGCTGAAGCCGACCAGGGCCTGAAAGATGCGACGGGGACGGCCACACGGCCGTCTCCGTTTTGATTCCCATCTCGATTCCTTGCGCCCGCATCGCTCCCATGCGCGGAGCGAGCCTTGTCCGGCGCGGCGGCGCCGTCGATAAGGAACCGATGCGTCTTCGCCGCAAAACCTTCGACTGGTCGACTGCCATGGTCGCGGCGTGCGTGCTGGTCTGCGCGGCCGTGGTCTATATGCGCGACGGGTGGGATCGCTTCGCGGCGGTCTTTCTCGGCGACCTGCACATCTTCATCGACATCCTGCCGAAGATGGCGGCGGGATGCCTGATCGGCGTGCTCTCGACCCTGCTCATCCCGCGCGAGGCGGTGGCGCGGCTCGTCGGCGCCGAGTCCGGCCTCGTCGGCCTCGTCATCGCGACGGTCGCGGGCGCGATCATGCCGGGCGGGCCGGTCACGGTCTATCCGGTCGCGGGCGCGTTTCTCCTCGCTGGCGCCGATGTGGGCGCGGCGCTCGCCTTCGTCACCAGCTGGACCCTGCTCGGCTACGCCCGCGCCCTCGTGTGGGAGCTGCCGTTCTTCGGCGCCCACTTCGTGCTGTGGCGCATGGCGATCGCCCCGGCATTTCCCGTCATCGTCGGCCTGCTTGGCCGCTATGCCGCGAAGGCGCTGGCCGCGCGCGGGGTGAAGATATGATGGCGCTCGTCGTCGGCGGCCTCTTGTGGGTCATCGTCGCGGTGCTGGTCGCAGTCGCGGCGCTCAAGGGCGGCAGCCTGGTCAACACCGGCCTGTGGGAAGGCTTCCTCGATTTTCTCCGCCTCACGCCACGCGTCGCGATCGGGGTCGTGGGCTCGGGCTATGTGGCGGCCGTGTTGCCGCCGGAAGTCCTCGCCGGCCTGCTCGGGCCAAAGTCCGGCCTGTTCGGCACCGCAATCGCGACGCTCGCCGGCGCGCTCACGCCCGGCGGTCCGGTGGTCGGCTTCTCGATCGGCGTCGCCGCGCTCAAGAGCGGCGCCGCCGCGCCGCAGGTGATCGCTTATACGACTGCCTGGGCGCTGTTCGCGATCCAGCGTGTTGCGAGCTACGAGGTGGTGGCCATGCCGGCCAAGGTCGTGTGGTTGCGCGTCGTCTGCTCGATCCCGGTGCCGTTCCTCGCCGCCTTCGGCGCGACGCTCATCGGCCGGCCGTAGCCGGCCAGGGATCAGGAATCAGGAATCAGAGATCAGAAAAAGATGCGCTCCAACCTCATAACTGATCTCTGATGCCTGATCCTTGGTCAATGCACCGCCGCGCCGGTCCGCGGCATGATCGCGCCGCGATGGCGGATCACCTGGCCGGCGAGCTTGTGCGCCGCGAGCGCTGCCTCGAGCGGTGCTGTGCCCTGCAGTCGCGCCGCGAGATACGCCGCATTGAAGCCGTCGCCCGCGGCCGTCGTGTCGACCGGCTCGACCACCTCCGGCACCGGCACATGCTCCCGGTTGCCGCTCGCGGCGACCAGTGCGCTGTTCGGCCCGTTCTTCACCACCACCTCGGGAATGCCGAAGGCCTGCAGGCGGTCGACCGTCGATTCCGGGCTCGGGTCGCCCCACAGGATCGCCTCGTCGTCGAACGCCGGCAACGCGAGGTCGACCCGCTTGAGCGTCTCGATGAACACCGTGCGGGCGCGCGTGACGTCGCCCTTCCAGCCGCGCGGGCGGAAATTCCCGTCGAATGCGATCCGCGCGCCGGCCTTGCGCGCCATCTCGATCACCGCGAGGAAGCGGCCGAGCCCGGCATTGGAGTAGAGCGAGAGCGTGATGCCGGTGAAATAGATGAGCTTTGCGCCGACCAGGCCCTCGGCCACGTGCGACCATTGATCGAGCTCGAACAGGTCGCGCGCCGGCGCCCCCTCGCCCCAATGAAACAGCCGGCGCGCGCCGCCCGGGTCTTTGTCGGCGAGATAGAGGCCGGGCAGGCGGCCGGGCACGCGCAAGACGAGATCGCGCGCGACGTTCTCCGCCGCCGCCAAGGCCAGTATGCCCTCCGAATAGGGATCGTCGCCGAGCGCGGTCGCGTAAGCGACCTCTGCGCCGGCGCGCGCGAGATAGATCGCGGTGTTGAAGGTGTCGCCGCTGCAGCCGATGCCGAAGCGTCCGTCGCCGCCGCGCGCGAGCTCGATCATGACGTCGCCGACGGCGACGACGCGCGTGCGCGCGCCGGCTCGGCTTTGTTGCTCGCTCGGTCCTGGCTGCGCCATGCGCATCACAATGGACCCCGCGGTTGCGCTTGGCAATTCGCGAATAGCCGTCGCGCGCACAAGGACATGCCTTGAGCTCGCCGGCGCGCCCTTCGGCCTTGCGCCGCTCGCCGACGGCGCTGGGGATCGCGTGCGGCGCCGGCGCGGCCTTCTGCTGGGCCGCCGGCTTCGTCGCCGCCCGGCAAGGCATCGAGGCCGGTCTCGCGCCGGCCGACCTCGCGCTGCATCGCTTCGCCTGGGCCGGTCTCGTTCTACTGCCGCTGATGCTGCGCGGACGCGCCGAAGGCTTCGGCGGCATCGGCTGGTGGCGCGCCATTCTGCTCACGCTCGCGGGCGGGCCGCCGCTCGCCATCATCAGCTATTCGGGATTCATCCTGGTGCCGCTCGGCCACGGCGGCGTGATCCAGCCCTCGGCCGCGGCGCTGTTCGGCCTGCTCTACGCGAGTGCCGTTCTGCGCGAACGATTGCCGCGCGAGCGTATCCTCGGCGCCGCCGTGATCGTGATCGGGCTCTGCATCATCGGCCTCGAGGCGGTCTCGACCATCGGCCGGCACGGCTTGCTCGGCGACTTCCTCTTCGTCGCCGCCGGCTGCTGCTTTGCGACTTTCGCGATGCTGGTCAAGCTCTGGCACGTCCCGCCGGCGCGTGCGACCCTCATCGTGAGCGTGGTCTCGCTCGCCGACGTGCCGATCCACTGGGCGCTGTTCGGGTTCGACCGCATGATCGCGCTCGGTTTATGGGAGAACGTGGTGCAGGCCCTGGCGCAAGGCCTGCTCGCCGGCGCCGGCGCGATCTGGCTGTTCGCCCGCGCGGTCTTTCTGTTGGGCCCCGCGCGCGCCGCCGTCTTCACCGCGCTGGTACCCCCCTTCACGCTGCTGATCGGCGCGGTCTTTCTCGACGAGATGCCGACGCTGACGCAGCTCGCCGGCCTCGCCGTGGTGCTGATCGGCTTCCGCATGACGCAGCGGGGGTGAGTCCGTCGGGTGGGCAAAATCGCCGGCAATCCCCGACCGCGTGGGGCAACCGCGCGGGCGATTTTGCCCACGCGGACACGCGGGCGCGGTTGTCCCCCCTACGCTTCCGGCCCTGCGTATTTTCCGGCCGTCTGCGGAAACATCGACTTGACGATCTTGAGCCGCGAGATGTCCGTCGTCGCGTCCATATGCAGAAAGATCGCGGCATCGCGCAGCAGCTTCTCGACGCCGAAGTCGAGCATCATGCCGTTGCCGCCGTGCAGCTCCACCGCGTGCTGGGTGACCTTCATGATCTCTTCCGAGGCGAACAGCTTGACCATGTTGCACAGCGTGTCGGCATCGGCCGCATTCTCGTCGACCGCGTGCGCCGCGCGCTCCAAAAGGGAGCGCACCGCCTCGATCCGCGTCGCCATGTCGGCGATGCGCAGCGCCACCGCCTGATGCTTGAGCAGGATGCGGCCGCCCTGCACGTAATTCTGCACGTAGCCTGACGTGACCTCGAAGGCGCGCACGCCGACGCCGAGGTTCTTCGCCGCCTGGATGATCTTGCCGGGCCGGAAATAGACGCCGGCCTTGCCGAGCGCGTCATGCTCGGCGAGCAAATGGTCGGCCGGCACGCGCATGTCCTCGAACACGAGCTCGCCGTTGTTCATGAATCTGCAGCCGAGCGTCTCGTTGCAGCGCGCGACCGTGAGCCCCGGCGTGCCGCGCGGCACCAGGAAGCTCGACGTGCCCTGCAGCATCCCGGCCTTCGGGTTGGTGTTGGCGTAGACCACGAACAGGCCGGCGTCGTAGCCGTTGGAGATGAACTGCTTGCGGCCGTTGATGATCCAATCGTCGCCCTGCCGCACCGCACGCGTCTGCATCGCGGCTTCCGGCACGTTGTAGGGCAGCCAACGGTCGGAGGCGCCGCGCGGCTCGGTCAGGCAATGGGCGAGCAGGAATTGCGGGTCGTCGACGAGCCGCTTGAACCATTTCTCTTGCAGATGCCGCGGCGCGAGGTTGCGCAGCAGCACCGAGACCTTCCAGTTCTGCACCAGCTTGTCGGCGAGGCCCGAATCGCCGCGCGCGATCTCTTCGGCGATGATCGCGAAGGTCTGCACCTCGCTCGTCTTATCGAGCTCGATGCCGCCGAACTCCTCCGGGACGCCCAGCGTGCGGATGCCGACCTTCTCGGCGCCTTCGAGTATCTCCTTCGGCAGCCGGTCCTCCGGTGTCATCAGCCATTCGCGCTGCCAGTTGTGGCGGATGAACGGAATGATCACGTCGTCGACGAACGCGCGGCACGACTGCCGCATCAGGGACTGCTCTTCGGAAAGAGTCATAGGAGGTCTCGGAAGGGCGAATAGCGAATGGCGATTAAGCGAATACGACGTCTACTCGCTTATTCGCCACTCGCCATTCGCTACTCACTCATTACGCCGCCTTGCGGCTCTTCAAGAACTGGCTCATGCGGTCGAGCGCCTTGACGATGTTCTCGGTCGAGTTGGCGTAGGAGAGCCGCAGATAGCCTTCGCCCAGCACGCCGAAATCGGGCCCGCCGATCACTGCGACGCCGGTGTCTTCCAGGAGCGTAGACGCAAGCGCCTTCGCCTTCCAGCCGGTGCGCTTGACGTTCGGAAACGCATAAAAGGCGCCCTTCGGCGTCGCGCACGAGATGCCGGGCAGGCGGTTCAAGCCCTCGACCACCACTTTGCGTCGCTTGTCGAACTCGGCGACCATCTTGTGCACGGCGTCCTGCGGGCCGGTGAGCGCCGCGAGCCCGGCATATTGCGTCGGCGCGTTGACGCACGAATGCAGGTTGACGCCGAGCTTGCGCGCCATGTCGTAGAGCTTGCCGGGCCACACCGCGTAGCCGAGCCGCCAGCCGGTCATCGCATAGGTCTTCGACCAGCCGTTGAGCAGGATCAGCCGATCGCGGATCGACGGGTAGGAGAGCAGGCACACATGCGTCTCGCCGTCATAGACCATGTGGTCATAGATCTCGTCCGACATGACGGCGACGTCGGGAAACTTCTCCAGTCCCGCCACCAGCTTGTCGACCTCGCGTTTTCCCGTGACACCCCCGGTCGGATTGGCGGGCGAGTTGACGATCAAGAGCCGCGTCTTCGGCGTGATCAGGCTCAGCGTCTCGTCGGCCGAGAATGCAAAGCCGTTCTCCTCGCGGATCGGCACCGGCACCGGCCGCGCGCCGGTGTACTCGATCATCGAGCGATAGATCGGGAAGCCGGGATCCGGATAGAGGATGTCGGCGCCGGGCTCGCCGAACATCAGGATCGACATGAACATGGTCGGCTTGCCGCCCGGCATGATCATCACCTCGTCGGGCGAGACCGTCACTTTGAAGCGCTTGTGCAGGTCGGCGGCGACCGCCTCGCGCAACGGCAGGATACCGACCGCCGCCGTATAGCCGTGATGGCCGTCGCGCAGCGCCTTCACGCCGGCCTCGACGATGTGCTCGGGCGTGCGAAAGTCCGGCTGGCCGATGCCGAGATTGATGATGTCGCGCCCCTGCGCGGCGAGCGCGGTGGCGCGGGCGAGCACCGCGAAGGCGTTCTCTTCGCCGATACGGTCGAACGCCGCGATGGTGTGGAGCATTTGCCTCTCCCCGGAACTTCTTTTGCGTCAGGGCCGGCACTTTGAGCCCAACGCCGGCGGAAAATCAAATGCCGGGTGGTCGCGCAAAAAGGCCCCGGGACTGGCCCGGGGCCTTCGCACACGATCAACTTGGGTCGCTCAGGTCGCGTCTTTAGTTGGCGCCCTGCGAGGTCTGCCAGTCGCGCTGCAGCTCGGCGCGGACGTTCACATCCGGATCGGTGCCGACATAGCGGCCGTCCTGCGCGATCGGAGCCGGCGCCGCGACGCTTGCGTACGGGCCGGACGCGTCATGGTGGTGCACCGGCTTCTGCGCGAGCGCCGGCGTCGCAAGCAGTGCGACGAATCCGAAAGCAGTCAAAAGGGTCTTCTTGCTCATCTTCGTGATCCTCATGCCAAGTGGGGTCGCCTCGCCGTCTATGTACCTTCCATCGTGCAGCGCACAAGACATGCGGCGGCCACGGGACGCTCACAAGAAAGTGAGTTAAATCAATGTCTTAATGCGAATTTTACGGGCCGGCTCGATGCCTTACAAGTTAACGATTCTGCAACGCAAAAACGTCTCGGATGATGCACGCGAAGTGTCGGATTTATCAGCAAAAATCATGGCGGCCATGGCGGGGCGTCACGCCACAACCGCTGCAACGCGCGTAAACTGCGCGTAAGCGCTCGCGCACAGCCCAACATTCGCGAAGAGGAGCCATGCAATCGATGCCGACCGTTGCCGAGAAACGCCGAACCTTCCGCGCGCTCCACCAGCAGGGCTGCTTCGTCATTCCCAATCCCTGGGACATCGGCACGGCGCGCTACCTGCAGCATCTCGGCTACAAGGCGCTGGCCTCGACCAGCGCCGGCTTCGCCTTCGCCGAAGGCTATGCCGACAACGCGATCACCCGCGACATGGCGCTCGCCCATCTGCGCGAGCTCGTCGCCGCGACCGACGTCCCGGTCAATGCCGACTTCGAGGGCGGCTTCGCCGACGCCCCCGAGGGCGTCGCCGAGAGCGTGACGCTCGCGGTCGCGACCGGCGTCGCCGGCCTCTCGATCGAGGACTCGACCGGCGACAAGGACAATCCGCTCTACGCGTTCGATCTCTCCGTCGCCCGCATCCGCGCGGCGCGCGCGGCGATCGACCAGGCCGGCGGCGAGGTGATGCTCACCGCGCGCAGCGAGGGATTCCTCGTCGGCCGCCCCGATATCGACGAGACCATCCGTCGGCTCAAAGCCTTCGCGGCGGCCGGCGCCGACTGCCTCTATGCGCCCGGCCTGCGCACCCGCGAGCTGATCGGCCAAGTGATCAACGCGGTCGCGCCGAAGCCGGTCAACATCATCATGTCGGGCCCGCTCGGCATCACGGTCGCCGAGCTCGCGGCGCTCGGCACGCGCCGCATCAGCGTCGGCAGCGCGCTGTCGCGCGTCGCCTGGGGCGCGTTCATCCGCGCCGCCAAGCAGATCGCCGACGAAGGCCGCTTCGACGCGTTCGCGGACGGCGCGCCGCATCAGGAGCTCAACGCCTTCTTCCGCGACGACATGAAGAAGCGGCCGCAATGAGCGGACCGGATGTCGATGCCGCCGGCGCGCCGGTCGGGCCCGCCGTCGACGCTCGGCCGGCCGAGCTGCCGGGGCCGGTCGCGCTGGCCGGCCGCTTCGGCTCGGTCGCGCGGCTCGATGCGTCGCGCCACGGCGAGGCGCTGTGGCAGGAGTTCAAAGGCCACGAGCGGCTGTGGAGCTATATGTCGGACGGGCCGTTCGCGGAGCGCGCCGCCTTCCTGACGTGGCTCGAGACGCGCGAGGCCCTCACGGATCCCTATTACTACGCGGTGCTCGATCGCGAAGGGCGGGCGGTCGGGGTCGAGACGCTGATGTCGATCCGGCCCGCGATGCGTGTCATCGAGGTCGGCAACATCGTGCTCGGGCCCTCGCTGCAGCGCTCGCCGCTCGCGACCGAGACGCAGTATCTGCTCGCCCGCTACGCGATCGAGACGCTGCGCTATCGCCGCTACGAATGGAAATGCTATTCGCTCAACGCGCCCTCGCGCAACGCGGCCCTGCGCTTCGGCTTCAAGTTCGAGGGCATCTTTCGCAACCACATGATCATCAAGGGCCGCAGCCGCGACACCGCCTGGTTCGCCATGACCGAAGAGGATTGGCCGGCGCGCAAGGCCGCCTTCGAGCGCTGGCTCGACCCGGCGAATTTCGACGCCGCCGGGAAGCAGAAGCAGAGCCTGCGCGAGCTGAACGGGGTGGGGTGAGCGTTGCCTTGGATGCAGAACGCTTGTCCTATCTTGCCGCTGCACATATGACTCAACCCACCCGCCCTCATCCTGAGGAGCCGGCCTCGCACTTTGCGCGGACGGCGTCTCGAAGGACGAGGGCGGCCGCTGTGGCGCCGCCTGCATGCTTGGCCCATGGTTCGAGACGCCATGAGGTGAAGAGGGGCATGAGGCGGCTCAACGGGAGATACGCCTTTGCACATTCTCATCACCGGCGCAGCCGGCATGATCGGCCGCAAGCTCACGGCCCGCCTCATCGCCGACGGCGGGCTGCAGGGACGCGGCATCGAGCGGTTCACGCTGCAGGACGTGGTTCCGTTCCCGGCGGACGTCTTGCCGGCAAGCCGCAAGCCATCGGCGAGCATCGTTGCGAGCGATCTCGCCGCTCCGGGCGAGGCCGACGAGCTCATCGCCGCGCGGCCCGATCTGATCTATCACCTCGCCGGCGTCGTCTCCGGCGAGGCCGAGCTCGACTTCGACAAGGGCTACCGCGTCAACCTCGAGGGCATGCAGGCCCTGCTCGCCGCGATCCGCAAGGCGGGCGAGAGCTATCATCCCAAGCTCGTCTTCACGTCGTCGATCGCGGTCTACGGCGCGCCGTTTCCCGATGCGATTCCGGACGATTTTCACCTCACGCCGCTCACCTCCTATGGCGCGCAGAAGGCAATGTGCGAGCTCCTGCTCGCCGACCACCATCGCCGCGGCATGCTCGACGGCGTCGGCATCCGCCTGCCCACCATCTGCGTGCGGCCCGGCAAGCCCAACAAGGCGGCCTCGGGCTTCTTTTCCAGCATCATCCGCGAGCCGCTGGCCGGGCAGGAGGCGGTGCTGCCGGTCGCCGATACGGTGCGCCATACCCATGCGAGCCCGCGCGCCGCGGTCGGCTTCCTGGTGCATGCGGCCGGGCTCACGCGCGAGCAGCTCGGGCCGCGCATCAACCTGGCGATGCCGGGCGTGTCCTGCACGGTCGCCGAACAGATCGAGGCGCTGCGCCGCGTCGCCGGCGACAAGGTCGTCGCGCGCATCCGCCGCGCGCCCGACGAGCTGATCATGCGCATCGTCGCCGGCTGGCCGCAACGGATCGACGCGAAGCGGGCGGCGGCGCTCGGCTTCAAGGCGGAAAGCACGTTCGAGGAGATCATCAGGACGCACATCGCCGACGAGCTCGGCGGCAAGGTCGCGGCCTGATGCGCTTTGCGGGCCCGCTCGTTCCCGCGACGCTGGTGCGGCGCTACAAGCGCTTCCTCGCCGACGTCGTCCTGCCAAGCGGTGAGGAGGTCACCGTCCACGTCGCCAATCCGGGCGCGATGACCGGGCTTGCGGCGGCGGGCGCGCGCGTGTGGCTGTCGAAATCGGACAATCCCAAGCGCAAGCTGCCGTGGTCGTGGGAGCTGGTCGAGGTCGATTTCGGCGGTGGCCACGAGCTGGTCGGCGTCAACACGGGGCATCCGAATGGCATCGTCGCCGAGGCGATTGCGGCCGGGCTGATCCCGGAGCTTGCCGGCTACGCGACGGCCCGGCGCGAGGTGCGCTACGGCAAGAGCTCGCGCATCGATGTGCTGCTCGAGCATCCGGCGCGGCCGCCCTGCTATGTCGAGATCAAGAACGTGCATCTCATGCGCCGCCAAGGCCTCGCCGAGTTTCCCGATGCCGTGACGGCGCGCGGGGCGAAGCACCTCGACGAGCTCGCCGCGATGGTTGCGGCAGGTCACCGCGCCGTCATGCTTTTTCTGATCCAGATCGGCTCGGCCGAACGCTTCGCGCTCGCCGCCGACATCGACCCGACTTATGCGGCCGCCTTCGTCCGCGCCCGCGCCGCCGGCGTCGAGGCGATCGCGCGGCGCTGCGCCATCACGGTCGACGGCATCGTGTGCACGACCTCCGTGCCGATCGACGAGCCGGTCGCGATCGCGCCGGCGCGGCCGCGGCTGCGCACGGCGGTGCGGAGCGCGTGATGGCGGGCCAGCCTTCGCTCGCCGATCTCGCGATCGACGCCGTCTTCGTGCTGTCGGTCAAGACATTCGCCGACCGCATCGCGCATGTCATCGCGGAGCTCGGCCGTTTCGGCATCCCGTTCGAGTTCATCTTCGATTTCGACGCCGCCGAGCTCGACGATGCGACCATCGCCCAGCACTTCGTGGCGAGCTCGGCGCCGCCAATGAAGAGGCAGGCGTCGTTGACGCTCAAGCATGCCCAGAGCTGGCGCCTCGCCGCCGCGCGCGGCGCCCGCCGCGTCATGGTGCTCGAGGACGACGTGGTGCTGTTTCCGCAGTTCCATGCCCGCCTCGCCGCCGCCATGCGCGCCGCCGATGCGCTTGCGCCGGGCTGGCACGTCTTCCTCGGCGGCGCCGACGCCAAGGTGCCGGACGAGTTCTTCCTCGACGGCGGCGCGCTCGTTCCGCTCGCCAGCACCACCGCCGAGGGTTACGTGACCGACCTCGACGCCTGCCGGCGCCGGCTCGCCTGGCTCGCGGCGAACAGGATCGCCCTCCCGGCCGACCAGCTGATCACCCACATCGACCGCGCCGAGCGCACCGCCCAGTACTGGCCGCCCGAGCCGCTGGTCGAGCAGGGGAGCGTGATCGGGCTGTTCGATTCGGTGCTCGATGCCTCGCGCGGCAAGCACAGCCGGATCTACAACGTGGCGCGCCACCGCTGGACCAAGTGGCGCCGGCGCACCCTGCGCCGCCACTGGGTGCGCGCGCTGGAGCGTATCGCGTCCCGACGGAAACGGAATACGCTCTAGTTCTCTTCGTTTGCCGCATATCCTCTGTCGGTGAACCGGTGGCCACTTCGCCGGCGCAGGGGCACTGCGTCCCGGCGCCGCGCCGCGCGATCGAGGTTGAGAATTTCCGCGCGCACGACTACTTATTTGAAGCCGGGCGGGGCGAGGATCGAGCAAGGCAATGATGAATTACGTCGACGCGTCGAGCGCGCCCCTGCGCAAGACCGGCCAGATCAAGCTGCACGGTCCCGAGGCCTTTGCCGGCATGCGCAAGGCCGGACGGCTGGTCGCCGAGTGCCTCGACCTGCTGGTGCACGAGATCAAGCCCGGGATCGCGACCGATGCGATCGACCGCTTCGTGTTCGAGTTCGCCATGGATCACGGCGCCCGGCCGGCGACGCTGATGTATCGCGGCTACACCAAGTCGACCTGCACGTCGATCAACCACGTGGTCTGCCACGGCATCCCCAACGACAAGCCGCTCAAGGAAGGCGACATCGTCAATGTCGACGTCACCCTGATCCTCGGCGGCTGGCACGGCGATTCGAGCCGCATGTACGCGGTCGGCGAGATTCCGCGCCGCGCCGAGCGGCTGATCGAGGTGACCTACGAGGCGATGATGCGCGGCATCGCGGTGATCAAGCCGGGCGCCGCGACCGGCGACATCGGCCACGCCATCCAGACCTATGTCGAAGGCCAGCACATGAGCGTGGTGCGCGACTTCTGCGGCCACGGGCTCGGCCGCCTCTTCCACGACGAGCCGAACATCGTCCACGTCGGCCGCCCCGGCGAGGGTGTGGTGTTTCGGCCCGGCATGCTGTTCACCGTCGAGCCGATGATCAATCTCGGCCGCCCGCACGTGAAGGTGCTGTCCGACGGCTGGACCGCGGTGACGCGCGACCGCTCGCTCTCGGCCCAGTTCGAGCACACGGTCGGCGTGACACAGACGGGCGTCGAGATCTTCACGCTCTCGCCCAAGGGGCTCGACAAGCCGCCGTATCCGGCGGCGTAGAGCCGGCCGAGCGCACCAGCTGCAACTGTCATCTCGTTTCTCGACGACGACCCTCGCTCGTCCAACCCGCTTGACTTACGTTCTCTTTTTGTTCTCAAATGCCGGCATGGGAGCGCAGACCTTCAAAGAGGCGCCATTGCTCGGCTGGCCGGTCGGTGAAAGCGCGACGGCCGAACAGCCGCATTATCTCGGCCACCGCGGGCGGCTGCGCGACCGGTTGCTCGCCGGCGGCCCGGATGCATTGCCCGATTACGAGCTCCTCGAGATGGTGCTGCTCGGCGCTCACGCACGGCAGGATATGAAGCCGCTCGCCAAGGCGCTGATCGCGAAGTTCGGGTCGTTCAACGACGTCGTCGCGGCGCCGGCCGCGCGGCTCAAGGAGGTGAAGGGCGTGGGCGACTCGGTCGTCGCCACGCTCAAAGTTGTGCAAGCCGCCGCGAACCGCTTCGCCCGCGGTGCGGTCAACCGGCGCGAGCCGCTGTCCTCGTGGTCGGCCGTGCTCGACTATTGCCGCAGCGCCCAGGCCTTCGCCGATATCGAGCAGTTCCGCATCCTCTTCCTCGACAAGCGCAACCAGCTCATCGCCGACGAGGTGCAGCAGAAGGGGACCGTCGACCACACGCCGGTCTATCCGCGCGAGGTGATCAAGCGCGCGCTCGAATTGTCGGCGACCGCGATCGTGCTGGTGCACAACCATCCCTCCGGCGACCCGACACCGTCGCGCGCCGACATCCAGATGACGCAGACCATCGCCGATATCGCCAAGCCACTCGGCATCGCGGTGCACGACCACATCATCGTCGGCAAGGACGGCCACACGAGCATGCGCGGCCTGAAGCTGATTTGAAGGCGCTACCGTCGTCTTGACTTACTACCGATGCTCCGTACCCGTCGCAAACCATGACTTTGAATGGGACAAAGCCAAAGCTGCCGAGAATTATGCCAACCACAGCGTCAGCTTCGGCCCATTTTCGACGCCATGACCGAAGCGGAGAAACATGCCGCCGCGCTCAGTGATCCCGATGCGCGCCCGCTGACTGAAGAGGACATGCGGCGCATGAAGCGCACGCCGCAGGCGAAGATCATTCGACGTGCCCTTGGGCTGAGCCAGGAAGACTGCGCGGCGCGCTACCCATATCCCGATCGGTACGCTGCGCGATTGGAGCAGGGCCGCGTCGAACCAGATCAAGCAGCGCGCGCGTACCTTACAGTCATCGCCCGCGATGCCGACGGGGTTCACAAAGCGCCGAACTTGGCCCCGGCGCGCATCTCGAGGTGATGTGAAACTGATCCGAGGTGCGGCGCGGTGATGGGCCACGGCGCTCACGGCGGCGCCGGATTATAGGCCGTCACGAACCAGCTGCTCGATCCGATCCACACGCCGTCGGGGCGCACGTGCTCGGCGAGCGTGCTGCGCAACGCGGCGATGACGTCGGGCTTGAGCTTTTGTCCGACATCCCCGGCAAGCCGGATGATCTCACCGGCCGGCCCCAACGCCATGGCGAATTCGACCGCGTCGTTGAGCGTCCGACCGATGCAGATGTCGGTGTCGTAGCGCTCGAAGCGGCTGCGCTCGAAGCCGGCAATGCGCAGCATGTCGCTCACCAGATCGGCGCCGGCCATGGAGAACGGGCCCGGCCCGCAATGCACCTGATCGGTCTCCTCATGCGAGATCACGGGCACGATCCGTCGCACCGCGAGCTCGGCCTTGTGTATCCACGGGTTATCCTCGCGCTTTCGCCAGACGATCATGCTGAGCTCGCCGCCCGGCTTGAGCGCCTTGCGGATGTTGCGCAGCGCCGCGACCGGCATGTTGAAGAACATGGTGCCAAATCGCGCGAATGCCTTGTCATAGGGACCGTGCAAGTCGTCGGTCTGAACATCGGCTGCGAGGAAGTCGATATTCTTCACGCCCGCATCGCGCGCTTCACGGCGCGCGCTCGCAATGAAGTTCGTCGCACAATCGATACCTGTTGCGATGCCGGTCGGGCCGATCTGCCGCGCGATCAGCTGCGTCGTATCGCCGAAGCCGCAGCCGATATCGAGCACGCGGGCGCCGGCCGGAAAGGGGTTGCGCCACAACAATTCATCGCTGTGATCCGCGAGGCCCTGGGTCAGCACATAGCGGAAGCGGCAGAACTTATCGAACAGGACTGTGTTCCACGCCTCGATCGCGATCGCGTTCTCGCTGAGGCGCGCGTCGACGCTGGCAGCCACCGGATCGTCGAGCGCGGCGTTCATGGTGGCGTTCATGGTCGTGCTCATGGTCGTGCTCATGGGGCACCTCGAAGTGACTGGCCAAATCTCAGGCCGCTGGGCTGATGTTCTGGTTGATCCGGAACAGGTTGGCTGGATCGTACTTGTGCTTCACCTGTGCGAGGCGCTTGTAGTTCGCGCCGTAGGTGGCCTGGAGGCGCGCGTCGCCTTCGTCGTCCATCATGAAGTTCGGGTAGGCGCCGCCCAGATCGAACGGATGCACCGCCTCCCAGTAGGCCTTGGTCCACCGCGTGATCGGCCCCGCCTTCTGCGGATTGGGATCGATGCCGGCGATCACCATCGACCAAGTCGCGTCGCGACAATTCCACGCCGTCTCGTCGCTGCCGACGCGATGGACGGCGCCGTCGATGGGATAGAGGTGCATGAGCGAGAGCTCGCTCGGCGCTTTCGCGGCCTGCTCGAGATGGATGTCGATGGCCGCGTCCGGCAGCGTCTTGACGAAGTCGCCGCGCCAGTACCACTGCATGCCTCTGGGATAGAGCGCGTCGAACATGCTTTGCACGGCCGGATAGGGCATCGCGCCCATCCAGTTGAACCAGGGCGCCGGCAGCGCGTCGAGCAGCGGCGCCAAGGCGGCCTTCGCCTCGTCGTCGGGACCATCGTAGCAGCACATCAGCAGGCAGAAGCTCTTGCCCCACAGCTCCGTGGGGAACGGCGCCGATGAGAGGATGGTCTTCAGTCCCAGGAAGATCCCGAGCTCCTCCGGCGCCTTCGGCAAGAAATCGCGATAGCGCTGCATGATCGTGCGCGCATGCCTCTGGTCGAAGGCGATCGGCCCGGCGAAGACCGTGCTCACCGGGTGGAGGCGAAAGAGGAAGCTGGTGACCACGCCGAAATTGCCGCCGCCGCCGCGCAGGCCCCAAAAGAGGTCGGGATTCTGGTCGCGGCTCGCCGTCGTGAAGCTGCCATCCGCGAGCACCACGTCGGCCTCGAGCAGATTGTCGATGGTGAGGCCGTATTTGCGCGACAGATAGCCGTGCCCGCCGCTCAACGTCAGCCCGGCAATGCCCGTGGTCGAGATGATGCCCGCCGGCACGGCAAGTCCGAAGGCGTGGGTCGCATGATCGACATCGCCTTGCGTGCAGCCGGCGCCGACCCGCGCGGTCCGGGCGGCGGGGTCGACGCGAACGCCCTTCATCGCCGACAGGTCGACGACCAGGCCGCCATCGACGCTGCCGAGCCCGGGCCCGTTGTGGCCGCCGCCGCGGATTGCGATCCGCAGGCCCTCATCACGGCCGAAATTCACCGCTGCGATCACGTCGGCGACATCGCTGCAGCGGGCGATCAGCAGCGGCCGCTTGTCGATCATGCCGTTGTAGAGCTTGCGCGCCTCGTCATAGTCGGGATCGCCGCGCCGGATCAGCGCGCCGCGCAAGCCGTCGGCCAGCTTCTTGATGGCTTCCTCGCGCATGGTGTCCTCCTGGCAATTGGAGCCCCTGGACGGGCAGGCAGTCGGCTCGAGCTGGCTGCCTGATCGAGACGAGCCTGCCACCGGCGGTTGCCCTGCGCTTTTTCGCGGCCTTACTTTTTTCTTATCGATTCTTGCTTTTTCCCGCGCCGAGGCGTCCCATGCCGACACTCGGGTCGGTTTGGCTGCAGGCGGGCGACATTGCTCTATCGGTTCGAGGACTACGCACTCGACACGGACCGGCGCGAGCTTCGGCGCGGCAGCGTATTGCTGTCGGCGTCACCGCAGGTGTTCGACCTGCTCGAATTCCTCATCCGCAACCGCGAACGCGTGGTCAGCAAGGACGACCTCGTCGCCTCCGTCTGGGGCGGCCGCATCGTATCGGACGCCGCGCTGACGACGCGCATCAATGCGGCGCGGGCCGCGCTCGGCGACAGCGGCAAGACGCAGCGCTTCATCCACACGCTGCCGCGCAAGGGGGTGCGCTTCATCGGCGAGGTGCGGGAGGAGCCGAAGACCATTCCGGCCGGGCCGCGCGAAGCGGACGACGGCGCGGCCCTGCGCCAGGAGATCCGCTATTGCCATGCCGCCGATGGCGTGCGCCTCGCCTATGCGAGCGCCGGCCGCGGGCCGCGGCTGTTCAAGGCCGCGAACTATCTCAACCACCTCGAATTCGACTGGGAAAGCCCGATCACACGACACCTGCTGCGCGCGCTCGCGGGCAACTTCAGGCTGGTTCGCTACGATGCCCGCGGCAACGGCCTGTCCGACCGTGAGGTCGACGACGTTTCGCTCGATGCCTGGGTGTCCGATCTGGAGACGGTCGCCGATGCGGTCGGGTGGGATCGCTTTCCCTTGATGGGGCAGTCGCAAGGGTGCGCGGTCTCGATTGCCTATGCGGCGCGGCACCCCGAGCGGGTCTCGCACCTCATTCTCTTCGGCAGCTTCGCGCGCGGGCGCATGGTGCGTGCGACCAGCGAGGCCGAGCGGGACAAGATCAATGCGATGGGGACGCTGATCCGGCTCGGATGGGGGGAAGAGAACGCAGCCTTCCGGCAGATGTTCACCTCGCTGTTCGTCCCCGAGGGGAGCAAGGAGCAGCTCGACTGGTTCAACGAGCTGCAGCGCCGGACCGCGTCGCCTGCCTGCGCGGCGAGGTATTTCCACGTCGTCAACGACATCGACGTGCGTCCGCTGCTCGCCAAGGTCAAGGCGCCGACGCTGGTGATGCATTTGCGCGACGATGCCGTGCACGCCTTCGAGTACGGCCGCGAGGTCGCGGCCGGGATTCCGGGGGCGCATTTCGTTCCGCTGCCCGGCAGGAATCACATGCCGCTGGAGCATGATCCCGCCTCGTCGCGTATGCTGGACGAGATCAAGCTCTTCCTCGGCGTTTGACCGCCGGGGGCACGGCGGGAAACAGGGGGACCGTGATGACGCCATCCGATGACCGCGGGCTGGTTCGTCTCGCGCTGTGGGCGAGCCTGATGATGCCCATCAAGGAGGCCGGGATGTCGTGGCCGGGCTTCGCCTACACCGATGCCGAATGGAAGCAGATGGCGACGCTCGCCGGCGCGGTCGAGCCGGGCACCGCCTTCCGCTTCCAGATGGTCAATGCTGTCGTGTTCATCGCGTTGGCGGGGGTTCTCGTCGTCGGCGGCTTCCTGCCGTTGCTGGGCGCGCTCTATCCCGTCCCGGCCGACGTCAAAGCGCTGCCCTTCGCGCTGCTGCTGGCGGCCACGGCCCTGCTCGCACTCGGGATCGGCCTGCCGCTCTCGATGGGCGTTGCCGCCTGGCTGGTCGCCGGCGGGCTGCGACCGCGTCTGGTCGCGACGCCGCAGACCGCCGCCCTGTGGTCGAAGGTCTCGTGGCAGATCCGCCGTATGGCCGTGCTGATGTGCGGCGCACTCGTGCCCGGAATGCTGCTGTGGATCACCTTCGACATCGATGGCGGCCCGATCATCACGACGTTGAAGTGGATCGGGTTCGCGGCCGTCGCCGCCAGCACCGCGCACACGCTGCGACGACGCGATGCGCCGCAGCCGTGACCGACGCGTCTGCGCGAGCTTATCCGTTCATGCAAAAGCCAAGACGATGTGCTCCGGCTTCTGCTGGCAGCTCGGGGTGGAGACCCGAGATGCCGAGTGTCATTCGACGGGATTGAACTCGAGTCCATTGCGGCTACGATCGGGCGCGCGTCCCGGTTTGCGGCAAGTCAGGAAAAACATACCCGGGAGGATGAGGCCATGGTGAACCGACGTCAGCTTCTTGCCACGACGGCCGCCGCTGCTGCGTTCGCCGCGGGGCCGCGCGCCGTTGCGGCGAGTTACGACCTCATCATCAAAGGCGGGCGGGTAATCGACCCGTCGCTCGCCCTCGACGCGGTGCGCGACATCGCGATCGCCGGCGGCAAGATAGCCGCGGTCGAGCCGAGCATCACGGCCGACGCTGCCGACACGATCGACGCGCGCGGCAAGATCGTGACCGCGGGCCTGATCGACATTCATGTCCATGCGGGCCGCAGCAAGGACGGGCCGCCCATGCTGCTGCAGGACGGCGTGACCGGATGGGTCGATGCGGGCTCGGGCGGCGCCGACAACATCGACCAGGTGGCCGCGGTCGCGCGCGGCGCGCCGCAGATCGGCCGTGCGCTGGTCAACATCGCGCGCACCGGCGTGACCTCGGGCGGCGAGCTGAAGGATATCAATGCCGCGAATGTCGACCTCGCGCGCGGCGCGGTCCTGCGCAACCGCGACGTCGTCGTCGGCATCAAGGCGCGGCTATCGAACAACGTCGCCGGCACCAACGATCTCGAGGCGCTGCGGCGGGCGCAAGCGGTCGCGGCGCCGCTCGGCCTGCCGGTGATGATCCACATCGGCCAGACCTACTCGCCGATGCGCGCCATCCTGGCGCTGCTCAAGCGCGGCGACATCGTCACCCACATGTACGCGCCGGCCCCGAACGGCATTCTCGACGATCAAGGCCGGCTCATCCCCGATGTAGCCGCCGCCCGGCGCCGCGGCGTCCTGTTCGATTTCGGCAACGGGGTCCTCGATCATTTCAGCTGGGACAGCATCGAACGGGCGACCAGGCAAGGCTTCTGGCCCGACACCTTCTCGACCGACTGGAACACCGCGTCGCGCACCACCGGCGTCGTCGACTTCCCCAACATCATGTCCAAGTTTCTGATGCTCGGGATGCCGCTGATGCAGGTCGTCGCCTGCGCGACCGTCAATCCGGCGCGCGTCTTCCCGGCGTTCGACGATCGCGGCACGCTCAACGTCGGCGCGCCCGCCGACGTCGCGATCCTCGAGCTGCGCGATGGCACGTTCGAGTTTCTCGACAACTACAAAGGTACGCGCGCCGGCCACCAGCGCCTTTTCCCGATCGCCTCGGTGTTCGCCGGCAAGCGCACGCCCCCGCGCGCCTAAGGACCGTCAATCACTGGGGCTGCTTCGCCCGGCATCACCTTGCGCTGGGTTTACGCCAAAAAGCTTGAATGCCCCCATCATCAATCCGATGAAGGTGAAAGCTGGAAGAAAGATCAAACAGTAGACCGCGAATTTGTTGCTGTGATGCGGGATATTCCAGATGCCGTCGAAATTCCAGACCAGATACCCGACGAAGAGAGCAGCAGGTATCGCAACGATAAGACAGGCGCCGCCTGCAAGGGTTGCGGCCACCTTGGCTGCGCGATCCAGCGCCCGCCCGAGGCGCGACTTTTCCAACTCGGCAAGCTCGGCCTCGGCCGATGCCTTCGTCGACCCCGACAGCCCGAGACGCAGCGCCTGTCGATAATCCGCTTTGGCCGAGCTCCGGGCGCCGTTATGGACGTGAGCGCGAGCGCGATTGTAGTAGGTCGTGCCGTTCGCCGGATCGAGCCGTATCGCGTCATCGTAGTCCGCGATGGCCGAAGCGTAGTCGCCCTTGTAATGATGGGCGAGGCCGCGATTTCCGTAGGCCACGCCCATTTTTGGATCGAGCCGGATCGCCTCGCTGTAGTCGGCGATGGCTAAATCGTATTCGCCCCTGTAGTAGCGGGCGAGGCCACGATTGGCGTATGTGACCGGGCGCTTTGGATCGAGACGGGCTGCCTCGTCGTAATCCGCAATCGCCCGTTCATGCTCGCCCTTGTCGCAATAGACGCGCGCGCGCTCGCTGTAGGACTGGGCGGTGTCGGGATCCAACCGGATTGCTTCGTTGTAGTCGGCAATGGCCCGGTCGTATTCGCGCTTTTTGTAATACGAGAAACCGCGATCGGCGTAGGCAGGAGCATACTGCGGATCTACCCGGATGGCTTCGTCATCATCCGAGATGGCCCGGTCGTATTCTTCCCTCTGTCTGTAAGCAGCCGCTCGCCAAAGGAAGGCCTTCTTGTAGCGCGGGTCGAGCGCGATGGCCCGGTTGAAGGCGTCAATGGCGCGCTCGTATTTGCCCGTGTTATAGTTCTGTCGGCCTTCCTCCCACGCCCGCTCGGCTTCGGATAGGCTGCCGTGCTCGCCGGAGCTCACGGCTTGGCCCTCGTGCATTCGTCGCTCCTGCAAGCAGAGTTTCGCCCCTCGCGCACGTTCTCACAGGGCCGTTGTCAAGTCCAGGTATCTGGGGATCATGCGATTCGCGATGAATCGTCGCTCAGCAGTCGAGAGGAGATGTGGTGTGAAAATCGACGGCGCCTGCCACTGCGGCTATATCACCATCGAGGGCGAGGCCGATCCCGACAAGACCACGATCTGCCACTGCACGGATTGCCAGACCGGCACGGGCTCGGCGTTCCGCGTCTCGGTGCCGGTGCCCGGCACGTCATTCCGAATGACGGGGCAGCCGACGAGCTATGTGAAGACGACGGCCGACAGCGGCAATCCGCGCGTGCAGGCGTTCTGCCCGCGCTGCGGCTCGCCGATCTATTCGACGTCGCCGGGCGAGGGCACGCAGCCCTCCTACATGGTACGAGTCGGCATCCTGCGGCAGCGCCGCGAGTTCGAGCCGAAGAAGCAGAACTGGTTCCGCTCGTCGCTGCCGTGGCTCGGCCGGATGGACGCCGTGCACAAGAACGAGAAACAGGGCTGAAGCGCGCGGCTGCTTCCAGAGCAACGCCGCATCGCTCACTGCGCCGTCAGGCCGCCGTCGACCACCAGACCCGATCCGGTCATGAAGCCGGCATCGTCGGAGGCGAGGAAGACGATGCCGAGCGCGATGTCCTCGGGCAGGCCCAGGCGTCCGATCGGATGCTGCGTCATGGCGACGTTGCGGGCATTGTCGACGTCGTTGCTGCCGGCCTGCCGCGCGCGCGACGCGAACGTCTGTGCGCCCATGTCGGTCTCGATCACCCCGGGATGAATCGAGTTGACGCGGATCTTCCAGCCCTTGCGGGCGAAGGCGAGGGCCATCGACTTCGTGAACAGCGTCACGCCGCCCTTGGTCATCGAGTAGAGCGGGTCGAGCTGCGAGCCGACGATGCCCGCGATCGATGCGAGGTTCACGATCGCCGAGCCGTGCCGGCTCGACTTGCCGCTCTCGGCCAGCGCCGGGGCGCACGCCTTGGTGCCGAGCCACACGCCGGTCATGTTGACGGCGACCAGGCGGCTCCAATCCTCCATGGTGGCGTCCATCATGTCCTTGCCGAGGAAAATCCCGGCGTTGTTCACCAGGACGTCGAGCTTGCCGAACTGCCTGGTTGCCGTCGCGACGGCCGCCGTCCACGACGCCTCGGCGGTCACGTCGAGGGCAAGGGCGAGTGCCTTGCCGCCGGCGTCGGCGATCTCCCGCGCGGTGTCGCGCACGCGCTCGCCCAGCACGTCGCCAATGACGACCGTCGCGCCCGCCGCCGCCATCTTGCGTGCCGTCTCGGCGCCGATGCCGCGCGCGGCGCCGGAGATCAACGCGACCTTTCCATCGAGGCGATTCATGGCGGCGTTCCTCCAAGGATCTGGCCGGCGGGACACGCGGACTGCAGCAATTTCCGCCCGCCTCCACGCACCCCGTCAAGCCCGCGGCGCCGACCTTTTCCACGAAGCGCAACCAGGCGCGTGGTTTACGCCGCCGCCGCTCGATCTCCCGATCGTGATGGATCATGTCGCGCAGCGCCATCGCGGATGCCGACCGTGCGCAGGCTCGCCATGGCTTCGGCGAGGACCTGAGCAAAGGTTTCGTCCACATCCGGGCGGCGGTCGGGCGGGGTGCCCAGCGCGGTCGCTGGCGCCGCCGCGCGGGCGGGAGCGCGCGGCCGCGGACAGGCGAGCGCGGCCGTCTTCGTTTGTCGGACCGTGTGCGGACTCGTGTCGTGCGTCGTGTCCTGTATCGTGTCCTGTATCGTGGCCTGTATCGTGGCCTGGGTCGGCGGCTGGGCTGTCACATCGGCTTTCGCAGCCGCGCTGGCGCGATGCGGCGCGCCTTGCGCCGCGATCGCCATCTCGTCGTCGATATGATCATCCCGAACGGTCTCGCGGTCGGGCAGGCGTCCCACATCCCCGGCGTGCCGCACCTCGACCGGCGGGTTGCGCTTGGCACGATCGGCGGCGGCCAACACCAAGGTGAAGGTGCGCACGAGCTTCATCAGCGCGCCGGCCTCGTGCACGGTGAGCTCGCCATGCGCGGCGCCCTGCACGATGGCATTGGCGGCAGCCACCGCGTCGTCGGCGGTCGCGAGCGCAGGCAGGTCGAAATCGAGCAGGCGATGGCGCATCGGCGGCGCGATGCGATCGAGGCACATGCGCAGCACCGGAACATTGCCGCGCCTGGCGAGATAGATCGCGGCTAGGGTGAGGCTGGCGGCGTGATCGTCGAGGAGCTGCTCGGCGAGGATGGTGCGCTTGTTCCGCGACCCGCGCGGCCGTCCGGCCGGATTGCCGCTCTGGCCTGGTTGAAAGGTCATGGTTTCTTTCTCCTGATCTGTTTCGGGGGGTATGGCGAGACGAAGCGCGCCGGCGGAGAGGTGTCTCCGGCAAGCGCCGATGGCGAAAAAAACGCAACGGGAAAAACAACCGATGGCGTCGCGAATACAAGAGAAGATATTGAAAAAGGAAGAGAAAGTCGGAGCGACGGAAACAAGGGGCGAGGACGCAAAAACAATGGGCGAGGGAGGGAAGCGCAATGATGCGAACGCCTATCGCCTCATTGGTACCCGCTGAATCCGGATACGAAAAAGCCCGGCCGCCGGTCACGGCCCGGGCGCAATTCAACCACTCTCATTTCTGCCATACCGCAGCAGAGGCACGGACGCAAGAACAAAATATGAACAACTGTGAAATCCGAATGTGAAGCCGAGATCAGCAGGCGCGCCTCACGCCAGCCGCGCCACGACCATGGCGCGGTCAAAGCGCCGGCCGCACTCGAGGAAATCGCCGTGCTTGCGGTGCAGCGCGGTGTTCTGCACGCAGGCGAGCAGGAGGCGGTCGCGCTCGAAGCCGCGGTTCTTGGCAAAGGCCTCGAGCAGGCACTGGGCGATCTCTTGATTGTGCGGGTCGTTGCCGAGGCGGCAGGCGGTCAGGGCGAGCTGTTGCACCAGCGGCCGGCGATCGCCGCCGCGCGCGAGATGCCCTGGTCCAGGCGACGGCTGCGGCCCATCGAGCGCGACAATGGCGGCCATGATCCGCGGCCAGGAGCTGCGACGCGCTCAGCGTGAGGAAAGAGGGCAGGGCGCCCGCGCATATCCGCCGTCATCCCGGCGCGCGGATGCGATTTCACTTTATCGGCGCCCGACCGCCCTGCCGAGGACAGCGTCGGCATCGGCCGCCGTATCGCCCACCCAGGCGACGTAGCGATCAGGCCGCACCAGCATGAGCTTCGCCTCGTAGGCGGTGCGTCCGTCCGCATAAGTATCGCGCACGATCTGCAGCGGCACCTCGAGCGCATCCGCCGCCTGCGCGAAGCCCGCCACGGTGCGATCCTCCGCGCCGAACGCCAGCAGGGTGAAATCGCGGCCCAGCTCCTCGAACACGTTGCGGCCGGAACTGAGCTTCTGCGGCGGCAGGTGGTGGCCGGTGCGCGCCTGGAACGTGTGCGAGCCGTGCGCGCTGCTCACGCCGCCATGCGGCCCGAACACGATCGAGGAGCCCTCGTAGTGCGGCTCGTAGGTCATGACCCGCGGCGCTGCCGCGTTGGCGTGCTCCTTCCAGGCGCGCTCGAACTCGTCGCGGTCGCGCTCCGGGCTGTAGCGCGCCATGAATTCCTTGTCGCGGCGGATGCCGGCCTCGATGAAGTCCTCGGCGGTCTCCTTGAAGATCGGCCGCCGCTCCTCGGTATAGCTCGCGAGCAGCGCCTCGCCGCCCCAGCCGGCGAGCGTCGCGGCGATCTTCCAGCCGAGATTGGCGACGTCGTCGAGCCCGTTATTGAGCCCATAGGCGCCGTAGGGCGGATGCGAATGGGCGGCATCGCCGGCGATGAAAGCGCGGCCGACCTGGTATTTCTCGGCGACCGAGATGCGCAGGTCCCAGAACCCGACATAGTCGAACTCGCAGGCGAACGGGAAGCCGACGGCCTTCTCCAGCAGCCCATGGAAATCATAGTTGTCGCGGGTCGTGCTCGCCGGCACCGGCGAGTGGAAGAACCAGCTCTCGCCGACGTCGACGCGGCCGAAGAATTGCCAGTAACCTTTCAGATCCGGATGCAGCACCCGGTAGGTCGAGCGCGGCGGAAAGCGCTCGAGCTTGTGGTGCAGCTCGCGCGATCGAAAGAGGGCGAGCACCATCAGCTCGTTGAAGTCCGAGCCGCTACGCTCGATGCCGATCTGCTCGCGCACCATCGAATGCCCGCCGTCGCAGCCGACCACGTAGTCGGCCTCGATCACGCTGTGGGCCGCACCAGCCCCAGGGTCTTGCGCGATGGTCACGCGCACGCCGCGGGCGTCCTGCTCGATCCTCTGCGCCGTCCAGCCGAAGCGCGTATCGACATTGGCGAGCTGCGCCAGCCGGCGGCGCAGCACGTGCTCGGTGCGGTATTGCGGCAGCCGCTCGTTCGCTTGAAAATAGTAGGGATTGACGATCTCGCGCAGCGGCGGGGCGTACCAGTAATCGTTGGCGAGGTCGCGGTAGGCGACGATCCCGCTCATCGGGTAGGTCGGCGGCAGGAAGCGCGCCGCGCGCACCTCGTCGGCGACGCCCCAGGCGTAAAAGTGCTCCATCGAGCGCTGGGTGAGGTTCTGGCCCTTGGGAATGCGCGGCGGCTCGAGCCGCCGCTCGATCAGCGCGCAGCGGATGCCGCGCAGCCCGAGATCGACCGCAAGCGCGACGCCCACCGGGCCGCCGCCGACGATGATGACCTGATACCGCGTGTCCATCCGCCCTCATTTGCATGTCCGGCGGACGGAATCGAGAGGCGTCGCCGCGGTCGACCTATGCGCTCGCTGCGGACTGCGGAATGCACCGCGCCTTGCGCATGCGCAGCGTCTCCTCGGCTCAGATCACCGCGACGCAGTCGACCTGGATGTCCCTGCCGGAACTTCGGCGCGGCCCTCGCAGCCGTCGATCGATTGCATTTGCGCTAGGCGTGTCGCTTGGTCCGCGCCAGCCCGATCGCGGCCGCGGCGCCGAGCAGCAGGATCATCGAGATCAGCAGCGAGGCGCGGGCGCCGAACACGAACGCGCTGCCGCCGAGGAGCGAGCCGAACAGCGCGACGCCGAGCACGCTGCCGGTCTGTCGCGTCGAGTTGAGCACGCCCGCCGCGATGCCGGAGCGCGACTTGTCGACGCTGCCGAGCAGCGTCGAGGTCATCGGCGGCACCAGCAGGCCGAGCCCGGCGCCCATCGCGAGAAGCTGCGGGCCGATCGCCCAGTAGGGCGTGCCGGGCGCGATGAACAGGAGCGCGCCGCAGCCCGCGGCAGTGAGCACGGCGCCGGTCGCGATCACGGGGCGCGCGCCGAACCGTTCCGCGGCGCGGGGCGCGATCAGGTTGACGGGCAGCACCATGCCGAGCAGCGGCACGAAGGCGAGCCCGGTCATGATCGGCGAGAACCCGTTGACCTGCTGGAAGTACAGGCTGAGCACGAAAATCAACCCGTAGAACGCGACGTTCACCAGGAGGCCGACCAGCGCGGTCAGCGAGAACACGCGGTTGGCGAAGAGCGACAGCGGCAGCATCGGCTGCGGCGCATGCCGCTCGCGCAGGACGAACAGCACGCCGAGGATCACCGCGGCGGCAAAGCTCGCCAGCACCCACGGATTCGTCCAGCCGATGGCGCCGCCCTCGATGATGGCGTCGGCGAGGCACGCGAGCGTGGCGATCGCGGCGGTCTGACCGGACAGGTCGAGGTGGCGCTGCGCCGAGCGCGGCGTCTCGTGCGCGTAGCGCCAGGTCAGCCACAGGGCGCCGAGGCCGATCGGCAGGTTGACGAAAAAGATGCTGCGCCAGCCGGCGAGCGCGATCAGGGCGCCGCCGATCAAGGGACCGGCGGTCAGCGTGAGGCTCGCGCCGGCCGCCCAGATGCCGACCGCCCGGCCGCGCGCCTTGTCGTCCGGATAGGCGTGGCTGAGCAGCGCCAGCGAGCTCGGCACCAGCACCGCCGCGCCGATGCCCTGGATGGCGCGCGCCGCGATCAGCAGCATGGGACTTGGGGCGAGCGCGCAGCCGAGCGAGGCTGCCGTGAAGATGACGAAACCCGCCATGAACACGCGCTTGGCGCCGATGCGGTCGCCGAGCGCGCCGGCGGTGAGGATCAGCGCCGCGAACGCGATCGTGTAGGCGTTCACGATCCACTGCAGCTCGGTGACGCCGCCACCGAGTGCTTCGCCGATCGCGTGCAGCGCCGTGTTGACGATGGTGACGTCGAGCTGCACCACGCCGTAGCCGAGGCTCATGGCGACGAGCGTGAGCGACGTCGCGAGGCGAGAGCGCCTTGCGCCGGCGTCGCTCGCGCGCCGGGTCGCGGTCGGTCGTGGTCGTTCTTCGAGCACGGCGAATCTTTCTGCAACGCTGGTGCGCAACATGCGAACCTCCTCTTGTCAGCCGGTCACCCGCCGTACGAAGGCGCGGTCCTCGACGAGGATGCAGCCGGCTGCTTCGGCGCGGCGCAGGCATTCGGTGCCGTCCGGGTCCTTGAGCAGCCGCGCGCGGTAGTCCTCGTAAGCGGCGAGGTTGGGAAAATCGATCAGGGCGAGCGCCGCATTCGTGGGCCCCGCTATCTTGGTCGGCAGGTAGTAGCCGACATAGACGCCGCCGCAGCGCTCGATCGGCTTGCGCAGCGCCCGCGCATAGGCCTCGAAGTCGGCGAGCTTGTTGGCGTCGAGCGTATAGCGAATGCAGAGCGTCAGCATGCGTTCGTTCCTCCTCGTTTGGAAACCGTGGTGGGAACCGGCCGTTCCGCCAGAACCCGCCTGACAGCGCTGACATAGTGTCGACCCGGCCCGCGATGCTTCGGTGGATGGCGAAGCTTGGCGTGGAACCGGCGCTGCGAACCCCGCAATGGACGCGTACGCCGGGACATGCGAAAATGATCGATCGGAGCAGTGTCCGATGAATGAAAAGACCACGACCAAGCCGCGCACCAGAACCCGGCTGAAGACCGAGCGGCCGCGCCTGCACAAGGTCATTCTCGTCAACGACGACTACACGCCGCGGGAGTTCGTCGTCACGGTGCTCAAGGCCGAGTTCCGCATGAACGAGGAGCGCGCCTACCACGTGATGATGACCGCGCATCAGCGCGGCGTCTGCGTGGTCGCGGTCTATGCCCAGGACATCGCCGAGACCAAGGCGACGCGCGCGACCGATCTCGCCCGCAGCAAGGGCTATCCGCTCCTGTTCACCACCGAGCCGGAAGAGTAGGGGTGCGTCATGCCCGGACCTGTGCCGGGCATCCACATCTTTGCACCAAGGAAGACGTGGATGGCCGGGACAGGCCCGGCCATGACGAACGGCTACCCGATCTGCGCGCCGAACGCCTCGCGGAAAATGCGAAAGCCCTTGGGCGTGATCGCGACGGCGCGCGAGCCCTCGGTGCGGCGGATCCAATTGTTGGCGAAGCTCTGGCGGCACAATTCGGCGCCGAGCGCGCCGGCGATGTGCGGACGACGCTCGCTCCAGTCGAGGCACGGTCGGCACAGCACGCGCTTCTTGCCGCGGCGATCGAGCAACGGCGCAACGTCGACGCCGACGCGGTCGAGGAAGGCGACGCCGGTTTCCGTCACCATGCCGCCGTCGCTCGTCATCTCGGCATGCCCGCCCGCGACCAGCGCATCCGCGAGCGCGACGCCGAGCCGGCCCGCCAGGTGGTCGTAACACGTTCGTGCGGTGCGCATGGCCGCATCGCGCGGGCCGACGGTGACCTTCGGCCGCTCCGGCTCGAGCGCCGAGGCGACGCGCATGATGCTCTCCATCATCTGCGCGACCGCCGGCGTTGCGAGACGATGATAGCGGTGGCGCCCCTGCTTCTCGACGCACAACAGGCCGGCCGCGGTCATGCGGCCGAGATGGCCAGTCGCGGTCTGCGGCGTGACGCCGGCGACGCGCGCGAGCTCGGAAGCGCTGAGCGCGCGGCCGTCCATCAGCGCATGCAACATGCCGGCGCGGGCCGGATCGCCGGCGAGCGCGGCGACCTCGGCGAACATCGCATTGGTGGCCATGGTTCAATCCTCCGACACGATCCTCCAACGGTTGAACCCAACATATGAGATCGGCGCTCCCGGTGCTTCGGCCGCGGCCGTAGTATTTGCGCGCGATAGCGGGTCAGACTGCGGACATGAACCCGGCGCGAACAACCCGCAGCTTCCATGGATGGCGCGTCGTCGCCGCCGCTTTCATACTCGCCGTGTTCGGTTGGGGCATGGGCTTTTACGGTCCGCCCGTCTTTCTGCAGGCGGTGCGAACGACGCGCGGATGGCCGCTGGCGCTCATCTCGACGGCGGTCACGGTGCACTTCCTCGTCGGCGCCGTCCTGGTCGCCAACCTGACGGCGTTCTACCGCCGGTTCGGGATGGCCACGGTCACGCGGATCGGCGCGCTGTCGCTCGCGATCGGCATCATCGGTTGGGCGATCGCGGCCGCGCCGTGGCAGCTTTTCGTCGCGACCCTCTTCAGCGGCGCCGGGTGGGCCGCGACCAGCGCGGCGGCGATCAACGCCATCGTATCGCCCTGGTTCATTCGCGCCCGTCCGGCCGCGCTCGCCATGGCGTACAACGGCGCGAGCATCGGCGGCGTCGTGTTCTCGCCGCTCTGGGTCGCGGCGATCGGCCTTGCCGGATTTCCCCTCGCCGCGGTCGCGATCGGCCTCGTCATGGCGCTGACCATCTGGGTGCTGGCAGGCCGGTTCTTTGCGCGCACGCCCGGCGAACTAGGCCTGCATCCCGATGGCGATGCGGCGTCCGCACCCTCCGTCGCCGCACCTGCCCTCGGCCGCAAGCCGCAGCCGGCGCTGTGGCGCGATCTCGGCTTCGTCACCCTCGCGGTCGGGATGGCGCTCGGGCTCTTTGCCCAGATCGGCCTGCTCGCCCATCTGTTCTCGCTGCTGGTGCCGGCGCTCGGATCGCAATGGGCGGGGCTCGTCATGGGCGGCGCGACGGGTGCCGCCATCGGCGGCCGCACATTCGTCGGCTGGTTCATGCCGGCCGCCGCCGATCGCCGGCTCGTCGCCTGCGCGAATTATGGCGTGCAGGTGGTGGGCTCGATCGCCTTGATCGCGGCGGCCGGCACCAACGTTCCGCTGCTCCTCGCCGGCGTCCTCCTGTTCGGCGTCGGCATCGGCAATGCCACCTCGCTGCCGCCGCTCATCGCGCAAGCCGAATTCGCCGGCCACGACGTGGCGCGCGTGGTCTCGCTGGTCGTCGCGACCTCCCAGGCGGCCTATGCGTTTGCGCCGGCCACGTTCGGCCTGATCCGCCAGCTGTCCTCGCACGGAGGCGACGCCACCCTTTTCTATGCGGCCGCCGCGGTGGTGCAGGTTCTGGCGATCGCCGCGTTCCTGATCGGACGCCGATGCTGATCCGTCGTCGCGATGCCTACGGCTTCACCAATGACAGCGGCTCGGCGGTCTCCGGCACGCGCGTCCAGGCCCCGTTGTCGCCTTCGGAGAAGCGCCAGATCTGGCCGCGCGCGTTCTTGATCATGAGCTCGCCGCGGTCCATCTGCCAGACGGTCGGCGCGAACCGCGTCACGAACGCGTTGCAACCGGGCTTCAGTGACAGCGCGAGATCGTCGCCCGCCGGCGTGTTGGCGAGCACCAAGGTGCAGATCGGCTTGCCGGAACCGCGCACGAGGCCCCAGTCGCCGGCGACCTGATCGGCCTGCTTCGGCGGCGGGCCGACGGCGGCGCTCGCCTGGATGAACAGGATGCCTTCGCCCGGGCGCGGCGCCTCGAAAATGTTGGTCTCGACCGCGCTGAACTCGAGGATGGACTTGCCCTGCGCATCGAGCAGACGGAGGAAGTCGTTATCGGCGAGGGTCCAGCCGGCGACGTCGGCGATGAACGGAAAATGGGCGACGCATCCCTTGTCGAACTCGATCCGCATCCCGGCGGCCGCGGGATCCGCGCGAAACGTCACCGTGCAGCGCTTGTCGCGGTCGGCATTGGAAAATTCCCAGGTGCCGGTGGTCATCGCCTTGGCGGCGTCGCTCAGCGGCGCCGGCGCCTGGGCTGGCGTTTGCGCGTGTGCCGGCGCCGCGAGCGCGACGGCAAAGGCGAAGACGCCGAGCGCGACCCGCCAGCCGTTGCGCGCGCGCGGCCGCATCGCCGTCCGTATCATGGTCATTTGCGCTTCTGCGGCGGCCACGGCGTCTCCGCCACCGGCGTGAGCGGCCCCTTGCCGGCGATCCAGGAGGCGAGATTGTCGACCACGAGCTGGTCCATCTTGGCGCGCGTCCATTCCGAGCCGGAGCCGAGATGAGGAAACAGCACGACGTGATCCATCTCGATCAGCTCCTTCGGCACTTCCGGCTCCTTCGCATAGACGTCGAGGCCGGCCGACAGGATCTTCTTCTCCTCGAGGGCTTTGATGAGCGCCGGCTCGTCCACCACGGAGCCGCGCGCCATGTTGATGAGAATGCCGTTCGGCCCGAGCGCCTCGAGCACTTCGGCATTGATCATGTTCCGGGTGCCGGCGCCGCCCGGGACGATGACCATCAGCGTGTCGACATCGCGGGCCATGTCGATGAGCTTCGGGTAATAGCGATAGGGCACATCCGGCTGAGGGTTGCGACTATGATAGACGATCGGCATGCCGAAGGCTTCGAGCCGCTTCGCGATCGCCTTGCCGATGCGTCCCATGCCGACCATGCCGACGGTGCGGTCGCGCAGCGTCGCCGGGGTGAGGCGGTAGTGGCCGGCGGGCCACTTGCCGGCGCGCACGTGGCGCTCGGCCTGCGGGAATTCGCGCACCGTGCAGAGCAGGAGGCCGAGCGCCGTGTCGGCGACCTCCTCGTTGAGCACGCCGGGCGTATGGGTGAGGATGATGCCGTGCGCGCCCGCCCACTTGGCGTCCATGTGGTCGTAGCCGACGCCGAAGCTCGACACGATCTCCAGGTGCGGCAGGCGCCGCATCAGCGCCTCGTCGACCTTCTGGTTGGTGTAGCTCACCGCGATGTAGCGCAGCCGGTCGGCGAGGCTGTCGATCAGGGCATCGCGGTCCTTCGCCTCGGCCAGGCAGTGCACGTTGAACAGCGGCGCGAGCCCGTTCACGATCACCGGCTTGATCGGCCCCATCAGGAGGACATCGGGCTTCTCATTCGCCATTGGAAAAATCTCCTGTCCGCCAGCCCGCCCACGCCGGCGGGAAGTTATAGGGGCGCGGCGGTCGTTTCAATCGGCTCGTCCGCGCTGGGCCGCCGTCGCGGGAGGATGTAGACGAACGCGACCTGCGGACATACGGTGTGGGTGCGAGGTCCGGAATCGCCAGTGCGGAGGGCGCCTGCCCATGAGCTACGTCAAGAGCGTGCTGCAGCCAGGTGAAGAAGTTCGCTTCGCCACCGACATTCACTGGATGGTCTATATTCCGGGCGTCCTGCTGTTGCTGGTGGCGATCGCCGTCTGGATCGTGGCGTCCGTCCTGCTCGCCGGCGAGGCCGCGTTCGTCGTCAGGATCGTGGCCGGTCTGGTGTTCCTCGCTGCCGCCGTACTCCTTTTCATCGGCTGGTTCAAACGCCTGACGACCGAGGTCGCGGTGACCAACAAGCGCATCATCTACAAGCGCGGCTTCATCAGCCGCTACACGATCGAGATGCATCTCGACAAGGTGGAGAGCGTCGACGTCGATCAGTCGATCCTCGGCCGCATCTTCGGCTATGGCGACATCATCATCCGCGGCGTCGGCGCGAGTCTCGAGCCGCTGCGCAACATCGAGTCGCCGATCGAGTTCCGCAGCCACGTCACCGCGCCATAGACAGGGTGGGCAAAGGCGCGGAACGCGCCGTGCACACACGCGGCACCAATGGTGGGCACGCTTCGCCTTGCCCGGCCTACGAGCTCACACCATCAGGCCGACCGGGTGCTCGATGTAGTGCTTGAACGCGCCGACGAGCTCGGCGCCGAGGGCGCCATCGACCACGCGGTGATCGCATGACAGCGTCACCGTCATCTTGGTGACGAAGCGGAAGCCATCATCGGTCTCGACCGGGCGGCGCTCGCCGGCGCCGACCGCCAGGATGGTCGCGTGCGGCGGATTGATGATGGCGTTGAACTCGCGGATGCCGTACATGCCGAGATTGGAGATGGCGCTGGCGCCGCCCTGGTATTCGTGCGGCTTAAGGTGCCGCGCCCGCGCGCGCTCGGCCAGATCCCTCATCTCGGCCGAGATGTCGGCGAGCGATTTCTTCTGCGCGCCGCGGATGAGCGGCGTGATCAGCCCGCCGTCGAGCGCGACGGCGATGCCGATATCCGAGCCGCGCAGGCGCAGGATGCGGTCCTGCGCCCAGACCGCGTTGGCGGCCGGCACCTGCTGCAGCGCGAGCGCCCAGGCCTTGATGACGAAATCATTGAGCGAGAGCTTGAATGCCGGATTGCCATCGGCGTCCTTCTTGGCGGACGCGTTCGCTTCCTCGCGCACCGCGAGCAGGCGCTCGATGGCGACGTCGGCGCTGAGCTGGAAAGTCGGAATCGTCTGCGCCGCCTCGGTGAGCCGCGCCGCGATCGTGCGCCGCATCGTGTCGAGCGGCACCTCGTCGTAGCTGCCGGGCTCGTAGAGTGCCTTGACGCGCTGCGCCGAGGGGCCGGCCGCAGGTTTGCCGGCCGGCACGATACGATTACCGACCGCGCTCTCGACATCGTGGGCGAGAATGCGGCCGTGCGCGCCGGACGGCGACAGGCTCTCGAGATCGATCCCGGCCTGTGCGGCGAGCCGGCGCGCCAGCGGGCTCACCGCGACGCCGCTCGCGAGCCGCGCCGGTCCATAATTGCGCTCGGGCGTGCGCACCTCGCGAAACGGATCGAGCGCGATGGGCGCTGCGGGCGCGTGAGCAGGGGCCGGCGCAACGGCTGTCGCCGCGGCACGCGGCGCGGCGGGCCGGGCTGGTGCAACAGGCGCCGCCGCCGCCTTGCCGGGCGCCGCCACGACGGCCGCGCCGCTCGCCGCGATCACGGCGACGACCGCGCCGACCGGCGCGACCTCGCCGGCCGCGACGCGCACCTCGGCGAGCACGCCCGCCTCGGTCGCCGGCACCTCCATCGATACCTTATCGGTCTCGATCTCGAACAGGTTGTCGCCCGGCGCGACCTTGTCGCCGGCGGACTTGAACCACTTGGTGACCTTGCCCTCGGCGACCGTCTCGCCGAGCTGCGGCATCAGGACGTCCATTCAACCCTCAGCAATCCCGTAGGGCGGGCAAAGGCGGCCCAGCTGTTCATTCGACGCACGATGTCTGACCCGCCGTGCCCACGCGGCTTTGCGCGACCGCACGCGTGGGCACGGCGGGTCATTCACCTTGCCATCCAACAGAGATACGGGCCGCCTTTGCCCACCCTACGAATCCCCCATCACCACGTCACCGAGACGTATTGCGTCTCCATGAACTCCATCAGGCCCTCGTGCGCGCCCTCGCGGCCGAGGCCGCTCTGCTTGGTGCCGCCGAACGGCGCCGCCGGATCGGAGACGAGCCCGCGGTTGAGGCCGATCATGCCGAAATCGAGCTTCTCCGACACCCGCATGCCGCGGGTGAGGTCCTTGGTGTAGAGGTAGGCGACGAGGCCGTACTCGGTGTCGTTGGCGCGCGCGATCACCTCGTCCTCGGACTTGAAGGTCTGGATGGCGGCGACCGGGCCGAAAATCTCCTCGTTGAGCATGCTGGCGCCGTCCGGCACGTTGTCGAGCACGGTGGCGGGATAGAAGTAGCCCTTGCCGTCCGGCATGTTGCCGCCGGTGAGCACCTTGGCGCCTTTCTTCACGGCGTCATCGACCAGCTCCTTGCACTTGGCGCGGCCTTCCGCGTTGACGAGCGGCCCGAGCGCGACGCCATCGTCGAGCCCGTTGCCCATCTTGAGGCCTGCCATCTTGTCGGTGAGCTTCTTGGCAAAGGCGTCATGCACCTTCTCGTGCACGTAGAAGCGGTTCGCCGCGGTGCAGGCCTCGCCCATGTTGCGCATCTTGGCGATCATCGCGCCTTCGATCGCCGCATCGACGTCGGCATCGTCGAACACGATGAACGGCGCGTTGCCGCCGAGCTCCATCGCCGGCTTGAGCACGTTGTCGGCCGCCTCGTGCAGCAGCTTGCGTCCGACCTCGGTCGAGCCGGTGAACGAGACGACGCGCACGCGCGGATCATGCAGCATGGCGCTGACCACCGGGCCGGAGCGGCGCGATGGGATGACGTTGACGACGCCGGCCGGCACGCCGGCCTCCTCGAGCAGCGGCATCAGCGCCAGCATCGTGAGGGGCGTCTCCGAGGCCGGCTTGAGCACCACCGGGCAGCCGGCCGCGAGCGCCGGGCCGATCTTGCGCGTCGCCATGGCGGCGGGGAAATTCCACGGCGTCACCAGGACGGCGATGCCGGCCGGCTTGTGGTGGACGAAGATGCGGGCGCCGGAGGAGGGCGCGCGCGAGACCTGGCCGATGGCGCGCACGGCTTCCTCGGCGTACCAGCGGAAGAACTCGGCCGCGTAGGCGACCTCGCCGCGCGAGTCGGACAGCGCCTTGCCGTTCTCCAGCGTGATCAGCTTCGCGAGGCGCTCGGCCTGCGCCATGATCACCTCGTAGGCCTTGCGCAGGATCTCCGCCCGCTCGCGCGGCTTGCGCCCGGCCCAGCCATCGAAGGCGGCCGCCGCCGCATCGACCGCGCTCTTCGCGTCGTCGATGCTCGCGCTCGCGACCGAGGTGATCTTGTTCTCGGTCGCCGGATCGATCACGTCGAAGCGGGCGTTGTCCGACGCCTTGCGCCATTTGCCGCCGATCCACAGGTCGGTCGGAACGTCGGCGAGGAGGTTCTCGTACATGCGGCACCTCGTGGGATTTGTACCCGTGCAGGATTAGGCTGAGAGCGACCGCCGCACCGTGTCGGCGATGCGGTCGACGGTCGGCAGAATCATGTCTTCCAAAATGTCCGCGGCAGGCAGCGGCACATGCGGCGTGGTGATCCGTACCGGCGGGCCGTCGAGCTCGTAGAACGCCTCGTCGGCGACGATCGACACGATCTCGGCGCCCCACCCGCATAGACGTGGGTTCTCCTCGACCGTAAACAAGCGGTGCGTCCGCGCGACCGAGCCGAGGATCGTCCGGGTGTCGAGCGGAACCAGGGAGCGCACGTCGATCACCTCGACGTCGAGCCCGTGCTCGCTCTCGAGCTTCTCGGCCGCCGCGAGCGCGCGCGGCACCATGAGGGCGAGCGCGAGTATTGTCGCGTCGCGGCCGGGCCGCACGATTTTGGCCGAGCCGAGCGTGTCGACGATCTCGCCGTCCGGCACCTCGCCCTTCACGGGATAGAGCGACTTGTGCTCGAAGAAGATCACCGGATCGGGATCGCGCACCGCCGCCGCCATCAGGCCGATCACGTCGCGCGGCGTCGACGGCGCCACCACCTTGAGGCCCGGGATCATCATCGCCCAGTTCTCGATGCTCTGCGAATGCTGGGCGCCGAAGCGCGAGCCGGCGCCGTTGCCGGTGCGCACCACCAGCGGGCACTTGAGCTGGCCGTTCGACATGTAGCGGCTCTTCGGGAACTCGTTGGCGATGTAGTCGAAGCACACCGCGAAGAAGTCCGAGAACATGATCTCGGCGATCGGCTTCAGGCCCGTCATCGCCGCGCCCATGGCGGCGCCGAGGATCGCCTGCTCGGAGATCGGCGTGTCGCGCACGCGCTTCGGGCCGAACTGCTCGTAGAGGCCGACGGTCGCCTTGAACACGCCGCCCGCCTTGGCGACGTCCTCGCCGAAGAAGATGACGTCCGGATCGCGCGTCATCTCCTGCGCGATGCCGCGCGCGACCGCGTCGCGATAGGTCAGTTCCGCCATGCCCAGCCTCCATCGGCGTAGACGTCGGTGGTGAGGATATCGGCCGGCGGGTTCGGGGCCTTCTTGCAGGCCTCGGTCGCGGCGTCGATCATCGCCTTGGTCTCGGCGTCGATCCTGGCGATGACGTCATCGCCGATGCCGAACTGCTTCAAGCGCGCGCGATAGATCTTGATCGGGTCGCGCTCCTTCCATTTCTCCAGCTCGCCCTCGGGCCGGTACTTCGCGGGATCGGCGCGCGAATGGCCGCTGTGACGGTAGGTCAGGCACTCGATCAGCGACGGCCCTTTGCCGGCACGCGCGCGCGCGTAGGCGTCGCGCGCGGTGCGATAGACCACGTCGGCATCGTTGCCGTCGATGACGATGCGCTCGAGGCCGTAGGCGGCGGCGCGGTCGCCGGCCGGATGCTCGACCGCGGTCACGTCGCCGATCGGCGTGTATTCCATGTAGAGATTATTTTCGCACACGAAGATCACCGGCAGCTTCCACACGGCGGCGAAATTGAGCGCCTCGTGGAATGCGCCGATATTGGTGGTGCCGTCGCCGAAGAAGCAGACCGCGACGTCGTCGTCACCTTTGTACTGGGCGCGCAGCGCCGCGCCGCATGCGATCGGCAGGTGGGCGCCGATGATCGCGTAGGAGCCCATGACGCCGTGGTCGACCGAGGTCAGATGCATCGAGCCGCCCTTGCCGCGCATCAGGCCGTTGTCGCGCTGCATCAACTCGCCCAGCACCTTTTCGACCGGCACGCCGCGGGCGAGCGTATGGGCATGGCCGCGGTAGGTGCAGAAGCTCAGGTCGCGCGGGCGCATGGCGGCCGCAAAGCCGGTCGCGACCGCCTCCTGACCGAGCGACAGGTGGCTCGTGCCTTTCACCAGGTTCTGCAGGAAGAGATCGTAGGCGCGCTGCTCGGCCTCGCGCAGCTCGATCTGCATGCGGTACATGCGCAGCCGCAAATCCTCGCCGATGTCGTCGTTGACCGCGCTACGTGGCGTCGGTTCGGCGCGGCTGGGCTTTTTCGTCATGGTTGGACCCTGGTGGGTTAGTAAACCGTCGGCGCAGGTATCAGGCGCGACCCGAGCCGTTTGTCAACGGGTGCGTCTCACCGCCCACTGCGCACCCGCTCGCGATGCAGCAGGTAGAGGCCGGACGCAATCACGATGCCGGCGCCCGCCATGGTCCAGTGGTTCGGCACGTCACCGAAGACGAGGTAGCCTAGCGCGGTGGTCCAGGCGAGCTGGCTGTAGATGAACGGCGAGAGCACCGAGGCGGGCGCCAGCCGGTGGGCGCGGATCAGCAGGTAGTGGCCGATGCTGGCGAGCGCGCCGGTCGCCATCATCAGCAGGCCGACGAGGAGGCTGTCCGGCTCGGTCCACACGACGATGACGGGCGGCACCATCACGATGGCGCCCACCAGGTTGGAATAGAACAAGGTCGTCGCGCTCGAGTCGGTGCGCGCCAGGACGCGCGTCGCGAGCGCGTAGGCCGCGTAGCAGACCGCGCCGCCGGCCGAGAGCAGCGCCGCCGGATGGATCGCGCTGAAGCCGGGCCGCGTCACCACCATGACGCCGAGAAAGCCGACGCCGATCGCCGCCCATCGGCGCGGGCCGACCCACTCGCCCAGCACCGGCCCGGAGAGGGCGGCGACCAGGAACGGCGTCGAGAACGTGATGGTCAGCGCCTGGTCGAGCTGCAGCCACTTGATCGCGAAGAAATTGAGGACCGTCGAGCCGAGCAGCAGCGCCGAGCGGCCGACCTGCAGCAGCGGGCGCGCCGTGCGCAGCATGCCGGGCCGGTTGAACGGATTGGACCACATGAGCGCGAGCAGGAAGCCGAAAGTGTAGCGCGCCCACACGACCTCGAGCACGTCGACGTGCCGGCCGAGATATTTCGCGGTCGCGTCGAGGAAGGCGAAGCAGCCGACCGCGCCGCACATCAGTGCGATGCCGGTGAGCCGCATGCGGCGGGCCTCGGCTGAATCGCGGGTCGATATGGAGGAGGGCGGCGGCACCGTAAATCCAGCGGAGAAGCACCGAGCTCAAGGCCTATCCGATTCGCAGGCGAGACGCTGAGCGAGACACGCGGGTGAGACACTTGCGCGCGCACCTGCTATTCGGGGTGCCGTGATGCCGCACAGGCGTGACCGATACAGGGGGCGAGCGTGAGCAATCAAGTCGGCGCGGCGCGCACGGTGATGCGCGCGGCGCCCTCGGCGCATCTGCGCTTCGGCCTGATCTGCGGCTTCATCATCTTGATGTGGGTCTTCGTCCTGTCCCGCTTTCCGCACGACCGGCTGGCGTGGTTTGCCGCCGCGGTCGCGGTCGCGATCTGCGCCACCACGATGGCCTGGGTCGTCCGGTTCCGGCTCGAATACGGCGGCGACGCCGTCACGTATCGAACCTTGTTCGGCGGGGATGTCGATATCGACGTGCGCATGATCGCGAGCGCCGAGGTCGTCACGGGCGCGCGGAGCTATCGCGATCGCTTCCGCCCCCGCGTGCGGCTCGAGCTCATGGGCAAGCCAGGCGCGCCATTCCGCCTGGTGCCGGTCAACATCCGGATTTTCCGCGGTGACGAATTCAAGCAGTTCACGACGTTCCTGGCGCAGCGGATGCGGCCTTAGCCCGCGATCGAGCCAAGCGAAATCCAGGGGGCAGCATGGCGTGAATTGCCGCTCCGAGCATGCTAGCTTAGGCGACGAAATCGGGAGAACCGCCCCATGGCCAGCCTTGCTCAAGTCCAGCCAGCCGCCACGTCCGCCCACGATCGCGCCGATGCGCTCGAGGAGCACATGATGCACGAGCTCGAGCACATCGTGACAAAATCGGTGCTGTTCGGCCTCGCCGACGGCAAGGTCGAGATGGAGAGCGGGCCGTCGCTGATGGCGAAGAACCCGGGCAAATACATGCTGATGGGCGCCGATCCGCGGCTGCCGCAGATGCCCGAGAAGCCGACCCTGGTCGACTATTTCCGCTGCCGCTTCGCCTCGACCGCGCACCTGCTGCAGAGCGCGACGCACGCGCTCAAAGGCGGCCACAGCGAGAAGGTGATCCTCGCCTGCCTGCTGCACGACATCGCGGTGGTGAGCTTCATCCGCTGCGACCACGGCTATTGGGGCGCGCAGATGATCGAGCCCTATGTGGACGAGGAGGTGAGCTGGGCGATCCGCGCCCACCAGGCGCTGCGCTTCTTCCCGGACGAATCGATGGGCTACAAGTATCCCGACATGTACGTGAAGCTGTTCGGGCCCGACTACCGGCCCGAGCCCTACATCGTCGAGGAGTACCAGCGCGCCCGCAATCACAAGTATTACGGGACGTCGCGCCTGATCTGCGTCAACGACATCTACTCGTTCGACCCCAACGCCAAGGTCAACCTCGACGATTTCGTCGATATCATCGGCCGCAACTTCAGGCAGCCCAAGGAAGGCCTCGGCCTCGACAGCAGCCCGTCGGCGCACATGTGGCGCACGATGCTGTGGCCGACGCGGTTTCTCTGAACGGCGCGAACCTGAAGCTCCCATCAGACGCCGCTGCGCCCCCCGGCTCGTTTCGCGTCCGCGGCTCTTCATGTGATCGACGGCTCGCAACTTCGGCAATAAGCCGCCGGTAGCCGCAACGTTCAGCAAACGCCTCGACATCATCGAGCACGTCCTAGCTGGCTGTGAAGTTCTGCTTCATAGCCCGTCCACATTATGCTCGATAGTTGCCGAGGGGGGAGCGGTCCTATCTGACTGGGCGATCCGGGGCCGACTCGGATCGTGACACTCGATAGGAGGCTGAAATGTCGCCGGAAACCCTTTTCCGAATCCAGCTCGTGCTGGGGTACGTCGCCTGGTTGCTGTGCTTCGGCGCCTACATCTGGCCAAAGCTCAAGGTGGCGGACCGCGTCGAGGCGCATCGGGCCATCGCCACGCTGCACAGCTTTCGCTTCTTCGGCCTCGTCTTCATTCTACCCGGTGTCATCGGCAATGTGCCGGCGGGCTTCGCCACGGTCGCGGCCTATGGCGACTTCGCGACCGGCGTGCTGGCGATGCTGGCGCTGCTCACCGTGAGGGTGCGTTCGTTGTTCTGGCCGCTCGTCGTCGCCTTCAATCTCGTGGGCGTGACCGACCTCATCGTCGACTATTACAATGCCACCCGGCTCGGTCTGCCGGCCGTGGCCGGGCAATTGGGCGCGACCTACTGGATTCCGGTCATCTACGTGCCGCTGCTGATGATCACGCACATTGCCGCATTCTATCTGCTGTCGCGTCAGCCGGCCCGGCAGGCGCTGCGTGAGACGAGCTTGCAGACGCCCTGACGGCAGGCGGATACGTCATCGCTCCCCGGTCAGCGCGCTCTCGTGCCATCGTCGCAATAGCAGGTGCGAGAGCGCGGACAGGGCGAAGAAGATCACCACGCCGGCGGCCGACAGCAATAGAAGCGCGGCGAACATGCGCGAGATGTTGAGCCGGTACTGCGACTCGGCGATGCGGTAGGCGAGGCCGGAGCCGGCGCCGCCGGAGCCGGCAGCGAGCTCGGCGACCACGGCGCCGACCAGCGACAAGCCGCCGGCGATGCGAATTCCGGTCAGCATGTTCGGCAGCGCCGACGGCAGCTTCAGGCGAAACAGGATCTGGCCGGGGGAGGCCCCGTACAGCCGATAGAGGTCGAGGAGATTGCGGTCGACCGAATTGAGCCCGAGCGTGGTGTTGGCCAGCACCGGAAAGAAGGCGACGATCCAGGCGCAGGCGAGCACGGCGCCCTGTTGCGGCAGGTAGATGAGCAAGAGCGGCGCGATCGCCAGCACGGGCGTGACCTGCAGGATCACCGCGTAGGGATAGAGCGTGTACTCGACGGTGCGCGACACGTTGAACAGGATGGCGAGCGCAATGCCGCCGACGACCGCGAGCAGAAATCCCTCCAGCGTGGTGAGCAGCGTCACCCCCAGCGATTGCAGCAGCAGCTTCCGGTCGTCGATGAGCGTGTCCCACACGAGGTCCGGCCCGGGCAGCTTGATGGGCGGAAGCGCGTAGATCGTCACGACCAACTGCCAGGCCACGACGCCGAGCACGAGCGCCGCGATTGGCAGCACGATCCGCAGGACGCGGTCCGCCGGGAAGGCGCGAGGCTTCATGCGGCGACCGCCATGGCTTGGGTCAGCGCCTCCGAGGCGAGCCGGCAATAGGCCGCGTACTCCGCCGAGGTGCGAAAGCTCTCCTGCCGCGGGTAGGGCGCGTCGATCGTGAGCTCCTTGAATACCCGCCCGGGACGCGGCGTCATCACGATGATGCGACCCGACAGATAGACCGACTCGAACACCGAATGGGTGACGAACACGACCGTCTTGCGTAGCGTCTGCCACAGGTCGAGCAGGTCGTTGTTGAGCTTGAAGCGGGTGATCTCGTCCAGCGCGGCGAACGGCTCGTCCATCAGAAGGAGGCTCGGATCGGTGACGAGGGCGCGGGCGATCGACACGCGCATCTTCATGCCGCCGGAGAGCTCGCGCGGATAGGCGTCGGCGAATGCCGTGAGCCCGACCCGCTCGATCGCGGCGGCGACGCGGGGCGCCGCATCCCCGGCGGGCACATGGTGCAGGCCGAGCGGCAGCGCCACGTTTTTCGCCACCGTGGTCCACGGCATCAAGGTCGGCTCCTGAAACACGAAGCCGATGTCGTGCCCGCGCCGCCCCGCCGCCGCGCCGCCGGCGCCCCACGTGATGGTCCCGCGCGAGGGCTCGCTCAGGCCGGCGATCAGCCGCAGCGCGGTCGATTTGCCGCAGCCGGACGGGCCGAGGAGCGAGAGGAGCTCGCCCGGCCGCACGTCGATGTCGAGGCCGTCGAGCGCCTGCACGCCGTTCTCGAAGGCCTTCGCCACGTCGCGCAGCGCCACGGATGCCGGCGGTCGAGGCGAAGCGGACAGGCGGGACGGCGCCATCAATTCTTCGGCCTCAGCTCCAGGCCGACCATCTTGTTGACGAAGCGCAGGGTGTAGGCTTGGCGGAAATCGACCGTCGGCTTCACCACGCCGGCGCGCACCATCTCGCTGAAGAAGCCGGCATAGCGCGCGTCCGTCATGGCGCCGATTCCGAGCTTGAGCGTGTCGCCCGAATCGACGATGCCGTATTCCTTGAGCGTGGCGACCGAATAGGCGAGCTGGTCGTCGGTCATCTCGGCATTCTGCTTCTTGATCAGCGCGTTGGCGGCGGTGTTGTCGCCGTAAAGATAGTGGTACCAGCCGATGATCGAGGCATCGACGAAACGCTGCACCAGATCGGGCTTGTTCTCGACGAGGTCGCGCCGGGTCTCGATCAGGGTCGAGTAGCTGCTGAAGCCCTGATCGGCGAGCAGGAAGACCTTCGGCTTGATGCCGGTCTGCTTCTCGATGGCGAAAGGTTCCGACGTGACGTAGCCCTCCATGGCGCTCATCTTGTCCGCGAGGAACGGCTGGGCGTTGAACGTGTAGGGCTTCACCTTGGCGTCGCTGAACTTGTACTCGGCCTTGAGCCATTGGAAATAGCTGACCATGCCCTCCTTGGAGATGAACACGGTCAGATTCTTGAGGTCCTTGAAGGACGCGACGCCCACGTCCGGATGGGCGATCAGCACCTGCGGGTCCTTCTGGAACATGGCCGCGACCGCCAGCGTCGGCACCTTCTGCTCGACCGCGTCGAAGGACTGCAGCGTGTTGGCGCTCATGAAGAAGTCGAGCTTGCCGACCGCGAGCAGGATGCGGTTGTTGATCTGCGGGCCGCCGGGGACGATCGTGACGTCGAGGCCGTATTTGCGGTAGGTGCCGTCCGCCAGCGCCTGGTAGAACCCGCCATGCTCGGCCTCGGCGACCCAGTTGGTGCCGAACGTCACCTTGTCGAGGGTCTGGGCACCCGCCGGCGCGGGCGGAAACGCAAAGATCATGACAGCTATGAATGAGGCCAAGGTGCTTGCGAACCGCATCGATTCATTCTCCTGATAGAGGCGCGAGAATAGAGCATGATCCCGAAAAGTGGATACCGGTTTCCGGAACGGATCATGCCCGAGCAAAAAGCTACAGTGGGATGCCGTTGACGAGATCACATGACGATGCTGCCGAAACGTGACTGGGCGGAGATGACCTGGGCGGATTTTACCCACGCCGACACGGCGCGCTGGATCGCCGTGCTGCCGCTCGCCGCGACCGAACAGCACGGGCCCCATCTGCCGCTCGGCGTCGACAGCTTCATCGCCGACGCCTACCTGGCGCGCGTGCGGGCGCAGCTTCCGGCCGACCTGCCGGTCACATTCTTGCCGATCCAGCGGATCGGCCAGTCGGACGAGCATGTGGGCTTCCCGGGCACACTGACGCTGTCGGGCGCGACCGTGATCCGCGCCTGGACCGAGATCGGCGAGAGCGTGGCGCGCGCCGGGGTGAAGAAGCTCGTTCTTGTGACGAGCCATGGCGGCAACGTCTCGGCGATGGAGATGGTCGCGCGCGATCTGCGGGTGCGGCTCGGCATGCTGGCCGTGACCGTCGGCTGGCACCGCTTCGGCTATCCGGACAAGGCCTTCGAGGCGCAGGAGCGCCGGCACGGCATCCACGGCGGCGACGTCGAGACCTCGCTGATCCTCGCCGGCCGGCCCGACACGGTGCGCATGGACAAGGTGGTCGCCGAGATGCCGGCGACGGTGGCGATGCAACAGGAGTTCAAGTGGCTCGGCGCCTTCCGCCCGGCCGGCTTCGGCTGGATGACGCAGGATCTGCATCCTTCCGGCGCGGTCGGCGACGCGAGCGGTGCGACGGCTGCCAAAGGCGAGGCGACCCTCGCTCAGGGCGCCGCCGGGTTCATCGAGCTGCTGCGGGAAATCGACCGCTTCGATCTGTCGCGGCTCAAGGACGGGCCGCTCAAAGGCCCGTGAGCCGGGTGGATCGGGAAGCGTTCATTGGATAGAGTCGGGGCCATGAGCACACAATCCAGCACACAATCCAGCATACAATCCGGCGCACATTCGCACGACGACCATCACGGCTCCGAGCTCGGCGAGATGCAGCTGCGCGTGCGCGCGCTCGAGACCATCCTGACCGAGAAGGGCTATGTCGACCCCAAGGCGCTCGATCTCATCATCGAGGCCTACGAGACCAAGATCGGCCCGCGCAACGGCGCCCGCGTGATCGCCAAGGCCTGGGTCGACCCGGAGTTCAAGCGCCGCCTGCTGCAGGACGGCTCGGCCACGATCGCGACGCTCGGCCATGTGAGCCGGGTCGGCGATCATCTGGTGGTGGTCGAGAACACCCCGCGCCTGCACAACATGGTCGTGTGCACGCTGTGCTCCTGCTACCCGTGGGAAATGCTCGGCCTGCCGCCGATCTGGTACAAGGCCGCGCCCTATCGCTCGCGCGCCGTGCGCGATCCGCGCGGCGTGCTCGCCGATTTCGGCGTCACGCTGCCCAAGGAGACCGAGATCCGGGTGTGGGACTCCACCGCGGAGACGCGCTTTATCGTCCTGCCGATGCGGCCGGCCGGCACCGATGGTTGGAGCGAGGACCGCCTCGCCGAGCTGGTCACCCGCGATTCGATGATCGGGACCGGCTTCCCCAAGACCCCGTAACGAGAACGCTCAACATGAGACCGTAAGAGGCGCGATGGACGGCGTGCACGACATGGGCGGCATGGACGGCTTCGGCAAGGTCGAGCCCGAGCCGAATGAGCCCGTTTTCCATTCGTCCTGGGAAGGACGCGTGATGGCGATGAATCGCGCCATGGGCGCAGCCGGCGCCTACAATATCGACATGTCGCGCTTCTCGCTCGAGCGGCTGCCGCCGGTCGACTACCTCGGCAGCTCGTACTATCGCAAATGGTTCCTCGGCCTCGAGCGGCGGCTGGTCGCGCTCGGCTTCATCAGCGCCGACGAGATCGCGGCGGGTCATGCCAAGCACCCGGCCAAGCCGCTCAAGCGCGGCAACTTCAAGGTGGCCGACGTCGAGCGCGTGATGACGCGCGGCTCCTTCAGCCGGCCGGCATCCGCGCCGGCACGCTTCAAGCCGGGCGATCGTGTGCGCGCCAAGAACATCCACCCGGCGACGCACACGCGGCTGCCGCGCTACGTGCGCGGCCATGTCGGCGTGGTGGAGCGCATCCAGGGCTGCCACGTCTTCCCCGACACCGCCGCGATCGAGCAGGGCGAGAACCCGCAGTGGCTCTACACGGTGTGCTTCGACAACCGCGACCTGTGGGGACCCGAGGCGGACCCGACCGTCACGGTCTCGATCGAGGCGTTCGAGCCCTATCTCGAGCTCGCCTGACATGACGACCATCGATCCCGACGCCGCGCGCCGTGCCCGCGAGGCGGTGCCGAGCATTCCGGCCGACGCCGAGGGCCCGGTGTTTCGCGAGCCGTGGGAAGCGCAGGCCTTCGCGATGGCGCTCGCCCTGCACGAGCGCGGCCTGTTCACCTGGCCGCAGTGGGCCGCGACGCTCGCCGACGAGATCAAGCGCGCGCAGGCGGCCGGCGATCCCGACACCGGCGAGACCTACTATCACCATTGGCTCGCCGCGCTCGAACGGCTGGTCGCCGAGAAGGGCGTCGCCACGCGCGAGATGCTCGCGCGCTACCACGACGCCTGGGACCACGCGGCCGACCGCACGCCGCATGGCCAGCCGATCGAACTTCGGCCCGATGACTTCAACTGAGACCGGCCCCCACGCCGTCCCCAATTCGGCCGGCAGCGCGGCGCCGCGGCTTGCGGCGCCCGCGAACGCCTGCGACTGCCACATGCATATCTACGACGCGCGCTTTGCGCCGGCGCGGCCGGGATCGCGGATGCAGGCGCAGGCGAGCGTCGCCGAGTATCGGCTGCTGCAGCGGCGCATCGGCACCAGCCGGGTCGTCATCGTGACGCCTGCCGTTTACGCGACCGACAACGCCGTGACGCTCGATGCCCTTGCCCAGCTCGGCGACGCCGCGTGCGGGGTCGCGGTGGTCCATCCGGACGTCGGCGATGACGAGCTCGATCGCCTCGACGACGCCGGCGTGCGCGGCATCCGCTTCACCCAGTTCGATCCCGCGACTGCGGTGACCACCCTCGACATGATCGAGCCGCTGTCGCGCCGCGTCGCCGATCTCGGCTGGCACGTGCAGATCCACCTGCGCGCCGACCAGATCGTGGCGGCCGAGAGCCTGTGGCCGCGGCTGCCGTCGACCGTCGTGTTCGACCACATGGCGCGCCTGCCGCAGCCGGGCGGCATCGACCATCCGGCCTTCGCCATCATCCGTCGGCTGATCGACGCCGGCCGCACCTGGGTGAAGCTCTCCGGCGCCTATCTCGACACCAAGGTCGGGCCGCCGACTTATGCGGACGCGACCGCCGTCGCGCAGGCGCTGGTCGCGGCCGCGCCCGAGCGGATGGTATGGGGCAGCGACTGGCCGCACCCGACCGAGCAACAGAAGCCGGATGACGCATGCTTGTTCGACCTGCTCGCCGCCTGGGTTCCGGATGATGCGACCCGCCGCCGCGTCCTCGTCAGCAATCCGGAAAGGCTGTACGGTTTCGCACGCTCGGATTGATCGCCCGTTTGCTCCGCGAATTGCAAGTCGTTCATCGCGTTTGCCCATGCAGAGGAAACCCCCATGGAAGTCTTCGCCGCTGGATCACGCCCGTCGCGCCGCATGCCGGCCGAGTCCTTCACCGGAACGGTCTGGCAGGATCCGATCATCGAGACGCCAGCCCCCGCGATCCTGCGCTCGGCGCGGGTGAGCTTCGAGCCCGGCGCGCGCACCGCCTGGCACACCCACCCGCTCGGCCAGACCCTGCACGTGGTGTCGGGCGTCGGCCGGGTGCAGCTGTGGGGCGGCCCGATCCGCGAAATCCGCGCCGGCGACACGGTGTGGATCGCGCCCGGCGAGAAGCACTGGCACGGCGCCGGCCCGAAGACCGCGATGGTGCACATCGCGATGCAGGAGGCGAAAGACGGCAGCCATGTCGCCTGGCTGGAGCACGTCACCGACGCGCAATACGGGGCGACGGTCGGCTGATCCCGCAGCGCTTGCGGTCACTCGGCGGCCGGTCGGCGTAGCTCACGCGCTTTCGCGCGTAGCGTCGCGATGAAGGCCTTGACCAGCGGCGAGGCCTCGTTGCGGCGAAAGACCACCGCCTGGTCCGACGTCCTGGTCGCGCCGGCGAGCTTGCGGAAGATGACGCCGTCGACGGTCATGCGGGCGAGCGACTCGGGCAGCACGCCGAGGCCGACCCCGGCCGCGACCGAGAACAACACCGAGGACGTGTCGGTCACGCGCGCGGCGATCTGCACCGAGACGTTCGTCGGCACGATGGCGCCGACATTGCTCCAGTAGCCCATTTCCATTTCCAGCGCGGTGGCGACGAAGGGCTCGCCCGCGAGATCGGCCGGCTGGATCATCCTCTGTGCGGCGAGCCGATGGCCTGCCGGCAGCACGAGGCAGAGGGGCTGGCGATCGACGATGAAGCCGGTGAGCTCGGCGGGGAAGCGATCCGGCTGGCGCGTGAACCCGACGTCGAGCGAGCCGTCGATCAAGGCGGCGAATTGCGGGATGGTCGGCATCCGGCGCAGCTGAAACGAGACATCCGGATGCTTTTTGCGAAAATCGCGCACCGTCGCGGCGACACAACCGCCGTGCGCCGCCGCGAGGATGTAGCCGAGCGCAATCGAGCCGGTTTCGCCCTTGGCGGCACGCCGTCCGACCTGCTCGGCATGATCGACCTGCTTGAGCGCCGCGCGCGCTTCCTCGAGGAAGCGCCGGCCCACATGGGTGAGCGCGACGCTGCGCGTCTTGCGGGTGAACAGCCGGGCGCCGAGCGCGGTTTCCAGCTGCTGGATTTGCGCGCTCAGGGTCGGCGGGGCGATATTGAGCTTGTCGGCCGCACGGGCAAAGTGCAGCTCCTCGGCGACCGCAATGAAATATCGAAGGTGCCGCAGCTCCATCGGGGCGACACTGCGCGTTCTTGTCGTTTCCTACCGCACCTGCCGAAACTTTATGGAGCGCGATGGCGGGGGTCAATCATCGCCGCGTCGCGCCGAATTAGCACGAGGTGTCATATGCCGGCCGCGCCGCCGTCGGCGCGCGGATCGTGGGCGCCTTCGAGCGTGCCGTTGGGGTGCAGCTCGACCGCGCCGGCGTGGCCCATCGTGTCGGAATACGGCTCGGGGAGCACCTCGACGTCGTGCCCGGCCGACAGCAGCCGGTCGATCAGATTGCCGTCGAAGCGGGATTCGAGGCGCAAATTCGTGTGGGCCGAGCCCCAGGTGCGTCCGAGCAGCCAGCGCGGCGCCTCGATCGCGCGATCGAGCGGCTGGCGATAGAGGACGTGGCGGGTGAACACGGCAGCCTGCGACTGCGGCTGGCCGTCACCGCCCATGCTGCCGTAGGCGATGACACGGCCATCGGCGAGCTCCGCCAGCGCCGGGTTGAGGGTGTGGAACGGCAGCCGGCCGGGCGTCAGCGCGTTCAAGGCGCCGGGGTCGAGCGAAAAGCTCGCGCCACGGTTCTGCATCAGGACGCCGGTCGCCGGCAGCACGCAGCCGGAGCCGAACTCCCAATAGAGCGACTGGATGTAGGAGACGGCGATGCCGTCGCGATCGGCCGCGCCCATCCAGATGGTGTCGCCGTCGCCCGGCTTCGCCGGCCAGGGCGCGGCCTTGCGGGGGTCGATCCTGTCCGCCTCGGGATCGAGGAAGGCGCGCTCGAGGAAGCGCTCCGGCGGCGCCGGCAGCCGGTCCGGGTCGGTGATCACCCGGTCGCGCAGCCGGAAGGCGCGCTTGGTCGCCTCCACCAGGCCATGCACATGATCGAAGCTCTCCGCCTCGCCGACCCGCAGGCGCTCGAACACGGCGAGGATGATGAGCGATGCGAGGCCCTGGGTGGGCGGCGGCGTGTTGTAGACCGTCCCGCTTTGCAGCGTGACGCGCAGCGGCTCCGCGACCGTCGCGCGGCATTGCGCGAGATCGGCGCGGGTCACCGGGCTGCCGATCCGCGCGAGATCGGCCGCGATCTCGCGTCCGACGTCGCCGCGATAGAAGTCGTCGAGCCCTGAATGAGCCAGATGATCGAGGGTCCCGGCGAGCGCCGACTGCCGCAGCGTCGTGCCGGCCGCCGGCGGCTTGCCGTCCGGCAGGAAAGCCTGCGCGAACCCCGGCACATCCTTCAGCTCGGCGAGCTTCTCGGTCGAGAGCCGCGCCTGGCTGCGCGTTACCACATAGCCGTCGCGGGCGTGGCGGATGGCGTGCGCCAGCAGGCTTTCGAGCGGCAGCCGGCCGCCTTGCGCCTTGGCGGCTTCGAGTGCGAGCGACCAGCCCGCGATGGCGCCCGGGACGGTGAGCGCGGCAAAAGGCCCGCGTGCCGGGATGGCCTCGTGCTCGCGATAGAGCTCGCGGCGGGCATTCGTCCCGGCGCGGCCGGCCGCCATCAGCGCCCGCACCCGGCCTGAGCGCTCGCGCACCAGCCAGAAGCCGTCGCCGCCGATGTGGTTCATGTGCGGGTAGACCGCCGCGATGGTCGCAGCCATCGCGACCATCGCCTCGATGGCGTTGCCGCCCTCCGCCAGCACGGCGCGCCCGGCTTCGGCCGCGGCGGCATGCGGGGCGGCGACGATACCAACTCGACAATTGTTGCGGTAAAGGTCCATCCTGAGGGGCCGATGGAATAGGTTGTCGGTGGAAGATGGTAGGTTCGGTCGAGCTTAACGGTGCGCGTGGGAAATATATAGATTCGTCAGAAGGGCAGCTTGCGGGACTGATTCTTCTTGACAGCTTCCAGTTGGACAATTCTTAATTGCATTCCGTTGCTGACCCACCCGAGGAGACTGTTCATGCCAGGCGACCAAGCCCCGCCTATCATCGCGAAGATCAACCAATATCTGGCCAAGAGATCAGCCGCTGGCGTCAAGCGAACCGCGGGAAACAAAAAGGCGCGTTCGGCGCGCGAAGGAGCGGCGTTGCGGAAAAAGGCAGCCAAGCCTTCGTAGGATGCCTCGTTTCGGCGGCGTTGACGTGGATGGCAACCGTGTTCGCCCTGATGCAACCTGAAATCCTTCAGAAGATCGTCATCGGAGTTGCCGGTGCCGTTGTCATAAAGCTTGGAACGATGCTTTATGTTTACGTCACAGATCTGATGTTTCGAAAAAAGAATTTTACGATCTCTGGAACGTGGTTCGCTGAATTCGAGAGCCACATCACGAACAAGCTGAATATTGAATTCGTGCGCTTCGTACAGTCGAAGGAGCATGTCCGTTTCAACCTGCAGCAATACACTGGCGCGCGTGCTGGAGCGAGAAAGTATTGTGGCGAAGGCATCCTCCGCGTAAACTCGTTTTCGGCAGTCTACTATTCCGCCGAGAGGAGAAGCCCGCAAAGCGGCGCGTTTTCACTGACCGTGCAACCCGCTGATGGAAGTTTGAGCGGCCGTTACGCCGAGCTCGAGAAAGACAAGATTGAGCAGGCAAGCGTCGCTTACATCCTGAAGCCACTGAAGATGACGTGGCTGGAGCGCTTCAAGCTGGCGTGGGGCATCGCGTGCTTCAAGGATGTCGCCGAGGCCAAGGCCGCGATTCAACGAGGGTGACGTCGGTGTTCAGTCTGCCGTCCAAACACCTCGTCGAGCAGTTGGCGATCGTCAGCGTCGGACGACCACGCGGCGGGGACTGATACCCCTTTCACGCAGTCATATGGAAAATTTGCCAACCCCTGCCAAAAGAACCTGAACGGAGCACGCTCGCATTGGACCGGCCTGATATCATAAACGGAGCACAAGTTATCATCGTTCAGAAAGACGCAATCGCCGCGGTTGTCCTTGAGTAGGTGTAACTTCACGCCGGTCTCGTTATTTTCCAGCTCAAGCTCGCGGCGGCAATACCGCGAAACGAAGTCGGCAGGAAGAAGTTGCAGACGCTTCGCCAGCCGGGCGACGTCAGCCGGGAACAAGATCACCCCTCGTTCCTTATCGAATCCTTTGCAGCACTTTCCACATTTGGTGCAATTGAGTTCGGGCTCGCGCGAGGTCATGGCTTCCGCGTGCTTCCTATCGCCTCAAGGCAGGAGGCTACACCCGCCATTATTCCCGGAACAAGCGGCTGGGCAGTGCGAGCAGGTCGCGAGCGGCCGCCGCCGCTCCCAGGGCAGATTCGAGCACCGGCGCGCCATCGATGAGATGAGGCATCAACCGGTCACGCCGCGTCCGCGAGGCCGCGCCGCTCGAGCAGCGCTTCCTCGGTAGGCAGCCGCCCGCGGAAGGCCTTGTAGGCCTCATCCGGGGTGCGCGAGCCGCCGGCCGAGTAGATGAAGCGGTAGAGCCGCTCGGCGGTCGCGGGGTCGAACACGTTGCCGGTCTCCTGGAAGGCGTTGAAGGCGTCGGCATCGAGCACCTCCGACCACATGTAGCTGTAGTAGGCCGCCGAATAGTGGTCGCCGGCGAACACGTGGCTGAAATGCGGCGAGCGGTGGCGCATCACGATCTCCTCCGGCATGCCGATGCGCTCGAGCGCCGCGCGCTCGAACGCCGCCGGGTCGAGATCGTCGGCATTGGTGAGCGAGTGGTAGTCGAGGTCGACGATCGCCGACGAGACGTATTCGACCGTCGTGAAGCCCTGGTTGAAGGTGCGTGCCGCCTTGAGCTTGGCGATCAGGGCGTCGGGCATCGGCTCGCCGGTGCGGTAATGGACCGCGAAGGCCTTGAGGACCTCAGGCGTATCGAGCCACTGCTCGTAGAGCTGGGACGGCAGCTCGACGAAGTCGGTCGCGACCCCGGTGCCGGAAATCAGCGGGTAGGTCACGTCCGAGAGCAGCGCATGCAGGGCGTGGCCGAACTCGTGAAACAGGGTGCGGGCGTCGTCGTGGCTGAGCAGGGTCGGCCCGCCGTCGGCGCCCTTGGAGAAGTTCGTCACGTTGAACACCAGCGGGCGCACCTCGCCGTCGAGCTTGTCCTGCTCGCGCAGGGTCGACATCCAGGCGCCGCTGCGTTTCGACGGCCGGGCATAGTAGTCGCCGAAGAAGAGACCGAGATGGCGCCCGTCGACCGTCTTGATCTCGAAGGCGCGTACGTCGGGGTGCCAGACCGGCACGTCGGTGCGCGGCGTCGCCGTGATGCCGAACAGCCGGCGGGCGGTCTCGAAGGCGGCCGCGATCATGCGGTCGAGTTGGAGGTAGGGCTCGAACTCGCCCTCGGCGATGTCGCAGCGCTGCTGGCGCAGCTTCTCGGCGTAGTAGCGCCAGTCCCACGCCGCGAGTTTGAAGTTGCCGCCCTCGGCCTGGATCATCTCCTGCATGGCGTCGCGGTCGGCGAGCGCCCGCGCGCGGGCCGGGGCCCAGACCTTCTCCAGAAGCCCGCGCGCCGCCGCCGGCGTCTTCGCCATGGCGTCGTCGAGCCGATAGTCGGCCCAGGTGGGATAGCCGAGCAGCTTCGCCTTCTCGGTGCGCAGCCGCACCATCTCGGCGATGACCGGCCGGTTGTCGTCGGCGCCGCCTTCGCCGCGGGCGATCCAGGCGCGGAAGGCTTTTTCACGCAGGTCGCGCCGGCGCGAGAAGGCGAGGAACGGCTCGACGCTGGAGCGCGACAGGGTGATCGCCGCCGGGCTTTTGAGGCCACGCTCCTGTGCGACGGCGCGGGCGGCGGCGCGCTGATGCTCGGGCAGGCCGGCCAGGTCCGCCTCGCCGTCGAGCGGCAGCACATAGCTCTGCTCATCGCTCAGCACCCGCTGGCTGAATTTGGTGCCCAGCGCCGCGAGCCGCTCGCCGATTTCGGCGAGGCGGGCCCGCGCGGCCTCATCGAGGCCGGCGCCGGCGCGGCGGAAGGTCACGAAGTAGCGCTCGAGCACCCGCGCCTGCTCGGCGTCGAGCCCCGCCGGGTCCGCCTTGACGGCCGCGATTCGCCGAAACAGGGTCTGGTTCATGTAGATCGCGTCCCAATGGGCGGTGAGGCGAGGCGCGATATCGCGCTCCAGGGCGAGCAGCGCCGGGTTGCTGTGCGCGCCGACGAGGGCAAAGAAGGCGGCGGAGACCCGCGCCAGCGTCCGGCCCGAGCGCTCGAGCGCCGCCACCGTGTTGGCGAAGGTCGGCGCCGCCGTCCGCGCGGCGATCGCCGCCACCTCGCGGTCGTGCTCGGCGAAGGCCGCCGTGAAGGCGGGGCCGAAGTGGTCCGGCGCGATCGCCGCGAAGGGCGGCGCCGCGAACGGGGTGTCCCAAGGCGCCAGCAGCGGATTGTCGGAGGGGCGGGATGTCCTTTGGCTCGTCTGTTGGCTCATGAAAAATCGCTCGTCTCGCCCCATTTCGGCCGGCTTGCCGGACTTGATCGCAGCGCCCATTTGATGGAAATTGCGGCCGCCAGACAGGGATTTATGCGATGCGCGACGTAGCTTCAACCAAGGGACCGCGGCGGATCTTGTGGCAGAACGTGTCGACCGTTCTGAGCGCCGCGATCCTGATCAGCGCCGAGGTCTTCGGCGCCGCCTTCGCGGGCGGCTGGGCCGTCGCCAACCTGCTCGAGCTCGGCTCCTACGGCGTCTACGCCTTCCAGCTCGCCTTCTTCATCATCGGCCTCGTCGTGATGATCGCCTTCGTGCGCAACGCGGTGCGCGTCGAGCCGTTCACGACGTCGAGCTGACGGCGCGCGCGCCCCTCGCGCACGGCATGAGAGCTGCGCGCGAGCTGGAAGCGCTCTTGATTAATCATCTCGAAACCGTTTCGATCGCTTTGGTGAAAAAACTTTTGCACGCGAGTCGATTTTTTCTTGCGCAGAATCCGGAATCCACTTATTTCCATCTTTGCCCAAATTCGCACGTGCCTGTGGCCGTGTGTCGGTCGGTGGGCATCCGGACAAGAGGCCGGACAGCCGCCCGGAGTGAGATCGCCAAGACGGCGTGTCGGACAACTCGTCAGATTGAATTGTCGAGCTGACGAGGCGTCCAGGGACACCAAAGTCTGCGATCGCTTGCAGCTCCGAACACTTGACTGACAGCCGGAGGCGAAACCGGCGCACCTCGTTCTCCACGGGGGACGCGGCTTAAAGCAACGACGGAGCGGGCTTTTTTGGTCTCTGCCGGGATTCCACCCCCTGGCTCGGGCTACCGAAGAGGCTTGTTCTTCATTGCCGGCCGTGCGGACGGGGTCCTCCCCTCCAAACCAAGGCAGCATGTCGGGTCTTCCCGTCTACGCCACCGGCGCGTCCCCATCGCGGGCCGGCGGCGAGGCAAGGCAGACCCGCATCACATCGGGCGGTTCGCCGCCCCTGACCCGTGGGGAGAGCGCCATGACGGAGCGCATCCGCGAATTCCTGCGCAACCGCCGCGCAGACGGAAAGGACGACGCACCATGCCTGGTCGTCGACCTCGAGGTCGTTCGTGACAACTATCAGGCCTTCGCCAAGGCGCTGCCCGACACGCGCGTGTTCTACGCCGTGAAGGCCAACCCGGCGCCGGAGGTCCTGTGCCTGCTCGCCAGGCTCGGCTCCTGCTTCGATACCGCCTCGATCCCCGAGATCGAGATGGTGCTCGCGGCCGGCGCCGCGGCGGAGCGCATCTCGTACGGCAACACGATCAAGAAGGAGCGCGACATCGCCCGGGCCTATGCGCTCGGCGTGCGGCTGTTCGCGGTCGACAGCAAGGCCGAGGTCGACAAGATCGCCCGCCAGGCGCCGGGCGCAAAGGTCTTCTGCCGCTTCCTGCACGACTGTGCCGGGGCCGAATGGCCGCTGTCGCGCAAGTTCGGCTGCGATCCCACGATGGCGGTCGAGGTGCTCGAGCATGCCCATCGCCAGGGGCTGGTCGCCCATGGGGTGTCGTTCCACGTCGGCTCGCAGCAGCGCCGCACGGCGGCCTGGGACGCGGCGCTCAAGTCGGCGGCGACCATCTTCCGCGCCTGCGCCGAGCGGGGCATCAACCTCGCGATGGTCAACCTCGGCGGCGGCTTCCCGACCAAGTACCTCAAGGAGGTTCCGGCGGTGAAGTCCTACGGCACGGCGATCTTCCGGGCGCTGCGCAAGCACTTCGGCAACGCGATTCCTGAGACGATCATCGAGCCGGGCCGCGGCATGGTCGGCAATGCCGGCGTGATCGAGGCGGAGGTCGTGCTCGTCTCCAAGAAGAGCGAGGGCGACGACACCCGCTGGGTCTACCTCGACATCGGCAAGTTCGGCGGCCTCGCCGAGACCATGGACGAGTCGATCCGTTACCCGATCCGCACGCCGCGGGACGGTGACGAGACCGGCGCCTGCGTGATCGCGGGTCCGACCTGCGATTCCATGGACGTGCTGTACGAGAAGAACCCGTACATGCTCCCAGTGAGCCTGGAGATCGGCGACAAGGTGCTGATCGAGGGCACGGGTGCCTATACGACCACGTACTCGGCGGTCGCCTTCAACGGCTTCTCGCCGCTCAAGTCCTTCCACATCTAGAGCCGCGCGCCTCGGCGCGTGTCCCGGACCGGCGCACCAGCTTGCTGGTGCGCCTGACCCTGGGCGCGGAGGATCGTCATGATCACCATTCGTTCGGAAAGGCCGGCCGATGTCGCGGCGCGCGAGGCGCTGCTCGACGTCGCCTACGGCCCGGTCCGCTTCGAGAAGCCGTCGCAGCGCTTGCGCGCTGGCCGTGCGCCGGCGCTCGCCCTCGTCGCCGTCGCAACGGGTCACGTCGTCGGGACCGTTCGGCTGTGGCCGGTGCTGGCCGGCGCAGGCCGGCCGGCGCTGCTGCTCGGCCCGCTCGCGGTCCACCCTGATTGCCGCCGCCGCGGCATCGGCGCCGCCCTGATGCGGCGCGCGATCCACGCCGCCAAGGAGGCCGGCCACCGGGCGGTGCTGCTGATCGGCGATGCGCCCTACTACGCCCGTTTCGGCTTTTCCGCCGAGAAGACCGGCGCGCTGGTCATGCCGGGTGCCGATCGGCCGGACCGGCTGCTCGGCCTCGAGCTCAGCGCCGGCGCTCTCGATGGCGCGGATGGCGTCATCCGCGCCGGCACCCGCCGTCGTTCGACGGCCCGCGCAGCGAAGGCCATTGCCGTCGCACAGGCGGCATAATCCGGCTGCACACAAGGCCGGAGCACTTCCCTCGGCGCCGCGCGAGCGATAATCGTGCGGCGCCTTTGTTTTTCCCCTTCGCCGCGTGCTCTTCCGGAGACTTGCGATGACCCAATGGCCCGTCCACGGACGCATCAGCGGCCCCATCGTCATGATCGGCTTCGGCTCGATCGGCAAAGGCACCCTGCCGCTGATCGAGCGCCATTTCGCCTATGACAAGGCCCGCTTCGTCGTCATCGATCCGGAGGACAAGGATCGCAAGATCCTCGACGAGCGCGGCATCCGCTTCATCCATCAGGGACTGACCCGGCAGAACTACCGCGAGCTGCTCACCCCCCTGCTGACCGCCGGCGGCGGTCAGGGCTTTTGCGTCAACCTCTCGGTCGACACCTCCTCGCTCGATATCATGGAATTGTGCCGCGAGATCGGCGCGCTCTACATCGATACGGTGGTCGAGCCGTGGGCCGGCTTCTACTTCGACGCCAAGCTCGGGCCGGAGGCGCGCTCCAACTACGCCCTGCGCGAAACCATCCTGGCGGCGCGGCGCAGGCGCCCGGGCGGCACCACGGCGATCTCCTGCTGCGGCGCCAATCCCGGCATGGTCTCGTGGTTCGTCAAGCAGGCGCTGCTCAACATCGCCGACGATCTCAAGGTCAAGGTCGCCGAGCCGAAGACCCGCGAGGCGTGGGGCAAGCTCGCCAAGAAGCTCGGCGTCAAGGGCATCCATATCGCCGAGCGCGACACCCAGCGCGCGAGGCAGCCCAAGCCGGCGGACGTCTTCGTCAACACCTGGTCGGTCGAGGGCTTCCTGTCCGAGGGCATGCAGCCGTCCGAGCTCGGCTGGGGCACCCACGAGAAGTGGATGCCGAAGAACGGCCATCGCCACAAGACCGGCTGTGGCGCCGCGATTTATCTCACCCAGCCCGGTGCGAACACGCGGGTGCGCTCGTGGACGCCGACCGCGCGCGGCCAGTACGGCTTCCTCGTCACCCACAACGAGTCGATCTCGATCGCCGACTACTTCACGCTTCGCAATGGCCGCAAGGTCATCTACCGGCCGACCTGCCACTACGCCTACCATCCGTGCAACGACGCGGTGCTCTCCCTGCACGAGCTGTTCGGCCGCGCCGGCCAGCGGCAGAAGGACATCTACATCCTCGACGAGCACGACATCGTCGAGGGCATCGACGAGCTCGGCGTGCTCCTCTACGGCCACAAGAAGAACGCCTATTGGTACGGCTCGCAGCTCTCCATCGACGAGACGCGCGAGCTCGCGCCCTATCAGAACGCGACCGGACTGCAGGTCACCTCGGCGGTGCTCGCCGGCATGGTGTGGGCGCTGGAGAACCCGACTGCCGGCATCGTCGAGGCCGACGAGGTGGATTTCCGCCGCTGCCTCGAGGTGCAGCGGCCCTATCTCGGTCCGGTGATCGGCCAGTACACCGACTGGACGCCGCTCGTCGGTCGGCCGGGGTTCTTCCCCGAGGACATCGATAAGAGGGATCCATGGCAGTTCAGAAACGTCCTGGTTCGGTAGACAAACCCACCGCTGAGAAGGCCCCGGCGCGAACGGTTACGGACATCGAAGCCATGTTTGCGGCGATCGACGCAATGGATGGCGAGATGCCCGAACGCGATCAGCGCGCCCGCGCCAGAACTCGAGAGCTGGGACTGACTACAGCGGGGTCACCCCTACCTCGCTATCCGCGGTCCCGAACGCCAGCTGATTGTTCCGGCTGCGTTCCTGGGCGATTGGCGACGTCGATACCAAGGCCCAGTCTAGGGCGTGGACTCGTTAACGCGCAGCCATAGGCCTATCGACGCGAGCTGGATGAACGCAAGGTAGTTGGCCGCGAGCTTGTCGTAGCGCGTTGCTACACGCCGACATTGCTTCAAGAACCTCTCGACCAGGTTGCGCGCCCGGTACAGGTACGGACTGAAGCAGAGCGCCTCGTTGCGATTCCGTCGAGGTGGGATGTTCGCCCATGCGATATGTTCGCTGACGAGTTCTCTAATCCACTCGGCGTCATATCCACGATCAGCCAAGAGCATTGCTCCCGACTGCAGACGCGACAAGAGCGTGGCTGCAAGCCGATCGTCGTGGGCTTCGCCGGCTGTGAGCGCGAGCCGGACCGGCAGCCCGTTGCTGTCGACCCCTGCATGAATCTCACTGGTCAGCCCGCCCCGTGACCGCCCCATGCCTGCCTCTTGTTTCGGGCGAGACATGCACCGTGTTGGTGCACGCGCACGATTGACGTGTCGATCATTTGGACGGCGGCATCATGGGCGGCAGCGAGCGCGTCAATGATCCGGCTCCAGACCCCGGCAAGCCGCCAGCGCACAAGCGGTTGTAGCAAGTGGTGTAGGGACCGAAGGCGATCGGTAGATCGCGCCACGGCGCCCCGGACCGCAGCACCCGGTTGTGTCGCTCATGACCCACAGCCGGCATCCCCCGCCACTCGCCGTCGCTGTGCAACAAAAACGGTGAGCAGGGCGATATGCGCAAAGTTGTCCGAATCCTTCCCCGGCGCCGATGATAGGTTTTGGCCTTGCGACCTAGGCGAGGCATCAAGATGCCTTCTCGGAAGGTCGAGACCATTGGCAAGGGAGATCGAGATGTTGGGCTTCGTTTCCGCCACAATGCGCATGTGCATAGTCGCGGTCGCGGTTGGTTCGCTGATGTCGTCCGCGCAAGTCGCCAATGCGGTACCGGCCGCGCAGCACCCGCTGGCGACGCCTTTCAAGCCGATCCCGGTCGAAGGCTTGGAGTGCAATTCCAAGAAGGTCTGCGTCGCCAACTGCCTCGCCGCGGACAAGCGCAATAATAAGGCCTCCTGCGAAACCTTCTGCAGCCAGTGCAAGGGCGATTAGCCCGGGGCCGCCTCGCTCTCCGGGACGCCGCCGCTTGTCCTACTTGCAACGCCACCTGCGGGGAGTTGCCGAAGAGGTAAAAATCGAGCGATGGAGGTCTTCTTGCGTTCGCAAAACCGGCTGGGCGCTCTCGTCCGTCATGGCTTGAGCGCGTCATGTGCAATCCTGGTCCTGCTGTCGGTGCACGCCGTCGCCTTCGCGGCAGAGGAAGGCGGACTATATGGCATCGACCAAGAACGATTCGACCAGTGCATGAGCGCCCCGGCCACGAGAGGCGACCGCGCGCGATGCCTCAAATGGGCCGGGCCTTCGCGCGCGCATCTGCTTCCTGCTCGCGATCCCCATGGCCGCCACTATCGATACAACCCGGAAAGATACGACTACTGCGTCAAGCACAAGCTCTACGGCGACCGCACCGACATTTCGGCTTTTTGCACCCGCTGGTCGGGGGTATGGCGCTGATCGCCGCGAGGGATGATCGGAAGCTTAGCGCATGGGTCCTGGATAGTCGCGGGTGACAACCGGCCGCGGCATTCGAGCACGCCGATACCGGCCGTTGCTTCCGGTGGGGAAGCGAAGCGTGTGGCGAAGTCGTGATCGAGTGTCACCAGCATGCGGCCTTCATCCTGGCAAACCTTGAAGATGTGCTCATCTTCGGCGCCCGCCAGTTGCTGCTCGGCGACGCGTCGGCCCCGAGCAGCGATTTTCCGAGCTGCCCGAGATTCTCGTCGAGCTTTATCTTCATTCGGCCGCGGCGTTCGGAAGCGGCACGATGCGTTCGCGCGCGAGCTCCGCCGCATAAGCGATGGCTGCCCGGATGTCCTCGGATTGCAATTGTGGATACGCCGCGAGGATTTGGGCCTCGGTTTCGCCGCTGGCAAGAAAATCGAGGATCAGCGACACCCAGATGCGCGTGCCCTTGATGCAGGGTTTGCCGAAGCAGACCGCCGGGTCGATAGAGATGCGATCAAGCGGGGACGCCATGTGCTGAGTGTACCAGAGCGCCGAGATCACGCCAAACACGCCGACGGGCCTCGGCGCACCCTAGAGATCGATCACCCCCGCTTCCCCGTCCTCCGTCCCGAAGGCCAGCCGGCTGCCAGCCGCGTTCCATGCGAGCGCCGTGACCGGCGATGCGGCGTGATTGCGCGCCAGCACCTCGGCGCCGTCGTCGATGCGGGTGAGCAGGATCATGCCATCCTCGAACCCGGCGGCGCAGACTTCTTGCTTGGGATGCGCCGCCACCGCGGAGATACGCTGCTCGGCGGGACTCAACACCTTCGGGTTCTTGCCCATGGGGCCATCCTTGCCGGTGAACGGCCACACCACGAGCTGGCTCGCGCCCGAGGTCGCGAGCCACTTCGATCCCGGGCCCCAGCTCAGCGAGCGGACCTTGCTCGAATAGCCCGACATGCGCATGTGCTTGCCGTCGACCAGGCGCCAGCCGTGCAGGGTCGGCTCCTGCATCGAGGTGACCAGGAAGCGGCCATCCGGGCTGAAGGTCACGTCGAGATGCGAGCCCTTCCACTCCAGCATCTCCGGCTTGGCGTCCGTCGCATTAGGGAACCACAGTGTCGCGCCATTGTAGTGCGCGACGGCGAGGCGGAAGCCTTTGGGCGCAAACGCGAGCCCGCCCACCGTGGACGGCAGCTCGATGCTGCGCTCGCCCTTGTTCCCTCCTTTGGCGGCGCGCACGAAGGCCTGCTTGCCGCACGACCAGGCGACGTTGTCGTTGGCGATGGCGACATGATCGATCCAGCGCCGCTTGGCGTCGGTCGCGAGCGTGTCGCTCTCGCCCGCCGGATTGGTCGTCACGACCTTGCCGTCGTCGCCGCCGGTGACGATGGAGCTGCCATCGGAGACGGATGCCAGGATCCCGCCGCCGTGGACCGCGACGCGCTGCTCGGCGCCGTCGCGCCAAAACAGCAGCGTCTCCTCGCCGAGGACGAACACTGGATCGTCGCCGAGAAAATGCACGGCCACGACAGATCCGCCCGCCGCGATGGGGCGAATGCGATCGGTGATACGCGGCGTGCTGGTCTGCGTATCGCTCATCCGCTCAGGCCACGCACTCCGCAAAGCCCGTGCGGATCATCTCCTCCGGCAGATCGCGGCCGATGAAGACGGCGCGGCTCACGCGCTCCTCGCCATCCTTCCACTGCCGCTGATGATCGCCGTCGAGCATCATGTGCACGCCCTGGAAAACGAAGCGCTCGGGATCGTCCTTGAACGAGAGGATACCCTTGCAGCGCAGGATCTTCTGCCCTTCCTGCGCGACCAGGTTCTGGATCCAAGGGAAGAACTTGTCGGGGTTGAGCGGCTTCTCGCTCTTCACCGACAGCGATTGCATGTCCTCGTCGTGATAGTGCTTGAGCCCGCCGTGATCATGGTCGTGCCCATGATCATGATCGTGGTGATGGTCATGATCGTGATCATGCCCGTTGCCCTCCTCCAGGAAGGCCGGCTCGATATCGAGGATGCGGTCGAGGTCGAAGGCGTTGCGGCCGAGCACCTCGGGCAGCGGGATGGCGCAGCGCTGGGTGCGGTGCAGCTTGGCGTAGGGGTTGATGCCGCGGATGCGCGCCTCGATCTCGCGCAGCTCGGCGTCGCTGACGAGATCGGTCTTGTTGATCAGGATCACGTCGGCGAACGCGATCTGGTTCTTCGCCTCCGGCGCGTCGCGCAGCCGATCCTTGAGCCACTTGGCGTCCGCGACCGTGACCACCGCGTCGAGCTTCGCCTTCTTGCCTACGTTCTCGTCGACGAAGAAGGTCTGCGCCACCGGCGCCGGATCCGCCAGGCCCGTGGTCTCGACGATGATGGCGTCGAACTTGCCCTTGCGCCGCATCAGCCCGTCGATGATGCGGATCAGGTCGCCGCGCACGGTGCAGCAGATGCAGCCGTTGTTCATCTCGAACACTTCCTCGTCGGCGCCCACCACGAGGTCGTTGTCGATGCCGATCTCGCCGAACTCGTTGACGATGACGGCGAACTTCTGGCCGTGCGGCTCCGAGAGGATGCGGTTGAGCAGCGTGGTCTTGCCGGCGCCGAGATAGCCGGTGAGCACCGTGACGGGGATCTTGTCGGACATCGGGTGAGTTTCTCCGTTGGGCCTCTATATAGGGGATCGGGGGGCGGCTAGAAAACCCTGGCCGCGCGCTCCAGGGGCCCGTTTCGGAAACAGCATGGTCGACCGTCTCGCCGCCATCGCCGCAGGGATAGACCGGTTCAACGCCGCAATAGGTCGCACCGTCACCTGGTGCCTCATCGGAATGGTGATCGTGCAGGTCGCCGTGGTGCTGATGCGCTACGTGCTCGGCATCGGCTCGATCTGGCTCTCCGAGACGATCCTCTACGCGCATGCGACCCTGTTCATGGGGGCGGCCGCGTGGACGCTGCAGGCGCGCGGGCATGTGCGGGTCGACATCTTCTATGCCGATGCCGCGCCGCGCACCCGTGCGCTGGTCGACCTCGCGGGCGCGCTCTTTCTGCTGCTGCCCTTCATCGGCGGGCTTGCCTGGTTCGCCCTGCCCTATGTGACGCGCTCCTGGGCGATCCTCGAGCATTCGCCCGAGGCGAGCGGCCTGCCGCTGGTGTTTCTGCTCAAGACGCTGATCCTGCTGTTCGCCCTCTTGCTCGGCCTGCAGGGCATCGCGCAGGCGGCTCGTGCCTGGCTCACGCTCGTCGGCGCCGCGCCGGCTCCCGCGCCCAGGCCCCACCACTGAGACGCCGATGGGCCTGCCCGAGCTGCTCGCCACCCTTCTGGTCGTCGCCGTCTGCGGCCTGCTGATGGCCGGCTATCCGGTCGCCTTCACGCTCGGCGGCACTGCGCTCGCCTTCGCGGTGCTCGGCGAGGCGACCGGCGTCATGCGTTTCTCGCTCCTCGGCGCGCTGCCGCCGCGCGTCTTCGGCGTGATGACCAACGAGGTGCTGCTGGCGATCCCGCTGTTCATCCTCATGGGCGTGATGCTGGAGCGCTCGCGCATCGCCGAGGAGCTGCTGGAGACCATGGGGCGGGCGTTCGGCCGTCTCACTGGCGGCCTTGCGATCTCCGTGACCCTCGTCGGCGTGCTGCTCGCCGCCGCCAAGGGCGTGGTCGGCGCGACCGTCGTCACCATGGGGCTGATCTCGCTGCCCGCCATGCTGCGCCACGGCTACAATCCGCGCCTTGCCGCCGGTACGGTGGCGGCAACCGGCACGCTCGCGCAGATCATGCCGCCCGCGACCGTGCTGGTGCTGCTCGGCGACCAGCTCAACACCGCCTACCAGGCCGCCCAGCTCGCGCAGGGCAAGTTCGCGCCCGACCAGGTATCGGTCAGCGACCTCTTCGCCGGCGCGGTCATCCCGGCGCTCGCGCTGGTCGGGCTATATCTCGCCTTTCAGATCGGCGTCGCGCTGCTGCGCCCGCATGCCTGCCCGGCGATCCGGCGCGAGCCGGATGCGCCGACCGGCGTTGCGCTGATCCGCCGCCTCGCCGATGCCCTCGTCGCGCCGCTCGCGCTCATCATCGTGGTGCTCGGCTCGATCCTCGGCGGGCTCGCCACCCCGACTGAAGCCGCCGCCGTCGGCGCCTTCGGCGCGATTCTGCTCACCGCGCGCAAGGCCGCGCCGACGCGATCGGCGCCGGTGACGCTCGCGATCCTCGCCGCCGCCGGTCTGCTCGTCCTGCACCATGTCGCCGATTTGCGGGTCGGCCGCGCCGATGCCAGCGCCTGGGACGATGCCGCCGTCGCGGCCGCCTTCGTACTGCTGGCAGCGCTCGCCTACGGTGCCGCCGCGGCCATCGCGACGGTCGCGCGCGAAAAAATCCTGCAGCCCGCGCTCGCCGCGACCACGCAGATCACGGCGATGATCTTCACCATCCTGATCGGCGCGACCATGTTCAGCCTCGTCTTTCGCGGGCTCGGCGGCGACGACATGGTGCAGCGCGCGCTCGGCGACCTGCCGGGCGGAGTCGCCGGCGCGCTGCTCATCGTGATGGTCGCGATGTTCCTGCTCGGCTTCGTGATGGACGCCTTCGAGATCATCTTCGTGGTGGTGCCGATCGTGGCGCCGCCGCTGCTGCGCATGCCGGGCGTCGATCCGGTGTGGCTCGGCATCCTGATGGCGATGAATCTGCAGACGTCGTACCTGCACCCGCCGCTCGGGCCGACGCTGTTCTACCTGCGCGGCGTCGCGCCCCCGCAGGTCAAGACGCTCGACATTTATATCGGCGTCATCCCGTTCGTGCTGATCCAGCTCGGAATGCTGGTCGTGCTGTGGTTCAGGCCGGGCCTCGCGACCTGGCTGCCCCACCTGCTCGCGGGTGGTTGAGCGCCCAGCGATCAGTCGCGGACGGAGATCACGTGGCGATGGTGATGGTGCTCGTGCGGCGGCCACAACACCGCGTTCTGCGGCAGGCCGCAATGAGTGTACCATGACTGATTGCGGTAATTCCATTTCACGCAACCGGCCTGATACATCTCGTACGTGTCGCCGTAGTCCCACAGTTGTTGCCACGCGTACCAGTGCGGCTCGAGGCGGTTGGCTTGCGCCGGGCCGGAAGCGCCCCAGCAGACTGCCGCGCCGGCGGCCACAACGAGCAAAGCTTTGCGCAGCAAATTCACGGGTTGCCCCCTTCTGCAAATCGGACGCATCATTTAAGGCCCTTGTTCCCTCCGATTCAAGGGCTCAGCGGGGACTGTTGATGAAGGCCGCCCAACTGTTCGACCTCACGGGCCGCACCGCCCTCGTCACCGGCGCCTCGAGTGGGCTCGGCGCCCGCTTCGGCACCGTGCTGGCCGAGAACGGCGCCGCCGTCGCCCTGGTGGCCCGTCGTGCGGATCGGCTCGCCGCCGTGCGCGACAAGATCACCGCCGCCGGCGGCAAGGCGATCGCGGTCGATGCCGACGTGCTCGACCGCGCCGCCATGGTGCGCGCCTTCGACGCCGCCGAGCGGGCCTTCGGCACCGTTACGATTCTCGTCAACAATGCCGGGATCGCGCACGCGGATCGGGCCGTCGAGATGGCCGACGAGAAATGGCGCGGCGTGCTGTCGACCAATCTCGATGCCGTCTTCTTCTGGGCGCAGGAGGGCGCGAAGCGGATGCTCGCGGCCAACCGCCAGGGCGCGATCATCAATATCGCGTCGGTTCTCGGCTTTGGCGTCGCCAAGGGCGTCGTCGCCTATACGACCGCCAAGGCCGCCGTGGTGCAGCTCACCAAGGCGCTCGGCCTCGAGCTCGCCTTCAAGGGCGTGCGCGTCAATGCGATCGCGCCCGGCTGGTTCGATACCGACATCAACCACGACTACCTCGCGAGCGACGAGGGCAAGAAGCTCATGCGGGCGATTCCGGCCGGCCGCTTCGGCGCCGACGGCGATCTCGATGGCGCGCTGCTGCTGCTCGCGTCCGACGCGGCGCGCTACATGGCGGGGACGACGGTCGTGGTCGACGGCGGCGCCGTGGTGGCGCTGCCGGGGTAAGCCGAGGAAAGCATTCCGATGATCGATTTCACGCTGCCGCCCGAGATCGAGGACCTGCGTTTGCGCGTGCGCGCCTTCGTCGAGGCGCACGTGCTGCCGCTGGAAAGCGATCCGCAGAACTTCTCCGACCACGAGAACATCCCGCTCCAGCGCCTGGCGCCGGTGCGCGCCAAGGCGCGCGCCGCCGGCCTGTGGGCGCCGCAGTCGCCGAAGGAGGTCGGCGGCATGGCGCTGCCGATCGTCGCTTGGGCCGTGATGTACGAGGAGGCCGCGCGCTCGCTGTTCGGGCCGCTGGCTTTCAACTGCATGGCGCCCGATGACGGCAACATGAACCTGCTCGCCAAGGTCGGCACCCCGGCGCAGAAGGAGAAGTGGCTGCGCCCGATCGTCGACGCCATGGTCAGCTCCTCCTTCGCGATGACCGAGCCGGCGCCCGGCGGCGGCTCCGACCCGAGCATGATCAGGACGCGCGCCGAGCGGCGCGGCAACAAGTGGGTGATCCACGGCCGCAAGTGGTTCATCACGGGCGCGGGCGCGGCGGCGCATTTCATCCTGATCGCGCGCACCTCCGATGACCCGCGCACCGGGCTCACGGCCTTCCTCTATCACCGCGACCAGCCCGGCTGGCGCATCGTGCGCCGCATCGAGATCATGGGGCCGGAGGAGCACGGCGGGCATTGCGAGCTCGAATTCGACGGGCTCGAGGTCGCGGACGAGGACGTGCTCATGCGGGTCGGCGACGGCCTGCGCGCGACGCAGATAAGGCTCGGTCCGGCGCGGCTCACCCACTGCATGCGCTGGCTCGGCTGGTCGAAGCGCTGCCTCGAGATCGCCCAGGACTATGTCGAGCGCCGCGAAGGTTTCGGCGTCAAGCTCGCCCACCGCGAAAGCGTGCAGATCAAGCTAGGCCAGGTCGCTCAGCAAATTCAGGTCGGCCGCCTGCTCACCATGCATGCGGCCTGGAAGCTCGACCAGGGCGACCGCGCCCGCAAGGAAATCTCGATGGCCAAGGTCCACGTCGCCGACACGCTGCACAACGCCGCCGACGTCGCGATCCAGCTCAACGGCGCGCGCGGCTACTCCAAGGATACGATCGCCGAATGGGTCTACCGCGCCGCGCGCGCGGCGCGCCTGGTCGACGGGGCGTCGGAGGTGCACAACATGGTGCTCGCCCGCTTCATGCGCGAGGAAGGCCGCGACTTCTGGAGCTGGAGCGCGGGGAATAGGGTGTAGTCGCGACGCCAGAGTCGAAACACCGCGGCGCGGGTCCGCATTGGACGCATTCGGCTTGCTTTATTTGTTTTGCGCGGGCGTCTCCGATAGGTTGCATTTTCTCCGATGACCGATCCGGTCGTTTTTCCGACGCCAGGGTAATTTTTTCAGCGGAGGAAGGCCATGTCGGACTCCACGCAAAATCAGGCAGACAAGCCGAAGAATATCGGTGCTACGCTTTTTCTCGAGCGCCCCGCCGAAATCGACTGTCGGCTGTTGATCGAACGCGTCGGGAAGACCCTCGAGATCGATCCGAAACACGCGGAAGGGAATAAACCCGGCGGATCGATCGTGCTTCCCGCCGCAGGCGACGTGATCATGGGGATGCGGATGGATATGCCATATCCCGCCGCGCTCGATCGCCCGGCCGCGTTCGCCTACTGGTGGCCCGACGTCAAAAAGGACATTGCGCGCTGCCAGGCGCATCTCATGGTGTTTTGCAGGTGGTCCAGGTTTTCGCGCCTGGACGCCCACATGCGCCATCTCATCCTGGTACGCGAGCTGGTGGAGCAGCTGCCCGTGATCGGCGTGCTGTGGGGCAGTGTTCTGATGCCGTCCAGCGCCTTGAAGGGCGAGTTCGTGCAGACGTTAAAGGGAGCGATCCCTTTCTCGCTCTGGGTCCTCATACAGTTCTCGAAACAGCCCAACGGCAACATCCTGATCTCGACGATCGGCATGCGCGACTTTGGGCTGATGGAGATCGAGACCGAGAGCTCGCTGCCCCTCGACCGGACCTACGATCTGGTACGCAAGATCGGCTCCTATCTTCTCGCCAAAGGTGCGGTCGTCAAGGACGGCGAGACGGTCGGCCCCAGCGCAGAGGAGCAGATCAGAGTGCGCCATGTCCGATCCTTCCGCCCGGACGTGAATGACAACGTCTACTGGCTCGAGCTCTCCGACAAACCCACCGTGCGGAAGCCGGCGGGGATATTCAATCGGCTGTTCGGCTCGAGCAGCAAGCATTGAAGCGCCGGCGTCGTGGGTCCCGTTTGGCCGCCGAGAGCATGCGCCCGGCAAGGAAGGCTGACGCACATTCTCCGATGCCGCTGGAACCGAGACGTGCGCATTAATCTTTCCGTTTAACCCTCTCTCAACCATCCGCTTGCAACCGGCGGCTGTCATGGCACCATGCTGCGATGGAGCCGCAATCCACCACGCCCGACCGCCGCAAGCAGCCGCGCTCGCCCGCCTACATGGGCGGGTTGATCACGACCGACCGTCGGCTGATCGCGATTGATTGCGTGGTGCGCAACATGTCGGGCGCGGGCGCGAAGCTCCGCGTGGCCAACGCGACGCTGCTCCCCGAGGAGTTCGAGCTGCATATCGCCAAGACCGAAACCGCGTCCCGCGTGCGCACCCGCTGGCGCCGCGAGCATGAGCTCGGCGTCGAGATCATACCGCTCGCCGCGCACGACGCGCCGGTTCCCCTCGCATTGGCGCGGCGAATCAAGCGGCTCGAAGCCGAGAACGCCGGCCTCAAGCAGCGGCTGGGCGAAGGCGCGTAGCGCGTCCATCACATTAGCGCTTCGCGGTCTTGCGTCTTGGCCGGGCTTGTCCCGGCCATCCACGCCTTGTTTGCTGCATGGTCGCAAGAAAGACGTGGGTGCCTGAGATATAGGCGAACGAGGCGATCTGCGGCGAAGGCTAGGTATGAAGAACGCGATAAAGCCCATCCGCACCAAGAAGGACTACGAGGCTGCGGTGGCCGAGGTGGAGCGCCTGTGGGGGCAAAATCGAAATCGCCGGAGGGTGACCGTTTGGACGTGCTGGCGACCCTGATCGACGCCTATGAGGCGCAGCACTATCCCATGGACCCGCCGGATCCCCATCGAGGCGATCAAGTTCCGCATGGAACAGCAAGGTCTCACTCGCAAGGACCTCGAGCCGCTGATCTCGGCGCACGCGTGTCGCGGAAGTGCTCAATCGCAAGCGAGCGCCGTCGGTCGAGATGATTCGCCGCCTCCATCGGAAGCTGGGAATCTCGGCCGAGATCCTGATCAGGCCCACGCAACGCGATAGGGCGGCGTAAATATTTCTGTGCTGCGGTGCGCCAAATTTCTTGCGCCCGCGGCCCAGCGCAATTTCCTGCCCATCGGCCGGCCTGCGACGCAATCGCCGCGCGGGGCTCGCTTTTCGCCCGATTGCGCGCTCTCTATATCTATGGCCTGATCCGGTTCGCCGGTCCCCTGCGGCAGGACGTTCGCCATGGCGCTCGATCGCGTCACCCTCGACGACAAATATGATCTGACCAAGCGCCGGGTGTTCGTCACCGGCTACCAGGCGCTGGTGCGCATGTGCCTGATGCAGAAGGCGCGCGACCGGCAGGCCGGGCTCAACACCGCGGGCTACATCACCGGCTACCGCGGCTCGCCGCTCGGCGGGCTCGACTACCAGTTCCAGCGCGCCGAGGCGCTGTGCCGGCAGAACGACATCCTGTTCAAGACTGCGATCAACGAGGATCTTGCCGCCACCGCGCTGTGGGGCTCGCAGCAGGCCGAGCTGCGCGGCGAAGGCAAGTTCGATGGCGTGTTCGGCATCTGGTACGGCAAGGGCCCAGGCGTCGACCGCTCGGGCGATGCGCTGCGCCACGCCAACTTCGCCGGCACCTCGCCGCATGGCGGCGTGCTTGCGCTGATGGGCGACGACCACACGGCCGAGTCGTCCACCACGGCGCACCAGTCCGAGTTCAATTTCGTCGACGTGATGATCCCGATCCTCAACCCGGCCGGGGTGCAGGAGATCGTCGACTACGGCATCTACGGCTGGGCGATGTCACGCTTCACCGGCACCTGGGTCGGGCTGAAGTGCATGCATGAGACGGTCGAGTCCACCGGCGTGATCGACGGCAGCCTCGATCGGGTCGGCATCGTCATCCCGACCGATTTCGCGATGCCGCCGGGCGGCCTCAACATCCGCCTGCAAGACACCATCCTCGGCATGGAGGCGCGCCTGCACGACTACAAGCGCGACGCCATGCTGGCCTTCGTGCGCGCCAACAAGCTCAACCGCCAGATCACCTCGGGCGGGCGCAATCCCAGGATCGGCGTCATCACGGTCGGCAAGTCCTATCTCGACGTGCGCCAGGCGCTCGACGAGCTCGGCCTCGACGAGGTGCGCTGCAACGACCTCGGCCTGCGCATCCACAAGATCGCCTGCCCGTGGCCGATCGCGCGACAGGAATTGCAAGAGTTCGCCGAGGGGCTCGAGCTGATCATCGTGGTCGAGGAGAAGCGCTCGCTGATCGAGGTGCAGGTGCGCGAGGAGCTCTACGGCACCGCCAACCAGCCGGTGTGCATCGGCAAGAAGGACGAGCAGGGCAACTGGCTCTTCCCCGTCAAGGCCGCACTCGATTCGAACGACGTCGCGATCTGCATCGGCGAGCGGCTGATGAAATACGCGACCGACGAGAACCTCGCCGGCCGCGTCGCGCGGCTGAAGGACGCGCAGCGCGTGCTGCGCGAGACGCAGGACGTCGCGGTCCGCATCCCGTATTTCTGCTCCGGCTGCCCGCACAACTCCTCGACCAAGGTGCCGGAAGGCATGCGCGCCTATGCGGGCATCGGCTGCCACTACATGGCGCAGTGGATGGACCGCTCGACGCTCGGCTTCACGCAGATGGGCGGGGAGGGGGCCAACTGGATCGGCGAGGCGCCGTTCTCCAAGCGCCCGCACGTGTTCCAAAATCTCGGCGACGGCACCTACAACCATTCGGGCTACATGGCGATCCGCGGCGCGATCGCGTCCGGCGTCAACATCACGTACAAGATCCTGTTCAACGACGCGGTCGCGATGACGGGGGGCCAGAAGAACGATGGCGGCCTGACGGTGCCGCAGATCGCCCGCCAGGTCGCGGCCGAAGGCGCGAAGCGCGTCGTCGTCGTGACCGACGAGCCGCATAAATATGCGGCCGGCACCGACTGGCCGGCGGGCCTCACGGTGCATCACCGCGACGACCTCGACGCCATCCAGCGGCAACTCGCCGAGATTCCCGGCTGCACGGTCCTGATCTACGACCAGACCTGCGCGGCCGAAAAGCGCCGTCGGCGCAAACGCGGTCAGTTTCCCGATCCGCCAAAGCGCGTCATCATCAACGAGCTCGTCTGCGAAGGCTGCGGCGACTGCGGGGTTCAGTCGAACTGCGTCTCGGTGCAGCCACTCGAGACCGAGTTCGGCCGCAAGCGCACCATCGATCAGTCGAGCTGCAACAAGGACTTCTCCTGCGTCAAAGGCTTCTGCCCTTCGTTCGTCACCGTCGAGGGCGCGCAGCTCAAGAAGGGTCAGGGCGTCGCCGTGAAGGCCGACGAGACGCCGCTGCCCGAGCCGAAGCTGCCCGAGATCGGCCAGACCTACGGCGTCATCGTCACGGGCATCGGCGGCACCGGCATCGTGACGGTCGGCGCCATCATCGGCATGGCGGCGCATCTCGAAGGCAAGGGCGTCGGCGTGATCGACATGGCCGGCCTCGCCCAGAAAGGCGGCGCGGTGCAGAGCCATATCCGCATCGCCAACAAGCCGGCCGACATCCATGCCATCCGTGTGCCGGCGCGCGGCGCCGACCTCGTGCTCGGCGGCGACATCGTGGTCGCCGGCAACAAGAAGGTGCTGAGTGCGGTCAAGCCGGGCGCCTGCGCGATGGTGATCAACACCGCCGAGATGCTGCCCGGCGAGTTCACCCGCAACACCGAATTCTCGCTGCCGACGGAGCGCCTGCGCCGCGCCATCATGAGTGCGGCCGGCAAGGAGCGCAGCCATTTCGTCAATGCCTCGCGGCTTGCGACCGCGCTGCTCGGCCAGTCGCTCGGCGCCAATATGTTCATGCTCGGGTACGCCTATCAGATCGGCGCGCTGCCGCTCTCGGCCGCCGCCATCGAGCGCGCGCTCGAATTGAACGGCGAGGCGGTGCCGATGAACATTTCGGCCTTCCGCTGGGGCCGCCGCGCCGCGCTCGATCTCGCCGCCGTGGAGCAGCTCGCGACCCCGCCGGTGGCCGATCCGGTGGTCGCCCTCTCGCAATCATTCGACGAGATGGTCGCGCGCCGCGCCGCCTTCCTCACCGAATATCAGAACGCCGCTTACGCGGCGCGCTACCGCGCCTGGGTCGAGAAGGCCCGCGCTGCCGAACAGGGGCACACGCCCGACAAATGCGGGCTCGCCGAGGCGGTCGCGCGTTATCTCTTCAAGCTGATGGCCTACAAGGACGAGTACGAGGTGGCGCGCCTCTACACCGACGGCGCGTTCGCCGCACAGGTCAAGAACACTTTCGACGGCGACGACCTACGCCTCGTCGTGCACCTGAGCCCGCCGCTGCTCGCGCCGACCGACCGGGAAGGCCGCCCGCGCAAGATGACCTTCGGCCCGTGGATGTTCCGCGCCTTCAAGATGCTGGCGCGGCTCAAAGGCCTGCGCGGCACGGCCTTCGACATCTTCGGCCATACCGCGGAGCGCAAGACCGAGCGCAAGCTGATCGCCGACTACGAGGCGATGCTCGAAGAGGTGCTCGGCAAGCTCACCCCCGAGAACCATCACGTGGCGGTCGGCCTCGCGGCGATCCCGGAGAAGATCCGCGGCTTCGGCCACATCAAGATGCGCAACCTCGCGGCCGCCAAGGCCGACGAGGCCGCGCTGTTTGAGCAGTTTCGCGCCGGCCCGGCGCCGCTGCTCAAAGCCGCGGAGTGAGCAGGGCCGCTCGGCGCATCGACTACTCCACGCGCGTGACGGTGCCGATCCGCGTTTGCGCGGCGTCGAACCGCGCGGCCGCGCGCCGATGGCTCAGCACGGCGATCTGATGCGGCGAGGCCGGCATGCCGTCGTCGATCAGGGTCGGTGCGGCCTGCCGCTCCTGCACTCGGCCGGACTGCCCCAGCACGCTCATCTGCAGCGGAGTGATTGGAAGGCCGGCGAATTCGTAGCTCGGCAGCTCGCCGGCGCTCGCGCCGGCCATGCCGAGCATCAGGACGGCGGCGATCGCAAGAATGGGGTCACGTTTCGTCATTGGGTTGTCCTTTCGGGTCTGCCTTTCGTCAGGTCGAAGAGGCAAAAGGTTCAGCCCGTGCGGCCGGAAACCTTGTCGACGCAGCGTCAATGGGGCTGATGGAGTGGCGTTCTGAATGATCGCCGCTCCGTCGCCGGGGACCGGCTGCGGCTCCGCCGAAAAGTCCCATCGCTGGCTGAGCTCAGGTCTACTTGACCGGGCTGCCGCCGTCCTTTCAAATCGTGCAAAGACCGCGATTCAAGCGGCGAGGGGAAATGCCGGCGCTGGCGCGTCCAAGTGCCGGAAAAAGTGCCTGGAAAAGTACCGGGATCGAGGGGAACGCTGTGGCCGGAACGCCCGCCGCGGATGCGGATACGTTTCCGAAGCTGCTGGTGCGCAACGCGAAGCTCTTTCGCGGCCGCCCGGCCATTCGCCACAAGGACCTCGGCATCTGGCGCGCCTGGTCGTGGGACCAGGTGCTCGACGAGGTGCGGGCGTTCGCGGCTGGCCTCGCCGAGCTCGGCCTCGAGGGCGGCGATCACGTCGCGATCATCGGGGCCAATCGACCGCGGCTTTATTGGGCGATGTGCGCCGCCCAGGCGCTCGGCGCCGTGCCGGTCCCGATCTACGCCGATTCGGTCGCCGAGGAGATGGCCTATGTGCTCGAGCACGCCGAGGTGACCATCGCGGTCGTGCAAGACCAGGAGCAGGTCGACAAGGTCCTCTCCGCCGCCGCGCGGCTCAGCAGGCTGAAGTACATCGTCTACGACGAGCCGCGCGGCCTGCGCGACTACGATCCCGAGCAGGTGCGATCGTTCGCCGACGTGCAGCAGGCCGGCCGCGCGCGGCTTGCCGCCCCCGATCAGCTTTCGCCGTGGGAGCAGGGCGTCGCGGCCGGGAAGGGAAGCGATCTCGCCATCATCCTGTACACCTCGGGGACGACCGGGCGGCCGAAGGGCGTCATGCTCACCTTCGACAACGTGCTGATCTCGGCGCGCAACGGCAACCTGTTCGACCGGCTCGACGAGCACGTCGAGATCATCGCCTATCTGCCGCTCGCCTGGATCGGCGACCACATCTTCTCCTACGCGCAGTCCTATGTGGCGGGCTATTGCGTCAACTGCCCGGAGTCGCAGGACACCATCATCGAGGACCGGCGCGAGATCGGCACCACCTACGCATTCGCGCCGCCCCGCATCTACGAAAATCTCATCACGCTGACGATGGTGCGCATGGACGATGCCGGCGCGCTCAAGCGGCGGATGTTCCACTTTTTCCTCGGCCACGCCCGCCGCTGGGGCGAGAAGATTCTCGACCGCGGCCGCGTGCCGCTCGGCGCGCGACTGCTCTACGGGCTGGGCGAGGTCCTGGTCTACGGCCCGCTCAAGAACCGCTACGGCCTCTCGCGCATTCGTGTCGCCTATACGGCGGGCGAGGCGATCGGACCGGAAATCTTCCGCTTCTATCGCGCGCTCGGCGTCAACCTCAAGCAGCTCTATGGGCAGACCGAGGCGTCGGTCTACATCACGGCGCAGCCGGACGGCGAGATCTTCGCCGATACGGTCGGCAAGCCCAACATCGACGTCGACGTCAAGATCGCCGACAGCGGCGAGGTGCTGTTCAAGTCGCCCGGCGTGTTCGCCGGCTACTACAAGGATGCGGAAAAAACCGCCGAGACGAAGACGCCCGACGGATGGGTGCGCACCGGCGACGCCGGCTTCCTCGATCCCACGAGCGGGCACCTCAAGATCATCGATCGCGCCAAGGACGTCGGCAAGCTCAATGACGGCACGCTGTTCCCGCCGAAATACATCGAGAACAAGCTCAAGTTCTATCCCAACATCCGCGAGGCGGTCGCATTCGGTCATGCGCGCGACTTTGTCGCCGTCATCCTCAACATCGACCTGACCGCGCTCGCCAACTGGGCCGAGCGCAACAACGTGGTCTACGGCTCCTACCAGGAGCTCGCCGGCCATCCGCTGGTTTACGACATGCTCGAAAAGCACGTCGCCGAGGTCAATCGCTCGCTCGCCGACGAGAAGGTGATGGCGGGCGCGCAGATCCGCCGCTTCCTGATCCTGCACAAGGAGCTCGATGCCGACGATGGCGAGCTCACCCGCACCCAGAAGGTGCGCCGCGGGCTCATTGCCGAGCGCTATGCACCGTTGATCAAGGCGCTCTATGACGGATCGAGCGAGGCCGACGTCGCAACGGAAGTCGTCTTCGAGGACGGCCGCAAGGGCGTGCTGGCGGCGCGGGTGAAGATCCGCGACATGACGCCCGCCGGGTCTTCCGCGCTGGAGAAGGTCGCATGAGGGCGCCAGCCGACGGCGACAGCGCGGTGCGGGAGGCGCTGCTGGCGGTGGAGAACGTATCGCTCGCGTTCGGCGGCGTGCGCGCGCTCACCGACGTGTCGTTCGACGTCCGCCGCGGCGAGATCCGCGCCATCATCGGCCCCAACGGGGCGGGCAAGACCTCGATGCTCAACGTGGTCAACGGCTTCTACCATCCGCAGCAAGGCCGCATCACGTTCAAGGGAAAGATGCGCACGCGCATGCGCCCCTACGAGGCGGCGCGCGGCGGCATCGCCCGCACGTTTCAGAACGTCGCGCTGTTTCGCGGCATGACGACGCTCGACAACATCATGGCGGGCCGCAGCCTGAAGATGCAGCGCGGGCTTTTTTGGCAGATCCTCCGCTTCGGCCCGGCGCTCTCCGAGGAGGTCGAGCATCGCCGCAAGGTCGAGGAGATCGTCGATTTTCTCGAGATCCCGCAGATCCGCAGGATTCCGGTCGGCCGGCTGCCCTATGGGCTGCAGAAGCGCGTCGAGCTCGGCCGTGCGCTCGCCATGGAACCCGACCTCCTGCTGCTCGACGAGCCGATGGCCGGCATGAACATGGAAGAGAAGGAGGACATGTCGCGCTACATCCTCGACGTGAACAATCACTTCGGCACGACCATCGCGCTGATCGAGCACGACATGGGCGTGGTGATGGACCTCTCCGACCGCGTGGTCGTGCTCGAGTACGGCCGCAAGATCGCCGACGGCACGCCCGACGAGGTCAAGCGCGACCAGCGCGTGATCGACGCCTATCTCGGCGTCGCGCATTGAGGGGCGACAGATGACCTCGAGACATGAAGGAAGCGCGAGCCGCGATCTCTGCGGGGCTCCCCTCCCCCCGCGAGCGCAGCGAGTGGCGGTGAGGGGTGGGGGATGGGGGGCGCCGCTTGCTCGGACCTTGCGTTGTGCGCGCTTATCGCCAATTTGGAGCAAGCGTAGGCCCCCCACCCCTCGCTCCCCCGCTTCGCAGCGTCGCTCGACCCTCCCCGCCAACGGGCGGGAGGGTAACGACCGCGCCGACCGTGCCGGGTCCTAGCCCCGTGAACATCCTCTACCAGGTCTTCATCGATCCGTTCGTGCAGATGGGCACGGCGCCCGATCTGTTCGTGCAGACGATCTGGGAAGGCTTCGTCACCGGCGTGCTTTATTCGCTGATCGCGCTCGGCTTCGTGCTGATCTTCAAGGCGTCGGGCGTGTTCAACTTTGCCCAGGGCATCATGGTGGTGTTCTCGGCGCTCACCCTCGTCGGCCTGCATCAGCACGGCCTGCCCGCCTTCGCGGCGCTCGGCCTCACCATCGTGATCATGTACGGTCTCGCGTTCGGCGTCGAACGGCTGGTGCTGCGCCCGCTGGTCAACCAGCCGGACATCATCCTGTTCATGGCGACGTTCGGGCTCACCTATTTCCTCATCGGGCTCGGCGAGCTCATGTTCGGCGGCGAGCCCAAGACGATGATCGCCGACCAGCTCTACCTGCCCAAGGGCGCGATCGACCTGCATATCCTCGGCGGCCTCGTCTCGCTGCAGAAGCTCGACATCACCGGCGCCGTCATCGCGCTGGTCATGGTGGCGGGGCTCGGTGTCTTCTTCCAGAAGACGCGCATCGGCCGCGCCCTGCGCGCGGTCGCCGACAGCCATCGCGCCGCGCTCTCGGTCGGCATCTCACTCGAGCAGATCTGGGTGATCGTCTGGTTCGCGGCCGGCATCGTCGCGCTCGCCACCGGCGTCATGTGGGGCGCGCGCTCCGACGTGTCGTTCGCGCTGCAGATCATCGCGCTCAAGGCGCTGCCGGTGCTCATCCTCGGCGGCTTCACGTCGATCCCGGGCGCGATCGTGGGCGGCGTCGTCATCGGCATCGGGGAGAAGATCGGCGAGTTCTATTGGGGCCCGCTGCTCGGCAGCGGGATCGAAAGCTGGCTAGCCTACGTGATCGCGCTGATCTTCCTGCTCTTCCGTCCGCAGGGCCTGTTCGGCGAACGTATCATCGAGCGCATTTAGGGGCGGGTGATGTTTTATCGCGAGGCAGGCCAGTTCAAGACGACCTACGCGGCCGACATGGCGGTGTTTCCCGTGCTGCAGGACCGCATCGGCTTCGGCGCGATCCTCGCCGTCGCTTATCTGGTGCTGCCGTTCGCCAGCGAATTCCTCCTCCACGTTGTGATGATCCCGTTCCTGATCTTCTCGCTCGCCGCGATCGGGCTCAACATCCTCACCGGCTATACGGGGCTGTTGTCGCTCGGGACCGGCGCCTTCATGGGGATCGGCGCCTTCGCGTGCTACAAGCTCACCAGCATCTTTCCCAACGTGAACATCATCGTCTGGGTGATCGCGTCGGGATTCTTCGCCGCCGCGGTCGGCGTGCTGTTCGGCCTGCCGTCGCTGCGCATCAAGGGTTTCTACCTCGCGGTCGCCACCCTCGCGGCGCAGTTCTTCCTGCAGTGGTGCTTCATCCGCATCCCCTGGCTCTACAATTACAACTCCTCAGGCTCGATCGAGGTGCCGGAGCGCACCTTGTTCGGCATCCCGATCACCGGCCCGACCGCGACCGCGTCGAGCCGCTATCTGGTCGTGCTCGCCATCGTCGCCGTCATGACCTGGATCGCCTCGAATCTCGTGCGCGGCCGCATCGGCCGCAGCTGGATGGCGGTGCGCGACATGGACATCGCGGCCGAGCTGATGGGCATTCGGCTGCTGCAGACCAAGCTCGTCGCCTTCGCGGTCTCCTCGTTCTACTGCGGCGTCGCCGGGGCGCTACTGATGTTCCTGTGGTACGGCGGCGGCGAGTCCGGCGTCTTCGACATAAATCAGAGCTTTTTCGTTCTCTTCATGGTGATCATCGGCGGCCTCGGCAGCCTGATCGGCTCGTTCATGGGCGCCGCGCTGATCTACACTCTGCCGATCGTGCTGCGGGCGACGCCGGCGGCGCTCGGCGTGCCGCTGCGCTCCGAGACCGTCGACCACCTGACCTTCATGACGGTCGGCGTGCTGATCATCGGCTTTCTGGTGCTCGAGCCGATGGGCCTTGCGCGCCTGTGGCAGATCACGAAGCAGAAACTCAGAGTGTGGCCTTTCCCTTATTAGAGGCGCACACTCGACGCCCAATTCCGATCAGGGCGATCGGTCGATCGGAGGGGCTGCCAAAAAGGCCCACGGAATGGGAAGGGAGAAGCAACATGCGATGCAAGCATCTCGTCCTCGGGACGGCGTTGGCGCTCGGCACGGTGGCGATCATTCCGGTCGCGGCGAGCGCCGAGGACAGCATCTATGTCCCATTGATGACCTATCGGACCGGGCCGTTCTCGGCCTCGGGAACGCCGATCGCCAACGGCATGGTCGACTACCTCAACATGATCAATGCGCGTGATGGCGGCATCGGCGGTGTGAAGATCAAGGTCGAGGAATGCGAGACCGGCTACGACACGGCCAAGGGCGTGCAGTGCTACGAGTCGGTCAAGAGCAAGAACCCGATCGTCACGACGCCGTACTCGACCGCGATCACGCTCCAGGTCATCCCCAAGGCCGGGGTCGACAAGGTGCCGATCCTGTCGATGGCCTACGGGCTTTCGGCCGCCGCCGACGGCAACGTGTTTCCCTGGGTGTTCAACCCGCCGTCGACCTACTGGGACGGCGCCTCGATCTTCGTGAAATACGTCGGCCAGAAGCTCGGCGGCGTCGACAAGCTCAAGGGCAAGACCATCGGCCTCGTCTATCTCGACGCACCCTATGGCAAGGAGCCGATCCCGCTCCTGCAGGAGCTCGCCAAGGACTACGGCTTCACGCTCAAGCTCTACCCCGTGCCGGCCTCCGAGATGCAGAACCAGTCGGCGCTGTGGCTCGGCATCCGCCGCGATCGCCCCGACTACATCTACATGCAGGGCTTCGGCGCGATGAACCCGACCGCCGTCAAGGAGGCGGCCCGCATCAACTTCCCGATGGAGCACCTGATCGGCAACTGGTGGGCGGGCGGCGAAAGCGACGTGCGTCCGGCCGGCGACGGCGGCAAGGGTTATCTGTCGCTCGACTTCAACGTGGTCGGCCACGACTTCCCGGTGATGCAGGACATCATCAAGTACGTGGTCGACAAGGGTGGGAGCCAGGTCGCCTCCAAGGCCGATGTCGGCGAGAACTTCTACGGCCGCGGCGTGCTCAACTCGATGATCATCGCCGAGGGCATCCGCAATGCGCAGAAGCTCACCGGCAGGCAGGTCATCACCGGCGAGGACATGCGGCGCGGGCTCGAATCGCTCAACATCGACCAGACGCGCCTCGACCAGCTCGGCATGGTCGGCTTCGCGCGTCCGTTCCGCGTCTCGTGCAGCGATCACAGCGGCCACCATGCGGCCTATGTCGCCAAATGGGACGGCCACACCTGGGTCAAGGATTCCGACTGGATCGAGCCGATGAAGGACAAGGTCCTCCCGCTGATCGACGCGGCCGCCAAGCAATATGCCACATCGAGCACCGGTTGGCCGAAGCGCACCGAGCCTTGCGACAAGTCGTCGTGAACGCTCTCCCTTCTTCCTTCCTTCTCCCTCTCCCCGCGCAAGAGCGGGGAGAGGGAGCGCAGGCACAGTCCACAAATCACCTTTTGCAATGACCGACGCCATCGTCGCCACAACACCTGGTCCCGCGCCCGCCATCCTCGCGCTCAACAATGTCGAGGTCGTCTACGATCGCGTCATCCTGGTGCTCAAGGGCGTCTCGCTGTCGGTGCCGAAGGGCGCGATCGTGGCGCTGCTCGGGGCCAACGGTGCCGGCAAGACCACGACACTGAAGGCGATCTCCAACCTGCTGCACGCCGAGCGCGGCGAGGTCACCAAGGGCTCCATCCTGTTCGACGGCAGCGAGGTGCAGGCGCTCTCGCCCAACGCGCTGGTGCGGCGCGGCTGCATCCAGGTGATGGAAGGCCGCCAATGCTTCGCCCATCTGACCGTCGAGGAGAACCTGCTCACCGGCGCGTTCACCCGGCGCGACGGCGGGGCCGCCATCCGCGCCGACCTCGAGCGCGTCTATGCCTACTTCCCCCGCCTGAAGGAGCGTCGTGCCGCGATCGCCGGTTATACGTCGGGCGGCGAGCAGCAGATGTGCGCCATCGGCCGCGCGCTGATGTCGCGCCCCAAGATGATCCTGCTCGACGAGCCCTCGATGGGGCTCGCGCCGCAGATCGTGGGGGAAATCTTCGGCATCGTGCGCGACCTCAATGCGCGCGAGGGCGTCTCCTTCCTGCTCGCCGAGCAGAACACCAACATGGCGCTGAATTACGCGAGCTACGGCTACATTCTCGAGAACGGCCGCATCGTCATGGACGGCGAGGCCGGCGCGCTCGCCGAGAACGAGGACGTGAAGGAGTTCTACCTCGGCATCGCGGAGGGCCGACGCAAGAGCTTCCGCGACGTGAAGCACTACAAGCGCCGCAAGCGCTGGCTGACGTGACTTTCTTTCCCTGCAGGGGAGGGCAGCCGGTGTGCACCGATTGGACGTGGTCATGCCGGATTTCTACGATTCGCTCGAAACCCGCGATCCCGAGCTGCGGGAGAGCGTGCAGCTCACCGCCCTCGGCGACGCGGTCACCCGCGCCCTCGCGGCGCCCGGCTGGGCGAAACATCTCGCCGGGAACGACCCTGCTGCCGTCACATCGCGCGCGGCGCTGGCGAAGCTGCCGCTGCTGCGCAAGTCCGATCTGGTCGAGCTGCAGAAAGCGGCGCCGCCGTTCGGCGGTTTCAACGTCACGCCGCCCGGCAGGATGCGGCGCCTCATGATGTCGCCCGGCCCGATCTTCGAGCCGCAGGGTAGCGGCGAAGACCACTACGGCGCGGCGCGTGCGCTCTTCGCCGCCGGCTTCCGCGCCGGCGACATCGTGCACAACTCCTTCTCCTATCATTTGACGCCGGGCGCCTTCATCCTCGAGGTCGGCTTGCACGCGCTCGGCTGTGCCGTCGTGCCGGGCGGGGTCGGCAACACCGAGATGCAGGTCGAGGCGATCGCCCAATTGAAGCCGGCCGGCTACACCGGCACGCCCGATTTCCTCAAGGTGCTGCTCGACGCGGCGCAGAAGGCCGGCCGCGACGTCGCCTCGCTGGCGCGCGCGCTCGTCTCCGGCGCCGCGCTGCCGCCCTCGCTGCGCGCCGAGCTCGACGGCCGCGGCGTCGCGACCTTGCAGTGCTATGCGATAGCCGAGGTCGGCGTGCTCGCCTACGAGACGCCGGCGCGCGAGGGCTTGATCGTCAACGAGCACGTGATCGTCGAGATCGTGCGTCCCGGCACCGGCGATCCGGTCGCCGACGGCGAGGTCGGCGAGGTCGTGGTCACCTCGTTCGACGCCGATTATCCGATGATCCGCCTCGCCACCGGCGATCTCTCCGCCGTGCTGCCCGGCCGCTCGCCCTGCGGGCGCACCAACATGCGCATCAAGGGCTGGATGGGCCGCGCCGACCAGACCACCAAGGTCAAGGGCATGTTCGTGCACCCTGGCCAGGTCGCCGAGGTGGCTCGGCGCCATCCCGAGCTCGGCCGCGCGCGGCTCGCCGTGACGCGCACGGCCGAGCAGGACACGATGACATTGTCAGCCGAATGCGGCGCGCCTGCCGCCGGCCTCGCCGAAGCGGTCGCCGCGACGCTGCAATCGCTTACCAAGGTGCGCGGGGAGGTGAAGCTCGTTGCGCCGGGCACGTTGCCGAACGACGGCAAAGTGATCGTCGACGAGCGCGGCTCCTAGACTAGCCCGCATTGAGCCCTTGGTCTTGATTCGGCAACAAGAATAGGGTCCGCGACGCGCGGGGCCGGCGATGCCGGATGTCGCGTCGGGCGATCCCGGCTACAATCTCCGCATGCCCCTGACCGCCGTCACCATCCGCGGCTATCGCTCCGTCCGCAACCTCTACCTGCCGGTCGAGGCCTGCTCCGTCTTCGTCGGCGCGAACGGCGTCGGCAAGACCAACCTCTACAAGGCGCTCGGGCTGCTGCGCGCCGCCGCCGACGGCACCATCACGCGGGCGATCGCCGAGGAGGGCGGCGTCGAGTCGGTGCTGTGGGCCGGGACGCGGCGGCGCGGCCAGCCGGTGCGGCTGATCCTCAAGGCGCATTTCGACGAGATGGACTATGACGCCGAGGTCGGGCTGCCGCATTCCTACGAGGTCGAGATCGGGCTGCCCCAGCGGAGCGAGGCCGCCTTCGAGATCGAGCCGCTCGTCAAGGAGGAGCGCCTCGTCATCCGTCACGGCCAGCGCGACGTCGTGATGATGGAGCGCAAAGGCTCGTTCGTCGCGCTGCGCAACGAGGCCGGCAGCCGCGAGACGCAGCGCGACGCGCTGCTGCCGTCGGAGACCGCGCTTGCCGCGTTCCGCGACGGCGCGCGCTACCCCGAGCTCGAGGCGGTGCGCCGCGAGATGCTCGACTGGCGGCTCTATCACGATTTCCGCACCGACGCAGGCTCGCCGATCCGCCAGCCCTGCCATGCCATCACGACGCCGACGCTGTCGCCGGACGGCCGCGACCTCGCCGCCGTGCTCGCGACCTTGTTCGTCATCCGCGAGGACACCGTCGACCTTGCCGCCGCCGTCGACGATGCCTTCCCGGGCGCCAGGCTTTCCGCGTTCGCCGAGGGCAGCTGGTGCCGCTTCGAGATGCGCTTCCCCGACATGCCGCGCCCGTTCGCGATGCAAGAGCTGTCCGACGGCACGCTCAAGTATCTCTGCCTGCTCGGCGCCCTGATGGGCTACCGCCTGCCGTCGCTGATCGCGCTCAACGAGCCGGAGGCGAGCCTGCATCCGGCGCTGCTGGCGCCGCTCGCGCGCCTGATCGGCAGATCGGCCGGCCGGGCGCGCATCTGGATCGTCACCCATTCGGAAGCGCTCGCCGACGCGATGCGAGAGGAGACCGGCAAGCCGGCGCGCCGCGTCATCAAGAGCGAGGGCACCACCGCGATCGAGGGCCTGAAGCTCACCGGCGAATATCGCGACGATGAGCCGGAGCATGATGAGGCCTAGCCCGGATGGAACGGAAGGGCTACGGCCCTTCAGGGTGGTTACCGGCGCGCCGCACACAATCCGGATGGCCCAATTTTTCGAGGTGCCCCACGACCGTCGATCGGCGCCCGAGCAGGGTGCCTGCGGCGGTCTGGTTGAGATTCGGCTTCCTGACACGACCGCAATGCCGACGGATCCGCGGCAGCCGGCGCGGGTTGGGTCGATCGAAACGAGAGCGGCCCGATCCGGAATCGGGCCGCTCGCATCCAGGTGGGCACGTCGCGGCTTACATCCGTTGGATCGCCTGGGCCACCATCACCTCCGAGAGGCCTTCGTTCGACAACTCAAGCAAGAGGTGTTGAATCCGCATGTTGATCTGCGCAACCAGCGCCTTATCGTTGTGAAGGGACGCCTGCTGCCTCAGCTTTGCCAGCCGGGCAACCTCGGCCTCCTGCCGCATGATCCGCTCCTGGTGCTTGCCCGAATGGACATGCGTGATGATCTTCCCTGCGCGCATCCCCGTGTGGGTAACGTTGTTCCCGGTGGTGTTGGTCGTCGTGTGGTCGCCCTTGTGATCGGCGAGGTTCCAGCTCATCGGCGCCGAATGGCCGTTCTGGCCGTTGTTGCCCATTCCCGTGCCCATTCCCGATCCGGTGTGACCGCCGCCGTGCGCGAAGGCGGGCGCGGCCGCGCAGATGAACGCGAGGGCCGCGATGGTCGTGAAAGTGCGGGTCATGTCAGTCTCCTTGGGGTTGGACGGGCGTCTCCCGGCTGGGCGGTGATGCGAGGCCATCCCGCATCTCGTCCGCCAGCGGTCGCCGTCGGTGAGGAGACATTGCGCGACGGCCGCACGGGCCGTTGTGCGAATTTACACAAGTCGCGGCAACGCCCCCCACGCAAGAGCCGGCGGCGATCGGTGACTGGAGTTAGACCGGGGTAAATTTTCCGAGTTTCGACATTTTTCCTTGCAATATCAATGAGCTACCCCCGGACGGGCGAAGCGAAATCCGCGTAAAGCCCATTCAGCGGAGAGGCCGATCCCGTATTATGCTTCGCTCCATCTGGGCTTAGCAGCGCGAGTAATCACGAGCGTGAAATTGTCCCGTGGCATCGCTGCGACTTCGGCGATTCGCAAGCCGTGTCGCTCGGCAACCGCCGCGATGTCACGGGTGTCGCGCACGCCCCACGCGGCATTCTCGGCGCGAAGGCTCGCATCGAAAGCCGCGTTGCTCGGCGCCGTGTGCGCGCCGTCGCGCATGAACGGTCCGTAGATGAACATGCCGCCGTCGGGCGCGAGACGCCGCGGCGCGCCGGCGAGCAAGTTCTCGGTTACGCGCCACGGCGAGATGTGCAGGACATTGATGCAGACGATTGCGACGAGCCCAGTTGGCGCCGCCAGATCGGCATACCAATCCTCGCGCAGCAGGTCGACACGCGCTGGCGGCTGGACGTTCGCGAGCCGCGCATGCGCGCGCCACGCCGCGATGCTCTCGAGGTGCCGCGGATTGACGTCGCTCGGCCACCACGTCACCCTCGGCGCGCGGCGGGCGTAGTCGACCACGTGCTCGCCGGTGCCGCTGCCGACCTCGAGAACGTCGCCCGTGCGGCCGGCGAGGAACGGCTCGATGACCGACCAGATCGGCGCGTGATTGCGCGCGAAGGCGGGCCCGCGCAGCCGGCCATCCGACGGCGGCTCTCGGCCTGCGCCGAATTCGACTACGAAGTCTGGCATGTCTCGTCTCGCATGGCATCGCCCGATTGTCGATGTGGCCGTGCCGCCGTCCGGCCGCGGCGCGGCGTCATATCCGTTGCGGTCGGAGGATAGCTCCTTATTGTGGCGGCCGCTTGCGGCCGTTCCGAAGCGCCGCGGCCCAGGGAGGATCACATGAGGTTCGTTCGCGCGCTCGCGGGTGCGCTCGTCGCGGCGGTGGTAACGGCATCACCCGCACCGGCACAAAACTGGCCGACGCACACGATCCTGGCGATCAGCCCGATCGGCGCCGGCAACGCGGTCGACATCATCGCCCGCGTGATCTTCGACCAGATGTCGAAGCCGCTCGGCGTGCCGATGATCATCGAGAACCGTCCCGGCGGCGGCGGCCTGATCGGCTTCAACGACGTCGCCAAGGCGAAGCCCGACGGCTACACGGTGCTGCTCGGGTCGTCGACGATCAGCTCCGGCGCCGTCCTGCACAAGCACCTGCCGTACGAGCCGCTCAAGGATTTTCAAGCGGTCTTTCCGTTCGGCTTCAGCCCGTCCGTGCTGGTCGTCGCCCCGTCGAAGGGCTTCAACAGCGTCGCCGATCTCGTGGCCGCGGCCAAGGCGAGGCCCGGCGCCTTGAACTACGCCTCCGCGGGCATCGGCGCCGCCTCGCATATCGCCGCCGAGCGCTTCCGCCTCGCCACCGGAATCAATGCCCAGCACGTTCCGTTCCGCGGCCCCGGCGAGGCGCTGGCCGAGGTCGTCGCGGGCCGCGTCGACTACTACTTCCTGCCGCTCGCCGCCGGCATTTCGCTGGTCCAGAGCGGCAAGCTCAAGGCGCTCGCGGTGAGCACGCCGGAGCGCTCGCCGCAGATGCCGGACGTGCCGACCATCGCGCAAGCGGGCTATCCGTCGGCCGAGTATCTGTTCTGGGGCGGCCTGTTCGTGCCCTCGCGGGTGCCGCCCGAGATCGTCAAGCGGCTCTACGACGAAGGCAGCAAGGCGCTCGACCAGACGGCGGTGCAGGGCGCGCTCACCAAGCTCGGCTATGCGCGGCGGCAGATGACGCCGGCGGAATTCCAGGCGTTCTTCGTCAAGGACTTCAACGAGACCGTCGCGCTCGCCAAGAAGGTCGGCATCACGCCGGGCGATTGACGGACGTGCGTCACGCGATCCGCCCGCGCACCCGGTGGACGGTGTTGTTGCAATAGCCGCGCGGATTCCACGGCGCCGACTCGAGCGGCTGCATCCGGCCGCTCGCATCGCTTGCGCGCGCGATGATCTCGATCGCGCCGGCCGGCGGCGGCGCGAGCGTCGCACTGAAGCGCCGCCACGCGAAGGTGTCGGGCAGGGGGCCGAGCTTCGCGAGCTGCCAGGATGTGCCGCCGTCGAGCGACAGCTCGACCTTGGCGAGCGGCGTGTGCCCGCTCCAGGCGCGGCCGCGCACCGCGAGCGCCGCGCCCGGCGCGAGCGCGAAGCCTTCGCGCGGCGCCGTCACCACGGCGCGCACCGGCACGTCGGTGATCACGTCGAACAGCGCCTCGTCGTAGCGCTCGCCCGGCGCCAGCGGCCGCACCGGCACGCGCGGCAGGCGGTAGTGCAGGTCGAGCATCCGCTCGCCGTCGTGCTCACGGTCGCGGACCTCGATGCGCGTGATCCATTTCTGCGACGCCGAGCCGGGAAATCCCGGCGCGATGACGCGCAGCGGCCCGCCGTGCAGCGGCGGGATCGGCTCGCCGTTGAGCGCCCAGGCGACCAGTGTTTCAGGCGAAAGCGCCTTGGCGATCGGCAGGCCGCGCGAGATCGCCGGTCCCTCGCCGTCGAAGCGCATGTCCGGGCTGTGATGGCCGGTATAGACCGCGTCAGGTCTCACCTCGCAGGCGGCGAGCAGGTCGGCGAGCCGCACGCCCGTCCAGGCGACGCAGCCCGCGGCGCCGTGCTGCCACAGCACCACGCCGGCCGGCTCGGGGAAGAACGATCGCCCATTGCCGGCGCATTCGAGCACGGCCGTGCGCGTCACCGTCTCGAACCGGCGTTGCAACTCGTCGATGGTCCAGCGGCCACGCGTGCGCACGCAGCCGTCGATCACGAGCGTCCACGCCGCGATCTCGGCCGCGCTCGGCAGCGGCATGGTGCCGGCGTTGCGGGCGAACAGGCGGGCGGTCGGCGTGATGTCGCCGTCGAGCAGATGGGCCGGCGTTTCGGCGTTGAGCTCGACGGTCGGCAGGATGCGCAGCTGCGGCTTTTGCGCCGCGACCAGCGCCCGCTGCGCGTCCCCGTCGATGAAAATCGAAGTAGCCGTCATTGCGAGAAGGCCGAAGGCCGACGAAGCAATCCCGATCCACAGGCGTTCCGGCTGCGAGATTGCTTCGCTTCGCTCGCAATCACAACCGGGTGCCGGCTGCCATGGCACGCATGGACAGCGGCCCGCCATTGCCTATGTATGGGCCATGGATTGCGAGGGCCAATGAGCGATATTGCGCAACAACCCGCCGCCGCCCCGAGCGCGCCTGCGCCCGATCAGCCGGCGCCGGCTCCGGATCGGCCGGCGCAGGCCGCAGCCGCCGGCATCGGCGTGCTGCTGGTCAATCTCGGCACGCCCGAGGCGACCGATGCCAATTCGGTGCGGCGCTATCTGCGCGAATTCCTCGCCGACAAACGGGTCGTCGAAGAGACCGGCTTCGTCTGGGAGCTCGTGCTCAACGGCTTCATCCTGCCGTTCCGGCCGCGCCGCAAGGGGCGCGATTATGCGAGGATCTGGAATCACGAGAAGAACGAGTCGCCGCTCAAGACCATCACGCGCTCGCAGGCCGAGAAGCTCGCCTCGATGCTCGAGCCGCTCGGCGGCCAAGCGGGGGGCCAAGTGGGGGGCCAAGTGGGCGGCCGTATCACCGTCGACTGGGGGATGCGCTACGGCGAGCCCGCGATGGCGTCGCGGCTCAAGGCGCTCGCTGAGCGCGGCTGCGACCGCATCCTGGTCGTCCCGCTCTATCCGCAGTATGCCGCCCCCACCACCGCGACCGTGTGCGATGAGGCCTTTCGCGCGTTGATGAAAATGCGCCGCCAGCCCGCGCTGCGGGTCGCGCCGCCCTGGTTCGACGATCCGGTCTATATCCATGCGCTGACGAGCACGCTCGAGAACGAGCTCGCCCGCCTGCCGTTCCGCCCCGATGTCATCCTCGCCTCCTATCACGGCATGCCGAAGGCCTATGTGGACAAGGGCGATCCGTATTACGGCCAATGCGTCGAGACCACGCGGCTCATGCGCGAGCGGCTCAAGCTCGACGAGACCAAGCTGCGCATGACCTTCCAGTCACGCTTCGGCCGTGCCCCCTGGCTCCAGCCCTACACCGACGCGACCGTGAAGAGCCTCGCCCGGCAGGGCATCAAGAATCTCGCCGTGGTCACGCCCGGTTTCGCCGCCGACTGCCTGGAGACGCTGGAGGAGATCGCGGTCGAGAACGCGCGCATCTTCAAGCGCGCCGGCGGCGAGAACTTCGTGCACATCCCCTGCCTCAACGACAGCGAGCGCGGCATGCTGGTGATCCGCACCGTGGTGCAGCGCGAGCTCAAGGGCTGGGTGTAGGCGGTCAGCTGCGCGCGAGCGGCCGTCGCCAGACGACGCAGTGGCGGGCGCGTTCGCGAAAGCCCCACCGCAGGTAGAGCTGCGCGGCAGGATTGTCGGGAAAGACGTGCAGGAACGCGGTTTCGCCGCGCTCGCGCGCGCGCTCGACGAGGTCCAGCGCGAGCGCGCGCCCGAGGGCGCGCCCGCGCATCGCCGGATGCACGCAGATGGCGCTCACCTCGACATGGCCCGGGATGCGGAAGCGCTCGCCCGCCATGGCGACGAGTCGACTGGTCTCATCGCGCACCCCGACATAGTCGCCGAGCATGATGGTGCGCGGTCCAAACGGCCCGGGCTTGGTGACCTCGGCGAGCGCGATCATCTCGTCCACGTCGCCGGGCGTGAGCGCCTCGACCGCAATATCGGAGGACGCATCCCGGCTCGGACGCACGTCCCCGGCCACCATCTGAACGATGGGCCGCACGCTCAGGGTCTCCCAGCCGTCCGGCGTCGGCTCCTCGCTCGGGCGAAACAGGCGCGCCTCGACGCCCGCCGCAAGGCCTCCGGCAAGATCCGCATAGGCGCGCGCCGACGGTTCGGCCACCGCCGAGAACGGCGCGATGTCGCGCGGATAGTGGCGCGCGAGCCCGCTGCCTTGCGCGAACGATGCGTGCGCGCCCGTCAGCGCCGCCCAGACGACATTGTCGAGAGGGTGACGAGGATCGTGTCCCATGGCTGCCTCGCATGAACGCAGTCTTATCGCCGACGTGGTGATACGGCGTAGCGATCCCGCCGGCTCGCCGGATTCGGACTCCGTCCTTGCGGCGCGCCGGCCGCTCACCCTCGGCCGGCCGTGAACCTTCGTCCGTTCTCCACCACCCATATGGGTCTTGGAATTCGCCCCGGCGCCTGCCACCTACGCTCTGCCTGAAGCACGAGCCTCTGCGCGTCGGCCAGATGGGTATCGTGCGCCGCTTGTCGGCGGCGCGTGCGCCATCCACAATGCCGCCGCGAATGGCGGCCAAAGGGGCAGCAAAGGGGAATCCCATGCTGGGCGGGTTCGACATCTTCACCATCGTGATCGTGCTGCTGGCGATTCTCACGCTCTATCTCGGCGTGAAGACGGTGCCGCAAGGCTTCAGCTGGACGGTCGAGCGGTTCGGCCGCTACACCAGGCTGCTCAATCCCGGCCTCAACCTGATCGTGCCGTTCGTCGACCAGATCGGCCGCAAGATGAACGTCATGGAGCAGGTGCTCGACATCCCGCGCCAGGACGTGATCTCCAAGGACAATGCCACCGTCACGGTCGACGGCGTCGCCTTCTTCCAGGTGGTCGATGCCGCCAAGGCGAGCTACGAGGTCGCCCAGCTCGACAGCGCGATCATCAAGCTGTCGATGACCAACATCCGCTCGGTGATGGGCTCGATGGACCTCGACCAGATGCTGTCGCACCGCGACGAGATCAACGAGCGGCTGCTGCGGGTGGTCGACGCCGCGGTCTCGCCCTGGGGCGTCAAGGTCAATCGCATCGAGATCAAGGACATCGTCCCGCCCGCCAACCTGGTCGAGGCGATGGCGCGGCAGATGAAGGCCGAGCGCGAGAAGCGCGCCGAGATCCTCTCCGCCGAAGGCGAGCGGCAGTCACAGATCCTGCGCGCCGAGGGCGCCAAGCAGGCGCAAATTCTCGAGGCCGAGGGCCGCCGCGAGGCCGCCTTCCGCGATGCCGAGGCGCGCGAGCGCGCCGCGCAGGCCGAGGCGAAGGCGACCGAGGTCGTGAGCCAGGCGATCGCGCGCGGCGATACCCAGTCGATCAACTATTTCGTCGCGCAGCAGTACCTCAAGGCGCTGACCGCGCTCGCGGCCTCGCCCAACCAGAAGGTGCTGATGCTGCCGATCGAGGCGACCAGCGTGCTCGGCTCGCTCGCCGGCATCGGCGAGATCGCCAAATCAGCCTTCGGCGACGGCCGCGGCACGCCGTCGGCGCCGCCGCCCGGCCGCCCGTCGCCGCCGCCCCTCACCACCACGGTGCCGAGCACGCGCCCGACCTGATCGCACGCGGAGGCAACAAGATGCTGTCGCTCGCGCTTTCGCTCGGCTTCTGGGACTGGTTCATTCTCGCCGCGGTGCTGCTGCTGCTCGAGATGCTGGCACCCGGCACCTTCATGCTGTGGCTCGGGCTCTCCGCCTTCCTGGTCGGGCTGATCTCGTTCTTCGTCGACTGGGACTGGCAATACCAGCTCGTCGCTTTCGCGGCGTTCGCGATCGCCGCGATCCCGCTGTGGCGCCGCCTTGGCGCGCATGCCAAGGCGCCGACCGATCAGCCGTTCCTCAACCGCCGCGCCGACGCGCTCATCGGCCAGGTGTTCACGCTGGAGAAGCCGGTGGTCGGCGGCAACGGCACGATCCGCGTCGGCGATACCCTCTGGCGCGTCGCCGGACCGGATTGTCCGTCCGGCAGCCGGGTCAAGGTCGCAGGCGTCGACGGCGCGACGCTGAAGGTCGAGCCTGCGACTTCATAATTTGCGAGGAACCGCAGGGTGGGCAAAGGCGCGCAAGCGCCGTGCCCTCGGCCGAGTCAGCGGTGGGCACGCTTCGCTTTGCCTACCCTACGCAACTGCCCAACCTACGCAACACCCGCGCGCAGCAGATCGTGCAGATGCACGATGCCGGCGGGCCTGCCATCCTCGACCACGAACAGCGCGGTGATCTTCGCCGAATTGACGATCTCGATCGCCTCGCTCGCGAGCTGATCGGGACGCACCGTGATCGGCGACCTGGTCATCACCGTCTCGACCTTGGCGTCGAGCAGGTCGGGCCGCATGTGGCGGCGCAGGTCGCCGTCGGTGATGATGCCGGCGAGCTCGCCGCCGTCGCGCACGATGCCGACGCAACCGAGGCCCTTCGCCGTCATCTCGACCAGCGCCTCCGACATCGGCGCGCCGAGCCGCACCAGCGGAACGGCATCGCCCTGATGCATCAGGTCGCGCACGAATTTGAGCGCGGCGCCGAGCCGGCCGCCCGGGTGCAGGTTGCGGAAGTCGACCGCCGTGAAGCCGCGGCTCTCCAGCAGCGCGATCGCGATCGCGTCGCCGAGCGCGAGCTGCATCAGCGCCGAGGTCGTCGGCGCGAGATTGTGCGGGCAGGCTTCGCGCGCCTGCGGCAGCACCAGCGCGATGTCGGCGGCTTGTCCGAGCGTGCTCGCGGCCTCCGCCGTCACGGCGATCAGTCCGATGCGGAAGCGGCGCGAATAGTCGATCAGGTTCTTGAGCTCCGCGGTCTCACCCGACCAGGACAGCGCCATGATCACGTCGTCGGGCGTGACCATGCCGAGATCGCCGTGGCTCGCCTCGCCGGGATGGACGAAGAAGGCCGGCGTGCCGGTCGAGGCGAGCGTCGCCGCGATCTTGCGGCCGATATGGCCGGACTTGCCCATGCCGCTCACGATCACGCGCCCGCGCCCGGCGCGGATGAGCTCGACGGCCGCCGCAAACGGCTGGCCGAGCCCGTCCTGCATGGCGCTCGCGAGCGCCGCGATCCCGCCGCCGCCGGCCTCGAGCGTGCGCAGCGCCGAGTCGATCAGGAACCGCTTGGTTTTACTCGAACTCGCTTCCACGCGCGGCCTCCCGGCCAGCAATCAGGAATCAGGGATCAGATATCAGGGGTCGAATACCAGGGATCACATATCAGACGATCGGGCTCCGTGCTGATCCCTGATCTCCTGATACCTGATTCCCGCCGCGTCAACCGGTCGTTAACCATACTCATTTTATCCCCGTTAACCAATGCGTACCGATCGGCCGGGCCCGAGGACATCAACCGTGCCGCGCCTTTGCTCTGCGTTGATTGCTGCGGCATCGGGCGCGGTCCTGGGTATGGCCGCGCTCGCGCCTGCGTGCGCGCAGACGGCGCAACCCAAGCAGACGGCACAAGCCGATCCGCCGCCCGCCGCCGACGGCGATCTGTTTCGATTGCCTGACGCTGCGACCGTGTTCGCCCCGCCGACACGGGACCGGCGCGGGCCGGGCCGCTTCCGTCGCGTCAAGCCGGCGCAACAAGGCGGTGGCCCGACGACCTTCGGCCAGATCACCGTCTACGGCAACCCGCCCGGCTACGGTGCCGGCGCGACCGGCTACGATTCCACCAATTCGAAGAAGCGCAAGGCGCGCACGGCCGTGCATCAGCGGCCGGGCGTGTCGCTGCCGCTGCCGCCGCCGCCGGGCTTCGTGCCCGATCCGGTGCCGCCGAGCGTGCCGACGCGGCCGTCGGCGCAGGATCAACGCCGCGGCGCCGCCGTGATCGAGACGCCGGCCCAGACCCTCGTTCCGCCGATCCAGACGCCGACGCGGCGCAAGCCGGTGGTCGAGGAGGACCCTTATGCGCCGACCGGCATCCGCGCCGGCAGCTTCACGATCTATCCCGGCGTCGAGCTGATGGGCGGCATCGACACCAATCCGGCGCACGTGCCGAACGGCAAGGATTCGTTCCTCTACATGATCTCGCCCGACCTGAAGGTGCGCTCGGACTGGGAGCGCAATCAGCTCAATGCCGACATCAAGAGCAGCTACATCGGCTATGCGCAGACGTTCGGGACCAACGCCGACGGCTCCATTTCCGGCGTGCCCAATTCGCTCAACCGGCCGAGCCTCGATTCGAAGATCGACGGCCGGCTCGACGTCACCAGCCGCAGCCACCTCGACATGGAGGGGCGCCTGCTGGTCGGCACCGACAACCCGGGCAGCCCGAACATCCAGGCTGGCCTCGCCAGCCTGCCGCTCGTCACCACCACCGGCGCCACCTTGGGCTATACCCAGGGCTTCAACCGTTTCGAGCTCACCGCCAAGGGCACCTTCGATCGCAGCGTCTGGGAGGCGTCGAGGCTGACCGACGGCTCGACCTCCGGCAACGCCGATCGCAACTTCGACCAGTATGGCGGCTCGCTGCGCGGCAGCTACGAGCTCAAGCCGGGGCTCAACCCGTTCATCGAGGTCGGCGCCGATACGCGCATCCACGACCTCGCCTTCGATCGCAATGGCGAGCAGCGCGACTCGAACGGCATCGATGCCAAGATCGGCACCACCTTCGAGTTCACCCGCAAGCTCACCGGCGAGCTCTCGGTCGGCTACCTCGCGCGCAACTACAAGGATCCCAACCTCAACTCGATCGGCGGGCTCACCACCGATGCGTCGCTGATCTTCACGGCGACCCCGCTCACCACCTTCACGGCCACCGCGAAATCGACCGTCAACGAGGTGATCCTGCCGGGGGTGTCGGGCGATTTCTCCCACGACTACTCGCTGCAGATCGACCACGCGTTCCGCCGTTGGCTCCTCGCGACCGCCCAGCTGGGCTACGGCACCGACAACTATGTCGGGCTCAATCGGTTCGACCAGCGCTGGTTCGCCTCCTTCACGCTGATCTACAAGCTCAGCCGCGAGATGCAGCTCAAGGCGCAGGTGCGCCGCGACTGGATCGTCTCCGACGCCGTCGGCGTCGATTACACGGCCGATCAATTTTTGGTCGGCGTGCGGTTGCAGCGGTAACCAACTTCGTCATTGTCCATAGTCGTCCGGAGACGGCGTCGCTTCGCTCGCCTTCGTCTCCCCGCCATCGACGTCCTCACCCATGACGAAGAACGCGCGGATGCCCTCATTCCCGGGCATCACGCTGAAAGTTCGGTGCATGGAACTTTTTCCCCCGCCGCGCGTCATCCTTGCGGTGGAGCCGCCTGCAAGGGGACACGGCGATGCATCTTTCCAATGAAAGTCTTCTCACCATTCTGTTCGTCGGCTTGATCGCCGGCTGGCTGTCCGGCCACATCATGCGCGGCTACGGTTTTGGCCTGATCGGCGACATCGTCATCGGCATCATCGGCGCGTTGATCGGCGAGTGGCTGCTGCCGCGCCTCGGCATCCATCTCGGCGTCGGGCTGCTCGCCGAGATCGTCAACGCGACGATCGGCGCGATCGTGCTGCTGCTGGTAATCCGCCTGTTGCGCGGACCGCGCTGGGGATTTGGCAGCCGCTGGGGAGGCCGCTGGAGCCGGCGCTGGTAGCGCGGCTCGCAGCTATTCGCTGCGTCAGCTCCCGAGAATCCGCTTCAGCTCGTCGCGGAAGCCCGGCGCGATGTCCTTGCGCGCGAGCGCGTAGGCGACATTGGCGGCGAGGAAGCCGACCTTGGAGCCGCAGTCGAAGCTCGTGCCCTCGAACTTGAGGCCGAGGAACGGCTGTTGCGACGCGAGGCGGATCATCGCGTCGGTCAGCTGGATCTCGTCGCCGGCGCCGCGTGCCTGGTTCTCCAGGATGGCGAAGATCTGCGGCTGCAGGATGTAACGGCCGGTGATGATGAGGTTCGACGGCGCCGCCTCGCGCTTCGGCTTCTCCACCATCTGGGTGATCTTGAACGCCTTGCCGACCGGCTCGCCGACGCCGACCACGCCGTACATGTGGATGCGCTCGGCCGGCACCTCCTCGACCGCGATCATGTTGGCGGCGCCGACGCCGTTGGCGCGGTAGACGTCCATCATCTGGGCGAGGCAGCCGCGGCTGTGCTGCACCAGCACGTCGGGCAGGAGCAGCGCGAACGGCTCGTCGCCGACGAGCTCGCGCGCGCACCACACCGCGTGGCCGAGCCCGAGCGGCGACTGCTGGCGGGTGAAGCTCGCCTGGCCGGCGCTCGGCAGGTCCTTCTCGAGCAGCGCGAGCTCGGCGTTCTTCTGCCGCTCCTGCAGGGTATTCTCGAGCTCGAACTGGCGGTCGAAGTGGTCCTCGATGACGCCCTTGTTGCGCCCGGTGACGAAGATGAAGTGCTCGATCCCGGCCTCGCGCGCCTCGTCGACCACGTGCTGGATCAGCGGCCGGTCGACCACCGGCAGCATCTCCTTGGGCATCGCCTTGGTGGCGGGAAGGAAGCGGGTGCCGAGGCCGGCAACCGGGAAAATCGCTTTGCGGATGGGCTTCATGGGGGTGTCGGGCGGGAGGTCGTGAGGGATGTTGTTTCGGCAAAACGGGGAGAATCGAAGGCGGTGCTTACCACAGGCCCGGCCGGCATAGGGTAAACGAAAAGCGACCATACGGGTTCGCCCGCGGTAGGTCGGATGTTAAACATACTGTAACCACATCTGCCGCCCTAATAACGGCCAATGGCGGCGGCGCCACCAGGCAATATAGACCGCACTTGGATGGGACGAACATGACGGGATCCCAGCGCATGACGCGCGTCGCGACGGCCGGGCTCCTGCTCGCCGCCTTGACCGGCGTTGCGGTCGCGCAGACCCGCAACGACCAATCCTCGTCCGGCATCGGCGATTTCTTCACCGGCAGCATCGGCCACCTGTTCGGCGGCCCGTCGTCGTCGCCGCCGCCGGCGCCGTCATACCCGCCCGGCAAGGACGACTGGAGCGGCCAGTCGGGCGCCTCCGGCCATCCGCTGATGCAGGCTGATGCAATCCGTGCCGCCGCCGCGAATTTTCCCAATTGCATCGCCGGCTACTGGCCGGCCGCGGAGCGTCGCGGCGTCACCCGCGAGAATTTCGAGCGCGCGACCGCCGGGCTCACGCCCGACCTCAAGATCATGGACCTGATGGACGCCCAGCCCGAGTTCACCAAGGCGCTGTGGGACTATCTCGACATGCTGGTGAGCGACGACCGCATCAAGCGCGGGCGCGAGATCCTCGCCGCCTACAAGCCGACCTTCGATGCGGTCGAGCGCGCCTATGGGGTCGACCGGCACGTCATCGCGGCGATCTGGGGCATCGAGTCGAACTATTCGACCGCGATCGGCGAGCGCTCGGTGCTGCGCTCGACCGCGACGCTCGCCTGCGTCGGCCGCCGGCAGAACTATTTCAAGGACGAGTTCCTGGCGACGCTGGAAATCCTCAACCGCGGCGACCTCACGCCGGACGAGCTCAAAGGCTCCTGGGCCGGCGCCTTCGGGCCGACCCAGTTCATGCCCACCGCGTTCAAGCGCTACGCGGTCGATTTCGATGGCGACGGACGGCGCGACGTGGTGCGCGACATTCCCGACCTCGTCGCCTCGACCGCCAACAACCTCAAGCTCGACGGCTGGAAGGCGGGCGAGACCTGGGGCTACGAGGTCAAGCTGCCGCAGGGCTTCGACTATCTGCTCGCCGACGGGCACTGGATGCCGATCCGCGACTGGGAGCGGCGCGGGGTGGTGCGGGCCGGCGGCAAGGGATTTCCCCGGCCGGGCGACAAGGCGTTCCTGCTGGTGCCGGCGGGCGCGCGCGGGCCGGCCTTCCTGATGCTCAACAATTTCCGCGTCATCATGCGCTACAACCCGGCCGAGGCCTATGCGCTGGCGATCGGCCATCTCGCCGACCGCATGCGCGGCGATCCGCCCTTCGTGCAGGCTTGGCCGCGGGACGAGCGCGTGCTCACCGCCGCCGAGCGCTACGAGTTCCAGCAGCTTCTCGTCGCGCACGGCCTCGACATCGGCGGCGAGCCGGACGGCCGCATCGACGCGCACACCCGCAAGGCGATCAAGCGCTACCAGCTCTCCCTCGGCCTCCCGCCGGACGGGTTTGCGACCGCCGAGCTGCTCAACCGCCTGCGCGCCGGCTACGCTCAGCGCTAACCAAGCCGCGACTGTTCTTTCCGCCGCCGCATTTGCCATGGTATTAACCCAATGAGCGCGTAGCGCTCATGGGGGCGGGAACATCTGCCGGCCCAAGGCATTGATTGATCGCGATTTTCGGGTGTTGTCCGATGGCAGGCGGGAGAATCTCGCGACGCTTGGCCGGGGTGCTGCTCCTGGCGCTCGCCCAGGCGACTGTGGGGCTCGTGCTCGGCGCGGCCGTGACGACGCCGGCCGCCGCGCAGCAGTTCGACGACCGCTTTCCCTTCCTGTTCAATCGCCACAACAACAACGGCTCTTGGTTCGGCTTCCCGGACGATCGCCGCCAGGCGCCCCGTGCGGCGCCCGTCGTCGAGAACACCCATGCGCCGGCGCCGACGCGCAAGTCCGATGCGGAGCCGCTCACCTCGGTGGTCGTGCTCGGCGACTCGATGGCCGATTGGCTCGCCTATGGCCTCGAGCAGGCCGCGGCCGATTCGCCCGACATCGGCATCCTCCGTCGTTTTCGCAGCTATTCGGGCCTGATCCGGATCGAGGTGAAGAACGATCCGAAGGGCGAATATCCCGACTGGCCGCAGGCGGCGCGCGACATGCTCGCCGCCGACAAGGCCAATTTCGTCGTGATGATGATCGGCCTCAACGACCGCCGGCCCATCCGCGAGAAGGCGCCCACCAAGACCTCGACCCAAGCCGCCAAGAAGGATGAGAAGAAGGACGGCGAGAAGGAAAAAGACGACAAAGACAAAGAGCGCGACAGCGCGAGCAACGAGGCGCCTGCCGAGGCGCCGTCCGCGCCCGGCGAGGGCGAGCACATCAGCGGCGGGATGATCACCTACGAGTTCCGCTCCGACAAGTGGACCGAGCTCTACATCAAGCGGATCGACGAGACGATCGCGGCGCTCAAGTCGAAGAACGTGCCGGTGTTCTGGGTCGGCCTGCCGCCGGTGCGCAGCCCGAAGATTTCCGCCGATCTGAGCTACCTCAACGATCTCTACCGCAGCCGCGCCGAGAAGGCGGGCATCACCTATATCGACACCTGGGACGGCTTCGTCGACGAATCCGGCCGCTTCGTCATGACGGGCCCCGACTTCGAGGGCCAGACGCGCCGCCTGCGCTCGCCGGACGGCGTCCACTTCACCGAGGCCGGTGCGCGCAAGCTCGCGCATTACGTCGAGCGCGAGATCCAGCGCGCCCTGATGGCGAATGCAACGCCGGTGACGCTGCCGGCGACCGATGAGCCGGCGGCCGCGCCGCAGCCCGCGGCGCCGCGCCCGGGCGCTGCCATCGCGCGTCCGCTTGCCGGGCCCGTGATGCCGCTCACCACGCCCGCCGAGGCGAACGAGCTCGCCGGGGGCGCCAATGCGCACCAGACCGCGACCGACGCGATCGCGTCGAAGGTGCTGGTGCGCGGCGACCCGCCCCGCGTGCCGGCCGGCCGCGCCGACGACTTCGTCTGGCCGCGCCGACCGGTGGCGGCGCCCGGCATTGATCCGGTGGTCGCCACAACCACGGTTCCGATGACGCCGATGCAGCCCTACGAGCCGCATCAGGTCGCGTCCGCGGCGCCGAGCACCGCCGGTCCGGCGGCGCCCGCCGCGCCGGTCCGTCACACGCCGGTCCGCCAGGCGGCAGCCAATCCGCGTCCGTCCGCCAGCACGTACAACAACCAGCAGCAACAGCGGCGCATCCAGCCGCAGCAGCAGCCGTTCTTCTTCCCCTTCTTCGGACGATAGATCGCCTTCGGGGCTCGCGCGTTCAGGCGAGCAGCGTGATCAGCTCGCGTACATCGGCCACCTCGTCGAGCGACCAGACGAGCGCGCAGGCCTTGCGCACCCGCTCGTCGCCGATAGCGGGCGTCGCATTGGCGAGGAACTTGGCCTCGATCGCCGCGTCGCTCATCGGATTGTCGGTGGTCCCGCTCGCATGCGCGACATGCACCGCGTGCCGCGCGCCGCGAGCGACGATCGCCGCGTGCGCCTCGTCCTTGCGCAGCGTCTCGTCTCCGATTGCCGTGACCTTGCGGCGCTGCGCCGCGATCGTCGGATCAGCGGCGCGGGCATCGGAATACTGCGCGATGCCGGCGGCGCCGTCGACGAGCGCCACGGCGGCGGAATGGCGAAAGCTGAACTTCGACTGCAGCCCGCTGGTCGGCTCGGTGACGCCGGTGATGGTGAGCACCAGCGGATGCAGCCGCAGCTCGATCGCGTCGACCGAGGCGGGATCGATCCGTTCTCGCGCGCGCAGCGCGATCACGGCGTCGATGAGCGGATGCAGCACCACGCCGCACGCATAGGGCTTATGCCCGTTGGTCTCGATCAGCCAACTGCCGCCGAGGTCGGCGGTCAGCGCCTCGGGCGCCGCGACATCGCTGTAGATGCGGGCAAAGCCGCGCTTGCCCTCGATGATCTCCTGGCTCGAGTCGAAGCCGCGCTCGGCGAGCAGCGCGGCGAGCACGCCGTTCTGCGCCGCCTTGCCGGCGTGGAACGACTTGCACATGGTGCCGCGGTTCTGCTGCATGCCGGCCGCCTGCGTCGCCGCGATGCCGAGCGCGTAGGTGAGCCGCTGTGCGTCGAGGCCGATGAGGCGCGCACCGGCCGCGCCCGCCGCGATCGAGCCGAGCGTGCCGGTGAGATGCCAGCCGCCGGCGTGATGCCCGGGCGCGCTGCGCCCCGCGCGCACGCCCGCCTCGAAGCCGACCGCATAGGCGAGCATCAGGTCCGCGCCGCTGATCGGCGCGTTGTCGGGCACGTTTTTGGGCTTGCGCTCGGCGAGCGCGAACAGGGCGGCAAGCACCGGCGAGCTTGCATGCAGCACCACGCCGCCCATGTGGGTATCGTCGAAATCGAGGAGGTGTCCCATCTGGCCGTTGGCGAGCGGCGCATCGAGCAGGCCGAGCTTGAGGCCACGGCCGAGCACGCTCGCCTGCGGCCGCCCGCCGGTCTCCTGCAGCACCGAGATCAGAATGTCGATTTCCGGATGCGCGCTGCCGGCGAGCGCGCAGCCGATCCAGTCGAGCACGCCGCGCCGCGCCGCGTGTCGTGCGGCAGGCGTGAGGTCCGCGGGCGTGACGCCGGCGAGATGCGCGGCGAGCGTCTTGGTCAGCGTGACCGCGTCGGTCTCGAGGTTCTGGTCCACGGAAGTTTCTTCGGACATTTGCTCGGAGCTTTACTGCGCCGTGATGCCGGCATCGCGGATGATCTTGGTCCAGCGCTCGACGTCGGTCTTGATGCGCTCCGCCGCCTCCTCGGGCGTGCCGCCGATCGGCTCGTAGGAGAGCTGATGCAGCCGCGCGATCAGCGGCGGCGCCTCGAGCGCCTGGTTGAGCTCCGTGTTGATCCGCTCGACGTCGGCCCGCGGCATCGCGGCCGGGCCCGCGAGCCCGTACCAGCCGACGATGTCGAAGCCGGGCAGCGTCTCGGCGACCGATGGGATATCCGGCGCGAGCGCCGAGCGCTTCGCCGGCGTCTGCGCCAGCACGCGCACCTTGCCGCTCTTCGCGAGCGGCAGCATCGCGACCGCCGGCGAGAACATCATCTTGATCTCGCCGGAGATCAGATCCTTGATCGCCGGTCCGGCGCCGCGGTAGGGCACGTGCAGCATGTCGAGGCCGGCCTCGCGCTTGAACATCTCGCCGGCGAGATGCAGCGTCGAGCCGATTCCCGCTGAGCCGAAGGTGAGCTTGTCCGGATTGGCCTTGGCATAGGCGATCAGCTCGGCGACCGACTTCACCGGCAGCGCCGGGTTCACGGCCAGCACGTAGAACCCCGCCACCGCGGCGATGATCGGCGCGAAATCCTTCACCGGATCGAACGGCAGGTTGCGATAGAGGCCCGGCATGTAGGCCATGCCGCTGTGGTCGAGCACGATCGTGTAGCCGTCCGGGGCCGCCTTCGCGGCCTCGTCCATGCCGATGCTGCCGCCCCCGCCGCCACGGTTGATGCTGACGATCGGCTGGCCGAGCCGCTCGCCCAGCGCCTCGGCGAGGACGCGCGCCACCGAATCGACCGCGCCGCCCGGCGGAAAGGGGACGATGAGGCGGATCGGGTGATCGGGGTAGGCGGCGAGCGCGCTGCCGGCGAGCAGCATGGCGCCGGAGGCGAGGGTGGTCGTCAGCAGCATGCGGCGCGAGATGGGCACTGCGTTCTCCCGGGAGTGCGTCATTGCGAGCGAAGCGAAGCCATCTCGCGCCACGGACTCATGCATCCGCGAGCGAGATCGCTTCGGCGCGCTACGCGCGCCTCGCAATGACGGGGAGATTACCGCGGCAGCAGCGTCGATCCCATCAGGAACTTGTCGACCGCGTGTGCGGCCTGCCGTCCCTCGCGGATCGCCCACACCACCAGCGACTGGCCGCGCCGCATGTCGCCGCAGGCGAACACCTTGTCGAGCGAGCTCTTGTAGCTCTGCGCGCCTTCGGTGTCGGCCTTGACGTTGCCGCGCGCGTCGAGGGTGACGCCCAGCGACTTGATCATGCCGTCGTGCACCGGATGCACGAAGCCCATGGCGAGCAGCACCAGGTCGGCGTCGATCTCGAATTCGGAGCCCGGCAGCGGCTTGAACTTGGCGTCGACCTGCACGCAGTGCAGCTTCTTCACTTGTCCGTTTTCGCCCGTGAATTTCTGGGTCAGCACCGAGAACGCGCGCTTGGCGCCTTCCTCGTGGCTCGAGGAGGTGCGCAGCTTGAGCGGCCAGTCGGGCCAGGTCAGCAGCTTGTTCTCCTTCTCGGGCGGCATCGGCATGATCTCGAAATTGGTGACCGAGCGCGCGCCCTGGCGGATCGAGGTGCCGATGCAGTCGGAGCCGGTGTCGCCGCCACCGATTACGATCACGTGCTTGTCCTTGGCGAGGATCGGCGGCAGGTCGCCCGCCGGCGCCACCTCGCCCGACACGCGCCGGTTCTGCTGCGGCAGGAACTCCATCGCGTAATGGATGCCGGCGAGCTCGCGGCCCGGGATCGGAAGGTCGCGGCCCTTCTCGGCGCCGCCCGCGAGCACCACCGCGTCGTATTCGGCGACGAGCTTGTCGGCCGGGAGGTTGACGCCCACGTGGACGCCGTAGTGGAAGGTGACGCCTTCGCCTTCCATCTGCGCGACGCGCTTGTCGACGTAGGCCTTCTCCATCTTGAAGTCGGGGATGCCGTAGCGCAGCAGGCCGCCGGCCTTCGCCCACTTCTCGTAGACGTGCACGTCGTGGCCGGCGCGCGCGAGCTGCTGCGCGCAGGCGAGGCCCGCCGGCCCCGAGCCGACGATCGCGACGCGCTTGCCGGTCTTCACCGCCGGCGGCTCCGGCACGATCCAGCCCTGCGCGTAGGCGTGGTCGGCGATCGTGCATTCGATCGTCTTGATGGTGACGGGGTTGTCGTCCAGGTTGAGCGTGCACGAAGCCTCGCACGGCGCCGGGCACACGCGGCCGGTGACCTCGGGGAAATTGTTGGTCGAGTGCAGGTTGCGCGCCGCGTTCTTCCAGTCGCCGGTGTAGACGAGGTCGTTCCAGTCGGGGATCTGGTTGTTGACCGGGCAGCCGGTGTGACAATACGGGATGCCGCAGTTCATGCAGCGCGCCGCCTGCTCGCGCGTCTCCTTGTCGGAGAGCGGCAGCACGAACTCGTTCCAGTTGCGAATGCGCTCCTCGACCGGCGCATAGTCGCGGTCGACGCGATCGAATTCGAGAAACCCGGTGACCTTGCCCATCTGAACTCTAGTCTCAGCCGTCCCGTGCGCCGCCATGCGGCGCGATTGCCTGTTCTTCTCTGCTGGCGAAGCCGCGTCGCGCGGAGTGAGCCCCGCTCACTCTGCCGCCTGCATCGCAGCCGCTTTGTCCTTGGCGAGCTCGGCGAGTGCGCGGCGGTACTCGACCGGCATCACCTTGCGGAACTTGGGCAGATACGCGTCCCAGTGCTCCAGAATTTGCGCGGCGCGGCGCGAGCCGGCGAAGCGCGCGTGCCGTGCGATCAGGAGATGCAGGCGCGCGGCGTCGTAGCGGGTGAGGTCGGCCAGCACGTCGACGCGGCCGTGGCCGGCGAGGTCGGCCGCGTGGCCGTATTCGCGCGCGTTGATCTCCTCCTCGTTCGCCATCGGCTCGAGCTCGACCATCGCCATGTTGCAGCGGGTCTGGAACGTGCCATCCTCATCGAGCACGTACGCGATGCCGCCCGACATGCCGGCCGCGAAGTTGCGGCCGGTGGGCCCGAGCACGACCACGATGCCGCCGGTCATGTATTCGCAGCAGTGGTCGCCGGCGCCCTCGACCACCGCCATGGCGCCCGAGTTGCGCACCGCGAAGCGCTCGCCCGCGACGCCGCGCAGGTAGGCCTCGCCGGCGATCGCGCCGTACAGCACCGTGTTGCCGACGATGATCGAGTCTTCCGGTGTGACCCCGGCATCGACCGGCGGCCGCACGATGATGCGCCCGCCCGACAGGCCCTTGCCGACATAGTCATTGCCTTCGCCTTCGAGCTCGAGCGTGACGCCGCGGGCCAGGAAGGCGCCGAAGCTCTGCCCGGCGGTGCCGGTGAGCTTCACGTGGATCGTGTCCTCGGGCAGGCCGACGTGGCCGTAGCGCTTGGCGATCTCGCCCGACAGCATGGCGCCGGCGGTGCGGTCGGTGTTCTTGATCGTCGTGACGATGCGCACCGGCGCGCCGCGGTCGAGCGCCGCCTGCGACTCGGCGATCAGCTTCCGGTCGAGGATGTCCTTGATCTTGTGATCCTGCTCCTCGCAGTTGTAGATCGCGGTGCCCGCGTCCGCTTCCGGCTTGGTGAACAGGCGCGAGAAGTCGAGGCCCTTCGCCTTCCAGTGCGCCACCATCGCGCGCTGGTCGAGCATCTGCATCTGCCCGACCATGTCGTCGAACTTGCGGTAGCCGAGCTCGGCCATGATCTCGCGCACTTCCTCGGCGACGAAGAAGAAGTAGTTGATCACGTGCTCGGGCTGGCCCTTGAAGCGCGCCCGCAGGATCGGGTCCTGCGTCGCCACGCCGACCGGGCAGGTGTTAAGGTGGCACTTGCGCATCATGATGCAGCCGGCCGCGATCAGTGGCGCGGTGGCGAAGCCGAACTCGTCGGCGCCGAGCATCGCGCCGACGACGACGTCGCGGCCGGTGCGGATGCCGCCGTCGACCTGCACGGCGATGCGGCCGCGCAGCCGGTTGGCGACCAGCGTCTGGTGCGTCTCGGCGAGCCCGATCTCCCATGGGCTGCCGGCGTGCTTGATCGAGGTGAGCGGGCTCGCGCCGGTGCCGCCCTCGAAGCCCGCGATGGTCACATGGTCGGCGCGCGCCTTGGAGACGCCCGCCGCGACCGTGCCGACGCCCACCTCGGAGACGAGCTTCACCGACACGTCGCCGGTCGGGTTGACGTTCTTCAGGTCGAAGATCAGCTGCGCCAGATCCTCGATCGAGTAGATGTCGTGGTGCGGCGGCGGCGAGATGAGACCCACGCCCGGCGTCGAGTGGCGCACCTTGGCGATGGTCTTGTCGACCTTGTGGCCGGGCAGCTGCCCGCCTTCGCCGGGCTTCGCGCCCTGCGCCATCTTGATCTGCATCACGTCGGAGTTGACCAGGTACTCCGCCGTGACGCCGAAGCGGCCGGACGCGACCTGCTTGATCGCCGAGCGCATCGAGTCGCCGTTCGGCAGCGGCTTGTAGCGGTCGGACTCCTCGCCGCCTTCGCCGGTGTTCGACTTGCCGCCGATCCGGTTCATGGCGATCGCGAGCGTGGTGTGCGCTTCGCGCGAGATCGAGCCGTACGACATGGCGCCGGTCGAGAAGCGGCGCACGATGTTCTTCGCCGGCTCGACCTCCTCGATCGGCACCGGGTTACGGCCGTCTTCTTGCGCGCTCTTTATTCTGAAAAGGCCCCGGATGGTCAGCAGCCGCTCAGTCTGCTCGTTCACGATTTTCGCGAACGTCCGGTACTGGTCCTGCGAGTTGCCGCGCACCGCGTGCTGCAGCGCCGACACCGTCTGCGAGGTCCACACGTGGTCCTCGCCGCGCAGCCGCAGCGCATAGTCGCCGCCGACGTCGAGCGCGGCGCGATAGACCGGCGCATCGCCGAACGCGTCGCGATGGCGCCGCACCGTCTCTTCGGCGATCTCGTCGAGCGCGACGCCTTCAATTCTAGTCGCCGTGCCCGTGAAGTACTGCGAGACGAAATCCGACTTGAGCCCGACCGCGTCGAAGATCTGCGCGCCGCAATAGGACTGGTAGGTCGAGATGCCCATCTTGGACATCACCTTGAGCAGCCCCTTGTCGATCGACTTGATGTAGCGCTTGACCACTTCCTTCTCGTCGAGCTTCTGCGGCAGCTCGTCCTTCATGGCGACGAGCGTCTCGAACGCGAGGTACGGGTTGATCGCCTCGGCGCCGTATCCGGCGAGGCACGCGAAATGATGCACCTCGCGCGGCTCGCCCGACTCGACCACGAGCCCGACCGACATGCGCAGGCCGCGCCGGATCAGGTGATGATGCACGGCCGCGCAGGCGAGCAGCGACGGGATCGGCACGCTGTCGGCGCCCGCGCTGCGGTCCGACAGGATGATGATGTTGATGCCGTCCTGCACCGCCTTCTCGGCCTGCCAGCACAGCGCGTCGAGCGCGCCGGCCATGCCGGACGCGCCGGTGTCCGCCGACCAGGTGGCGTCGAGGGTGAGCGAGCGGAAATGCGAGTCGCTCATCTGCGAGATCGAGCGGATCTTCTCGAGATCCGCATTGGTCAGGATCGGCTGGTGCACCTCGAGCCGCTTGGTGGTCGAGAGGCCCTGCAGGTCGAACAGGTTCGGCCGCGGCCCGATGATCGAGACGAGGCTCATGACCAGCTCCTCGCGGATCGGGTCGATCGGCGGGTTGGTCACCTGGGCGAAGTTCTGCTTGAAGTAGGTGAACAGCAGCTTCGGCTTGTTCGACAGGGCCGAGATCGGCGTGTCGTTGCCCATGGAGCCGACCGCTTCCTCGCCGGTCGTGCCCATCGGCGACATCAGGATCTTCAGGTCCTCCTGGGTGTAGCCGAAGGCCTGCTGGCGATCGAGCAGCGACAGGTTCGACAACGCCGGGCGGCTCACCGCCGGCGGCAGCTCCTCGACCTGGATCTGCGTGTTTTTGAGCCACTCCTTGTACGGATGGCTCTTGGCGAGCTGCGCCTTGATCTCCTCGTCCGGAATGAGCCGGCCTTCGACGAGATCGACCAGCAGCATCTTGCCGGGCTGCAGCCGCCACTTGGTGACGATGTCCTTCTCCGGAATCGGCAGCACGCCCATCTCGGACGCCATGACGATGCGGCCGTCGCGGGTGACGAGATAGCGCGCCGGGCGCAGGCCGTTGCGGTCGAGGGTCGCGCCGATCTGCCGGCCGTCCGTGAACGCGATCGCGGCGGGGCCGTCCCACGGCTCCATCAGCGCGGCGTTGTACTCGTAGAAGGCGCGCCGCTCCTCGTCCATCAGCGGGTTGCCGGCCCACGCTTCCGGAATCATCATCATCACGGCATGCGCGAGCGGGTAGCCGCCTTGCACCAGGAACTCGAGAGCGTTGTCGAAGCAGGCGGTGTCCGACTGGCCCTCATAGGAGATCGGCCACAGCTTGCGGATGTCGTCGCCGAAGCGGGGCGAGCGCGCCGATGATTGCCGCGCCGCCATCCAGTTGAGGTTGCCGCGCAGCGTGTTGATCTCGCCGTTGTGGGCGATCATCCGGTAGGGATGCGCCAGCGACCAGGTCGGAAACGTGTTGGTGGAGAAGCGCTGGTGCACCAGCGCGAGCGCGCTCTCGAATTCCGGATCGTGCAGGTCCGGGTAGTAGGTGCCGAGCTGGTCGGCGAGGAACATGCCCTTGTAGATCACGGTGCGGCACGAGATCGCGACCGGGTAATAGCCGGAGGTGCGCCGCTCGTAGCGGCGATAGAAGATGCCCGAGACCGTCTTGCGCAGGATGTAGAGCCGCCGCTCGAACTCGTCCTCGGTGAGCTTCCTCTCACCGAGGCCGATGAACACCTGCCGATGCACCGGCTCGGTCGGCTTGACCGAGAAGCCGAGCGTCGAGTTGTCGGTCGGCACGCTGCGCCAGCCGAGCAGCTTGAAGCCTTCCGCCTCGATCACCTCGGCGTAGATGTCGGTGATCTCCTTCAGCCGCGCCGGGTCGTGCGGCAAAAAGAGCGTGCCGATGGCGTATTCGCCCGGCGCCGGCAGCGTGAAGCCGAGCTCGGCCGCCTTTCGGGCGAAGAACTTGTGCGGGATCTGTGTGAGGATGCCGGCGCCGTCGCCGGCGCGCGGGTCCGCGCCGACCGCGCCACGGTGCTCGAGGTTGAGCAGGATGGTCAGCGCGTCGGCGACGATCTGGTGCGACTTGCGGCCCTTGATGTCGGCGATGAAGCCGACGCCGCACGAATCCTTGTCGAGCGCCGGGTCATACATGCCGCGCGCCGGCGGCACGCCAGGATCGGCAGTCGCGGCGGTCGCGGCCGAGAACGGCGTGGCCGTGCGTTTGATGCCCGTGGCATCAATCGCCGCCTGTCGCACGTTCTCCTGTCCGCGGTCGCGGCCGACCGGTATGGCGCTCATGTTTCGTCCTCGCCTCCCGCCCGCGGCCCGCAGCCGCCTGGCGCACCCGCCTCGTCCGCTGCGCCGCATGACGCCCCGGTACGAGATCACTCATGTCCTGCCGGGCAGCCGGTCCGCCTTTCTGGCGGTTCTGCGTGGCCGCTCGTTCGGCGCTCCGATGCGATCGAGCATCTTGCGGCGCATTCCCACCCGCCCCTGGTGTACTCCTTGGGCAGGAATGGCCTCGGCCGGGCGCCCGGCCGCTCGCTTCACGGTCAGTTATGGGACAGCAATGCTGTCCTAACTCACCATGCCAAAATTCTGCCACGGAAACAAGGGTTCGCCATTCGCTGAATCGCGTTTTGCGCCCCTTTTGTTGCCGCAGCGCCTCTCCTAGGGCAACAAGAGGACCACGGACCGGGCATTTACGCAATCCCGTTGCGTCGCAGCATCATTGCTCGCCCCGCGCGCCCTGGATAACGCCGAGGGCGGGCGATTTTGCACTGCAGAACGCAACCAGGGGCGGATTGTTTCCTCTGCGCATATCCAGGCAAAGTAGACACGGGTTCGCCGGCCATAGGCGAGCGAAGCGACGCCGTTCTTTCGAACGGCTATGCGTGACCTGAGAGTTGGAACCCTGCAAGATCAGAGTCGCGCCACCCCGGAGCCCCCCGAATGAACTTCGCCAGCGACAACGCGGCCGCAATCGCGCCCGCGGTCTTCGATGCCATTGGCCGCGCCAACCGCGGCCACGCCCTCGGCTACGGCAACGACGATCTCACCCGCTCGATCGAGCGCCGCATCGGCGAGCTGTTTGAGCGCGACGCCGCCGTGTTTCTCGTCTCGACCGGCACCGCCGCCAATGCGCTGGCGCTCGCCCACATCACGCCGCCGTGGGGCGGCGTGCTCTGCCACGCGCAAGCGCACATCATGGTCGACGAATGTGGGGCGCCGGAGTTCTTCGGCGGCGCCCTCAAGCTCATCGGTCTCGAGGGCGATGGCGGCAAGCTCGCACCGGCGACGCTCGCGGCCGCGATCGCGCGCCACACCGGCCACCGACCGCATGCGGTGCAGGCCGCCTCGGTGTCGATCAGCCAGGCGAGCGAATCCGGCACGATCTACACGGCGTCGGAGGTCGCGGCGCTCGCCGACATCGCGCATGCGCGCGGTCTGAAAGTTCACATGGACGGCGCCCGTTTCGGCAATGCGCTCGCGCGGCTCAATGCGAGCCCGGCCGAGCTCACCTGGGAGGCCGGCGTCGACGTGCTCTCGTTCGGCGCGACCAAGGGTGGCGCGCTCGCCGCCGAGGCGATCGTGATCTTCGATCGCGCCAGCGCCGACTCGATGCACGAGCGGCGCAAGCGCGGCGGCCATCTCGTTTCCAAGCATCGTTTCGTCGCCGCGCAATTCGACGGCTTTCTCGCCGACGGCAACTGGCTCAGCTGGGCACGCCATGCCAACCGCATGGCGGATCGCCTCGCGCACGGGCTCGACAAGCACGCGATGGCGCCCGTGTGGCCGGTCGAGGCCAACATTGTGTTCACCGTGCTGCCGAGCGCGGCCGACGCGCGCCTGCGCGCCGCCGGGGCGACCTATTATGCGCGCGACGGCGCGCCTGGTGGTATCGACATGAAGCCGGGCGACGTGTTTGTCCGCCTGGTGACGTCTTTTGCGACCACCGATGCGGAAGTTGATCGGTTCATCGATATCGCCGGTGGCTAGCGCATGTTCCGGCGGAGGGGACGCCGGTTCGCCGATGAGAAAATGCGCCCGTGCGTGAATGCGAAACACATGGAATTCGGGAGGGTGATGTATTCCGCCGTAGGCGTGCCGCAATCGCGCGCTGTCCTAGGGTGAGCACCCAAAGACATCGCATGGGGAGAGTCGTCGTGAAACTTCGTGCCTTGCTGCTCGCCTGCACGGCAGCGCTCGCCCTCGCCGGCGCCGCCTCGGCCCAATCATATGGACCCGCGCCCGGGTCCGCTTATCCGGGCTACGGCGCGCTCCCGCCTTTCCGCATCGCTGCGATCGTGCGCGCCGCCGGCTTCGCTCCCCTGTTTCGGCCGATGCGCCAGGGCGACACCTACGTGTTGCGCGCCCTCGACCGCAACGAGATCGAGTATCGCTTGGTGATCGACGCCTACACGGGCCGCACCATGTCGATTCGCGAGACCAACGAGCCGGGCCCTTATGCGCGCGTGTATCGCGGTGGTCCAGCGTATGGTCCGTACGGCGCTGGCCCTGGCCCGATGTACGGCCGCGTGTTCGGGCCCGACGACGATCGCTACGGCGCGCCGCGCCCACCACTGCCGCCGCAGGTGCGCCCGCCGCAGACCACCAAAGCGACGCCGATCGCTCCGCCCGCTCCGAGCAACCCGACGCGGCTAGCGATGCCAGAGCCGAACAAGACGCCGCAAGCGCCGAACGAAACACCGCTGCCGCGTCCGCGTCCCTATGTGGCGGAAGCGACCAGCTCGATCCCGGCCGATGCGCCGAAGGCCGCGCCGCAGAACACGTCGCCGTCGCCGGCCGCAGCAGCGCCGAATCCTGCGCCCGCCGCGGTGCCGTCCGCACCTCCGGCCGACGCGCCGCCGAACGGCGGCGCCTCGATGCCGCCGGTCACGCCGCTGGATTGAGGAGAGGGCGAGTAGCGAATAGCGAGTAGGCGCTCTTCGCTATTCACTATTCGTCCGGCCAAAACAAAAGCGCCCCGGAAATTCCGGGGCGCTCCCTGTTTGCGAGACTTCAGCCGGTCGTCCGGCATCAAGCCGGCATCAAGCCGCCTTGGCGTCGAGCGCCTTGGCATTGCCGTTGGCGATGCGGATCTGGCGCGGCTTCGCCGCCTCGGGAACCTCGCGCACGAGATCCACGTGCAGGAGACCGTTCTCGAGCGAGGCGCCTTTGACGTCGACATGCTCGGCGAGCTGGAAGACGCGCTCGAAGGCGCGGGCCGCGATGCCCTGATAGAGCACCTCACCCTTCTTCTCGTCGGTCTTGGCCTGCTTCTCGCCCTTGATCGTCAGCGTGTTCTGTTTCGCCTCGATCGAGATGTCGGATTCCGCAAAGCCCGCGACCGCGAGCGTGATGCGGTAGGCGTTCTCGCCGGTGCGCTCGATGTTGTAGGGCGGATAGGTCGAGCCGCCATTCTCGAAGCCCGAAACCTGGTCGAGCATCGAAAAGAGCCGGTCGAACCCGACGGTCGAGCGATAGAGGGGAGCAAGATCGAAAGTACGCATGGCATATCCTCCTTGAGCGACATGCGGTGGATCCGCCACAAGGGCCGGACCACTGGTTCACGCGGGCCGGATGGCCCCGCGTACGATGGAGATGGGGAGGCCTGTTTTTCTCCGCAAGGGGCCAGCTGGCGAAAAGGTGGACTGGAGCCGCCTGAATTTCCCTTTGTTCGACAGTAGGTTAACAAGGCGCCACAGAGCCCGTGCCGGGCGTGGCGGCCTCCACTGCGGGCGTTGAGGGACCCCGGTGCCCTGCTATAACGGCGCGATCCGCTGATTCCAGCTCCACATGCGACTGATCTCCACCCCGGCCAATCCGGTGCCTGACGAAGCGGCGACCGCGATGCTGCAGACGCCGGACGACGTCCTGCTGCGCTATGCGCGGTGGGCGCCGCCGCCCGGCCGCAAGGGGACGGTGTGCGTCTTTCAGGGGCGCGCCGAGTTCATCGAAAAATATTTCGAGGTGGTGCGCGATCTGCGCGCGCGCGGCTTTGCGGTCGCGACCTTCGACTGGCGCGGGCAGGGGCTGTCGCAGCGCGCGCTGAAAGATCCGCGCAAGGGCCATGTCGGCAGCTTCGCCGAATACGCGATCGACCTCGAGACGTTCATGAAGGAGGTGGTGCTGCCCGACTGCCCGCCGCCGCTGTTCGCGCTCGCGCATTCGACCGGCGCGGCGGTGCTGATCCAGGCGGCCGCCAAGGGGCACCGCTGGTTCGACCGCATGGTGCTCACCGCGCCGCTGCTGCGCCTCGCCGAGCGGCGCATGTTCGGCATGGCCCCGGCGCTCGCCCGCATCGTGCGCCTTGCCGGCCGCGGCAGCGGCTACGTGCCGGGCGGCGGCCCGACCCCGCTGCAGACGGGGCCGTTCCCCGGCAATCCGCTCACCAGCGATCCGGTGCGCTATGCGCGCGCCGCCGCGGTGCTCGAGACCGAGCCCGCGCTCGGCATCGGCTCGCCCACGGTGAGTTGGGTCGATGCCGCCTTCCGCTCGATGGCGCAGATGCGCCCGCCCTCCTACGCGGCGCGCATCCGCCAGCCCATGCTGATCGTCGCTGCCGGCCGCGACCGTCTCGTCTCCACGCCTGCGATCGAGAGCTTCGCGATCCACCTGCGCGCCGGCTCGCACGTGGTCATTCCCGGCGCCGAGCACGAGATCCTCATGGAGCAGGACGCCTATCGCCAGCAGTTCTGGGCCGCGTTCGATGCGTTCGTGCCGGGCACGCCGCTGTTCGGGAAATTGGCGGCGGATTGAGGGATCTTTCTTCACCTCCCCTGCGAGGGCCTGCAGGGGGCGGGTCGCTCGCGCTCGCGCAGCGAGGGCGCGCGGGGCGGGGTGGCGATAAATCAGCAGACGAACAAGGCGCGTGTGGTAGCGCGTCCGACACCCCACCCCGGATCGCATTTCGCTTCGCTCAATGCGTTGCGACCTCCCCCTGCAGGGCCCATGCGGGGGAGGGTGAAGGAAGTCACCCCTTCAGCACCTTCATCGCCTCCGCGTGCACGCGTGGGTCGCCGGCGACGATCACGCGGCCGCCGTTGAGCGGCGGCTCGCCTTCCCAGGTGGTGATCACGCCGCCGGCGCCGGTGATGATCGGCATCAGCGGGATCACGTCGTGCGGCTTCAGCTCCGTCTCGATCAGCAGGTCGAGATGGCCGGCCGCGAGCATGCAGTAGGCGTAGCAATCGCCGCCGTAGCGCGAGAGGCGTGCCAGCTTTTCCACCTCGCTGAAGCGCGCGCGGTCGGCGTCCTTCATCAGGAGTGGCGTCGTCGTGTAGAGCATCGCGTCCGCGAGGCTCGCGCACGCGCGCGTCATCAGCTTGCGCTCGCCCGCCGGCCCCTTGTAGTGCGCCGTGACGCCGTCGCCGAAGAAGCGCTCGCCGATGAACGGCTGGTGCATCATGCCGATCACCGGCGCGCCGCCGTGGGTGAGCGCGATCAGCGTGCCCCAGGCGGGCATGCCGGAGATGAACGACTTCGTCCCGTCGATCGGATCGAGGTACCAGACATAATCGGCGTCCGGCCGGTCGGCGCCGAATTCCTCGCCCACAACCCCGTGGCTCGGGAACTGGCGGCGAATCAGCGCGCGCATCGCCTGCTCGGCGGCGCGGTCGGCGGCCGTCACAGGATCGAAGGCGGCGCCGCGGCTCTTGTCCTCGACGCTGAGCGAGGTGCGAAAATAGGGGAGAATGACCTCGCCCGAGGCCGTCGCCAGTCTGTCGAGAAAGGCCCTGAGATCGACCGCTGTCATCTTGCTGATTGCCGCCCCCGCCGCGCCAGCTTCCCGTATAGCGCATGTGCCGGCAAAAGCCTGCCTCGCATTCAAGGTGCGGCGCCGGGTCCGATTCCTTAACGGCCCCATTCGGCAATCGGAAAGCTGGCATACCAGGAGCGATCTCTGCCCTCGCGGACCATCGCGGCCGTCGATTTAAGTGTATGAAATAGTTGCTCTATTTATCTATGTGCACAGGCCTGGATTTTCTTGGTCTTACCACTTGCATTTTGTGCGTCGCGGTGTATCTTGTTGCGGTGCAGCGACGCGAGCGATCGTGTTGCTGCCGCCCTCCTTGGGCGTTTCCTCCCTAGACTTGGGCCGCTAGCACCGCTGGCGGCCCTTTTTCTTTGTCGTGACGGCAGTCTACCGATTCGCCCTAGCGTTTTTGTGACGGCCGCGCTCGGAGCCGCCTATTCGGCCGCCGCCCGGTATGGTCGCAGCTCCTCCAGCGGCAGCGCGGCAAGGCTGTCCGCGAGCGTCTCCAGGTCGGCTGCCAGCCGGCCGAACGAGGCGATCGGCTCGTACTTGCGCTCGTCCATGTAGAGCGCGCGGTTGATCTCGAGCTGGATCGCATGCAGGCCGGCGGGCGGATTGCCGTAGTGCTCGGTGATGAAGCCGCCCGCATAGGGCTTGTTGCGGCTCACCGAATAGCCTGCCTCCTGCAGCGCCGTCTCGACCGTGTCGGCGACCAGTGCGACGCAGCTCGTGCCGTAGCGGTCGCCGAGCACGATGTCGGCGCGCGGCCGCTCGTCGCGGCTGCCGGCGATCGACGGCATCGAGTGGCAGTCGACCAGAATCGCGGCGCCGAAGTCGCGATGCACCTTGGTCACCAGTCGCCGCAGCGCGCGGTGGTAGGGCTTGTAGAGGCCCTCGATGCGGCGCAGCGCGTCGTCGACCGGGATACGCTGATCGTAGATTTCCTGCGCGTCGCCGACCACGCGCGCGACCGTGCCGAGCCCGCCCGCGACCCGCATCGAGCGCGTGTTGGCGAACGACGGCAGCCGCCCGTCGAACATGCGCGGGTCGAGCTCGTAGGGCTCGCGGTTGACGTCGATGTAGCAGCGCGGGAAGTGCGCGCGCATCAGCGGGAAGCCGCGCGGCACCACGCCGGCGAAGAGCTCGTCGACGAAGGAGTCCTCCGAGCGGCGCAGCTGGGTGAGCTCGAGCCGGGCGGCGGCCAGGAAGGCGGGCGGGTAGATGTTGCCGCTGTGCGGCGAGTTGAACACCAGCGGGCCCGCCCAGTCGGCGGGCTCCAGGATTTCGAATGGGGGCTCGAGCTCTTCGTGGATGTCGGTCATGCGGTAGGCGGTTCACGTTCGGCCGCGTCGTCCGTCACCACAGCGAATCGCGTTGCGGTCATCGGGTCCGGGTCTTATCCTGTTTACAGGCTCTTAAGAGTGACATTGTCCAGGCAACTTCCGTGTCATTTTCCATGCCTCGGGGCGTCATGCCAAGCGTATTCGTCGGCCTATCCCCCCGCGAAGTGTCGCTGCGTCAGCCGCGGATGGATCGAAGTTCACCCCATTTTTACCCGACTTCCGGCTTATTCGACACCGGACCAAGGGCATGGGATGGGGCGGGATCACCCGCCGTCGCGAATGCAGCGGGCGATCGATAGTATGACCAAGATTCTTCTCGCCGAAGACGATACCGACATGCGCCGCTTTCTGGTGAAGGCGCTGCAGCAGGCGGGCTACGAGGTGATCTCCTACGACAACGGCCTCTCCGCCTACCAGCGCCTGCGCGAGGAGCCGTTCGAGCTTCTGCTCACCGACATCGTGATGCCGGAGATGGACGGCATCGAGCTCGCCCGCCGCGCCTCGGAACTCGACCCCGACATCAAGATCATGTTCATCACCGGGTTCGCCGCCGTCGCGCTCAACCCCGATTCGTCCGCCCCCAAGCACGCCAAGGTGCTGTCCAAGCCGTTCCACCTGCGCGACCTCGTCAACGAGGTGCAGAAGGTCCTGGCGGCATAGGCTATTGCGAGGCGGCCGCAGGGGGGCCGACGCAATCCCGTTCCACAAAATTCCGCCGTCATGGCCCGCGAAAGCGGGCCATCCAGTAACCCACTGGCGCCCGTGATTTCCTCCGGCGCTGCGGCGTACTGGATGCCCCGCTTTCGCGGCGCTTTCGCGGGGCATGACGGGGTTGGAATCTTTGGGCGAGGGGGGCCGGCTTGCCGGCGCCCGTTCGAGCCGATATACGAAACCTACCCCTTCAAGGCATTCGGGCGCGTAGCTCAGCGGGAGAGCACTACCTTGACATGGTAGGGGTCACAGGTTCGATCCCTGTCGCGCCCACCATTTTCTTCGCCGCTCCGCGGCGAAGAAAATGCCGCGTCGTAGCCCGCAGGGCGAACACGGGCCTGTTCAGCGAAGGGTGATTTCCCCACGATATGCCGACCCTCCTCATCGAGGAAGATCACTTCCTCAAGATCGTCCCCGTCATCCTCGATCCGGACATCCCGTCGGCGCATCGCGACGCGGTCGCCGACTTTTTCGCCCACGACGTCCCGGACTTCCTCGGCTGGTGCGAGCGCCTGCGCGCCCGCTTGCCCGGCCTCTATCCGGCGCGCATCGTCTGGGCGCGGGACCGTGCCGATTTCCTCGCCAAGCTCCCGGACGCCGACGCGGCGGTCGTCGAGAGCCTCGTGGTCGACCGCGCCGCGCTCGCGAGGGCGCCCCGGCTCAGGATCGTGCAGAAGTTCGGCACGATCGGCACGAATATCGACGCGCACGCCTGCGCGGAGCGCCGCATCACGGTTGCGATCCTGCATCGCCACGTCAACGTCGCGGTTGCCGAGCAGTGCTTCGCGCTGATGCTGGCGCTCGCCAAGCGCATCAGTGCGCTCGACGGCTTGGTCGAGCGCAGCACCCTCGAGGCGGCCGGCTATAGCGTTCGCGAGCGCCCTCCCGGGTATGTGGGCTATTCGAACTTTGCGCGCGTCGCCGGCCTGAAGACGCTTTACGGCGCGACCCTCGGCATCATCGGCATGGGCGAGGTCGGCCGCGAGATCGCGCGCCGCGCCGCGCCCTTCGGCATGACGACGCTCTATCACCAGCGGCGCGCGCTCGCGCCCGCCGACGAGCAGGCCCTCGCCGCGCGCTACGTGTCGCTCGCCGACCTCATGGCGCAATCGGATTACATCGTGGTGCAGCTGCCGCTCACTCCTTCGACGCGCAGCATCATCGGCGTCGACACGCTGCGCAGCGTGAAGCCAGGCGCCTTTCTGATCAACTGCGCGCGCGCCGAGCTCGTCGACCGCGCCGCGCTGGTCGACGCGCTCGACTCCGGCCGTCTCGGCGGCCTCGCGCTCGACGTCGGCTATGACGAGCCGGCGCGGCCCGATGATCCGCTGCTGAAATTCCGTGGCCGGCCGAACGTGATCCTGATGCCGCACACCGCCATCGCGGCGCGCCACAATGCGCTCAGCGACCTCGAGCGGCTGTGCATCAACCTGTGGAGCGCGTTGGGTCAATCCGGATCCTGATTGGCCTCATGGTCGCGCAACTGCTCGGTCTCGATCCACTTCCTGGCCGCGCTGGTCGGTGTGACGCGACTTGTCGCGGTTCGACAGCACGCTGTTCTCGCCGGCGAGATCCCGCTGCAGATCGGTCATGGCTCCGGATCCGCTCCTCTTGCCCTGACTGCCGGCCCCGAAATGCTTGCGATCTCCTTTCGGCATGCTGCTGCTCCTTGAGTATCGGCGGCGCGAGCGCCGGATTCCGGCCTCGGTGTTTTTCCTCAGCCGTATCGTGCGTCTGCGGTTTGTGTCCGCTCTGGCCCGGATTGTTGTCTTGTCGTGGTCGCGGCTTTCCTGCTTCATACCGCCGCGGCCTGACCGGGCGCTTCACGACGCATGCAGGCCGCGGCCGCCCTTCTTGCGCGCAGAATGCGAATGATGGCGGTCGCGCTCGCCGCCACCGCCCGACACCCTGCTGCGCTGTCCGCGTCCAGCGGCCGGCGGCTTCTTGGCCTTCAGCTTTGTTTTCGCATTCTCTTGCGAGGCGCCGGGCCCGCCGTGGCGAATGCTCGCGCGTAACTTGGTGGAGGTGGACATCGCCTCACCGATCCTGCTGATAGCCTTGATTGGTCGTGTTCTGGGCGATGTTGCCGGTCCGCCCCTGCTCCTGCGGATTGGCCGGCTTGACCTTGCCGCGCGTCGATTGCGTTCCCGGGTGCGTTCCCTGACCGTCTTTCGGATCACCGGTTCCTTTCGGACTTTGGTTCTGCGGTGGGACCGGAGGGGCTTTGGTCATCTCGTCGTTCCTTGTTGCTCCTTCATCGGGGCAACGCGCGGTATGGAGTGGGGTTCACGGCGTTTTCGCACGCGCCTTTTTCGGCGCGCGGCGCACCGGCCTCCAGCTCCAATTTCGTCCCGGGAAGGTAGCAGCGGGATCCTGCGCCTATTCCATCGTGATCCCGGTCTCCTGCGCGAGCTTCTTCCACTTGGCGACGTCGCGCTCGATGCGCGCGCGGAGCTCGTCGGGCGTGCTCGGCGTCGCCGCGATGCCCTGGTTCTTGAGCGCCTCGATCACGTCGGGCTCGGCGAGCACCGCGGCGAGCTCGCGGTTCATCCGCGCGACGACGTCGGGCGGCGTCTTGGCCGGCGCCACTACGGCGAGCCACAGCGAAGCCTCGAAGCCGGGCAGGCCGGATTCGTCGAGCGTCGGCACGTCGGGGAGCACCGCGGCGCGCTTGCGGCTCGTCACCGCGAGCGCCTTCACCTTGCCGGCGAGCACGTGCGGCAGCACCGGCGCCATGGTGCCGAACTGCATGTCGATGCGGCCGGTCTCGGTGTCGAGCACCGACTGCGCCGAGGTGCGGTAGGGCACCTCGGTGAGCCTGACGCCCGCCATCTGCGAAAAGAGCGCGCCGGCGAGATGTGCGAGACTCGCCGGGCCGACCGAGGCGTAGCTGACGCCGCCCGGCTTGGTCTTGGCGAGCGCGATCAGGTCCTTGACCGATTTGACCGGCAGGTTCGGCGCCGTGATCAGCACGTACGGCGCCTCGCCGATCAGCGACACCAGGGCGAAATCCTTGATCGGGTCGTAGGGCAGCTTCGCGTTGAGCGCGGGCGACACGCCATGGGTCGAGTTCGTGGCGATGCCGAAGACGTAGCCGTCCGCGGCCGAGCGCGCCAACACCTCGCCGCCGATGTCGCCGCTCGCCCCCGAGCGGTTGTCGACCACGATCGCCTGCCCGAGTCGCGGCCCGAGCTTCTTCTGCAGGATGCGCATGGTGATGTCGGCAAAGCTGCCGGCCGGAAACGGAATGACGAAGCGGATCGGCTTGGTGGGCCAGGTGGATTGTGCCGTGGCGTCGGTGGTGGCGGTGAGGCAAAGCGCGAGCAGGGCGATAGCGAGACGATGCATCATAGAGTCCTTTGCGATTCGGGCATTACGTCGCGGTTGCTACCCTCCCGCCCGTTGGCGGGGAGGGTCGAGCGAGGCAGCGAAGCTGCCGAAGCGAGGGGTGGGGGACCACGCTTGCTCCGAATTTGCGATCAGGTGCGCCCGACGCTCGCTCTGCGCAAGCCGCGCCCCCCACCCCCGACCCCTCCCCGCCACTCGCTGCGCTCGCGGGGGGAGGGGAGAAGAGCTCACCGCCCGCGCTGCTCCTCCGACTCGAGGTCGATCTTGAGCGCCTGCATGACGCGGTTGTGCATCAGGTAGGTGCCGATCAGCACCGAGATCTCGACGATCGCGCGCTCGTCGTAGTGGCGCTTGAGCTCCGCGAACAGGTCGTCGGGCACCAACGTCTGCAGCACCATCGCGTCCGCATAGGCGAGGGCGGCGCGCTCGGCCGGGCTGAACATATCGGACGAGCGCCAGTCCTTCAGCGCGTCGCATTCAGCGACCGTGATGCCCTCGGCGGCTGCGAGCGCCGGCACGTGCTGGTTGAGCACGTAGGCGATCCCATTGACGTAGGCGATGCGGATCACCAGCACCTCGCGCAGCCGTCCGCTCAGCTTCGTCTTCCAGCGCACCGCGCCGACATGATCGAGCCAGGTCTCCGCGAGCGGCGGCGAATGCAGCAGCAGCTTATAGACGTTGAGCAGGCCGCCGCGCCGCCCGGCCTTGACCTTGTCGATCAGCGGCGCGATCTCGGGATGGTCGTTCTCGTCGACGTACGAAATGCGAGCCATGGCGTCCTCTCGTGGTCATTGCGAGGAGCGCGTCGGCGCGACGAGGCAATCTCGATCCGCAGTCGCAAGAGCGAGTGGGACGGATTGCTTCGCTGCGCTCGCAATGACCCGACCCGGATAGCAATCCCCCACGCGCCACGGCAAGGTCGCCACAGGCAGGCTGCGTGTGCTCCCTCTCCCCACTGAAGAAGCGGGAAGGGAGCACACGCCTCGCCTGGAATTCAAGTCCGCTCGACGACCTGCGCGAGCTCGGCGCGCAGCCGCTGCGCCGCCTCGGCCCCGTAGCCCGCCTCGAATTCCTTCTGCGCCTCGCGCCAGCGCGCGGCCGCCGACTTGGTGCGCTTCTCGCCGGCCGGCGTGATGCTGACCATGCGAGTGCGCTCGTCCTTGCCGGGCGAGATCGTGACCAGCTTGTCGCGCGCAAGCGGGCGCACGGCGCGGGTCGTGGTGGTGCGGTCCATCACCATCATGGCGGCGAGCGAACCGATCGACTGCGGGCCGAGCCGCAACAGCTTGGCGAGCAGCGAGTATTGCGCCGTGGTGATCCCCTCGGCGGCGAGATGGCGGTCGTAGAGCGCGCTCACGTGGCGCGCCGCCTGGCGCAGCGCGAGGCAGTTGCAGATCGCCGGCTCGATCCCGCGCGGCACCCCCTTCGTGCGGTCGCTTCGCATGTCGGTTTGCATGGGCTTCATTCCAAAAGTGTGCATATGCACGCTTGTCGTAACGTGCATATGCACCTAATATGTCATTCCGTCAAGACGAGGCTCGCCCCATGGATCCCCGCACCCGCGCGCTGCTCGAAGCCCCGATCGTGCCGACCATCGCGCGCCTGGCGCTGCCCAACCTCGCCGTCATGGTGATGCAGTCGGCGATCGGCCTGATCGAGACCTGGTTCGTGGCGAAGCTCGGCACCGATGCGCTCGCCGGAATGGCGCTGGTGTTTCCGCTGCTGATGGTGATCCAGATGATCTCCGCCGGCGCCATGGGCGGCGGCATCCTGTCGAGCGTCGCTCGCGCGCTCGGCTCCAACCGGCGCGACGACGCCAATACGCTCGCCTGGCACGCCGTGGCGATCGCGGTGGCACTCGGTGTGGTGACGTCCGCGGCGGCGCTCGCGGGCGGGCCGAAGCTCTATGCCTTGATGGGCGGCCGCGACGGGTCGCTCGCCGCCGCGCTCACCTATTCCAACATCGTCTTCGCCGGCGCGACCCTGATCTGGCTCTACAACTCTCTCGCCGCGGTCATCCGCGGCACCGGCAACATGATGGTGCCGGCGAGCGTCACGGTGCTCGGCGCCGTCGTGCTGATCCCGCTCTCGCCCATGCTGATCTTCGGCGTCGGCCCGCTGCCGCGCCTCGGCATCGCCGGCGGCGCGACCGCGGTGGTCGGCTTCTACGCGCTCGGCAGCGCGATCTTCGCGGCCTACCTGTGGTCCGGCCGCGGCGTGCTCAGGCCGGCCGCGCGACCGCCGGCGCTGCGCTGGGCGCCGACCCGCGACATCCTGCGTGTCGGCGCGGTCGCGTCGCTGGTGAGCGTCACCACCAATGTGAGCATCGCGACCGCGACCGGGCTCACCGGCGCCTTCGGTCCCGCGGCGGTCGCCGGCTACGGCACCGGCGCGCGGCTCGAGTATCTCCTCGTCCCGCTCATGTTCGGTCTCGGCGCGCCGCTTGCGGCGCTGACCGGCACCGCGATCGGCGCGGGCCAGCGCGAGCGCGCGCTCAAGGTGGCGTGGACCGGCGCGCTGATCGCGAGCGTCATCACCGAGGCCATCGGGCTTGCGGCCGCGTTCTTCCCCGCCGCCTGGATGTCGCTGTTCGGCGCCGACGCCACCATGAACGAGGTCGGCGTTCACTACCTGCACGTGGTCGGGCCGTTCTATGGCTTCTTCGGGCTCGGGCTTGCGTTGTACTTCGCCTCGCAGGGCGCCGGCCGCCTCGGCTGGCCGCTGATCGCCGCGCTCCTGCGCGTCACCATCGCGACCGGCGGCGGCTACATCGCGGTGCAGGCGGCAGGGCTCACCGGGCTCTATCTCGCGCTCGGCCTCGCGCTCGCCGCCTTCGGTCTCGTCACCGCCATTGCGATCGCGTCCGGGGTGTGGTTCACCGGCAGGCCGGCGCCCGTGCCGGCGCGCGTCCCGCAAACCTCGTAACCCGAGAGAGCCTCATGCTGACGCAGACCGCGAGCCGCACGCCGCTCTACTTCGAGGATTTTTCCGTCGGCCAGAAATTCCGCTCCGGCGAGCTCTCGGTCGATACGCCTGCGATCAAGACCTTCGCGGCGCAGTTCGATCCGCAGCCCTTCCATCTCGATGAGGCCGCCGCGCAAGCGACGCTCTTCCGCGGCCTCGCGGCGAGCGGCTTCCACACCGCGGCGCTGACCATGCGGCTCCTGGTCGATGGCGGCGCGCCGATCGCCGGCGGCATCATCGGCGCCGGCCTCGACGAGCTGCGCTGGCCGCGCCCGGTGCGATCGGGCGATACGCTGCACACCGAGAGCGAGGTCGTGGAGATGCGCCCGTCGCGCTCGCGTCCCGAAGGCTTCATCAAGATGCGCACGACGACGCTCAATCAGAACGATGAGCCGGTGCAGGTGATGGTCGCGAATTTGCTGGTGCCGCGCCGCGCAGAGTAGCTGTATTTGAATACGTCTTGGCCAATTTTGGCAACGTCACCCAACTGGGATAACAGCAACGATTTCAATGGTCGCGACTATTGCGGCCAGAGCGTTCGGGCAAACTTGACCAGCTCGCCCGCGACGAACGCCGGCTGCTCGACGACCACGGCGTGCCCCGCATTCCGCACGACCACGATCGTGACCCGGTCGCCGAGCGCGCGCCTGTACTCCGCCGCATTGGCGACGCTCGCCAGCGGATCGTGGTCGGGCTGCAGATAGAGCACCGGCGCGTGGCCGGCCGCGTAGTCCTCCTCGCGGGGCGTCTTGTCGCCGGCGATGCGCTCGGCCGCGAGCACGTCGGGATGCCAGCCCTCGAGCCAGGCATGGGCGTCGTTGCCGGGCGCGAAGAAGGCGAACTGCAGCGCCGCCAGCCGCTCGGCCTGCGGCAGCGACAGGTCGGCGGACGCCTTGATCGCCGCACGCACGTGCGGCGGGCTCGGATCGCGGCCCACATTGGCGGCGATCAGGCCGACCGCGCGCACCAGGTCCGGACGAACGGTCGCGAGCAGCCGGGCGACGCGGTTGCCGAACGCGTGCCCGACCACGAAGGCCGGGCCGCCCTTCGCCTGCTCGATGACGGCGGCGACATCGTCGGCATAGTCGTGCAGGGTTATGCCGGTGAGAGGACCCGTGCTCTGGCCGATCCCGCGCGGCTGCGGGCGCAGCACGCGGAAACGAGCCGCCGCGAGCGTTACCGCGATCTGGTCGAAATCCTCCGCGCCGCGGCCGAGCGAGGGCAGCAGCACGATGACCGGGCCCGCGCCTTGGCTCAGCACCTCGATGCGCGTGTCGCCGCGGGACACCATCGTGCGTGTGACTTCGCTTTGCGCCTGCGCGCTCGCGAGGGGCAATCCGAACAGGAACGCCAGGAAGAAGAGGTGCCGCTGTCCCCGAAGTCCGCTTCGCTCCATGCGGGCTACTTCCGAACCTTGTCGTCGAGCCAGCTCAACATCGCGGCGGCGATCTGATCGTTGTTCTTCTCCAGCATCATCATGTGGCCGTTGCCGTGGATGCCCGCCTCGGCAAGCCGTGTGTAGGTGACATTCACGCCCGCGCTGCGCAGGTACTTCACGGTGCAGTGGTCGTAGCTCGCGTGATAGGAGGCTTCCGACATCACCACCAGCACCGGGATGTCCTTGAGCTTCACGAGCTGGCGGGCCGGTCCCTTCTGCGCCCAGCAGCGCACGAGGTCCGGTGCGTCGGCCTTGTCCTCGCGCACGAACTCCGGCGGACCGGGCGGATCGTAGGTGAGGGGCACCTCGCCGAGGCCCCAGGCTTTGGTCTTGGGATTGTCCGCGAACCAGTCGGGCGCGCCCTTGAACTCGACGTCGTGCACCGGTGGGCCGCTCGGCTCGACCGCGACGATGGCCTTCACCAGATGCGGCCGCGCATCCGCGATCGGCCAGCCCATGGCGCCCGATTGCGAATGGGTGAGGAGGATCGCGGGCCCGATGCGGTCGAGCAACGCGATGCCGGCGTCGCGGTTGATCTCCTGCTGCTTGGCGAAATCGGCGACCGAGGGCATCTGGCTCGCGTAGAACTGATCGAAGGCGGCATCGCCGGGCTCGCCTGAGCCCGGCCACTGGGTGTGCAGATGCGCCTGCGGCCAGCGCTTGTAACGCTCCGGCGCGACGAAGCGCATCTCGACCCAGTCGAGCTTCGCCGAGCTGGTCGGCCCGTACACCGGCGCCGCATAGGCGGCGCGCCCGCGTGCCACCTGGTCGACCACGTAGACCGCGTAGCCGCGGCGCAGGAAGTATTGCGCCCAGCCTTCGCGCCCGTCGGGCGTGCCGGTGAAATTGGTTCCGGTCTGGCTGCCGCCATGGATCATCACGACCGGATAGGGATGCTTCAGCTCCTGCGGGACCTGGTACTCGACATACATCTGCCCGACCATCGGCGCGCCCTCGATCGATCGGTCGATACGGCCGCCGACGAAGAAGTAGCCCTGCTTGGCGATCACCAGCGGCCCCTGGTCCGCGGCGCGCGCGAGCGGCGCCGCGATCGCCGCAATCACGCCGATGGCGCCGAGCGCGGCGACCACCGCGAGCATGAGATCGTGCCGGCCGAGCATTTGCGTCTTCCTCCCGCTGTTTGCGGGAAAGGCTAGTGGGAAATGCGCACGCTGTCATGCCGGACCGATGCGCGCCAAGAACATGCCCGTCATGCCCGCGCAAGCAATCATCCGATCATGGGTGGGCAAACGCGGGGAACGCGCCGTGCCCACGCGGTCGCGGCGGAACGCAATGGTGGGCAGGCTTCGCTTTGCCCGCCCTACGGCCGAATTGCACGTGCTACACCTCGTGCAACAGGAGTCTGGGAGGAAGCGCAATGCGCAGATCGCAAACCATCTTCGGATTGCTCGCGTTCATTCTCTGCACGGGCGCCGCCTGCGCCGAGGACAAGCTCACCGTCGCGGTCGGCGCGCGCGGCGTCGGCGAGACCTTCGTGGCCGAGCTCGGGCAGAACGCCGGCATTTTCCGCAAGCACGGCATCGTGCTCGACATTCTCTATACGCAGGGCGGCGGCGAGACCCAGCAGGTGGTGATCTCCGACAGCGCGCAGATCGGCGTCGCCAACGGATTCCTCGGCACGCTCGGTGCTTTTTCCAAAGGCGCGCCGATCCGCGTCATCGGCTCGACTTTCACCGGCGGCAGCCAGCTGTTCTGGTACGTGCCGGCGAGCTCGCCGATCACCAGCCTGCGCGACACCGCCGGCAAGACCGTCGCCTATTCGACCAACGGCTCCTCGACGCAGGCCGCCGTGCTGGCGCTGCGCAAATCGAGCGGCGTGCCGTTCAAGCCGACCGCGACCGGCGCCGCGCCGGCGACGCTCACGCAGGTGATGAGCGGGCAGATCGACGTCGGCTGGGCCGGCGCGCCGTTCGGCGTCGACCTCGTCGAAGCCGGCAAGACGCGCGTGATCGCCAAAGCCTCCGACGATCCGGCGCTCTCCGGCAGACCATCCGGCTGATCATCGCCAATGCCAACGAGCTCAGGCAGCGGCGCGACGTGTTCGTGCGCTTCATGCGCGCCTATCGCCAGGCGCTCGATTGGGTCTACGCGACGCCGGAAGGCCTCGAGGCCTATGCGGCCTGGGCGAGCATCTCGGAGAGCACGGCGCGGCGCGCGCTGCGGGAGTTCCTGCCGAAAGCCGCGGTCGATCCCGACCGCATCTCCGGCCTCGACGACGTCATGGCGGACGCGGTCGCGTTCAAATACATTGCGGCGCCGCTCACCAAGGCGCAGCTCGACGAACTGATCCAGATTCCCGAACGCAAAGCTCCACCCGCGCGATGACCGATCCCGATCCGTTGCCGACCTACGAAGTTCTCGCCATCCGCTACGGCTCGTCGAGCGCGCGCCCGGGCAGCCAGAACTTCATCATGCCCGACGGCCACGATGGCCCGATGCAGATGGATTTTTACATCTGGGCGATCCGCGGGGCTGATCGCACCATCGTGGTCGACACCGGCTTCAGCCCCGGCGCCTCGACGCGGCGCAATCGTCAGTTCGTGCATGCGCCCGCCGACGCGCTCGCGCAGGCGGGCATCAATGTGTTCGAGGTCGGCGACGTGGTGCTCACCCATCTGCACTGGGATCATGCCGGCAACATCGATCTCTTTCCCCAGGCGACCTTCCACATCCAGGATGCCGAGATGGCGCAGGCGACCGGCCGCTGCGTCTGCCACAAGTGGTTCCGGCGGCAGAACGAGGTCGACGACGTGGTCGCCCTGGTGCGCAACCTCTATGCGGGGCGCCTTACGTTCCACGACGGCGAGGGCGAGGTCGCGCCCGGCGTCACGGTCCACCTGATCGGCGGCCATACCGGCGGCCTGCAGGTCGTGCGCGTGCACACGGCGCGGGGCTGGATCGTGCTGGCGAGCGACGCCGTGCACTACTGGGCCAATATCGAGGAGCGCAATCCGTTTCCGGCCGCCGACGTGCTGGGCGCGCTCGAGGGCTTCGCCAAGGTCGAGAAGCTCGCCGACGGGCCGACCCACATCATTCCGGGCCACGATCCTGCCGTATTGACCCGCTTTCCGCCGCTGCGCGGCAATATCGACATCGTGCGGGTCGATGAAGCCACGCGGGCGTGAAAAGCATTCTGTTGATTTCTATGGGAAAATCGGCAAAAGGCGCGGCGGGCCGCAGCCGTTGACGCAAGGCCCGCGCGCCCCTATGGTCCGCGCAACTTTTTGCCCAGCATTGCCGCGCGCGCCGCGCCGGCCGAGGTTCTCATGAAAGTCCGCAATTCGCTGAAATCGCTGCGCGGCCGCCATCGCGACAACCGCATCGTCCGCCGCAAGGGCCGCGTCTACGTCATCAACAAGACGCAGCGCCGCTTCAAGGCGCGCCAGGGCTGAGTTTCTGCTACCTTGCGTCCGGCAGCGGACGCTGGCCTCACGCCCCTTTGATGCGCCGGTGCTTTGCGCCCGGCCCGTCCGGCCGTAGACTGCAGCCTATGAGTCGCCATTCGATCGCGCTCGCCGGGGCTCTGGCCGCCGTTCTCATCGTCGGGACCGCGTTCGGCCAGGCGCCAACGCAGCCGCCGACACAAGCGCCGACGCAGTCGCCGCTCGACAAGCCAGGTCCGCAGGATCTCGCGCGGCCGCCTGCCAATCCGCCCAAGATCAAGCGCGACCGCTTCCACAATCTCGATTTCCTGTTCGGCGCGCTCAAGGTCGCGCCCGACGAGGCGAGCGCGAAGATCGTCGAGGATCGCATCTGGGCGATCTGGCTCGCCTCCGGCGGCGACACCTGCAATCTGCTGATGGCGCGCGTCAAGGTCGCGGTGGACGCGGAAAAATATGACGTCGCCATCCGCCTGCTCGACGCCATCATCGAGCTCAAGCCGAATTACGTCGAGGCGTGGAATCGGCGCGCCACCGTGTTCTTCCTCAAGAAGGACTATGGCGACGCGCTCGCCGATCTCGCCAAGGTGCTGACCCTCGAGCCGCGCCACTTCGGCGCCCTCACCGGGCTCGGCGCCATCATGCAGGACCTCGGCGACGAGAAGGGCGCCCTGATCGCCTTCCGCCAGGCGCTCGCGATCGACCCGCACCTGCAGGGCGTCGGCGACAAGGTGAAGACGCTCACCGTCAAGGTCGAGGGTCAGAACATCTGATCGAGCCGCCGCGTCATCGCAATGCCCGCGGTCCGCGCCGGCAGTGTTCATGCCTTTCCTCATCGCGCTCATCATCGCCGTCGCGATCCTTGCCGTCGGCGCCGGCATCACGGCAATCGGCGTCGCGTGGCTTGAACGCATCCATCCACCCGCGGGTCGCTTCGTGCCCGCCGCCGGCGGCCGGCTGCATGTCGTCGATCTGTCGCCGCCGTGTGCGGCCGCCGGTCCGCCGGTCGTGCTGCTGCATGGCGCGAGCGGCAATCTCGAGGACCAGCGGCTCACCCTCGGGCACGCGCTCGCGGCGCGGCGCCGCGTCATTCTGATCGATCGGCCCGGCCACGGCTTCAGCGATCGTCCCGGCGGACGCGGCGATGCCTCGCCGGGGCGTCAGGCCGCGCTGGTCGCGCAGGCACTGAGCGAGCTCGGCATCGAGCGGGCGATCATTCTCGGCCACTCCTGGTCCGGCGCGCTCGCCGCGGCGTTGGCGCTCGATTTCCCGCAGCGCGTCGCCGGCCTCGTGCTGCTCTCGCCCGTGACCCATCCGTGGCCCGGCGGCATCTCCTGGTACAACACGCTCGCCTCCACGCGGGTGGTCGGACCATTGTTCGCGCATACGCTGGCGCTGCCGCTGGGGCTGCTCATGATCGGCAGCGGCATCGCCGGCGTGTTCGTGCCGCAACGGCCGCCGCCCGAATACGCGCGGCGCAGCGCGGCGCGGCTGGTGCTGCGGCCGGCGGAGTTCACGGCCAATGCGCAGGATATCGCGGCGCTCAAGGCCTTCGTCACCGCGCAGGTGCCGCGCTATCGCGCGATCGCGGCGCCGACCGTGATCATCAGCGGCGATCGCGACACCGTGGTCTCGGTGAACCTGCACGCGCGTGTCGTTGCGGCGCTCGTTCCGGACGCCGAGCTGGTTTTGCTGGAAGGCATCGGCCACATGCCGCAGCACGCGGCAGCGCAGGCGATCGTCAAGGCGATCGACGAGCTGGAGGCGCGAATAGCGAATGGCGCGTAGCGAATCGACGCTTCCCCATTCGCTATTCACTACTCGCCATTCGCTACTCCACCGTCGCGTTCTGGCCCACATAGGCGATGCGCACCATGTTGGTCGCGCCCGGCGTGCCGAGCGGCAACCCGGCGACGATGATGACGCGCTCGCCCGCCTTGGCAAAGCCTTCGCGGAAGGCGATGCGGCAGGCGCGATCGACCATATCGTCCTGGTCCTGCGCGTCCTCGGCGACGACGCAATGCACGCCCCACACGCCGGCGAGGCGGCGGCCGGTCGCGACGTTGGGGGAGATCGCGACGATCGCCGACGCCGGGCGCTCACGCGCGACGCGCAAGGCGGTCGCGCCCGACGAGGTCCAGCACACGATGGCGGAAAGATCGAGCGTCTCGGCGATCTGTCGCGTGGCGGCCGCGATCGCGTCGGCGCCGGTCGCCTCCGGATCGGTGCGCTGGGCGTGGATGATGGCGCGGTAGGTCGGGTCGCGCTCGACCTCCTCGGCGATGCGGTTCATCGTCGTCACGGCCTCGACCGGAAACTGCCCGGCGGCCGATTCCGCCGACAGCATCACGGCGTCGGCGCCCTCGAAGATCGCCGTGGCGACGTCGGAGACCTCGGCGCGCGTCGGCACCGGGCTCGAGATCATCGATTCGAGCATCTGCGTCGCCACCACCACCGGCTTGCCGGAGGCGCGCGCCGCTCGGGTGATCTGCTTCTGCACGCCCGGCACCTTCTCGAGCGGCATCTCGACGCCGAGGTCGCCGCGCGCGACCATCAGCGCGTCAGTGACGTCGAGGATGTCCTCGAGCCGCGCCACCGCCTGGGGCTTCTCGATCTTCGCCATCACGGCAGCGCGCCCACGCGCGATCTTCTTCGCCTCGGCGATGTCTTCCGGCCGCTGGATGAAGGAGAGGCCGACCCAATCGATGCCGGCGTCGAGCGCCGCTTCGAGGTCGGTGCGGTCCTTCGGGGTGAGCGCCGAGGCCGCGATCGTCGTGTCGGGCAGGCTCACACCCTTGCGCGCCGTGAGCTTGCCGCCGACGACGACGCGGGTGACGGCGCGCTCGCGCGTCGTCTCGATCGTGGTCAGCCGGATCTTGCCGTCATCGAGGAGCAGCGTATGGCCGGGCTCGAGCGCGGCGAGGATCTCGGGATGCGGCAGATGCACGCGATTGGCGTCGCCCGGCGCCGGATCGGCATCGAGGGTGAATTGCGCATCGCGCACCAGCGTCACGGCGTCGGACGCGAACGCGCCGATGCGCAGCTTCGGCCCCTGCAGGTCGACCAGGATCGCGATCGGCCGGCCGTGCTCGTCCTCGATCTTGCGGATCGCGCGCACCAGCGCGCGCATGCGATCGGGCGGCGTGTGGCTCATGTTTATGCGAAAGACGTCGGCGCCGGCCTCGAACAAGCGGGCGATCTGCGTCGGCTCCGACGATGCGGGGCCGAGCGTTGCGACGATCTTGCTGCGGCGCTGACGCCTCATTTCGGCGCCGCCGCCGGCGCGAGGCTACGCGGCTGAGCCGGCCCCTGGCGGCCCGGCGATGGCGTCTGCATCGCGGGCGTGTTCGGCCCCTTCGTCTCGCCGGTCTCGGTGAGCTGCACGGTCCAATCCGACTGGTCGCCGGTATCGACCTCGAAGAAGCCGGTGCGATCGTAACCGTGCGCGAGGCAGTCATGCGTCTCGCGGATGATGAATTCCTTGTCGCGTGTGCACATGAAGGCCTGTCCCGACCATTCGCCCCCCCGGTCGTAGTCCACCGCGTAAATATAATAGTAGCGTGACCCGAGTGTTCCGCGCAGGACCACCTCGCAGCCGCTGTGGCCCGGCAGGTTCCACCAGCCCTCGGTGGCCCAACCGTCCTTGTCCTTGTAACCGATGGCGACGCCGACGCGGCTCGCCGTGTTGTTGCAGACGCGGAAGTCGGCGAACGCCGGTCGCGCCTGCGCGAAGGCCAGGACACAGAGGAAAGCCGCAAGCACGCAGACGCGTTGCACGACGCGCCGCCACGTTCCGATGGTCGGTTGCTGCGTCATGCCCGGTGGTTGCGAGTGGCGGAGAGAATCACGGTCTGTCAACGACGATAGCGCGGAAATCATTGACGTTGGTGGCTGTCGGACCCGGCGTCAGCAGGTCGCCCAGCCGCGCGAAGAACCCCGTGGAATCGTTGTCGGCGAGAAAGGCGGCAGGATCGAGGCCGCGATTTGCCGCACGCGCCGCCGTGGTCTCATCGATCACGGCGCCGGCCGGATCGTCGACGGCGCCGCGCCCGCCGTCGGTGCCGTCGGTGTCGCCCGCGAGGGCCGCGATTCCGCGCGCCCCGGCGAGCGCGGCCGCGAGCGCCAGCGCATATTCCTGGTTGGGGCCGCCATTGCCGTTGCCGTGCAGCGTGACTGTGAGCTCGCCGCCGGAGAGGATGACGGCGCGCCGGCCGGCCGCCTGGACCTCGCGCGCGAGCTTTGCATGCGCGGCCGCGACCTCGCGCGCCTCGCCCTCGACGCGGTCGCCGAGGAAGATCGGCTCGTACCCGGCGGCCGCGACCTTCGCCTCGGCGGCGCGAAACGCGTCGGCGGGCCGCGCCACCAGGTGATACGCGGTGTGCGCGAACACGGGGTCGCCGGGCTTCGGGCTTTCGTTCGCCGGATCGGCGAGCGCCCGCACCGCGGCCTCCGGCAGCTCGAGCCGGCGGCGCGCGACGATCGCGCGCGCATCGGCGAGCGTCGTCGGATCGGGCACCGTCGGCCCCGAGCCGATCACGGCGGGATCGTCGCCCGGCACGTCGGAGATCGCGAGCGTCACCACCCGCGCCGGATGCGCGCGGGCCGCGAGCCGGCCGCCCTTGATGCGGGAGAGGTGCTTGCGCAGCGTGTTCATCTCGCCGATGGCGGCGCCCGATTTGAGCAGCGCGCGCGTCACGGCCTGCTTCTCGGCGAGCGTGAGGCCCGCCGCCGGCGCGATCCAGTTGGCCGAGGCGCCGCCCGACATCAGCACCAGCACGAGGTCGCCGGCGCGCGCTTCGCCGGCGAGTATCAGCGCGCGCTCGGCGCCGTCGAGGCTCGCCTGGTCGGGCACCGGATGCCCGGCCTCGAGCACGGGGATGATGCGCGTCGGACGCGCATAGCCGTGGCGCGTGACGGCGAGCCCCGCGAGCCGATCCGGCTGCAGCTTCAGCCTGTCGAGATAGTGGCCTTCCGCGGCCTCGGCCATCGAGCCCGCAGCTTTTCCGGCGGCGAGCACGATCAGCCGTCCGCCGGGGGGCGGCGCCGGCAGATGCGGCGCGAGGCAGGTCGCCGGGTGTGCGGCCGCGACCGCCGTGCGAAACAGCTCTTCGAGAAATGGACGGGCATTCATGCAGGCGCGATTGATATCGCGAAGCAGGCCGCGAAGCCACCGCCTACCGGACGGTGCCCTGGAAAGGCTTCCGGCGCGCGCCTATGTTGAGGCCCCCCTTGGGAGACCCGTCATGGCCCTCGACGACAAGACCCGTACCGAGCTCGAAGCCGCCGTTTTCCGTCGCCTCGTCCATCACCTGCGCGCACGCACCGATGTGCAGAACATCGATCTCATGAATCTCGCCGGCTTTTGCCGCAACTGCCTGTCCAACTGGATGAAGGAAGAGGCGGACAAGACCGGCGTCGCGCTCACCAAGGATGCGAGCCGCGAAGCCGTGTACGGCATGCCCTACGAGGAATGGAAGGCGAAGCACCAGCGGGAAGCCGGCACCGAACAGAAGGCCGCATTCGACAAGGCGGCGCCCAAGCATTGAATCGCGAAACGTATTGAATCGTCCGGCGTCAAGCGTCGCGACGATGTCCAGTGCGGCCGCGTGTAAAATGTGGATGACGTGGCGCGCGCCTTGACCTCGCACCGATCGGCCCCGAAACCATGGGGGCAATGTTGATGCGAGGAGTTCCCATGGCCACTGCCACCGCGACCGCCGAGACCGAGTCCGCAAGGGCTTCGACCCGTTTCGCCAAGGATCAGCTCAAGGCCTTCGTCGAGCGCATCGAGCGGCTCGAGGAGGAGAAGAAGGCGCTTTCCGACGACATCCGCGACGTCTACGCCGAGGCGAAAGGCAATGGCTACGACGTGAAGGCCATGCGCCAGGTGGTGCGCCTGCGCAAGCAGGACAAGGACGAGCGGATGGAATATGAGGCGGTGCTCGAGACCTACATGCACGCGCTGGGCATGATCTGAGGCGCGCTGGCCTGAAAGCCAAAGTAAGTCGGCGCTGCAGCTTCTTAGTGCAGCGCCGCGGTGCGCTTGGCGAAGGCCGTCGTATTGAGGAACACCACCGCGCTGCCGCTGAAGTGGTCAGTCGCCATGCCGTGGGCGGGATCATCGCCGAAGTGGATGGCGACGACCGAATCCGGCTTCTGCATCATCGGCGCGAGCTCGCGCATGTCGGGCGGACCGAGCGCCATCGCGGTCATGAACTCTTCCATGTTCGGCGCCAGCAGGAGCGCGCGCATCCACGGATCCTCGACCGGTGCGTTGGTCTTGAGGGCCGAGACCGGCGCCGGCTGCGCGGCCGCGACGGGGTGCGCCGGCGGGATCGTCGCCGCGTTGCGCGGCAGGGCGGCGCTGACCCGCAGGCCGCGCGTCACGGGGGCTTGCGGCTGGACCTGCGGCTTCGTCTGGGCCGCATAGGAAAGCGCAAGCTCGGCCGGAACGCGGTCGGCCGCATCCGCGACCCGGACGGGCCACGGCGCCCCGACGGTACCGGTCGTCTCGTGCGGACGCCTCTCGCTCGCGGCTGCGGCGACCTGCACGGGCGGCGGGGGCGCCGCCTCGACCTGCGCCCACAGCCCGCGGCGGGCGACTTCACTGTTGGCCGATTGGCTCGGATTCTCGCTGCGCGGCGCCGGCCCGCTCAGCGCGACCGGCCGGCTGTCGGCCGAGGCGAGCGCGAAGGTCGGGACATCGGCCGGCGTATCGGCCGGCGCGCTGTTGGTCCTGGCTGTCGCCTTGGCGATGCGTGCCGTCGGCCGCGCGGCCGGCAGCCGCACGGGTGCGGCGGCGGCCACGTGCTTCGGCTTCTCCTCCCGCGGCGCGGCCGCCGGCGGCGGTGGGCTCACGGGCTGCTGCGCCCGGGCGGCGCTGTCATCCTCGTCCTCGTCCTTCGACGAGAACAGGGACGCGAACAGGTTTCGCTGCTTCGGCTGCGCCGGGACGTCGAGGCCGGACGCGCGCGCCGCCTCGAGCGACATCGCCGACGGCGGGCTCGAGTTGCGCTTCTGGATATCGGCGAGCGCGAGCGCATAGCCGGGCAGCGGATGGCCGTCGGAAGGAATGTGCACCGTGCGGCCGTTCGGGAAGACGCGCACGAGCTGCTCGCGCGTCATGCGCGGCCAGTGGCGGACATTGCCGACGTCCATGTGGACGAACGGCGAGCCCGAGGTCGGATAGAAGCCGACGCCGCCGCGCTGCAGGCGCAGGCCGGCCTCGCGCAGCTTCTCCAGCGGCACGCCCGGAAGATAGAAATCCATCGCGTGGCCGAGCATGTGCTGGCTGAACTGGGCGACGCCGCGGCTGCGCCGGCGCAGCATCGCGTTGGTCGCGGGCGAACGATAGCCGCACACGACCTGGATCGGGCCCTGGGCGCCGACGTCGCGATAGGCTTGCCACACCGCATCGATCAGGCGCGGATCGATGCGGATCTCCTCGTTTTTCCGCCAGTCGCGCAGCTCGTGGTCGATCTGCTTCAGCGCGGCCGGGTCATACTGCCCGTTGCGCATGTAGGTGACGGTGAGGTCTTCATTGGTGTGGATGTGGTGAAACGAGATCGTGCGCGTCTCGCCATCGGCGACAGCGCTCCGCAAACCCTGGCTGGCCAGCAACAACGCCAACGCGGCGAGGCCCATCGCTTGCCCCGCACGCGACGCGCCGACGCGGCTCAAGACCTGTCGCGTGGCACGTATCGGCACTTGCCATCTCGCATGCAGACGACGCCCAACAGTAAGCTGCGCGGCGCCCCAAACGTCGCGCATGACTAACAGAGTCTTACTGGGATCGGTTAACGCGAGATTAGCGCCCCCGTCCCCCTCCAGACGGTAACTACCGGGCAAGTATGGCAAAAACGTGCTGCCCCCGGCAACCAGGGTGGCCCAAAAGTTAACAGGAAATGTAAAAATTACTGATCTGGGAACGGGTTAGGTTGACGGCGGTAAATCGAGGCCGGCGGGGTTGCCCACAGCCTGGCCCGGATGAGCGAAGCGACATCCGGGGCCGCCGTTCCCGGATGTCGGTGCTACGCGCCTCATCCGAGCTACGGCCCGCCGCTTGCGGTTACTGCCGATAAGTCTGCTGCCGGCGCGCCTGCGGACCCTGCCGCGGGGGCGGCTCGTTCCCGCCGAACAGCCAGCCGAACAGGCCCCCGCCGTTGTTGCCGTTCGCGTAGGCCACGTTGGCCGGCGCTCTCGGCGCGCGCACGATGGTCGGGTTGTGCGTCTCGATCGGGATATCGGCGACCTTGCGCTCCTCGCTCCGCATGATCGAGAAGTACTTCGCGTCGCGCCCATAGATGTCGTCGCGCAGTTGCAGCTTGCCGTTCTCATCGACGAAGGCGGTCTGATAGGTGATGTGGACCCAGATCGGGGTCTTCATGTGAATGTCGACCTCGCCGGTGCCGTACATCTTGCGGATGCGCTCGACCGAATAGCCTTCGCCCGGATTGGTGATCGACAGCAGCACCTCGGCGTAGCGATCCGGATCCTGCACCCGCATGCAGCCGTGGCTGTAGTCGCGCACGGCGCGTGAGAACAGGTACTTGTCCGGCGTGTCGTGCTGGTAGACCAGGAATTTGTTGGGGAAGTTGAAACGGATGCGGCCGAGCGCGTTGGCGGCGCCGGGGGGCTGGTAGATGCGCACGGTGCCGTCGCGATTGGTCTCCATCTTGAGGCCCATGCGCTCGAGCACGGTCGGATCCTGCTGCAGCGCCGGCAGATACTCGTTGTTGATGATCGACGGCGGCACGTTCCAGGTGGGGTTGACGGTAATGTACTTCATCGTCTCGCTGAGCAGCGGCGTCGCCTTGTTGCCCGGCGCGCCGGACACGATCCTGGTCTTCCACACCTCGGCGCCGTCCTTCATGACGCGGAGCGTGAAGTCCGGGATGTTGACCATGACGTAGGCATGGCCGAGGTCGCGCGGCAGCCAGCGCCAGCGCTCCATGTTGGCGATGATGATGTCGGCGTCGCGATCGTGCTTCGGCCCGTTGATCGCCTCGACCGTGGCGGCGTTGAGCTGACCGCTGGCCGCGAGGTGGTGGCTCTCCTGGAATTTCTTCACCGCCTCGGCGACCGCCTTGTCGTAGGCCGTATCGGTGGTGTCGCCGGCGACGCCGAGCTTCTCGCGCACGAGCGGAACGCGCACGTCCTTCATCGGCGTCTTGGTGAGCTTGAGAATCGGCCCTGAGCCGATGCGCGGCCCCGCTGGGGCGTTCCTGGCGGCGCGGATTTCGGCGAGCTTGGCCTTGAGCGCCTTGTAGCCTTCATGCTGCGGCTCGAACCGCTCGAGCGCGGCCGCGACGTCTTTCGCGTCGACGAGTCCGCCGAGCACATCGGCGGCCTCCGGCGGCACCAAGTTGAAGGAAATGTCCGAGCTGACGCGGGAGAAATGGACGCGGCCGATTTGCGCATGCCGCGCATAGGTCAGCACCGTCTGGGTGAACTTGAGCTCGGCCTCGGCCAGCGCGCCTGCGTCGGCGTCGGCCTTGAACTCGGGCAGTGGATAGTCGGCCGGGTCGAGACCGTCGGCATCCACATGGGCGAGGAATTTGGCCACGGCCTTGGCGCGCTCGTCCATCGTGCCGTGGTCGATCCACAGCGGCGCGAAGTTGCGCGCCGCGTAGAAGGCTTCGACCGCCGCCTGGCTCCGATGCTCGATGAGACGGTCGGATTTGGCGGCGAGGATTTCGTGGACCTTGTCGGCGACCTGCTGGTCGATGGCGGCGAGGGCAGGGGCCACCGCGGGTGGTGCGGCTGCCGGCTGTTGGGCGGGCGCCGGTTCGGCCGCGGCCGCTGGGGCCGGTTGATCTGCCGGCGCAATGGTCGCGGCGGCAGGGGCTGTCGCGGTCGTCGCGGGCGCCGGTCCTGCCGCGGCAGGCGCTTCGGCGGGCGCCGCAGGCGCTTCGGCAGGTATGGTTGCCGGCGCCGCGACGTCACGTGCGGTCGGGGGAGGAACGGGTGCGGTGTCGGGCACAGGGACGAGGCTCTCCACCGTCTGGTCGTTGGGCGTCGCCGCATAGGCCGGTACACCCGCAAAGACCACCGCAACGGCCGTACCGGCGAGGAGAAGCCCGAAACGAAGCCCGCGCATTGACGAAATCCCTTCCCAACCTTGCGACAGCGGTCGCGATACTCAGGTCCCAATCACCGAGGAGTCACCGAGGAGGCGCGTAGGTATGACCAGAAGAAGGCGCAATCTAGCCCACGCATGGCGCCGCCGACCATCATATTCGCGGCGTCGCACGTATTTTTGTCAGGTGTCACCGTCCTGCCACGTCGGCCTTCCCGGCCCCCGGGGCGAGCCCGAGCTGCTCGATCTTGCGGTAGAGGGTCGAGCGGCCGATGCGCAATTTGCGGGCAACTTCGGACATCTGGCCGCGATAGTGGCCGATGGCAAAGCGAATCGCCGCCGCCTCGATGGCCTCGAGGGGAACGACGTCGCCGGACGTGTCGACCAGCGGCAGGGTGGCGCCGGGGTTCGCGGGGGTGATCTGCGCAGCCGCATCGAGCACCAGCGGCGGCACGGGCCGGGTCGGCCGCTCCGTCCGCACGTCCGGCTCGAGGCGCGGCACGAGCGGCGTGTCACCGCCGGCGAGGTCGCCGTTGGTGTCGCTCAGCGCCGCGATCTGCGGAAACTCGTGGATGCCGATCTCGTCGGCCTCGGCGAGCACCACGGCACGGAAGATGGCGTTCTCGAGCTGGCGCACATTGCCGGGCCAGGCAAACCCCATCAGCATGGCGAGCGCCTGCGGGGTCACGCCGCGCACGCGCTTGCCCTCCTCGGCGGCGAAGCGCAGCAGGAAGTGGCGCACCAGATGGGGAATGTCCTCGGGGCGCTCGCGCAGCGGCGGCACCGAGATCGGAAACACGCAGAGCCGATAGTAGAGGTCCTCGCGGAAGCGTCCCGCCCGCACCTCGGCGATCAGGTCGCGGTTGGTCGCCGAGACGATGCGCACGTCGACCTTCACCGGCTTCTTGCTGCCGACCGGATCGATCTCGCCCTCCTGCAGGGCGCGCAGCAGCTTGACCTGCGTGGCGAGCGGCAGCTCGCCGACCTCGTCGAGAAAGAGCGTGCCGCCCGCGGCTTCGAGGAATTTGCCGGCGTGGCGCTCGGCCGCGCCCGTGAACGAACCCTTCTCGTGGCCGAACAGCACCGATTCGACGAGGTTTTCCGGGATCGCGCCGCAGTTGACGGCGACGAACGGCCGCGCGCGCCGCTCGCCCGAGCCGTGGATCGCGCGTGCGATCAGCTCCTTGCCGACGCCCGACTCACCCTCGATCAGCACCGCGATCGAGGAGGCGGCGGCCTTCTCGGCGGTGCGCAGCACGTTGAGCATGCGCACGCTGTGGGTGACGATGTCCTTGAACGTCAGCGTGCCGGCGCGGCTGCGCTTGATGCGGTTGAGCTCGCCTTCGAGCGCCCGGACGCTGATCGCATTGCGCAGCGACACCTGCAGGCGCTCGGCGCCGGCCGGCTTGACCACGAAGTCGACCGCGCCGGCGCGCATCGCCGAAACAACGTTGTCGATGCCGCCGTGGGCGGTCTGAACGATCACCGGCGCGTCGATGCCGGCTTCGCGCATCTTGGCGAGCACGCCGAGCCCGTCGAGGTCGGGCATCACGAGGTCGAGCACGACGCAGTCGATCCGCGCCTTGCCGCCGATCAGAAGCTCGAGCGCGACATCGCCGCCATCGGCGGTGACCGCCTCATATCCGGCACGGGTGACGATGTTCTCGACCAGGCGACGTGCGACCGGGTCGTCGTCGACGATCAGAACCCGCTCCCCCATGGGTTACTCCATACGCTACGACTACAACTGTCTCGCATTGGGTCACTCTCGCCGATCGCGCTTAATGTCCTGTTAAGGCTCTGCGCGCGGCTGCTCGGGGACCAATGTCGGCGACAATCGGGGGCTGGATTGCGGCGGGATATTGGTGGGATATTTAGATTTAGCGTAATTCACTGTTGCGAAAGAGAAAAAATCGTGCCCGCCGCCCTCGCGCCGGGACCCCGCGGCTACTTCAGGAATGCGATGTCGGCGATAAGTGGCCGGTGATTGGAGCCGAGCGGCGGTCCGGTCGTGATGCTGACGCGCGCGAAGCCCTGGGTCGACAACACGTTGTCAGTCGTGACCGCCGGGAACGGCCAGAACGCGGGCCAGCTTGGCGCCGAGGTCGCAATGTAAGTCAGGAATTGGCCGAGGCCGGCGTTCTGCAACTGGGCGAACTTCCAGGCGAACGGCGTGAGGTGGAGATCGCCCGCGACGATGTGGGCGGCGCCCTGGCTCTCCAGATGCGCCTGCAGGCGCGCGATGTCGCTCGCCTGCTCGTTCGGCGTCAACGGCCCGGAAAGATGCACCCCGGACAACACGAAGGTGCGATTGGCCAATTGCAAGCGCGCCCACACGACGAGCGGTCGCCGCGTCCGCGTGGTGATCTGGCCGCCGGCGACCCACGGCCGCTTCGACATCAGCGCCTGGCCGCTGCAGCTCGAGGCTTCGACGAGCGTGGACGGGAAGGCAAGGCGCAGCTTGGGGATCAGCCGCTCGACGGCGCTGCAGCTCACCTGCTGCAGCAGCACGACGTCGGCATGCGCATTGAGGAGGAAATCCGCGATATCGTCGAAACGTGAATTGTCGGCCCCGAGGTCGAACGTGACGAGACGCAGCGCGGGCGGCAGGCTGGGCGCGGTGTCGCCTGCGCGTGCCCATGGCAGCAGCAGCAGGCCAACCTGCAGCAGTGCGAGCGATATGGTCGGGCGCAGGAGCCGCCCCTCCCGCAACAGGGCGACGACGATCACAAGCGCGATCGCCGCGAGCGCGCCGAGCGGTCGGACCTCGTTGATCAAGTCGAAGGCGGGAATCCATGGCGCCGTGAAGCCGAGCGCGGTGACGATCATGCCGCAGACCCACGCGATCCAGGCGGCGCGTGCGAGGATGCGGCGCAGATGATTTTGCCGTGCGACGGGAATTTCGCTCATCGGGTTTTAGTCCAACACGTCGCGCGGCGACCGCATCGTCGCCGCGCGCAAGGAACAGATGAGTGATAAGTGATATATGAAGGAGGCGCGCCCACAACCGTCAACTTCGCCGGCGTGAGCGCCATTGGCGTTCGCGCCGGGGCATCTTATGTGTTGGGCTGAACTGGCGCGGCAACCCGGGCAAATCGACACGACATGCCTGATCGCGAAAAGAACCGCTTCTCCGCCCGCGCGGCGCGCTATGCGCGCGTCGGCGCGAATGTGGGCGGCGTCGCCGCCAAGATCGCGGCGACCCGCTTCTTCGGAATGGGTCTCGATCGCGGCAAGAACGCGATCGAGCTCGCGGCCGCGCTAGGCGGGCTCAAAGGCCCGATCATGAAGGTCGCCCAGATGCTGGCGACCATTCCGGATGCGCTGCCGCCCGAATACGCCGCCGAGCTCGCCAAGCTGCAGAGCGAAGCGCCGCCGATGGGCTGGGCCTTCGTGAAGCGGCGCATGACGGCCGAGCTCGGCGCCGATTGGCAGGGCAAGTTCGCGAGCTTCGGGCATGCCCCGGCGGCCGCGGCCTCGCTCGGCCAGGTGCATCGCGCCCGCTCGCACGACGGCGCGGAGCTTGCCTGCAAGCTGCAATATCCCGACATGCAGTCGGCGGTCGCCGCCGATCTGCGCCAGCTCGACTGGATCTTCGCCATTCATCGCCGCATGGATCCGGCGATCGACACGAGCGAGATCGGCAAAGAGATCGCGGCGCGCATGCGCGAGGAGCTCGACTACGAGCACGAGGCGAAGAATGTCGCGCTCTATCGCGAGATGCTGGCGAACACGCCCGAGGTGCGCGTGCCGCGCGTCTGCCCCGAGCTCTCGACCCGCCGGCTCCTCACCCTCGATTGGCTGGAAGGGCAGAAGCTGCTTGCCTTCAAGGAGCATCCGCTCGCGGCGCGCAATCGCCTCGCGGTCGCGATGTTCAAAGCATGGTGGCATCCGTTCAGCCGGTTCGGCGTCATTCACGGCGATCCGCACCTCGGCAACTACACGGTGTTCGCCGAGGGTGACGAGCCGGGCGGCATCAACCTGCTCGACTACGGCTGCATCCGCATCTTTCCCGAGCGCTTCGTCGGCGGCGTGGTCGACCTCTATCACGGCCTGCTCAAGGGCGACCGCGACCTCGTCGTGCACGCCTATGAGACCTGGGGGTTTCGCGGGCTCTCGCGCGAGCTCATCGACGTGCTCAATATCTGGGCGAACTTCATCTATGGCCCGCTGCTCGACGATCGCGAGCGCACCATCGCGGACAAGGTTAAACCATCGGAATACGGGCGGCGCGAGGCGTTCACGGTGCATCGCGCGCTCAAGGAGAAGGGGCCCGTCAAGGTGCCGCGTGAGTTCGTGTTCATGGACCGCGCCGCCATCGGCCTCGGCGGCGTGTTTCTCCACCTCGACGCCAAGCTCAACTATTACCGGCTGTTCAACGAGGCGATCGAGCACTTCTCCGTGGCCCGGGTCGGCGCGCGGCAAAAGGCGGCACTCGCCGAAGCCGGGCTCGCCCAAGAGGCGTGACGAACGAACGTACCCTGGCGTCACCCTGGGCCAATCGGCCGTCCGGCGCATCGGGCGCCGTTGCCCTGCCGGCGCAATTGCGGTAATCCGGCGGCTCCGAATACCCAGATTCTGGAGATGCACGATGGCCGATCACGCCGAGGTCGAATACGCGACCGCAACCGGCAATGACTATAAGGAACACGAGGGCACCTACGCGTCGTTCGTCCGGTTGGCCACCGTCGGCTCGCTCCTGGTCATCAACATCGTGATCGCCCTCGGCGTGGGCGGCGTCATCGATCATTGGCTCGAGGCGGTCGGCCTTCTCGTCCTCGCGGTCCTGACCGGCCTGATCGGCCTTGCGACCGGCTCGAACGTTCCGAGTGTCATCGTCGTGTTGCTCGGGCTGCTCGCGCTCGCCATGAAGTAGCTCTTGCGGCGCGCCGCCGCGCGCCCTCGGCGCCTACCCGATCCTGTGTCATGTCGATGGAGAAGCTGAATGCGCATCGCGATAGCGCGCGAAGTCGATATTGACGAGCCGAGGGTCGCGGCGACGCCCGACACCGTCAAGAAGATGAAGGCGCTCGGCGCCGACGTCGTGGTCGAGCCCGGCGCCGGGATGAGGTCCGGCATTCTGGATGCCGACTATACGGCGGCGGGCGCGACCGTCGCGGCCAATGCGGCGAGCGACGCCGATGTCGTCCTCAAGGTGCGACGTCCCGCCGAATCGGAACTTGGATCTTACAAGAAGGGCGCGCTCGTCATCGCCATCATGGATCCGTACGGCAATGATGCCGCGCTCGCTGCCCTGGCGCGCGCCGGCGTCACGGCCTTCGCCATGGAGCTGATGCCGCGCATCACCCGCGCTCAGACGATGGACGTTCTCTCCAGCCAGGCGAATCTCGCGGGCTATCGCGCGGTGATCGACGCGTCCGCCGAATACGGCCGCGCGCTGCCGATGATGATGACGGCGGCCGGCACCGTGCCGGCCACCAAGGTGTTCGTCATGGGCGTCGGCGTCGCCGGCCTGCAGGCGATCGCGACGGCGCGCCGGCTCGGCGCCGTGGTCACGGCGACCGACGTGCGGCCGGCGACCAAGGAGCAGGTCGAGAGCCTCGGCGCGAAGTTCATCGCCGTCGAGGACGACGAGTTCAAGCAGGCCGAGACCGCCGGCGGGTATGCCAAGGAAATGTCCAAGGAGTATCAGGCGAAGCAGGCCGCGCTGGTCGCCGAGCACATCAAGAAGCAGGACATCGTGATCACGACGGCGCTCATCCCGGGCCGGCCGGCGCCGCGGCTGATTTCCGCCGACATGGTGCGCTCGATGCGGCCGGGCTCGGTGGTGGTCGATCTCGCGGTCGAGCGCGGCGGCAATGTCGAGGGGGCGCAGCCCGGCAAGGTCGCCGACGTCAACGGCGTCAGGATCGTCGGCTATCTCAACGTGCCGGGCCGGCTCGCCGCGTCGGCGTCGACGCTCTACGCGCGCAATCTGTTCGCGTTCCTCGACACCATGGTCGACAAGAAGACCAAGGCGCTCGCCGTCAACTGGGACGACGAACTCGTCAAGGCGACCATGCTCACCCGCGACGGCGCCGTCGTGCATCCGAATTTCAAGCCCAAAAGCGCGGCCTGAGGGAGCATCCCATGGACCATCTCGCGACCGCGGTCGATCCGTTCGTCTTTCGCTTCTCGATCTTCGTGCTCGCCGTCTTCGTCGGCTACTACGTGGTGTGGTCGGTGACGCCGGCCCTTCATACGCCGCTGATGTCGGTGACCAATGCGATCTCGTCGGTGATCGTCGTGGGCGCGCTGCTCGCCGTCGGCGTGACGCTCGTCGCCGACGACTCCGGCCCGATCTGGGCGCGCGCGCTCGGCTTCTTCGCGCTGGTGCTCGCCTCGGTCAACATCTTCGGCGGCTTCCTCGTCACCCAGCGCATGCTGGGAATGTATCAGAAGAAAAAGAAGTGAGCGGCATTCCCGCACTGTGAGCATTCTCATCAGGGGATAATGATGTCGGCAGATCTCGCGGCACTGCTCTATCTCGTCGCCGGCGTCCTGTTCATTCTCGCGCTGCGCGGCCTGTCGAGCCCGGAATCGAGCCGGCGCGGCAACCTGTTCGGCATGATCGGCATGGTGATCGCGATCGTCACCACGCTCGCCTCGCATCCGCCCGCCGGGGTCGGCGCCTGGGCGCTGGTCATCATCGGCATCGCGATCGGCGGCGGCATCGGCGCCGTGACGGCGCGCCGCGTGCCGATGACCGCGATGCCCGAGCTCGTCGCCGCCTTCCACTCGCTGGTCGGCTTGGCGGCCGTGCTGGTTGCGGCGGGGGCGTTCTATGCGCCGGCGGCCTTCGACATCGCCGAGAGGGTCGCAGGCAAGCAGGTGATTCATCAGGCGAGCCTGATCGAGATGTCGCTCGGCGTCGCCATCGGCGCCATCACGTTCACGGGCTCGGTGATCGCGTTCCTGAAACTGTCCGGCCGCATGAGCGGCAAGCCGATCACGCTGCCGTTCCGCCACGTCATCAACATCGCGCTCGCGGTCGCGCTGATCTTCTTCATCGTCAGCTTCTACAATCACCAGAGCGCGGTCGAGTTCTGGTTGATCGTCGCGATCTCGCTCGCGCTCGGCATCCTCATCATCATCCCGATCGGCGGCGCCGACATGCCGGTGGTGATCTCGATGCTCAACTCGTACTCGGGCTGGGCGGCGGCCGGCATCGGCTTCACGCTCGGCAACTCGGCGCTGATCATCACCGGCGCGCTGGTCGGCTCCTCGGGCGCGATCCTCTCCTACATCATGTGCCGCGGCATGAACCGCAACTTCTTCTCGGTCATCCTCGGCGGCTTCGGCGGCGAGGTCGCGGGGCCGGCGGGTGGAAAGGAGCAGAAGCCCGTGAAGCTCGGCTCGGCCGAGGACGCCGCCTACATCATGAAGAACTCGTCGAAGGTGATCATCGTGCCGGGCTACGGCATGGCGGTCGCGCAGGCGCAGCACGCGCTGCGCGAGATGGCCGACAAGCTCAAGGCCGAGGGCGTCGAGGTCAAATACGCGATCCACCCGGTCGCGGGCCGCATGCCCGGCCACATGAACGTGCTGCTGGCGGAAGCCAACGTGCCATACGACGAGGTGTTCGAGCTCGAGGACATCAACTCCGAGTTCGCCCAGGCCGACGTCGCCTTCGTGATCGGCGCGAACGACGTTACCAATCCGGCGGCGGAAGAGGACAAGACCTCGCCGATCTACGGCATGCCGGTGCTGCAGGTGTGGAAGGCCGGCACCGTGATGTTCATCAAGCGCTCGCTCGCCTCCGGCTACGCCGGCATCGACAACCCGCTGTTCTACCGCGACAACACCATGATGCTGCTGGGCGACGCGAAGAAGATGACGGAAGAGATCGTCAAGGCGTTGTAAAAGGGCCGATGGCGCGGCGGGCCACCTTGGCCGGGTCTGCTCGTGCCGCCGCCTGATCGAATTGCACCGCCGCCGACGTCGCCGGCTTCATCGCCGCGCAGACCGCGATGATGGAGATCCTCCGTCACGTGAGAGGTCTCGACCTGCCGGATTGCTGGATCGGCGCCGGGTTCGTCAGAAACGTGATCTGGGATGCCCTGCATGATCGCCCATGGTCGCCCTCCTATGGCGATGTCGACGTGGTCTACTTCGATGCCGAACATTCCGGCGCGCACGATGATGGGTGGATCGAGGCTCGACTGGCCGGCGCGATGCCCGACGTGCCCTGGTCGGTCCGCAACCAGGCGCGGATGCATCTCGCCAATGGCGATCCGCCCTATGCCGACACGGCGGATGCGCTGCGCCATTGGCCGGAGACCTGCACCGCCGTCGCGGTGCGCGAGACCGACCTCGGCATCGACGTGCTGGCGCCTTTCGGCGTCACGGATCTCATCACCCTGACGGTCAATCCGACGCCGGCCTTCGCGACGAAGATGGACCTCTATCGCGCCCGCATCATCGCGAAGCAATGGGCGCAGCATTGGCCCCGGCTGCGGCTAACGGGGGATGTACGGACGTTCGGCCTGATCGCTCGCAGGTCTCAAGCTGACCCCAGCCGCTAGCCGTTCGCAGGCGATATGCGCAAACTTGTCCAAAAGCCGCGCCAGATTCCGCGCTAGAGTGCGTCATCGTTCCTTGCCAAGGGAGATGAACATGTCACCCAAGTTGCCGAAAAGCCTTCCGATTGCCACAACATTCATCGCGTTCTCGGTCTTGGGCGCCCAATCGGCGCTGGCTGCCAATATGCCTCGCGACATCGCTCAGGCGCAGAGGGAATGCAAACAGTCCAAGCCCGACTGCGCCGACCTCGAGGGCAGCAAGCTCTCAGCTTGCGAACTGAAGGTCGGTCAGATCATTCATGCGTGCAACAAGTGGCAAAGATGGGAAAACGAGGAGAACGGCGGCCCCGGACCGCAATTCAACAGGGCCGGCCGGAACCGCGACGACGCCGCCGCGAAGGGTGAAACGGACTGATCGAACCGATCAGCCCCTCGTCGACCTCGGGCGATGGCCCATTCGGCTCAGAAGCCATCCGGCCACAGCGCCGCGACGGCTGCAGGGCGTCCCAGCGAATGTTGCGCGATGCCTCATTCCGCTCGTTGCCGCCCGAAGCGGCAATTCCTTGACGTTCCGCCAGATTGCTCGCAGGTCTCAAGTTGACCCGAAGCTGGCCTGAGCACAGTTGGCCGGGCTCACAGCGCTCCTCCAGCTTCGAGGCGCTCGTTGCCCCACGGGCTCGTTCGCACGATTGAAAGGTCTTCAAATGGGTATTTTGTCTCTTCGCTTCTCCACCCGATCAGCCGCCTTGATGGTTCTATTTGCGACGGTCACTTTCATTCCTAGTTTGTCAATTGTTCGAGCCGAAGATCCGAGGGTTCATGTTCTCGATCCGGACGGGCGGGTGCGTCGGCAGATGGACGATCCCGCTTATCGCGCATGCCAGAATAAATACGATCAATGCACTCAAACATGCGCAGAACTTACACCGTTACCGAACGACCCTCATCGGCGGGGTAAATGTTATAATACATGCCGCACTGACAACAACCTTTGTTTGACACGGCGATAGCGTGGGAGGGAGCGACCACGCGCTGAAGTACGCCACGACATCGCCGAAGGCCGAGGCGACGGAGCGATGCCCCTCATGCTATGGCTGGAGGGGATCGATGATGCGATATCTCTTGACGCTAGTCACTGCCGGCGTACTCGGTCTTGTTACCATCGAGGAAGCGGCCGCCTTGAAGTGCCCCATTACATGCGCGGCGGCGCTGAGATCCTGCATCCACTTCAAGGTAAGGGACAAGTTGAATTTCGACTGTGAGGGGCAGCTCAGAGCCTGCCTCATCGATGGGTCGTGGCACGGTCCGTATATCACGTGCAGCAATCTGGTCCGCCAGTAACCGCCTCGCTGAGGATCTAGTGACGCGGATCCATCCGGGCTACGGCTCAATACCCCAGCGCGCGGGGCAGCCACAGGCTGATTGCCGGCACGAACGCGATCACGATGAGGCAGACGAGCAAGAGGCCCAGATAGGCGAGGATCGGCTTCACGGTCTGCTCGATCGGGACGCGGCCGATCAGGCATGGGATAGAAGGTCCACTCGAGCGGCAGGCCCGAGCCGGTGGTCTGCCCGGTGGTGAGCCAGCCCATCTTGAAGGCGTTCAACGCCGCATAGGCGGCGGCCACCGTGACGAGCAGCGCGCCGGCCGCGTCGACGGCGCGGCCGGCCGCGGGCGGCAGGCGCTCGACGAGGAACACGACGCCGGGGTTCTCGGCGCGCGCGACCGCGCTCGCGACGCCGAAAAAGCTCGAGCCGACCATCAGGCCGCGCTCGAGGCCCAACTCGCCGGGGCAATGCCCGACATCCGTTGGTCGGCGAGGAATCAGGCGCGGATGCACATACGCAACGGCGATCCGCCCTATGCCGGCACGACGGACGCGCTGCGTCATCGGCTGCGCGTGAACGGCTTCGGCCGTTCATGAGCGTTCTGGGCTTGCCGTCTCAGTTGAACGTCTGATAGCTGCGGCCGAACTGGCCGCCGACGCGGGCGAAGCCCTGCGCGGCGGGGTCGTAGTCGCGGCGGATGTTGAGCGCGCGCGCGTAGGAGCCGGCGGCCTTCTCCTTGTCCTTCATGCGCTCGTAGGCGAGGCCGCGGCTGGTCCACGCCTCGATGTTCTGCGGGTCGAGCAAGACCGCATCGTCGAGGTCGCTCGTCGCCGACTTGAGGTCGTTGACCGCGAGATAGCTCAAGCCGCGGGCGATGAAGGGGGCGGCATTGTGCTGCGACAGTCCGATCGCGGTGGTGAAGTCGTCGATCGCGTACTGGTGCTGGCCCTGCGCCTGGTAGAGCAGGCCGCGGTGGTAATAGGCCTGGGCGCTGTCGGGCCGGATCTCGATCGCCTTGTTGAAGTCGCGCAGCGCCGGGACGAGTTGCCCCTGCTGCCGGTAGACCATGCCGCGGCCCACATAGGCGACCGCGTAGCTCGCGTCGATCGCGATCGCCTTGTTGTAATCGGCGAGCGCCTGATCGAGCTTGCCGGTCTGGCGATGAACCAAGCCGCGATTGGCAAAGGCCTGGGCGTAGTGCGGGTCGAGGCTGATCGCCTTGTTGAAATCGGCGAGCGCCTCGTCGTAACGGCGCGCTTCGCCCAGCACCGAGCCGCGCATGTTGTAGGCCTGCGGATCATTCGGGTTGCGCGTGACGACCTCGGTGAGCGACGCGATATTGGCGGGCGAGCCGGCCTCGGCCGCGTCCTCGGTCGCCGCCATCGGCATGTTGTTGGTGAAGTCGCTCGCCGCGCAGCCTGCGAGCGCGCCCGCGAGCAGCAGCGCGGCGGCGGATCGCCAGCTCATCGCAGGGAGTACGCGGCGCTGTTGCAAGGGCTTCATTGGCCGATCTCCGAATCGACACCCTTGGAGCACGTTCGATCCCATGGAATCGGGACGGCTCCGGACATTATGGTTATGCGCCGGCGGGTGACGATATTGCGGCGGCGCCGCAAACGAAAACGCGGACAGGTGTGACCTGTCCGCGCCCTAATTTCGCTTGCCGCGTTACGGCCGGAACGCTGCTTCAGCGCGGGCCGCGCCCGCCGAAGCCACCACCGCCACCACCACCAAAGCCGCCGCCGCCAGCGCCGGCGCCAGCACCGAAGCTACGGGCGCCGCCCGGACCGCCGCGGCCGCCCGGACCACCCGGGCGCCCTGGGACCACCTTGGGCTTGCCGGGCAGGAGGCCTTCGCGCTGCGCGCGCTTGCGGGCGAGCTTGCGGGCCCGGCGGATCGCTTCCGCCTTTTCCCGCGCCTTCTTGGTGGAGGGCTTTTCGTAGTGCCCGCGGAGCTTCATCTCGCGGAAGATACCCTCCCGCTGCATCTTCTTTTTCAGCGCCTTGAGCGCCTGGTCGACATTGTTGTCGCGGACGAGAACCTGCACGCTTGTTCCTCTCGATCGATCTGTGCGAATCTTGGATGGAGCCGGGCGTCTGACGCCGCCAATAGCGGTTGCGCGGGCTCCCGAGTCGCGCGCGTGTAGCAGAAACGGCCGCAAGAGTCCACGGGGCCGGTTCCGGGCCTGTCGCCTCGGCTCTATTCACCGAGCCCGAGCTGGCGCGCGATCCACGGCGCCACGACCTTTGCGAAGATTTTACCGTCCGGCCAGTCCGCCGAACGCCCGGTATGCGCGCCGGCCGGATTGACCCAGGCCTCCTTGGCCGACCCTGCATGCAGCATCAGGTCGAGGTCGGCGATCGGCACTTGGCTGTCGTGCTCACCGTTGACGAGCAGCATTGGGGCGGAGGGGTTGTCGATGAGCGCCTGCGCCTTGAGGGACATCCGCGGCCCGTAGGCGAGGAACTCGTCGAGGGTCGCGACGCCATAAACCGAGGCGCGCGCCGGGAAAAGGTCGAACAGGTATTCGCGTGTGCCGAGCGCCTTGGTCTGCCACTCGGGCTGGAAGTAGTAGTGGATCGGCCCGCCCTGGACCACGGCGCCGCGCAGGCGCTCGCGCTCGACGATCGCGAGCTTGGCGGACCAGTAGCCGCTCCAGCTCACCCCCTGGACGACCACCCGCTTGGCATCGATCTCCGGCCGCGTCGCCACATAGTCGAGCGCGCGCGAGAACATACGCTCGGAGCCGATGTCGCCCTTGAACGGCGCCTGGCCGGTGCCGGGCATGTCGAGCGAGAAGGTCGCGATGCCGCGCCGGATGAAGGCCTCGCTGCGCTCGACATTGTCCTCCTTGCGGCTGTCGAGGGCGCTGATGGTGAGCACCAGCGGCGCTGGCGCGCCGGCATGTCCTCCTTTGGGCAGCCGCAACCAGCCGACGATTTCCTTGCCTTCGAACGGAATGCGCACGAGCGTCGGCGCCGGATCGAGCAGGCGGGCGTAATGCGCGAAGGCCTCGAGCGCCTGCGCGTAGGCGGTCTGCTTGCCGGGCGAGTTGGGCGTCGGCCAGCGGGCGAACGAGTAGAGCCGCCACGCCATCAGGTAGCCCGCCTTCGCCTCGTCGATCCGGCCGGCGGCCTCGGCGGCCTTGGCATCCGTTTCGTACCGCGCCGCCACCCTGCTCCAGGCGGCGGCCCATTCGTCGCGATCGAGCGTCTTGATCTCGGCGAGCGCCGCGCGCGCGTCGGCCGGCTTGATGCCGATGAGCGGATAGGCGTTGCGGTCGGCGCGCGCCTGGGTCTCGGCCTTGAGCTCCTCGACGGTGCGCGGCGGCGCGATTTGGGCGCGTGCGAACGGCGCGAGCACGAAGACGGCGAATGCGGCGGCGAGAGCCGCGCGGCGAGCGATCGGCATGAAGCGTTCCTCCCGAATTTTCGCTTGTTCTTGCCCGGATGATTTCACGCGCCGGACGCGTCCGCAATCGCGGCTGCAGTCGACTTGAAGCAAGTCTTCACTAGAGTGGCGAATCAGAGCGAATCAGCACGCCAGATTTCCAGGCATGGGAAAGACGATCCCGCTTCACCCGACCAATGACAGGGCGCCCCGCGCCTCGTCGCGACCGTCCGCGCGGCGGCGGCCGGACGAGGGCGCCGCCACGGGCGAGGCTGCGCCAACTCTCGTCGAAGTCCGCGCGGACCCGGTGCGGCTCGCCGCCGAGGTCGCGCGCCTCGAGGCCGAGCTCGCCGCCATGCGGGCGCGCATCGCCGAGCTCGAAGCCCGTGCCGAGAGCGATCCGCTCACTGGCATTTTCAATCGGCGCGGCTTCGAGCGTGAGCTCAGGCGCGCCGCCGCCCATGTGCGGCGCTACGGCGGCAATGCCGCACTGATCTATCTCGACCTGGACGGCTTCAAGCCGGTCAATGATCGCCATGGCCATGCGGCGGGCGACGCGGTGCTCAAGGCCGTGGCGGGTGCGCTCGCGGGCTCGGTGCGCGCCTCGGACACCGTGGCGCGCCTCGGTGGCGACGAGTTCGCGGTGCTGTTGTGGAATCTCACGGCCGAGGCTGCGCGCAGCAAGGCCGATGCGATCGAGCACACGATCGCGGGAACCACGGTCCCATGGGGTGGTCAGCCGCTTGCGGTCGGCGCGACGGCTGGCTTTGCGGTTCTGACCGCGGATTCGGACGTCATGGAACTCGTGGCGCGTGCCGACGCCGCCATGTACGCGCGCAAGCGCAAAGGACGGGCGAATAGCGAATAGGAAATGACGAATGCGAATAGGTAGAGCCTACCTCACGCAATGATGTCCGGCGTGAGCTGGTCCTCGATGAATGTCATGCGGTCCCGCAGCACCAGCTTGCGCTTCTTGAGCCGCTGGACCTGGAGGATGTCGGAGGCCGGAGAGCCCTGCAGGGCCTCGATCGCCGCATCGAGGTCGCGATGCTCCTGCCGCAATCGGGCAAGCTGCGCTCGCAACTCGGTTTCTTCTTCCTTGGTCATTCCGTGCCGCTCGGTCTGTGCAACCCTATCATGCGGCCATGCCGTCGGCCAAAGCCGAGTGGCCTATTGCAGACACCTCAACGACATACCTGCAATTTGATCAATAAGATCGGTGGATTTTTCGCACCGCACCATAGCATGGTCCATCGACTCAGGACCCGCTTCGTGGCACAATATATTCGTGAGACGCGCTTGCTCCCGACGGCTGGCCAGTATCCTCCCAGCTCGCGAGCGCGGTAGTCAGGCCCCCAATCTGACAAGAGGAGAATCCTGCCAATGTCCATACAGACGCATCTTGCGGAACTCGAGCTGCGGCACAAAACGCTGGAAAGCGAAATCGCCGAGGCTCAGCAGCATCCCTCGATCGATGATCTGGCCATATGCGAGCTCAAGCGTCGCAAGTTGCACCTCAAGGACGAAATCGAACGTTTGCGTAGCGCTGCTGTTCACTGAGACGACACCGCACTTTCACTGAAGTTCCGACGTCCGAACTGACCTGGACGGCTGTTCGCATAACGCCGCCGGCTCGCCCTGTTGAGCCGGCGGCGTTGCGTTTTGAGCTCACTCATTCGTCATGCCCGCGAACGCGGCGCGAACGCGGGCGTCCACGTCTTACTTGGGGGAAAGACGTGGATGGCCCGCCCAAGCCTGCCCAAGCGCGGCCATGACGGAGTCATCGACCTACGCCTTCTTCATCTCCTGCGCGGCGCGGGCCAGGATCTCGACGAGCTTCGCCTCCGCGTCGGCGTCGTTGCCGAGCCGCTCGCCGGCGATCTCGCGCAGGTTCTCCAGGGCGGCGCGCAGCAGCGGCGGCAGGCCCCGGCGCTCGTCGTCCTCCTCCTCGTCGCGGCCGAAGCGGCGGCGCACGCGGGCGATCTTGCTGCCGATCTTTTCCAGCCGCTCGAGCACGGCGTCCACGAAGTCGCGGTTCTGGTCGAGATAGGCGCGGCCGTCGTCGGTGATGCTGTAGAGCTTCTTCGCGCCCTCGGTCTGCGCCGTGACGTAGCCCGCCTCCTCGAGGAAGGTGAGCGTCGGATAGACGATGCCGGGGCTCGGCGAATACCAGCCGGCGGTCTTGTCCTCGAGCACCTTGATGATCTCGTAGCCGTGGCGCGGCTGCTCGGCGATCAGCGCGAGCGCGATCAGGCGCAGGTCGCCGGTCGCGAGCATGCGGCCCGCCCGGATCATATCGCCGCCGCCGAAGCCGTGACGGTCGCCGAAGCCATGGCCGTGCCGCCGGCGCCAGCTGCGCTTGCCGGCCCAGCGCTCGGCGTGATCTGGATCAAAATGCCTCATCCCGAACATGTTGCTACTCCTATAGTTTCGAGTTTGAGATGTATCTTTAGATAGGACGAATTTGATGTAACGTAAGATATATCTTATCACGTCTTCGTGACTGCGATTTAGAAAAATTACCCGGTGCCGTATACTCGTACACGTATATATAAGGAAAAGAGGATCGCACCGTTGAAGAAGGCCCACCCGGCAAACCCCCTGGCGCTCGCCGTGCTGGCGCTGCTGTTCGAGCGGCCGATGCATCCCTACGAGATGGCCTCGACAATGAAGCAGAGGCACAAGGAGGAGAGCATCAAGCTGCGCTACGGCTCGCTCTACACGGTGATCGAGCTCCTGCTCGCGCGCGGCTTCATCCGGGCCAAGGAGACCTCGCGTGAGGGCAGGCGCCCGGAGCGCACCGTCTATGCGATGACGGCCGCCGGCTACGAGGAGCTCATGGACTGGATGCGCGATCTCATCCGCGATCCGGTGAAGGAATTTCCCCAGTTCGAGGCCGGCCTCTGCCTCATTCCGGTGCTGCCGCCCGACGAGGCGCTCGCGCTGCTGCAAGACCGCGCGACGAAGCTCGTCGGCCAGGTGGCGCAGCTCGAGACCCAGCTCGCCCATGTGGCGCAGCTCGATTGGTCCGCCGCCGCCGGCACGCAGCAGCTGCCGCCGGCGCTCAAGCGCATCAAGAAATTTCCGCCGCTGTTCACGGTCGAGGGCGAGTACCGGCTCGCTATGCTCAAGGCGGAGCAGGCCTTCGTGGCCGAGCTCATCCGCCGCATCGTCGACGAAGGCTGGGGGCCGCTCGACCTGTGGCGCGCCGTGCAGGCGGACGCCGCCAGGCAACACGAGAAGAACGAGGACGGAGAGGAGGAGGCTTCGACCTAGCAAATCCCGAAAAGCAGCAGCCCCGACGATGCTGGAACATCGCCGGGGCCCGAACCGAAGACGCGAACGCGGAGCGCTCGACGCCTCTGGCCCGCAATCCCGAGGTTAGCAATCGCTCCGCCAGAACAGAAGCGGCGCGCCACGCGCGACCGCCAACGGTGGAGCTTTGACCATGAATGCACCTTATCCCACGCGGACTTTCGACGCGGCGACGCGGCCGCTGAATGTTCTCATCATCGGCGGCGGCATCGGTGGGCTTGCGCTGGCGCAGGGCTTGAAGCGTGAAGGCATCAGCGTCGCAGTCTACGAGCGCGACCGCTCGCTCGCGAGCCGCTTGCAGGGCTATCGCGTCCATATCAGCCCCGGCGGCAGCCGCGCGCTGCATGAATGCCTGCCGGCGCATCTGTTCGCGGCGTTCGACCGCACCTGCGGCAAGCAGGGACGCGCCTTCCGCATGATGACCGAGCAGATGAAGCCGCTGCTATCGCTCGATCTGTCGATGATCAAGAACGACGACGCGATCGCGCGCCACCGCTCGGTCAGCCGCATCACGCTGCGCCAGGTGCTGATGGCGGAGCTTGCCGAGCTGCATCTCGGCAAGGCCTTCGTGCGCTACGAGGAGCGCGGCGGCCGCGTCATCGCCCATTTCGACGACGGCACCAGCGCCGAGGGCGACATTCTGGTGGCGGCCGACGGCAGCGGCTCGCGCGTGCGCCGTCAGTTTCTCCCCGATGCCTCGTTGGTCGACACCGGCGTCGCCGCGGTCGGCGGCAAGGTCTTTCTCGACGAGGCGCGCGAGCGCCTCGCGCCGGCGCTGCGCGACGGCATGTGCCTCGTCGCCGGCCGCGACGGCACTGGGCTCTTCGTGGCACTGCAGGACAGCGCCGCGACGGACGGCGCGATCGGCGGCAACGAGCCGGGCAGCGAGGCGAGCGGCGCCGTATTCGAGAACACCCGCAGCTATGTGATGTGGGGCCTCGGCACGATGCGACACAAGATTGCCGGGCTCGACCCGAATGAGCGTGATTGCGTCAAACTTTCCGCCGTCGCGCAGCGTCTCGTCGCCGGCTGGGCGCCGGCATTCCGCGACCTGATCGCGCTTGCGGATCCGACCACACTGTCGCAGTTCTCGATCCGCACCTCGACCCCGGTGGCGCCATGGCCGACCGGTCGCGTGACGCTGGTCGGCGACGCCATCCACGCCATGACGCCTTATCGCGGCATCGGCGCCAACATGGCGCTCGAGGACGCGGTGCGGCTCAAACGCGCGCTCGTCGCCGCCGCGCGCGGCGAGCGCGACCTGTTCGAGGCGATCGGCGGCTACGAGGATGCGATGCGCGATTATGCCTTCCGCGCCGTGCGCAACTCGCTGCAGGCGATGAACGGCGCGGTGGATGCCGGGCCGGTGCGGCTGAGCCTGCAGCGCTTGATGTTTCGCACGATCGATCGGCTGCCGGCCGTGAAGCGGTGGATGGCGAGCCGGATGGGGAGGGATTGATGCAAGTGCGTAGTTCGTAATCCGCATGGAGCGAAGCGCAATGCGGTAGCGTCAGGAGAGCAGGAAAGGAGGATGGTCGTCAAACGAGCTGAAACCTTTCGTAGCGATCCAGAGGGTTCGACTCCCTCCCGACAAAGGCGAGCCAGCCGGTCGGAAGCGAGCCTTGCACGTGTGCG
>DATGLS010000019.1:0-45289 GCA_035293985.1 Xanthobacteraceae bacterium
TCACGATCTCGGTGCCGACCACTTCCAGCGCCGCTCTAAGATCACCCATACCCAGCGCCTCGTCCGGCGCCTCGAGAACCTCGGATATGCCGTAGATATCAAACCAATCGCTGCCCGAACCACCTAGGTTTCGTATTAGGCGCGCGGTCGCCCGAGCGGCCGCGCGTCTCGAACCATGGGCAGCAGGCCGAGGCGGCACCGCTTGCAGCCCATCCTTCGAGACGCTCGTCGTCGCGCGGCGACGACGAGCCCACAGCATGAAAAGCCCGGGATGTTGCGGCCCTCCCCGGATCCACGTTAACCATTGAATTTCTTGCGCTTATGGCTGCCCCTCGGTAGTTCAGTCCGGAACGCGCGGTCGGTTTCCGACTGCGGTAATGCGGCCCGGATCAGCCGCGAAATCGGCACAAAGGTGAATAGATTGCTGGGGCCCGCGACATCCGACGGGGGTGCGCGCCGAGGGGTGGCGCGCAGTTTGGGGTTGGAGGATCGTCTCTTGCGTTGTCTGCGGGCCGTCGTCATGGCGGCGGCCGTCGTCATGTCGTTGTTGATCGGTGCACCCGCGCACGCCGTCGAGGCCGTGAACGTGCGCCCGGAGAACTCCGCCATCGACCTCGGCGAGATGGTCGAGCGGCACGCCGGCAACGGCGATCGTATCACCGTATCGACGGCACCTGGCTCCGACGGCATCGTGCGGCGCATCGAGGTGCGCGCGCGTGAGGCCGGCGCCAACTGGGCCGTGTTCGCGCTCGCCAACACCGGCGACCAGCAGATCGACCGCCTCATCGTCGTGCCGCACTATCAGATGGCCGGCTCCGGCCTCTTGTGGCCCGACCTCGGCCTCTCCCGCGTCGTCGACATCACACCGAGCTCGGGCGACCGTCCCGATCGCCAGGACAGCGCCACCGCCGACATTTTCCGCGTCACCCTCGATCCCGGCGGCGTCGTCACCTTCGTCGCCGAGCTGCGCACCAACAAGCTGCCGCAGATCTATTTGTGGGATCCCGACGCCTACAAGGACAAGGTCAACAGCTTCACGCTCTACCACGGCATCGTCATCGGCATCGCCGGCCTGCTGGCGCTCTTTCTCACCATCCTGTTCGTCGTCAAGGGCAGCGTGATGTTTCCCGCCGCCGCCGCGCTCGGCTGGTCGGTGCTCGTCTATATCGGCGTCGATTTCGGATTCTGGAGCAAGGTGTTCGACATCTCGCCCGAGGCCGAGCGCATCTGGCGCGCGTCCGGCGAGGCGATCCTCGCCGCGACGCTGCTCGTCTTTCTGTTCGCCTATCTCAACCTCAACCGATGGCACGTGCGCTATGCGCACATCACGATCGGCTGGCTGGTCTTCCTCGGCGCGCTCGTCGCCGTCGCGATGTTCGATCCCGCCGTCGCCTCCGGCATCGCCCGCCTGTCGCTGCTGCTGGTCGCCATCGCGGGCTTCACACTCATCGTCTTCCTCGCCACCCACGGCTACGACCGCGCGGTGCTCTTGATCCCGACCTGGTTCCTGCTGCTGGTGTGGGTCGTCGCCGCCGGGCTCACCGTCTCGGGCGTGGTCAACAACGACATCGTCGCCCCGGCGCTCCTCGGCGGCCTCGTGCTCATCGTCATGCTGATCGGCTTCACCGTGATGCAGCACGCGTTCGCGGGCGGCATCACGCACGGCATCGTATCCGATGTCGAGCGGCGCGCGCTCGCGCTCACCGGCGCCGGCGACATGATCTGGGACTGGGACGTCTCCGCCGACAAGGTGTTCACCAGCCCGGAGACCGAGGCCGCGCTCGGCCTCAAGCGCGGCGCGCTCGAGGGCGCCGCTTCGCGCTGGCTCGAGGTGCTGCACCCGCTCGACCGCGACCGCTTCCGCGCCGCGCTCGACAGCGTGCTCGAGCAGCGCCGCGGCCGTCTGGTGCAGGACTTCCGCCTGCGCACCCCCGACGGCCATTTTCTCTGGTTCTCGCTCAAGGCGCGGCCGGTGGTCGGCTCCGACGGCGAGGTTGTCCGGCTCGTCGGCACGCTCACCGATGTCACCGAGTTCAAGACAGCCGAGGAGCGCCTGCTGCACGATTCGGTGCACGACAACCTCACCGGCCTGCCCAACCGCCAGCTCTTCCTCGACCGGCTCGAGGCCGCGCTCGCGTTCGCCAAGGCCGACGCAAAGGCCGACGCCGCGATCAAGCCGACCGTGATGGTGATCGACCTCGACCGCTTCAAGCAGGTGAACGACTCGGTCGGCATGGCGGTCGGCGACTCGATCCTGCTCACGCTCGCGCGTCGCCTCGCCCGCCTGCTCAAGCCGCAGGACACGCTGGCGCGGCTGTCCGGCGACCAGTTCAGCTTGCTGCTCCTCTCCGAGAAGGAGCCGCAGCGAGTCATCGCCTTCGCCGAAGCGCTGCGCAAGGCGCTGCGCGCGCCGATCACGTTCAACGACCGCGAGATCTTCCTCACTGCCTCCGTCGGCATCGCACTCGCCGATGGCCAGCCGCATCGCAACGAGGAGGTGCTCAAGGACGCCGAGCTCGCGATGTATCACGCCAAACGCATCGGCGGCGACCGCATCGAGGTGTTCAAGCCGGCGATGCGCGCGCGCAAAACCGATCGGCTCACCCTCGAGTCGGAGCTGCGCCGCGCGCTCGAGCGCGAGGAGATCACCATCCTCTACCAGCCGATCGTGCGGCTGGAGGACCGCGCGGTTGCCGGATTCGAGGCGCTCGCCCGCTGGGACCATCCCAAGATGGGCCGCATGTCGCCGTCCGAGTTCATCTCGGTCGCGGAGGAGATCGGGCTGATCGTCGACCTCGGCCTGTTCGTGCTCGAGCGCACCGCCCGCCAGCTCGGCATCTGGCAGCGCGCCGTACGCGGCCGTGCGCCGCTCTTCGCGAGCGTCAATGTCTCCTCGCGGCAGCTGCTGCGCCATGACCTCATTCACGACCTGCGCACCGTGCTGGCCCGCTCCGGCCTCGCCCGCGGCACGCTCAAGCTGGAATTGACCGAGTCGCTCGTGATGGAGAACCCCGAGCTCGCCGCGCAGATGCTGCAGCGGATGAAGGAGCTCGGCGCCGGCCTCGCGCTCGACGATTTCGGCACCGGCCACTCCTCCCTCAGCTATCTGCAGCGCTTCCCGTTCGATACCATCAAGATCGACCAGTCGTTCGTGCGCACCGGCGCCAAGGGCAAGCGGCCGGTGATCCTGCGCTCGATCATCTCGCTCGCCCACGACCTCGGCATGGAGGTGGTGGCGGAAGGCGCCGAGACCGACAGCGATGCCGTCGAGCTCTACCAGCTCGGCTGCGAATACGCGCAGGGCTTCGCCTTCGGTGAGCCGATGTCGGCCGAGCAGGCGCGCACGATGATCGGCAGCGAGAAATTGGAAAACGCAAGGTAATTCGTAGGGTAGGCAATCAAAGGCGCGGAACGCGCCGTGCCCACGCGGCTACCCGGGGGTCGGTGTTGAGGGGTGCGCACGCTGCGCTTTGCGCACCCTACGTTCGCCGCCAGCCATCACCCCGCCGAGCCCGCCGCCTTTTCCCGCAGCCGATAGAAGCTCAGCGCCTTGGTCGCCGTGACCGCCTGCAGCCGTGCGAAGGCGGCGCGGCACTGCTCGAGATCATGCCTCGATTTACCCGAAGGTCCCGCCTGCAACCGCAGGATCGCCTCGGTGGTCTCCCAGGTGAGGCCGATCGCCTTGGTGAGGACGAACACCTGCTCGGGGCGCTCGTTGACGATCGCGCGTTCGACCAGGCCGATCGGCAGGTCGGCCATGAGCGACAGCGCGACCGCGGCGGCATCGAAATTCCTGGCGCGCGCGAAGGTCGCCAGCTGTCCTTCGTCGAGGCGGCCTGCCGCCTTGAGCTCCTCGACGTGGGCGCGCGCGGCCGCGTAGCGCCCGTCGATATTGCGCGCCTTCGTCTGGATTTGGTCCGACGCGTGCGCAACCATGCCGCGGATCAACGCGGCCTTGCGCGGATCGGCGAACTCGAATTTCGCGCGCACGGCTTCCGATGCCCGGTCGAACAGGTGCAGCTGGTGCTGCCGTGGAATCTCCGGCCGAGACCAGACCGTAATGGCGAGATCGTCGTCCTCCTGCGACCGCTTCACCAGTGTCGAGAAACCGAAGTCGGAGAACTGGGCACCGGGATTCTGCGCGGTGCTCAGCGCCACCTGGCTATCGCCGCGCTCGACCAGCACGTCGGTCACGGCCTCGGCCAGCCGCTTGCGGCGTGAGATCGCCATCAGGTGGCCCTGCCCCTTGGTCTTCGCGCTCTCGACCAGGACCTCCTCCTCGAGACCCTCGGAATGCTGCAGCACCGGCGCCGCGACCTCGAGCGCGTCGTCGAGCGCGAGCGCGCGCATGACCGCCGGCGGCGCATCGGCGATCTTGGCCATGCGCTGGCCATAGGCCGCCCGCCCGGATGTCTCCAGCTCGACGAGAAGCCGGCGCATGACCTCGTCGAAGAGCTCGACTTGCTCGGCGGAATGGCTGCTCGCCGTCGACACGAACAGGTCGGTGATGCGCTGCAGCGTCTCGGTCCGCCGCCCAACGTCGCGCCGTGCGAAGGCATCCTCGAGCTGCTCGATCACATCCTGCTGCAGCGGCATCATCTCGCTCCGCTGGCGCATGTTCCGGCGAAGTGGCAGCCGGTTCGCCGAGAAGAACATGACCCAAACGAAATCATGCGGACCTTCATGCGACCTTTCATGCGCCTCTTCATGCGACTCTTCATGCGACTTGCCGCCCGTTCGGGGTCACGCGGGCAAAGTCCAGCGCGGACGCCGGCGCCGGCCGGCCGAACAGATAGCCCTGGACGAAATCCACGCCCGCCGCGCGCAGCAGCGCGAACTGCTCCTCCGTCTCCACGCCTTCCGCCGTCGTGACGATGTCGAGGCTGCGGGCCAGCGTGAGCACCGAGGCGATGACGGCGGTGCAGTCGGCGCGCTTCGAGAGCCCCTGCGTGAAGGCCTTGTCGATCTTGATCTTGTCGACCGGAAAGCGCGTGAGGTAGCCGAGCGACGAGTAGCCTTGCCCGAAATCGTCGAGCACGACCGAGACGCCGAGGTTCTTGAGCTGCTGCAGCATCGGCCGATAGTCGGCCTCGTTCTCCAGGAGGACCGATTCGGTGATCTCCAGCTCCAGCCGCGACGGCTCCAGGCCTGACTCGACCAGCGCGCCGAGGATGACCTCGAACAGGCCGCCCTTGCGGAATTGCGCGGCGGAGAGATTGACCGCCACCTTGATGTGCGCCGGCCACGATGCCGCATCGGTGCACGCCCGTTCCAGGATCCACTCGCCGAGCGCGACGATCAGCCCGGATTCCTCGGCGAGCGGGATGAAGGTGTCGGGCGCGAGCCAGCCCTTGACCGGGTGGCGCCAGCGAACCAGCGCCTCGACGCCGCAGGCCTGCTGCGATTTGACGTCGAGCACCGGCTGATAATGCAGCTCGAACTCGCCGCGCGCGATGGCGTCGCGCATCTCGTTCCGCAGCCGGTAACGCGCGTCGGCCTCCACCGTCATTTCCTGCCGGAAGAAGTTGTAGCCGTTGCGCCCTTCGGATTTCGTGCGATAGAGCGCGAGATCGGCCTTCTTGAGCAGCTCCTCGGGCTCGGTGCCGTCCTCGGGCGCGAGCGCGATGCCGATGCTGGCTCCGACATTGACCTTGGTGCCGGCGAGATCGACCGGCCTGCTCACGATCTCGAGGATCCTGGTCGCCAGCGCGAGCGCACCGTTGCGCTGCTCCTCCTCGCCCGCCTGGATGATGGCGAACTCGTCGCCGCCGAGCCGCGCCAGGATATCGGTCTCGCGCAGCGACGATTTCAGGCGCAGCGCCATCTCCTTCAGCAGCACGTCGCCGGCAGAGTGCCCGAACGAGTCGTTGACGTCCTTGAATCCGTCGAGGTCGAGCATGAACACCGTGAACGTCTCCCCGCGCCGCCGCTGGCGCGCGCAGGCGTCCTCGATCCGCTCGGAGAACAGCGCCCGGTTGGCGAGGCCGGTCAGCGCGTCGTGATGCGCCATGTAGGCGATGCGCGCATCCGCCTGGGCGCGCTCGGTGATGTCGCTGACGACCGCCAGCAGATACATCGGCGTCCCGTCCTCGCCCGAGAGCGCCACCCGCTTGGACATGACCACGCGCATGCCGTTGCCCGGCGTGTAGAGATGGTCCTCCCCGATCTCCAGGGGCTCGCCGGACTGCACCGTCCGGATGTCGCGGGCCATGGTGAGATCGGCCTGCTCCTTGGGGAAGATCTCGGCATCCGTGCGCCCGATGATCTGGTCGCGCGTGACGCCAAACAGCGTCTCGCCGGCGCGATTGATCATGAGATACCTGAAGTCCCAGGCGTCCTTCACCACGATCGTCGCCGGCACATTCTCGATCACCGTGTCGAGAAACGTTTGGGTGCGCCGAATCTTGTCTTCCGCCAGCTTGCGCTCGGTGACGTCCTCGATCAGTCCGATCAGGTATTTCGGCTGCCCGTTCTCGCCCCGCACGGTGTGGCGCCGCGCCACGATGTGGCGGATGCCGTTGCGGAGCGTCTCGATCCGCCGCTCGTCGACCCACGGCTTGTCCGACTGCAGCAGCTGATCGTCGCGCGCGGTGATCCGCTCGGCTTCCTCCTTGGGGAAAATCGCCTCCGACGTGTTGCCGAGGATGTCGGCGCGGGAAATCCCCCAGAAGGTCTCGCCGGCGCGGTTGACCAGCACGTAGCGCCGGTCGCCGGCGTTCTTCACGAAGATGGGCGCCGGGACGTTCTCGAGGATCAGGTCGAGGAATTCCCGGTTCTGGTCGCGCTCCTTCTCGGCGCGCAGGCGCTCGGTGATGTCCTCGTGCGTCACCACCCATCCGCCATCCGGCATCGGATGGTTCAAGACATGGAATGAATGCCCGTCGTTGGTCTCGACGATGCGGCTCGTGGTTTTCTTCGCCTGCAGCCGCGCGTCGAGCTCGGCGCAATGCCGCTCGACATCGCCCGGAAGCGTACCGGTTTCCTTGCGATGATGCATCAGCTCTCGGTAGGTGCATCCGGGCCGCACGACGTCCGGCGACAGGCCGTAGATCTCGAGGTACCGCCGATTGCAGATCACCAGGCGCTTTGCTGCATCGAACATCAGGAAGCCCTGCGACATGTTGTCGATGGCAGTTCTCAGATGCAGCTTCTGCGTGTCGATATCCTGGCGAAACCGCGCTTCGGCACGCGACAGCTGCCGCGCGATGATGAAGGCCAGCGTCGCGATCATCAGCACGATCAGGCCGCCCGCGCCGGCGAGAAACATCGCCTGCTTGCGCCAGCCGGCGAGCGCCGCCGCGACCGACGTGCTCGCGCCGACCACCAGCGGATAGTGGGCGACGCGATGGACCGCGACGACGCGATCCTCGGAGTGGCCGATCATGCGGACGCGTCGTCCCACGGCGCTGTCGGCGTCGCGGGCCGGCAGGGTGGTCACGCCGTTCGGAACCGACCGCCCGATCTCCGCATCGCCATGCGGATGCCGCGCCAGCAGCTGGCCATCGCGGTGATACAGGCTGATCGAGCTGTCCGGACCGAGGGCGATGCTGGCGAAGAACTGCTCGATGCTCTGCAGCTCGATTGCGGCCGACACCAGGCCGATGAACTCGCCGTGCGGGCCGGAGAACTTGCGCGCGATCTGCACCACCCAGGTGCCGGTGGCGCGATTGCTGATCGGCTTGCTCACGAAGACGTTCAGCCCCGGGTTGGACTTGAGCGCGACGAAGAAGTCGCGGTCGGTGACGTCGATCTGAGGGATCGGCCACGAGCGCGAGAAATTGAACAGCTTGCCCCTGGCATTGAACAGCGTGAAGGTCCCGACATGCGGCAGGCCGACGATCTTGTCCCGCAGCATCTGATGGGTCTCGTAGCCCGACAGCTCCCGCTCGAAGTCCTCGCTCGACGCGATCCCGCGCGCCTGGAAGCGCTCGATCAGATCGGTCTGCACCCGCTCGGCCGCCTCGAAGATGCGGTCGGTCTGCGCCGCGAGCACCAAGGTGATGTTCTGCAGCTCGCGCTGCGTCTCGCTCAGGGCGAGGTCGCGCAATTTCACGATCATGGTCACGGTGGCGAACGCGACCGCGGCGATCAGCGCGACGGCTCCGGCGATGAGCAGCGTGATGGTGCGGGAGCGCGCCTGGCGCGGCCCGGACGAAGGCCCGGCGGCGTTGACCGGCCGGGGCGGCCGGGCTTCGGCTCCCCCGTCCGTCGCGCCGTGGCACTGGGTCGACGAAAACGAGCTCATGGTCATCCTGACCGACAGCCGGCAATCGCGATTGATCAGCAGACGATGAGTCGACCTCGGCGAGCCGCCGGCTTGATTGGAACTCCGGACTCGCACAAGCTGTCGCCCCCGCAGGCAGCGAATGAACCGCAGAATTCCGTCGGACACCCTACAAAACAAAAGTGTCACAATCGTTTAAACCGGCCGCGGGAATTCACGCAGCGCGTCAACAACCAACAGGGAGTTATGGGAAATCTGCTCGTTCGGCTCGCGTAGGATGGGTAGAGCGCAGGGAACCCCATCATCTATGAGCTGGCGTCGCGGACGATGGGTTTCGCTTTCGCTCGACCGATCCTACCGCCCTAAGCGTGCCCGGCCTCGCTCGATAGCATGCCGAGATCGATGCCGAGCTTCTTCAGCGCCTTTGCGTACTTGCCGTCGTTGTCACCGCCGAAGATGAGTTCCGCGTCGGCCGAGCAGTGCAGCCAGCCGTTCTCCTGGATCTCGTTCTCGAGCTGGCCCGGCGCCCAGCCCGCATAGCCGAGTGCGAGCACCGCCGAAGCCGGGCCGTCGCCGCGCGCGATCGCTTTCAAGATATCAAGCGTCGCCGTGAGGCAAATGCCGTCGTCGATCGGCAGCGTCGAGTTCTCGATGAAGAAGTCGGCCGAGTGCAGCACAAAGCCGCGACCGGTCTCGACCGGCCCACCCTTGAGCACCTTCACGACGCCGACACGCTGCGGCAGCTGGATCAGGTCGGCGGCCGGAATCACCTCGAGCTGCACCAGCAGGTCGGGAAAATTCACGTTTGATGCAAGCTGATTGACGATGATGCCCATCGCGCCCTCGGACGAATGGGCGCACACGTAGATGACGCTGCGCGAAAAGCGCTCGTCGCGCATGCTCGGCATGGCGATCAGCATCTGCCCATCCAAGTAGCCCCGCTTCGGGCCTCCGGAGGATGTCTTCTTCGCGGCTTTCATGGCGAAAGGTTAACCCGATAGCCCCGGTTGATCAAACGAGCCAGCACCCCACCCGGTTCACGACTATTTCAGTGGCCGCAACGCGAAGCGGTCGCTAAAGCTTCAAATATGAATGCATCCACATTGCGGCAACCTGTGCGCACTGCCGCGGCTGGCATGTCTGTGCTGGCGTTGACGCTTGCGTCAACGCTCGTCAGCGGCGGCGCACATGCCGCCGACGCCTCGCCCTGGCAGGTGGACAAGCGCGCCGGCATTCGCCTGATCGCCGGGAACCCGCATGCCGATGCGCGCTTTCGCGCCGGCCTCGAAATCAAGCTCGAGCCGGGCTGGAAGACCTACTGGCGTTATCCCGGCGACTCCGGCGTGCCGCCGCGCTTCGACTTCTCCAAATCCGAGAATGTGAGATCGGTCGCTGTCATGTGGCCGGCGCCGCATCGCCACCGCGACGAAAGCGGCACCACGATCGTCTATACTGACGACGTGATCTTCCCACTGCGCATCGTCGCGCAGGACGCGGCAAAGCCCGTGCTGCTGCGTCTCAAGCTCGACTACGCGATCTGCGAGAAGCTGTGCGTTCCTGCCGACGGCGAGGCCGAGCTTGTTCTCGACGGCGGCGCGTCCTCGCTCGATACGGCGCTCACGGCCGCCGAGGCGCAGGTGCCGAAGCCGGCCAAGCTCGGCGATACCGCGCCGCTTGCGGTGCGCGCGGTGCATCGCGAGGCCGGCGGCGCAAAGCCGCGCATCCTCGTCGATGTCGCGGGCCCCGAACCGATCGACTTGTTCGCCGAAGGCCCGACACCCGACTGGGCCTTGCCGGTGCCCGACCCGGTTGGCGGCGCGCCCGCCGGGCTGCATCGGTTCGCTTTGGACGTCGACGGCGTGCCGCCCGGTGCCAAAACCGACGGTGCGACGCTCACCTTCACGCTCACATCGTCCGCCGGGGCCATTGAGGTTAAGGCCCCCCTCGACTAATTGTGGCGGCGGGTTAATTTAGCGCCCCCAATCCATCGATTTTTCACCCCCTGACAAGAGAGGATTCTCCATGGCCATCAAGGTCGGCGATCGCCTTCCGGAAGCGAAATTCCGCGTGATGACGGCCGAAGGACCCGGCTGGAAGACCACCGACGAGGTGTTCAAGGGCAAGAAGGTCGTGCTGTTCGCCGTGCCTGGCGCCTTCACGCCGACCTGCCACAAGAACCATCTGCCGGGGTTCGTGAAGAATGCCGACGCCATCAAGGCGAAGGGCGTCGACACCATCGCGGTCACCGCGGTCAACGACGGCTTCGTCATGGATGCATGGAAGAAGGCGACCAACGCCGACGCGATCGAATTCCTCGCCGACGGCAACGGCGACTTCGCCAAAGCGATCGACATGACCCTGGACGGTTCGGGCAACGGGCTCGGCATCCGCTCGAAGCGCTACTCCATGCTGGTAGACAACGGCGTCGTGAAGTCGATCAACGTCGAGGAAGCCCCCGGCACAGCCGACGTCTCCGGCGCCGACGCCATGCTGAAGCAGCTGTAAGGTAAAGCGAGCACAGCGCCTGCTCTCGCTCTCTTCGCTTGCTGCGCTCTCCCGCTCCCTCTCCCCGCGACGACGCGGGGAGAGGGAGCGCAAGCACCTACTTCTGCGCCGCTCTGATCTCCGCGATCGCAGCGCGCGCCAACTCATCGGCGCGCTCGTTCAGATCGTGGCCCGCGTGGCCGCGCACCCAGTGGAAGCGCACGGTGTGGCTTTTGAGCGCAACGTCGAGCCGCTGCCACAGGTCCACGTTCTTCACGGGCTTCTTGTCGGCGGTCTTCCAGCCGTTGCGCTTCCAGCCGTTGATCCACTTGGTGATGCCGTCGCGCAGATACTGGCTGTCGGTGTGCAGGTCGACCGTCACCGGCCGCTTGAGCGACTCCAGTGCCGAGATCGCCCCCATCAGCTCCATGCGATTGTTGGTGGTGTGCGGCTCGCCGCCCTTGATCTCGCGCGTATGATCGCCCCATTGCAAGATAGCGCCCCACCCGCCCGGCCCCGGATTGCCAGAGCAGGCGCCGTCGGTGTGAATGATGACCTTGCCTTCGGGCACCCGCGCACCTCCCCTCAGTCGATCCCGTAATCCCGCACGCCCGCGACCGCCTGATGGAATCGCAGCTTGCGGTGATACTCCAGCGGGTCCTTCGGCTTGACCAGCGCGCCCGGCGGCACGTTGAGCCAGTCGACGAGCCGGGTCAGCAGGAAGCGCGTCGCGGCGCCGCGCGCGAGCAGCGGCAGCGCGTCGAGCTCGGCGGCCGACAGTGGCCGCCGCGCCGCATAGGCCGCGAGCAGCGCCCGCCCCTTGGTGACGTTGTAGGAGTGATCCGCCTCGAAGCACCACGCATTGAGGCAGATCGCGACGTCATAGGCGAGCGTGTCGGTGCACGCGAAGTAGAAGTCGATCAGTCCCGACAGCCTCTCGCCGAGAAAGAACACGTTGTCGGGAAAGAGATCGGCATGGATCACGCCCTGCGGCAGGTTGCGCGGCCAGCGCGCCGCGAGGATGCCGAGCTCGGCCGCGATCGCGCTCGCGAGCCCGGCCTGCACGCTGTCGGCGCGCGCTTCCGCGGCCGCGTAGAGCGTGCGCCAGCCGTCAACCGAGAGCGCATTGGCGCGCCGCAGGGAGAAATCGGCGCCGGCGAGATGCAGCTCGGCGAGCGCGCGGCCGAGCCCGGCGCAATGGGTCGCGCTCGGCCGCCGGATCCACATGCCGTCGAGAAAAGTGACGATGGCGGCCGGACGTCCCGCGAGGGTTCCGAGCGTCGTGCCGGCGCGGGTCTTCACGGGCTGCGGGCAGTTCAGGCCGCGCGCCGCCAGATGCTCCATCAGGCCGAGGAAGAACGGAAGATCGGCGGCGGCGACACGCTTCTCATAGAGCGTGAGGATGAAATAGCCGCGGCTGGTATGCAGCAGGAAATTCGAGTTCTCGACCCCCTCGGCGATCCCCTTGTAGGCGAGAAGATCGCCGAGATCGTATGCGCTCAGGAACGTCGCTAATTCCTCGGCCGCGACATCGGTATAGACGGCCATGGATCGACCGGCGGGTGAGAGAGCCTCAGAAGCCGTGAAAAACGCCTACTCGGCGGCCGCGATGTCGCGCAGCGGCCGCGGCAGCGGAAAGAACACGTCCTCCTCGGCGGCCGTCACGGTCTCGATGCGCAGCGTGTAGCGCTTGGCGAGGGCGTCGAGGATCTCCTCGACCAGCACCTCGGGGGCGGATGCGCCGGCCGTGATACCGAGATGCTGCACGGTCGCGAGCCGCCCCCAGTCGATGTCCTCGGCGCGCTGCAGCAGCACCGCATAGGGGCAGCCGTTGCGCTCGGCCACTTCCTTGAGCCGCTGCGAGTTGGACGAGTTCGGCGAGCCGACCACGATCATCGCGTCGACGATGTGCGCGACCTTCTTCACCGCCTCCTGGCGGTTGGTCGTCGCGTAGCAGATGTCGTCCTTGTGCGGCCCGATGATCTTGGGAAACCGCTCCTTGAGCTTGGCGACGATCTCGGCGGCGTCGTCCATGGAGAGCGTCGTCTGCGTCACGTAGGCGAGATTGCTCGCGTCCTTCGGCTCGAAGGTCGCCGCATCCTCCACGGTCTCGATCAGGCGCACGGCGCCCGCCGGGAGCTGGCCCATGGTCCCGACCACCTCGGGATGGCCGTCATGGCCGATCAGCAGGATCTCGCGGCCGCGGCGATGATGAATCTCGGTCTCGCGATGGACTTTGGTGACCAGCGGACAGGTTGCGTCCAGCGTAAAGAAGCGCCGGCGTTTGGCCTCCTCGGGGACGGTCTTCGAGACGCCGTGCGCCGAGAACACGACCGGGGCGCCGGTATCGGGCACCTCGGCGAGATCCTCGACGAAAATCGCACCCTTGGCGCGCAGGCTGTCGACCACATAGCGGTTGTGGACGATCTCGTGGCGCACATAGACCGGGGCGCCGTAAAGCGCGAGCGCCCGCTCCACCGTCTCGATGGCCCGTACCACGCCGGCGCAGAAGCCGCGCGGCGAGCAGAGCATGACGTCGAGAACCGGCTTGTCGGCCGCCGGAACGGCGGAAATATGTTCGCTTTTGTTCATGGTTTGGCTTTTTCGGCGTTCTGGCTATCGCCTCCAATTTTCACTTAATTCTGCCGCGACGTCTTGTTCGGGATATCGACCCGGACATGGGCCACCCCGCCCAGCCTGTCAAGGTCGGCCGCACGCTCGGGGATTGCATAGTCCGGCCCAGATTTCCTATATAATGAACGTATTCCCGTCATCCCCGATGACACCTGCTTCGCCCGCAAGGGCGGGCGAAGCCGAAGAAGCCTATCTGAAATCCGGGGATGCGGGAACTTATGAAAGATTTTCCCGGAGGTCCGCCATGGCCGTGCAGCCGCTGATGCCGAAAGCCACCGCCGTCTGGCTGGTGGAGAACACCGCCCTGTCGTTCGACCAGATTGCCGATTTCTGCAAGCTCCACCCGCTCGAGGTGAAGGCGGTCGCCGACGGCGATTCCGCCCAGGGCATCAAGGGCCTCGATCCGATCCAGACCGGCCAGCTCACCCGCGAGGAGATCGAGAAGGCTGAGGCCGATCCGCAGCGGCGCCTGAAGCTCGCCGACGCCAAGGTCCGCCTGCCCGAGGCCAAGCGCAAGAAGGGTCCCCGCTACACGCCGGTGTCGCGCCGGCAGGACCGCCCGAATGCGATCCTGTGGCTGGTGCGCAGCCATCCCGAGCTCAAGGACAGCCAGATCATGCGCCTCGTCGGCACCACCAAGTCGACGATCCAGGCGATTCGCGAGCGCACTCACTGGAACGCCGCGACCCTTTCGCCGCTCGATCCCGTGACGCTGGGCCTGTGCTCGCAGATCGACCTCGACCTCGAAGTCCACCGCGCCGCCAAGGAGAAGCCGGCCGAGCCCGACCACGGTGTCACGCTGCTTCCCGCCGAGGTGACGACCGCGAAGCAGCCCGCGACCGAGGAGGCCGATGCGGCGAAGAAGCCGTCCGAGGAGCTCGACATCGACGCGGTGCGCGCCAAGCTCGCCCGGATCGGTGGCAGGACCGAGCCGCAAGACGAGTAACGGGCCGCGCGTGACGGGTGGGCCGCTAACGGGCTGCGCGCAGCGCGTGTACGCATACGCCACGCAGTTGCGCCTCCGGCACCCGGCTGTGACCTATTAGGAGTTGATCTCAAACGACAATTCGCCGCAGGGCCGTGCCGGTCCAGCAACCAATTTACCGCGATGCGAACCGGCAATTAACGATTCGCATCCTAAAGGTGTCCTGGGCCCGAGGGCCGGCCGCACGGGTGGGACGCCGCTATGAATCGCTTCTTCCGCATCTTCAATGTCTTCAAGAATCTCTACGCCAAGCTGATCGCATCGGCCGCCATCGGCGTGCTGCTGGTGGCCGGCCTGATCCTCAATGCGCAATGGAGCAATGACTCGATCTCCCGCGCCGATGCGTCGAGCCGCAACCAGAATGCCGTCGTCAAGCAGGTCATGCTCGCCCAGCAGTCCTACCTGCGCGGCCAGATCCTCCGCCGCAACATCGTGCTCGCCCATAACCTCAGCGAGGCGCAGAAGGCGTTCGAGGACATGAAGGCCGCCGGCGCCGAGGCGCTCGAGCATGCCAAGGCCGCCGCCGATGCCGCCAGCGACCCCGACAATCGCGCGCGGCTGCAGCAGTTCTCGACCAAGCTCGACGAGTTCATGTCGATCAGCCTCGACATGGCCAACTCGCATTTCGACATCGTCAAGCTGCAGGGACAGGAGTCCGACCTGATCATCAAGTGGAATCAGGCGATGCAGGCGGGGCTCGCGCTCGCCGGGATCAAGGGCGGCAGCGCCGAGCCGCGCATGCGCGACGCCGCGACTGCGATGCTCGACACCAACGTCGCCTACTGGCGCTACGCGACGCTGCAGGAGCCGGTCGTGCTGGGCAAGATGTATCAGGCCGCCGACAAGGTCTACATCGAGCTGCAGCGCGCCCGCTCGGAGGTCAAGGACGACAAGATCGCGCAAGCCGCGATCGACGGACTGCTCGACGTCGTGCAGAAGCTCAACGATGTCATCGACGGCACCAAGGCGGCATTCGACAAATATCTCAAGCTCGATCGCGAGCGCAACGCGCCGCTGCGCGCCCAGCTGGAGGACGTGATCGCCAAGATCTCGACCGCCTCGGACGCGATTGCGCACCAGGCCGAGGTCTCGGTGGTCGCCGACATGAGCCGCTCGAATCGCGTCGGCCTCTGGCTCGGTGTGGTCGTTATGCTGGTTCTGATCGTCTCGGCGATCTTCTCCATGCTGACCTTCCGCCGCCACGCCATCGCCACCAAGGAAGCCGACGCGCGCGCCGCCGCCGAGAAGCTCGAGGCGGAAGCCCGAGCCTCGGAGGAGCGCAAGGTCGCGCGCGAGAAGGCCGAGGCCGAGCGCAAGGCGGCGATGAGCCGCCTCGCCGACGACTTCGAGCAGGCGGTCGGCAAGATCGTCGATACGGTGTCGACCACCTCGATGGAGCTCGAGTCCGCCGCCGGCTCGATGAGCAAGACCGCCGAGACCACCCAACAGCTCTCCGCCGCGGTCGCGTCGGCTTCGGAGGAATCGTCCGCCAACGTGCAATCGGTCGCCAGCGCGACCGACGAGATGGCGGCTTCGGTCGCCGAGATCAGCCGGCAGGTGCAGGAGTCGAGCCGCATCGCCAACGAGGCGGTGGCGCAGGCGAGCAAGACGGATGCCCGCATCTCGCAGCTCTCGCAGGCCGCTGGCCGCATCGGCGACGTCGTCAAGCTCATCACCGCGATCGCCGAGCAGACCAACCTGCTCGCGCTCAACGCCACCATCGAGGCCGCCCGTGCCGGCGAGGCCGGCAAGGGTTTCGCGGTGGTCGCCCAGGAGGTGAAGCAGCTCGCCGCGCAGACCGCCAAAGCGACCGACGAGATCCGCGGCCAGATCGCCGGCATGCAGGGCGCAACTCAGGAATCGGTCGCTGCCATCAAGGAGATCGGCGAGACCATCGCGCGCATCTCGCAGATCGCGACCTCGGTCGCCTCCGCGGTCGAGGAGCAAGGTGCCTCGACCCAGGAGATCGCCCGCAACGTCCAGCAGGCCGCACACGGCACCTCGCAGGTGACCGGCAACATCACCGAGGTCACGCGCGGCGCGAGCGAGACCGGCATCGCCGCCGGACAGGTGCTGACCTCGGCGCAATCGCTCGCCAACGAGAGCAATCAGCTCAAGACGGAAGTCGCGAAGTTCCTCGATACGGTGCGCGCGGCGTAAGCCGCGCAGCCTCGTAGCCGGGATGGAGGCGCGTCAGCCCCGTGATCGGCGCCACCTTATCCGCGGAGAAGATGTGCCCGCATTGCGCTTGGTTCCCTGCGGGCCACCGGCGCGCCTATGACCGTCGCCACAGCCGCTCGAGCGCATACCGCCCACCGCCGCTCGCGACCAGTGTGACGAACGCGCCGGCGATCGCCACATTCTTGGAGAAATTTATCTGTTGTGCCTCGCGCGCGGCGCCGGTGAACAGCCAGAAGCGGTGTGAGATGGTCGTCGCCACGATCACGAACGCGACCATCAGCAGCGCCGCGTAACGCACCTCGATGCCGAGCACGATCGCGAGCCCGCCGAAGAATTCAACCGGCGCGCCGATCAGCGCCATGGTCGAGGCCATCGGCACGCCGTGCCGCTCCAGGCCCGCCGCAAAAGCCGACAGCGCGGTCAGCTTGCCGAAGCCGCTGACGACCAAGATGCCGCCGAGCATGACGCGGCCGAGCGCCAGCAACGCATCGCGACACTCGAACGCGGCGGTCTGGCGCGCGCGTGCCGGCGTGAATGCCGTCGACGGGCCGAAACCACTGGACATTGCGTCTTCTCCTTCACCAAAGGACGGACCAAACGTTGCGCCGACCTACGCGGGTGAAGGGAGTGAAGAAAGGCCGTCGTCGTCACGCAGCGCTCACGATTGCGCGAGCGGCCGACGGAACTTTGTGTCGATATCTTACTCGTTTGCCGGGCGGCGGCCGCCGCCCAGCCCAAGCCCGCTACTTGACGCCGTGCTTCTGCAGGATCGCCTGCAGCCGCGCCTGCAGCTGCTGCTGGAAGGCGGCCATGCGCGGCAGCATGGTCTTGGAAAAGTCGGCCATGACCAGGGGTATTTGCGAGAGCGCCTTGGCGCCGAGCGGCGTCTTGTAGAACGCCGCGAGCTGGCGCAGCTCCTCGGCGGTGAAGTATTTCGCGTAGATCTGCGGCATGTCCTGCATCGAATCGAGCACGAACTGCTGCGTCGTGTGCTCGAACTCGGTGCGCAGCTCCGCGCTGGTGGCGGCGTCGATCTGCGGGCCGAACGAGCGCTCGACCTGCGGCCACATCTGCGCGACCATGTTGCGCATCATCGACCCCACCAAGTCTGGCGACATGATCGCCATCAATTCCTTTGCCGCCGCGATCGCGTCGGGCGACGGGGCCGCCTGCGGCTGTGTCTGCGCCGACGCCGTCGTGACGCGCAGGACGATCATCACCAGAAGGAACAGACGCACCATCGAGCGCATGTCGCGCCTCCCCACATTGGTTGCTCGATCCAAACGGATCGGGATACCCGGATGAATGCCGGACTCGACGGACGGTAGCGATTTTGTGCGTCTGCCGGAAGACGGCGCGCCCGGCGCCTGCTTCACGGCTTGCGCGCCGGCACGCGCCGCGCGATCTCCCGCGCGGCAACCGCCTCCTCGGCGACGAAGCGGCCGAAATCCGCCGGGCTCGACCCGATCGCGCGCAGGCCGAGCGTGTCGAAAGCCTGCTGCATGTCCGGAGCCCGCAGCGCGCGCACGACCTCGTGCTGCAGCCGCGCCGCGACCGCGGGCGGCGCGCCGGCCGGCAGCCAGGCGCCGAACCAGTTCACCACGTTGAAACCGGGAAAGCCCTGCTCCTGCATGGTCGGCACGTCGGGCATGCCCTTTCAGCGCGTGTCGCCCGTGAGCGCGAGCGCGCGCAAGCGGCCGTCCTGGACGAACGGACGCCCGACCTGCGGGCCGATGAAGAACATGTCGATACGGCCGCTGAGCAGGTCGGTCATTGCCTCCGACGTGCCCTTGTAAGGCACTTCCAGCATGTCGATCTTCGCCGCCGTCAGCATCGCCACCGCCGGGATGTGGCTCGCGGTGCCGAGGCCGGCCTCGCCATAGCTGAGCCTACCGGGCTGTGCCCGCGCCAGCGCGATCAGGTCCTGCACCGTCCTCGCCGCCAGCGTGGGCCGCACCAGCAGCGCCTGGCCGTAGTTTTCCGCGAGCTCGGTGACCGGCGTGAAATCGTTCACGGCGTCGTAGGGCACATCGCGGGTGAACGCCGGAATGAGCGTGTGCGACGCCGTGGTGAGCAGCACCGTATAGCCGTCCGGCGCGCTCTTCGCGACATGCGCCGTCCCCACCATGCCGCCCGCGCCGGGCCGGTTCTCGACGATCACCGGCTGCCCGAACGCGTCGGCGAGCTTGGTCGCCACCATGCGGGCGATCTGGTCCGGCGGCCCGCCCGCCGGCGAGGGCACGACGATGCGAATGGTGTGGTTGGGGTAGCCAGCCGGCTGCGCGGCGAGCGGCGCAGATGCAAGCAACAGCGCGGCAACGACGATGAGTGCGTAGGATGGGCAAAATCGCGTGGCATGCCCCCGCCGCGTCGGCAACCGCGCGCGGGGCGATTTTGCCGACGCGGAAACCCAGGCGCAGTTGCCCACCCTACGAACCGGGGTCATCAGACTGCCTCACCCCGCGATCGCCACCGGCGCGCGTTCCTTCGCGGAGCGCAGGATCGCCTCCAGCACCGCGACGTTGTGCACCTCGTCCCCGCCCGGCACCGCGAGCGCGCGGCCGGACTGGACGGCGCGGGCGAAATGCTCGAGTTCGGCGCGCTCCGTACTGGTCGCCGCGAACGTCATCAGCCGCGGCTGCTGCCTGGCGGTCATGTCGGCGGGATCCAGCAGGCACACTTTCATCTGCCACGTGGTGAGGTGCTCGATGTCGCCGACCTCCACCCACCCCTTGGAGCCGAACACCTGCATTCGCCACGTCTCCGCGGTCGCGATGACGGTGCCGAGATAGCCGCTCGCACCGCCGCGGAAGCGAAACAGCATCGATGTCGTGTCGTCGATGCCGAAGTCCTGCGCGCGGCGATAGCTTTGCGCGAAGACCTCGTCGATCTTGCCGGCGAGATAGAGCATCGCGTCGACCACATGCACCCCGCGGCCCGTCATGCCGCCGGCCGGCCCTTCGTCGCGGTCCTGCCGCCAGTGATCGCGGCCGAAGCGATAGACGCTCGGCCCGCAGAAATTGCCTTCGATGTGCAAGAGCTTGCCGAGCCGACCGTCGGCCAGCATGCGGGCGATCTCCTGCAATGCCGGCTGGAAGCGCCAGTTGTAGCCGACCGCGAGCGTCACCTTGTGCTCGGTGCAGGCCGCGACCGCCGCGGCCGATTCAGCGGCCGTGAGCCCGAGCGGCTTCTCGACGAACACGTGCTTGCCGGCGCGCGCTGCCGCGATGATCTGCTCCGCATGCGCCGAGTGCGGCGTCGCCAGCACGACCGCGTCGATCGCGGGATCGGCAAGCACCTCGGCATAGCTCGCGGCGAGCGCGATCCCGTGCCGGCCGGCGAATTCCGCCGCCCGCGCCGGCGTGCGCGTCGCGCCGGCGACGAAGCGGATGGCGTCGCTGTTGCCATGCACGCTGCCTTGCACGCAGTTGACGAGGTTCTGACCCCAGCCGCCGACGCCGATGATCGCGGCCCGCACCGTCGAGGCGGTGCCCGCGTGAATGATCGCGCCCATATTCGCGCCGATGTTCGCGCCGATTTTCGCGCCGATTTTCGCGCCGATTTTCGCGCCTTGCGTATCGTTCATCTCGTCCCCGCCGTCGTTGCACCGCAGCCTGGTGCGCGGTCCGAGCGGACACAATATCCGACGGCTTGCGCCTCGAACACCGTCACATCGTGGCGCCTGTATGGTCGAGATCTGCTGACGCGCGTTAACGCTCGTCAAAGTGTGACGGCGCGCCGGGCACAATTTTCGCAGTCATTTCTGTTCGTGTCCCGACATCGTCGGCTGACAAAGCCGTAACTAACGCGATCGACGCGCGCTCGTTCCATGCCCGGATAATCTCGCGAAATCATCACTTTCGCGTCGCATTTCGACCATCTCGCACCATTTAGCAGCTTCGCCCGCAACCTTCTTTGCACTGCAGCGGGGCGACGCTTCGCAATTTGGAGGAGCGAGGCGTCGCAATTGGAAATGGGACTGCACTCGGAGCACTCGGGGAGTCAACTGGAGCACGTCATGCGTAAAGCAATTTACTGTGCATCGATAATCGTCATTACCTCGTGCGCGACCGCAAACGCACGACCAAATGCAGGCGTGCCGATGCGGGTCGATTGCAACGACCGCGGCTGCAGCGCGGCGGCGCCGGGAGTTGCGCTCGTCGCAGCACCGCGTCGCGTGCGCATCGGACGCCGCGGCGAGGGGCGCACCTATTCCCGGTACCCTCGAGGGTCGATCGTCGAGGCGGCGCCGCGCCATTCGCGGCTCGCATCGTCGCGGTGGGCACGTCCGGCAGCTGAGCCAAGATATGAATCGACGCGTGAGCCGATGATCGAGCGCGCGCGCGAGCGCATGACCCCGCGCGAGGTTACGCACCACGGCGGCGGCGTCGTGACGATCCAGACGGCCGCCAACCCGATCACCGTCGCATCCGGCATCGCCAGTCAGATGCGCGAGCTGATCGGCGACCTCGTCGCGCACGGCTTCCGCGGGCACGTCACCTGCCTCGCCTCTGGCCACATGCCGCACTCGCTGCACCACAGCGGCAACGCCTGCGACTTCGCCCAGCTCAGCCGCAACAGGGTCGCGCCCGGCGCCGGCGTGATGTATCACGCGAGCAGCATCATCGCGGCGCACGGCTTGCGCGACGGCTGCAGCTTCCATGACTGCGGCCATGTCGACAGCGGCGCGACGATAACTGCCCGCGCGCAGTTCCTCCCGGAGGTGCGGCACGTGCGCCACTACGCGCAGCGCTACCTGCGCTATCGCGGCCATCGCTACGCGCGTCAGTAAGGCGTAGAGCCGCGCTCACTTCACGCTGATGCCCGCGGCCTCGATCACCTTGCGCATCTTCTCGGTCTCGCCTGCGACGAACGTGCCGAACGCCTCCGGCGACATCGCGAGCGGCGCACCGCCGAGCTGATCGATCCGCGCCTTCATCGTGGCATCCTTGAGCGCTGTGTTGATCTCGCGGTTGAGCGTCGCGACGATCGGCGCAGGCGTGCCCGCCGGCGCGCCGACGCCGTACCATTGGCTCGACTCGAATCCCGGGACCGTCTCGCCGACCGTCGGGATGTCGGGCATCGTCTCGAGGCGCGTCGCCCCGGTGACCGCCAGCGCGCGCAGCTTGCCCGACTCGACGTAATGCTGCGCCGACGGGATCGTGCAGAACACCATGTGCACCTGGCCGGCGAGAAGATCGGTGAGCGCGGGCGCCGTGCCGCGATAGGGCACGTGCGTCATCTTGATGCCGGTCATGAGCTGGAGCAGCAGGCCCGACGCATGGTCCGGCCCGCCGGCGCCGCCGGTGCCCATGTCGACCTTGCCGGGGTTGGCCTTGGCGTAGTCGATGAACTCGGCGACATCCTTCGCCGGAAACGCCGGATTGACCGCCATGAAGTATGGAAAGCGGCCGATGCCTGCGACCGGCGCAATGTCGTGCAGGAAATTGAAGCTGAGGTGCTCGTAGTAGCTGGCGTTGATCGCGTTCGCGGCATTGACCAGCAGCAGCGTGTAGCCGTCCGGGGCCGCGCGCGCGACCGCCTCGGTCGCGATATTGGTCGCCGCCCCGGTGCGGTTCTCCACCACGAACTGCGCGTGCAGATGCTCCGCCAGCCACTGCCCGATCAGCCGCGCCGCGAGGTCGACCCCGCCGCCGGCCGAGTAGCCGACCAGGATGCGCACCGGCCGCGACGGATAAGCGCCCGCCCGTGCCGCGCGCGGCAAGCCCGCGGCCGCAAACGCGCCGGCGAGCCCCAGCAGTCTGCGTCGATGCATCGACATGCCAATCGACATGGCGGATCCCCCTGCGCCAGGTTCGCAACACTATGATGCGCGACGGCGCCCAGCCACAAGACGGCGCCGCACGATGCGACGATGTGAGGCGGGAGCCTCCATCTACGCTTATCCGAGGGAAGGATAACTGTCGCTATTGGGCGAATGCCCAAGCTACCGGCAAGGCCTGATGCCGATCTCGGCCGCTGTCACACTGTGCTCGTCGCCCGTGAAGGTCGGGAGCCCGGCGATCATATTTTGCGGCAGATAGGCCTTCACGGCATGCGCCACGAAGCGGGCGCGCGGGCCGGCGCAGGCGTTCGGGCTCCGCGCGATCACGCTTTCGCAGGCCGAGCCGCAGAAGCCGACGATCCTGATCTCGATGCCGCCGCTCTCCGCCTCGGCGCGCGCAGTCTCGAACTGGCCGACGACCCCGCCGCCGTTGTCCCGGATCGTGCACACACGACCCGAGCACCCGAACAGCTTCTGCAACACGGGGCTGGCGCTCGCCGACGGCGCCGCCAGCGCCAGGGACGCAACAAACGCAACCATACGCATGCGTGGGATTCACGCATGGGCGGGTGAATATTTCGTTGATCGACGGGTGAGCGATCGCCGTTGCGGCAATCGCCGCGTCGTCACCCCGCGACGGGGCGCGTCCGCCACCCTATATAGGGCGGACCCTCGACATTGGGCGAACGCTTGGCGTGGCGGTGAAGGATATGCATGAAGCAGACGTGGTCGTGATCGGCGCAGGTGCGGCGGGCATCAGCGCCGCGCGCCGGCTGGCGGCGGCCGGCATCCGTTCGCTCGTGCTCGAGGCGCGCTCGCGCGCCGGCGGGCGCGCCTGGACGTTGCGCGGGAGCGGGTTTCCGCTCGATCTCGGCTGCGGCTGGCTGCATTCGGCGGACGAGAACGAGTGGGCCGCGCTCGCGCCGACGCTGGGGCTCGACATCGACCGCACGCTGCCGCCCTGGGGCGCGCCGCGCCGCCGCACGATCGGATTTCCCGACGACCAGCTGACCGACTTTCGCGCCGCGAGCGAAGCCTTCTTCGCCCGCATCGATGCGGCGGAGCACGATCCGATCGACCAGCCGGCGGCCGCCTTCCTCGACCCGGCCTCGCGCTGGAATCCGCTGCTCAACGCCGTCGGCAACTACATCAGCGGCGGCGAGCTCGTCGATGTCTCGGCGCGCGATCTCGCGAGCTACCACGATACGGGGGTCAACTGGCGCCTCACGCAGGGCTACGGCACATTGGTCGCAGCCTATGCGGCGCCGCTCGACTTGCGCTTCGACTGCCCGGTCACGCTGATCGACCATTCCGACACGCGGCTGCGCATCGTCACGCCGCAAGGCGACATCGCGGCGCGCGCCGCGATCATCGCGGTGCCGGCGAGCCTCATCGCGAACGAAGGCCTGCGCTTCACGCCGGCCTTGCCGGACAAGCGCGAGGCCGCCGCGGGCCTGCCGCTCGGGCTCGCCGACAAGCTCTTCCTGCGCGTCGAGCGGGCCGACGACCTGCCGGTGGAGACGCGCCTCTTCGGCGCGCTCGATCAGATGAACACCGGCAGCTATCACCTGCGCCCGTTCGGGCGGCCCGTCATCGAGTGCTATTTCGGCGGCAAGCTCGCCTGGGAGCTCGAGCGCGAAGGCGACGGCGCCTTTGCGCGCTACGCGCTCGACCAGCTCAGCCGGCATCTCGGCGCCGACATGCGCAAACGTCTCACGCCGATCGCCGCCACCGCCTGGGGCCACGATCCGTTCGCGCTGGGCTCCTACTCATATGCCAAGCCCGGCCATTTCCCGGCGCGCGCCGCGCTCGCGGCATCCGTCGACGACCGCCTGTTCTTCGCCGGCGAGGCCTGCTCCGACCACGACTACTCAACCGCGCACGGCGCCTATCGCACCGGCGTCAAGGCGGCCGACGCCGTCGCGCGATTGCTGCAGGCCGCGTCGTCATCCGCCCATTGAGGTCTCGTCCGGGCTACGCTTCCCCTCGTGCAGTTCCTTCCAGTCCAAGTCTGATTCCGCCGAGTCCAAGTTATTCAGCGTAAACGAGTGTATTCTCCCGAGTGCTGGATGCGCTCCGGCATGTAGATCAGACGCCGACATCTGGGCGAAGTAAGCATTTGTCAGCCAAACGCTCCCGCGCTGCATGAACCTGTGGCACCGGCGCGCGACCAATCGGGGGACTTACCCCGCAACGGAGATCCTCATGCGCAAGCTCTTGTCCGTGTCCGCTCTCGCATCGACCGCCCTCCTCGCCCCGATGCTCTCGCCCGCATCCGCCGCCAGCCTCAACAACAACATCGCGGTCGGCCACGTCACCTACACCCGTCCCGGCAATGTGGCCGCCGCCACCAACGTCGGCACCAGCAACCAGTATTTCACGCCGAATGCGGCGCACGGCCCGAAGCTCAAGCCCGCGGTGAAGAAGTGGGTCTGCGGTCCGATCGTCAACTACGATGGCACGCCGCATTGCCATTGGGTCACGCACTGAACGCGTGCTGTGGCAGGTGACCGACGGTCCGCAATGGCTCGGCACCACGGTCAGCTTCGAACTCGCGCAGAACGACGGCTGGACCATCGTCCTGTTCAAGCACGCTGGCGGGATGAAGCACCAGTGCAGCACCAGCTGGGCGGTCTTTCTGCTCAGCCTCGAATCGCTGCTGGAAAGCGGCCAGGACCGGCCCTGGCCGAATGAGATCAAGCTCGACAACCGGGAGTGAACTGGCGTCGAGCCGATGGATGTACTACGCGTTGCCCCGCCGGGGTCGCATTGGGCGCCCGGGCAACGCGATTGAAGGTACCGTATGACACCGTGGCCCCCGCTCGGCTCGAGTAAGTTCCTTCGGCTCGTCGCCGTGATCGCGCCACTCTGGCTCATCGCGTCGCCCGCTTCGGCAGCATCCTGCCGTCAGCTCATCCTCGAATGCCAACACCGATGCGTGGCGCGATATGCATCCGTCCTGAAGAATCATTGGACCGCTCAGGCGCAAAATGAACGGACCGCCTGTCTGAATGAATGTGAGGCGCGTTCCTACGGACGCTGCGAGGGACCGCCTTTGACCGCGGCGCCCTCCCTCAAGGAGCCCCGCGGCTAGCGCCTCGATGCGGGGCCGTATGCCTGCTCTAGCTGAGCAAGGCGACGGTGCCGTCCGAGACGTCCAACACGATCGGCCCGACGATCGCGCCGAAGCTGACACAGCATAGTAGTCGTGATCTTCCTCATCGGCTCCTCCGTGGCGAGGGAGCGTAGCAACCGCGGCCCTCACCCCGGCGGCGGCACCACACCCGGCCGCGGATCGATCGGCACCAGCGCGGCGAGCCCCATCACCTGCTCGAACAACGTCGCCGCTTGCAGCAGCTCGGCCTCGCCGCGGTGGCGGCCGACCATCTGCAGGCCGACGGGGCGCCCGTGGCGATCGAAGCCGCACGGCACCGCGATCGAGGGCAGCGCCATCATGGTGGTGGCCGCGGTGATCAGCGAGGCGCCGAGATAATTCTCGAGCTTGCGGCCGTCGATCGCAGCCGGCATGCGCAGCTCGACGTCGAACGCCGGCGTCGAGGCGCCGGGCGACACCAGCAGATCGTAAGTGGCGAAGAACGCGGCAACGCGACGGTAGAGCGCGGCGCGCTCGCGCTCCGCGGCCGCGAGCTCGCTTGGGGTCGCGCGCAGGCCGCGTTCGGTGTTCCAGACGATGTCCGGCTTGATCTGGTCACGATGGGTCGCGAGCATCAGCTCGCGCTCGACCACGAAATGCTGTGAACGCAGTGCGAGAAAAGTCGGCTCGATGTCGCCGAGATCGGGCGCCGTTTCCTCGACGATCGCGCCGAGCTCCTCGAAGCGGCGCGCCGCCGCGGCGCAGATCTCGCGCGTCTCTCGGTCGACCGGCACCTTGCCGGCGAAATCGGCCGTGAAGGCGACGCGCTTCGGCGCGATCGGACTTGCGACCGCGGCCGCGAATGATCGCGCGGGCGCCGGAAACGTCAGTGGATCGCGCGCGCACTCGCCCGCCATCGTGTCGAGAAACAGCGCCACGTCGGCGACGTTGCGCGCCATCGGCCCCTGCACCGAGAGCGGCGAGAACAGGTTGTTGGACGTGCCGCGCGTGACCCGGCCGGCCGATGGCCGCAAGCCGACCACCGAGCAGTAGGTCGCCGGCCGGCGCAGGCTGCCGGCGTGGTCGGAGCCGTGCGAGAGCCACACCTCACCGGCCGCGAGCGCGGCGGCGCCGCCGCCGGTCGAGCCGCCCGGGGTCAGCGCCGTGTTCCATGGATTGCGGGTGCGGCCGAACACCTCGTTGAAGGTCGAGCCGCCGGCGCCGAACTCCGGCGTGTTCGACTTGGCGATGACGATGCCGCCCTTGCGCTCGATACGCTCCACCACCGGGTGCGAGCGCGTGGGCACGTGATCGCGGAAGATCGGCGAGCCGTAGGTCGTGCGCACGCCGGCGACGTCGGCCAGATCCTTGATGGCGACGGGCAGGCCGGCGAGCCAGCCGGGCTCGCCCTCGGCGGCACGTCCTTCGCCGCGCATCAGCCGTTGCGCCTGGTCACGCGCGCGCTCGAGACACAAGGTCGGCAGCGCATTGATCGCCGGCTCGACCTGGGCGATTCGACGCGCCGCGGCGTCGATCAGGTCGAGCGGCGTGATCTCGCGGCGCGTCAGGCGACGCACCGCCTCGGTAGCGCTCAGCCGACAGAGCTCATCGTGCGGACGCGACATGATGCGCCGGTCTCGCCATCATCGTCGGCGCCATGAACGCCATACCGACACGTAGCGCCGGTGATTGCCGCCGGCTTGCATCGGGCGCCTGCCATCCATGCGTGTCTCCTCCCCAAGTCCCGGGATCGTACCAAAGCTCACCGGGGTCGCAACGGTCGCGCAATTCGCATGTGAGGTGAGCCCTGGCACTGTGCTCACCTCACATGCGACCGCCCGACGTGGCTCGGCTCCGATACGCCTTGCGGCAGTGCCTGATTTGCGATGTTCTCAATGTCTCCGTGGCGCACGATCGCGCCCTCTCCATATGGTGCGCCATGAACGAGACCGACTTCGTCGGCGCCCGGCTCGGCGCTTTCGTCGTGGAGACCGACGGCGCCGCGCTGCCGACGCATGTGCTGCACGAGGGCAAGCGCGCGCTGGTGAATTTCTTCGGCTGCGCGATCGGAGCGGGCCGTGCAGCCGCTTGCGACACGCTGGTGCAGGTCCTGCGCACGTTCGGCGCCGGCGACAAGAGCACGCTTCTCGGCCGGCCCGACCGGCTCGACCCGCCCGACGCCGCCTTCGTCAACGCGGTCAGCGCCAACCTGCTCGACTACGATGACACCCATCTGCCGACCGTCATCCACCCGACCGCGCCGGTCGCGGCGCCGCTGTTGGCCGTCGCCGAGACGCGCGGCCTCACGGGCCGTGCGGTGCTCGAGGCATTCGTGCTCGGCGCCGAGATCGAGTGCCGCATCGGCAATGCGGTCTCGCCCGGACACTACGCGCGCGGCTGGCACATCACGACCACCTGCGGCGTGTTCGGCGCGGCCGCCGCGATGTCGCGGCTGCTCGGGTTGTCGCCGGCGCAGACCTGGCACGCGCTCGGCATCGCCGCGAGCCAATCCGCCGGCGTTGTCGAGAATCTCGCGACGGCGGCGAAGAACGCCAGCCTCGGCAGCGCCGCTCGCAACGGCATCCTCGCCGCGCTGCTCGCCGCGGCCGGTTACGAGGCGGCGCCGGCCGCCATCGAGGGCCGCCTCGGCTGGGCGCAAGCGTCCGGCGGCGACGACGGCTGGCGCGAGGGCACGGCCGCCTTGGGGACGCGCTGGGAGCTGCTCGCCAACACCTACAAGCCGTATCCGTGCGGCATCGTGCTGCACGCCGTGATCGATGCCTGCCTGGCGCTGCGGCAACAGCACGGGATCGTCGCGGATCAGGTCGCCGCCGTCACCGTACGCGGAAATGCGCTGCTGCTCGCCCGCGGCGACCGCGTCGTCAACAACGAGCGCGACGCGCGGATCAGCATCCAGCACAGCGTCGCGGTGGCGCTGCTGCGCGGCCGCGCCGGCATAGCTGAGTTCAGCGAGGAAGCCGCGCGCGATGTCCAGATCGCGCAGTTCCGGCAAAAGGTCTCCGCCGTGCTCGCGGCCGAGATGCCGGTCGGCGCCGCAGCCGTGGTGATCGACCTCGCCGACGGACGCCACCTCACGCACACCGTGCTGGCGGCGCGCGGCAGCCGCGAGAGCCCGCTCATGGATGGTGATCTGACGGAAAAGACAACCGCCTTGATGCGCGAGGCCGGCGTCGGCGCCAGCGCTGCCCCGCTGCTCGAGCGGCTGTGGGCGCTGGAGCGGGAGACGGATTTGCGCGGGCTCATGCGCCTGACCCGGGCGAATGACGAACGTAAGTGACAATTACGCCGAGGTCACCCCATGCGCCTGGCCATCGCAGCCGCCACCTCCCTCGCCCGGCAGGCGCTTGCCGCGCTCCGCTATGACGCGAACGAAGCCGCGTTGATCGCCGATCACCTCATCGATTGCGACCTGCGCGGCCTCCCTGTTGGCGGTCTTGCCCGCATCATCAGCATCGGCGAGCGGCTGGCCCGCATCGGCGACCGCCGCGCGCCGATGCGCATCGTGCGCGAGACGGCGGTGTCGGCGCAGATCGATGGCGGCGACCAGATCGGCTACCTCGTCGCTCATCGCGCGACCCGACTCGCGACCGACAAGGCCAAGGTCTCGGGCATTGCCATCGTCGGCGCCAACCAGACCTGGTACACCGGCATGCTGTCCTACTATGCGGAGATGATGGCGGCCGAGGGCCTCGTCTCAATTGATGGCGTCGAACACCTCTCCGTGGGTCGCGCCGCATGGCGCGAGCGAAGGCCGCTTCGGCACCAACCCGATGTGCTTCGGCTTTCCGAGCACAAGTGATCCAGTCATCTGGGATGTCGGGACATCGGCGATCATCCATGCCGACGTGACGATGCATCAGCGGCTCGGGCTGCCGCTGCCCGACGGCGTAGCTTTCGACCCACAGGGCCGCGCCACGCGCGATCCCGCCGCCGCGCTCGCCGGCGCGTTCGCGGCCTGGGGCGGCGCCAAGGGCTCGGGGCTCGGCCTCGTGGTGCAGCTTCTCGGCACACTCGCGGGCTCGCCGCCGATGCCGCCCGAGCTCGCGAATTTCGGCTTCCTCGTGCTCGCGGTCAGCCCGGCGCTCTTCAGCTCCGAAGAGGAATTCAGGTCTCAGGTGACGCAATACGCGCAAGCGGTGCGCGCTGCGCGCCCGATCGAGGGTGGCACGGGCGCCCGCATGCCGTTCGACCGCTCGCGCGCCGAGCGGCGCCGGCGCCTGACGGAAGGCGCGATCGATATCGCCGAGCCTATCCACGCTACGCTCGTGCGCCTTGCGGGGTCCGCAGCCGCGAGTGGCGAGTCCGCGCGGAGCGACCCTGGCCAGGCTGACATTGCTGGAAAAGCTGGCGGAAATCGCGGGATGACCAGGTCGGCGGACGACGCGTAGCCCGGATCGAGCTTCACTCGACCCAGGCTACTTGCTGCCATCCTTACCGGTCGTCGCGATCACCCTTGTGGAAGTCGTCGCGATCACCCTTGCGGAAGTCGTCGCGATCGCCGCGGTGCATGTCGTCGCGATCGCCTCGGCGCATGTCGTCGCGATCGCCGGCGCCGGTCATGCGATCGTCGCGATCGCCCTTGCGAAGGTCATCGCGATCATGGCCGGGCGCGAAGCCAGAGGCGCCGGGATGTCCGGGCACGTTCCCGTGCTCCTGCATCATATGTCCGGGCGTGACGCCGGAGCGATCGCGCGCTGCCTGTGCCTGCACGGCCGTCGTGCCCGCCAGGAGACCCGCGGCCGCCGCGAGTACGAGGAGATTCCTGTTCATCTCATGTTCCTTTCATCCGTCGCGGAACCCGGGGTCGTCCACTCGGCCCGGTCCATCCATGTGACGAACGCGGCGATCCGGCGCACGTTCCTCACGCAGGCGCATAGGCCTGGGCGATATGGTTCGACATGCAACCAGTCGGCCAAGCGATGCCTTCCGCGCAACGGCCGCCGACATTCGTCGCAGGGACATGAGCGCAGGTGTACGCCGCGCCGAAATCGATCCGGTTGCTTGCTCCTGCCGGCGCGCTAAGCTTGCGAGCTGTTTTGCGGCGCCCGGTAAAAACGCGTCGCGATGTACATCGCGAGCATGCCGAGCAGGAAGCCGGCGAAGACGTGCAGGACCGGATACCCGGGCGTCGGGCCGCGGACGGCATACCCGATCGCGAAGAACAGCATCCAGGCGACGAGCACGCCGATCACGTATCGGCCAAGCCGGGACGCGAGAAACTGAGACATGAGGCTCATGGTCAGGTCCTTTCCTATCAGCCGCCACAATGCCGCCGTCGACGGCGCCGCGGCCTCGAGGTCGGCGAAGTTTTGCAGCATCTCGGCGCGATGCCGTTCCAGGAATGCCGGCGGATAAAGCCCCAGCAGTCCCGTATAGAGGCGAGACGATCGCGACCGCTTCTGCCGCGTCGACCGGGTCATGGGATCATGCCCTCCCGAGCTGGCGGCGGGCCACGAGGGCGACCCGCGACAGCCGGTCCGTTTCCGCGCGCAACGTGGTCTGGCCGAGGGCGGTGAGGCGGTAATAAATGCGGCGCGGGTCCTGCATGTTGCCGCGGGCGACGAGGCCCGCCTCGATCATGCGATCGAGCGAGCCGTACAGCGTCCCCGGGCCCATTTTCACGGTATCGCCCGAATCCGCCTTGACCTGCTGCATGATGTCGTAACCGTGGCGCTCCTTGCCGAACAAGGCGAGCAGGATGTGGAACACCGCGGGTGTCAGCGGCAGCGGCGGTTTCGGCTTGCTCATACCAGCAATATATATCCGCAACGGATATAGTCAATGCGACGAAGCGGCATAACTCGGATGGAGCGAAGCGTAATGCGGCTGCGGCCGTGCCGGATCGAAATCAAATATCCAATGCCGCGTTGTCGACCACTTCCCTGATGACGAAGAACGTTCGCGTCTGCCGCACCCCCGGCAGGGCGATCAACTGCGTCCCGTGCAGGCGGTTGAAATCAGCCATGTCGCCCACCCGGATCTTGAGGAAGTAGTCGAAATCAACGGGCGACGAGGTGACAGTCGAGCACGAAGCCGACGCCATCGCCGACGTCAAGGCCCAGGGCGGCAAGCCGTATGCGATTCCCGCCGGCGCGTCCGTTCACAAGTTGGGCGGCCTCGGCTACGTCGGCTTCGCCGAGGAGGTGCGCGCGCAGGAGCACGCGCTCGGCTTCACGTTCGACTACGTCATCGTCTGCACCGTCACGGGGTCGACCCACGCCGGCACGCTGGTCGGCTTCGCGGCCGACGGGCGCGCCCGCCGTGTCATCGGCATCGATGCCTCGGCGACGCCGGCCCGGACCAAGGCACAGGTCCTGCAGATCGCGCAGGATACCGCGACGCTGATCGAGCTCGGTCGCGACATCGTTGCCGACGACGTCGTGCTGATCGAGGACTACGCCTATCCGGCGTATGGCGTGCCTTCGCCCGAGACCAAGGAGGCGATCCGCCTCGTCGCGCGGCTGGAGGGTATGATCACCGATCCGGTCTACGAGGGAAAATCGATGCAGGGTCTGATCGACCTCGTCGGTAAGGGATATTTCCCGAACGGCGCAATGATCCTCTATGCCCATCTCGGCGGCGCGCCCGCGCTCAACGGGTACGGCTACGCGTTCCGCAACGGATAGCTGGCACCCCGCATGAGCGAAGCGGAATGCCGGGAAAGGCGATACGTTGACTGGCCGGCCCCGCGATGACGGCGCGTCACGCCTCCATCCGGGCTACAGCTGGCTGCCTCAAACCTGCAGCGGGAATTTCAGCACGAACTCCGTGCCCGGATCGTGGCGCACCAATTGCAGCTCGCCTTCGAGCTGTTGCGCGAACGATCTCACCAGCTTGATGCCGAGACGCCCTGAGCGCAGCTCGAAATCGGGCGGAAGACCGATGCCTTCATCGCGCACCGATATCGCCACTACGTCATCGGACGCGCGCACCAACGCCACCCAGACGCGGCAGTTGCGCCCCGGATACGCGTATTTGGCGGCATTGGTGATCAGCTCGTTGACGGCGAGCACGGCCGGCACGGCGCGGTCGGTGCGGATCACCAGGCCTTCCTCGGCGCGGATATCGATCTCGCAGCCGGGCGTCGCCACCGCGATGTCCCGGCAGACCTCGCGGAGATATGTGCCGAGGTCCATCGCGTCGATCTCGTCGCCTCGGTACAGGCGCTGGTGGGCGCGCGCGACGGCCGTGATGCGGGTGCCGGCCTGGCGCAGCTCGTCACGCACGTCCTCGCTTCGCGCGCCGGAAGAATGAAGGTGCAGCATCGCGGCGACGATCTGCAGGCTGTTGTTGACCCGGTGATTGATCTCGCGCATCAGCACCTTCTGACGGTCGAGCGCCCGTCGCAGACTCTCTTCCATGCGCTGACGCTCGATCGCCATGCCGAGGACGTTGGCGATGCCGCGCAGGAAAATTATGTCGCGCTCGCTGAACTCGCCTTCGTTGCGGCTGTCGACCTCCAGCACGCCGAAGGGGGCGCTGTCGCCGCCGAGGATCACGTTCATGGCGCGCCGGATGCCGTATTCGATCAGCAGCTCGGGCGTGCGGAAGCGTTCCTCGATATCCAAGTGGTTGGATATGACGGCTTTGCCCGTCTTCAGCGCGTATCCGGCCGGGGACGCGGTGTCGGCCCCGACGGTGGCGCTGCCGACGACACCCGGTTCCCACCCCACGCCGGCGCGCACCAGGAACCTTCCCTCCTTGGGCAAGAACTCAAGGACCTTGACGAAATCCGCCCCCAGCCCATCCGCCACGGCTCGTGTCGCGTGGTCGAGCAATTCGACAAGCGGCGTGCCTCGGAGCGCGAGGACGCTGAAGTCGGCCAGGATCTGCTGCTGCTGGATTCTTTGCCTTAAGGCCTCAACCGTTACGTCGCCGTCCGGGCTAGGATCGGGGGGCTTCTCGACCACGAATTCGCGCGTGTCCGGGTGATACTTTACGATCGACAAGCGCTGTCGCCTTTCTGCTTTCCGCCCATGGTTGCGCCAGCGATCGCCCGCGGTGCCTGAAGACGGGTCGCTGATCTTCGCCCGCTCCGCCCATGCGACCGAGCGGGCAATCAGAACTTTCCAGTGGGAAACATGCTCGGCTTGGAGCGCCAATCGGGCCCGCCCTCGAGGCGCGGGAATCGATCGCATAGGAAGTGCCGAGTGCTTGAAAGCAGTATCGCGCACGACGGGCGGACGAGCAATCGCTTTGAGCTGCCTTGGTTCCGGTTCCATTCGGTTCCCGGCGCGGTCCCTTGGTCCGCCGCAGGCACCCTGAACAGCATCTCAGCGACGCACAGCCCCGCGAGCCCGCCGGTGATCTGCGCCGCGATGAAGGCCGCGACGCCGGCTGGTGCGATGCCCGCAAAGGTATCGCTCAGCGAGCGCGCGATCGTAACGGCCGGATTGGCGAACGACATCGACGCCGCGAACCAATACGCACCGCCATCATGCCGGAGCCGACCACCGCGCCGCGGAGAACGCGGTGCCGAGCGTTTCGGCGGCGAGCCGTCGGGCGAGCGACGGTGTCACGTCGGCTCGGTCGCCTTGGCGGTCGCGCCCGCCATGCGACCGATCTCCTCCAGCTTGCGCTGCAGGCTGAGCTGGTCGAGCGCGCGCAGCGGCAGGGCGGCGAACGCGGCGATGCGCTGATCAAGCATGCGATACGCATCCTTGAAGGCAAGCGCGATCTCGGCCGGCGTGCCCGCCGCTTCGGCCGGGTCGGGAATGCCCCAATGCGCCGTCATCGGCTGGCCCGGCCACACCGGGCAGGTCTCGCCGGCCGCGTTGTCGCAGACCGTGAATACGAAATCGAGCGCGGGCGCACCTGGCCGGGCGAGCTCGCTCCACGATTTCGAGCGCAAACCCGACGTGTCGTAATCGAGGCCTTGCAACAGCCGCAGCGTCTCGGGGCTGACCTCGCGCTTGGGCTGGCTGCCGGCGCTGTAGGCGCGGAAGCGTCCCATGCCCACTCTGTTGAGGATCGCCTCGGCGATGATCGAGCGCGCCGAGTTGCCGGTGCACAGAAAGAGCACATTGTAGGAACGATCCGCCATGGCGCGCCTCACGCGGCCGGGCAGCCGCACGATGCCGCCGGCTCCGCGACCGCCGCGGCGGGCGCGCAGCACGAGTTCTCACCGGACTTCTCGTGCGCGACACGCGCGACGCGCTCGCCGCTGCCGTCGCCATAGTCGGTGCTCTCGCCGGTGGTGTGGAACGTCTCCCACGCGATGCCGGCCGGATCGTCGATCCACGACTTCTCCGACCTGGCGTAGCAGCACGCCGTCTGGCCTTGCTCGACGACGTTGGCGCCGGCCTTGTGCAGGCGGGCGTAGATCTGCTGCAGCTCCTCGCCGCTCTCGGCCTGGATGCCTAGATGGTCGAGGCCGGCCTGCCGCCCGCGCGTCGAGATCGCGAAATTGACGCGCGGATCGTCGAGCATCCACTTGGCGTAATCGGGCTTGATCACGGCGGGTGCCGCGTCGAACAGCGCCGAGTAGAAGCCGATGGATTGGTTCAGATCATCCACGGCGACGTGCACGTGAAACCGCTTCATGGGTCGCTCCTTTGGCTCGCTTCGCTTCCTTGGGTCTGCACACCGCCGCCGGCGCACGCATTGCAGACGCGCCCTTGGCAACGGTTCCTTGGCAACAATTCTCGGTGAGGAAGGCGACGAGCCCGTTCATCGTCTCGAACCGAGCCGCGTAGATCATCGACCGGCCATCGCGCCGCACCGTCGCGAGCCCGGCGATGCGCAGCCGATCGAGGTGGAACGTGAGCGTGTTGGGCGCGAGCCCGAGCCGCTCGGCCACCTGCCCGGCCGCGAGGCCCTCCGGGCCGGCTTGCACCAGGAGGCGATAGATATCGAGGCGATTGTCCTGCGCGAGCGCCGCCAGGGCGACCACGGCATCCGATGTTTCCATATTTCGACGAATATAGAAACATTAGCCGCGAGTCAAGCCTCGTGATCGATGGCATGTGAGGCGATCACCGGCGCGGCACTCCGCCGCCCGCCGTTGGAGGGGCGCCCGCGCGGTCACCTCTCACGCGATCGACGCATCTGCTTCAGTGGATAAGCTCGCTCTGCCGGACCAAGCCGCGATGATGGTCTTCTCGTCAATCGCCGGCGTCTGCTTCAACAGCCGAAGGCGCGCACAGCACCTTTGCCAGCAGCCGCGGCATCATGCGCCCCGACGTTGCGGGTAAGCCGAGCGCGTGAACGAGGTCGAGCGCGGCGGCGCGTCCTTTGTTCCTCGTCAAGTACCAGCCAATTCGTTCGCAAATGCCGTATGGAATTTCCTCGAGGCGCTGTCCGGTGACGAAAAATCCATCGCCGACGGAAATCACCGCCTCGTTCATGAACATGCCGAAAACGCCGCGCCGATGCACGATGCGGTCGAACGCGATCCGCTTGGGAAGCTTCTTGCACGGCTCGCAATGAAAGGTCAGTCGCAGCAGCGCCTGCCCGATCTGGATCACGGTTCCGGAGGGCAGATCGTACAGATGAGCGCAGTCGACCACGATGTTTTCACGCAGATCGCCGGGCGCGAAGCCCAGCTCGGCCGAGGCCGCTCGGGATGTGATCAGCGCCTGGCGAAATGGCGCGCACGGCACGCCCTCGGCGATGCCCCGCGTGCTGCACGCAATCGATCTCACCGACTGCATCGGTGCATCGTGCCGGCACTTGATGAAGAGTTCGCTGACGCGCAAGGGCCTGTCCCCGATGGATCGGAGCGCTGGTTGCACGCGTCATGCGGCTGAAGGTTGTCATAAGCGCGGCGATCGTCGGCCGATGCGTGGCTTCTGCGTGGCCGCGATATTCGCGCGGCAGGCGTTCATCAATCGGGCGAACGTGTAACCGTGCCGATCGCAGGCTCGCCGGGCAACATCCGGCGCATCACACCGTCGCGATAGTAGAACAGATGCGCGAGCGCCGCGGCGACGTGCAGCCCGACGACCACGATCAAGGCCCACATGAAGTTCTGGTGCCAACCGTCGAGCGCCTTCACCAGCGGCCGGCTGCCGGAGGTCAGCATCGGGAATGGCGCGATGAAGAACCACGACGCCTTCCAGCCGTGTGCCGACGCGAACAGCCAGCCGCTCACGGTGGTCAGCAGCACCAGCACGTAGAGGAGCCAGTGCACGGCCTCGGAGGTCAGGCGCTGCCACGGCGGCAACGTGCTTTCCGGCGCGACCGGGTGCGTCAGGCGCCATGCGAAACGCAGCACGATCAGCGCCAGGATCACGGTGCCGATCGACATGTGCCAGGTCATGGCCAGACCGGGCGGCTTGCCATGCAGGTCCGGCATCAACCAGCCCAACGTGTATTGAACGATGAGGAGCCCGACGATCGACCAATGAAATGCCTTCGCCGTCGTCCCGTATTGCAGCCGCTGTGCCATGATCCCTCTACGAAGTTGCGGCCGAAAAGTTCCGGCGGAGGGATCGTGCCGCTTGGCGTCGCCGACGAGAGCAAACGGCACGGTCTTGTGGCCGGTCGAATGGTCGGAGGAATGAGCAGCGCGCCCAGTGGAAACGTGCGACCGTCCCGTGCGAGAATCACCGGGCGTCGTTGGGGTGAGCGGAAGTGAAACGCGGGGCCTCAATTGATGCAATGGCCTTGGATGTCGCGGAGTTCACCCTCGGGCTTGCCTAAGCAAGACCCGAGGGGCTCGATCCCGGCTATGGCTGTGTGCGACTTGCTACGGCATTCCCACAAGCGGAAAAATATCCATGAACAGCCTCGTTTTGCCCGCCATCCTCACCGTCGCGGGCGGCATCTGCGTCCTCGTGCAACAGGCGCTGAATGCAAATCTCCGCGGCGCGCTGGGCTCGTCGGCCTGGTCCGGCGTCACGAGCTACGTCGTCGGTACGCTCGCGATGGCGTGTCTCGTTGCGGTGCTGCGCGATCCGGTTCCAGCCGCCGCCACGATCGGGCGCGTCCCGTGGTGGGCGTGGAGCGGCGGAATATTCGGCGCGATCTTCATCGCGCTTTCGATCGTCACGATTCCGAAATTGGGCGGAGCGGCCTACCTCGCGCTCCTGGTGACAGGGCAAATGATCGCCGCCCTCGCGTTCGACCAGTTCGGCCTGCTCGGCATCCCGCAACGGCCGATCGATCTCTCCCGCCTGCTTGGCGTCGCACTGCTCATCGGCGCCGTCGTCCTCATCCGCCGCTGAATGCAGTCGTCCTGTTGCGCGATCTTCGGTCCGTTCTTCGCTTGCTCGAAAGATTTGATGTCGTGTGTCCGAAAGTGGACTGACGCCGTTCCGCGAATCGCCGTACGTCCTCGGCGCCAGCGAGCACACGGGTTCCCCATGGACGGCGAACGGCGCGGCGATCGAGAGGCGCAACGCTCATGCCAGCGGTGCAGTCGCCCGACGAAGCTGCTGACCATCCTTCCCAAGACCACGCAAAATCCGACATTCTGGATCTACGGATGTTCGTCGTGCGGGTTCGTCGAGTGGCTTTCCGAGGGTGAGCGGCCCGCGTATCTGGGCAGGCTTCCATTTGCGGCGCGCTGACCTGCTGCGGGCCGCCGACCGTGGCGGCATCATCTCCTTGCATATTCCGGCGACCATCAGTGTGACGACGTCAGCGCGCCGACGTGAGCCGTTCGAGATGCGATGCCTTCACAGCCGGATCAGGATGGCGCCCAGCATGAGGAGCACGGCGCCCGCCAATCGGGCAGGGGATGCCTGATGGACATTCAGGCCCAACACACCGAAATGATCGAACGCGAGGGAGCCGATCATCTGGCCGGCGACGATCAGAGCGATGACGGTTGCGGCGCCGAGTCGCGGCAGGAGGAAGATCGAGACTGCGATGTAGACCGCCCCGAACACGCCGCCCATCCACGAAAGCCAAGTGCTGCGCGAGATCATGCCGACGGTCGGCAGCGCCTCCCGCATCACAAGCGCCGCCACCAGCATCACGATCGTTCCGCCGAGATAGCTTGCGAACCCAGCCCACCAGGCGGAGCCGATCTCGGCGCGAAGGTTCGCATTGACCGCCTGCTGCGCCACAAAGCTTATTCCGGCACATAGCGCCAATGCGTAGGCCGATAAAATGGAAAACATCTGCTTGTCTCCCCTGCCGGAGCAGGCATCAAAGCAGATGCCACGCGGCGCGAACAGGACATCGCGGTCGCGATGGCGACCGAGCAAAGCCGGATGACCCGGTCGCGATGCAGCCCCGCACTTACCGCCCGATCAGCATCCATGCGCCGCCGGCCAGCAGCAGCGCCGCCAGGATGTAGCGCAATACGCTCGGCGCAAGATGCCTCACGCCGAGCCAGGAGCCGAGCGCGGCGCCGACGGCGACCGCCGCGAGCCACCACGGCAACTCGCCAGGCAGCTTCGGCGACGTGCCCCACACGCCGGCGAGCGCGGCGGCGGAGTTGAGCAAGTTGAACAGGGCCGAGAGGCCCGCGGTGTGGCGCATGTCGAGCCAGCGCAGCCACAGAACAAGCGGCGCGACGAAGATGCCGCCGCCGATGCCGGTGACGCCGGCGACGAAGCCGATCGCCGCGCCGGCAACGAGCGACGCAAGCAGCGGCGGCGCCACCGCCGGCTGACCGGTCGCCCGCGCCGATCGCGCCAGTCGCGCCATCTGCCAGGCCGCGACGATCAGCAGCGCGCCGACGACGGGCTTGTAGATGTGCGCGGGCAAGTGCGTCGCGCCGCCAAGTATCGAGAACGGCAATCCGAGCAGGATGAACGGATAGGTCGCGCGCCAGGTCAGGTGGCCGGCTCGAGCGAAGCGCGCCGTGCCGATCGCGGCGACCAGGGTGTTGAGCGCGAGCGCCGCCGGCCGGATGACATCGGGCGCAAAGCCGGCGAGGCCCATCGCGGCGATATACCCGGTGGCGCCCGCCTGCCCCACCGCCGCATAGGCAGCGGCGATGAACGCGAGCACCAGCGGGAATAAGGTGTGTTGCAGCGTCAGCTCCACACGGGCGCCGTCAGGCGTTCGGGTCGTCGGCGTTCGGATAGAACAGCTGCTGGCCGTTGATCCTGTAATCCGCGATCGCGCGCTGGCCCTCCGGCGAGATCAGCCAGTCGATGAATTGCTGGCCGAGATCCTGCTTTACATCCGGATGCTTCGCCGGGTTCACAAGCATGACGCCATACTGGTTGAACAGGCGCTTGTCGCCCTCGACCAGGATCGCGAGATCGCCGCGGTTCTTGAACGCGAGCCAGGTGCCGCGGTCGGACAATACATAGGCGTTCGATGCCGACGCCATGTTCAACGCCGCGCCCATGCCCTGCCCGATCGCCTTGTACCAGCGGCCTTTGTCGTGATCGATGTCGATGCCGGCGACCTTCCACAGCGCGAGCTCGGCGATGTTCGTCCCGGAACGGTCGCCGCGCGAGATGAACGGCATCGCCTTGGCCTTGAGCGTCTTCAGCGCGGGGACGATCTCGTTGCCCTTGACCCCCGCTGGATCGCCCTTCGGACCGATCAGGACGAAGTCGTTGTACATCACCGGATAGCGCTTCACGCCCTGGCCCTCGGCGAGAAACTTCATCTCGGCGGATTTGGCGTGGACGAACACCACGTCGGCGTCGCCGCGCCGCGCCGTGTCGAGCGCTTGGCCGGTCCCTTGCGCCAGCACTTTGACCGTAATGCCGAGCCTCTGCTTGACGATCGGCAACAGGTAGCCGAACAGGCCGGAGTCCTGCGTCGACGTCGTCGAGGCGACGACGATCGATTTGTCCTGCCCCTGGGCCGCGGTCTGCACGCACAACAGCAGCGCGGCCGCGATCAGGCCGCCGATCGCCGGCATTTTCATCGACCGTCGGAACATTGGGCTGTCTCCTGCGAAAGGCTCCGCCCAGCCTTTGCGCTCCCGTCAGCGGATGGTCAAGGCGCGCCCGACCAACAGCGTCAATCCGCTCACCAGCATCGATAGAATGATCAGAATGATCCCGAGCGCGAGCGCGAAGCTGAGGTCGCCCTTGCTCGTCTCCAGCGCGATGGCGGTCGTCATGGTGCGGGTATAGCCGCGGATATTGCCGCCGACGATCAGGATGGCGCCGACCTCGGCAATCGCGCGGCCGAAGGCCGCCAAGAACGCGGTGAGCAGCCCGTCGCGGCCGATCGACATGATCGGCACCATCGCGCGCAGGCGCGAGGCGCCGTCGACCTGGAGCGCGCCGCCGTAGTCGGCCCAGACATCGACCATCATGCGGTGCACCAGCGCGACCATAATCGGGGTTCCCAGCAGCGCCTGGGCAATCACCATCGCGGTGGGCGTGAACAGGATGCCGAACGATCCGAGCGGGCCCGAGCGCGACAGCAGCAGATAGACCGCGAGCCCGACCACCACCGGCGGCAGCCCGAGCAGCGCGTTGGCGATCACGATCAACGCGCCGCGGCCGCGAAAGCGGTAGACCGCGAGCGCGGTGCCGAGCGGCGCGCCGACCACAAACGCGCAAACGCTCGCCGTCAGGCTGACGCCGAGCGACAGCAGCACGATCGCGCGCAGCTCGGCATCGAGGCCGACGATGAGATGCGCCGCCGTGCGCGCGGCTTCGGTGAAATCGCCCATGCGCCTATTATTACGATATCACGCGCCCGCGCGTAGCCCGGATGGAGGTGCCGATCGATCGGCGCGAAGCGCCGCCCGATGGCAGGCTCCGCGCCGCAATCCGGGAGTTGCCTCCGCCGCATTCCGTTTCGCCCCATGCGGGCTCCTCACGACGGCAATTCGGCACGAACGCCGTATCGATCACGCAAAAAATCGTGGATAGTTGCCTGGTGAGGCGGTCGGACCGCATCCCATAGGTTGACCCTTGCGCATGCAACGAGGCTCGGCAGCGAAAGCGACGACACCGCTCGCGTTGGCCCTCCTTTGGCTCCTTGCGTCGCCCCTCCTCGCTGCGCATGCGCAGGAGCCGACGCGCAGAGGCGAGGCGGACGTCGACACCCAGTTCATCTTCGGCTTCACGAGTGGCGCCGACGTCGGCGAGGCGGGCGAGCGAGAGCTCGAGCAGCAATCGATCGCCCAATGGGGCAAGCGCACCGGCTCCTATGCGGCGCTTGACGGGCAGTTGCGCTACGAGACCAGCCCCGTTCAAAACTTCCGGTTCGAGATCGGCGTTCCGCTCGCGATCCACGACGTTGCGGGCGTGAGCGGGCTCGACGACCGGCGGGCCGCCGCTTTCAAAGGGCTGGTCGCCGAATTCGGTTACAGGCTGCTCGATCGGGCGCATGCGCCCTTTGCGCTCACGCTTCGCGCCGAGCCCCACTGGAGCCGGGTCGACGACACGAGCGGCGCGCCCGTTGACGGATACGGCAGCGACTTCTCGCTTGCGATCGACCGCGAGCTGAGCCCGGGCCGGGTGTTTGGTGCGCTGAATCTCGTTTATGCGCCGGAGCTGATCCACGCGCGGACCAGCGGGACGTGGCAGCGTGACGCCACGCTCGGGCTGTCGGCGTCGGTGACGAGACGGATTGCGCCCGGGTTCTTCGTCGGTGCGGAGGCGCAATACCTGCGCAAATATGATGCCCTCGGTCTGGACGCGTTCGCCGGCGAGGCCATGTTCCTCGGGCCGACGTTTTTCGTTCGCGTTGCAAAGGGCTTGGCGGTGTCCGGAGCCTGGGCCGTCCAGACCGCCGGGCATGCGGCCGGCGTGCCGGGCACGCTCGATCTCGCGAACTTCACCCGCCATCAGGCGACGTTGCGCGTCGAGTACAATTTCTGACCCGCGATCTGGCGCAAGAGCGTCGATCAAACCGATTCAAGGGCGGTCCGCCTCGGCATGCTCCTCCTTGGCCGCTGCGAACACCTCGCGCGCGGCATCCAGATTGATCGCGAAGATGGCGAGACCCACGATCAGGTCGGGCCATGCCGTGCGCCAGGCAAACGCCGTGACGGCGCCGGCGCCGATGACTGCGATGTTGGCCGTGAGGTCATTGCGCGCCGACAGAAAGGCTGCGCGCGTCGCCGCCAGCAGGATGCCGACGAACGCGCGTCGTCGCGCCGACCAGTCAAGCACGATCAGGATCGGAAGATTGACTGCCGGCCGGCCGGACTCGTCTGCCGCCGCGAGGTGTATGACTGGCGCGGGCCCTACCTGCAGCCGCTGCCACAACTCGCGCAACGGCTCACCACCGCTTTGATCGACGGCTGGCTCGCGTGGCGCGGCTCGCGCCAGCGCCTGCGCGATGATCCGGCCTGGCTGAAGCAACTCGCGGCCGATGGCTCGCCATACCCGGCGCCGCCGCTCGCGAAAAGCGGGTTCGATCTCGAGGCCAAGGATCTCGTCCAGATCAATCATCACTATCATGGCGGCCGCTTCATCCGCGGCACCTTCACCGGCTATATCCAGCAGGAAGGTTGGACCGAGGCGGGTTTCCCGCTTCCGTAGGCCGATGGAGCGACCCGCCTTCGCTCGCTGCGCGACCTACGGACGGGTTTCAGCCCGTCGAAGCGCGGAGCGCGTACGCGGAAACGCAATCCGGGGCCGGCTCATCAACTGATCGGCTTCTCCGCATTCCGCTTCGCTCCCCGCGGGCTACAATTCCCGCTGCACGACCAACTCACCTTCGCGGATGGAAGCCGAACATGGGCAAGCTCGTCTTCGCCATGATGCAGTCCCTCGACGGCTACGTCGCTGGCGTCGACGGCGGGCGCAATTGCCGCCACCGGGCGATGCGCTGCATCGTCATTTCAACGATCATGTCCATACCCTCGTCGGCAGCCTGTACGGCCGTCGCATGTACGAGGTGATGCGCCACTGGGATCACGACCGGCCGGAGTGGGGGGCGGTCTCGCGCGATTTCGCCGCGGCGTGGCGCGCGCAGCCGAAATGGATCGCGTCACGTTCGCTCAGGTCGGTCGGGCCGAATGCAACCTTGATCGACGGCGACCTTGCGACTTTCGTGCGCGGGCTCAAGTCGCGGGTCGACGGCCACATCGATGTCGCCGGGCCAGAGCTCGCCGGCACGCTGAGCGGCCTCGGCCTGATCGACGAGTATCGTCTCTATCTGCGCCCGTTCGTGCTCGGCGGCGGCAAGCCGTATTTCGCCGGCGCGCCCCCGCCGTTGCGCTTCGTCGCCGCCGATCCGATCGGCGAGGACGCGGTGCGGCTGACATATTTGCCCGTGATGCCTGTGCCCGCGTGATGCCGTGAGCAGGCGATATGCGGGCTTGGTGACCCGTATGTCGCTTCGCTCATCCGGGCTGCACGCCGCAATTTGGGTCGTGCCGATCCGCGAGGCCCGTGAGAGATCGCCGGAAGCGCCGCGGCGATCTATCGCACCGGGCAATCGATAGGCGACGCGACGGGACGGTGATATTCGCCGCCGGGTTCCCGGAACGTCGGATCGATCCCGAACGTTGTGGGATAGACCTGCGGATCCCCGATGCCTGCCCACCTCGAGCCATCCTTCGCAAGGCGTTCACGATCGTCCTCATCTGCGCCTTCATCGGCCTCATCTGCGCCTTCGATTTGCTGCCGTTCCACGTCGTGCCGCAGATCGCGATGCCGGTGCTGAAATTCCCGGATGGAGCATGCTGTGATCACCACCGCACTCACCGATCTATGGCATGGCTTCGGCGTCGCGCTCGAGCCACACAATTTCATGTGGTGCTTCCTCGGCGTCCTGGTCGGCAACATGGTGGGCGTGCTGCCGGGTCTCGGGCCGCTCGCGACGATCTCGATCCTGCTGCCGCTGACCTTCGGCATCCAGCCGGTGGGCGCCATCCTGATGCTCGCCGGCGTGATGTATGGCGCTCAGTACGGCGGCGCGATCTGCTCGATCCTGCTCAATCTCCCATGCCACCCTCCGCACGCCGTCACATGTCTCGACGGCTACCCGATGACCAAGCAGGGGCGCGGCGGCGTCGCGCTCGGTGTCACGGTGTTCGCATCGTTCGTGGGCGCCTCGTGGGGCATCACCGAGATGGTGTTCCTGGCGCCGGTCCTGGTGCGTGTGGCGCTGCAATTCGGTCCCGCGGAAATCTGCTCGCTGATGCTGCTCGGCCTGCTCGCCGGCTCGACGCTCGCGCGCGGCTCGCCGCTCAAGGGCGTTGCCATGACGGTGCTCGGCCTGATGCTCGGCATTGTCGGCTCCGACATCGAGACCGGCGCCGAGCGTTTCACTTTCGGGCTCACCGAGCTCGACGACGGCGTCGAGCTGGTTGCGCTGGCGCTCGGGCTGTTCGGCCTCGCCGAGTTCATGAACAGCGTCAATCAGCAGACCGAGCTCAACGCGAAATACGTCAACATCCGCATGCGCGACATGCGGCCGACCCGGGAGGACGTGCGACGGTCGATCTTCCCGATGCTCCGCGGCACCATCATCGGCAGCCTATGCTCGCTCATTCCCGGCACCGGGCCGACGATCGCATCGTTCGTCGCCTATGCGACCGAGAAGAAGGTGTCGAAGACGCCGGAAAAGTTCGGCACCGGCATGATCGAAGGCGTGGTCTGTCCCGAGACCTCCACCCACTCCTCGACGCAGGGCGACTTCATCCCGACCATGAGCCTCGGCATCCCGGGCGATGCCGTGATGGCGCTCCTGCTCGGCGCCTTGATGATCCAGGGGATCGTGCCCGGCCCGCAGCTGATCAGCCAGCATCCCGACATTTTCTGGGGCCTGGTGGCGAGCTTCTGGGTCGGCAACATCCTGCTGGTGCTGCTCAATATCCCGCTGATCGGCATCTGGGTGAAGCTGCTCACCATCCCGTACAAATATCTCTATCCGAGCGCGATGTTCTTCGTGTGCATCGGGGTCTATGCCGCCAACAACGACATGTTCCAGGTCGGCGAGGTGCTGGCGATCGGCATCCTCGGCTACGTGCTGCTGCGGCTCGGCTTCCACCCGGCGCCGATCCTGCTCGGCTTCGTGCTCGGCCCGCGCTTCGAGGAGAACTTCCGCCGC
>DATGLS010000020.1:0-29954 GCA_035293985.1 Xanthobacteraceae bacterium
TGCGCTATCCATTGCCGAAGCCGCGGATCGTCCATCGATACGCCACGTGAGCGAAGCTCTTGCGCGAAGAACCGGATGCGGGAAATCTGCACGTCCGGGTCTGTGGGGGGCGAGGATGGCAACATCCTCGCCTACCCGGCGCTCGATCACGGCGGGCGGAAACGGAATGTGGATCGGCGGCCATGCGGGGGCGGGCGGCGACACAGCGACCGCGCGCATCACGGTTTCGACCTTCGACGGCGGCGTCACGAACTCAGGCACGATTTCGGCGGGTGGCGCCGGCATATTCGCTGGCGGAATTGCCAGCAGCGCCAGCTTGAACGATACCGCGTCCGTCATGATCTCGGTGTTTTCGGCGGGGATCACCAACGCGGGCACGATCGCGGCGAGTGGCCCCGGCATCTGGGTCGGCGGGATTGCCAGTTTCAGCGGCGGGCTCCTTGGAAGCGCATCGGTGACGGTGGGCACCTTTTCGGGCGGCGTCACCAATTCGCGGATGATCACGACCACGGCGGGCGACGGCATCCTGGTTGGGGGCAACGCCAACATCTCGGGCGGCGACACGCACACCGCATCGGTCGCGATCTCGAGCTTCGGCGGCGGCGTCACCAATTCCGGCACGATCTCGGCAACGGGCGGTGCCGGCATCCACGTCGGCGGCAATGCCGCGGTCACGCTGGGCAGCAACGATCACACGTCGTTCACGCTCGCGAGCTTCGGCGGCAGCATCGCCAATCTGGGCACGATCTCGGCCAGCGGGGCCGGCATCTGGGTCGGCGGCAATGGAAGCGTCGCCGCCGGCTCCTTCGGCACCAACACCGCATCCGTCACGATCTCGACCTTCGCGGGCGGCGTCACCAATTCGGGGCTCATCACGGCGGGCGGGGCCGGCATTTTGCTCGGCGGCACCGCAACCGGCGCTGGCGCCGGCAACACCGCATCCGTCGCGATTTCCAGCTTTTCCGGCAACGTCAGCAATGCGGGCACGATCGTCGGGCTGACCGGAATCCATGTCACCGGCGGCGTGACGTTCGTTGGCGGCGCCGCCATCGTCAACAGCGGCAACATCACAGGCACCGGCGGTACGGCGATCGACGTCAGTGCCGCCAGCAGCCCTGTAACCATCGACCAGAACGCCGGCACCATTTCCGGCGCTATCCGGCTGTCGGCGAATGCCGACGTGCTCGACGTTTCGGGCGGCGTGATCGCCGGCAACATCGTCGGCCAAGGATCAAGCGACACCGTCAATTTCAGTCCGGGCGCGGGCAACACCTTCACCTTTGCGGCGCCGTTCGGCTTTTCCGGCGTCAATCAAGTCAACATCAATTCCGGCACCGTGGTTCTCAACGGCACCAACAGCGCCACCACGATCAACGTCAACGGCGGCACGCTTGCGGGCACCGGCACGCTCAATCCCACGTCGCTCTTGTCGATCAATTCGGGCGGCGCCTTCGCGCCCGGCACGCCGGGGGCCCCCGGCACGTCGATGACGATCGGCGGCAATCTCGCCTTCCAGTCCGGCGCGCTCTATGTGGTCTACCTCAATCCGTCGGCCAGCAGCATGGCCAACGTCACCGGCACGGCCGCGCTTGCCGGCAGCGTGCAGGCCAACTTCGCTACTGGCGCCTACTCGAATAAGCGGTACGACATCCTGCATTCAGCCGGGCTCAACGGCACGACGTTCAACAGCCTGACCACCGTCAACCCGCCGAATTTCAGCGTCGACCTGAGCTACAGCGCGACCGACGTATTCCTGAATTTGACGGCGACGCTCGGATTATCCGGCCAATTCACCATCAACCAGCAGAACGTCGCGACCGCGCTCAACACCTTCTTCAACAATGGCGGGGCCCTGCCGCCCGGATTCGCGTCGGTGTTCGGGCTGAGCGGCGCCCAGCTCGCCAACGCACTCACCCAGCTGGATGGCGAGAACGCGACCGGCGCCGAAAAGGGAGCATTTTCGCTCACCAGCCAGTTTCTCAACCTGATGCTCGATCCGTTCGTCGATGGCCGCGGCGATCCGGGCGCCGGCGGCGGGCTCGGCTTTGCGCCCGGCGAGGCGAACAACCTGCCGCCCGCGGCCGCGCTCGCCTATGCGAGCGTGCTCAAGGCGCCGCCCCGATCGGCGTTCGCGCAGCGCTGGACCACGTGGGCGGCAGCGTTCGGCGGCACCAACCAGATGAAGGGCGACCCGATCGTGGGCTCGACCGACATCACGGCGAGCGCATATGGTCTTGCGGCCGGCGTGGACTATCACGTCACGCCCGACACCGTATTCGGCATCGCGCTTGCTGGCGGCGGCACCAATTGGGGCCTGGCGCAGGGGCTCGGCACCGGGCGAAGCGACGCGCTGCTCGCCGGCGTCTACGGCGTCACGCATGCGGGGCCGGCCTATGTGGCGGCGGCGCTGAGCTTCGCCAACAACTGGTTCACCACCAACCGCACCGCATTGGCGGACCAGCTGACCGCCAAGTTCGACGGGCAGAGTTTTGGAACTCGGCTGGAAGGCGGCTACCGTTTTGCCGTGCCGGTCGATCGCGGTTTTCTCGGGCTCACCCCCTATGCGGCGCTGCAGGCGCAGAGCTTCCATACGCCGAGCTACAGCGAAACCGACCTCACCGGGGGAGGCTTCGGCCTCTCGTACAACGCCATGACCGGCAGCGATACGCGCGGCGAGCTCGGCCTCCGCCTCGACGCCCCGACGATCCTCGGCGGGCGGCCGCTGATGCTGCGCGGCAAGCTCGCCTGGGCGCACGACTGGGTGAGCAATCCGGCGCTCAACGCCACGTTCGAGGCGCTGCCGGGCGTGGGCTTCACCGTGTTCGGCGCCCCGATCCCGCACGACTCCGCGCTCGCCTCGGCGGGCGCGCAACTCTTCCTTACGCCGAGCTGGTCGCTGGCCGCCAAGTTCGACGGCGCCTTCGCGCCCGGCGCGCAGACCTACGCCGGCACCGGCACGCTGCGCTATTCCTGGTGACCGCCAGCCGAGGACGCCGCAGCGGCGGTCTTCTCCGTCGCCTTGGCGGCATCCCACAACGCATCCATCTCGGCAAGCGAGCTCTCGCTCGGCGTCTTGCCGCGCGTGGCAAGCGCACGCTCGATCCAGGCGAAGCGTCGCTCGAACTTCTGATTGGTCATGCGCAGCATCGATTCCGGATCGGCGTCGAGATGGCGAGCGAGGTTGACCACGGCGAACAGTAGGTCGCCTGTTTCCGCGCCGGCATCGACCTTGTCGCCGGCATCGAGCGCCGCCTCGATCTCGTCCGCCTCCTCGCGGATTTTGGCCAGCACCGCCCGCGGATCGTTCCAATCGAAGCCGACCTTGGCGGCCTTCTGCTGCAGCTTGCATGCGCGCGTGAGCGCCGGCAGCGTGACCGGCACGTCGGCGAGCGTCACGGCGCGCGCGCTGTCGCGGGGAGGGCGCCCGGCCCCGGTGGCCTTGGCGGCTTTCTCGGCCTTCTCGGCTTTCTCCTGCGCCTTGATGTCGTGCCACAGGTCGGTCACCGCCCCGGGCGTGAGATCGCGCGCGTCACCGAAGACGTGCGGATGGCGGCGGATCAGCTTGGTCGTGATCGCCTCGACCACGTCGGCGAAATCGAACGCGCCCTGCTCCTGCGCCATGCGGGCGTGAAAGACCACCTGCAACAACAGGTCGCCGAGCTCGTCGCGCAGGTCATCGAGATCGTCGCGGACAATTGCGTCCGCGACCTCGTAAGCTTCCTCGATCGTATAAGGCGCGATCGTCGCGAAGTCCTGCGCGAGATCCCACGGACAGCCGGTCTTCGGCGTGCGTAGCGCCGCCATGATCTCGATCAGGCGGGAGATGTCGCGGGCAGGGGTCATAGCGGGAGTCATGGGCCGGTCCAGATGCGATCGGCCCGGCTTTAGCAGACGGATTGGCGGGGCGCGACGCCGCCGCGCTCGTCCACCGCAACTAAGCCCGGCGGGTGGCGGCGAACTATGTCGCCGCCCAGATCGCGAGGACGAGCACCACGGCGCCGGTTGCGGCCACGATCAGCAACGGGGCGCCAATGCCGTACCGTTGCGCAAAGGTCCGCCCCAGGTGAAGTGTGCCACCCGGACGATCTTCCATCAAATCTTACGAGGACCCCCTCCTCGATCGCCACTCGGCAGAGGAGGGGGGTGGCGGCACGATCGGTTTCAGTGCCCGCTCGAGTCCGCGCGGCGGCTCGCCTCGAACAGGAACCAGGTGCGCCGCTCGGTATCGTCGATGAACGTCTCCAGCAGGCTCGCGGTCGCGACATCCTCATGCCTGTCGGCGATCTCGTGCGCCTCGCGCATTGCCTTGGCGACGGATTTGTTGTCGCTCATGAGCTCGCGCAACATGTCGAGCGGCGCGACGAATTCCTCGTTGTTGTCGTCGATGGTCTGGAGCTTCGCGATCTCGCCGATCGAGCGCAGCGTGGTGCCGCCGATCTTGCGCACGCGCTCGGCGATGTCGTCGGTCGTGGCGAAGATCTGCTCGCCTTGCTCATCGAGCAGCAGATGGTAGTCGCGGAAATGCGGACCGCTTACGTGCCAGTGGAAATTCTTGGTCTTGAGGTAGAGCGCGAAGGTATCCGCCAGGATCGCATTGAGCGCCTGGGAAATCTCCTTCACGGCGTCCTCGGACAGATCGGTCGGTGTATCGAGCGCATCCACGGCTTTGTGGCGCGGCTCCAGGGCTCTGACTTTGCTCATGGGATGTCCTCGTGCTGGGGATCACGGATGGTCGCTTCCGGTACGGGTTAACGGCGCCGGATGCGGGGCGGTTCCCACGTCGAACTGGCCCGCGTTCAGCGTCCATTCGCATAAGACATATTATGGAATATCTCCAAATGTGCGCCAAAAAGGCCGATGATTTTTCGCGGCAGCGCGACGCCCTGTGCGCCGGCGCCGATCGTGCTAGCGTTGCGCCGTCGAGCCTCGGGGGCGGCCAATTTGGACGAGCCATGAGCAGCCCCGCCGCAAATCCCGCCGCAGCACCGACCGCCGGGCAGATTTACAAGGTCGCCCTTGCGAGCATCGTCGGCTCGGTGATCGAGCAATACGACTTCCTGGTCACGGGCGTGATCGCCGCCACCGTCTGGGGCGGCGTCTTCTTCAAGGAAAAAGGTCTGGCGGCGGTCGCCGGCGCGATCACGATCTACGGGCTCGGCATCGTGATCCGGCCGGTCGGCGCGTACATCTTCGGCCATCTGGCTGACCGCCACGGCCGCAAGGACGCGCTGGTCTACGCGCTGGTGCTCATGGGCGTGAGCACGCTGCTGATCGGGCTCACGCCGACCTATGACACCATTGGGACCTTGGCGCCGATTCTGTTGATCGTTTTCCGGCTGCTGCAAGGCATCAGCTTCGGCGCCGAGTTCGGCACGGCCTCGACCTGGGTGGTCGAGCAGGCGGCGCGGTCGAAATATCGCGCCTTCTGGGGCGCCTGGGTCGGCTTTGCGATCCCGCTCGGCCTGCTCCTCGGCTTCGGCTCCGTGATCCTGGTCAAGTCGCGGATGAGCCCCGAAAGCTTCACGGCCTGGGGCTGGCGCATCTTCTTCGTCCTCGGCTTCCTCGGCGCCATCGTCGGCCTGATCATCCGCACGCGCACGGCGGACAGCTTCGTGTTCGAGCAGCACCGGACGCAGACCGCGATCCTGGCGCATCCGGCGCGCCAGGTGTGGCGCGAAATGCCGGGCACCATCCTGCGCACGTCGCTGGTCAATGCGATGTTCGGCGGCGCGTTCTTCCTCTACTTCGTGTTCGGCACCGGCTACATGAAGGCGGCGGGCTTTCCGGGATCGGAGCCCGAGACCATCGGCCTGATCGCGGCGGCGTTCATGCTGGTCTTCATGATCATCGGCTCGCTGCTCGCCGATGCGATCAATCGGCGGATCATCCTGCTGATCGCCGCGGTCGTCTTCCTGGTGTTCGCCATTCCGTATTTCTATCTGGTCAACACCAAGAGCTTCGCGCTCGCCGCGGTCGCCGAGGTGATCGGCTTCGGTTTCGTGTTCGGCTTCGGCTACGGCGCGATCCCGACCTTCTACACGGAGAATTTCCCAACCCGCTACCGCGCCTCGGGCGCCAACGCCTCCTACCAGATCGCGCAGGTCTACGGCGGCGGGCTCATTCCGATCATCGCCGGACGCTTGCTGGAGCATTTCGGCATCCAGCGCGCCTACCTCTATATCGGCATCCTGGTGATGGTTTATGCGGTCGCGGCGATCTTCGCGATCGTCACCACGCCAGAGACCAAGAATGCCGATCTCGAAAACGTCGGCGGCGTTGCACCGGCGAGAAAGGCGCCGGGCTAGCCGGCAGCCTTGCGTGCGACCAGCCGGTGGATCGTCTTGCCGGACGACGCGCTGATTGATTCCTCGTCGAGCAGGATCGTGGCGCCCGCGAGGGCGTCGATGACGAGAGCGGCCGGGAAGGCGGCGTAGAGACGCCCCTGCCCGTCGCGCTGGTCGGCGCCTCGCGTGACGCGCCAGCTGAGATAAAGAACGCCGCCGGGCCGCAGGATCGTGACGAGCCGCGCGACCGACGGCGCGATCGCGGCGTGCGGCAGATGCATAATGACGGTCTCACACAGCACGTTGGCGAAGCTCGCGTCGGCGATGCCGGCAAGCTCGGGCAGCGCGGCTTGCCGGAATGGCAGGCCCGGATGGCGCGCGCGGGCCTCGCGCAGCAGGCCCTCGGACGGATCGAAGCCGGTCACCGCAAAGCCGTTGGCGGCGAGCCAGGCGACCTCGCGGCCGCTGCCGCAGCCGATATCCGCGGTCGAGCCGGGTACGAAGAAGCGCTGGACGACGGCATGGAGGTCTACGGGGGCCGGTTGTTCGCTCCAGTCGCGGGCGAAATCGGCTGCAGCAGTGTCATATGCGGCGAGCGTCGATCGATCCATTTTGTTTCAATTTTTCATCAATTTAGGGTCGGATTTCCAGGTGAATTATTGGCTCAACGATCGGAGCCAACCTCAACCGACATTCCGTCGAAAGCGGGCTCGATATGGCCGGGCAGGCGCGCCTTGAGCTCGGAATAATCGAGATCGGTGTGCATGTTGGTCAGGATGGCGCGCTTGGGCTTGATGCGCTCGATCCAGCCGAGCGCCTGGTCGACGCTGAAATGGCTCGGATGCGGCGTGTAGCGCAGAGCATCGACGATCCACAGGTCAAGCCCGGCAAGTAGCGGGACGCTCGTGGCGGGCAAGTCGACGAGATCGCTCGAGTAGGCGACCGATCCGAACCGATAGCCGAGCGAGGAGATGTCGCCATGATCCTGCAGGAAGGGCGTGACCGTGATCGCACCCCCCTCCCCGGAAATCTCGATCGGTGTGCCGGGGGTCACCCGGTGCTCGTTGAGGATGGGCGGATAGCCGCTGCCGGGCGGCGTCACGAAGCAGTAGTCGAAGCGGTGCGTAATGACGCGCGACGTCGCCTCGTCCACATACGCGTCGAGACGGCGCTTGCGGCGGATGAACAGCGCGCGCAGGTCGTCGATGCCGTGGGTGTGGTCGGCGTGCTCGTGGGTGTAGAAGATGCCGTCGACCCAGTCGACCTGCGCGTCAAGCAGCTGCTCGCGTAGGTCGGGCGAGGTGTCGACCAGCACCCGGGTCCTCGCGCCGCCCGCGCCATTTTGGCGCTCGACCAGCAGCGAGCAGCGCCGCCGCCGGTTCTTCGGGTTGTTCGGGTCGCAGGCGCCCCAACCGAGCGCCGGCCGGGGCACACCGCCGGACGATCCGCAGCCGAGGATCGTGACCCGGAGATTCATGCGGCCGCCGCCGCGCTGCGCGGCACTTTTGCGAAGAGCCGGAAGAAGTTCTCCGTGGTCTGGCGCGCGATCTCGTCGAACGAAACGCCGCGCACCTGCGCGAGCGTCTTCGCGGTCTCGACCACGTAGGACGGCTCGTTGCGCTTGCCGCGCAGCTTGCCGGGCGCCAGATACGGTGCGTCGGTCTCGACCATGATGCGGTCCGCCGGCAGCTCGGCCGCGATGGCGCGCAGGTCCTCCGACTTCTTGAACGTCAGAATCCCGGTGAACGAGATCGACAGACCGAGCGCGATCGCGCGCAGCGCCAGATCGCGCCCGCTCGAGAAGCAGTGCAGCACCGCCGGGAAGGTGCCCTTGGCGGTCTCCTCCTCGAGAATGCGCGCCATGTCGTCATCGGCCTGGCGCGCGTGGATGACGAGTGGCAGGCCGGTCTCGCGCGCCGCCGCGATGTGGGCGCGGAAGCCCCTCTCCTGATCATCGCGCGGGCTGTAGTCGTAGTGATAGTCGAGGCCCGCCTCCCCGATCGCCACGACTTTCGGATGGCGCGCCCGCGCCACCAGGTCGGCGGTGCCGATCTCGCGCTCCTCATGCGCATTGTGCGGGTGCGTTCCGACCGAGCAGAAGACATCGGGAAAGCGCTCCGCGATCGCGAGCAGGCCGGCGTGTTTGGCGACGCGCGTCGAGATCGTGACCATGCGCCCGATATCGGCGGCGCGCGCCCGCGTCACCACGCCGTCGAGGTCGTCGGCGAAATCGGGAAAATCGAGATGGCAGTGGCTGTCCACGAGCATCGTCAGTTCGCCTTATCGCCATTCGGTTCGACGTAGCGCGGGAAGACCGGCGCGGGCGGCGGCAGTTGTGCGCCGGCCGGCAGGCGCCGCGCCGGCCCGAGCCGGGCGAAGTCGCGCGCATCGGCCGGCACCGCCAGGAGATCGAGCAGCTTGCCGGCGGAGTCGGGCATGAAGGGCTGCGCCAGGATCGCGACCTGGCGGATCACCTCGGCCGTGACGTAGAGCACGGTGCCCTGCCGCTTCGGGTCGGTCTTGGCGAGCGCCCACGGCGCCTCGCCGGCGAAATAGCGATTGGCTTCCGCCACCACGGCCCACACGGCATTGAGCACCTGGTGCAGCGCCTGCGTCTTCATCGCGTCGCGCGCCTTGGCGACCATGGCGTCCGCCTGCGCCAGGATCGCCTGGTCGTTGGCGGAGAACTCGCCCGGCGCCGGCAACGTGCCGCCGAAGGCGCGCGCCACCATGGTGAGCGAGCGCTGCGCCAGGTTGCCGAGATCGTTCGCCAGATCCGCATTGATGCGCGCGACGATGGCCTCGTGGCTGTAGCTGCCATCTTGCCCGAACGGCACCTCGCGCAGGAAGAAATAGCGGAACTGGTCGACGCCATAGGCGTCGGCGAGCGAGAACGGATCGACCACATTGCCGACCGACTTCGACATCTTCTCGCCGCGGTTGAACAGAAAGCCGTGCGAGTAGATGCGGTGCGGCACCTCGATGCCGGCCGACATCAGGAAGGCCGGCCAGTAGACCGCGTGGAAGCGCACGATATCCTTGCCGATCACGTGCAGGTCGGCCGGCCAGTAGCGCTTGAACTGCGCGCTCGCCGTATCCGGGAAGCCGACCGCCGTGATGTAGTTCGTCAGCGCGTCGACCCACACGTACATCACGTGCTTGGGATCGCCCGGCACCGGCACGCCCCACGTGAAGGTGGTGCGCGAGACGGAGAGGTCCTTCAGCCCGCCGCGCACGAAGCTCGCGACCTCGTTGAGCCGCTCGCGTGGCAGCACGAAATCGGGCACCCGCGTGTAGAGATCGATCAGCTTGTCCTGGTAGGCCGACAGCTTGAAGAAATAGCTCTCCTCCTCGACCCACTCGACCGGCGTGCCGAGCGGCCCGAGGCGCTGGCCATTGTCGCCGAGCTTGGTCTCGTCTTCCGCGTAATAGGCCTCGTCGCGCACCGAGTACCAGCCGGAATATTTCGACAGGTAGATGTCGCCGTTCTTCGCCATGCGTTCCCAGATCGCCTGGGAGGAGGCGTAGTGGCGCGGCTCGGTGGTGCGGATGTAGTCGTCATTCGAGCAATTGAGCCGCTTCACCATCTTCTGGAAGAGCGCGACGTTGCGGTCGGCGAGCTCGCGCGGCGGCACGCCCTCCTTGGCCGCCGTCTGCAGCATCTTGATGCCGTGCTCGTCGGTGCCCGTAAGGAAGAAGACGTCGTAGCCATCGAGCCGCATGAAGCGCGCGATCGCGTCGGTCGCGATCACCTCGTAGGCGTGACCTATATGGGGCGCGCCGTTCGGATACGCGATCGCGGTCGTGACGTAGTAGCGAGGTTTTGCCATGTCGCAGCACACTCAGCGTCATGCCCGCGCATAGCCGTTCGAAGAACGGCGTCGCTTCGCTCGCCTACGGGCGGGCATCCACGTCTTTCTCGATGCGCACGCAAAGACGTGGATGGCCGGGACAAGCCCGGCCATGACGGATGAAACGGTCAGCCCCTAGGTATCAACCGCGGGCGGCCTCGGCAAGCAAGCTGAACACATTGAAAACCAACGGCTTGCGTTCGAGATTGTAGATCTCGGCGTCGCGCGCCGCGACGTTGAGGCGCTCCCAGGCCTCCGCCGTGCGGGCGAGCCGGCGAGCGTCGCCAGTGTGGTCGAGCCGGGCCGAGAGCCAGTTGCGCGCGGTCTCGATGAAGATCGCGTAGAGATCGTCGCCGCCGCGCTCGAGGCTGTCGCCGAGGCTGTGCAGCGCGCGCGGGTCGGTTGCAGGCAGGCGGTCGAGCAGGTCGATCACCTTATCGCGCAAGGCCAGTTGTGGCCCGCCGGCGAGCGCGATCGCGCGTGCGACGCTGCCGTCGGCCGCCGGTGCGACCTGGCTCAGCGCCGCAGCGTCGGCGCCCTCCCCCAGGGCCGCCACGGCAGCGCTGACCACGTCGACCTCGTCGAGCGGGCGCAGCATCAGGCGGCGGCAGCGCGAGCGGATGGTCGGCAGCAGGCGGCCGGGCGCATGGCTTACGACCAGAAACAGCGCACGGGGCGGCGGCTCCTCGAGCACCTTCAGAAGCGCGTTCGGGCCCTCGGGATATTTGAGCTCGTCGGCCGCATCGACGATGCAGACGCGCCACCCCCCCTCGCCTGCGGTCGAACCGAAGAAGCCGACCGTGCGCCGCACCTCGTCTACCGTGATCACGCTGCGCAGCGTGCCGCTGTCGCTCTCGGTCCGCTCGAGCACCAGGAGATCCGGGTGGGCGCGGCTCATGACGCAGCGGGCCGCCGGGCTCTCGGGCGCGACCGCGAGCGAGGTCGCTTTCTGCACGATGGCGGCCGCGGGATCGGGATGCGCGAGCGCAAAGCGTGCCATGCGATAGGCGAGCGTCGCCTTGCCGATGCCGGGTGGGCCCCCGATAAGCCACGCATGGGCGATGCGGCCGCTCTTGTAGTCGGCGAGCAGCTTCTGCTCGGCTTGCGCGTGGCCGAAGAACGCGAAAGTCGCGCGCGGATGCGGGACGGCGGGCTCGTCGCCGGCTGCCTTGGCGGGACTCACGCGCCGAGATCCTCGAGCGATAGCGGCGCCGAGGCCGGGTCGAGGCGCGCGTTGACGACCGACCAGATGTCGTCGGCGACTGCATCCGCCGAGCGGTCGGCGTCGATCAGCACGCAGCGCTGCGGCTCGGCCGCCGCGATGTCGCGATAGGCCTGGCGCAGCCGCGTGTGGAACTCGATCGCCTCGGTCTCGAAGCGATCGGCGCGCGCGCCGGCCCGCCGCCGCGCCGCGCGTGCAAGGCCGATCTCGGGCGGCAGGTCGAGCACGAAGGTCAGCTCCGGCATCGTGCTGGCGATGGTGAGCCGCTCGAGCGCGCGGATCAGCCTAGGATCGACCTCGCCGAGCGTGCCCTGGTAGACGCGGGTCGAGTCGATGAAGCGGTCGCACACGACCCATCGGCCCTGGGCGAGCGCGGGCGCGATGGTCGCACGCACGTGGTCGTCGCGCGCGGCCGCGAACAGCAGCGTCTCGGCCACCGGTCCGAGCGGTTTTGCGGCACCCGACAGCAGCACATGGCGCATGATGTCGGCGCCGGCCGAGCCGCCAGGCTCGCGGGTCACCACGACGGAGATCGCGAGCGCACGCAACCGCGCCGCCAGCCGCTCGGCTTGCGTCGACTTGCCGGAGCCCTCGCCGCCTTCGAGTGTGATGAAGCGTCCGTGCATTTGGGTTCGGATCAGGTCACTCGCGAATGGCGAGCAGCGAATAGATTCCGCCCAATTCGCTATCCGCCACTCGCTACTCGCCGATTTATATCTGCTTGGTCTTCGAAAGAAACAAGCCGATCACGAACTCGGCCACGGCATCGAGGGCACGCCGGGGTAGCCCGCCCCGCATGACGGTTTGCGCCGCGTGCAGCGGGACCTCGAGCACCATGTTGTCGCCGCGCCAGACGCGCAGCGTGCCGATCGGCTGGCCCTGCTGCACCGGCGCGCGCACCGGACCGGTGTAGACGATGCGGGCGAGAATGCGGTCAGTCGAGCCGCGCGGCACCAGCAAGCTCACGGCGCCGGGCGCCGCGAGCGGCACGCTGAACTGCGCGCCGCCATAAAGGCGCGCGTCGCCGATGCTCTCGCCCTCGGCAAAGAGCGCGCGATGGTCGAAGCCGCGAAAACCCCAGTCGATCAGCTTGCGGCCCTCGCTCGCGCGCTCGGCCGATGTCTTGAGGCCGGCGACGACCCCGATCAGCCGCAGGCCGTCATGCACCGCCGAGCCGACGAGGCCGAAGCCCGCCTCCTCCGAGCCGCCGATCTTGAGACCGTCGGCGCCGATGTCCATGCCGAGAAGCGGGTTCTGGTTCTGCTGGCGGATCTTGTTCCAGGTGAACTCCTTCTGGGCGAACATCGGATAGAGATCCGGGTAGGTCTTGATGATGTATTGGGCGAGCTTGGCGATCTCGCGCGGCGTCATCACCTCGGTCGGGTCGGGTAGCCCGGTCGAGTTGGCGAAATAGGACTTCTCCAGGCCGAGCTCGCGCGCGCGCTTGGTCATCATGGCGGCGAACTTGTCCTCGGAGCCGGCGATGCCTTCGGCGAGCGCGATGCACGCGTCGTTGCCGGACTGCACGATCACGCTGGTGAGGAGATCCTGCACCCGCGCGTGGCTGTGGATCGGCGCGAACATGCTCGACGTGTGCGAGGGCGCGCCGCCATGGCGCCAGGCGTATTCGCTCACCTCGAACTCCGTGTCCGGCGTGATGTGGCCGAGCTTGAGCTCGTGAAAGACGACCTCGGCGGTCATCAGCTTGGCCATGCTCGAGGGCGCCATCAGCTGGTCGGCGTTCTTCTCGAACAGGATCGTGCCGGTGTCGGCGTCGATCAGGTAGGCCATGGGCGCAGGGGTCTGGAATTCGTCCTTCTTGGGCGGCGCCGCGGCGTTGGGGGCGGCGAATGCCAGACCGAGCCCAATGCCGAGCGAGAGCGCCAGCGCGCCGCCAACGGCAGCGCGAAAGAGCGACCAGGCGCCCGGTTTTGCCGGCATGGCGAGGCGTCTCCAAGGGGATGTGGAGTGGCTTAGCAAGCGTCGGGTCCCCGAACAACGGCCATGCGGCTGCGAAGCGCCCGACACCCAGACCTACCTCTCGCCGCCGGTCGAGCGCCGGACGCTCGTCATCGAGAAGAAGGTCTACGTCCGGGTCACGCTCAAGAAGAAGGTCTACGTGCAGGTTCCGGTCGACGGAAGTAATCGATCTCGGATTTTCCCGACCATCTGCGTGACCCGGCCGGTTTTCGCCGCTCGGGCCTTGTCGTTTCTAGTAGAGCCCGCGGCCCGTCATGATCGAGGGCGAAGCCTGCGGCGCCGCGTAGGCGGCGATCGGCGATGGGTTCTGCAGCGAGTTGCGCGGCGTCTCGGCGATCACCGGCGGCACGCGATTGGCGGCGATACGATCATCGAATGACGGGGTCGCGCGCTGGCGCGTCCGGGCGGCCGCCATGTTCGTGCCCGGTGTGGGCTCGGCGATCGAGGAACCCTGGTCCTCGCCGAGGTTGTACGGGCGATCCTGCGGCATCGGCACGCCGCCGCGCGCCGCCACGCGCGTCCCGAAGCTGGAGGGCAGGAACGGCCGCGACGAGGCGAGCAGGATCGGCGACGGCGACGGCGCCGGTGAGCCGACCCGCAAGGTTGCAAGCAGCACGTTGTCGTCGGTGCCCTCGAGTGGCGCCGGCGAGACATATTCGACCCGCACCGGCGCAAGGCCGTCGCCGTAGAAGTCGAGCAGATGCGCCGCCTTGGTGGAGAGATCGATCAAGCGGTTGCTGTGATAGGGACCGCGATCATTGACCCGCACGATGATCGAGCGGCCGTTCTTGAGGTTGGTGACGCGCGCGTAGCACGGCAGCGGCAGCGTCGGATGCGCGGCCGAGATGCCGTGCATATCGTAGACTTCGCCGTTCGCGGTCAGCCGGCCGTGGAAATCCTCGCCGTACCACGACGCAAGCCCCTCGGCCCGATAGTGTGGATCGTTCGTCGGCACATAGGTGCGACCGCCGACGACGTAGGGCGCGCCGACCTGATAGTGGCCGCCCCCCTTGGGGATCGGTTGGCCGGGCTCGACGACGCGCGGGCTCGACGAGACGCCGAGACGCGGATCGAGCTTGGCGAGATATCCGGGCGACGAGGAGCAGTTGGCGAGCGCGCAGCATGCAAGCGCAGCGATGCCGGCCCGCACCCCCTGCCCCGACGCAATCCAACTTAACGCCGTGCGACCCCGCCGCATCGATCCCCTGTCCGCCGACACGCCATTACGCCCGCGCAAAATAACGAGCGCGGGGCGCAAGCTTCACAGCGTGTTGTCGATCCGCCCGGCAGATCCCCTTCACCCCGGACCATACTCCGCCGAACCTTCGGCGAGAACCGTTGCCGGTTGAGCATGGTAAATGAAATTGAAAAAAGCCCGCCAAATCAGGCGGTTCTACGGCGACTGAGTGGCGGATGCCGCAATTTGCCGGTGGATGGCGATGTCGCCGGCATCAGGGTGCGGGTCGCGGCGCCTCCTCTCCGCGTTCGCGATTCGGAATTCGCGGCTGGTGGAATTTGGCTTCGTTTGCTCGCGCGTGGATGCGACTTATGCATCGCAGGCTGGATGCCGTCATCGCACATGCCATGATCGCCGCTACTGCCGCGGCTAAATGACCGTCGTTACCCGCAACGTGCCCGCGGGCTCCTCATGAAGCGCGGTCAAACTCTCCGACGCCGCGACGCGATGGCGGCGCCGGGCGGCCGGCTAGTGCGGACTTTGCTCAGTCGACGGCGGCTTCGCGGCCGGTCCACTCTTGCTTCCCGGCGCTCCCGGAATCTTGGCGGAGTCTTGCTCGCGGATTCCCTGACCGGGTGCTTGAGACGAGGCGGCACCCGCACCCGTGGTCGCCCGATTTTGCGCCGGAGGACCATTCTTATTCCCCGGTTGACCGGAGATTCCCGCACCCGAATTCTGTCCGCTCGGAACCGTCACCCCAGAGGGAGCGGTCTGCGACATTGCGGGTGGAACGAGGGCGATAAGCGCCACCATCGCGGCAGCAAGCCTCGGCATGACGACCTCCTGGTGATTGTTGATTGACAACGTGGCCCTGCGACGAATCGTTCCTGTAGGGATGCCGGTCGCTGTGGCCCCTGCGCTCTGGCGGATTTGTCCCCTCATCGCCCGCTCGGCGCGACCGGAAAACACAGAACGGTTCGCGATCCCGTTTCCATCTCGACGAATTCGACCCGTCCCTGGATTTGTTGCGCCAGTGCTTCGACCAGGGTGAGCCCGGTCCCTTTGCGCGGAGGAACCTCCATCCCGCGCCCATCATCCTGGACCGAGACACAGCCCTCCGTGGCGTTGCCTACGAGCGCGAAGGAGATGTCGATGCGCCCGGCGCCGTTGCCGAACGCGTATTTGATGCTGTTGGTGACGAGCTCGTTGACGACGAGACCGGCAGGCACAGCGCGGTCGATCGGCACTCTGGCGGGTTCGGCATCCACCTGCAGGCTGATGTCCGGGCGGCCAGGATCGACGTTGGTGCACAGCGAGCGCAGATATTGCGCGAAGTCGACGCTGCCGGTCGACGTGCTGAGCGAAAGCAGGTCATGGGCGAGCGCCACGGCCTGGATCCGGCCGATCACGGCTGTCAGCTTGTCGCGAACCTCCGGCGAGCCTTCCCGCATCTGCAGGCTGAGGAAGGCAACTATGATCTGCAGGTTGTTCTTGATCCGATGCTGCAGCTCGCGAACCACAATGCCCGATTGTGCCTTCTCGCGGGCCCTCTCGGCGCGCTCCTCGATGATGTTCTGCTGTGCTTGGTGGAGCGCCAAGCAGGTGCCCATGACGTTGGCGAGCGTGCTCAGGAAGCCGATGTCCCATTCGTCGAACGACGTCGGCGTCGTGCTGTCCACCTCGAGGATGCCCCACGTCGACCCGTCGATCATCACCGGCACGTTGATCAGCGAGACGATACCGTGCTCCTCCAGGATGCGTGGGAACGTGAATTCCCTCGCTTCATCCGGATTGTTGATGACCACGGGTGCCCCGGTCTGGAAGGCATGTCCGGCAGGCGAACGATAATCGATGGACAGGACGGTGTTGCCCACGACTCCCGCCTGCCAGCCGACGCCGGCCTCGACCAGGAGGTCGCCCGTTTCCGGCCGATGGCGCATCACCTTCGTGTGCTCGATGTGCGTGACCCGCGAGACCTGCGCGGCCACATAGTGCATCAGCCGGTCCGGCGGCATCGCTTCCGGGCCGATCCGGCTCAAGCCTTCCAGCACGCGTTGGTACTCCCGAACGCGCGCCATCGTTTGCTCGATGGCTCCGGAACTCTTCATGCCGAGCTAACGAGTGGCGCACAAAGGCCGTTCCTCCCGGTCGTCGGAGGCCCGTAATCGATGCGACTCTACGCCTGACGGGCTGCGCATTCGCATCGGGGAAGCAGCAGCGCCGCCGCTTGGGATTATCGTCGTGTCTCGATTTGGCCGGCGCCGCTCCGCTGCGCTCATCTTTCGCTTCGTGAACGCAAGCTCATGCTTTCACAAACAGCAGCAATCCGCAGACCGCAAGACCGGCGATGACCAGGAGGGCAGCCGACAGTATCCAGCCGTGACCGCGTCTCGCTCGCATTTGCGGTGCTCGGCGTCTGCTCGTTTCCGCACTGTGCGCGATGGCGCCCGCATGGGCGGTCATCGGGGTGCCGGCTGCCTCCTCGTCGGTGCCGAGCGGCGCCGCCGCCGGATCGGGGAACGCGACCTTTTCGCCGGTGCGGCCACTATCGATCTCGTCACGAAGTCGGGCCGGATAGGACCGCTCCGGACTACTGCCGTTCCTCACGCGAGCACCTCCACTTTCAAGAGAGCGCGTTGGCGTCGATCGACCTGCTGAGCCGATCGCGTCCTGACCGGCAGGTGGGACCTGTGAGGTCGCTCGACGTTCGCGCACCCGCTTCTACAACGCGGTTCCGAGAGCGGTCGGCGCCGACGCCGGGCCAACGCGCGGGTGGAAACAAGGTTCGTCTCGTGCGCGGATCGAGCCAACCAGAGCAGCGGCGCGAATCTGGCTCTTGAGTCGACGATGATTCTCTTTGCAGGAATCGAACGTGCGCTTGCGTGCGATGGGCGCGCTTGCGACAGGCGCGCGCGACGATTTTCTCGCTCATGCCGCCGCGCTTCGCTCCGCCGTGCGGCGCAGATGGCTCGCACGGTGTTTGCCCACCCGCAGGAACATAGCCCGGCGCGTGAGGTTGGAGTCTTACTCACCCCGTGACCGTCTGGTGTTCGCATGTATCATCACGTCAAGAAGCTCATGTATACGGTGCGGGTGGACGAGCCCGACCCGCGTGTCAAACGCCATCCGGAATTGCCCCCTTTGCGTCATGAAGAACTGCCCCCACCCTCGGGTTCATGATCTCGGTTGAAGGTTGCTTTCGCCGGGGAGGGGCCGGAGGGAGGCGGAGCCGACCGGAGGCCCGTCCCCGGCGAGCGGCTTGACGAGCCCGCTCTTGCGCTTGGCGCGGAGCCGATAGCTGTCGCCACGGATGGTCAGCACATGGCTGTGGTGCAAGAGCCGGTCCAGGATGGCGGTGGCGACGACCGGATCGGCGAACACCGTGCCCCATTCGGCAACGCTCCGGTTTGACGTGATCAGCATGGCGCCTGTTTCGTAGCGTCGGCTGACCAGCTGGAAGAACAGGTGCGCCGCGTCGGGTTCCAGCGGCAGATAGCCGAGCTCGTCGACGATGAGCAGCTTCGGTTTCGACAGCGCCAGCAGTTTCTCGTCCAGGCGCCGCTCGCCGTGCGCCTTGGCGAGGCCGGCGACCAGCGTCGTCGCGGTCGTGAACTGCACGGTGTATCCGGCCAGGATCGCCTCCCGCCCGAGCGCGATCGAGAGGTGGGTCTTGCCGACGCCTGGCGGCCCGAGCAGCAGCACGTTCTCGCCGTTGGCGATCCAGCGTGACGCGGCCAGGTCGCGGATCTGCTTCGGATCGATCGAGGGCTGCGCCTCGAAGTCGAAGCTCGCAAGCTCTTTCACCGCCGGGAAGTGCGCGAGCTTCAGGGCCATCTCGATGCGGCGGTGATCCTTGCGGGCAATCTCACGCTCGCACAGCAGGATCAGTGTCTCCCGCGTCGACAAGTTTGCGCGCGAGGCCTCATCGAGCAGGCTGTCGAGGCGCTCGCGGATGCCGGAGAGCTGCAATCGCGCCAGCATGGCGTCGAGCGGATCGGACGAGAGTTCGGTGGCCTTCTTTGCCCGCGTCATCAGAAGCTCCCCCCGATCGCTGCCTCGTATTCGACAAGAGGCCGCAACAACGAGGGCGGTGAAGCCGACGACGACACTGCCGCCGCGGTCTCCGCTCGGCAGACCGCGCCATCGCGACCAGCAACTCCGTCGAGGTGGGTGGAATCGACGATCCGCTCACGCCGTCCCCCCGATTGCTTGTGGACCGCAACCTCGTGCATGCCGTGGCGCACGCGCACCTCGCCGGCCGCCACCGTCACCGCCACGCGCTCCCCGATCAGCCGCCACGGCACCGAGTAGCTGTTGGTGTCGATCTCGACCGCACAATCGTTGCCGACGACGCGGGTCAGCTCGCGCAACGATCCGAACGATGGTCGCCCGCCGAGCGGCTTCAACCGATGCGCTTCGTCCCGCTCGAAGCGGGCGATCGGCATCTCCCCGGTCGTGCCGTGGATACGCACGTTCGCTACCTCACGCTCCCACTTGGCGAGATGCGCCTCGAACGCCTCCCAGCTCGCGAAGCAATGCCCCGCGATCGCGTTCTTCTTCACGTAGCCGACGCCGCTCTCCGTCTTGCCTTTCGTGCGCGCCCGATACGGCGCGCAGGCACGAGGGGCGAAGCCCCAATGCTTCGCGAATGCAATGAGCTTGTCGTTGAACACGACCGACCGGCTCACCGCGTCGTGGCGCACGACGAGTGCGCGCGGATTGTCCATCAACACGTCCTGCGGCACGCCGCCGAAGGTCGTGAACGCACTCTCGAGCCCCGCGAACCAGTGCTCCTGCTTCTCGGCTCGGAATGCACGCACATGCAGCCGCCGCGAATGCCCGAGCGTCGCCACGAATACGAATGCCTTGATCTTCGCGCCGTCGATCTCGACCGGCCGCTCGCCAAAGTCGATCTGCAGCTGTCGCCCCGGTGGTGTCTCGAACCGCGTCGTCGCCAGCGCCTCCGCCCTCAGCGCTTGACGGTAGGCCCGCACGGCGCGTTGCAGCGTTCGCCGGCTCACCGCCACGCCCTTCTCGCCCAACAGGTCCTGGCGCACCACATCCGCATTGCCACGATGCCGAAGGAACCGCTCGCGCAGCCAGCCCTCCAGCCCAGCGAGCCGTTTCGGCCGATCAGGCGACCGGAACGGCTTCACCCCGCCCGCCGCGACGTACGCCCTCACGGTGTGATGGCTGCAGCCCAGATGCCGCGCGATTCGCTTCAGCCCCCACCCGCACGCCTTCAGTCGCAACATCTCCGCGATGTCGTCCGGCGTCTTCATCGCCTGCCCCCGTGGATCGCTCCACGATCGGCTTGCCCTGATTCGTTCCTCGTTCATTCGCTCTCTCCTCGGTTATCCAAGGAGGGGGCAATTCCTCGTGACGCCGAGGGGGCAATTTTCCATGGCGCGCGACACCGCGTTTCGGCAACATGCTGCTCGAGCAGTTTGGTGGCGCGAACGGCGAGCTCGCCGCCGCGATGCAATATTCGATCCAGGGTCTCAACTGCGAAGATCCGGCGCGTAAGGATCTCTTGATGGACATCGGCACCGAGGAATTGAGCCATCTCGAGGTGATCGGCACCCTCGCCAGGCTGCATCTGAAGCCCCTGAAGTCCGTTCGCGACGCAGCCGAAGCCGATCCCCTCATCGCGATTGCGGGCGGTGGTGGCCTGAACCTGTTCAACTCCATGGGCAATCCGTGGACGGCGGATTATCTCAAGATCACCGGCGAGCTCGATGTCGACCTGCGCAACAATATCGCCGCGGAAGCGCGAGCGAAGATCACCTACGAGCGTCTCATCAATTTCTGCCGAGATGCCGGCTCGAAGGATGCCCTGCAGTTCCTGATGACGCGTGAGATCACGCACATGCGGGCGTTCGCCCTCGCGCTGGAAAGCATGGGCAAACCTCCCTTCAGCATCGGCAAGATCGCGCCGACCCCGACGCTGGTGAACCAGTTCTTCAATGATTCGACCGGTGAGGGCGATCACGGCGAGGTGGATACCCGGGGGCCATGGAACCAGGGAGGAGAGTGGGAGTTCGTCGAATCCCCGGCGCTGCAGGCCAGCCAGGATGGTTCGTCTTCCCCGATCCATGCGCAAAGCTCCGACTCGTCCGAGCCGGAAGAAATCCAGGAGTTGCTCGTCACCGAGCTGCGCGACATCCTGCATGCGGAGAAACAGCTGCTCAAAGCGTTGCCGAAGATGGCGAAGGCGGCGCGTTCGACCCAGCTCGCCTCCTTGTTCGAGGTGCACCTCGCCGAAACGGAGAAGCAGGTCGAACGCCTCAATGAAGGCCTCCAGCTGCTCGGAGCGCCGGCCCGCGCCAAGACTTGCAAGGGCATGGCGGGCCTGATCGAGGAAGGTGAGGAGGTCATGGCCGAGGGGAAGGAAAAAGATGACGCTGCCGCCGACCTCGCGCTGATCGGCGCGGCGCAGCGGGTCGAGCACTACGAGATGGCGGCTTACACGACGGCCCGCAACCTTGCGCTCCAGCTACGCCAGCCTGCGATCGTGCAGCTTCTCACCCTATCGCTGGGTGAAGAGCAGAACGCCGGCCAGCTTCTCGACCAGGTAGCCCAGCCGCTGATGTCGGTGGCGAGAATGCCAGCGAGCGTCGAGTAGGCCTGCTGCTGGGCTCGGGCCGTGCGGAAAATCCGCGGCTTCGCCGTATCGTGACGTTCTCCGCGCACCCTGGCGCGCCGCCTGTGATTCGGACTGCTCAATCCGTGGCGTCACGCCCTCAGCATCGAGTCGGCATTGAATCAGTCTTGCAGGAAGCGAATGTGCCCACTGCGGCGCGGTCGGCGCCCGGAACGCTGCGATTGCCTCCGGGTTGCTCGATCGAGGCGTCCACAGGAGCTGTGATGATGCGTTCGGCAAAATGCGTGGCGCTCGTCGTTTCCGCCCTGCTTGCGCTGACGAGCGTCACGTTTGCGCAGCGGACCCCTGATCCGAACAGCACTCACGGATCACCGACGAACGGCCAAAGTGTTGGCAACCAGTCGGGTGGGGCCGGCGCTCAGACCACTGGCTCGGACTCGGCAACCGGCGGCGGGAACGAGAGTGGCACCGGAAGCGGCGCTGCCTCATCGGGCCCAAGCGGCGGTGGGAGTTCGGGCAGCGGCCGCTAGCTCGAGGGCCTTTCAAGGGAAGTGTTGCTTCCTCCGCTTCCCTGAAGAGCCCGGCCGTTGCGGCCGGGCTCTTCTCTGCGTGACCTCCGATTCATCGTCGCGAGAAGGTCGCAACGGCATCAGCTCACAGGTTCGAGCGCTCGCGCACGACCGAGCCTTTGGCACGATCTCCCGGCCCTCTCTGTTCGCCGAGGACGCGGCCGAGCCTCGATGCAGGCTACTCGCCCGGCGAGTTACTTTTGCGACGCCCGACAGCGCGCGCGGAACGCGCTGCGTGCTTCGCCGTTGCCTTGTCGAATCCCAAGGGAGAAAGAATATGGCCCAGGAAAAAGCACGCGATCTGCTCATCGTCGGACTGCGCAACGCACATGCCATGGAGGTGCAAGCGCGCGAACTGATGGAGCGGCAATCGGGACGGCTCGACGATTTCCCCAAGGTCAAAGCGCGCGTCCGTCAGCATCTGGACGAAACCAATACGCAGATCAAACGCCTTGAGAAATGCCTGTCCGGATTGGGTGAGAGCGCATCTACGGTCAAGGACACGGCGATGTCCTTCGTTGCCAACATGGCCGCGCTCGGACACGCCGTCGCCGCCGACGAGGTGCTGAAGAACACGTTCGCCAACAACGCCTTCGAGCACTACGAGATCGCGGCCTATAAATCGCTGCTCACCCTCGCCCGCCAGGCGGGCGTCGCGGCGGCGAGCGACGAGTTGGAACGTTCGCTGCGCGAGGAGGAGCAGATGGCGCAATGGATCGACGACAACATCGCCGATGTCACCCTCGGCTATCTCGCCAAGGAGGAACGCGCGGCTGCGTGATCGCGCGACTCATCCGGCCCGGGCTGTGCGCGAGATCATTGCGACCGTGCCGACTCACGGGAGGCGCCTCCCCACACTCCCTTCCCTGTGATGGAGCGAACCGACGGGCGCTTTTGCCAAGCTTGCCGTCGCGACGGGTGAAGTACGATGACCGCCGTGGAAAACGCCTGAAGGCAAAGCTTGGCTCGAAACTGGCCGATCCGAACGGGGCGGCGTTGCGCAGGCAGGCCCTTTTTACCTGTTTGGACCATGCAAGCACCTCATGCACGCTGGTAGCTGCCGATCAGGCATCCTTTTGCAACGACCCGACCACGCAGCTCCTCGATAAGGCGCGCCCGCCCCAGTGTCTCATCGAACGATGGACGGTGCGCGAGCGCGAACACCTCGAACGCATAGCGATGTGGGCCGTGGCCAGGTGGTGGGTCCGGCGGCAGATATTGGGCAGTGAAAAACGAATTGCGCCCCATCGCGGGCCCGGCATCCGCTTCGCCCGTCGCGCCCGGCAGCGCTCCTTCGTTGAGGCGTCGCACGTCGGGCGCCAACAGGACGATACCGTGCACGAGCGGATGCATCGTTGGGCTGTCGGCGTCCTCGATCAGCAGGATCAGGGCTCGCGCGGCCGATGGCGCGTCAGACCATGCGAGCGGTGGCGACAGCCCGGGACCATCCGCCGTGTGGCGGCGGGGAATTGCCCCGCCGTCCGCAAAGGCGGGGCTGGTGATCGTGATCGCGGCCACGTCCGAGCCGACGACCTCGCGATTGTTGAACATCAGCGCTTCACAGCCCGGGCGCACTGCCGCGAGGGCGCGTCCCAGGCTAGACGGTAATTTTCCCAGCATGGCGCTCCTCGCTCGCGCGGCCTTTCCGCGTTGCGCCGGTGACACGCACTTATTGCGGCGCCGATCGGGCGCTCACTGGACGATCTCGCCGCTTTCCACGGCACGCACGCGGCGCGACGGCATGCGGCGGGTGCCGCGCGGTGTCCGCGCCGACACCATCGCGTCGTCCGTCGCGATCTTCAGGGCGAAATAGTCGATGGTGGTGCGCAGGCCACGCTGCAGGGCGACGCGCGGCTTCCAGCCCATGAGGTCGCGCGCCAGCGCGATCGATGGCCGGCGCCGGCGCGGGTCGTCCTTGGGCAGCGGGTGATATTCGACGCGCGAGCGCGAGCCGGTATGACCGAGCACCAGATCGGCGATCTCGCGGACCGAACGCTCGTCCGGATTGCCGAGATTGCACGGGCCGGTCACGTCGTCGGCGCTCTCCATCAGCAGTTCGATCCCTTCGAGCAGATCGTCGACGAAGCAGAACGAGCGGGTCTGGCTGCCGTCGCCATAGACCGTGATCGGCTCGTCCTTGAGCGCCTGCACGATGAAATTGGAGATGATGCGGCCGTCATTCTCCAGCATGCGCGGGCCGTAGGTGTTGAAGATGCGCGCGACCTTGATGCGGACACCATGCACGCGCTGATAGTCGAAGAACATGGTCTCGGCGGCGCGCTTGCCCTCGTCGTAGCAGGCGCGCGGCCCGATCGGATTGACGTGGCCGACATAGGTTTCGACCTGCGGGTGGATTTCCGGGTCGCCATACACCTCGCTGGTCGAGGCCTGCAGCACGCGCGCGTTCTTCGCGCGCGCGAGCTCGAGCACGTTGTACGCCCCGAGCACGCACGTGCGCAGCGTGCCGATCGGGTCGCGCTGGTAATGCCGCGGCGAGGCCGGGCATGCGAGATTGTAGATGCGGTCGACCGGCCCGAGGATATTCAGGGGCTCGCGGACGTCGTGCTCGATGAGGCGGAAGCTGGGGTGGTTGAGCAGCGGCTGGACATTTTCGAACGTGCCGGTGAACAGGTTGTCGACGCAGATGACCTTGTTGCCGTGCCGGATCAGACGGTCACATAGATTCGAGCCGATGAATCCCGCGCCTCCGGTCACGACTACGGTCCGCTTCGAGACGCCACCCATCGCAATCTCCTTGCACTGTCCCTCCGCTCCATCAACTTCGCAGGCGCTAGCGAATTCGTTGGCCGATCTTCAAGGTACAAACGATCCTGCCGTTGCCCTGTTCCGATTGCACGCGTTCGCCGCGATGAGACTCGTCGACAGGTCAGACGATGAATCAAACGAAGGTTCGAAACACGACAGTGGATGCTCGCACGCGCCGGAGACGACGTGCTCGGTGAGATTCGCAATCGCGACTGCGTGCCGTGATGCGTCAGGCCACCGCCTCCACGCCGTCGTCGAGCTTGCGGCACGCCGCCCGGCCCGCGAGCGCCTCGCGGTGATAGCCCTCGAGCTGAATCGCACGATGCGCGGCCGTGTGCGCTTCCAGCACGCGCTGGCGTGCCGCGACACCCAACTCGCGGCGGCGATCCTCGGGCAGCTCGCAGATCGCCTCGACGACGTTCTCCGTGGTGTCGGCGATCAGCAGCTCGCGCCCGAGCTTGAAGAAGGTCTCGATGCCGGGCCAGCGATCACTGATGACGGGCGTGCCGCAGGCCGCCGCCTCGAACAGGCGCACGCTCGGCGAAAAGCCGGCCACCGCCATGTCGCGGCGGGTGAGATTGAGGGTGTAGCGTTGGGCGCAATAGAACGCGGCGTGCCGCTCGGGCGCGAGATGCTCGATGCGGTCGACATTGGCCGGCCAGCCGATGTCGGCTGGATATTGGGCACCGGCGACGACGAACCGCCGAGTGGGCAGCCGCCGCGCCGGCTCGATCAGCAGGCGCTCGAGCGCCGCCTGGCGATCCTCGCTATAGGTCCCAAGGTAGCCGAGCTCCCAGGTCGGGATCGAGATCGGGCTTTCTGCCGGGTCTGCGGCGACCGGCGCGTGCATCTGCGGGTCGACGGCGCAGTGCAGCGCGCGGGCACGTGGGCTGCCGTAGAGGTCCTCGATCAGCGCGAGCGTCGGGCCGCCGGTGAACGACAGGTAGAGGGAGAAGCGCGGAATGGTGGCGGCGCGCAGGTAGTCGCTCTCGCCGCTGTCCAGCCGCCGCAGCGTCACCGGCGTATCGATGTCGTAGAACGCCGTCACACCCTTCGCGCGGCTCGTGATCCAGTCGGCGAGCACGGCGCCATCCGGCACATAAGAGCCGAGGATCACGAGATCGGCGTCTCTCACTTGCTCGCCGAAACGGCGCGGCACCTCGGCAAGGGTTTGGTAGAGCTCGACCCGGGCATATGGCAGCTCGTCGACGTCGCGATTGTCGCGATACCACGGCTTGTCGCGCTCGAGGAACGTGACGGCGTGGCCGCGTGCCGCCAGCGCCTTGGCGAGCGCGCGGTAGGTCGAAGCATGCCCGTTGCCCCAGGACGATGTGATCGACAGGCCGAAGATGACGATGTCGAGATTCATTCTGCTGCCTCGCTGTTGGATCGTCCCGCGTCGAGCAACTCGATCACCTGCCTCGCCCGATGCGCATAAGTATGCCGCGCCAGCACGCGGGCCTTCGCGGCCTCCCCGATCCGTCGCGCGTCCCGCGGCGTTAGCGCGCCGAGAAGGCCGGCGACGTTCGAGCCGTCGGCGGCGACGAGGATCTCCTCGTTCGGCGCGAGGAAGCACTCGATGCCGTCCCAGGCGTCGGTGATGATGCAGGCCGCGGCGCCCGCGGCCTCGAAGATGCGAGTGGGCGGCGAGAAACCGTAGCGCGCCATGCTGGCGCGATTGATGTTGAGCGTCGCAAGGCCGGAGCAATAGAACGCATTGTGGGCGCCGCTGCCCACGTGGCCGGCGATGCGCACGTTCGCGGGCACGTCCTCGGCGCGCCAGCCGGCACCGCCGAGCATGAACGAACGCTCCGGCAGGCGTTGCGCGGCGCCGAGAAAGAACTCGCCGACACGCGCCTCCCGGTCAGGCAGCCGATTGCCGAGGAAGCTCAGGTCGCAGGCGAGATCGGCGCGCGGTGCCACCGGGTGATGGGTGCGCGGATCGAGCGCGTTGTAGATCGGCACGCAACGGCGGGCACCGATCCGCTCGTATTCACCAACGACCGGGTCGCCGCCGCCATAGGTGAGGACGAGGTCGTAGCGCGGGATCACCTGGCGCAGGTGGTGGCCCGGATCGGCCGCGATCGCCTCCAGGGTCGCGGGCGCGTCGACATCCCAATAGACCGTGATGGTGCCGGCGCGCGCGAGCGCCGGAACGGCGAGCTCGAGCTCGCGGTCGAACACGCCGACGCCGCTCGCCTTGGCGATGAGGTCGGCGCCGCGCACGGCCTCGTCGAGCGCACGGCGCCAGCCGTCCTCGGTCGCCGGGTAGACCACGACGCGCGCCCAGTCCGGATCGTCCATATCGCGGTGCTGCTGGCGCTCGAATGCGTCCGGCTCGTAGAATGTGATGGCGTTGTGGCGCGCCGCAAGCTCGCGCAGCAGCCCGCGATAATAGGTGGCGGCGCCGTTCCAGTAGGACGAGACGAGACTCGAGCCGAAGAACGCGATCCTCATTGTGCCGCCCCGTGGTGCGCTTGAATTGGTGATGCGGCCGGCACGCGGGCCGGGGTCGTGAGGCCGGCGATCACCGCCATGAGCTCGTCGGCACGATGCTCGCAGGTGTGGCGCGCCTCGATGGCGGCCAAGCCGGCGCCCGATACTTCCTCGGCGAACGAGGGATCGAGCACCAGCGCACGCATCGCCGCAACCACCTCGGCGCCGTCGCGGGCCTTCAGGTAGCTTCCGGCAGGAAACAGGTTCTCGGCGTCCGTCCAGGGCGCGCTGATCAGCGGAATGCCACAAGCGAGCGCTTCGAACACCCGAATGGTCGGAATGCCCGGCAGCGCGGCGACGTACGGCCGGCGCGGAACGTGGATCGTGAAGCGTGCGGCAGCGAAAGCGGCAGGTGCGCGGTGATTGGGCAGCCAGCCGCCGAGCGAAAAGCCATCGGCGCGCAACTTGTCCTGCACTGCCACCGGATAACGCACGCCGTGCAGCTGCGCTGCCAGACCGGCAGTCAGCACAGGCTCGATCAGGAAGCGCTGCAGCTCGGCATCGCGCTCGCCGTCGCCCCAGTTGCCGATCCAAATGAGATCGGTGCCCTTCTCGATCGACGGCCGCGGCCGAAACAACGCGGCGTCGGCCGCCTCGTGCCAGGTCACGGCGCGTCGCCCCCAGCCGCGGCGGAGATAGACCTCGCGCAGCACCTCGCCGAAGACGAGCACGGCGTCGAAGGCGTCGAGCTCGAACCGGTCGAGCTCCTCGGGTGCGCTCACGGCGCGGTGGTGGGTATCATGGAACAGAAGGACGAAGTGGCCGCCGCGGCGCCGCGCGCCGAGCCGCGCGATCAGAGCGGGATCGTTCCATTCGTGCGCGACCACGACGTCGGCATGATCGAGAGCGCGATCGAGATCGAGCGTCTCGGGTCGGTAGAAGTGGACCTCGACTCCGGGAACCAGGCGGGCGCATTCGGCCACGGCCTGGGCGCCGCCCTCCTCCAGCAAGGCATTCTGGCGGCTCCAGCCGTCGATCGGCTCGTAGGTCGCGACGCTGTGGCCGCGCGAAACGAGCGCGCGCGCCATCCCGCGCAGGAAATGCGCGTTGCCGTGATTCCAGCACGACACGAAGGAATGATAGAACAGCACGAACCTCATGCCCGCGCCTCGATTTGCATGCGGCGCCGCGCTATCGGCGCCGCCGGGCGCACGCCCATCATTTGGCCGTAAAGCGTGCAGTAAGCCTCGCACATCCGGTCGAGCGAATAGCGTCGTGCCCGGACGCTAGCGCGCCGCTGCAATGTGCGCCGCAGCCGCTCGTCACCCGCGACCCACTCGAGCGTCGCCGCGAGCAACGTCTCGTCGCGCGGGTCGACGAAGAGCGCGGCGCCCTCCCACAGCTCACGGAACGTCGGAATGTCGGCGAGCACCAGGGCGCAGCCCGCGGATGCGGCTTCGAGCACCGTCAGGCCGAATGGTTCGTAGACCGCCGGTGCGGCGAAGATCGCGGCATGGCGCATCTCGGCGAGCAACTCGTGCCGTGGCAGCGGGCCGAGCCAACTCACCTCGCGCGCGAGGCGGCGGCCGCTGGCGCCGGCCGTGCCGCCGGCGAGCGGGCCGGCGATGCGCAGCCGCCAAGCCAGGCGCGGCGCGGCCGCGGCGAGCGGCGCAATGTTCTTCGCTTCGTCCCACAAGCGGCCGGCGGCGAGGATGATCGGCTGCTTCATCACCCGGCGGCGTGCGATGGTGAGCCCGTTCGCGATCACCTTCCCGGCCCGCGCGGGCGCGTACAGCGCCGCGACCTCGTCGCGAAACGCGGTGCTCGGCGCTACCCAGCGCTGCGCCGCCGCAAGGCCGGCACGCACATTGGCCGCATAGGTCGACCAGCACGGCTCGGAAGGGTCGCAGCCGCGGCAGGCACGCCACCATGACCATACGCACGAGTGTGCCACGAGGAGGACGGGCGCATTCCACGTCGCCGAGGCTTCGCGAAATCCGTTGAGATGGACGATGTCGGGCGCGACGCGCCGCTCGAGCGCCGTCAGCCGCCGGCAGGCGCGGGAAAAATCGGCGCCGGCCGGGTCCATCCACTCGAGCGCCAGGTCCGTCGTCACCACATCGAGGCCGGCGACATCCTCGACGTCGCGCATTTGCGCGGCCTGCGGCCTGGGGCCGAGGGTCACAAGGGTCACGCGATGACCGCGCGCCGCAAGTCCGCGCGCGAGCGCCGTCGCGTAGACCCATACGCCGCCGACGGCGTCGGCCGTCATCAAGATGCGCAACGAGGGCGGGCTCATCCTCGCGCCTCCAGCTCGAGCTCGCGCAGGCGGCGCGGCCGGCCGTCCTGCACGTCGCTGAAGTCGTCGAACTGGCCGAGGTAGTAGTCGTGTGCGCGTTCCCACGCGTGGTCGTCCGGCAGGCCCCACAGGCGGCGATAGTCGGGTGAGCCCGGATAGGGGAACAGCGGCACCGGATCGTTCGCCCAAATGCCGGCGTCGCGCATCTGCGCGCGCCAGCGCTGCACGCTCGCGTCGTCGTCCTGCGGCATCTCGATCAGGTTCGCCTGCACGAATGGCACGTGGCGCTTGGTTGTCACCAGGCGATCGGCGAGCTCGTCGGTCGTGAGCTTGCAGCGCTTGGCGAGCGCCTCGCGGCCTGCGGGGCTCAGGCTCTCCACGCCCGCCTCGACCGAGACGCAGCCGGCGCGGCCGAGCAGCTCGATCATGTCGTCCTTCCAAAGATCGATGCGCGTCTGCACGCCGAACTTCAGCCCGCGCCCGACCAGGCCGGCCAGCAGCGGACGGTTGGGCAGGAAGATCTCGTCGATGAAATAGACGTATTCGACGCCCTGGCCGAGCAGCCCGTCGAGCTCTTCGAGGATGGTCGGCAATGGACGACGTCGATAGGCGTCGCGGAAGTTCTCCTTGGCGCAGAAGGTGCAGTGATAGGGGCAGCCGCGCGAGGTCTCCATCTCGGCGCCGGGGCCGTCCGGCGCCGCGTCGAAGCGGTGATGGTGATGCGCGTGGCGGGCGAGCAGTTCCCGCGGCCAGCTGAGCGCCGGCA
>DATGLS010000021.1:0-5899 GCA_035293985.1 Xanthobacteraceae bacterium
AAGTCCGGCGGCGCGCGAGATCACCGCTCTTGCGGGAGAAGTCGGGAGGCTGGCGCGATGACCCAGCGCTCTTCCAAACGCGCCTTCATCGCGCGGCCGGCCGATCCTGAACGCTGGATCAAGACACCGGAACCGCGCTCCGGCGGCAACGGTGACGCCGCCGCTTTCACCGCGCGGCTGACGGTCGACATCACACCGGAGCTGCGCGGCCGCATCAAGGTCGTCGCCTTCCAGCGCGGCCTAACCGTCGCGGACATGCTGCGCGACCTGCTCGCCCGCGAATTCCCTCCAGCCGAAGGAGACCCGCAATGACCGGTGCGCCCCACCTGCGCCTCCTGCCGTCGCCACTTCCCGCCGACAGCCTGACACGCGTCGAGCTGACCTGGATCGAGAAGAAGGTCGAATACTGGATCCGCTTCGGCAGGGAGAAGGACGAGCAGATCCTCGACCGGCGCCGCCGCGTGCTCACCTTCGCACCCAACAGCACCTTCGCCTTCGTGCGCTGGGCCTCCAATGACCATGGCACCATCCTCTCTCGCATCGACATCGTGCGCGCGATCACGCCCGGCGAGCGCTATCAGACGCTGCCCTTCGTGCGCCCCGGCGGCGACATCCTCCTCAAGATGGAGGGCTGGCCGAAGATCGAGCGCGTCCTCCAGATCGTCGATGCGATCGAGGCAATCGGCATCGATCCGGCCGAGGTGTCGCCGCATCACTGGCGCCACGTCCACAACCGCCTGACCGCCGGCCAGGAGCCGCGCCGCTACACTGTCGAGCAGCATCGGGCGCTCCTCCTGCGGCGGAGGGTCGAGCCGTGACGCGCTTCGGCTATGTCATGACGACCTCCTTCGCCGTGGTGGCGGTCGGCGGCCTCTACTGCCTTCCGGTCGCCCCGAAGCTCATCTGGAACGCGTCGGCCAGCGTGCCGCTCGGCCTCTATTCCATCGAACCGGCGCGGCACCTCGACGTCACCGACCTCGTCGCCGTCGCGACGCCCGAACCGCTCGCCTCCTTCATGGCCGAGCGCCGCTATCTGCCGCGCGGCGTGCCGTTGATGAAGCGCGTCGCCGCCATTGCTGGCCAGCAGGTTTGCCGGGACGGATCGCACATCACGATCGACGGCATCGACATGGGCGAGGCGCTGGCGCGCGACCGCGCCGGCCGCGCCCTGCCGTCCTGGCAGGGCTGCCGCCGCATCGCCGACGGGGAAGTCTTCCTCATGAACTGGGCCGCTCCCGACAGCATGGACGGCCGCTACTTCGGCCCGCTCTCCACGAACACGATCATCGGCCGCGCGATCCCACGGCGACGGCCGCTTCCACTGGCGCGCCGCAACGCGGTGACGGCGCGCGGGAGACATCCCCTTCACCGCACATAGGGAGCTTTCAATGCCACAGATCGGAGAGTTCACCCGCACCAAGAACGGCTATACCGGCCATGTCCGCACGCTCACGCTCAACAGCGAGATCGTGCTCATTCCGGCCGAGCATTCCGACGCCGAGAACGCGCCGGATTATCGCGTCCATCTCGCGACAGCAACGGGCCTGAAATCGGCGCCGGCTGGAAGCGCACTGGCGAGAAGGCCGGCGACTACGTCTCCGTCCAGATCGACGATCCGGCGCTCAGCCAGCCGATCCGCGCCAACCTGTTCCAGTCGGGCGACGCGAAGTCCGTCCGGGGCCTGCACTGGAACCGTCCCCAGAAGCGGCCGGAGCGGGACTGAGGCGATGCCCATCCGCTCGACATCGCGGAAACGGAGTGAGGCCGCCGGGCGACGCTCGCTCGTCCGGCGTCTTCCCGCTCTTCTCCTTTCCGGCCTGCTGATCGCCGCGCCGTTCACCAGCGTTGCGCTTGCGCAGAACGCGCCTGACGGGCGCGTCCTCAGAGCGCGCATCCGATTACCGACTACATCGCAGAAGCCGCGCGGCGCTTCGGCGTCCCCATCGCTTGGATATGGGCCGTCATGGACGCGGAAAGCGCCCGCGATGTGCGCGCCGTATCGCGCAAGGGCGCGATGGGCTTGATGCAGATCTGCCGGACACCTGGTCGGAGCTGCGCGCCCGCTACGGTCTCGGTCGCGATCCGTTCGATCCGCACGACAACATCCTCGCCGGCGCCGCGTACTTGCGCGAGATGCACGACCGCTACGGTTCGCCGGTTTCCTCGCGGCCTACAACGCCGGCCCGCAGCGTTATGACGAATACCTCGCCGGGGTACGCGCATTGCCGGCGGAGACCCGCGCCTATGTCGCTTTGCTGGCGCCCCTTATCGGCGGCGAACCGTTCGAGAGCGTGACCGCGATTGCGCCCGATCCGCTCGCCTGGACGCGCTCGCCCTTGTTCGTCGTGCACGCGAACAGCGGTGCGAATGCAGGACCATCGCAAGACCAGCGCGTGTCCGGCAACAACGCGACGGCATCGCGCACGCATGAGGCGATATCGCTTTCACCGCGCTCGTCCGGGCTTTTCGTGGCTTCGGCAAGTCCGGAGCCCCGGCAATGAGGCGCTCCCTGCCGGATCGTGGTCTGGCGCGCCCCAGCGCATCGGAGCGTGCGATGAGGCGGGAGGGCGCAACCCCGACCGCACGATGGCAGGATAAAGGGGCGCGATGTGCGCGCCGTGACGGTTGTGCTTTTTCAATAGCTTGCATGCCGAAACCGCGAGGTGCGCCGTCCCGGCGCAGCCTGCGCCTTCGGCACTTTTGCAATGAGTTCCAGCTCTTGGTGCGATGTGCGGGGCCGCTGCCATGAGCGCCGAGGACGACTTCCGCATCCGCCCTGGCCGCATTCGCTCGACGCGCGCGCAGCGGGCGCGGCCCTTCATCGCCCAGGCGCTCGCCGCCGCTCAGCGCGCCGGCGGCTCCGTCTCCCGCAAGGGGACGATCGGGCCCGGCCATCGCTCGCGCTTCGGCCGCGGCCAGCGCGCCGCGGTGCAGGCCAACCGGCTCATCACGTCGCGCTCGCGCGGCGCCGTCGTGAAGGCGCGCGTCGTCCGCCACGGCGCACGCGGCGCGCCGCTCGCGACCCATCTCGGCTATCTGCGGCGCGAGGGCGTCACCCGGGACGGAGAGAAAGCGCGGCTCTTTGGTCCCGGTACTGACGACGCCGATCCGAAGGCTTTCGCGGAGCGCTGCGCCGACGATCGCCACCACTTCCGCTTCATCGTGTCGCCGGACGACGCGATCGAGATGGCGGACCTCAAGCGGTTCACCCGCGACCTGGTCGGCCAGATGGAGAAGGATCTCGGGACGTCTCTCGACTGGGTGGCAGTCGATCACTGGAACACCGAGCACCCCCATGTCCACCTGATCGTGCGCGGCGTTCGTGACGATGGCGAGAACCTCGTCATCGCGCGCGATTACATCAAGGAAGGGATGCGCGACCGGGCGCGTGATCTGATCACCCAGGAGCTCGGCCCGCGCACCGATCGCGACATCCGCACCGCGCTGGAGCGCCAGATCGAGGCCGAGCGCTGGACGAACCTCGACCGCCAGCTTGCGCGCGACGCCCATCGGACGGGCATCATCGATCTCGCGCCGCATTCCGGCCGCCAGCCCGACGAATTCCATGCGCTGAAGGTTGGCCGCCTGCGCAAGCTGGAGGCCCTCGGCCTCGCCGATCAGATCGGGCCGGGTCAATGGATCATCTCCGATGAGGCCGAGAAACGCCTGCGCCAGCTCGGCGAGCGCGGCGACATCATCAAGCGGATCCATCGCGGTCTCGCGGAGCGCGGACTCGAACGCGGGCCTTCAAGCTACGTGCTGGCCGGCGAAAGCCTTGACGAGCCGATCGTCGGCCGCTTGCTGGCGCGCGGGCTCGACGACGAGTTGAAGGGGACCGCCTACGCCGTCGTCGACGGCGTCGATGGCCGCACCCATCACATCAGGCTCACCGATCTCAACGCCGCCGGGGACTCCGCTCCCGGTTCGATCGTCGAGCTGCGCCGGTTCGACGACGCCCAGGGTCGGCGGCGCGTCGCGCTCGCCGTCCGGTCGGACCTTCCGCTCGAGCAGCAGATCACGGCGAACGGCGCCACCTGGCTCGACCGCCAGGCCATCGCGCGCGAGCCGGTCCCGCTCGGCGGCGGCGGTTTCGGTGCGGAGGTCCGAGAGGCCCTCGACCGCCGCGCCGAGCATCTCATCGCTCAGGGCCTGGCCGAGCGGCAAAGCCGCGGCGTCAGCTTCAGCCGCAACCTGGTCGAGACGCTGCGGCGTCGGGAGCTCGACGCGCTGCGCGAATGTCTCACGACCGAGACCGACCAGACGGCCGTCAAGACCGGCGCCGGCGAATACCTGGCCGGCACATACCGCCGCCGCTTCGATCTCGCCTCGGGACGCTTCGCGATGCTCGACGATGGCCTCGGCTTCCAGCTCGTGCCCTGGTCGCCCTCGCTCGAACGGCATCTCGGCCGCCATGTCTCCGGCGTCGCGCGCGGCGACGGCGGGATCGACTGGAGCTTCGGCCGCAAGCGGGGGATCGGCCTGTGACGAGAGGATCGGACAAGGAGACCGCGTGATGTCCGCGACCAAGATTCTCTGGGGTCAGATTCTGGTCGTCGCGCTGATCATCCTCGCGACGACCTGGGGCGCGACGGAATGGACGGCATGGCGATTGGGCTTCCAGGCACAGCTCGGCGAACCCTGGTTCGTCGTGTTCGGCTGGCCGGTCTACTATCCCCCCTCCTTCTATGCGTGGTGGTTCTTCTACGACGCCTATGCCCCGGCGATCTTCGTGGAGGGCGCCTATATCGCGGCGTCGGGCGGGTTCATGGCGATCGCCGCCGCAATCGCCATGTCGGTATGGCGGGCCCGCGAGGCGAAGAACGTCGACACCTATGGCTCGGCGCGATGGGCCCGGCCCGATGAGGTGAAGGCCGCCGGCCTCCTCGGCCCCGACGGCGTCGTGCTCGGCAAGCTCGGCCGCGACTACCTCCGGCACGACGGACCCGAGCACGTCCTCTGCTTTGCCCCGACCCGGAGCGGCAAGGGCGTCGGGCTCGTCATCCCGTCCCTGCTCACCTGGCCCGGCAGCGCCATCGTCCACGATATCAAGGGCGAGAACTGGCAGCTCACCTCCGGCTTCCGCGCGCGGCACGGTCGCGTGCTGCTGTTCGATCCGACCAACGCGAGGTCGTCGGCCTACAATCCTCTGCTCGAAGTCCGGCGCGGGGAGTGGGAAGTCAGGGACGTCCAGAACATCGCCGACATCCTGGTCGACCCTGAAGGCTCGCTCGAGAAGAGGAATCATTGGGAGAAGACCTCCCATGCGCTGCTGGTCGGCGCGATCCTTCACGTGCTCTATGCGGAGGAGGACAAGACGCTCGCCGGCGTCGCCTGCTTCCTCTCCGATCCGCGCCGCCCGATCGAATCGACGCTCGCCGCCATGATGAAGACCCCGCATCTCGGGGAAGCCGGACCGCACCCGGTCATCGCCAGCGCCGCGCGCGAGCTCCTCAACAAGTCGGACAACGAACGCAGCGGCGTTCTGAGCACCGCCATGTCCTTCCTCGGCCTCTACCGCGACCCCGTCGTCGCGGCCGTCACGCGCCGCTGCGATTGGCGCATCACCGACATCGTCGGCGGCGCGCAGCCGACGACGCTCTACCTCGTTGTGCCGCCGTCCGACATCGCCCGCACCAAGCCGCTGATCCGCCTGATCCTCAATCAGATCGGACGGCGGCTGACCGAAGATCTCCATGCGAAGACCCGCCGACACCGCCTGCTTCTCATGCTCGACGAGTTTCCCGCGCTCGGCCGTCTCGACTTCTTCGAGAGCGCGCTGGCGTTCATGGCCGGCTACGGGTTGAAGTCGTTTCTGATCGCGCAGAGCCTCAACCAGATCGAGAAGGCCTACGGCCCGAACAACTCGATCCTCGACAATTGCCATGTGCGAGTGAGCTTT
>DATGLS010000022.1:0-50814 GCA_035293985.1 Xanthobacteraceae bacterium
GGTCTCCGTCCAGGCCGAGACCGACTTGAACCTGAAAACGACATTCGACGCGACCGGGACGGCGTTCGACGGCAAGCAGCTCGCGTTTCTGGACATCAAGAATCAAGACCAGACGATCGGCTCCGATATCTTCATCAACAATCTCACCGTCGAAAAACCTGCACCGGGCGGCGGCCCGCTCCAGTTCACCGACCAGACGACGGCTGCGCATAACGTCACCGTTACCAACGGCAACGGCGGTGCGGTGGATCTCACCGATCTGACGTCGGACGGCAAGACGGTCGACTTCGCGCTCCTCAGCCCGACGGAACTCGTCGCCTATACGGGCAACTCGCCGACGCCGAGCGACATCGTGTTCACGGTGATGCTGTCGACTGCCGCGCCGAACGGCAGCTACGACTTCGTCCTCGATAAGCCGCTCGACGAGGCGCTGAGCGGCGCCGACGGACTGGAATTCACCTTCAACTACACGGCGCGGGATTTCGACGGCAGCACCACGAGCGGCACCTTCACGGTGACGACCACCGACGACGCGCCGATGCTGACCGGCCAGACCACGAGCACATCGGTCGAGGAAGGCGCGCTGAGCACGGCAAGCGGCGACCTCTACGGCGACGGCAACGACCAGGGGCCGGGCCAGGGCGCGCCGAGCCCCGCGACGCTCCCGCCATTGGTCAACTTCGGCGCCGACGGCCACGCCGTCGACGCCAACGGCGGCAACAGCGGCTTCCGCTTCGCGGTCGCCGATGGCGGCACGTTCGATTTCGGCGTCAAGTCGCACGGCCAGGAGGTCGACTACGTCACTGTGTCGGCGGTGAGCGAGACCGCCGACGGGGCCGAGCAGACGCTGACGGCCTGGAGCAATGGCGGCCTCGCCAATGGCGGCCACGAGGTCTTCACCCTCACGCTCGACGGCGACGGCAATTACAAGTTCACGCTGATCAATCCGCTCGACGAGCCCGGACGCTCCTTCGCGTCGCTCGACCTGTCGCGACTGATCGAGGCCGTCGACTTCGACGGAAGCTCGGTCACGCTCGCGTCGGGCTCCTTCACCATCGCGGTCAACGACGACCACCCGTCGATCTCGGACGTTTCCGCCAGCGTGTTCGAAGCCGGCCTCGACTCGGCCACCGATCCGTTCGGCGCCGGCAACCACGTCGGCTCGGCGAGCTTCGCGACTGAGGCGAGCGGCTCGCTCGAGCTCCATTTCGGCGCCGACGGGCCGGCCGCGTCGGGCTCGCTCCACTTCGCCGACACGATCACGGCGGCGAACAACGTCACCGTCACCGACGGCAACGGCGCCGCCGTCAGCCTGTCGAGCCTCACGTCGCACGGCGCGGCGGTGCATTTTGCCCTGCTCGACGCCGATACGCTGGTCGCCTACACGGGCGCAACGGCGCCGAATGCGATCAACGCCGCGAGCGTGGTGTTCTCGCTGACGCTGTCGGCGGCGGCGCCGAACGGCAGCTACGACTTCGTGCTCGACAAGCCGCTCGACCAGGCGCTCGCGGGCAGCGACGGGCTGCACTTCGCGTTCAAGTACGTCGCCAAGGACTTCGACGGCAGCACGGCATCGGCCTCCTTGACCGTGACGGCGGTCGACGACCTGCCGGTGGCGGTCTCCGCGTCCACGGGCCAGGTCGACGAGAGCGGGCTCACGTCGGCGACCGATCCGTTCGGCATCGGCACCGACCCGGGCGCGCCGACCGAGGCGAGCGCTACGATCGCGCACTACGGGGCCGACGGCCCGTCGATCGTCACCACGAATACCGATACGTTCGGCATCCATAGCCAAAGCGACGCGTTGAATTTCGACGCCAACATCGACGTCGGCGGCAATTTCCGCTTCAGCGGCGTCGGCGGTTTCGGCTACGAAACGTTCGGCAGCGAAGGCGACATCGAAGGACAGACGGGCGCCACCTTATCGATCACCGATGCGTCGGGGCCGTTCGTCCTTACCAGCATCCTTCTCGGCCAGATCAGCGGCACCCCGAACTTCAACAATCCGAACGTGACGCTCGTCGGTCTCGACGCGCAGGGCGACGTCATCGCGAGCGTGCCGCTCACCGTCGGCCTCGACTCCAACAATTTCCCGGCGACCGTTTTCAACGCGGCCGGAACGGCCTTCGCCGGGCTGCAACTGGCGAAGCTCGAGCTGGTGCCGGGCGATCCCAACAGCGCTGTCATGTTCAACGACATCACGGCGACGCGGTCCACGCCGCCGCCACTGTCGTTCAGCGACCTGACGAACCCGGCCAACAACATCACGGTTACCGACGGCAACGGCAATGCCGTCAGCCTCGCCAGCTTGAAATCGCACGGCGACACCTTGAATTTCCAGCTGCTCAACCCCGAGACGCTGGTCGCCTTCACGGGGACCGATGCAGCCCACCCGGTGTTCACGGTCATCCTGTCGAACACGGCGAGCGACGGCGCCTACGACTTCGTGCTCGACAAGCCGCTCGACGAGCCGCCCGGCGCCGGCGGCGCGCTGAACTTCAAGTTTGCCTACACGGCGCGGGACTTCGACGGCGACACCGCGTCCGGCTCGTTCACCGTGTCGACGCAGGACGACGCACCGTTTGCCCACACGGTGTCGGCCACCATGGCGGAGAACGTCAACACGACCGTGCACCTGACGGCTGGCACCGACTACGGGGCAGGTGCCGACGGTCTCGCCGCGTTCGCGATCGACCCGGCGAGCGCCACGTTCACGTCGGATCCCACCAACGGCCACCTCGTGCTACCGGCCGGCGCGCAGCTGACCTCCAACGGCGATTCGGTCACGCTCAATCCGGGCGCGGATTTCGAGGCACTCGGCGTCGGCGAAAGCGCGACGGTCGATGTTCCCTACACGGTGACGGATACCGATGGATCGACGGCCACGGGTCACATCGTGTTCACGATCGACGGTGTCAACCAGGCGCCGGCGTTCGACGGCGGCACGACGTCCGGCTCGGTGACCAGCGCGACGCCGACCACCGGCGGCCTCGTCGAATTCGCCGATCCCGACGTCGACGACACGCACAGCGCGAGCTTCGTCGCCGAGAACACCGGCCACCATGCGGATGGCACGCCGTATCTCGGCACGTTCCAGCTCTTCTCGCTCGGCGAGGCCGCAGGCCTCGGCAGCGTGCCGTGGCAGTTCAACCTCGATGGGGCCGATATCCGCTCGCTGGCGCAAGGCCAGACGCTGCAGCAGTTCTACGACGTCACCATCAGCGACGGCCACGGCGGCGCGTTCACCAAGACGGTCGAGGTCGATATCGTCGGCAGCAACGATCCGCCGGCCTTCACGGGCGGCGCGACCTCGGGGTCGGTCGATGAGATCGGGCTGGATCAGGGCACGACGCCGGTCACCGGCAGCAACACGCGGGACGCCACGTCGGGCGTCCTCACCTACACGGACCCCGACCTGACCGACACCGGGCATACGGCCTCGGCGAGCCTCGTCTCGGCGGTGTGGTCGGGCGCATCGCAGTTCATCGGCATTCCGCAGCAGACGCTGAACGATCTCGCCACCGCGATGACGGCGCAGGTGACGGCGGAATCGACCAACGGCGCGACCGGCTCTGTTCAATGGACCGCGAGCCTGCCGGACAAGGACCTCGATTTCCTCGCCCAGGGCGAGACGCTGACCGCGATCTACAACATCACGGTCGCCGATCCGTCCGGCGGGAGCTCGACCGAGGCGGTCACGGTGACCTTCAACGGTGCAAACGACGAGCCGCAGGCCGTCGGTGGCGTGACGTCCGGCACGGTGACCGAGGACGTCGGAGCCGTCGCCGGAACGGGGCGGGCGGACGGCTTCGTCGCGTTCCATGACGGCGATTTCAACGACGTGCACAGCGCAACCTTCACCGCTGAGAACAACGCCCGGCACGCGGATGGAACGCCCTATGTGGGCACGTTCTCGATCCTCACGGTCGGCGAGACGGCCGGCGACGGCAGCGCGGACTGGCACTTCAGCGTCAACGAATCCGACATCCAGTTCCTGGCGCAGGGCCAGAAGCTGCAGCAGCTCTACGACGTGACCGTCAGCGACGGTCACGGCGGCAGCGCTATCCAGAAGGTCGAGGTCGACATCGTCGGCACCGACGATCCGCCGGCGATCGCGCCGGCCGACAAGACCGAGAGCGCGTCGCTGCAGGTCGGCGGCGGCACCGAGACGGCCTCCGGCGCTATCCACTTCACCGACGTCGATCTCACCGACCGGCCGACCGGCTCGGCGAGCCCCGCGTCGATCACCTACACGGACGCCAACGGCCAGAATATCACGCAGACGCTGACCCAAGGCGAGATCAGCACGATCGAGAACGCGTTCACGGTCAGCCAGCACGCCGGCAATACCAACAACGGCGAGGTCGACTGGAGCTTCAGCATCGCCGACAACCAGCTCGCGTTCATGACCCACGGGCAGAGCATCACGCTGACCGAGACCGTTACGGTCGACGATGATAATGGCGGGACCGATACGTCCACCGTCACGCTGACGCTGAGCGGTCCGAACCATCCGCCCGTAATCACCTCCGCCCCCGAGACCGCCACCATCTTCGATGGTCAGTCGCTGCAGCCGCCGACCAACCTCGTCGTCAACGGCGGGTTCGAGAGCGGCACCGGCGGCTGGACCTACACCAACTTCCTCTATGCGCCGAGCCTCGGTCAGGCCGCGCATTCCGGCAACCAGGCGGTCCTCGTCGCGACCTATCCGTCCACGAATCTCGGGACGATCGGCCAGACCATCACGGACGTCGCCGGCACGTCCTATAAGATCGATCTTTGGGCGATCCCGACGGGTGGATCGCGCGGCAACTCGCTCGCGATCGACTGGGATGGCACGACGGTTCAGGCGTGGTCCAATGTGCCGTCGATCTCGAGCGCCAACCCGAGCAGCTCGAGCCAGTACGTCGAGTACACGGCCAACGTGGTCGGCACCGGCAGCGACCAGCTCGGCATCGTCCTGGGCACCGGCTACTACTGGTACGTCGACGACGTCTCGGTCACGCAGGTGACGACGCCCGGCACCGAGCAGCAGGCCGGGGCGATCACCTTCACGGATGCCGACGCGGCCGACACCCATGCGGTCAGCTATGTGGCCGACGGGCAGAACTATCTCGGCACGTTCACGGCGACGCTCGCGACCGACTCGACGGGTGGGAAGATGGGCGCGGTCGATTGGAGCTTCAGCGTCGCCGATTCCGCGCTGTCGTCGCTCGGCGCCCAGCAGACGATCGTGCAGACCTACACGGTGTCGATCGACGATGGCCACGGCGGCGTGACGCAGCAGAACGTGGCCGTCGACATCACCAATCCGGATCATGCGCCGGTCATCGTCGCCGGCCCGACCAGCGCCGCGATAACGACGAACCTCGACGCGTCGGCCTCCACGTCCAACCTGATCCAGGACGGCGGGTTCGAGGCAACCACCAACAGCGGACTCGGCAGCCTGTGGACGATCGTCTACCAGCCCGCTCTCGGCGACGTCTACGAAGATTCGTTGGCACCCGACGCCCATGGGGGCAAGCAGGCGCTCTTGCTGTGGACCGGAACCGATGGGCCCAACGATGTCATCAAGCTCAGTCAGGCGGTCGCCAACACGGTCGCGGGCGTGTCGTACACGCTCACCTTCTACGTCGAGAACGACCATTTCGATCCCGCCAACTTCATCAATATCCTGTGGAATGGCCAGAACGTGGCGCCCCTCGCCGCGGTTCCGGTGTCCGGCTTCGAGAATTTCTTCCAGTACAACGTCGAGCTGATCGGCACCGGGACGACGTCGACGCTCGAGCTCGACATCAGGAATTTCTACGCGTTCAATCTCGACGACGTGTCGCTGGTCGCCAACAAGGCGAGCAATGTCGAGCAGACCGCCGGCACCATCGTATTCACCGACGCCGACGTTCACGACACCCACACGGTCACCGTCACGCCACTGGGCACCGGCTATGTCGGCACCTTGACGGCGGCCATCGGCATGGAGTCTTACGGCGGCAGCCCCGGCATCGTGAACTGGAACTATTCGGTCGGCGACGCCTCGATCGCCGGCGTGGACCTGACGCAGACCTACGCGATCTCGATCGACGATGGGAAGGGCGGCGTCACCACGCAGGACGTCACCGTCAACATCAACGATCATGCGCCGGCGATCACGTCGGGCACGCAGGCCGGCAGCGTCACCGAGGACGCGCATACGCCGATCGAGACCGCGAGCGGGGCGGTGACCTTCACGGACGCCGACACGACCGATACGCACAGCGTCATGGTGACGCCGGCCGCCAACGGCTATTTCGGCACGCTCGCCGCGGTCGAGGTCGCGGATTCGACCGGCGGCGGCACCGGCACGGTGGACTGGACCTATTCGGTCAACGACGCCGCGATCCAGTCGCTCGCGGCCGGGCAGACGGTGACACAGACCTATGCGGTCGCGATCAACGACGGCCATGGCGGAACGACGTCGCAGAACGTCACCATCACGCTGCACGGCGCCAATGATGCGCCTGTCCTCAACACCGCCGATGCGGTCGTGCTCAACGGTGCGGGCAGCACCGTCAACCTGCTGCTCAACCCCGGCTTCGAGAGCAGTGGCACCAGCCTCACCAACTGGGGTGTGTCGCCGTCCGGCAGCATCGTCGTCAGCAATACGCACCATAGCGGCAGCCACAGCGCCGACACGAGCGGCACGGGCGGCGGGACGCTGTCGCAATCGATCGCGACGACGGCGGGCGAGCTTTATACGGTCAGCTTCTGGGTCGAGGCCTCGTCCGGCGGCAACGGGACCTTCTCGGCGAGCTGGAACGGGACGCCGTACTTTTCGCTGACAGGGTCGCAGCTCCCGACGACGTTTACACAAGAGTCGTTCACCGTGATGGGCACCGGGGGCTCGGTTCCGCTCGCATTCGCAATGCGAGATACCGGCAGCAACCAGCATGTCTTCCTCGATGATGTCTCGGTCGCCCCGGCCGCCACCGCGGTGACGGCGCTGATCGCCAGCGGCAGCGGCCCGAACAACGTGACCGACGTCGATAGCGGCGCCTCGGCCGGAATCGCCATCACGGGCACAGGCGGCGTCAGCGGCACGTGGTTCTACACCATCAACGGCGGGGCGAACTGGACCGCATTCCAGTCCGTCAGCACGACCAACGCGCTGCTGCTGGCCGCCAATTCGTCGACGGAGGTCCGTTTCGTGCCGACGACGCCGGGCGCTGCCGGGCAGGCGACGCTCACGTTCAACGCATGGGACCAGACGACCGGCACCAACGGTGGCACCGTGAACCTCACGACCAACGGCACCGGCGGCACGACCGCGTTCTCGACCGGCGCGGAGACGGCATCGCTGTGGGTCGGCACGCCGACCGCGGGCAGTTCGGCCACGCTCACCACCGGCGCCGACAGCGTGTTGTTCGGCACCGGCACCAATACGATCGCGGCGACGGACGCGACGCTGCAGACGACCGACAGCCTCGTCGGCGGCAGCGGCATCGACACGCTGAGCCTCACGATCGGCGCCGGCAGCGGCTATTCGTTCAACTTCGGCGCCATGGCGGCCTTCGCGGGCATCGACACGGTCGCGCTCGCTGCCAATCCGGGCCAGAGCGTCAGCCTGACGTTCACCAACGCCGACATCGCGAGCGGGCAGATCATCACGGTCGACGCCAGCGCCGACACGGCCCAGCCATTCAGCCTCGATGCTTCGAGCGTCACCGACGGCGGCAGCTTCAAGCTCGTCGTCGCCGCCGCCGAGCTCGCCGCTGCGCCGACCATCGCGGGCGGTCTCGGCACCGATGTCATAGCCGTCGCAGGCGCCGCGGCCCTGACCGATCTCGCCTTCGCGCACTTGAGCGGCGTCGAGGTGCTGCAACTCGCCAACGCCGCCAACAGCGTGACGCTCGGCGCCGATGCGGCCGGCGCGTTCGGCGGCGCCGGCCATACGCTGACCATCGACGATACGGCCGGCGGCAATCTCACGCTCGACGCCTCGGGCCTGACCGGCAATGCACCCAACGTGCTGGTCGAGCTCACCAGCGCGGCCTTCACGTCGAGCGATCACATCATCGGCGGCGCCGGCACCAACACGATCCAACTGACCGATGCGGCGGGCCTGACCCTGAACGACGCGTCGTTCACCAACGTGCACGGCATCGAGGTGCTCAAGGTCGGCGGCAGCGGCGTCGACACGCTCAACCTCGGTCCGCTCGCGAGCGCGGCGGTCGGCGGCGCCGGCCATGCCTTGACGATCGACGATACGACCGGAACCGGGGCGCTCGCGATCAACCAATCGGGCACCGGGACGAGCGCCAACCTGCTGGTCGAGCTCACCGGCGCGCATTTCAACGCGACCGACGTCATCACCGGTGGGTCGGGAGCGGACACGATCCAGCTCGTCGACCAGACCGGCATCGTGGTGGCCGATGCCGCGTTCACCAACGTCACGGGCATCGAGACGCTCAAGGTCGGCGGCGCGGCGGACGACAGCGTCACGCTCGGCGCCTTTGCGAGCCACGACGTCGGCGGCGCCGGTCATTTCTTCGAGCTCGACGACTCGAGCGCGCTCGGCAACCTGTACGTCAACGCCGCGGCGATGAGCGCCAACCTCGAGGTGCTCGCCGGCGCCGGCAGCGACCTGATCACCGGCGGCTCGGGCAACGACACCTTCTTTGCCGGGCTCGGCAACGACATCTTCGCCGGCGGCCTCGGCAACAACACCTTTGCGTTCAACTCGCTTAGCGTCGGTGCCGTCCAGATCACGGACTTCAACAACACCACGCGCGCCGACCAGATCCAGGTATCGGCCTCAGGCTTCGGCGGCGGGTTGACGGCGAACGAGGACGTCACCCCGGTCTTCCAGACCGCGAGCAACGCCACCTTCAGCGGCGCCGGCGGCGGGCAGGGCCAGTTCCTGTTCGATACGGCAAACCATACGCTTTACTACAGCGCCAACGGCACGACCGGCGCCGAGCATGCGATCGCCCAGATCGAGGCCGGCGTGGCCGTGACGCCGCATGACATCCACGTGGTGGCGTGATCCGCCACCCACCCGCGGACGTGGGGCGCGCACTGACGATCCGGCGGCGCACCGCTGATATGCTCGGTACGCCAGCACCGCGTCCATGGGAGCAGGCGTCTTCTCCCCGACAACCAGATCGCCGATAGTGCAGGTCGGGATGTCGCGGGAGGAGCCTTGATGCGACCAACACGTACGGCGTGGCGGCTCGGCGCCGGGGCGGCGCTCGCGAGCCTGCTGCTCGTGTCCGCATCGGCGCAGCGTTTCAGCGGTCCTCGCCCCGACCAGCAGATGGGTCCCGATCAGCCCGGCTACGTGGCGACCAGCGAGGACGAGCAGCTGCCGCCGCAATATCAACGCCAGGAGGTCTTTTTCCGCACCAGCGAGGCGCCCGGCACGCTCGTGGTCAACACGGCGGAGCGCTTCATCTACCTGGTGCAAGGCAATAACCGCGCCCTGCGCTATGGCATCGGCGTCGGTCGCGATGGCTTCCAGTGGTTCGGCCTGAAGCGCATCGACCGCAAGGCCGAATGGCCGGACTGGCGGCCGCCGCCCGAGATGATCGAGCGGCAGCCCTATCTGCCGCGTTTCATGGCAGGTGGTCCCGGCAATCCGCTCGGAGCGCGCGCGCTTTATATTGGCGGTACCGTCTACCGCATCCACGGCACCAACCAGCCATGGACGATCGGCTCGGCGGTGTCGTCCGGCTGCTTCCGGCTCACCAATCCGGACGTGAGCGATCTTTACGATCGCGTGCCGGTCGGCACGCGGGTGGTGGTGTTGCAGGCGCCGCGGCCGTAACGGTCGCGCATCCGACGGTCCCGTCGGTTGCGAAACGAGGGGAGGTGGTGTCATGCGTCATCGCATCGGGCTCGCGGCCGCCTTGATCGGCCTCGCGCTGTATGCCTTCGCGGGCGGCGCGCACGCGCAGACGCTCAAGTCGGTCAAGGACCGCGGCCGCCTCGTCTGCGGCGTGAGCCAGGGCATCGCCGGCTTTTCGGCGCCGCAACAGAATGGCGATTGGGCGGGCTTCGATGTCGACTTCTGCCGCGCGCTCGCGGCGGCGATCTTCGACGACGCCCACAAGGTCGACTTCGTGCCGCTGTCGGCGGGCGAGCGCTTCGCCGCTTTGGCTTCGGCCAAGATCGACGTGCTGTCGCGCAACTCGACCTGGACGATGGAACGCGAGGCCGAGCTCCCTGTCGTCTTCGCCGGTGTCACCTATTATGACGGCCAGGGCTTCCTGGTGCGGCGCGCCCGCAACGTCGGCTCGGCGCTCGATCTCGCCGGCAGCAAGGTGTGCGTGCAGAGCGGCACCACCACCGAGCTCAATCTCGGCGACTATTTCAGCGCCAACGGCATGAAATACGAGGCCATGCTCAAAGCTTCGGTCGACGACGCCGTGAAGGCCTACGATGCCGGGGCGTGCGACGTGCTCACCAGCGACGCGTCGCAGCTCTATGCGGTGCGGCTCAAGCTGGCGAAGCCCGGCGACCACGTCATCCTGCCCGACATCATCTCCAAGGAGCCGCTCGGTCCGGCGGTCCGTCGCGACGACATGCCGTGGCTCACCATCGTCAAATGGGTGAACTTCGCCATGGTGAATGCCGAGGAGCTCGGCGTCAGCACCGCGACGATCGACGCCGCGCTCGCCTCGAAGAAGCCGGATGTGCAGCGCCTGGTCGGGACCGAGGGCAACTACGGCGTGGAGATCGGGCTGACGAAGGACTGGGCCGCGCGCGTCATCCGCCGGGTCGGCAACTACGGCGAGGTGTTCGAGCGCAACGTCGGCACCAAGACGCCGCTCGGCATCCCGCGCGGGATCAACCAGCTGTGGACCGCGGGTGGCATCATGTACGCCCCGCCGATCCGGTGACCCGTGCAAGCTCCGGCGGTCGATGCCGCATGACGACTGAACCGATGTGGAACCCGTCGGGCCTCCAATCCCGGGTTCGGACGAGTCTACACGCGTAAGAGATGCGTTCGCTCGAAACAATCTGAGGGCGTGATGCGCGCTTCCGTGATCACAAAGGTTCGGATGTGTGAAATGGAACTTTGCGCCGCCGGTTTTAATGCTGCCTTTAAGATCTTGCGCTGCACGGTAGTAGTTTATTGACCATACAAAATAGCTGCACTAATGGGTAGCGAAAGGTGTCGGGGTGGAATGGCGCGGGCGTCGAGGGCGGCCCGTGTAGAGCGGGTCATCCATGGATCGTGCGATAGTTGTTGCGCAGAACGGTCCGCCAGGACCGTCGATCACCCCCCAGGTCATCCCCGTCGTCAAGCCGCACAGCAATCAGGCGATCACGGTCCATCTCGATGGTGCGACCAAGCTCGACCTCAGCGCCATCGCCGACGCGCAGATCACGCTGGTTCACGTCGGCGATCGACTGATCATCCTGTTCGACAATCACGCGCAGGTCACCATCGAGCCGTTCTACGGCGACAACGGCCAGCCGCTGCCCGATGTCACGGTCGAGCTCGGTCCCGGCCGCGACGTCTCGGGCGCCGCGTTCGCGAGCCTCTTTCCAGTCACCACCGATGAGTCGGTGTTGCCCGCCTCGGGCGGTCCCGGCGCGCCGTCCGGTGGCGCCAGCTTCGTTTCGTACTCGATCGACAGCCTCGCCCCGACCGGGACGCCGCTCGACCTGCTCGGCTCGCAGGGCGGCAGCGGCGACACCCGCGAGACACCGACCAATCCGATCGGCACCGAGATCGTGCCGTTCGCGCTCACCAGCGCGATGATCACCGGCACCGTCGACGAGGGCGGCTTCGGCATCGACACGATCGGCACGATTGGCACCCGCCAGGGCGCGCCAGTGGTGGCGCGCGGCGTCATCGGCTCGCTCGATGCGCTGGTCGACTTCGGCAGCGGCGGCCCGAACGCCCATAAGTTCCAATTCATCGCCGCGACGGACGCCAAGGCGTGGATCAAGGGGCTCGGCCTCACCTCGCAGGGGTCGTTGATCGACACCGCGACCATCAGCGGCAACACGCTCGTCGCCGGCACCGATCCGGCGCAGGGCGCGCCGCACGAGGTGTTCTCGCTCACCATCAACGGTGACGGCTCGTGGGTGTTCACGCTGCTCGCCCCGCTCGACGATGCGGCCGGGCAGGGCGCCAACACCGCGACCATCGATCTCTCCGGCCTGATCCAGGCGGTCGATGCCGCCGGCCTCATCATCACGTTCGCCAACGACTTCAAAATCGTGGTCGGCGACGACGTGCCGGTGCTCGCGGGCGCGGCCGCAGCCGGCAGCGTCGAGGAAGCGGCGCTCGCGGGTATGGCGTCGCCCGGCGATCTGTTCGGCCGCGGCAACGATCCGGGCCGCGCGAACGGGCTCGCCGTCGTCAGCGGCTCGCTCGCCGATCTGGTGAGCTTCGGCGCCGACGGGCCCGCCATCGCGAGCGTGCCGAGCGACAAAGGGGCGGCGCATTGGGTCGCCGACGGATTCCAGCTTGCGGTCGCGAGCGGCGCGCACGATTTCGGGCTCACCTCGCACGGCGCCGCCGTCGATTACCTGGTGGTGACGGGGCAGCCCGGCTCCGAGATGCTCACCGCTTGGACCGGCGGCGGCAGCGGTCACGAGGTGTTCACGCTGCAGCTCGCCGGCGACGGCAGCTACACCTTCACGCTGATCAATCCGCTGGATCAGATCGGCGACGACACCGGCGCGACGACGCTCGACCTGTCGCCGCTGGTGCGGGGGGTCGACTTCGACGGCGACATCGTTGCGCTTTCCGGCGACTTCATCATCACGGTCGTCAACGACGTGCCGGTGCTGACCGGCGCGAGCGCGAGCGTCGACGTCGAGGAGGCGGCGCTCGCCGCGTCGACCTGGTCCGGCGACCAGTTCGGCAGCGGCAACGACCCGGATCACCAGCACGGGCTTGCCTTCGCGAGCGGCTCACTGTCGGGCCTCGTATCGTTCGGTGCCGACGGCCCACTCGAGACGCCGGGGGGCGTCGAGCACGCCTTCCGCTTCGCCATCGGCGATGGCACGTCGGACAGTACGTTGGTTCCCGACGTGACCTCGCACGGCGAGCGGATCAATTTCTTCACGGTCACGACCGCGGACGACGGCTCCTCGCAGACGCTCACGGCGTGGACCACGGGCGGCCCCGCCGAGGGCGGACATGAGATATTCACCCTGACGCTCGACGGCGAGGGCGGCTACGTCTTCACACTGATCAATCCTCTCGACGACACGGGGGCGAATGCCGACGCCATCACGCTCGATCTCTCCGCCTTCATCAAAGCGGTCGATTTCGACGGCGATCGGGTCGCGCTCGCCTCCGGCGATTTCACCGTCACGGTCGCAGATGACGCGCCGGTGCTGACCGGCGCCGCAACTGACAGCGTCGACGAAGGTGGGCTGAGTTCGGCGACCGACCCGTTCGCGCTGTTCAGTCCCGGCAACGATGCGGGCGCCGCGACCGCGGCGAGCGGCACGCTCGGCATCCATTTTGGTGCCGACGGTCCCGCGGCGAGTGGCGCGGTCGCGTTCAGCGACCTTGCCGATCCGGCCAACAACGTCACCGTGACCGATGCCGGCGGCCATCCGGTCCGCCTCGACGCCCTGACGTCGCACGGCAGTCCGGTCGCGTTCGCGCTGATCGATGCGCAGACGCTCGTCGCCTACACGGGCACGACCGCACCGGCAGCAGTCAAAGACGCAAGCGTCGTCTTCTCGGTCACCCTGTCGACTGCGGTGGTCGGCGGCAGCTACGATTTCCTTCTCGACCAGCCGCTCGATCAGCCGCTCACGGGCGAGGACGGGCTCAAGCTCGCGTTCACCTTCACGGCGACCGATTTCGACGGCAGCACCGCCGGCGGCACCTTCACGGTAACCCAGGTCGACGACGTGCCGGTGCTGACCGGCAGCACCAGCAGCGGCGCGGTCGACGAAGGCGCGTTGAGCACGGCGAGCGGCGATCTCTATGGCGACGGCAACCGCTGGGCCCCGGATCATGCCGTCCTGTCGACCGGGACACTCGCGCCATTGGTCCATTTCGGCGCCGACGGCCCGGCCTTCGACCAGAACGGCGGCAACAGCAGCTTCCGCTTCGCGGTCGCCGACGGCAGCACGTTCGACCTCGGCGTCAAGTCGCACGGCCAGGAGGTCAACTTCGTCACCTTGTCGGCGGTGAGCGACGGCACCGACGGCGCCGCGCAGACGCTCACGGCTTGGACCAACGGCGGGCCGGCGAACGATCCGAACAGCCACGAGGTGTTCACGCTCCAGCTGACCGGCGACGGCGCCTATGTGTTCACGCTGATCAATCCGATCGACCGGACCGGAGACGCGGCGACGCTCGACTTGTCGGGGTTGATCAAGGCCGTCGATTTCGACGGCGATCCCGTCACGCTGTCGGGCGGCTTCAAGATCACCGTCAATGACGACGTGCCGGCGATCGGCGCCGCCGATTCGGGCACGGTGCTCGAGGCCGGCCTGACCGCGGCGACCGACCCGTTCGGCAGCGGCGTGCATGCGGGCTCCGCGACCTTCGCGACGACAGCGACCGGCACGCTCGGCATTCATTTCGGCGCCGATGGCCAGGCGGCAAGCGGCGCGGCGACCTTCACGGACCAGACGAACGCGGCGAGCAACATCAGCGTGACCGACGGCAATGGCGCAGCCGTCAGCCTTGCCGATCTGACGTCGCACGGGGCGGCCGTGCAATTTGCGCTGCTCGATGCCGCGACGCTCGTCGCCTATACGGGCGCGACGGCGCCCGGCACGGTCGATGACGCGAGCGTCGTGTTCTCGGTCGCGCTATCCACCTCGTCGGCGAACGGCGCCTACACCTTTGTGCTCGACCAGCCGCTCGATCAGGCGCTCACCGGCGCCGACGCGCTGAATTTCGCCTTCAGCTACACCGCCCAGGATTTCGACGGCGACACCGCCTCGGCCTCGTTCATTGTGACGACGACCGACGACGTGCCGGTGCTCACCGCTGCGGCATCGGGCTCGGTGTTCGAGGCCGGGCTGACCGCGCAGATCGATCCGTTCGGCAGCGGCAATCACGCCGGCTCGGCGAGCTTCGCCGCCGAGGCGAGCGGCACGCTCGGCATCCATTTCGGCGCGGACGGCGCGGCCGCGAGTGGGGCGCTTGCCTTCGCCGACCAGGCGAACGCGGCGAACAACATCGCGGTGACCGATGGCAACGGCGGTACGGTCAGCCTTGCCGATCTGACGTCGCACGGCGCGGCGGTGCAGTTCGCGCTGCTCGATGCGACAACCCTCGTCGCCTACACGGGCGCCACCGCGCCCGGAACCGTACACGACGCGAGCGTCGTGTTCTCGGTCGCGTTGTCGGCCGGCTCGCCCAACGGCAGCTACGACTTCGTGCTCGATCAGCCGCTCGACCAGGCTTTGGCGGGCGCCGATGCGCTGCATCTGACCTTCAACTATAGGGTCGAGGACTTCGATGGCGACGCCGCGTCGGGGTCGTTCACCGTAACGACGACCGACGACGTGCCGGTGCTCACCCGCAACACCACGAGCAGCGCGGTCGACGAAGGCGCGCTGAACACGGCGAGCGGAGATCTCTACGGCGACGGCAACGGCCGGGCCCCGGATCATGCCGTCCTGTCGACCGGTACGCTCGCGCCATTGGTCCATTTCGGCGCCGACGGCCCCGCCTTCGACCAGAACGGCGGCAACAGCGGCTTCCACTTCGCGGTCGCCGACGGCAGCACGTTCGATCTCGGGGTCAAGTCGCACGGCCAGGAGGTCAACTTCGTCACCTTGTCGGCGGTGAGCGACGGCACGGACGGCGCCGCGCAGACGCTCACGGCGTGGACCAACGGCGGCGCCGCGGGCGGCGGGCACGAGGTCTTCACTCTGACGCTCGACGGCGACGGCCATTACACGTTCACGCTGATCAATCCGCTCGACGAGACGTCCGGCATACCCTTCGCATCGCTCGACCTGTCACGGCTGATCGAGGCGATCGACTTCGACGGCGACGCCGTCACGCTGGCGTCGAGCTCCTTCACCATGGGGGTCAACGACGACGCGCCATCGATCTCCGGCGCGGCGTCCGCCAGCGTGTTCGAGGCGGGGCTCACGTCGGCGACCGATCCGTTCGGCGTCGGCAGCCAGGTCGGCTCGGCGAGCTTCGCCAGCGAGGCGAGCGGCTCGCTCGGCATCCATTTCGGGGCCGACGGCCCGGTCGCGTCGGGCTCGCTCCACTTCACCGACACGACGACCGCGGCGAACAACGTCACCGTCACGGACGGCAACGGCGCCGCCGTGAGCCTCGCGAGCCTCACGTCGCACGGCGCGGCGGTGCACTTCGCGCTGCTCGACGCCGATACGCTGGTTGCCTACACGGGCCCGGCCGTGCCGACGACGACCAGCGCCGCCAGCGTGGTGTTCTCGGTGACGCTGTCGGGCGCGGCGGCGAACGGCAGCTATGAGTTCGTGCTGGACAAGCCGCTCGATCAGGCGCTCGCGGGCTCCGACGGGCTCAATTTCTCCTTCAACTATACGGTCAAGGACTTCGACGGCAGCACGGCCGCGAGCTCATTCAAGGTGGCGGCGGTCGACGATCTGCCCACCGCCGACGTCGCCCCCGCGGCACAAGTCGACGAGAGCGGCCTCACGTCGGCGACCGACCCGTTCGGCGGCGGCACCGATCCGGGCGCGGCGACGACGGCCAGTGGCTCGTTCGGCCTCCATTTCGGCGCCGACGGCCCGGCCGTCGTCGTCATGCATACCGATACGTTCGGCATCGACAACTCGATCGAGTACCACAACTTCAATCCATCGGTCGGCGGCGGCAATTTCCGGTTCACCAACATCACCGCCTACGGCTTCGACGGCTCGGACTTCGCCCACCCGCGCGGCGATCTCGCCGGTATCGCCGGCGATACCGTCACGATCACGGATGTGGCGGGGCCATTCACGCTCGACAGCATCGAGCTCGGCACCGTCGACGTGAATTCCAATACCCCCACCAGCGGGACGGTGACGCTCATCGGCGTCGACGGGCAGGGCGACATCCTGGCGAGCCTTACGCTGCCGGTCGACACCATCAACACCTTCGATCCGGCGACCGTGTTCAACCCCGCCGCCACCGTCTTTGCCGGGGTGCAGCTCGCGAGCCTCGAGATCGTGCCGAGCGATACGAGCCACGAGGTCCTGTTCAACGACATCTCGGCGACGCGCTCGACGCCGCCGCCGCTCTCCTTCACCGACATGGCCATCGCCGCCAACGACATCATGGTGACCGACGCCAACGGCAAGGCGGTCGACCTCGCGAGCCTCACGTCGCACGGCGAAGCGGTCAAAGTCGCGCTGCTCAACGCCGACACGTTCGTCGCCTATACGGGCAACGATGCGACCGATCCGGCCGGCACGGTGTTCACACTCGGTCTGTCGAACACGGCGACGAATGGCCTCTACGACTTCGTGCTCGACGAGCCGCTCGACGAACCCGCGGGGACCGGCGGCGCGCTCAACTTCGCGTTCGCCTACACGGCGCGTGATTTCGACGGAGATGCCGCATCGGGATCGTTCACCGTTACGGCGTTGGACGATTCGCCTGTTGTGGTCCCGCATTCGGACTCCCTCGGCACGGTGCAAGAGGCTGCCCTCACGACGTTTGGGGCATCCACCAATACTACCGGCTCTCTCGATGGTCTCGTCAGCTTCGGCGCCGACGGTCCTGCCTCGACCGCATTCCGATTCGCGCCGAACGCCGCCAGCGTCCTCGAATTGCTTGGGCTGACTTCGCACGGTCAGACGATCGCGTATGACGTCACGTCCGATTCCCTGTTGGCCTTCGTCGGCTCGACGCCCGTGAAACAGGTCTTCAGCATCACCCTCAGCAGCGACGGCCTGTGGGATTTCTTTCTGTCCGCCCCGATCGACCACAACGGCAGCAAAACCATTGATCTGTCGGGCGCCGTCGAGGCCACCGACCGCGACGGCTCGTCAATCACCCTTTCGCCGCACGACTTCGAGGTCACCGTCATCGACGACACGCCGACCGCCCACACGATCGACGCGACCGCAATCAACGACATCACCGCCAGCGCCACGGTCACCCCCGTATCCGGCACGGACTACGCGTTCGGCGTCGACGGCCCGGCTGCAACCTCGCCGTTGACGTTCGATCTGAACGGAATTCGGGTCTCGGGTCCGATCGGAGATGCTTTCGGGCGGCCGGACGTCTTCGCCAGCGGCAGCTCGGTGACGTTCGAGCCAGACACAACGACGTTCCAGCAGCTCAGCGTCGGCGAGTCGGCGACGATCACGGTGCCGTATACGGTGACCGATTTCGACGGATCGACCGCGACTGCCGATGTCATCTTCACGGTGGATCAAGTCGTGGACTCGAAGCCGGAACTCACCGGTGGGGTCACGTCCGGGACGATCAACGAACTCTCCGACGTCACCAACAGCACAGCGATCGATACGACCTCCGGCTCGCTGACGTTTACCGATGTGAACCACGACGACACCCATACAGTATCGGCGAGCTACGAATCCGGCTCGGCCGTCTGGTCCGGCGGAAGCTCCGCTTCCATCCCGACTCGGACGCTGACGGATCTTTCCAAGGCGCTGAACGTGTTGGAGACGGCCGACAGCCTGTCCGGCCAAACCGGCAGCGTCACCTGGACCGCGAGCCTGCCGGACAAGGACCTCGATTTCCTCGCCGCCGGCGAGACTCTATCGGCGACGTTCAACATCGATGTGACTGATAACTTCCGATCCGGATCGGGCGAGCAGGTGGTCGTGACCTTCAACGGTGCGAACGACGCGCCGATCATCACTGCCGGCACCGATCCCCGCGCGCTCACGGAGGGCACCGCGCCGCAGCCTCAGACGACGAAGGGGTCGGTCCGGTTCACCGATCCCGATCTCAACGATACCCATACGGTCTCGGTCGAGCCGAACTCGAATATCGGTTCGTTCACGGCTCAGCTTACCGAGGACACGCCGGGCCGGTCGAGCGGAAATCTGGACTGGAGCTACACGATCAATCCGGCCGACTGGGCCGCAGTCACTCAGCACCTCTTCAGCGAGACCTACAAGATCGACATCGACGACGGGCATGGGGGCGTTGCGGTCGACAGCGTAACCGTGTCGCTTCAGCGCCAGGGCCCGGCGGGTGTCGCGCTGACGCCGTCCATGGATGCGCTCGACTTGTCTGCCGAGTTCTCCGGCGGCAACTCGGCCCCTCTCGGCGTGCTGGGGACGTTCGCCGCCACGGGTGACCCCAATACCGCCGACCAGTTCACCTATTCGTTTCAGGGTGCTGCGCCGACCGGCCTGGTCCTCGTTCCGACCAATGGTGTGCTTGCGGCTACCGGGTTCGTCAGCAATGTCGACGAGACCTTTGCGGTAGCGGCGAGTGACGGGATCGATCCGCCGGCAACCACGACGGTCACGTGGTGGGTGGGTAACGGGATCAACGAATCCTCGCCGTCCTTTGCGGCGAGCACCTCGAACGTGCTTCTCGCCTATGCGCTCGGCGAGGGCGAGACCATCACCGGAATCGGGCGTGCCGGTGCGGTCAACATTCTCGCCGGCCAAGGCGGCGGGGACAACTTCGTTCTCACCAGCGCGAGTTTCTCCTCGAACGACGTCATCGTCGGCAAACGGGACCTCAGCGACGGTATCGTCCTGTCCGATAGCTCGGGCGTCACCGTCGTGGACTCGAGCTTCGCGCAAGTGAGCAACATCGGGGTTCTGTCGATCGGAGGCACCGGTGCCAACAGCGTGACCCTCGGGGCGGATGCGAGCGCCGATGTCGGCGGTGCCGGACATAGGTTCACGGTGGACGACAGCGGCGGAAGCGGCAGCCTGACCGTTGACGGATCGGCAATGACCGCAGACCTCTACGTCTCCACCGGCAGCGTGACTCCCGGCAAACTGCCTGCTGCCGGCGAGGACACGCTTATCGGGGGGCACGGCAACGACACGTTCTTGCTGGCCGGCGTCCAGTTCAATGCGGGCCAGACGATCGCCGGGGGCACCGGCTCCAACACGATCGTGTTGTCGGATCCCGGCGGCCCCGGCGCCGAGACGATCGACGCTGACGCGTTCATGCATGTGAGCGGCATCGACACACTCGAGCTTCTCGGCGACAGCGAGCACGATGTGTCGCTCGCATTCGATCCGTCGGCCGACGGAACGCTGACGGTCGACGATTCGCACAGCACTGGCGATTTGACCCTCAACGCCAGTTTCCTGGACTTCGGTATCGATCTTATCGTGATCGCCGGACGCGGCGAGAAGGACACGTTGCATGGCGGCGAGAGCGACGACACCTTCGTATTGACCCAGGCCGATCTGCCCACCTCGGCGCCCGCGGTTGGTCAGCCGTTCTCGGTGTCCGTCGACGGCGCAGCTGGGAACAACACGCTGGAGATCACGGATATATCGAACTTCTTCACCGACCAGAGCTTGATCGGCGTCGCACTGTCGTCCATCGAAGAGCTCAAGCTATCCGGCTCGGGCGATGCTTCCTTGGCCGTTATTCCCCAGCAGGTCACCACCGTCGACTTCTCGGGGATAACCGGCTCCGCGTTTGCCGACGGCTCAGGCCGCCATGACGACCTCGTCATGATCGGTGGGCCGGGCCCGGACAGCCTGATCGGGGGGGCCGGTGACGACACGTTCGAGTTCGCCGATGCTGCCTTCCATGGGAAAGGCCAGTTGATCGATGGGGGTCCTGGCAACAACTCGCTCTGGATCACCGACACGGGCGACCTCACCGTCGGCGACGCCGATTTGGGTGACCTCAGCGGCATCGAGACGCTCAAGATCGCCAGCCAGGGCACCGCGACGTTGACGCTTGGTTTTCTCGCCAGCGCGGAGACGCAACGAGCGACCGGGACCCTGACGCTAGACGAGACGGCGGACACCGGCCTGATTCAGCTGGATGCGTCGAAATTCACCGCCAATCTCGAAGTCTTGGTCGGGAGCGCGTCCCAGACAGTCACCACCGGAAGCGGTCAGGATACATATGCTTACGCAATATCTCTCGTGCCAGGCTCCTTCGCCTCTCGGTTGACGATCGACGACTTCAAGCCACTCGACAGCATTCAGATCTCGGCTTCGGCGGGTGCCGGCGGCGTCACGGCGAACGAGAACGTGAGCTCGATCTACGAGCGCTCGAGCGGCACCGGCTTCATGTCGACGAGCGATCGCTTCCATTTCGATGATACGACCCATGGCCTTTACTACAGCCATGATGGGACGACCGCGAGCGAGGTGCTTCTCGCCACGGTGACGAACGGCGCCATTGGGGCGAACGGCATTCACATCGTGTGACGGCAGGTTGCGGCGGCTCCGGGCCGAGGAGGGCTGCCGTCCGTTTGATCCGCGCCCGGCCCGAGATACGGTGCCGAATTCCAGGGGCCCGCGGATGCAGCCGACGGAGCGCCGACGACAGCCCGACGACAGCAGGGTAGCTGGGCGCCGGGATCCCGGGCCGCTGCTGCGTGACGTTCGGTCCCTCCACGTCGTGCCGCACGCGTCGGCGCAGGCGCCTGCTTTGACCGGCGACCGGTCTACGCTACGGTGCCGAGTCGATCGCAACGGGGATCTGCGGATGGCCGGGACCGAGAGCGCACAAGGTGGCGGCGCGGCGAAGAGCCGTCGCGTCTGGCCGTTGCTGCGCTCGCTCGCGGGCTATCGCGCCGAGTATCTGCCGCGTGACCTCGCCGCCGGGTTGACCCTCGCCGCGATCGCGATTCCCGAGCAGATGGCGACCGCTGCGAAGCTCGGGGGCTTCGCGCCGCAATTCGGGCTGATGGTCCTGGTCGCGGGCGCCCTCGGCTTCGCGATCTTCGGCGGCAGCCGCTATCTCTCGTGCGGGGCCGATTCGACCATCACGCCCATCTTCTTCGGCGGCCTCTCGATGCTGGCGGTCGGTCATCCAGCCGACTATCCGGCGCTGGCGGCCGCGCTCGCGCTCATGGTGGGCGTGATGCTGGTCGCGGCCGGCATCTTCCGCCTCGGCTGGATCGCCGACCTCCTGTCGGTGCCCGTCACCACCGGCTTCCTCGCCGGCATCGCGGTGCACATCCTGCTGTCGCAATTGCCGAGCGTCCTCGGCGTCGAGACGCCCAAGGGCGACGTGCTGCTGGCGCGCCTCGCGACGCTCGCGGGCGAGGTCGGCGCGACCAACCTCTACACGCTCGCGATCGGCGCCGGCGTGCTCGCCACCATCATCGTGTCGGAGCGCATCGACGGCCGCATTCCGGGCGCGCTGATCGGCCTCGTCGTCGCCACCCTGGCGGTGGTCGCGTTCGATCTCGAGCATCACGGCGTCAAACCGCTCGGCGACGTCAAGGGCGAGCTGCCCCACGTGGCGCTGCCGCTGGTGGCACCGTCCTATCTCACCGGGCTCATCACGCTCGCCCTCATCATCACGATGACCGTCATGGTGCAGACCGCGGCCACCACGCGCTCGTTCCCGCCGAGCGCGGACGAGCCGCCCGACGTCGATCGCGACTTCATCGGCGTCGGCGCCGCCAATGTGCTCACCGGCCTGATCGGGGCCTTCGCGGTCAATGCCAGCCCGCCGCGAACCGCGATCGTCGCCGAAAGCGGCGGCCGCTCGCAGGTCGCCGGGCTGACCTCGGCCGCGATCACCGTCCTGCTGCTCGTCGTCGGCGCCGCGCTGCTGCGCCATGTGCCGGAGGCGGCGCTCGGCGGCGTGCTCTTGTTCGTCGCGCTGCGCATCTTCCGCATCCGTCAGATCGTCGGCGTGCTGCGCCAGACGCTCGCCGAGTTCCTCTTGATCGTCGCCACCGCCGCCGCGATCGTGGTGCTGCCGATCGAGGAGGGCGTCGGCATCGGCATCGCGCTGTCGCTGCTGCACGGCATCTGGACCACGACCCAGGCCCGCCTCGTCCTGCTCGAGCGTGTGCCCGGCACCACCATCTGGTGGCCGCGCAGCCCGCGCCAGAGGGGTGAGTGCGATCCCGACATCGTCGTCGCCGGCCTGCAAGCGCCGCTTTCCTTCCTCAACGCCAACCGCTTCCGCGCCGACGCGCGCAAGGCGCTGCAGTCGGCCGCCGCGCCGGTGCGGGTGTTCGTGCTCGAGGCGACCGGCATAGTCGAGATCGACTACACCGGCGCGCAGGCGCTGATCGCGTTCATCCGCGAATGCCATGAGCGCCAGGTGCCGTTCGCGATCGCCCGGCTCGAGTCGGTGCGCGCCCAGGACGCGCTGACCCGCTTCCACGTGCACGAGGTGCTCGATCCCGACCGCATCTTCCACAGCGTCGAGGAGGCGATCCGCGCGCTGGCACCACGGCCGGCGTGAGCGCGCCGCTCGACCTGCATCTCGCCAACGACCTCGCCGCCATGGCGGGGCTCATCGACGCGGTCGATCGCTTTGGCGCCGCGCACCGGCTCCCGGCCGACATCGTCAACGCGCTCCAGGTCGCGGTGGACGAGGTCGTCACCAACGCGATCACCCATGGCTATGCGCCGGGCGCACGCGGCGAGATTACGGTGCGGCTGCAGCATCGGCCGGACCGCGTCGAGGCCGAGATCGAGGACGACGGCGCGCCGTTCGATCCGCTGCAGGCGCCGCTGCCCAACCTCGGGTTGCCGGTCGCGGAGCGCCCGATCGGGGGACTCGGCATCCACCTCGTCCGCAACCTGATGGACAGAGTATCCTATGTGCGCCGTGACGGTAGGAACCTTTTGAAATTGGTCAAGAATTTGGATAATCAGGGGCGGGTGGAGAGAGCCGAGATGGAAGTCATCGAGAGCAGCGCCGACGGCGTCGCCATCATGGAGCCGCGCGGGCGGATGGATGCGCTCGGCGCAAAACCGTTCGGCGACCGCGCCGTCGAGCTGATGCGGGAGGGCAGCACCCGCATTCTGATCGATCTCGCGCACATCCAGTATATCAGCAGCGCCGGCTTCCGCGCCCTGCTGATCGCCCACAAGCATAGCATCGCGAGCAACGGCAAGCTGGTGCTGTGCGGCCTCTCGGCCGAGGTGCGGCGCATGTTCGAGCTCGGCGCCTTTCTCGACGTCTTCACCATCTGCGGCACGCGCGAGGAAGGGCTCGCGAAGGCGAAATAGCGTTCCGACGAACGAGAAAAGGGCGGCGGCGCAACCGCGGGGGGGGGGGAGATGCGGCCGAGCAATCTCATCTACAGCGTCGACGAGAAGCCGCCGGCGCTCGTCTGCCTCGTCAACGCGGCGCAGCAGCTCACCATCATCACGCCGTTCCTGGTCTACCCGATCCTGGTGATGCGCGCGGTCGGCGCCGACCAGCAGGCCACCGCAAGCTTCGTCGCGCTATCGTTCCTCGCGGTCGGCATCGGCACGCTGCTGCAGGCGTGGCCCAGCAGATGGACCGGCTCGGGCTTCCTCATCTCGTCGAGCCCGGCCGCCGCCTTCGTGCCGATCGACATCGTGGCGATCAAGGCCGGCGGCCCGCCGCTGCTCACCGGGATGACCTTCTTCGCCGGGCTCGCCGAGATCGGCTTCGCGCAGATCGTGCGCCGCTTCCGCCCGTTCTTCCCGGCCGAGATTTCCGGCCTGTGCATCCTCTTGATCGGCATCTATGTGGGCGTGCTCGCCATCAAGTCCGCCTTCGGCCTCGACGATGCCTCGCACGCGACCGCGACCCCGCGCGAGCTCGCGATCGGCGGCGCGACGCTCGCGCTCATGGTCGGGCTCAACCTGTGGGCCAAAGGCGCGGCGCGCATGCTGTGCGCGATCATCGGCGTGATCTGCGGCTATGTCGCGGCGGTTTTGCTCGGCGCCTTCGACCCGGCCGCCATGAAGGTGCTCACCTCGGCCGCGATCTTCGCGCTGCCGCATTGGACGCCGGCGCTTCCCCATTTCAGCCTCGACCTCGTCGTGCCGTTCGCGGCGGCGGCGCTGATCTGCACGCTGCGCGGCATGGGCGACGTCGCCACCGCGCAGAAGATCAACGATCGCGACTGGATCCGCCCCGACATGACCAGCATCCGCAAGGGCATCGTGGCGGACGGCGCCGCCACCGTGGTCGCCGGCCTGCTCGGCGTGCTCGGCTGCAACACGCAGTCATCCGCCAACGGCATGGCCAACGCGACCGGCGTCGCCTCGCGCCACGTCGCCTTCTGGCTCGGGCTCATGCTGATCGTGTTCGCCTTCTTTCCGGTGGTGCCGGCCGCGCTCGTCGCCATGCCGCGCGCGGTTGTCGGTGCCTCGTTCCTGTTCACCGCATCGTTCATCATGATCAGCGGGCTGCAGATCATCACCAGCCGCCTGCTGGACGCGCGGCGCACCTTCATCATCGGTATCGCGCTCACGCTCAGCCTCGGCCACGAGATCTTTCCCGCTCTCTACGCCAGCGCACCGACCGCGCTCGCGCCCTTCGTGAGCTCCGGCCTCGTCATCGGCCTCATCATCGCGCTCGCTCTCAATGCCGTCTTCCGGATCGGCATGCGCAACAAGGCGAGGATCGATATCGTTCCGGGGCCGGGCGCGCACGACGCGGTGCGCGCCTTCCTGGAGCAGCAGGGCGCCAAATGGGGCGCGCGGCGCGACGTGATCGAGCGGGCGATCTTCGGCGCCGCCCAGGCGGAGGAAAGCATCGCCGAGCACTGCAACGTGCAGGGCCCGATCGCGCTCGAGGCCGCGTTCGACGAGTTCAACCTCGACATCCGCCTGAGCTGGCAGGGCGACGAGCTCGCGATTCCGGACAAGCGTCCGAGCGACGAGGAGATCCGCGAGACCGAGCAGGGTCTGCTGCTGCTCGCCGGCTTCCTCATCCAGCGCAACGCCGACCGGGTGCGCTCATTGCGGCGCGGCGATCGCGCGGTGCTCGAGTTCCATTTCCAGCATTGAGGGATGGCGAATAGGGAGTGGCGAAAATAGCGAATAGGGGCCGAGAGGTGCCGGCTCCTCGCCATTCGCTATTCGCTACTCGCTACTCGCTACTCGCCTCCCTTGGAACCTGAACCGCTGGGCCCGCACGCGCGACGACTGGTCAAGGCGATCTCGCATGAGATCGCCGATCCCAAACCTTCGAAAGGGTCACGCCATGACCAGGATCGGACTGCTGCTCGCAGGCACTGCGGTTTTGCTCGCGCTCGCCCGACCCGCGCTTGCCCTGAACCCGCAACCGCTGCCGCCAGGCCTCTACCACGGCTATCAGCCGCGCACCGCAACGACGCCCACGTTCCGCTGGGGCCCGCACGTGCGGCTGCCCCACTGCCATGGCGTCCAGTTCGGCGATCCACGCACCCATCCGCCGGTCCGCGTCTGCAATTGAAGCCGACGCCCTCTGCGCCGCGGCGTCGTGAACCTTGCCGGCTCGCGTCCGGTAGGCAAGATTGCGCGTCATGATCTTGCCGACCGAAGAAGCCGGGAGGACGCCGTGACGGTTCGCCGCCGCCAGTTCCTGCAGATCGCCGCGAGCGCCGCCGCATTCGCCGCCGTCCCGCGGCGCGCGCGCGCGCAGGCCTATCCGACCCGTCCGGTCCATCTCGTGGTGCCGGTCGCGCCGGGCGGCGCGCTCGACATCCTGGCGCGGATGATCGCGCAATGGGTGGGCGATCACATGGGCCAGCCCTTCGTGATCGACAACCGGCCGGGCGCCGGCACCAACATCGGCGTCGGCGTGGTCGCGCATGCGAGTCCGGATGGCTACACGCTGCTGCTGATCCCGCAATCGGTGACCACCAACGCGACGCTCTACACGAAGCTCGACTTCGACTTCCTGCGCGACATCGTGCCGATCGCCATGATCAGCCGCCTTCCGCTGGTGATGGAGATCAACCCGTCGATCCCGGCCAAGACCGTTGCGGAGTTCATCGCCTATGCGAAGGCGCATCCCGGCACGATCAGCATGGCGTCGGGCGGCAGCGGCAGCGCGTCGCATGTGGGCGGCGAGTTCTTCAAGATGCAGACCGGCATCGACATGGTGCACGTGCCCTATCGCGGCGGCGCGCCCGCGCTCCTCGACCTGATCGGCGGGAATGTGCAGGTGATGTTCAGCCCGTTGCCGGAATCGATCGCGGCCATCAGGGCCGGCAAGGTGCGCGCGCTCGCGGTGACCACGGCCGAGCGCTCACAGGCGCTGCCCGACCTGCCGACGGTCGCCGAGACGGTCCCCGGCTTCGAGGCCAGCACCTGGCAGGGAATCGGTGCGCCGAAGGGAACGTCGGCGCCGATCGTCGCGGCGCTCAACCACGAGGTCAACGCGGCGCTCGCCGACAGCAACATTCGCGAGCGCCTCGCCGCGCTCGGCAGCATCCCGACGCCGATGTCGCCTGATGACTACGAGAAGCTGATCGTCGCGGAGACCGCGAAGTGGGGCAAGGTCATCCGCGAGGCGCACATTACGCTGCAGTAGCCCTCCGCAAAACATCAATTCAAGTTCATCTCGATCATTCGATTGTCGGTTCCTGCGACGACATCGCGCGGAAACCCGGCCCGGCGTGGGGATTTGATCCCATGACGCGGTCACTTGCGGCCGCTCGCGAATTCGCAATTGGAAGGGAGAAGTTGCATGACCTCGAAACTCATGGCCGCGAAGAGCAAGATCATCGCCGGCGCCGCGGCCCTTGCGCTCGCCGCTGGCGCGACAGTGGTGACGGCACAGCCGGCCGCCGCGCGTCCGTGGCATCACTGGCACCACGGCTTCTGGCCGGGCGCGATCGCGGCGGGCGTTGTCGGCGGCGCGATTGCGGCGGCGACGTCGCCGTTCTGGGGGCCGGACTATTACTATGGCCCGGGACCCTATGCCTACGGCCCCGGCCCCTACGCCTACTCCGGCCCGGTGGTGAGCGGGGGTGCGGTCGCTTACTGTGAGGCGCACTACCGCTCGTACAACCCGGATACCGGAACCTATCTCGGCTACGACGGCGTCTACCACCACTGTCCATAGCGTTTGATGCCTTGGCCGCCGCGCGCGACGGCCAAGGCAATCAACCTCGACACGTGGACCCGGCTTGGCGAGCTGCGGCGACCCGCGATCGGTGCGGGTCGCCGCAGCCGCTTATCCTTACTTCACCTCGAGCTTCAGCAGGGCGTCCGCATTCTTGTGGGTGAGCTTCTCCATGTCGGCCGGCGATAGCGAGATCGTGTCGAGGAATTTGCGGCCCATGGAGTTCGGTGCATACGGATAGTCGACCGAGAACATGATGCGGTCGATGCCGAAGGTGGTGAGCGCTGCAAGGAACGGCGGCTCGCTGAAGATGCCGCTGTTGGTGATCCACACCTGGTCGAGGATCGCCCGGCTGGGCGCCCGCTTGAGGTGATCGACGTCGTTCGCCGAGCTCTCGTCGATGCGGCGCAGCATCACGGGCAGCATCTCGCCCATATGGCCGATGATGATCTTGAGCCGCGGATGCTTGTCGAGCGTGCCGGCAAAGACCATGCGCAGCACGTGGATCGCCGTCTCCTGGTGCCAGCCCCACGAGGCCTGCTCGAGCGAGCGGGCGGCGCCCGCCGGCAGCTCCGAATAGTACGCCTGGCGCACCGGCTCGGGGGCGAGGTGCGGATGGATGTAGATCGGCACGTCGAGCTCGACCGCGGCCGACAGCAGCAGGTCATAGCTCGGGTGATCGAGGAAGCGGCCGTCGGTCGTGCCGTTGATCAGCGCGCCGAGAAAGCCGAGTTCCTTGACGCTGCGCACGAGCTCGGCCGGACAGGCGTCGGGGCTCGCCATCGGCAGCACCGCGAAGCCGGCGAAGCGGCTCGGGTGCTTGGCGATCGCGCCGGCCAGATAATCGTTCATCTCGCGCGCGAGTGCGACGCCGTCGGGGCCGGGCACGAGGTCGGGACCCGGGCCCGTGTTGGAGAGCACCTGCAGCGTGATCCCGGCCTCGTCCATCGACTTGAGGCGGCCCTCGCCGATCTCGGGCAGCAGCGTCATCGGATTGACGGCGTGCTTGGGCGGGTTGCGCGGGCGGAAGCCGCGCCGGCTGACCGCGCCTGGATCGATCCGCTTGGCCAGGGCCGGGGCGGTGAAATGTTCTTCGAGCGCGACCACGCGCATGGGCTCTATCCTCCGTTGTTGCGGGGGCGTTGTCGCACCGAGCGGGCGCGTCCCGCAAGCGGGTATCGGCGCAGGCGGCCGGCTGGCGCCGCCGACGCGCCGTGGCTAGCATGTGGCCATGATCGACATTTGCAGCGGCGACGCCCGGCTCGACGCATATCTCGCCGACGGCTACCTGCGCGTGCGCGGAATGTCGTCGCGCTTCGCCGCCGCCATCTGCGGGCACGTGCTGCGCCGGCAAGGCGCGCTCGGGATCACCGGCGATCTTCTCGAGATCGGCACGTTCGAGGGCCGCTTCTTCATCGCCATGGCGCTGCTGCTCGCCCCCGGCGAGCACGCGCTCGGCATCGACGTGTTCACCTGGCCGAGCCCGAAGGTCTACGATCATCTCCTGGAGAATTGCGCCGCCGCCGGGTTGGCCCCGGGAAGCTATACGGCGTGGAAAATCGATACGCGCGGCATCACGGTGGAAGATCTCCGCGCACGGCTGCCGGCGGGCCAGGCCCGCTTCATCCACATCGACGGCGAGCACGTCGCCGACTGCCTGCGCCAGGATCTAGCGCTCGCCCAGGCGGTGCTGCATCCGCGTGGCGTGATCGCGCTCGACGACATGCTGCATCCCGGCTATCCGACGCTGATCACCACCGTGCTCGATCATCTCGAGCGCAACCCGCAGATGCGGGTGCTCTGCATCATCGATCGCGAGAGCATCACGGCGGCGGCGAAATTCCTGATCTGCCACGTGGAGACGGCAGCCCTCTACGAGCAGGACCTCATGGGGCAGTTCAAGCCATTCCACTATCCGCTCGGCGCCCACATCGGCGGGCACCTCACGCTGGTGCTCACCCCCGACCCAACGCTGCCCAACGTGCAGTAGGCCGGCGCTTACGCACGCCGGCTTACACGGTCTGGCTGCGCAGATGCCGCAAAATGCCACACAACCGGCACGCAACGGGCTTGTTCTTGACCCTGCGTCGGGAGCCGTAGAAGATATTCGCTGCCTGGGCGCGGCTTCGCGGACATGGCCGCTCGAATGCGTCGGCGGCGCCACAAGGGCAAAGGCGGTCCCGCACTTTCGCGGAAAGAAAGCCGCCGACCAACGAGGAAGCAGCGACACCAGGGAGGTTCGAATATGACGAAGTTCACGGCGCCGATCCGCCGCCGCACGTTCATCCAGGCGGGTCTCGCGCTCGGCGCGGGCCAGATGCTCGGCGCGCCCTTCATCATCACGGCGCGCGGCGAGACGCCGGTGAAGATCGGCATGGTCAATCCACTCACCGGGGTGCTCTCGGCGCTGGCGCAAGGCGAGGTCGACGGCGCCAAATACGCCGAGGCCGAGATGAACAAGAAGGGCGGCATCCTCGGGCGTCCGGTGCAGCTGCTGGTCGAGGATTCGGCGAACGACGTCGGCACCGGCGTGCAGAAGACGCGCAAGCTGATCGATCGCGACAAGGTCGACGTGATCCTCGGTGACGTCAACTCGGGCATCGCCTACGCGATGTCGCAGGTGACCGCCGAGAAGAAGGTCTTCCACATCGTCCCGGGCGGCCACACCGATCCGATCACCGGGACCAACTGCAAGTGGAATGTCTTCCGCGTCTGCAACACCACGACGATGGACGCCGAGGCGATCACGCCGGAGCTGGTCAAGCGTTTCGGCAAGAAGTGGTTCTTCATCACGCCCGACTATGCCTACGGCCACACGCTGCAGGACGCCTTCATCAAGGCGCTCAAGAAGGCCGGCGGCACCTACGAGGGCGACATGCTGCCGATCAACAACACCGATTTCTCCGCGACGCTGATCAAGGCGAAGGGCTACAAGCCGAACGTGCTGCTCAACAACATGGGCGGGCTCACGCAGATCAACTGCATGAAGCAGTTCACCCAGTTCGGTATGCAGAAGGAGATGGCGCTCGGCGGCGCGCTGTTCGAGCTGGAGAGCATCAAGGCCTGCCCGCCCGACGCGCAGACCGGCTGGTGGGTCATGGAGTGGTGGTGGAACCAGCCGAACGTGCCGGAAGCGGTGAAGTTCGCCAAGGACTACCACGCGGCCCGCAATCGCGCGCCGTCGGCGCGCGACTGGTTCGGCTATGTATCGATGCATTCGGTGCGGGTCGGCGCCGAGAAGGCGAAGTCGCTCGAGGGACCGAAGCTCGCGGCCGCGATGGAGGACATGGAGCTGCCGCCCGACGTCGCGCTGCAGCCGGGCCCGGTGCGCTACCGCAAGGGCGACCATGAGCTCATGCCCAACATCTTCGTCGGCGAGGTGCATCCGCCGAAGGGCGGCGACAAGGACGACGTGTTCACGGTCGGGGCGCTCGTGCCCGGCGAGAAGGCCGCCGGAACGGTCGCCGACACCGGCTGCAAGATGACGCAGCCGACCTGATCGCACGGCGCGGGAAGCGGGTGGGCAAAATCGCTCGCTCCGGCGTCCCGCATGGGCAAAGGCGCGTCGGCGATTTCGCCCACGCGGAGAGGCACGCGAGCGCGCCTTTGCCCATCCTATACGGGCTGAGCGCAAGGTGGGGACATGGCTCAAGTCATCCTTTACAACGTCACCAACGGCCTCATCATCGGCACCTTCTACGTGCTGATGGCGCTCGGCCTCTCCCTCATCCTCAACCTCAGCAACGTCATCAACTTCGCGCACGGCAACTTCCTCGCGCTCGGCGGCTATCTCGCCTTCACGCTCGCGCCGGCGCTCGGCTACTGGGGCGCGCTGCTGGTCTCGCCGGTGCTGACCGCGGTCATCGGCATCGCGGTCGAGCGGCTGATGGTGCGCCGCCTCTATGGGCGCGATCCGGTCTACAGCCTGCTGTTCACCTTCGGGCTCGCCTTTTTCATGCAGGACGCCGCGCGCTACCTGTGGGGCCCGAACGGCCTGCCGCTCGGCTTGCCCGACGCTCTCGGCCAGCCGGTCAGCGCAGACCTCTTCTTCATCACCTGGTATCGCGTCTTCATGGTGGCGATCGTGATCCTCACCGTGATCGGCCTGTTCGTCTTCCTGCGCCGCTCGCGCGTCGGCCTGCGCATCCGCGCCGGCACGCTCGACCTCGAGACCGTCGCAGTGCTCGGCGTGAACGTGCGCAACCTGCGCACGTTCAACTTCGGCCTCGGCTGCCTGCTCGCCGGACTCTCGGGCGTGCTCGCCGCCGGGCAGATCGGCCTCAACCCCAACATGGGCGACGACCTGCTGATGCCGAGCTTCATCGCCATCATCGTCGGCGGCGTCGGCAGCCTCATGGGCACGCTGTTCGGGGGCCTGCTCATCGGCATGGCCGCCGCGCTGACCACCGCGGTCTATCCGGCGGCGAGCGAGGCCGTGATCTACGCGATCCTGATGGCGGTGCTGCTGCTGCGCCCGCGCGGCCTGATGGGTGAGGAAGGGATGATGTCGTGAGCACGGTCTCGCTGGACAAGGCCAAGCCGCGGCCGGCCATCGGGCAGAATCACATCGCGCTCGCCGCGATCTGGATCGTGCTCCTGACGGCGCCGTTCTGGATACCGCGGATGCCGCTGCTCAACCTCTACACGGATCTCGCCAGCAAGCTCTTGGTGTTCGCGCTCGCCGCCATGGCGCTCAACCTGCTGCTCGGATTCACCGGCGTGCTCAGCTTCGGCCACGCCGCCTATTTCGGCCTCGGCGCCTACGGCGCCGGACTGACGCTGCGCTACCTCGTGCATTCGACGCCGCTCGCCATGCTGCTCGGCACCCTGCTGGGCGGGGTGGCCGGCACGCTATTCGGTCTCTTGATCGTGCGTCGGCGCGGCGTCTATTTCGCGATGTGCACCATCGCGTTCGGACAGCTCTGGTACTACCTCGCCTATAGCTGGAACGACTTCACGGGCGGGTTCGACGGTCTGCGCGACTTTCATCGCGAGCCGATCGGATTGGGGCCGTTCACGCTCGATATCGGCGAGGAGACGCGCTTCTACTATTTCCTGCTCGCAATCTTCGCCGTCGCGGTGGGCCTCATGGGTCTCGTGTTGCGCTCGCCGTTCGGCCGCACGCTGCTCGCGATCCGCGAGAACGAGCGCCGTGCGCGCTTTCTCGGCATCCCGGTCGAGCGGCACATCTGGATATCGTTCTCGATCTCCTGCTTCTTCACCGCTCTGGCCGGGACGCTCTATGCGTTGCTCCTCAACTTCGCCGATCCACTGAGCTTGCACTATTCCCTGTCGGGCTATTTCGTGGTGATGACGGTGATCGGCGGCATGCGCACATTCTGGGGCCCGCTGATCGGCGCCGCCGTATTCGTGATCCTGCAGGACCGCATCTCGTCCATGACCGTCAACTGGATGTCGTTCATCGGCGTGATCTTCATGCTGGTGGTCCTGTTCTTCCCGCGCGGCCTGCTCGGCTCCATTCGGCGACGCTTCTCGACGTGAGCCGATATGGAATCCGCCAAAGCGGCGCCATCGGGGACACACACCAAGGAGGCACCATGTTGAAGCGCTTGCTGGTCTCGCTCGCCGGCCTCGCGCTGCTCGCCGCGGCCGCGCAGGCCGAAACCTATCCGGCCCGCACGGTCACGATCATCGTGCCGTTTCCGGCCGGCGGGCCCGCCGACATCGTCGGACGCGTCGTCGCCGATCAGTTCGCCCGGCGGCTCGGCGGAACCTTCGTGGTGGAGAACATCGGCGGCGCCGGCGGCACCCTGGGCACGACGCGGGCGGCGCGCGCCCCCGCCGACGGCTACACGCTCGTCGTCGGCCATATGGGCACGCACGCGGCGGCGCCCGCGCTCTATCCCAACCTCGCCTACGACCCGGTGACCGATTTCGCCCCGATCGGCCTCGTCGCCGAGCTGCCCGAGGTGCTGGTGACGCGCAAGGGGCTGCCGCCGAACAACCTTCAGGAATTCATCGCCTACGCCAAGGCGAACGAATCGAAGCTCAACATGGCGCATGCGGGCGTCGGCTCGGTCTCCTATGTGGGCTGCATGCTGCTCAACACTTTGATCGGCATCCATCCGACTTTGGTGCCGTTCCAGGGCAGCACGCCGGCGACGCAGGCGCTGCTCGCCGGCCAGGTGGATTATTTCTGCGATCCGATCATCGCCCAGGTGCCGCATATCCGCGGCGGCACCCTCAAGGGGCTGGCGCTCGCGGCCTCGCAGCGCCATCCGCTGCTGCCGGACCTGCCGACCGGCGCCGAGCAGGGCCTGCCGGCGTTCAACGTCGCGCCATTCTTCGCCGTGTTCGCCCCGAAAGGGACGCCGCAGCCGGTCGTCGATGCGCTCGTCGCCGCCCTCGATGCGGGACTCGACGACGCGACCGTGCGCAAGCGCTTCAACGACCTCGGCGCCGCGGTCGCCGACAAGAACCGGCGCGGTCCAGCCCCGCTCGCGGCGCTGGTCAAGAGCGAGATGGCGCGGCTGACCCCGATCCTCAAGGCGCAAGTCAAGAAGTAGGTGCCGACGAGGCACCGCGCCAGCGTCACAGCTTTATCCGCCGACCCTCATCCGCCGACCAATAGCCGGCGTACTGCACTCTTGTCGTCTCGCAGGCGAGGTCGAGATCGGCGACCGGTGTCCGGCCGGTGGCGACGCATTCCATGAAATCCTGGATCTCCTGCAGGTACCCGCGCGTCCATTCCTCCTCGAGGCAGACGAACTGCCAGCCGGTCTTGCGGTCGACCTTCTCGGTCACGTAGACGCCCGCGAGCTTCGCCTCGTCGGTCATGTAGGTCATCAGGCTGTTGTTCGGCGTGATATTGGCGAACAGCGCGCCGCCGCTCGTATAGGTCTCGATCAGGTTGCGCACGCCGCCCATGATCATGTCGCCGGAAAAGAGCGTGCCCTTGGTGCCGTCCGAGAACGTCATCGTGAGCGTGCCCCAGTCCTCGACGTCGACCGGCTTGGAATAGATGAACTTGCGCTCCTCCGGCGCGAGGGACGCCGCGACGTTGCCGACGTCGGCCGTCACCTCGGTGACGCGGATGGTCTCGCCCCGCGCGCGCGCCTCGACCCGCTTGAGATGGAGGATCGCCGAGAGCGGATGGCAGCCCATGCGGATGAGCGAGCCGCCGCCGGTCATCGCCCATTGCGCCGCATGCGCGGCATGCGACCCTGAGTGGCTCTCCTCCGCCTTCATGAACAGGATTTTGTCCTTGGTGGCATTGAGGATCTCGACGGTCTTCTGCAGCGCCGGCGCGTAGACCCAGTCCTCCGCATACATGAAGAGCTTGCCGCTTTTGGCGATCGCGGCGCGGGTCTCCTCCACCTCGGCGAGCACGCGCTCGTACATCGTGGCCTTCGCCACCCGCCGGCCGATCGGCGCCGGGTCCCCGGGCCGGCCGAAATAGCCCGAGAACGGCTTCTCGCAGATCACGTGCTTGCCGGCGCGCACGGCCGCGACGATCATCTCGGCATGCAGGGCAGGGGGCGTGCAGATGTCGACCAGGTCGATCGTCGGGTCGGCGAGCAGCGCCCGGTAGTCGCGATGGGTCTGGGCGATGCCGTGCTTCTTGGCGAAACCGTCGACATGGTCGCCGCGCGAGACCACCGCCGCGACCTCGGCATCGACGCCGTGCACGCGCCGGTAGGCATACATATGCAGCTCGGCAACGAAGCCGCTGCCGATCAGGCCGACTCTGATTTTGGGCATTGGGGACTCTTGCGAATGGCGAGTAGGGAATAGCGAGTAGATCAAATTCCACCCGCCATTCGCAACTCGCCATTCGCCACTCGCGAGGCGCAGCGGCGGCGTGCCGCTGCGCCTCTTTGCCCTACGCGGCCCTCGGCTCTGCGGCGACCGGGTGGTCGTACTCGGCCGAGATGTCGCGGCCGGTGTAGTCCTTGAGGAACGCCGTCGCGACGATCGAGATCACGGCGGTGATCGCGATGTAGATCGCGATCGGCGTGCCCGAGTGGTAGCGCGCGAACAGCCAGGTCGCGATGATCGGGGCCGGGCCGCCGGCGGTGATCGAGGCGAGCTGATAGCCGATCGAGGCGCCGCTGTAGCGCAGCCGCGGCGTGAAGCTCTCCGCGATCAGCGCCGCCTGCGGTCCGTACTGCATGTCGTGCGGGATCAGCGACAGGATGATGGCGATCATGATCACGGCCGAGGAGCCGGTATCGAGCATGCCGAAATAGACGAAGCCGAACACCCCCATGGTGGCGGCGCCGATGATGTACATCCGCTTGCGCCCGATGATATCGGAGAGGTAGCCGCTGAGCGGGATGGTGATCGCGGAGACGCACACCGCGAGCAGCACGCCGAGCAGCAGCCAGTCGCGCGACTGATGCAGCACGGTCGTCGCGTACACGAAGGTGAAACCGGTGAAGATGTAGAACGGGCCCTGCTCGGAGGTGCGCGCGAGCGCCGACAGGATGATGGTGCGCCATTCCTTGCGGCATACCTCGATGATCGGGGTGCGCTCGATCTTCTGCTCGGCGACGAGCCTGCGGAAGACCGGCGTCTCGAGAATGCGCAGCCTTATCCACATGCCGATGGCGACCAGCACGATGCTGATGGCGAACGGGATGCGCCAGCCCCACGAGAAGAAGGCGTCGCCCGACATCTGGCTGAAGACGAGCACCGCGAGGTTCGCCAGAAAGAGCCCGGCCGGCCCGCCGAACTGCGGCCAGGAGGTGAGGAAGCCGCGCTCGTTGTTGTGCCGCGCCCATTCCATCGACAGGAGCACCGAGCCGCCCCATTCGCCGCCGACGCCGATGCCCTGCAGCAGGCGCAGGATGGTGAGCAGCACCGCGCCCCAAATGCCGAGCACGGCATAGCCGGGCAGGAACGCGACCAGGAAGGTCGAGATACCCATCAGCATCAAGGTGACGATGAGGGTCGACTTGCGGCCGATGCGGTCGCCGTAATGGCCGAAGATGAAGGCGCCGATCGGGCGGGCGATGAAGCCGACGAAAAAGACGGCGAACGCATTGAGCGTCGCGGAGAGCGGAGCCTCGTTGGAGAAGAAGACCTTGCCGAACACGAGGCCGGCCATCGTGGTGTAGAGGAGAAAGTCGTACCATTCGATCGTGGTCCCGACCGTCGCGGCAATGACTGCGCGGCGGAGCTCACGAGCATGCTGTTCCGGCGGTAGCGCCAAGTTGGTGACGTTGGACGCGGCGGCCATGGTCGTTCCTCCTGGATGTTTTGATGTGTTCAGTGACTGCGTGCATTCCCTCCTTCGACCGCCGCCTGAGCGGTCTTGACGGCGGATCATCTGCCGGTCGTTCGTCGTTGCCAAGCGGCTACAAGGTCGCGTCGCTTGGTTGCAGTGCGAAATCACGGAGAAACTAGATGCGAGGTCGAGATGGCACGCTCTTTTCCGCCTGGGTAATCCTGTCAAAGCATTCACAAAGCCATTCACAAAAGCATTCACCTTGGCGTGGCTAGCGTTCGCACCCGAACGGAACGGCTGCCGTCGAGGCTCGCCAGCCGCAATTGCTGCAGCGTAGCGGAAACGAATCGATGCTTGGCCGGTTCGTCAACTAAGCGGGCTCGCCCGTGGCTGATGGAACAAGAGGAGCATGCGAATGGAGAAAGTGATCATTGGCGTCATCGGCGCCGTATCGGGATTGGCAACACTCGAGGTCGGAGCTCAGGCAACTCCCGCCGCGCCGGCGCCGCAGCCCAAGACGGCGCAGTCGGGTGCACAGTCATATGCGGATCTGCTCGATCCGATTCCCAATGCGCTCGCGGCGTTGCGGGCCGCGGATGCAGGTCGCGTCAGCCAGCCCGACAACGTCGAGCTCGCGGGCTACTACCACCACCGCTTTTACCACCACCATCATCATCACCATCATCACCACCGGTTCCTGCGGGTGGTCCCGCCGTTCTGGTATCGCCACCATCACCACCATCATCACAATTGGTATCATCATCACCACCACCATCATCATCACTGGTATTGAGCGTGTGATCGGGTGGCGCGCCGACGCTTTGTCGGCGGCCCAATGGATGGTTGCTCGGTGGTCAGCGACGCCGCTCTCGAGATCGGGCGGCGTCGCGGGTCGAAGGGGGCGAGCCAGCTAGTCGATGCAGCCGCCGATCGGCTTCTTGCATGTGAAGCCGTACGAGCGGCACTTCTTCAGCGCGGCCTCGATGCTGCCGCCCGAGCCCCAGCCGGCGCGGTTCGATGAGGTGCCGGTGGTGATGTAGAGGCAGCCGTTGTTCCAGGCGCCGATCGGCTTGCAGCCCTGGCCGCCGGCGGAGCGGCAGGCGTCGAGCGCACTCGCGCGCGCGTCGTCGGAGGTCTGCCGGACGCCCGAATAGCCGATCGCGACGTGCACCCGGCCGCGGTGACGCCAGATCGCCGCAGCGGCCGAATTCCACCGGTCGGGGGTCGGCTCCTGATGCCGCGCAGGCGGCGGTGTGGACGGCGCCTCCGTCTGCGACGGGACGCCGCGGCCGCCACCACCTGCGGCGCCCGAGCCCGGCGTGTCCACCGGCTGGTCGTTCTGCGGCCCGATGTCGCTGGCCTTGCCCTCGGCCAGGACCTGATTTGGCAGGGCGGCAAGCAGAAGTGCCGCGCCGACGGCGACAAACAACAATCCGAAACGTCGCATCGTCATCCCCCACGCGACCAGGCTGGGCCGGAATCTACCAAGCACTCCGCGCCCGGTGAAGAGGTTGCATGGTTCAGTCGATCGAGATGTGCGCGGCCTCGACCACCGGTCCCCACGTCTTGAGGCTCTCCTCGATCATGGCGCGCATCTCGTCCGGGGTGCCGCCGAGCGGCTCGGCCTCGAGGGCGAGGATGCGCGCGCGCATCGCGGGCTCGCGGAAACCTTGGCCGATCGCGTCGGACACCTTTTGCGCGATCGCGGCGGGGGTTCCCGGCGGCGCCGACACCGCCATCCAGGTGTCGGCGTAGACCCCGGGCAGCGTCTCCGCGATGGTCGCGATCTTCGGGTACTCCTTGAGCCGCTCGCGGCTGCCGGTGGCCAGGAGCTTGAGCCGGCCGGCGTCGATGTTCGCCTTGTTGGCGAGCAGATAGTCCGGGACCATGTCGATATTGCTGGCCAGCAGGTCGTTGATAGCCGGCGCGCTGCCGCGGTAGGGCACCTCGGTCATGCGGAAATTGCCCTTGAGCATCATCAGCTCGCCGAGCAGGTGCCCGGTATTGCCCTTGCCCTGGTGGCCGTAGGTGACCTTGCCCTGGCTCGTGCGGGCGAGCGCGATGAACTCGGGCAGCGTGTTGGCGGGAAGCCCGCCGCGGGCGATGACGATCAGGGGATAGCGGGCGAGCACGCTGATCGGCACCAGGCCGCGCGGATCGAACGCGGTTTTCTTGAATACCAGGTGGGTGATCGAATAGGTGAGCTGGGTCGCGCACAGCAGCGTGTAGCCGTCGGGTGGCGCGTGCAGCACCTGCTCGACGCCGATGCGGCCGCCCGCCCCGCCGGGACGGTCCTCGACGACGATCTGCTGGCCGAGCCGTGCGGAGGCGCGGTCGGCGGCGAGGCGGCACAAGAGGTCGGCGGTGCCGCCGGCAGGGTAGGGGACGATCATCGTGATCAGGCGCGACGGATAGGTCTGCGCCTGGGCCTGCGCGCCGCCGATGGAGGCTGCCAGCAGAATGGCGAGGAAGAAGCTTCGCATGTGCAATCGCCCGGTCGGATTTGTCGGTGCCGACGATATCATGCGTCGGCCGCCGCGCGCTGGCGATGTTGACCCGCACGGCCGGGCGCGCATAGTTGTCGCACCCCAAGCTGGAAGCAAGCTGGAGCGATCCATGATTCAAGTCACGCGCATCGGCCACGCCACCTTCGAGACGCCCGACGTCGACCGCCAGATCGCGTACTGGACCGACGTCGTCGGCCTGGTGCTGGCCGAGCGCGAGAACGGCCGCGCTTTCCTCGCCACCAAGGTCGGCGACCTTGCGGTGCAGCTCGAGAAGGGCGCAACGTCGCGCTGCGCCCGCATCGGGTTGCAGGCGGCGGCCGAGACGGACGTCGCCAACCTGCGGCGCGGCCTCGAAGCCGAAGGCCTGCGCTGCGAGATGCGCGCCGACCCGAGCCCCGGCATTGCCCAGGCGATCACGTTCGCCGACCCCAAGGGCACGATCATCGAGGTGTTCACCGCCGCAACCCCGTTCCAGCGCAAGACGCCCGCCGGCATCGGCCCGATCAAGCTCGGCCACCTCGCGTTCTGCGTCGACGATCCCAAGGCCTTCGCCGATTTCTACGGCCGCGTGCTCGGCTTTCGCGTCTCCGACTGGATCGAGGACTGGTTCGTCTTCATGCGCTGCGGTCCCGACCACCACACGGTCAATTTCGTGCGCGGCAAGACCACGCAGATGCACCATATCGCGTTCGAGCTGAAGGACTGGGCCCAGGTGCAGACCGCCTGCGATTTCCTCGGCGGCCGCAACATCGACATCATCTGGGGCCCGGGCCGGCATGGGCCGGGCCACAATGTCTTCACCTATCACCGCAATCCGGACGACCAGATCATCGAGCTCTTCACCGAACTGGACAAGATGCTCGACGAGTCGCTCGGCTATTTCGACCCGCGGCCGTGGCACCGCGACCGCCCGCAGCGTCCGAAAGTGTGGCAAGGCTTTCCCCGCGACATCTGGGGCCCGCCGCCGACCAAGGACTACATCCGCCAGCGGGAGTAGCGCGCCACGTCATGCCCGGCGAATATCGGGCATCCACGTCTTTGCCGTCGGACGAGACGCGGATGGCCGGGACTCGCCCGGCCATCCACGGGTTACGCCGCGTTCGCGGCTTTCTCGGCTGCTGCCGCATCGGAGCTGGTGAAGAACGTGCGCTCGAACTCGGCGGCGGGAATCGGCTTGCCGAAGAAGTAGCCCTGTCCTTCCTCGCATCCCATGCTTCTCAACAAGCCGATGGTCGACGGCTCCTCGATGCCTTCGGCGATGACCGAGAGGCCGAGCAGGCGGCAGAGCGTGATCGTCGACTCGACGATCGCGGCGTCGCTCGAGCCCGGCTTGAGATCGCGCACGAACGCCCGGTCGATCTTGAGCCGGTTGAGCGGGAATTTCTTCAGGTAGGTCAGGCTCGCGTAGCCGGTGCCGAAGTCGTCGAGCGCGATGCGGGCGCCGAGCTCGCGGATGCGGCGGAAGATCTCGCGCGCCTTCTCGTCGTCCGCGAGCAGGATGTTTTCCGTGACCTCGAGCTCGAGCAGCGCTGGCGAGAAGCCGGTGTCGGCGAGAATGCCGGCCGTGGAGGCGGCAAGGTCGCCCGATTTGAACAGCGACGCCGCGAGATTGACGCCGATGCGGATGCCGCAGCCCCGCTGCTCCCACAGGCGCCCTTGCGTGCAGGCCTGGCGGATGACCCATAGCGCGGTCTTGTCCGCGACCGGCGTGGTGTCGAGCACGGCGATGAACTCGCCGGGCGCGACGAGCCCGCGGGTCGGATGGCGCCAGCGGATCAGCGCCTCGGCACCGACGACCTTGCTGTCGGCGAGCCGGATCTGCGGCTGATAGAACAATTCGAACTCGCCGTTGGCGGCCGCCTGCTGCAGCTCGGCGGTAAGCTGCAATCGCCGCTCCAGCTCGCCGCGGATGGCGCGATTGAACACGACGTGCCGGCCATTGGCCGCCGCCTTGGCGCGGAACATGGCGAGGTCGGCATTGCCGAGCAGCTCGTGCACGTCGGCACAATGATGCGGATAGAGCGCGACGCCGATGCTGCTTTTGATGGAGAAGCGGCGTCCGGCCGCCACGAACTCGTGCTGCCGGAACGACTCGTCGATGGTCTGCGCCAGCTGCCGCGCCGGCTCCACGAGCGCGGCGCCGCTGAGCATGACGGCGAACTCGTCGCCGCCGAGCCGCGCCAGCACGGCGCCGTCGCCGATGAGCCCGGCAAGGCGCGCCGCCACCTCGCGCAGCAACTCGTCGCCGCAGGTGTGACCGAGCGAGTCGTTGATGTCCTTGAACTTGTCGAGGTCGAGCATCAGCAGCGCGACCTCGTGCCCGTCCGCTTTCGCCGCCTTCAGAGCGGCATCGAGATGCTCATAAAGCGCGTTGCGGTTGGGCAGGCCGGTGAGCGTGTCATGGGTCGCAAGGTGGCGGATGCGTTCCTCCTCGCGCTTGCGCACCGAGATGTCGCGCAGCACGATGCCGTGCTGCAGTCCGTTCGCGCCCTGCCAGGCCGAGAAACACGCTTCGAACGGGAAGGCCTCGCCGTTGCGGCGGCGGCCCTGCATTTCCATGACCTTGCCGCCGGGCGCGAGCAGCGCCTCGTCGGGCGCTGCGCCGGCCGCGAACGGCAGCCGCGGCTTGTCGCGCTCGGACGCCAGAATCGTCTCCAGCGGCCGGCCGACCATCTCTTGCGACGAATGACCGAAGATCGCCGTGGCGCCCCGGTTCCATAGCGTGACGATGCCGCGCTGGTCGGCGCAGACGAGGCCGTCGCCGATCGACATCGCGACCTGCTGGAAGCGCCGCTCCGCAATCCGCCCGAGGAGCTCGCGGATGTCGATCTCGTCGAGGGCGGTCGCGATCAGGTAGGCGGCGACGGCGGCATGGAGGAAGGCCGTATTGACGACGATCGGCATCGCTCCTTGCAGCGCGATGGCTACGAGCTCGACGCCGGCCGACAGGCCGACCAGGATGGCGATCCGGATGCCGGCGGAAACGCGCTGCCACAGCGTCAGCATGAGGAGCATCACCAAGCCGAGCTCGCCGGCCGTCACGGCGCCCGGCGCCGGATGGAGCGCGCGCCCCTGCAGGATCGACTCGGCAGCGATCGCCTGCAGCAACGCCCCCGGGATCACCTGCCCATTCGGCACGTTGATGCGGTCGCCGAGCTCGAGCGCGGTCGCGCCGACGATGACCCGCTTGCCCTTGAGCACCTCCAGGGTGGCGGGATCGCCACGCAGCACGTCGATATAGGAGACCGACGGCACCGACGCGGGCTGGATTCCGAAGTCGATCGTCAGTGGTCCGGCGGACTTGTCGTAGTCGCCGGCCAGCAGCGCGCCGACCGAAGGGATGAAGGCGCCGTCGATCGTCTGGCCCGGCGGATAATGGCGCACCAGCTTGTCGGCATCGGGCTCGACATTGATGGCGGCGAGCCAGGCATTCTGGGCGAATTGCGGCAGCGGGCGGTTGACGTGGATCGATGCCGCGCCGCCGCGCTCGCCGACGAGCTGCTTGAACGTCGGCAGGATGACCGAGCCGCCCGCGCGCGCGAGCGCGTCTTCAAGGGCCTTGTCGGCCGCGGGCGTCGAGGCCGAGCTGAAATCCACGTCGAAGGCGATGTCGCTCGCGCCGGCCTCGGTCAGCCGATCGATCAGCTCGGCATGCAGGGTGCGCGGCCACGGCCACACGCCGATCCGCTGGATCGAGGGCGAGTCGATCGCGACCACCACCACGCTGCCGCTCGCGCTGCGGGAAAGCCAGCCGAAGCGCATGGCGGTGAGCGCGTTCTGCAGCGGCGTGCCGAGCCCGGTGATCAGCACCAGCACGAGCACGAACAGAACGAGCAGATGTGGTCGATAGCGCTTCACGCGTCCCCCTCGCGTCCCCTTGGTCTCCGCCTTGCGGCCCCCTTTGCGTCCCGTCGCGTCCCTTTGCGTGGTGCTCAGCAGCGCGCATCGTGGTTGGGGCGCAACAGGGGGGCGTCAGCCTCAGTGATGCCCATGCTTGTGGCCGTTGCCGTTGTTGGCCTGGTTGCCGTTGGCATTCACGTTGCCCTGGCCATTGCCGCTGCCCTGACCATCACCGTTGCCGTTGCCCTGGCCGTTGGCATTGCCGTTGCCGTTGCCATTGCCGCCGGCACTGGCGGCGCCGCCCGCATTGCCGTTGCCCGCGCCGAAGCCCGTGCCTACGCCGTTGCCGCTGCCGTTGTTGCCCTGGTTGTAGGCCTTGGCGACGCCGTTTCCGGGAATTGCGTCGCCGCTGCTCCAGTAGGTCGACTGCAAGGATGATTGCTTGGACCCGTGGACGCTCGCCGTGTCATTGCCGCGCGCGAGCCCGCTGGTGACGCGATGGATGTCGAGCCGCCATTCGCCGAGCGGCGCGCCGATGTGGAGCGGGCCGCCTTGCTGCAGGTGCGCCGAGTGGGTGCCGGGCCCATTGCCGAGCGGGGCGCCGTGCGGGCCCACTGCGTGCACGTGATGCTCACCCGGGGCCTCAGCCGGCGCCCGCAACCCGTTGCGCGGGACCGTGAGCGGCGCAACCGGGGAGGGGTGGGGCGTCCCGTGCTGGATCGGCGCCAGCACGCCGGCGCCGCTCAGCGACAGGCCGCCATTTCCCTGCGCCGAAACCGTCGCGCTCTGGCCGGGCGCGACGAGGGCGACGTCGCCGGTCTTGAAATCGGATACCTCGACCGACCCGCCGAAAACCTGCACGCTCGCATTGGTTTTGTTCACCGTGACGGTGAATTGCGTGCCTTTGACCGCCGCGACCAGGTAGGGCGTCTCGACCTCGAAGCTGCGCACATTGCGCTTGTCCACTTGCAGCCGGATCGAGCCCGCCTGCTGCTGGATCGTGGTCGAGGCGGCATCCTTCTGGGTTGCCGGAATGGTCAGCGCCGAGTTGGGCGCGATCAGGATCGTCTCGCTGCCGCGCTCGAGCAGGACGCGGCCGTTATTGCCGGTGCGGATCGAATCGCCCGGCTCGAGCTGCGCTTGGTCGCTGAGCGACGCCGGCTGCACGCCGGCGCTCACGACCCACACGCTGCCCGATGTCTTGCTGACGTGCCAGGCGGCACCATCCTGGGCTCGAGCGGACCCCGCGGCGCACAGCGCGGCGAGCGCCGGCAAGCCGAACAAAATTCTCGACAGTCTCACGCGGAACATCATGGCCCCCGTTACCTTGGGTCAAGGTGACTGCAGATAATTCGCGACCGCTCATGTTGCCCACAAAGTATTTAAATAATCGGCGCCGCAATTCGATTGCCGGCAACTGTCGCAATAGCATTTCATTAACCATAACGATCCACCATCGCGACCGTGACAATCGCGATGTTCTATACGCAGCGTGCGGTTGATGGACGAGGTAACGGGGTCTCTGGTTGCGCGAAACGCCGGTCCAGGGCCGGCATTCGCGCCGCAATTCATGGGCGCACGATCGCGCTTCTTCTCGTAGCCGCGACCCCCGGTTTTGCCCAGCAATCCTCCCACGCTCCGCAGACCGATCTCGGCCGGACCGAGAGGCGCTTCGACGCGCTCGAAAGCGAGCGGGAGCGCATCAAGAACCGGTCGGTCCCGCTGCCGCGCCTCGCCGCCCCGAGCACGCCGGTGGCGGACACCCGGCCGTTGTTTCGGCTCGCCAGCGTGGTCGTCGACGGGAGCACCCTGTTGCCTCCGGACCTGGTCGCGGCGGCCTATCGCGCCTACCTGGGCAAGACCGTCTCCCAGGCTGATCTCGCCGCCATCTCGCGCGCGATCAGCGATCGCTATCGCGAGGCCGGCTATCATCTCACGCGCGCGATCGTGCCGCCGCAGGACATCCAGGGCGGGCGCATCCACATCAAGGTGATCGAGGGCCGCGTCACCGATATCGTGATCAAGGGCGAGCGCGCGGCGGTTTTCGGGATACGCAAGGTGCTCGATCCGATCGTCCACGAGGGGGTGTCGCGCCACGCAACCCTCGAGCGCCAGCTGCTGCTGGTCAACGACCTTCCGGGCGTGAAGATCGCCGATACGTCGATCGAGGAGATCGGGACCGGCAGCGGCCGGTTCCGCCTCACGGTCTTCGTGGAAAGCTGGCGCAACTACACCGCGGTGAGCCTCGACGATCGCGGCACCGCCGCGATCGGGCCGCTGCAATCGTTCTTCTCGTCGAGCTTCAATTCCTACCTGGTCAGCGGCGACACGTTCGGCGTCAACGTGTCGACCACCCCGAGCAAGCCCGACGAGCTCGCGTTCGGCCGGGTTTTCTACAATGCGCCGGTCGGCATCGACGGCGCGCGCGTCGGGTTCATCGCGTCATACGGGCTCGATCGGCCGGGCGACGAGCGCGCCGCGATCGGCACCAACGACCAGTCGCAGACCTATGAGCTGCGCGGCAGCGTCGTTCCGATCCGCACCCGCGATGCCTCGCTGTGGCTCACCGGTGCGGTCGGGGCCGGCGAGTTCGACGAATGGACCACGTTCGGGACGAACTACCACGACCACATCCGCACCGTCAGCGTGACGGCCGACTACCAGATGCATGACTGGCTCAACGGCTGGAACTACTGGACCGTCGGGGCGCGGCAGGGCTTGCCCATTCTCGGCGCCTCGCAGCGAGGCGATCCGTTCCTCTCACGCGACGACGGCTCCGGCACGTTCTCCAAGCTCAACATCTATTACACGCGCTATCAGCCGCTCTCCGACATCTGGTCGGTCAAGATGTCGTTTGCCGGCCAGCTCGTGTCGAGCCCGCTGCTCGCCGCGGAGGAGTTCTACCTCGGCTCGGCGTTCGGCCGCGGGTGGTGGGGCGAGGAGACCGGCGGCGACAACGGCGTCGGCGGCTCGGTCGAGCTGCGCTTCGACCAGAAGCTCAACAACTCGTTCCTCAAGGGATACCAGCTCTACGGCTACATCGACCATACCAACGCGTGGAATTTCCACAGCGGTGGCGACGTGCTGTCGCTGACGCTGACCGGCGTCGGCGCGCGCTTCTATCTGCCGTACGACTTGCAGACCGGCGTCGAGGTGGGGGTACCGCTGGAATATCACATTCCGGACGAGCAGACGCGGGATGTGCGGGCGTTCTTTTATGTGTCGAAGGCGTTCAAGTTCTGCCCGGGCAGCACGCAGATGCGGTGCTCGTGAGCGGACATTGGGTTGGCTGGAGGCTCAAGTTGTGTTCGCGCCACCCGCGGTAGCCCGCAGGACCTCATGATCATCCACTCGGTGGCGAGGCCGCTCGGATGCGCTGAGGGGACAGGATTCAGTCCCAAAAGCGCCCACCCTTAGCCGGGCGTACGAAGCTTGCGGGCTCGGGTTCATTCCCCCGCGGCTGCCAGGCTCATCCCCTTCCGTGCGGTCAGGCGCGCTTGGCCCTCCGATCCGCAGGTTGTGCGGCGGCGGCGGCCGAACCGGACAGCCGGCTGCGCGTTGAAGAGGGGCCGCTGATTCATGGGCATGGCGTCCACGGGCCGAGGAAAGCAGCCCGACGGTGGCGATAAGGGTTCGGATGACTGACCTTGCGATTCACAAGACCGGCATTGCCGCCCACGGCGCGGCGCGCCTTCCTTCGGTGGAGGTCGACAGCTTCAATATCGAGCTCAAGGACGACAAGGGTTTTCTCGGCGACCGCGCCAGCAAGTCGGCGTTCCAGGAGATTCTCGACAAATGGCGCAAGCTGCTGCGCAAGTCCGGCGAAGACCCGTTCGGCGAGGAGCCTTCCGAAAGCATCGGAAAAAAGGCGCTCGATGCGGTGCTGGTCGGCGAAGATACCGAGGCGTCCGCGCTCGTGCACAGCGCGATCGAGGATTTTGCGCAGGAGCTTGCCTATGTCACGCGCCGCTTTCTCGACTGCAAAGCCTGGGAGAAAACCGAGCGCGTCGTGGTCGGCGGCGGCTTTCGCGACAGCCGCCTGGGCGAGCTCGCCATCGCGCGCACGGAGATCATCCTGAAGTCCGAGGGCTTCAAGATCGAGATAATGCCGATCCGCCATCACCCCGACGAAGCCGGACTGATCGGCGCCTTGCATCTCGCGCCCTCGTGGATCTTCGAAGGGCACGACTCCATTCTTGCGATCGATATCGGCGGCACCAATATCCGCTGCGGCGTCGTCGAGACCCGGCGCAAGAAGGCGTCGGACCTTGCCAAGGCGAGCGTCTGGAAGTCCGACCTCTGGCGCCACGCCGACGACGAGCCCAGTCGCGACCAGTCGGTCAAGCGCCTGGTCAAGATGCTGAAAGAATTGATCGGGAAGGCGGACGACGACGGGCTCAAGCTCGCGCCTTTCATCGGGGTCGCCTGTCCCGGCGTCATCCGCCATGACGGCTCGATCGAGAAGGGCGCGCAGAACCTGCCCGGGAACTGGGAGAGCAGCAAGTTCAATCTACCCGCGAGCCTCGTCGAGTCCATCCCGCGGATCGGCGACCACGATACGGCGGTCATCATGCACAATGACGGGGTGGTGCAGGGCCTCTCGGAGGTGCCCTTCATGCAGGACGTCAAGCGCTGGGGCGTGCTGACGATCGGAACGGGCCTCGGCAATGCTCGTTTTACCAATCGCGGCGGAAAGGGCGAGGGCTGATCCGCCTTTTGTCCTTGTGCCGACCTGGAAGACCGGAAGGAAATCCGTCCTGGGGATCGACGTAAGATTTCACTCCTCGCGCGGCGCTGCCGTCACTTTTCGCCCTGGGGATACGCCGGCGGATCGCTGGCGGGAAAGGACTCATCGCTCGCTTCGTCCACGATGTCCCAGGCCGACGGGGGCGAGCGCATTTCCTCGCGGCCTGACGGGCGCAAGCTTCCGCCCCGCGTGCGGCTCATGGGGGGCGGCCTCTGGTCGCCTTTCTTCTTCGTCGTCCGAGGCCTGCTCATGACGAGCCCTCCGTTTGCGGGCGCCCGACATAGCGGCCGCGCCGAGGCACCGCGATGGCCATGAAGTCGCGGGCGAGCCGGTCGAGCGCTTCGCGCATCTTCGGCCCGCGCACCGGACGGCCATGTCCCGTGATCGCGACCTCGGGCCGCAGATCGGCCAGCAGGCGGACGGAGCGCGCGGCCGCGGCCCAATCGGGTGTGAAGTACTGGGGCGGCCCGTGCATCTCGAGCCCTTGCGTCAGAACCGCGTAGGCGGACTCCTGCCGGGTGGTGACGAAGGCATCGCCCGCCACCAAGGCGCGGTCGGCGGCACGCCACAGCGAGACATGACCGGGCGCATGACCGGGCGTGTGGATCCACGACCAGCCGGGCATCTCCGGGACCGTGCCGTCACGCGGCAGCTCGCGTAGCCGCGGGCGCACGTTGATGGGCCCGCGCGGATAAAGCGCCGCGCCCCACGCCATCAGGCCGCCGCCCACGGCCGGATCGGCCGGCGGATAGGGGCTGGTGCCGTTTAGATAGGGGTGCTCGGCGCGATGCGCGTAGATCGGCACGTCCCATTGCTGCGCCAGCGGGCCGAGCTCGCCGACATGATCGAAGTGCCCGTGGGTGAGCACGATCGCGCTCGGGCGCGCGCCGCGGCCGAAGCGACGCGCGGCGGCGCCGACGATGAGATGCCGCGTGCCGACGAGGCCGGCATCGATCAGCACCCAGCCGCGATCGCCCGCACGGGGCGGCCCGTAGAACGCGACGTTGACGATGGCCAGCCGCTTGCAGGCGAGGTCGGGGCTGACCTCCATGACGCCGTCGTTGCGCATCGCGTCGCGCCGCGGATCGTCGGCCCGCGCCGCTTGCGGCAGCTCGATCTGACCGGTCATCGCCGCGTCACGGCGGCGTCAGGCCGCTTGTCGTTCCTGCTTCGCCAGAAAGCTCAGCGTGACGTCGGCGACGTGGTCGTCGATCCACTGCGCCATCTTTTCTTCCTCCGCGAGCGACTGCTGCAAGGGCGCTTTCGCCTCGATTGCGCTCGCGCGATCGGCGAGCGCGAGCAGGGATTTGTAGGCGGCGATCTCGTAGTGCTCGAACGCATTGTTGGCGAAGGTGTTCTTGAGGATTTCGTCGCTCGCCACCGCATGGCCCATCGCGACCATGTTGGCGGCAAACGATTGCGCCGTATCCTTGATGCCGGAGGCGCTTTCTCCGAGCGCATCGAGGCATCGATCGAGACGTCCGATCTGCGTGTTGGTCTCGTCGAGGTGCTGGCGCACGCGCTGCTGGACGTCGGGATAATCGCCCAGCCGCTCGGATTGTCGTTCCATCAGCTCGCGGGCTTGCACCTCCATTGCGTGCGCGTTGCGCAGTCCGACCACGAAAAGGTCGCGGGCTTTGTCGCTCGCCATCATTCGCCTCCAGTTCTCATTCCATTTCTGATTGGGCTCGGGATTCGTGGCGCCAACCCGGAGGCGCTTCGTTCGTTCCGTCGCCTCTGCGACACGCCGCGGCCGCCGCCGGTCCGGCGCGCGATCATCAGCGCTCGATGCTGCCGGTGCGGCGGATCTTCTTCTGCAGCAGCAGCACGCCGTACAAGAGCGCTTCCGCGGTCGGGGGACACCCCGGGACGTAGATGTCGACCGGAATGAGGCGGTCGCACCCGCGCACGACCGAATATGAATAGTGGTAGTAGCCGCCGCCGTTGGCGCAGGAGCCCATCGAGATGACGTATTTCGGCTCCGCCATCTGGTCGTACAGCCTGCGCAGCGCGGGGGCCATCTTGTTGCACACCGTACCGGACACGATCATCACGTCCGCCTGGCGTGGGCTGGCGCGCGGCGCAAAGCCGAACCGTTCCGCATCGTAACGCGGCATGGCCATGTGCATCATCTCGATCGCGCAGCAGGCGAGCCCGAACGTCAGCCACATCAGCGAGCCGGAGCGTGCCCAGGTGATGAGACTGTCCGCGGTGGTGATGAGAGCGCCGTGATCCGCAAGCTGACGGTCGAGAATACCGAACGCCGAGTCGGCCCGCGTACGATCGAGGTCCGCGTCGCCGAACACGGGCTCGCGCATGAATGGTCGTAATTGCATCACGGCTCGTGAGCTGGATTGTCCGACGGCAACGCCTGGCCGCGCGTGCAGTTCGCCTGCCGCCTTCGCTCTTGGTTGCCGGGAAATAGGTGCGACGCGACGCCGGAGCGGCCCTCGCGGTACCGCGTTCTAACTCTCAGTCGCCGCGCTCAGGTTGAGGCCACATCGTGGCGAAGGAAAGAGCCTAATACGAAACCTAGGTGGTTCGGGCAGCGATTGGTTTGATATCTACGGCATATCCGAGGTTCTCGAGGCGCCGGACGAGGCGCTGGGTATGGGTGATCTTAGAGCGGCGCTGGAAGTGGTCGGCACCGAGATCGTGA
>DATGLS010000023.1:0-62760 GCA_035293985.1 Xanthobacteraceae bacterium
GCTTGTCCGATGCCAGAGAACCAACCGGCCAGAACGCCTCGTCCCCGGGCGAGATCAAATCGGAAAGGTGGGCGACATCGTCTCGGAATCCCCGGGCGACTTCAAATCGGTACACCCGGGCGACATCGTCGGAATCCGCAAGGTCGAGACGTGGCGTGAAAATGCCAGCTCTGCACAAGGCTGCACCCAGTCACTGGCAGCGCCGTTCGAGTGCATGCCCGTCGTGGCCGGGTCATCGCTGGCGACAGAGTCCGATGCACATATTCACCCAATTTCGCCGCACCAGTATCTCTCTCCTACGTCCCGTTCAGGCATCGGTATGGTTTGGCTGCACGAGGCCTTGCCGGATCACCTGGCTGTTGTCGGCGATGGCGCGGTCGAGATCACCCTCGGTGGCCCAGGCGATGCCGCGCGTGATGTAGGCGTTGGTATTTTTCGGATCGAGCCTGATCGCCTGATCGAAGTCCGCAACGGCGCGGTCGAGGTCGCCCTTGTCGCGCCGGGCCATGCCGCGGACGCGATAGGCGACGGCGCTTTTGGATCGAGCCGGATCGCCTGGTCGAAGTCCGCCATGGCGACGTCGCCGATTGCCGTGCGCAGGTCTCCCGGTCGTCTGCGGCAGCGGTCGTCGGCACGCGAAAGTCACCACGGCGAGGCACGCGCAACCAGTATGCTCACTGGCGCGTTCGGCATCGCAGGTGATCTCCGCATGTTGACCGAACGAGCCGGGATTCGTCATGCCCCGCGCGCTCATCCGACCTTAGTCGAAGCGGCAGCCGAAGCAGTTCGTTCGCGAGATCGGTGACGCCCGGCGAGGCGGCTTCCAATGGAACCGAGTGTTGGGAGTCGATGTTGCGTCCTTGCGGCGCGCCGTATCATATACCGCGATGAGATTTCCACATGATCCGAGTCGAGACTAGCTTGGAATACCGCTCGGGCGCCGCTTAGAACATCTCGTTGCCGTCGCGCCAAGGTTGGGAGTGCAAGCGAGAGGACTTCAAACGGGAGGACTTCAAAACGGGAGGAGTTGGGGATGGAGCACCTGATCCGGGAGTTCGGTGCGTGGCTCAAGCAGGGTTTCGGTTGGCTCATCGACGTGTTCGTGTTCGGGTGCCTGTGGGGCATCAGCCAGATATCGCGGCTTCTCGGCACGCACTTGGCTGGCGCTTCGATCCTGAAGATCGTCGTGCTTGTCGTCGTGCTCCTGATCCTCCTCTATGCGTTCTATTTGCTCTTCGCCCGCTTCATCGGCGTGATTCGATGGGCACTCGACCGGATCGCGTATGCGTTGGGAGCGATTCTGTTGACCGCGGCCGTCGTGTCGGGCGTGTTCGCCGGTGCAGGGCTCGTGGCGGCCGTGGTCATCTGGACGATGAGCAACATCAACCTGGCCTCGCGGTGAGTAGCCCCGAGGCGCGATCGCGGTGACGGTGCCGCGCAGCAGCCCGCCGCGAGCGACCGTCCTTCGCGCGCCATTGCCCGAGAATGCTCGAGAGGTTGATCGCGCGTCCGATCCCGGGCAAGCTTGCGCCTTCATTGCGTCCAAGCGCACGAGACTCCCGGGAGCCGGCATGAAGTCCCATCGTCCGACCATCATGGGCACGCACCACATGATCGCGGCGACCCAATATCTCGCCGCCGAGGCCGGCTTCAAGATTCTGGAGGCGGGCGGCAACGCGATCGACGCGGGGGTCGCGGCGGGCATCGCGCTTGGTGTCGTGCAGCCCGAATTCGTGAACGTGGCGGGCGTCGCGCCGATCATCATCTATTCGGCGGTCGAGGATCGCATCGTCACGATCCCGGGCCTGGGCACCTGGCCGAAGGCGATCGATCGCAACTATTTCAAGCACAACCACGGCGGCAAAATCCCGCAGAGCATCATGCGGACCGTGGTGCCGGCGGCGCCCGATGCCTGGATCACGGCGCTCGAACGCTTCGGCACCATGAGCTTCGGCGAGGTAGCGCGTTCGGCCATCGGCTACGCCCGCGACGGGTTTCCGGTCTACCCGCTGATGAGCGAGGTGATCACCGAGCACGAAGCCGAGTATCGCGCGTTTCCCTCGAACGTCGCGCTCTATCTGCCGAAGGGGCGCCCGCCGCGGCCGGGCGAAATCTTCGTGCAGTCGGCGCTCGCCGCCACCTTGCAGCACATGGCCGATGAGGAGAAAGCGGCGCGCGGCCGCGGACGCGACGCCGGCCTCGCGGCGGCACGCGACGCCTTCTATCGCGGCGACATCGCGCGGGCGATCGTCAAGCATCAGAAGGAGAACGGCGGCCTGCTGTCGGCAGACGATCTCGCGAGCTACCGCTCGGGCTTCGACGCGCCGGCGCAGACGTCGTTCGGCGATATCCGATTGTACGCCTGCGGTCCCTGGTGCCAGGGGCCGTCGTTGCTGCAGGCGATCAACCTTTTGGACGCCGCCGAGCTGCGCAAGCTCGGACATAACTCGACCGGCTACCTCCATCACATCACCGAGGCCGTGAAGCTGGCGTTCGCGGACCGCGAGGCTTATTTCGGCGATCCGCGCGTGGTCGACGTGCCGATCGACGCGCTGCTGTCGCGCGAGTATGCGACGAAGCGGCGCGAGATGATCCGCCCGGACAAGGCTTGGCCCGAGATGCCGCCCGCCGGCGATCCACGCAAGCTCGCCGCCGCGCGCGCCGCCGGCGCGCCGCTCGAGCCGGAGCGCGCCTTCGCGGCGCCGGAGCTCGACACGTCGCATGTCTGCTGTGTCGACAAGCACGGCAATGTGTTCGCCGCGACGCCGAGCGACGGCTCCTACAATGCGCCGGTCATTCCGGAGCTCGGCATCATCCCGTCGCCGCGCGGCAGCCAGAGCTGGGGCGATCCCGATCATCCGTCCGGCGTCGCGCCCGGCAAGCGGCCGCGGCTCACGCCGAGCCCCGCGATCGCGATCGAGCCGGGCAAGATGAAGATGCCATTCGGCACGCCCGGCGGCGACGTGCAGACCCAGGCCATGCTGCAGGTCTTCCTCAACATTCACCTTTTCGGGATGGAGACGCAGGAGGCGGTGGAAGCGCCGCGGGTCGCGTCCTACAGCTTCCCGTCGTCGTTCGAGCCGCACGCCTACCATCCGGGCCTGCTGCGGATGGAGAGCCGGATCGATCGCGCGACCGGCGAGGCGCTCGGCCGCCTCGGCCACACGATCGACTGGTGGCCGGAGTGGACCTGGCTCGCCGGCGCCGTCTGCGCGGTCGTCGCCGACCTTGAGACCGGGGTGCTCAAGGGCGGCGCCGACCCGCGTCGCCCATCCTATGCGCTGGGCCTGTGACGGCGCGCACCGCTGTCCGCACATGATCTCGCAGGGGCCGAGATGAAACTGCGACGATTGCTATTGGTGTTGTGGGGCGTGACAGCGGTCCTCCCGGTTCTCCCGTGCGATGTCCAAGCACAAAGCTACCCAAACCGGCCGATCCGACTGATCTCGCCGTTTCCGGCGGGCGGCGGCAATGACGTGCTGGCCCGCATCATCGCGGCAAGGCTGGCGGATCGCCTGGGTGGCTCGGTCGTGGTCGAGAACCGCCCGGGCGCCGGCGCCGTCATCGGCATCCAGGCGCTCGCCCGGTCCGCGCCGGACGGCTACACGCTCGTGCTCGGCAGCAGCGTGCTCGCGGTCGCACCCACGCTCTACAAGAAGCCGCCGTTCGATCCGAACAAGGATTTCGCGCCGGTCGCGCTCGTCGCGCAATATCCGTTCCTGCTGGTCGCGTCGGCGTCGCTCGCGGCCAAGACTCTGCCGGAGCTGCTCGCGATGGCGAAGGAAAAGCCGGGCGAGATCACCTACGCGGCGCCCGGCATCGCCACCTCGCAGCATCTCTTTACGGAATTGCTCGAGACCAAGGCGGGCATCCAGCTGCGTCCGATTCTCTACAACGGCACCGCGCCCGCGGTAGTCGACATCGTCGCCGGGCGGGTGTCGCTGATGTTCGCGGCGGCCGCCCCTTCCATTCCGTTTTTCAAGGCCGGAACCCTGCGACCGCTGGCAGTCAGCTCGGCCGCGCGGCTCGCCGAGCTGCCGGACGTTCCGCCTGTCGCCGACACCGTTCCCGGCTTCGACGAGCAGAATTGGTCGATGATCCTGGCGCCCGCAGGCACGCCGAGCCACATCGTCGACCGGCTCCATGCCGAGCTCAAGACCGTCATGGCCATGCCGGAGGTCGAGAAACAGCTCGCCGCGATCGGCATGATGCCGATCGTCAGTCCGCCGCCGAGCGATCTGAAAACCTTCATCAGCACGGCGGTCGAGCGCTGGGGCATGATCGTGCAGCAGGCCGGAATGGCCGGGACGCATTGATGCCGGCCATGGAAACCGCAATCGCTCCGCGCGTTTCCGTGGCGACGATGCAACCCTCGCTCCCAATCGCCGGCAACTTGGCGACGGCGATGTCTACGCGGTTCAGCCCTTCTTCAGCTCGGCAATCGCAGCGCTCCACGCTGCGATCGTGTGATCGATGTCGTCCTGGGTGTGGGCAACACTCACGTAATACTTGCTCTCGCCCTTCATGACGCCGCGCTCGCGCAAGAGCTTGTTGAACTTTGCGGCGATGATCTTGTCGCCCTTCAACGTGTCGCGATAGTTGCGGATAGGCTGGTCGGTGAAGACGACGTCGAACAGCGGCGGCTCGCCGAGCACGGTCGCCTTGATGCCGGCCTCTTTCAAGAGCTCGGACAGGGCGCTCATCAGGGTGCGCCCGGTCCTGAACACGCCTTCGTATGTGCCCGGGCGCTTGAGCACCTCGAGCGTGGCGAGGCCGGCCACCGCCGCCACGGGATTGCCCGAGAGCGTGCCGACCTGGAACAGGAAGTCCTCGTCGGCAACCGCAAGCCGGTCGAAATGCTTCATGATGTCGGCGTGGCCGGCGATGGCCGCGAGCGCAAAGCCGCCACCCACGATCTTGCCCAAGGTGCAGAGATCGGGCGTGACGCCGTAGTACTCCTGCGCGCCGCCGTAGGCGAAACGGAAGCCGGTCACGACCTCATCGAAGATCAACGGGATGCCATGCTCGGCCGTCACCTTCCTCAATGCCTGCAAAAAGCCGGGCTGTGGCGGCAGCAAGCGCTGGAACGGCTCGACGATGACGCCGGCCAGCTCGTCCTTGTGCTCCTTGATGAGGCTCTCGACCATGTCGATGTCGTTGAACGCCGACACCAGCATCTCGTCGGCCACGCTCTTGGGAATGCCGGCCGAATCTGGAATCGCGCGCGGGAAGTTGCCGGGATTTTTCGGCGCCAGCGACATCAGCGCATAGTCGCTCATGCCGTGGTAGCCGCCCTCGAACTTCAGGATCTTGTCGCGCTTTCGGTACGCGCGGGCGGCCCGCATGGCGTAGAGATCGGCCTCGGTGCCCGAGCAGACGAAGCGCACCTGCTCGGCGCACGGAACGGCGTCGACGATCGCCTCGGCGAGCGCGATGCCATGGCGATTGTTGGCGAAGAAGGTCGTTCCCAGCGGCACCTGGCTCTCGACGGCCGCCGTCACCTCCGGATGGGCATGGCCGATGAACATGGGCCCCGATCCCAGGAGGAAATCGACGTACTCCTTGCCGGTTTCGTCCCAGATGCGCCCGCCCCTGCCGTCGCGCAGGACGACCTCGGCCGGCATGTTGCCGAAGGTGCCGCCCGGCAGCACCCTGTTGGCTTTGTCCAGGAGAGTGGACGCGGGATCGAGCGTCGTCTGAGCCGCCATGGTTGTTCCTGCACGGTAAGAGGTGAACCGAGATCGATGGACGAGCATATCAGTGACGCCCGAAGCGCGCGAACGACAGCGGCGCGAGGTCGATATTCGACGGTTCGCCGCAGATCGCGCGCGCCAGGATGTCACCGCTGGTCGCCGACATCGTCAGCCCCAGATGCCCGTGGCCGAAGTTGAACCACAAGCCGCGATGGCGGCTCGGTCCCATCACCGGCAGGGAATCGGGGAAGCACGGACGGTGTCCCATCCATGGCGACCATTCGTCGGGAATTTTCGCGCGCGGGAAAACCCGGGATACGTCGCGCACCAGATACGCTGCGCGCCTTCGGTTCGGCGGCGGCGCAAGGCCGCCGAACTCGACGGTGCCGGCGACCCGCAGCCCGTCCTCCATCGGCGTCAGAAACACTTTTCGGTCGGCCGCAATCACCGGCCGGGAGGTCGCGATCCCGGGCGAGGCGATCACGACGTGATATCCGCGCTGGCTCTCGAGCGGCAGCGCATAGCCAAGCTGGGCGAGCAGTTGCGCCGACCAGGCGCCCGCGCAAATCACCGCATGATCACACGGATAGGCGGCACTCTCGCCGCGCACCGCCGTCACGCGATCTGCCGCGCCGATCTCGATGGCGGTGACGCGATCGCGCACGATGCGGCCGCCGCGTCGGGCGAAATCGGCCGCAATGGCGGCGACCTGCCGATAGGGATTGACCGACATGCCCTGATCGGGCGTGAACAGACCGATCGTGTAATCGGGTCCGACCTCCGGCTCGAGCGCGAGGATGTCCTCTCGCCCGAGCCGGTCGATACGAAGGCCGTGCTCCTTGCGCAGCGTCCACGACATCGCGTCTTTGCGCAGCGATTTCTCGTCGGGATAGAGGTAGAGCTGGCCGCTGCGGCGCACGATGTCCGACGCACCGATCTCGCCCAGCATCTCGACGTGCTTCTCGATCGAATGGGCCAGCAGGGTCGACAGCACCTGGGCGATGCGCCGGACCTCATCGGGCTTTGCGGCGCGCACGAACCGCCGCAGCCATGGCGCCGCCGTCGGCAGATAGGCCAGCGGGATGCGCAACGGCGCCGCGGGGTCGAGCAGCATCGACAAGGCGTCGCGCATCACGCCGGGCATCGCCAGCGGCGCGGCGCTTCCGCAGCTCAAAGCCCCGGCGTTGCCGTAGGAGCAGCCGCGGCCCGGCTCGTCGCGATCGATCAGCGTCACATCGGCGCCGCGACGCTTGAGGTGCCAGGCCGTGCACGCCCCGACGATGCCTGCACCGACGACCACGATCGCGGCGCGTCCATTCCCGTTCATATCGATTGGCGTACACCATGAAGGTGCTCGATGCCACGGTTGGTCGCACCCAACAGGGCGGCGATCGATCATTGATGACGCCTCGTCGATTGGCCTTGCCGGACAAAGGAGGGTCGGGGTGAGGGCGCCGATTGCTCGAATTCGCGGACTCCGAGGGTCGCGAAGACAGCCCCTCACCCCGCCCCCCTCCGCGCGAAGACCGGGAGACGGAGCGCGGGCACCGTGCTCATCCCATATGCAAGCAGCCCCTCACCGTTCACGCAGCGTCGTCGTGCAGATGCTCGCGCAGCGGCGCGAGCAGGAAGTCGATGATCCGGCGGCAAAGATCGATCTCGGGGGTAGATGACATGGCAACTCCTCCTGCAAGTCGTCGTGCAAGTCCTCGTCGTTGCGAGGTGTCAGCGCCGCGGCGCCCTCGCCTGCCCCTCGCCGCTATCCCTGACGCCAACCTCAGATGCGGCCGGCCGCAAGGCACCGCGCATCCGGCGGAGGAGCAGGACGCATCCGGCGAGAAGAACGAGAGCGATTTTCCCGATGAGCCACCCGCCGTGCGTGGCGAGCCGCAGGCCTTCGGACATCGACATCGAGCCGTGCACGAAGGCGGCCACGGCGATGACGAGCGCGATCATCAGTCCCAAGAGCTTCTGCGCATTCATGGCTCGTCTCCACGCGCTACCTAGTGTCGGTGAGCGTCGCGGCCGCGAGGCCCGCGCCGTCTTCTGGTTAGTCGCTCGACGCCGGATAAAGTTCGCTGCGCGGTCACGTCGCCGACGGCCACGGGCGCCGCCAGGGGGCGCCGAACAGGGCCATGATTGCGGGATGGGTGACGGCTCGGCGCGGCGATGCATGCCCGCAGCAGAATCGCGCGGCGATCAGCGCCGTGGATGCAGATGGACGGCGTGCGGTGCGCCACGTCATGATGGTGTCATGTCATGGCGGTGGAGCGCTGCCGCCACCCGTGCTAACGTCGCCGTCGGGGCTCGAACGACTTCGAAAAACGAGAGGCTCGCGATGCGTCTCACGCAGCTCGCAGCGTTGTCATTCCTTGTGTCGGTCGGCGCCGTGATCATTCCGCTGGAGCGCGCCATCGCGCAGCCCGCGCCGTCGCCGGCCGAGCCCGCCGCACCGACCCAGCCCGCGCCACCGACCGAGCCCAGCCCACCGCCGCCGCCACAAGCCGCACCGCCGCCGCCGACGAACCAGGCCGGGCCGCCTCCGGCAAGCCAGGCTGCGCCATCGCCGGCGGTGGCCGTGACGCACAGCAACGTCAATCTGCGCAACGGACCCGGCACGACCTTCGCCGTCGTGACGCTCATTCCGGCGGGCTCGTCCGTCGATGTGAACGACTGCAAGGACGAGTGGTGCCACGTCGCGTTCCACGGCCACGACGGCTACATCATCGAAAGCAGCATCGCGCCGGGTGCTCCGAGGCCCGTCGTCAGACGTTCTCCGCCCCGTTATGTCGGACCGCCGCCCGGCTATGGCGGCCCTCCGCCCGGCTATAGCGGCCCGGCTCCCGGATACGGACCGCCGCCAGGCTATTACGACCCGCCACCGGCCTATTACGGCTACGGCTATTACTATGGGCCCTATTGGGGATGGCGCCATCGCTACTGGCATCGGTGGTGACGTCGATAAGGCGCACATTCCGCTCCGGCAGAGCCGAATGGAGCGTCGGCGTCTGCGAGCACGCTCTCAACTTCGGCCGGTAACATACGGACGCCACGGCGATATTTTTCGTCTCCCATGCGGCGCGCGCATGAACCTTCGGCTTGGGCGGCCGACTCATGCGAACCGGTTTGGATTGCGGAAAATGGAACCATGAGCACCGAGCGACGCGACCAAGTGAATCAATTCCATCAAGATCGAGATTCTGCCAGCAACCCCTCGCCAGCCACACGCGCGGGCGCGGCGGCCCAACTCATCGTCGGCTCGATCGACCCGGCGCCCGCCGCACCGCGCACCGACAGCACCGAACATGGTCAATCGTGGCCCTTCATTGCGAGCCTGCTCATCGTGGTCGCGCTCGCGATCTGCGCGACCGTGGCGGTGGCCGCGTTCTACGGTCCGGTGTTCACGCAGCCGGTGGCGGGGCCATAGCGCACGGCGCAAAGCCCTGCCGGCACGCCGTTTGTGCACACATACTGTTGATGGCGATTTTCCTCGGTGCCGAGCGCGCGGAACGCCGATGCCGATTGCCGCGTTGCCTTGCAGTCGTCAGCCACGACGAGGAGCGGAGGAACCAGCGGAGGACGCCCATGCGGCCGCCCGAGGAACTCGAAGCCGAGCTGATACGCACCCGGCGCAGACTTTATCGGCTCAGCGGCGTGATGACCTTCGTGTTCATCGCCTGCCTCATCGTCGTCTTCGCCGCCGTAGGCGGTGCGCTTGTCGTCGTCGACAAGCGTGCCGCGCGCACGCTGCCGGTCGACGCCAACGATGCGCAGCGGAACGATTCGCATCAGGCTGCGGTCGCGCCGAAAGCGCCGGCACCAGTCGCGCCGACGACGGCGCACGCCGACGCCGCCCCGGCCACCACGGTCGGGGCCGCCCCGGCCAATCCGCCGCCCAGTACGCCTCCCTCGCCGGCTTCAGCGCAGCAGCCGGCGCAACCTGCGCACCCGAACGCTGCTTCTCCGGCCACCACCGTTACGACGGCGCCTGCCAATCCGCCGCCAGCCGCCCCGCCACCGGTACACCGACCCGCCACGACGGCCACGGCCACGCCGGCAAGCAAGCCGACACAGGCCACCCCGCCGACCGCCGGATCGACCGGATCAATCGGCGCGGGCACGGCCCGGCCCGCGGCGCTCCCGCCGTCGCAAGCTCCCGCGCCGTCGACCGACATCAAGCATACGGCGCGCACACATCCACACCATGACGAGCACTCGACGGTCGGCGCGCCGCCGAGCGATACGGCCGATCGCTCAGACCAGGCGCATCAACCGCCGCAAGCGCCGACGCCTTCGATCGACGTGAAGCACACAGCGCGCACGCACCCGCGCCATGACGAGCACTCGACAGTCGGCGCGGCGCCGAGCGATACGGCGGCTCGCTCCGACGACGCGCACAAGCCGCCACAGGTCCCGGCGCCGTCAACCGACATCAAGCGGACGGCGCGCACGCATCCACGCCACGACGAGCGCTCGACGGTCGGCGTGGCGCCGCGGGATACGGCGGCTCGCTCCGACGATTTCCGCGAGCATCGGCGGGTCCAGAGCACGCGCGATCGCAGGCGCCCGGGCGAGGATGAAGACGTGGCGGACGGGCCAGGCCCGCAACGAGTGATCGTCGCGCGCCCGCCGCTGCGCGACGAGGCGCGCGACGACGACCAGGACGGACCGCCGCGGCGCCATGATGTCTTTGGCGATCTGTTTGGCGGCCTGTTCGGCGGCCACGATCAATAAAGAGATGCAGCGTGCACCTGTGCCTGCGCTCCCTCTCCCGGCAAGCACGGAGAGGGGGTGGTGCGCACGCGGCTATAAACAGAGATTCGTCACCACCTTGCCGGACTTGTCCTTGAGCACATAGGGACACGACAGGCGCTTGAGCGCGGCCTTGGCGTCGGCGCTGCCGAGCGCGGCGGCACGCTCGTAGTAGGACTTGGCGGCGGCTGAGTCCTGCGGGCCCCCTCGCCCGGCCTGCGCGAAGACCCCCATCCACTGCAGCGCGTCGGCGTGGTTCTGCGCCGCCGCCTTCTCGAACATGGCGCGCGCCGCGACATCATCCTGCGGCCCGCCGGTGCCGCTCGCCAGCATCACGCCAAGCTGGAATTCGGCCTCGGCCGAGCCCGATTGCGCGGCGCGCGCGAGCAGCGCACGGGCCTGCGCGGGATCGAATGGCGGCCCGCCGCTCGCGGCGAGCGCCAGCAGGTTGAGCACGCCGCGCGGATTGCCAGCCTCGGCCGCGCGCGTGAACAGCTCCTGCGCCTTGGCGCGGTCACGCTCGCCCCCTGCACCGCTCACGAGCAGCACGCCGAGCTCGACCATGGCGGAGGTGCTGCCCCTGTCGGCCGCCTTGCGCCAGGCCGCGATCGCGTCCGCCATCTGCTGGTTCGCCGCATAGGCGCGACCGAGCTCATAGGTCGCGCGGCGCGATCGCGCCGAGGCGATGCGGCAGAACTTGATCGCTTTGGCGATGTCGGTCGGCGCAATGGCGGCGACGCCGCGGATGTCCGCCGGCTTGTCCGGGTCGGCCGGATCGGCGGCGATCTGGTCGCACAGGATCTCGTCGGCGGTTTGCGCGCGGGCGGCCGGCGCGAGCTCCAGCGCAGCAATGGCCGCGAGCGCGAGCCCGGCCGCGAGCCCCGGCAGAGCCGCACAAGATCGTCGTCGCATGCCGGCAGATTAGGATCGCATGGGGCGGGCGGCAAGCTCGCCCCGCCACTCGCCCTACGCGGCGCGCACCGTCGCCAGAAACTTGTCGACCTCGAGCTTGAGGCGATTGCTCTCGCCCGCGAGCGACTGCGCCGACGAGAGCACCTGCGAGGAGGCCGAGCCGGTCTCCGCCGAGCCGCGGCTCACATTGGTGATGTTGCTGGCGACCTCGGTGGTGCCGGCGGCGGCCTGCTGCACGTTACGGGTGATCTCCGCCGTCGCGGCGCCCTGCTCCTCCACGGCCGACGCGATGGTGGTCGCGATCTCGGCGATGTGCGTGATCGTGCCGCCGATCTCCTTGATGGCGGAGACGGAGTCCTGCGTCGCCGCCTGCATCTCGGCGATCTGCGTGCTGATCTCGCTCGTCGCCTTGGCGGTCTGGGCCGCGAGCTGCTTGACCTCCTGGGCGACCACCGCGAAGCCCTTGCCGGCTTCCCCGGCGCGCGCCGCCTCGATCGTGGCGTTGAGCGCCAAGAGGTTCGTCTGCTCCGCGATGGTGGTGATGAGCTTGGTCACGTCGCCGATCCGGCTCGCGGCCTGGGCGAGCTTGGTCATGCGCTGATCCGTGTGCTGCGCCTGCTCGACCGCCTCGCCTGCGATCCGGCTCGAGTCCTGCACTTGCCGGCCGATCTCGGTGACCGAGGCGACGAGCTCCTCGGTCGCCGATGCGACCGACTGGACATTGGTCGAGGCCTCCTCGGAGGCGGCGGCGACCGCGGTGGAGAGCTGCTGGACCGTGTCGGCCGTGCGGCTGAGCGTGGCCGCGGAGGCTTCGAGCTCGGTCGCGGCGGACGACACGGTTCCGATCACGCCGCCGACCGCGGCCTCGAAATCGTCGGCGAGGCCGAGCATCGCGGCCTTGCGCTCGGCCGCGAGCTTGCGCTCCTGCTCGGCCTTCTCGGCCGCCTCGCGCGCGGCCTTCTCCTGCGCCTTGACCTTGAAGGCCTCGACGGCCGCGGCGATGTCGCCGATCTCGTTCTTGCTGCCGAGCCCGGGCAGAACTGCGGCGAAATCGCCCTCGGCCAGCCGCCGCATGGCGGCGACGATGCCGCGCAGCGGCACCGTGATCGAGCGCGATGAGAACAACACGATCAAGCCGGCCATCATGAGCCCGACGCCGAGCAGAATCCACTCGAAGATGCGCAGCGTCGCGACGCGGTCGAACACCTCCTGCGATTCCAACGCCAGCATCCGCTGCTGGTTGGTCTTGAGACCGCCCGAGCGCGTACCGTCGCTGCGCTTTTCGCCGTCGAGCAGGTCGAGCAGCTTGAGCGCGCGCGGCGCCGCCTCGGTGGCGAGCAGATGGACCGGCGCGTTCCACTGCGGGGTCTCGCGAATGGCGAACATCCTCGCCGGCAGCGGCGCGAACTCGTCATGCGATTTGCGCAGGGTGTCGAAGGCGGCCTGCTGCGTCGGCGTCAGCAACGCATGCCGCGCCGCGATCGCGGCGAGCGCCTTGTCGGCACGGTCGGAGAACTGCACGAATCGGTCGTGCGTGGCTTTGTCGCCGGTCAGGAGGTAGGTACGCAGCTGCGCCACCGCCATCGCGAAGTTGCCGCGCAGATCGGCCATCGACTTGAACAGCTGCTTGCGCTCCGCGCTCGCCTCGAGGCTGGCTTCCGCGTCGATCATCCGGGTGATGTCGCCGACGATCGCGTCGGCGCGCGGCGCCGCCTCCTCCTGCAGAAGCTTGGTCGCCGGATAGGCGTCGGGTGTGAACGCGACCCTCTCGACGCGATCCTGCGCGGCGCGAAAATCGGCGAGCAGCGCCTTGGCTTCGTCCCATTTGCGCTTGTTGTCGGGATTGCTGAAGCGGGCGGCCATCCCGTCGAGGCTCGCCTGCGTCTCGTCGAGCTCGTGCCACATGGCGGCGCGATCGAGCTTGCCTTGCGGGTTGCCGGTCAGCAGATAGCCGCGCAGGGTCGCGAGCGTCGAATAGAGATTGCCGACCATCTGCGTGCTCGCGATCGACACCGGCGCGCGCAGCGTGACGAGGCGATCCACCCGCTCGGACACGCCAGCGATTAGGTAGATGGTGGCGCCGACCGCGAAGGCGAGGACCGCGCAGACGGCGGCGAAGCCCAGCAGCAGCCGTGTGCCGATGCGCAAGTCGAATTTCAGTAAGGCGGGCATGTTCGTCCCCTCGATGACATGATCGCACGCGCATCGGCGCGGCGATTGCGTTCGCGTTTTCCCGCGGCCTGATCGCGTCGATCGGCGCGGCACGGATGTTGCTGCTTTACGGTGCGCGAAGCCCGGATGGGGGCCAGGAATCATGGCTCGCGCGATTCCAAACTGTGGAACTCTAGGCGCACGATAGTTATCGCGCAGTAAAAATGCTTATGGCCTGAGGTCGCACGCAATAAGCGATGCTACTGTGAGATGCGCAAAGTCGCCGCGGGGCGTCATTTGTACGGGTTCTCTGCCAACATTTTGCGCACACGTTTCGGTGCCCGGATTTCGCGCATGCCTGACGAGAGTGTTAGGAGCGCCGCGCGAAGCGTTCGCGCTGACGTTCGAGCAGAACCGCCATGACGATCGGCAAGAACGCCGACAACACCTCGGGCGAAGGCGAGCGCGCCGTCGTGCCGCCGGAGATCCGTCGCTGGAATTGGGGCGCGTTCCCGCTCCACTGGATCTGGGGCATCGGCAACGACACCTACATCGCGCTCCTCACACTCATCCCGCTGGTGAATCGTGATGTCCTTCGTGCTCGGCGCGAAGGGAAGCGAATGGGCATGGCGAAACAAGCGCTGGCGCGACGTCGCGCATTTCCGCCGCGTGCAGCGCAACTGGGCGATTGCCGGGGCGACTTGTCTGGCTCGGCTTCATCGGATTTTTTGCACTGATCTTGGTTCCGTTCTTCCGGTTCTTCGGGCACTCGGAAGCGTAGCCCACGGCGGTCGCCGCGCTCGAGCCGAGCCGGCAGCGATCAGCGCGCTCGGCGCGCCGATCACCAACGGCTTTCCGTTCGGCAGGATCTCGATCCACGGCGATACGGGGCGCGCCCAACTCTCTTCGCGGCCAAGCGACCGAAGTCTCAAGGCATGGCCTTGGTCGATGAGACGCTGCTCGCAAACGATCGCTGAGCGCCGCCTGACGCGGCCGGCACGTGGGGGCTCATGCAGGATCAACGCCGCAACGCGCGTAGGCACCCGCAACCCGCGAGTGCCTATGTTGCGATTGCGCCATGCGACTTAGAACGGCGTATCGACGACCTGATCCGGCAGACCGCGCGCCGCCACCATCATGTCCATCGGCGAAAACGTGCCCGCCGCCGCGCGCGCGCTTTGGCGCGCAACGCTGCCGTCCATCGCGCTGCCGGCGACGATACCGATCGCCAGCGTGGCGACGCCGGCCATCGCATGCCACTTGAGCTTGAAATTCGTCATGCATCCCTCCCGGTGTTCTTGCAACGGCCGAATGGTAGCGGAGGGCCGTTAAAGGCGGCTTTGCACCGACGCGGATCGACCTGCATCTTTCGAATGCGGTGAATCAGATGTTGCACATCGCCCCGCTGTGCACGGGATCCGCCTGATGGTAAATGATAACGAACGATACCCTGAGGCGTCGGCGGCGAGCGCTTCCGGCCCCAGGGCGGCCGCAAGTGCGCGCCGCCGAGGGCGATCGCTCCACCTTGGACCAGCAGGGCTGCTCGCGAGGTCGCGATGGTGGGCGACGGCATCGATGCCCCTGCGCCGCGCTTTTGCCGATGTCGGCATCGCGATGAAGCAGGCGCCGACGTCGCGCGCGAGTCCGCCGACTGCGGATGGGAGGAGGCGCTGTGGAAGCTCGTCGAGGTGGTCGAGGCCTCGCGTGGCGCGGTCGACCTGATCAACAGAATTATGCCATCGTCGCCGGGCTCAATATGGTGGCGCTCGCATTGGCCCTGCCCGCGGACCTATCAGCACCTCGGTGACGGCCATCATCAGCAATGGCTCGGCGATCATGGCCGGCCTCAACGGGATCAGGCCCATCCTGCAATTTCAATGAGCCTCGCCGAAAGTACCGCCGTCTTGCCGCCGCAGCAGCTGCAGGTGCTGGAGGAGGCGGTGCGGCGGCTGGAGGATCGCGGGTTTGCGGCGAAGCTCGCCGATTATGCGGGCCAGCCGGTCGCGAAGCTGCTGCGGATGATGCCTGGCGCCGCCAGCACCCGCTTCAACAAGGCGGTGGAAGCCGCAATGCTCAAGTGCCTGAACGCCGCGATCCGCTCGCTCGGACCAGGGGCGAAGCGCCGGCCCGCGCACCGCGCCTCGTCGGTGCTGGTGGGCTTGAGCGGCGGCGTGAGCGGCTTCTTCGGCCTCGCGGCCCTGCCGATCGAGCTGCCGGTGACGACGACGTTGATGCTACGCGCGATCGCCGATATCGCGCGGCACTACGGCGAGGATCTCTCGACGCTCGAGGCGCGGCTCGCCTGTATGGAGGTGTTCGCGCTGGGCGCGCCGGAGGATCGCAGCCACGGCGGCCGCCACCTCGGCTATTACGCGTCGCGCGTCTTCCTCGGCCGTCTGACCGCCGATACGGCGGCGCTGCTGCTCGAGCGCGGTCTCGCCAGCGTCTCGGCGCCGCTGGTCGGCGGTCTCATCTCCGAGATCGCGACGCGGTTCGGCGTCGTCGTCAGCGAGCGCTCGGCCGCAAGCGCGATGCCGGTGCTGGGCGCCCTCGGCGGCGCCACGGTCAATGTCGTGTTCATGAATCACTTCCAGAGCGTCGCCCAGGGCCATTTCGCCATCCGGCGGCTCGAGCGCGACTACGGTTTCGCCGTGGTGCGCCGGCTCTATGAGGAGATCGCGCCGCGCCATCGCCGCGCTGCGGGCGAATAGCGAATAGCGAATCGCGAATAGCGAATGACGGGCAGCGAAATGGCGGACGGTGCAGAATTTCCATTCGCTGCACGCCATCGCTACCGGCACCGCGCCAAGCAGGCGGCGCCCCCACCTTTGACCCGGTCGATCCGCGTCGCGCCGGCCTGCGGCGCATGCGGACGATCGCGACGCTGCTGCTCGTCGCGATGACGTTGGTCTTCATTGCATGCCGTCTCGCCAAGGTCGACTGGCCGTGGCTGCCCTATATGCGTGCCTTCGCGGAGGCCGGCATGGTCGGTGCCTGCGCCGACTGGTTCGCGGTCGTCGCCCTCTTCCGCCGCCCGCTCGGCCTGCCTATTCCGCACACCGGCACCGTCCCCGCCAACAAGGAGCGGATCGGCGCGGCGCTCGGCCGCTTCATGACCGAGAACTTCCTCACCGGCCGGGCGATGCGCGAGCGGTTCGATCGCGTCGACGCGATCGGCACGCTCGCCGCCTGGATCGGATCCGCACAACGGCCGGCGTCTCGCGCGCTACATCGCGACCGTGCTGCCGCGCACCGGCGAGACGCTGCGGCGCCCCGTCAGCCCAAAAGGCAGCAGCGCGAGCTCGCCGACCTCGAGGGGGCAGCACACGGGCGGCCGGCAAGACCTGTTGCATCCAATCGGCGCGGCGGCGAGACCATGAAAACGGGCTTTAATCTCGCCCTCACGTCGCCGACATATCCCGATGGGAACCGGCATCCGGGCAATTCTGTCGGCCGACCCAATCCCGTTGCGAGGAACCCTCATGTCCTTCGTCTCGACCGTCGCGATCTGGTTCGCAATCGTGGTCTGCATCGTCCAGACCGCGCTGTTCGCCGGGCTCAACCTTGCGATATTCAGCCTCAGTCAGCTGCGCCTGCAGATCGAGGCCGACGGCGGCAATACCGATGCGGCGGGGGTGCTCGCGCTGCGCCAGGATTCCAACGGAGTGCTCTCGACCGTGGTCTGGGGCAACGTCAGCACCAACGTGCTGCTGACGCTGCTGTCGGATTCGGTGCTGGCAGGGGTCGCGGCCTTCTTCTTTTCGGCGGTCGCGATCACGTTGCTGGGCGAGATCGTGCCGCAAGCCTATTTTTCCCGCAACGCGCTGCGGATGACGGCGCGCTGCCTGCCCTTCCTCACCTTCTACCGCATCGTCCTCTATCCGATCGCCAGGCCGACGGCGCTGCTGCTCGACTGGTGGCTCGGCCAGGAGGGCATCTCCTATCTGCGCGAGCGCGACGTGCGCTCGCTGATCTTGCGCAGCGCCAAGGGCGGCGGCGACATCGGGCGCCTGGAAGCGATCGGCGCGCGCAACTTTCTCGATCTCGACGACATCCCCGTGAGCGAGGAAGGCGAGCCGATCGAGCCGCAGAGCATCATCGCGATGCCGCTCGTCAACCAGCGCTGCGTCCTGCCCAAGTTCGAGCGCTCGCCGAACGATCCGTTCCTGCGCCGCGTCGATGCGTCGGGCAAGAAATGGGTGATCGTCACCGACCTGTCGGGCGAGCCGGTGTTCGTCCTCGACTCGCACCACTTCCTGCGCGATGCCCTGTTCAACCAGCTCGAGACCGATCTCGACGCCTACTGGCACCGGCCGATCGTCATTCGCGACCAGCAGGCCAAGCTCGGCGACGTCATCGGTCGCATGAAGGTCGCGCCGGAACGCCCGGGCGACGACGTGATCGACAATGATCTCATTCTCGTATGGACCACGCAGCCGCGCATCATCACGGGTGCCGATCTGCTGGGCCGACTGCTGCGCGATATCGTGACGCCGGAGGCGGTGGCTGCGCCGGCAAAGACTGCGACTGCGTAGCCACCGCGACACTGCCGCCTGCACTCCTCTCCTCGCTGTTCAGCGAGGAGACGGGGCGCGGGCAGCGTGCCATCATGGCTTCTGGAACTTCAGCACGAACTCGTCGACCTTGATGGGCGAGCGGAAGACGACCGCGGTGCGCGGGTCGTCGGGGTTGCGCAGGAAATCGCCGGAGCCGACGAGCTTGAATCCGGCGGTCTCGAGCTCGGCGCGCACGGTCGCCTCGGCGATGCGGTGATAGAGCTTGCCGACCTTGTCGGCGTCCTCGGGGCGCGCCGAATGATCGGCGATGACCAGAATGCCGCCGGGCTTGAGCGCCGCGAACAGCGCCTTGTCCATCTTGGCACGGTCGACACCCATGTAGGTCGTGTCGTGATAAGCGAACAGGAATGTAATGAGGTCGAGCGGCGGCAGGCCGGCGGCCGGATCCTCGTAAGGCTTGATCCAGGCGAGCGCGTTGTGCATCGCCGGCCCCTGCATGCGCGCGTCGAACTTCTGGTTCGGCTTGTCGTTCTGGCCCCACACTTTGCCATTGGGAGCAACCGAGCGCGCCATCAGCTCGGTCGAGTAGCCGGCATCCGCCCCCATATCCAGCACGTTCCAGCCGGCTTTCGGGCCGATGAAGGTGAGGAGCTTCAAGGCCTCGCGCCGCTTGTCGGTGTGCCGGTCGGCATCGCTGCGGTCGCCCGCCGCGAGGATCGCGGCATAGTCCTGTGCCCGCGCCGTGCAGGGGACTTGCAACAGCGCCAGGCCGCACACGAAGGCGCCAAGCACGAGCGAACGCAATGTGAAAGCCATGAGGTCCTCCAATGAGCGGCGCCGACCATCGCAGACGCCGGGAAAATTGCAACGCGGTCGGAGTGGACGCGGGTCGCCTTTTCGCCGCCAAAACGCTACATCCCTACCAGGGTCATGCTGCAATTTTGTGAGGACGGTTCCAGGGATCTTGCCGCAATGACGGATCGCGCCTCCTCTGCGCTCGCGGACATCATCGGCGACTTCGACCAGTTGTACGACGCCTACCACAAAGGCGCGCTGATCAGCGACGGTCCGGGCGGCGCATTGGCGAAGAGGCTCGTCGGCGAGGGCCAGGATCTCTTCCGCTTTCGCCGGTTGTTTCTGCTGCTCGATGCGCTGATGCGCAACCGCGTCGGACGCCTGATCGGCGGCGACGACGGGCGGCGCCACGTGGTCGTATTCGGCGGCAACAACGTGGGAAAGAGCACGGTCGTCAACATTCTCGCCGGCCGCCGCCTCGCCAGCGTGAGCCCGGAAGGCGGCCACACCCGACATGCCGAGGCGTTCGTGCCGGACGGGATCATGAACAAGGCGGATTTGTTCGCCGACGATCACTATGCGCTGCGGCGGCTCACGCCGCAGGCCGACTCGGGCCTCGCCCAGGCGCCGCTCGATCACTTCGGCATCAGCCCGCTCGCCTCGACCGCGTTGCCCGACAACGTGGTGCTGTGGGATACGCCCGACTGCGACGCGGTCGGATCGGAGAGCTACCTCCTCGCCGTGATCGAGGCCGTCACGGTCGCCGACGTTCTGGTCTACGTGACGTCGGGCGAGAAGTACTCGGTCGAGCACCTGGTCGAATGGTTCCTTCTGCTCGCCGGCACTGGCATCGACGCGCTCGAATGCCTCAACCGCACGCCGGTGCGGGACCACGCGCAGGTGATCGAGAGCCAGAAGACGCGCATCTTTCCGCGCGCCGCTGCGGCGCTCGGCGTCGCGGCGCCCTCCCCGCGCGTGGTCGGGCTCAAGTTCATGGTCGAGGGCGAGGAAGACGACCTGTGGGACCCGCGCCAGCACCCGGAGGCCGAGAAGTTGCGCGGCGAGGTGCTGGCGTTGGTCGAGCGCGGGCGGCGCGATCCGGCGCCGCCCCTCGACTTCGTCGCCGCTCACGTCGAGCGGCTGCTCGAGCCGGCCCGCATCGAGCGCAGCGCGATCGAGGGGTGGACGCGCGAGGTCGAGGAGGCGATCCGGCTTTTTGCGCAGATTTACGAGGATGCGTATCTCGTGTCGGAGAAGACGATCGACCCGATCAGCCGGCTCAATGTGCAGATCCTCGAGCTGCTCAATCCGAATATTCCGGGCCTGCAGGAGACCCTGTCGGCGCTGAGCTGGGCGGCGCGCTGGCCGGCCAAGATCACCATCAAGGCGATCGGGCACGTCTATCAGGCGGTCACCGGCGGCACGCAGAAGGGCGAGGCAGCGCCGAAAGAGCTCGTCGCCTACACGGACGCGCACACGGCGGTGTTGACCCGGCTCTCGCAGGCGATCGAGGCCGCGCGCGAGGAGCCGCGGCACCATCCGTTCTGGGATGCGCTCGACACCGCCTGGAAGGACGAGTTCGACGCGCTCAACGACAGGTTCGTCAAGCTCGTCGCCAGGCATATGAAGGAAACGGACGAAGCGATCGTGGCGTCCGCCCGGGCGATCATCGATCAGCTGCGCACCCGGCCGACCCTGCTCAAGACGTTGCAGGGCGCGCGCATCGCCGCAACCGTCGGCGGCATCATGGTGTCGTTCGCGGTGCCGCACGTCGGCTCCTTCGCCTATCAGCTGCTCGAGGAATCCTTTCTCGCGCCGATGATGGCGGTCGGCGTGGATGCCGCCGCGCAGGGCGCGATCGCGGCCTTCGTGAAGAAAATCGAGGTCGATCTCGTCGCCAAGCTCAGGCAGGAGGCCATGACCAACGCCAACGCGCTCTACGGCGAGGCCGTGAACCACATCACGCAGGTCGCGAAGGCGCGCGCCGGCACCCTCGGTGTCGACCCGGACGTGCTGCGTGGCTTGCCGCGGAAGATCGATGAGCTCCGGCGCGAATTCGACACGCCGTCGGCGAGGATCGCATGAGCGCCGGCTGGACCGACAGCTCGGCGCTGCTCGCCGAGATCGAGCGCTGGATGAGCGAGCTCGCCGAGCGGGGGCTGCGCGGCGAAGCGGAGCTCCGCGAGCTCAGCGCGGAACTCGCCCAATCGCGCGGCGAGCGGCTCGACCTTCCGACCGACGCGATCCTCGTGGTGCTGCTGTGCGGGCCGACCGCGGTCGGCAAGTCGACGCTGATCAACACGCTCGCGGGCGCCGAGATCTCTCGGCCGGGTCTCGGCGCGACCACGAGCGCGGCCGTGATCTACCTGCACGAGGACGACAACCCGCAGCGCCTGTTCGAGTACGGGCGCGAGATCGGCGAGCTCGCGCGCGCCCCGCAGACCGTGGTGCGTCACCGCCGGCCCGAGCTGCTGCACAAGGTGCTGATCGACACGCCCGACATCGACAGCGTGGTGCGCGACCATCGCGCCCTCACCGGCGCGCTGGTGCATGCCGCCGACCTCGTGCTGTTCGTCACCACGCCCGAGCGCTACCGCGACATGCAGGCGGCCCAGTGGGTCGAGCAGCAGAGCGCGCAGCGCGCCATGGCGTTCGTGCTCAACAAATGGGACCGCGCCTCGGTTGGGCTGCAGTGGGAGGGCCGCGGGCTGGTCGAGGCCGATTTTCGCCGCGTGCTCGCCGGCAACGGCTTTGCCGAATCGCAGATGTTCAAGGTCTCATGCGTTGCGACCGGCGGAAACAGCCAAAAGGACGACGAGAACGAGTTGCCGGCGCTGCGCGACTGGCTCGAGCGCGGGCTCAACCGGTCGGCATCCGCCGCGATCCAGGATCGCCGCCGCGTGATGGCGTGGGGACGGCTTGCGGCGGCGATCGCAAAGAACATGCCCGTGCCGATCAGTGCGGCCCCGTGGTTGAAAGAGGCGTTCGAGGCATTCGCGGGCGTTCGCCGCGAGGCGGCGGCGCCGGTCCAGACCGCGGCCGCCGAGGTCGCAGGCGACATCGGCGACCGTTCCGTATGGCCGTCGAGCCCCGGGCTGTTCGGCACCTATGCGCGCTTCCTCGCCTGGTGCGCGGCGCTGCGCCAGAACCCCTGGTACAACCCGCTCGGGTTCGGCCGCACGGCGGCCGCCGGTGACGGCGAAACGAACGTCGACGCCAGAGTCCCGGCGCTCCCCAGTGCGGCCTTCGCGGCGGCGCTGCCGCGGCTCCTCGCCGAGACCGTCCGCCGCCTGCGCTATCGGCTGATCGCACAGCCGCTGCCGCTCAAGGCGGTCGACGTGCAGTGGGACGACGAGCTGGCACAGCTGGCGCCGCGGCTTGCGGCAGTGCCCGCCGCGACGCTGGCGGATGTCGTCGCCACCGCGTCGAAGCTGAGCTTTCGCCGGGCGTTCGGGATCGCGGCGATCGCGGGCATCGAGCTTGCGATCCTCGCAGTGCTCGGCACGGCGCTGTGGCAGGTCGGGCGCGGCTTCGTCACGGCGCAGTATGCGCAGTCGGGGCTCATCTACAGCACGGTCGCGCTGGTGATCCTGCTGCTGCTCGCCGGCCACATGCTGGCGAATTTCTTCTTCCCGTCGCTGCGGCGCCGGTTCCAGGCCGAGCTCGCCCGCCGCCTGCAGGCAAACGTCGAGCGCAGCTGCGGCCGCATGGAGACCGCGTTGCAGGAGCACGCCGCCGCGATCGACCGGCTGGCGGCGCACGGCCGCGATATCCAGGGCGCGATCGACCGCTCGGTCCAGTCGCTGCGCCACAGCGGCGACGGCGCCGCGATCGAGCGGCTGTTCGGCCAAAAGGCTCCGGCCGCGCCGCAAGCAGATCCCCTTTCCGCGAAGCCGCCCAAGCCGCAACCGCCGTCACGCCGGCCGGCCAGGTTCGAATGATGGAGTAAAATGCCGATGTCCGAGCTCGCCCGCTGGAACGAGCGCTTTTCCGCGCCCGGCTATCTGTTCGGCACCGAGCCGAATGCGTTCCTCAAAGGCGAGGCGCATCGGCTCAAGCGCGGCGCGACGGCGCTCTCGATCGCCGACGGCGAAGGACGCAACGGCGTCTTCCTCGCGAGCCTCGGCCTCGACGTGCTGGCGGTCGATTTCTCCGCCGTCGCACTTGCCAAATCGCGTGAGCTCGCGGCGCGCCGCGGCGTCAATCTGCGGACCGAGCAAGTCGATCTCCTGCGCTGGACCTGGCCGACCGCGGCCTTCGACGTGGTGGTCGCGATCTTCATCCAGTTCGCGAGCGAAGCCGAGCGGCCGCCGCTGTTCGCCGGCATCAAGCAGGCGCTGCGCCCGGGCGGACTTCTCCTGATGCAAGGCTACCGCCCCGAGCAGCTCGCCTACGGGACGGGGGGCCCGAAGGAGCTCGGCAACCTCTATACGCGCGCGCTGCTCGAAACGTCGTTCGCCGATTTCGCCGAGCTGAGCATCCGCGAGCACGATGACGTGGTGCAGGAGGGCAGTGGTCACGACGGAATGTCGGCACTGATCGATCTGGTGGGAAGGAAGTAGTTTCGTGCTCACGCGCCGGCCGGCGTCGGCGCTTGCTCGATGAACTCCAGCCCGTGCGGCCCCTGATAGAACCGGCCCGTGATGGTGCGGTCGATCTCGCCGGTCACGACGGCGATCCGCACCGCGAAGCCGCATACGTGGCCGGCTTCCCGCGGACTCGGCATGCAGGCGAGCTTGGTGAAGCCGCGGATGTCGAACGCATCGGTCCGTGCGGCGCGCACCTGCGCGAGCGCCGCCTCGCCGCCGGTCGCGGCGACGAAATCGAGCGCTGCGCGCACGTCGGCCGTGAGCGTCGCCTGAAAGGCCGAGCGCATTGCGCCTTCGCTCGGCTCGTCGGAAAAGCCGGTCGCGGCCATGATGCCGACGGCCACCGCCGGCAGCGTCCAAACTCGCATTGCGGAAGAGCCCCCTCCTGCCACGCCGCGAAGATGGCACAGAGAACTTGCGCCGCCGTTTGGCCGGCCGGTGCAATTTTAGCGATTGGGAATTCGTTCACCTTGCCGGCTTGATCGCCGCACGTTCTACCGCGATAGATGAACCGGCCACACTGTGATCCCGCCCCAAGAACATCCCGAGGAACGCCCATGCCTGCCAAGCTCAAGCCGCGCCTGCCCATCATCCCGGACGACAAGCTCACTGATCGGCAGAAGGAGCTGATGGAGGCGATCCGCTCCGGCCCGCGCGGCCGGGTCAACCAGGGCGGCCCGTTCGGCGTCTACCTGCACGCGCCCGATTTCGGCGATCTCACCCAGAAGCTCGGCGCCCACGCGCGCTACAAATCGGGGCTGCCGCCGCGCCTCTCCGAGTTCGCCATCCTGTGCACGGCCCGTCAGTGGCGCGCGCAGTACGAGTGGCACGCGCATGCGCAGATCGCCGAGAAGGCCGGCGTGGCCCCGGAAGCGATCCGCGACGTGAAGGCCGGCCGCGCGCCGAAGAAGGCGAGCAAGGAGGAGCGCGCGATCTACGATTTCGTCGCCGAGCTCTACAAGACGCGGCGGGTGAGCGAGCGCACCTACAAGCGGGTGCATGCCTTCCTCGGCAACACCGGAATGGTCGAGCTGGTCGGCATCCTCGGCTATTACGGCCTCGTCGCCATGATGCTCGACGTGTTCAACGTGCCGCTGCCGGAGGGCGCGACGCCGGCGTTCCCGGAAAGATAGCGAAAGGCGCGAGCGAAGAAGCAATCTCGGTCCGTATGCGAATGAGCTTGCGGGTCGAGCTTGCTTCGACGCGCATGCAAGTCGGGCCTGCCCGACTTGCCACGATGTTGTCGATCTCGGGTAAACCCGAGATCGATGCGCCTCGCAATGACGGGAAGAGCTACGCGCTTGCCGCGGCCGGCAGGTCTTCCTCGGCCGGCGGCGCTTCGCCTTGCGGCTCGGCTTTCGGCTTCGGCTTGTTCATGCGCTGCTGCAGCAGCGCCATGAAGTCCCTCATCGGCATGGGCGGCGCGATCAGGTGACCCTGGCCGAAATCGCAGCCCATGATCTGCATCGCCTGCAGGTCGGCGACCGTCTCGATGCCTTCGGCGACCGCGGCGCTGCCGAAGCGGTGGGCGAGATCGATGGCGGTCTGGCAGATCGCCGCGTTGGTCGGGTCGCCGGCGCATCCCTTGATGAAGCTGTGGTTGAGCTTGAGCTCGGCGAAGGAAAGCTCGCGCAGGCTCGAGAACGACGAAAAGCCGGCGCCGAAATCGTCGATCGCGACCGAGATGCCGCTCACCCGCAGCTTGGCGGCGATCTCCTGGCTGCGGCGGATGTCGCGCACGATCTGGTCCTCGGTCACCTCGACGATGAGGCCCGGCCAGTACTCGGCCTTGGGGCGGTTCTCGGTGACGATCTTCTCGATCGGCAGGCGGTCGAGCAGGTGCACCGGCACGTTGATGGCGAGGCGCAGGTTGAAGCCCGCCTCGTCGAACACCGACCAGTCACGCAGCACCGTGAGCAGCGCGTGCTCGGTGAGCCGCGCCATGACGTCGTCGCTCACCCCCGGCAGGAAGCTTCCCGGCAGCAGCACGCCCTTGTCGGGATCGCGAATGCGCGCAAGCGCCTCGGCGCCGGCGAGACAGCGCTGCTTGATGTCGATCTTGGGCTGATACCAGAGCTCGAGGCGGGTCTCGCGCAGCGCCTCGTCGAGCGGCCCCGTCGATGGCGGTGGCGGCGGCGTTGCGGCGCCCTGCGTTGCGGGCGCAGCCTGTCCATCGGCCGTCAACGCGGCAAGCACCCGCTCCAGGCCCGACTTGGTGTCGTCCAACGCCATGATCGCCATCCCGATTTTCCTCCGGAGATAGCGGAATATTCTTAAGCTTTGGTGTTGGGGAGATATTGCAAAAGCGCAGCCGCGCGTGATTTCAAGCCTTTCGCGGCGCAGAAGCGCGCTGCCGCCGCGGGCCATTAACCCGCGGCTAACCGCACTCGCCGAAGCCAACCGTATCCCGACGACGTGTGCTCTGGAGCTCCAGCAGCAGCACAGGCTCAGTGCATATGCATGGTTCCGCCGCCGGGGATCTGCATGGTGTTGCCGGGCGTGCGCGCCGGCGCGTTCGTGGGTGCCTGGGCGCCGACGGCCTGCACGTCATATTCGATGTCGACCTTGCCGGCCTTCTCGAAAGTGAGCGTGCCCTTGATATGGTCGCCCTGTTTGAGCGGCTGCTTGAGGCCGGTCATCATCACGTGCTCACCGCCGGGCTCGAGCTGCACGGTCTCCCCCGGCTTGAGCTCGAGACCGCCCTTGAGCGGGCGCATCTGCATCATGCCGTTCGCCATGGTCATCTCATGGATATCGGCATTGCGCGCTGCCTCCGAGGTGACGGCGACGAGCCGGTCGGGTGTCGTGCCGGTATTGGTGACCGTGAAGTAGCCGGCGCCGGCCGTCGCGCCGCTCGGCGTCGCGCGCGCCCACGGGTTGCTGATCACGATGGCGCCCGCCTTGTAGTCGCCGGCGTGCGCGGTCGATGCCGCGAGCGCGGCGGTGAGGAGAAGCGTCGGTGCGATGAGCTTGGCGATGAGTCTGACAGTCATGGTGCGTGCTTTCGTGGATTCGCGAGGGAGCTGCCGGTCGGTCGCGACCGGAGCGAGCGGCAATGATGCGTGTCTTTCACACAGGCGGCGCGCGGGCGAGCCCGGCACGCGAGACGATCCGGCTCGCTGGCGCGGCGCCCGGCGAAGGCAGGATCGGCGCCCCGGCCCCGTAGATGCGAACCGCGGTCGGCATCCCTGATGGTGGCAGGTCGGCCGAGCCACTGCAGGCCAGGGGGCAGAAAGGACACTCGGATCCGCGGCCCGGTACCGGCGGCACAGGGATATCGGGCGCGCCGGGTGAATTCCAATCGTGGCCGGGTGCACAGATGGCGGCCGCGAAGGCCGCGCCCGGGGCCCCGACGCCGGCGAGCATGGCCTGCAGCGCCAGCCCATAGGCGGCGACAAGCGCAATCAGCCGACGCGAGAGGCCAGTTCGGCACATGAATCTATTGTAGCGAGCGCCGGACGGCCGCGTCCAATGCGCAAGTATTCAGCGCAGACGGATCGGTTCGCCGCGCCACGCGGCGGTCGCGCCGCGGAACGCCAGGATGCGCTGGCGTGCGAAGGCGGTGGCGGTGAGCAGCGCGAGCAGCAGCGGCCAAGTCCACAGACCCATCGTGCCCTCGATTGCATGGCCGAATATGGTAACGAGATAAAGCATCATCACCACGTAAGACGCCGACACGCAGATCGTCGCCACCGCAAAGCGCACGAGCGAGACCCGCGCGAATCCGCACGCGACGCCTGCGACGAGAATGAGGCCGGGAACGAACCGGCAGAGCGCAATGAGCGCGACGAGGTCGCGCCGGAATACGTCGCCGAAGGCACGCACCCGCTCGTCCACCGCGTGTCGCTGCAGCCACGGCAGCCGTCGCGCGCCGGCGCCGATGCCGTAAAGGGCAAGATCGCTCGCCAGGATCACGCCCGCGATGGCGGCGACCGTCTCACCGGCCGGCGCGAAGTGGTTCGTCATCAAGTAGGCGCCGAGCACGATGGCCAGGTCTTCATGCGCGATCGGCAGCACCCCGCGCGAGGCTGGTCGCTCGAGCGACACCGAATCGAGACTTGCAATTGGGGAAGCAACGCGTTGCATATGCGGTCGCCCGGGTTTTCCTCACGCAACAGGACTCTTGTGGCCCCGCTTTTTGTACCTGGCCGGTCGCCCATCGGCCCGACTGCTCGATCTTGGCTCAGTCATGCGAAGATCGCAAGGCAGGATTGAACTTTTTGCGCAACTCATAATTGAATCTGCGAGCCAGAAATATCCTGATTTCTTCCGGCTAAACTATTGAGAAGCTCCCATTTTTATTCCGTCTTTATGTCGAAGGACCGGACGGCATAGTCTTGAACGCGCGCGTCGCGTGTATGTGGCGCCGCGGCACGCCCATTTGAAAGATCGCCCGCGAGCACCTCGCCGCGATGCTTGCGAGCTTCCCACATCGCCACGCACGTCTGCTTTTTTGCGATGCGCGCGAGCCGCGGGCAGGTAGGCCGCATACCGCGAACGTGCCGGGCACGTCGAAAACTGCTATGGTTGAATCGGCTCGACGGAGGCGACGATGTCAGCGAACCGTTCGATGAAGTCCGATGAGCCGCCCGCGCCTGCGGAAATGGGCCGCATCTTGCCGTTCGAGCCTCGGCGCAAGATCGCACGACCTAACGACCGACCGCCGACGCGGCTGAGCGATCCCTCGCCGATCGAGGGTTTGGAAAAATATTCCCGTCCGCGCGAAGACTCGGAAGACTACCGCTACCGCATGCGCGCCAACCTCGCCGCGATCGTGCTGGTGGGATTGCTGATCTGGTGCGGCTTCTGGCTGTTCAACACGCTCGCCGAGATGCGCAAGGTGCAGGACTGCATCCTGATGGGCCGCACCAACTGCGCCCCGATCAGCGTGCCGACCGAGCGCTGACGGGGCCGCCGAGCGGCGCCTGGTGGGCCGCCGGACCGCTCCCAAATCCGGTTCCCATTCAAGGCCTTGCGCGTCGACGCAGACGGCGCCTCGGCGGCAATCTGGCGGTTGACGAAACCCGCCGCGGCATTGCGCTCGCGGGCCCACTTGTTTATACGGGCGGGCGAGTAGCGGGTGCACATAGCGGGCCGCCCAAGCCCAGCCGGGGGAATCGCGCGCCGCCATCGTCTTCGTGTTGGCGCGCTGGGAAAACCAGAAATTTTCCAGAGAGTTGATGATGTCCTCAACCTTCGACACGGTCGCCAATATCATCGCCGAGACGTGTGACATCCCGCGCGAGAAGATCACGCCCGACAGCCACGCGATCGACGATCTGGGCATCGACAGCCTCGACTTTCTCGACATCGCGTTCGCGATCGACAAGGCGTTCGGCATCAAGCTGCCGCTCGAGCAGTGGACGCAGGAAGTCAACGACGGCAAGGCGACCACCGAGCAGTACTTCGTGCTCAAGAACCTGTGCGCCCGCATCGACGGTCTGGTTGCCGCCAAGGGAGCCGCTTAGGCTCCCTGCCCCATGCGGATCGAGTACTTCCAGCTCATCGACCACATCGTCGACCTCGACCTCGATGGGCGCACGATCCGCGTCGATGCCCAGGTGCCGCAGGAAAGCACCATCTTCGAAGGGCATTTTCCCGGCCATCCGCTGATGCCGGGCGTGCTGCTGATCGAGGCGATGGCGCAGACGTCGGGCTGGCTCGTCATCGCGGCCACGAAGTTCGAGCGCATGCCGTTCCTCGCCGCCGTCAAGGAGGCGAAGCTGCGGTCATTCGTGATCCCCGGGCAGCTGCTATCGATCACCGCCAAGCTGCTGCATGACGGCTCCGGCTTCGCGGTCACCAAGGCCTCGGTCACGGTCGCCGGCAAGGCGACCTGCGAGGCCGAGCTGACGCTGCGCGTCATGCCGTTCCCGGACCCGCGCCTGCGCGCCAACATGGAAGAGGTGGCGGCGCGGATCGGCTTCCCCAAGGAGGCGCTCGCACATGGCTGAGTTGCCGCGCGAGGCCTGGATCACCGGGATCGGCATCGTGTCGTGCCTCGGCGAAGGTCTCGAGGCGCACTGGGCGGGCTTTGCCGAGAGCAAGCGCGTCATCGATACGGAAACCTATGCGCCCTACATCGTGCACCCGCTCGCGCCGATCGACTTCGACAAGCAGATCCCGAAGAAGGGCGACCAGCGGCAGATGGAGCCGTGGCAGCGCATCGGCACCTATGCGGCGGGCCTCGCGCTCGACTCGGCCGGGGTCAAAGGCAACAAGGAGCTGCTCGGCCGCATGGACATGATCGTCGCGGCCGGTGGCGGCGAGCGCGATGAAGCGGTCGACAGCGCGATCCTCACCGCGCTGCCGAAGGCGGAGCGTCCCGACATCTTCCTCAACGAACGGCTGATGAACGACCTGCGGCCGACGCTGTTCCTCGCCCAGCTCTCCAACCTGCTCGCCGGCAACGTCTCGATCGTGCACGGCGTCACGGGCTCGTCGCGCACTTTCATGGGCGAAGAGTCGGCCGGTGCCGATGCGGTGCGCATCGCGTTGGCGCGCATCAAGGCGGGGCAGAGCGAGATCGCGTTGGTCGGCGGCTCTTACAATGGCCAGCGCTCCGACGTAGTGATGCTGTTCGAGTTCGGCGGTTACTGTCTCAAGGGCGAGTTCAAGCCGGTGTGGGAGCGCGCCGCGCAGCCGGGCTTCGCGATCGCGTCGCTCGGCGCGTTTCTGGTGGTCGAGAACCGCGCGCACGCGGAGGCGCGCGGCGCCACGCCGATCGCGCGGCTGTCGGCGGTCGCGAGCGGTTACTCCGACCGCGGCCAGCCCGGCGCGATCAAGGACGAGCTCGGCCGCTTGTGGGCGAAGGTGGTCGGCACGCTCGGCCCCGGCGCCGCGGTGATCTCGGGCGCCACCGGCGTCGCGACGGCCACCGCCGAGGAGCGGGACTTCCTCGCCAGCCATCCCGAGCTGCCGGTCCGCGCCACCGGGACCCTTGTGGGACATGGTGTCGAGCCACAAATGGTGATGAATGTCGCGCTTGCGGCACTCGCGGTGAGCCGGGGTAAGCTGTTTCCGCCGAACGGGGCGTTCGAGCGGCCGATGGACGGCCCTCTGACCCAGGCGGTGGTGACAGGCGTCGGTCACTGGCGCGGCGAAGGGCTCGGGCTCGTCGAAGCGGTCGGTCGAGACGCGCCGGGCTGAGGATTTGTGGGGCGCGTGTTGTTTGTCGGCGAACCGGCATCCACTTCGCCGGAACATGCGCTGACAGCGGGGAGAGCATGATGGCTTCCATTCGCGACAAATCGGGCCGGCCCGTCGTCGTGGTGACCGGCATGGGCGTCGTCACCTCGCTCGCGGCCGGCAAGGACGACAACTGGAAGAAGCTCACCGCCGGCGAGTCGGGCATCCGGTCGATCACTCGCTTCGACACCACCGGGCTCAAGACGCGCATCGCCGGCACCGTCGACTTCGTGCCGGTCGATCCCCTCACCTCGCCGGCGCTCGCTGGCCGCCTCGCCGACATGGCCGCCGAGGAAGCGGTGGCTCAGTCGGGCATCGGATCGAAGGGCCGTTTTCCGGGCCCGCTGTTTCTCGCGGTCGCGCCGGTCGAGGTCGAGTGGCCGCAGCGCCAGGAGCTTGCCAAGGCATCGGGCGCCAACGATCAGGTCGCCTACGCCGACCTGATCCGCGCGGCGTCGAGCGGCAAGTTCCGTCACTATCACGAACGCTTCATGTTTTCCTCGGTGTCCGACACTCTCGCGCAGAAATACGGCACCGAAGGCGCGCCCATCTCGCTGTCGACGGCGTGCGCCTCCGGTGCGAGCTCGATCCAGCTCGGCTTCGAGGCGATCCGCCGCGGCGAAACCAACGCGGCGCTGTGCGTCGCCACCGACGGTTCGGTCAACGTGGAGAGCCTGATCCGCTTCTCGCTGCTGTCCGCGCTGTCGATCTCCAACGATCCGCCGCAGGGTGCGTCGAAGCCCTTCTCGAAGAACCGCGACGGCTTCGTGATGGCGGAAGGCGCCGGCGCGCTGGTTCTGGAAAGCTACGAGGCCGCAAAGGCGCGCGGTGCAAACATCCTGGGCGTGATGGCCGGCATCGGCGAGCTCGCCGACAGTTTCCACCGCACCCGCTCGAGTCCGGACGGAAAGCCGATCGTCGGGTGCATGCGCAGGGCGCTCGACGACGCCGGTGTCACCCCTGAGGACATCGACTACATAAACGCGCACGGCACCAGCACGCCGGAGAACGACAAGATGGAATGCCAGTGCGTTATCACGGTATTCGGCGAGCATGCCAAGAAGATCCCGATCTCGTCGACCAAGTCGATGATCGGCCATACCCTGTCGGCCGCCGGCGCGATCGAGGCGGTGGTCACCCTGATGACGCTCGAGCACCAGCGCATCCCGCCGACCATCAACTACAATGTGCCGGACCCCGGCATCACCCTCGACGTGGTGCCGAACGTCGCGCGCGATGCCAAGATGGAGCGGGCGATCTCCAACTCGTTCGGCTTCGGCGGACAGAACGTGTCGCTGGTACTGGCGCGGGAGCCGGCGTGATGAGCGAATCCGCGACCAGACGGCGCGCCCTCGTCACCGGCGGGGGACGCGGCCTCGGCTCCGCGATCGTGCGCGCGCTCGCCAAGGCGGGCGACGACGTCACCTTCACGTATCGCTCGGCGAGCGCCGAGGCGGACGCACTGATCAAGGAGCTCCAATCCGCGCATCCGGCGCAGAGCTTCGCGGCGCATGGGCTCGATCTTGCTGACAAGGCGGCGGTGGAGGCGTTCGCCGACGCCATCGCGGCCACGGGCCCGTTCGCGGCCTTCGTGCACAACGCCGGGCAGGGTTACGACGCGCTCGCCGTGACCATGGACCAGACCAAGGCCGAAGCCACCATGCAGGTGAACTACTGGTCGTTCACCCGTCTCGTGAACACCGTGGTGCGGCCGATGATGCGCGCGCGCTATGGCCGCGTCGCCGTGATCGGCTCGGTGACGGCGCTGCAGGCCAACCAGGGCAATGCGGCGTACGCGGCCTCGAAGGGCGCCCTGCTCTCTTACGTCCGCACGCTCGCCGTCGAGGTCGCGCGCACCGGCATCACGGTCAACTACGTGGCGCCCGGCTTCATCGACACCGCGATGCTGGAGAAATTCGCCAAGTTTCGCGAGCATATGGAGGAGCAGATCCCGGCGCGGCGCTTTGCGACGCCGGACGATGTGGCCTCCGTGGTCGCTTTCCTTGCGTCACCTGCGGCCGGCTACATCACGGGCGCGGTCGTGCCGGTTGACGGCGGGCTTTCGGCGGCGCTAGGCATCCACCGCTGATCCCTTAAATCTATCGACGCTGCCCCGGAGACGCGGATGCGTGCGCTCACCCTCGTTGCCGATCGCAAGATCGAGCTAGCCGACATCGTGCCGCCGCCCGCACCTGGCGCCGGCGAGGTGCAGATCCGTATCAGGGCGGTCGGCCTCAATCACCTCGACCTGTGGGGCTTTCGCGGCATGGCGTTCGCCAAGCGCAAGCTGCCGCTCGTGGTCGGCGCGGAAGCGGCCGGCGAAATTGCGGCGGTCGGACCGGGCGTGACCGCATTCAAACCGGGCGATCCGGTCGTGATGTATGGCGGCCTCACGTGCGGTACCTGCAAAGCTTGTCGCGAAGGCCGCGATAACCTGTGCGAGAACATCAAGGGCATCCTCGGTTTCCACGTCGACGGCTTTGCCCGCGACCTCGTCAACATGGAGGCCCGCCTCGTCATGCCGGTGCCGGCGGGTGTCAATCTGCGCGACGCCGCCTGCGCGCCGATCGCGTTCTCGACCGTTCAGCACATGCTGTTCGACAACGCCAAGCTCGAGCCGGGCGAGACCATCCTGGTGCACGCGGGCGGCTCCGGCATCGGCACCGCCGCGATCAAGATGGCGAAGGCGATCGGTTGCACGGTCATCACCACGGTCGGCGACGACGCCAAGGCCGAGAAGGCGAAGGCGCTCGGCGCCGACCACGTGATCAACTACCGCGTCGACCGCTTCGAGGGCGTCACCCGCAAGCTCACGGCGAGGAAGGGCGTCGACGTCGTTTTCGAGCACACCGGCGCCGAGACCTTTCCGGGCTCGCTCCTCTGCCTCAAACGCGGCGGCCGCCTGGTGACGTGCGGCGCGACCTCGGGCCCGAGCGTGACGTTCAACCTGATGCAGCTCTTTCAGCAGCAGTACCGGATCATCGGGTCGTTCGGCGCGTCGATGCGCAACATCCGCGACAGCCTCGTCAAGATGGCGGCCGGGATCACGCCCGTGATCGACCTGGAGGTGCCGCTCGGCGAAATCGAGCGCGGGCTGTCGCGGCTCGAAAGCCGGCAGGTGTTCGGCAAGATCATCGTCAGCTTCTGATCGGCCCGCGATGTCGACGCTGCGACGTCTCGCCCGGCGCACCGCAGTCCTGGCGAAATCAGGCTTCGACCATGCGGCCGGCATGCTGCTGGTCCTCGTCCTCAAGGCGGTCCGCCACACTGACCGCCTGCGCGCGAGCGATGCCATCGCCCGCATCACCCGCACGGTCGGACCACGGCTGCCCGAGCACAAGCTCGGCCGCGCCAACCTCAAAGCCGCGTTTCCGGAAAAATCGCCCGAGGAGATCGAGCGCATCCTCATCGGGGTGTGGGACAATCTCGGCCGCGTGTTCGCCGAGTTCGCCCATATCGACCGGCTCACGGTCGGCGATCCGCTCAATTTGCCTTACATAAAGTTCGACACCGTCGCCGTCGAGCGCTTCAACCGCATCCGCGACGACGGCAAGGCGGCGCTGGTGTTTTCGGCGCATCTCGGCAATTGGGAGCTTCCCGCGATCGTCGCGCAGGCCTTCGGCGTCGACGCGCTCGTGCTCTACCGCCGCCCCAATGTGGGAGCGGTCGCCGACGCGGTCGAGGCGCTGCGGGCGGGCCACATGGGCACGCTGGTGCCGACCGATTCGAACGCGCCCATTCGGCTTGCGCGCGCCCTCGAGGCGGGCAAGCGGGTCGGCATGCTGGTCGACCAGCATTATGTGAAGGGCGTCGACGTGACGTTCTTCGGCCGGCGCTGCAAGGCGAATCCGCTGATCGCCGCGCTCGCACGCCATGTCGAATGCCCGATCTACGGCACCCGCGTCGTCCGCCTGCCGGGGGGTGCCTTCCGGGCGGAGGTAACGGAGGCGATCGCGCCGGTGCGCGATGCCGCCGGCAAGGTCGACGTGCAGGGCACCATGCAGGCGATCACCAATGTGATCGAAGGTTGGGTGCGCGAGCATCCCGAGCAGTGGCTGTGGCTGCACCGGCGGTGGCGGGATTAGGCGTGTAGCTCCACTAGCGCGTAGCCCGGATGGAGGCGCGCCAGTGCCGCAATCCGGGGAAGGGCCGTCCCCGCATTCCGCTTCGCTCCATGCGGGCTACAAGGAAGAAAAGAGCGGCCCCGACCCGGGGCCGCCAAGCGTCCGCGCCACAGGAGTGCAGACGCCGGGCGGCCATCAGGTTGCCCGCAAGCCGTTGATGATGAGGTCTTACTCGCCCTCCGTCCCGATCGCGTAGGCGGTCTCGCCATGCACCGCGTCGTCACCGACCTTGAGAGTCGCATCGTCCATGCGCAGCGGCACGATCAGCCCGATGACCTTCAGAATGATGAAGGTCATGATCGCGTTGAACACGATGATGAACGCGGCGCCTTCGAGCTGCAGCAGCAGCTGATGCCCGGTATCGCCATAGAGGAGACCGGTCACGGACACGCCCGGCGCCTCTTTGTCGGTGCCGATGTATTCGAGCATCGCCGGATTGGCGACGATGCCGACCATCAGGCCGCCGCACAGGCCGGCCACGCCGTGGGTCGAGAACACGCTCAGCGTATCGTCGACCTTCTGCATGAAGGGGAGCTTCTGGAACTTGTTCATCGCGAACCACGGGATGATGCCGGCGACCACGCCGATGATGATCGCGCCCCAACCGTCGACGAAACCGGCCCCGGGCGTGATGGCGACGAGACCCGCGATCATGCCGTTGACGGCGCCGAGCACCGACGGCTTGCCGTACGCCATCTTGTCCATCAGCGTCCACACCAGCAGCGCGACGGCGGTCGCCGTGTTGGTGTTGAGCACGGCCGCGCCGGCGTCCGCGTTGGCGAAGTACGGGTCGCCGCCGTTGAAGCCGTTCCAGCCGAGCCATAGGATGCCGGCGCCGGCGAGCGTGATCAGCAGGCTGTTCGGCGGGAAGTGGTCGCGGTCAGCTTGCAGCCGCGGGCCGATCACCCACGCGGCGACGAAGCCCGAGGTACCGGCGGCGAGATGGATGACGTAGCCACCCGAGAAGTCCTGCACGCCGAGGGCGCTGAGCCAACCGCCGCCCCACACGCTGAATGCGCCGACCGTGTAGACGAGCGTCATCCACACCGGGCAGAAGATCATCCAGGCCGTGAAGTTCATGCGGCCCAGCACCGAGCCGGCCAGAATGATCACCGTGATCGCGGCGAACACGAACTGGAAGAAGATCAGCGTCGCCATCGGGAAGGTCAGCGGCGGCATACCCGCCGCGGCCGCCGGAATGGTCGCCTGGCCGATCGTGTAGGTGGCCGATGTCGCCAGGCCTGGCGTGCCGAGGAACGGAAACCATTGCGGCCCGAAGGCCATGTTGTAGTCGAACAGGATCCAGACCACGAGGACGGACGCGAAGGCATACATCGACATGAAGGCGGAGTTGATCGCCCACTTCTTCTTCACGATGCCGCCGTAGAGGATCGTCAGTCCGGGAAGACTTTGCAGGCCGACGAAGGTCGCCGCCGCAAGCTGCCACGCGTTATTCCCTGTATCTAGCCATTGTGGTGATGGAACGAGTGCCATTGTGTTTTTCCCCATGCCCTTGGGCGCCAATCTCGCACGGGCGCACCTCATCCAGGTTGGCAAGTTCTATGCCAGCCAATAGAGCATTGACGGGACAGGCTTACGCGCGGAGATTATGAAGGGCCGAGAGACGCGCTGACCATAAAGTCGGCACCTGATGACAAAATGGGCAGGTACATGGCTAAGGCTATTGCCCGTATCGGGCAGATGGGATTTGCCGCGCTCCTCATAGGTATTTCAATCGCCGACGCGCAGACGCCGAGCGGCGACGTCGCCGTCTTCACGTGCACCAATCCGGCGAGCGGCGCGCAATGGCAAATCCGCATCGACTATGGGCGGCACACCGTGGATTCCCACCCGGCACGATTCACCGACGCCGACATCAAGTGGCATGACGCCCGCGAGAACACCGACTACACGCTCGAGCGCAAGTCGGGCAATCTCACGGTGGTGGTCCCGTCCAGCACCGGCGGCTATTTCATCCATGATAACTGCAAGCTCGCAAAATAGGCGCGCGCAGCGGCGCGCGAGCGCCAAGCGTCGAGGCCGCGCCGATGTCTGAGCGGCTTGCCGGCGTCAAGGCGACCGTCGGGTTTGCCTCTGAGGCCGGGCCGCGCGAGCGCAACGAGGATTTCGGCGGCGCGGTCTTCGGCTACGAGCTGCCGCAGCCGCGCCGCGACGTGGCGGCCGCGATCGCCGACGGCATCGGCGGCACCAAGGGCGGCCGCATCGCCGCCGAGACCGCGGTGCGCGGCTTTCTCGACGGCTTCTTCGACATGCCCGAGACCATGGAGGTGCGCCGCGCGGGCGCAAAGGTCCTCGATGCGCTCAATGCCTGGATCTATTCGGAAGGCAAGCGCAACGCCCAGGCGGCGGGGCTCGGTTGCACCTTCACGGCGCTGGTGCTGCGCGGCCGCGTCGCGCACGTGCTGCATGTGGGCGACAGCCGCGCGTATCGGCTCGGCGGCGATCGTCTCACCCTGCTGACCAGCGACCACACCCGCGGCGACGGCGCCACCCGTTCCAACATCCTCAACCGCGCGCTCGGCGTCGAGGCGGAGGTGCGGCTCGACTACGCGCACCAGCCGATGGCGCGACACGACCGGTTCCTGCTGTGCAGCGATGGCGTGCACGGCTGGCTCCCCGCCGAGGCTATCGCCGACATCATGCGCGCGCGCTCCGCCTCCGACGATACCGCGCGCGCGCTGGTCAACGCCGCGCTCGACAGCGGCAGCACCGACAACTGCACGGCGCTCGTCCTCGACGTGGTCGACCTTCCGGCCGCGGACTCGGCCGATGTCGGCGCCGCCATCATGCAGTTGCCGTTGATCCCGGTGCCGACCGGCGGCGAGACCGTCGACGGTTTCGTGCTCAAGGTGCTGATCTCCGATGGCCGCTACACCCGCCTGTTCGGCGCCGTCGACGAGATCGAGGGCGGCGAGGTCGCGCTCAAATTTCCCAAGCCGCAGGTCGCGGCGGCCGCGACCTACCGCGCGGCCTTCGTGCGCGAGGCCTGGGTCGGCGCGCGCGTGAACAGCCCGTGGGTCGGCCGCACCATCGAGCTGCCGCCCGGGCGTCAGACCTGCCTCTACACGGTGATGCCGCTCTACCAGGGCGAGCTGCTCGAGCAGCGCCTCGCGCGGCGGCCGGGGATCGGCCTCGAGGAAGGGCGCAACATCGCGATCAAGCTCGCGCGCGCCATCGCGAGCCTGCACCGCGCCGGCATCATCCATCGCGACATCAAGCCCGACAACGTGATCCTCGAGCGCGACGGCTCGCTCAAGCTGATCGATCTCGGCGTCGTGCGCGTGCCGGGGCTGGAGGATTTCCCCCCGCAGGACATTCCCGGCACCGCCGCCTACATGGCGCCGGAGATGTTCACAGGCGAAGCCGGCAACGAGGCGACCGACATCTACGCGCTCGGCGTCACCTTGTTTCGCGCATTCACGGGCGAATACCCGTACGGCAATCCCGACGCCGTGAGCCGGAGCCGGCGCGAGCGCCCGACGCCGCTCGCCACGATCCGGCCCGATCTGCCGGCGTGGCTGCAGAACGCGCTCGCCCGCGCGATCGCGGTCGATCCCGCCGAGCGCTTCCAGGACGTGATGGAATTCGCCTTCGAGATGGAGACCGGTCCCGCCCGCCCGGCGGTCGAGCCGACCCCGCCGCGCACGCTCTACGAACGCAATCCGCTGCGCTTCTGGCAAGGGGTGTCGGCGCTGCTGGCGCTGGCGCTGCTGGCGGCGCTGCTGTTGCGGCATTGACGCCTAGGCGGGCAAAATGACGCTTGCAATTTTGCCCACGCGGGATTCGCGCGTGAGCGACGGCGAAGAGCCCGTCGCCCACCCTATGCCATCTACACGAGGGCGCCGAGATTATGCGAAGTGTCAATCCGGCGATCGACCCCGTCAGGAGGCGGCGCGGCTGACGCCCCGCGCTCTTTCACGCGCAACGCCATTAGGCCCGCGCGCGCATCCGCATCTATCAGCACGCGCGCGAGCTGCTGCTCGTCGCACCAGATCCACCGCCCGCGCTCGAGCCGCGCGTAGATGCGGGCGGTAGCGCGATCGGCGAAGTTGATCGCCGGAATCAGGCGGGCGCAGCGCTGCAGGAAATCGGTGTTGCGCTCCGGCGCGAGATCGAGGCCGGCATAGACGGCGTCGGGATCCTGCGCGCGGATATTGATCTTGCGGAACCGGTCGATGTCCAGCATGCGCTTGATGTCGACGATCGTCATCTCGGTATTCCAACCGAACGCGATGGTGAGCGGACGGCCCTCGGCGACGCTGTTGTCGAGAAACTCGTAATGCACGCGCCGCCGGGCATCGAGCGCCCAGGTGAAGAACAGCTCGGGCATGCCCGTATAGGCTTCGACATTGTGCGCCAGCAGATCCTCGACCGCCTTATAGCGGCCGACCTGCAAGCCGCGCAGCCACGCACGCTCGACCGTCATCTCGGGCGGAGTGACGATGAAGAACATGTAGACCAGATCGGCAAAACGGGTGAGCAGCCGCTTCGGCTCGCGGCCCTCGACGAAGCTGTCGAAGCGGAATCGATCGATCAGGAGGTGCGAGACCTCTCCCCTCGCCCATTTGCCCGCCATGTGACGATCGAGCTTCTTGTCGATGATCTCGATCTCGTGGCCCGTCAGCGTCCCGGCGTATTTGTAGGCGGCGCCGAGCGAACCGTAGTCGAGCAGGAACTTGCGCCAGATGTCCGGGCTGATCAGCGCGAAATTCTGCCACGCGAAGCCGAGCTTGTTCGCCAGCGCCTGCTGCAGCGGCCGCATCGTGCTCTTGCCCGAGGCGGAGGCGCCCTTGACGTTGAGGATGACCGGACGCTCCTGCGCCGGCACCGGACGATAGCCCTCCTGGCGGGCGGCGTGCGCGATGATCGGCGCCATCGCGTCGCCGATCGCCTCGCTGCCGAAGTCATTGCCGACCAGCGTGAGGGCGAGGTCGGCGATCGGCTTCGGATCGGCGAACAGGCGGCCGCGGCGCGCCGTCACGGCGGTCGCGACCGCGTTGAGGGCCCGCAGGCACGATTGCTCGAGCCGGCCGGCGGCTGTCTCGGCGCGCTCGGACCATTCCCGGATGAGCCGCCGCTCCCGCGCCTCGACGGACTCTACCGGTGGCTGCCGCTCGCGCTTCGCCTTCGCGAACGACCACCATTTGCGGCCGGTGCCCTCGCCGTCGACGGGCGCACGATTCGGCGTGACCAGATGCGCGAGCTCCTGTGCGATCAGCCTTGCGGCGTCCTCGCGCACCTGACCGAAGCGCTGCCTCAGGGCGTCGGCGTGGGCGGCAAGGTACTTGTCGAGAACCGTCGACGCGATGGCACGAAAATTACGCCCGAGATCCTCGTAGGTCGTGCCGTCCGGGACCGCGAGGCCGCCGGTCACGCGGACCAGCAGCTCATGAACGATGAGCCGCTCGGGCCGAAAGGCGACGAGCTCATGTGGCGGCAGGCCGCAATAATCGCTGAGCTCGAAGGCTTCGGCGAGGCTGGTCGAGACGTTCTCGGAGCGGAAGACCGTGGCCAGAGGCAGGAGCTCGCGCGGCAGCTCCGACTCGAGGCCGGGGTTCCAGGCGCCTTCGCGGGCCGGCGCGACAGGGTGATCGACGAGGCTCATGGGAATTCACCTCATCAAGTCCGTAGGGTTGGGCACGGCGCATGCTCATACCCCGCCGCGTGGGCAAAATCGCGGAAGCGCCGTGCCCACGCGGAAAGACCGTGCAGGCGATTTGGCCCTACCCTACATCAATGTCCCGTCTTGATCTTGGTCCACAGGCGATTGAGCACGCGCTGCGTTTTGAGGTCGTGCGCCGAGATCGTGTAGAGCTTCGCCAGCGTCGCGGCGTCGGGATAGATGGTGCGGTCGTCGATGATCGATTTGTCGATGAATTTCTGGCTCGCCAGGTTGCCATTGGCGTATTGCACGAAGTCGGTGTTCTTCGCCGCCACCTCGGGCCGCAGCAGATAATCGATCAGCGCATGCGCGTCGGCGACGTGCGGCGCGTCCTTGGGGATCGCGAGATTGTCGAAGAACATCTGCGCGCCCTCCTTCGGGATGGCGTAGCCGATCTCGATGCCGGCCTTCGCCTCGGCCGCGCGCTTCTGCGCCTGCTTGATGTCGCCCGACCAGCCGACCACCAGGCAGATCTCGCCGCTCGCCAGCGCGTTGAGATATTCGGACGAGTGGAACTTGCGCACGTCGGGCCTGATCTTCTCGATCAGGCTCGCGGCCTTCTCGAGATCCGCGGTCTGGGTCGAGTTCGGGTCGAGCCCGAGATACGACAGGGCCGCCGGCATGATGTCGTCGACCGAGTCGAGCATGTGAATGCCGCAAGCCTTGAACCGGGCGAGCTGCTCGGGTTTGAAAATGAGGTCCCAGCTGTCGATCGTTCCACTGGGTCCCAGGATCTCGTGCATCTTTTTGATGTTGTAGCCGATGCCGGTCGTGCCCCACATGTAGTTGACGGCGTACTGGTTGCCCGGGTCGTAGAAAGCGAGCTTGCGCATGATCTGCGGCCAGGCATTGCCGAGGTTCGGCAGCTTCGACTTGTCGAGCTTCTGAAAGACGCCGGCTGTGATCTGGCGCTGCAGGAAATAGCCGGTCGGCACCACCACGTCGTAGCCGGAATTGCCGGCGAGCAGCTTGGTCTCGAGCGTCTCGTTGGCATCGAAGGTGTCGTAGCGCACCTTGATGCCGGTCTCCTTGGTGAATGCCTCGAGCACCGTCGGATCGATATAGTCCGACCAGTTGTAGAAATTGACCACCCGCTCGCCCTGCGCCGCGGCGGCGCCGGGCGCGCAAAGCGCGAGGCCGAGCGCCACCACGCCAGCCATCGCGCGCCGCAACCTGGTCATGGCTCAATCATCATGGCTCAATCGGCTCCCGGCGGAATTGGCGCCAGCGTGCTGCGGGTGCCTCTGCGGTCAATCGGGATAGAACGGCCACCACTCATTGTGTCCGCGACGGTGCCGCTCCGTGTACGGCGCACGCACATTCTGCCGGCAAAAGCCGCCGATCCCCCGCACGGTCGCCACGCACTGCTCGTAGCTGGAGAACAGGCATTCCTCGGGGATGTTGTTGGTCGCATAGACCGCGCACCACGGCCGCCACGGCCGCGCCTCGCTCGGGCGCACGTCGCCCGCCACCGCGATACCCAGCGCCGCCAGACCGAGCAGCATCATCCGCATCATCGTCTCCTTCACGAACAGCGCCCCCGCAATGACGATCCAACTCAAGTTTCGGTCGGCAGCCCGACGGCCTTCCACGCCTTGAGGCCGCCAGCCATGTGCGCGTCGTAAGGCAGCCCGGCCGCCTGGGCGATCTCGGATGCCTTCACGGACCGAATCCCCGACGCGCAGGAAAAGACGAGCGCCCGGCCGCCCGGATCGGGCAGATCGTCCGGATCGAACGACGACAGCGGCGCGAGCACGGCCCCCGGGATGCGCTCGATTGCGGTCTCGGCCGGCTCGCGCACGTCGACAAGAAGGATCTCGCCGGCCTGCATCCCGCGCGCGACCTCCTCGGGCGCAAGATCGCGCACCGCGCCGCCGAATCGATCGAACATCAATGCGCTCCCCGAAGACGCCTCGCGCGACACCTTCCGATATCCGGGGCCGGAAGCCAAGAGCAACCAAGAGGGATCGAGCGGCGCGGAGCACCACCGCGGATGATCGCTCATCGCGTCAGATCGTCCGTTCAGATGTGCATTCAGATCGTCACCTGGGTGCCGACCTCGACCACCCGGCCGGTCGGGATCTGGAAATAGTCGGTGGCATCGTTGGCGGTGCGCGCGAGCGCGATGAACAGGCGATCCTGCCACGGCGGCATGCCGGAGCGGGCCGCGCGCTTGAGGGCGCGGCGCGACAGGAAGAACGAGGTCGCCATGATGTCGAAATGCCAGCCGTGCTTGCGCGCGATCGCCAGCGCCTTCGGCACGTTCGGCGTCTCGGTATAGCCGAACTTGACGATCAGCCGCGAGAACGTCTTGCCGACCTGCTCGAACAGCGCCACGCGCTCCTCGTCGGGGACGCGGGGGGTGTTGGCGGTCTTGATGCAGAGGATGACGTTCTTCTCGTGCAGCACCTTGTAGTGCTTGAGGCTGTGCATCAGCGCGGTCGGTGCGCTCGAGGGATCGCTGGTGAAGAAGACGGCGGTGCCCGGCACCGTGGCGGGCGGTTTTTTCTCCAGCATGGCGACGAGGGTGTCGAGCGGCGTCTCCAGCCGCCGCGTCTTCTCGAACAAGAGCCGGCTGCCGCGCCGCCACGTGTACATGATCACCATCATGAAGATGCCGAAGGCGAGCGGCACCCAGCCGCCCTCCACCACCTTCAGCATGTTGGCGGTGAGGAATGTGGCATCGACCACGACGAATGGGATCATCAGCAGGGCGGCCGCGAACGGCGTCCAGTGCCACACCTTCCAGACGACGATGAACGCCATCATCGCGGTCACCACCATGGTGCCGGTGACCGCGATGCCATACGCGGAGGCGAGCGCGTCGGACGAGCGGAAGAGGCCCACGAGCAGCAGCACGCCGATCAGCAGCACGCCGTTGACGCGCGGCATGTAGATCTGACCCTCGTGGCTCGTCGAGGTGTGGCGGATCTCGAGGCGCGGCAGCAGGCCGAGCTGGATCGCCTGGCGGGTGAGCGAATAGGCGCCGCTGATCACCGCCTGGCTCGCGATCACGGTCGCGACCGTCGCGAGCAGCGTCATCGGCAGCAGCGCCCAGTCGGGATAGAGCAGAAAGAACGGGTGCTTCATCACCTTCGGGTCGGCGAGCACGGCGGCGCCCTGGGCGAGATAGTTCATCACCAGCGCCGGCAGCACCAGCCCGAGCCAGGCGATCTGGATCGGCTGCTTGCCAAAATGGCCGAGATCGGCGTAGAGCGCCTCGGCGCCGGTGACGGCGAGAAAGACGGCGCCGAGCGTGGCCAGCCCGATGCCACCGTGCTGGAGCAGAAACTCGACCCCATAGGCCGGATTGAAGCAGAGGAGAATTCCCGGCGACTTGGCGATGTAGTAGAGCCCGGGAACGGCGATCGCGACGAACCACAAGGCCATCACGGGACCGAAGAACGCCGCCACGCTCGCGGTGCCGCGTGCCTGCACGGAAAACAGCACGATCAGGATCAGCGCTGTGAGCGGCACCACCAAGGGACCGAAGGCTGGATTGTATTCGTTCAGACCTTCGATCGCCGACAGCACCGAGACGGCCGGCGTGATCAGCGCGTCGCCGTAGAAGAGCGCAGCGCCGACGATGCCGAACAGCGGCACCCAGATCGCGGCCTGCCCCATGGCGCGCTGCGCGAGCGCCATCAGCGTGAGCGTGCCGCCCTCGCCGTTGTTGTCGGCGCGCAGCAGGATCACGACATATTTCAGCGTGACGATGATGATCAGCGACCACAGGATCAGCGACAGGATGCCGAACACGACAACCGGGGTCGGGATTCCGTTCTCGCCGACGGCGGTCCGCACGGCCACCCGGAACGCGTAGATCGGGCTCGTGCCGATATCGCCGTAGACCACCCCGATGCTGCCGATGACGAGCGCCCACAACCCCGGCCCGGCACGAAACGGGACGACGCTCGGCGGATGGGCGGCAAGGTCGGTGTGCGAAGAAGCCGGAACGCTATTGGCCATTGTGTCGACCGTTATGCTGCACTGCAGCATAGCACGAAGTTGCGCTTATATCATCGCCGGCCCAACGCGTCAGGCCGCTTGGTGATCCCGCCCCTGGCTTTCCGCCATGCGAAGCGCGCGTATATGGGCTCGATTTGCTGGCGGCGCAATGCGGGGGAGCCCTTATCCCAAGCGCGATTGCCGCGGTTCGGCCCCAGCACTTGTTCCCTATAGCGGAACGACGCGCCCGGTGTGTTCAGGGCTGGAAGTCCATCGGGATCGGCGGCTCTTCGCGCATCAGCGTGATCGTGACCCGGCGATTGGCCGCGATATAGGGATCGTCGGGAAAGAGCGGCTGGGTGTCGGCCTTGCCGGCCACCTCCATGAACTGCGCGGTCGGCACGCCCTCCTCCTCGAGGATGCGACGAACCGAGTTCGCGCGATCGGCGGAAAGCTCCCACGGCCCGTAACCCGGGCGCGGCGGCGTCTTGGTCGCCGCCGTATGGCCGGTGATGCGCAGCCGATAGGGCGTGCTCTTGAGCGGCGTGCTGAGCTTCTCGATCAGGCGGCGGGTGCGCTCATAGGGCTCCTTCGAGCCTTCGGGAAACATCGAGCGCCCGTCCTGGTCGACGATCTCGATGTTGAGGCCGTCCTTGCTCTCCTCGATCACGATGTGCTTCGAGATCTCGGTGAGCTCCGGCATGTCCTGCAGCGCCTGGCGCAGCGAGGCGGCGGCGAGCGCGAAGGCACGATCCTCCTTGAGACGGGCGCCGACTGCGCGGTTGCGGTCGTGCTCGTCCGGCGTCGGCGTCGCCGAGGCTTCCTCGGGCGGAATGTGGGCGGCGTTCTTGAGCCGTGGCCGGGTCGGCAGGCCGGGCACCTCGATGATGCCCGAATAGCGCACGTTCTGCTGCACGCCGAAAGCGTCGCGCATGGAGCCGGCGACGATCTGCAGCTTCTGCTGGTCCTGGTTGGAGAAGGCGACCAGCATCACGAAGAAGCTCACCAGCAGGCCCATCAGGTCCGCGAAGGTGACGAACCAGCCGTGCCCGCCCCCGTGCGCTGCCCCCCGATTTTTCTTGGCCATGTGGTCGGCGATGCCCGGCGATCAGGCCGGCACCGGCTCTCCTTCGTCGGCGTCCTGGCGGTGCTTCTCCGGCAGGTAGGCGAGCAGCATCTCGCGCACGAGGGTCGGGCTCTTGGAATCGCGGATCATCAGGATGCCGTCGATCATGAGCGTGCGGTTGATCTCCTCGTCGACCAGCTTGAGGTGCAGCTTGTCGGCGATCGGCAGCGTGATCAGGTTGGCGACCACCGCGCCGTAGAGGGTGGCGAGCAACGCGGTCGCCATGAAAGGGCCGAGCTTCGACGGATCGGTCATGTTGGCGAACATCTGCACCATGCCGATCAGCGTGCCGACCATGCCGAAAGCCGGAGCGCAGTCGCCGATCGCGCGGTAGATCTTCTGCCCCTCGTCGAGATGGGTGAGAAAAATGTCGCGGTCGCGCTCCAGGTTGTCGCGGATGAAGTCCACGTCGTAGCCGTCCGCGACGTAGCGGATGCCCTTGGCGAGGAAAGGATCGTCGATGTCCACCTTCTCGAGCCCGATCGGTCCCTGCTTGCGGGCGAGCTCGGCGAGGCCGGCGATCTCGTCGACCAGCTCGCGCTGCGAGGTGCGGCGCAGCGTGAAGGCGAACTTGGCGCCGAGCGGCAGGCCGTGGAAGATCGCGCTCAGCGGAAAGCGGATGAGGGTCGCGGCGAACGAGCCGCCGAAAATGATGATCATCGCATGGTCGCTGACGAACATGCGCAGGTCGCCACCCATCAAAATCAGGCTGACGACCACGATGACTCCGGCGATCAGACCGAGGCCCGTGGCGATATCCATGAACGAACTCCGAACTCAACGCCGCACGGCGCGCGCCAATCGCGACACGCCCGGGGCCAAACCCTAGCGCCGCCGCACTTAAAGAGCCGTAAAGGTTCATAAAGGTTGACGGTGCGGCAACGTCGCACCCAGCCCATCCCGTTTCGGGGATGGGCTCCCGATTCATAGGTTGGTGCATGTCCTTGTCGGCGAACCCGGATCCGCGCCGACGCGACATGCGCCCGCGGAGGTGTCCGGCCGCTTCCCGTCGCTCCCGGGGTGGGCTATCTGATGCGCATATTTGATCATGGTCCGATCCCGGCGCTCGGATCGGGACGAACGAACGGCCGCCGCCAAGGGCGCCGGAGAAACAGTCTAGGAGGCAGGAATGCGCGACATCGGCCATTTCATCGGCGGGTCGGAGGTGAAGGGCAAATCGGGGCGCACCGGGGACGTCTTCAACCCCAATACGGGCGAGGTGCAGGCGCGCGTCGCCCTTGCCGCCAAGGCGGAGGTCGAGCAGGCGATCGCCAATGCGGCCGCCGCGCAGCCCGCCTGGGCGGCCACCAATCCGCAGCGCCGCGCGCGCGTGATGTTCAAGTTCCTCGACCTCGTGAACAAGGAATATGACAGCCTCGCCGCGCTCCTGTCCTCCGAGCACGGCAAGACGCTCGCCGATGCGCGCGGCGACATCCAACGCGGGCTCGAGGTGGTCGAGTTCGCGTGCGGCATCCCGCATCTGCTCAAGGGCGAGTTCTCCGAAGGCGCCGGCCCCGGCATCGACCTTTTCTCCATCCGCCAGCCTCTCGGCGTCGTCGCCGGCATCACGCCGTTCAACTTCCCGGCCATGATCCCGCTGTGGAAGGCGGCGCCGGCGCTCGCGTGCGGTAATGCCTTCATCCTCAAACCGTCCGAGCGCGACCCGTCGGTGCCGATGCGGCTCGCGCAGCTCTTCATCGAGGCGGGCCTGCCGCCGGGTGTGCTCAACGTCGTCAACGGCGACAAGGAAGCGGTCGACACGCTGCTCACCGATCGGCGCATCCAGGCGATCGGCTTCGTCGGCTCGTCGAGCATCGCGGAATACATCTATGCGACCGGCTGCGCGCACGGAAAGCGCGTGCAGTGCTTCGGCGGCGCCAAGAACCACATGATCGTGATGCCCGACGCCGACATGGACCAGGCCGTCGATGCGCTGATCGGCGCCGGCTACGGCTCGGCCGGCGAGCGCTGCATGGCGGTGTCGGTCGCGGTGCCGGTCGGGCAGAAGACCGCCGACATTCTGGTCGAAAAGCTGGTGCCGCGCGTCGAGTCGCTCAAGATCGGGCCCTCGACCGACAAGCAGGCCGACTACGGCCCGCTGGTCACCAAGGCGCATCTCGACAAGGTCAAGAAATATGTCGACCTCGGCGTGCAGGAAGGCGCGAAGCTGCTGGTCGACGGGCGCAACTTCAAGCTCCAGGGCTACGAGAACGGCAACTTCATGGGCGGCTGCCTGTTCGATCACGTGACGCCCGACATGCGCATCTACAAGGAGGAGATCTTCGGCCCCGTCCTCTCGGTGGTGCGCGCCAAGGATTACGACGAGGCGGTGCGGCTGCCGTCCGAGAACGAGTACGGCAACGGCGTCGCGATCTTCACCCGCGACGGCGACACCGCGCGCGATTTCACGAGCCGCGTCAACGTGGGCATGGTCGGCGTCAATTTCGCGATTCCGGTGCCGCTCGCCTATCACACGTTCGGCGGCTGGAAGCGCTCGGGCTACGGCGACCTCAACCAGCACGGGCCGGATTCGGTCCGCTTCTACACCAAAACCAAGACCGTGACGGCGCGCTGGCCGTCCGGCATCAAGGAAGGCGCCGAGTTCGTCATCCCGACGATGAAGTGATACCGTAGGGTGGGCAACATCGCCTGACGTGCCTTATCGGCGTGGGCCGGCGCTTTCGCGATTTTGCCCACGCGGGGGATCGGTGCGCACGCCGTGCCCACCCTGCGCCCTGGACCGTGGTGCCCCTACCCCTCCACCTTGCACCTTGGGTCGCGGCCGAAAGCGCTGACCGCGATCGTGACGATGCGGTCCTTGCGGATCGCGAACTGGCAGAACGGGACGCGCTCGCCGTAGCGCTCGTAGGCGAGCGTCGCAGGGCCGACGCGCTCGCGCAGCACGGTGCCGTCGCTCCTCGACATGTCGATGCGCGTCGTGCCGAGGACGAGCGGCGGCACGATGAAGCCGGGCATGACCTTGATCTGGACGTAGCCGGTGTCCGGGGTGCAATGGGTGAGCGCGAGCGCCATCACGCCGACACCGATGCCGGCCGCGCCCGCGAGCAGCGGACGCATCCTCAGGTCCCCGGCTTCGGCGGCGAGACCGTGTTGATGAAATTGTTGAGCAGGTCGGACGCGTCGTGGATCTGCTTCGCCAGATCGCGCACCACGCGCAGCGCCTCCCGGCCCTGGCGCAGCTCCATCAGCTCGCCGACATAGTCGTCGCTGGTCTGCAGCATCCGCAGTTCCTGGGCGAAGCGCGTCCGCGCGTCGTCGAGCTCCTTGGTGGCCGCCTCGGTGTCCTGGGCGAGCTTCTGCCACTGGCCGAGCAGAAAGGCGCGCTGCTCCGCCGTGTAGCGCGTGTCGGACGCGAGCGCCTTCTGCTTGGCGCGCGCATGCTCGAGCGCCTTGGCGCCGAGCTGGGCGACCGCGCCGTTGTCCGCGACCGCGCCGAGCAGCGAGCTCACCAGCGCGCGCAGGTCGGCGATCTCCTTGCGCGCGGCGTTCGGATCGGTCTCGCTGTCGATCAGCTTGGTGCTCTGCTCGATGCGCGCGTTGAGATCCGTGAAGGTCTTCTTGAGCTCGTCGAGCTGGCGGGAGAAATCCTCGACCGGCGACACGGCGTCGGAAGGGCTCCCGGCGTTCGAGTCCGCGGGACCCGACGAGCTCGGCGACTGCGCGAGCCCGGCACGCGGCGTCAGCGCCAGAACAGCCACGAGAGCCAACAGCACCGGCAAACGCTTCCACATCGGACGCCTCCCTGATGCGCTACGGTATTTTGGTGATAATTTAGGCCGAACCGGGGCTGGCGTGGAGTCTCCGGGTACGCCCTCGTTTCAGTGCACCGAAAACCCAAGGTCCGAAATGTCCGAATATCAGCTTTATTGCTTCGCCCAATCCGGCAATGCCTATCGGGTCGCCCTGATGCTCAACCTCATCGGCGCCGACTGGCAGCCGGTGTTCGTCGATTTCTTCAAGGGCGGCGTCCAGCGCACGCCGCAATACCGGAGCGAAGTCAACGAGATGGGCGAGGTGCCCGTGCTGGTGCACGGCACCAAGAAGCTCAGCCAGTCGGGCGTGTGCCTGACCTACCTCGCCGAGCGCACCGGCAAGTTCGCGCCGCAGGGCGAGGACGAGCGGCTCGAGGCGCTGCGCTGGATCATCTTCGACAATCAGAAGGTCAACGGCTTCCTCGGCCCGTACCGGTTCCTCGAGACCCTCGCCAAGCCGCCGGGCGATCCCGCCGTGCTCGCCTTTCTCAAGGGCCGCATCGACGGCAATCTCGCGATCGTCGAGAAGCGTCTCGCGGCGCGCCCCTTCGTCATCGGCGAGCGGCCGACGATCGCGGACGTCTCGCTGGTCGCCTATCTCTATTATCCAGCTGAGGAGTTCGGCTTCGACATTCCGGCGACGTACCCATCGATCGGCAAGTGGCTCGACCGCATGAAGGCGCTGCCGGGCTGGGAGCATCCTTACAAGCTGATGCCGGGGTATCCGCTCAATCCGTGATATTGCGTCGTGCCGCCGGTCGCGATCATGCTTTCCGCGGCTCGAAGCTGCGCAGAAATGCGGATGCGTCGCTCGGCTGGACGATCTCGCGCATATCCGGCGGCGCGTCCGCCATCTCGCGCGGCAGGCACAACATGTTGAACGACATGATGCGGCCGAAGAGGTTGTTGGGGTTGCGCCGGAAATTGTCCGGATTGAAGAGCGGCGGCGTGTGCCACCACAGCCGATAGCCGGCCGAGAGCAGGTGGGCGGCGAGCGCCTCCGCGGTCGCCACCCGATCGTTCTCGACGTAGAGGATGGGCCGGCAGCGCGCGAGCGTCGCCGCCGCGCCCAGCAACACGTCGAGCTCCATTCCCTCGACGTCGATCTTGACGAAGCGCAGGCTCTTGAGCCCGAGATGGTCGAGCGTGACGAGGCTGATCTCCTCGTGATGGAAGGGATACTCGACGTTGAGCGCGACGCCGCCGAAATTGTTGCGCGCCCGATAGTCGACCGGCGGCGCCTTGATGCGTCCGACGGCGCGCCCGACGGCAAGCGGGAGGGTGCGGACGTTGAGCAGCTCATTGAGCACGACGTTGCCGGACAGGATTTGAAACAGGATGCGCTGCGGCTCGAACGCGTGCACGACGCCGGTCGGACCCACGAGCTGCGCCATCGGGATCGTGTGCGAGCCGAAATTCGCCCCGATGTCGACCGCGACGTCGCCCGGACGCAGCCAGCGGCGAAACTGCTCGACCTCGCCTTCGGAATACTCGCCGTACTCGGCGAACGAGCGGGCGATATATATGTCCTGCCGCAGGTACATCATCGGGCCATAGCGGCAGCGGCTGATCGCCAGCAGGGAATGGGCTGCTGCCGCACGTGCCGCGTCGACGTCGGAGGGATCGAGCATGAGTCGGCCTCGCGCGGGCTCCGAACCGGGAGGGCTCAGGCCTCGCCTTTGATCACCCGGCGCAGCCAGTCGGCGGCCTCTTTGGGATTCGTGATCTCCTCGAAGCCCTCGAGCTGGACCTGGGTCTCGTGCGGTACGCACAGCATGTTGAAGGACCTGATGACGCCGAACACGTTGTCGGCATTGCGGCGGAAGTTGTCGGGATTGAACAGCGGCGGCACATGCCACCACATGCGATAGCCGTCGGCGATGAGCTGGGCCATCAGGGCCTCGGATTTGTCGGGCCGGTCGTTCTCGACGTAGAGAATGGGGCGATCGCGCGCGAGCACCTCCTTGGCGCCTAGCAGCACGTCGAGCTCCATGCCCTCGACGTCGATCTTGATGAACCGCGCCTTCGGCAGCCCAACCTGGTCGAGCGTGACGACCGGGACGGCATCGCCTTGCGCGCCGCCGAGCGAGACGCCGCCGAAATTATTGGAAGCGCTGTAGTCGAGCGGAATGATGTGCGTCACCCCCGGGGCGCGCCCGAGGGCGAACGGAAAGGCCTTGATGTTGACGAGCTCGTTGAGCGCGATGTTGCCGCACAGGATGTTGAACAGGACGCGTTGCGGCTCGACCGCAAAGACGAAGCCGGTCGGGCCGACCAGGCGTGCCATCGGGATCGTGTGCGCGCCCAGATTGGCGCCGATATCGAGGGCGATGTCGCCCGGCCGCAGGATGGATCGGAAGATCTCGACCTCGCCCTCCGAGAATTCGCCGTACTCATGCAGCGATCGGCCCACGTACCAGTCGCGCCGCAGATACATCATCGGCCCATGGCGGCATTGGCTGACCGCCAGCATCGACTCGGTCTCCGGCCGGATGGCGTTGATGTCCGCTGCCTGCAGCATGGGCGTCTCCCGATACCCGTTGCGACTCAACGCACGCGGGCGACAGGCTAATCGATAGCGGCCGAGGGAGGTAGCCCGGATGGAGGCGCAAAGCGGCGTAATCCGGAGAATGGTCCTTGCAGAAGGCTTCCCCCCATCACGCTTCGCTCCATACGGGCCACGAACTACGAACGCAGCTCCTTCAACAACGGCCCGAGGTGATCCTCGTACACCTTCCACCGGCCGACCGCGCTGGCGTAGATCGGCTGGCGTACTTGCGTCGCGCTCGCGGTGCGCACCGGGCGGTCGGTCTTGTGGAACGCGAGACAGCGCTCGTCCCACGGCAGGCCGCAATAGGCGATGACGCGGCGCGCCTGGCCTTCGAGGTCGGCGACCACCTCCTCGTAGCGCACGTCGAGGATGCAGTCTGTGGGCAGGACGCGGCGCCAGTGCGCCATGAGCCTTTCGTAGCGCCGGTAGTAGCGGCCGAGCTCGCCGAGATCGTAGGTGTGGTTCTGCTCGGCCGAGAAAAGCTTGGAGAAGCACGACACGCAGGTGTCGACCGGGTCGCGGATGGTGTGGATGATCTTGGCGTTCGGCAGCGCGAGGTGGATCAGGCCGGCGAAATAGTAGTTCGACGGCATCTTGTCGGTGACGCGCTCGCCGGTCGGCGCGAGCTTGCGCACCAGCGTCACATAACGCTGGCCGATCGCCTTGAGCGCACCGGCATCGAGCGAGGGCACGAAATCCGGATAAGGCAGCGTATTGCCGTCGGGACCGCGCACCTCGAGCACGACGTCGTTGAAGGTCTGCAGCTCGCCTGCCCCGTGCACCATCGGGTGGCTCGCCAGAATCTGCTCGACCAGGGTGGTGCCGGAGCGCGGCATGCCGATGACGAAGATCGGCATGCGGGTCGGATCGCCACTCCCACGCTTCGCCGCGATCAGCTCGCGCGTGAAGACGCGCTCGATGCGCTCGAACAGCGCGAAGGCCTCGGCCTCATCGTACTTGATGGTCGCGCGCTTGGCGGCGGCGCCGCGCAGCAGGTGCTGGAACGAGCGGCCGTGGTCCTTGAGATCCGCGTAGGCCTTGCCGAGCGCGAAATCGAGCTGCATGCGGTCGGTCTTCGACAGCCCGTCCGGCTGCGCCGCGAGCGCCTCGATGGCGGCGAGGTGCGGATCGCCGGGCGCAAACTTCTTCGAGTCGGCGAGGTTGACGTATACGCCGGCGACCTTCGGATCGAGGTCGAGCGCGGTGAGATAGGCCTTCTCGGCCTCGGCGAGCTGGCCCAGCTCCTTGAGCACGTTGCCCATATTGTTGTAGGCGTCGGCAAGATCGGGCTTGAGCGCCAGCGCGCGGCGATAGTGCGCGAGCGCATCGTCGAGGTTGCCGCGCTCGAAGGCGACGCGGCCCATCAGGTTGATGGTGTCGTGGTTCGACGGGTTGAGCGCGAGGGCGCGGTCGGTCGCGGCTGCCGCCTCTTCGATGCGGTGCAGATCGACCAGCACGGTGCCGTGGTGCAGATGGATCTTGTCGCTGCGCGGCTCGATCGCGATGGCCGCGCGCAGCGCCGCCTCCGCCTCCTCGAGCCGCTCGAGATCCTTGAGCGCGAGCGCGAGGTTGTCGAGCGTCTCGGGATCGTTGGGGCGCAGCTCCAGGGCCTTGCGGTAGACGGTTTCCGCCTCCTCGGAGCGCTTGAGCTCGCGCAAGCACGTGCCGAGATTGTTCCAGGCGTCGGGAAACGCCGGCACGAGCTCGATCGCGCGGCGGTAGCAGAGCTCGGCCTCGGCGAAGCGCTCGAGCCGTTGCAGCGCGTTGCCGCGGTTCGAATGCGCCTGCACGAAGGCGGGATCGATCGCGACCGCGCGGTCGTAATGCTCGAGCGCCTCCTCGAACTTGCCTTGCTCGAACAGCGCGATGCCGACATTGCTGAACGCGCCCGAATGGTTCGGATCGAGCGCGATGGCGCGCCGGCCGGCCGCAATGGCGTCGTCGGTGCGGCCGGCGAGCCGGCACATCTCGCCGAGATTGGCATGATAGAGCGCGACGTCGGGCTTGAGCGTCGCGGCACGGCGGACGTGGTCGATCGCCTCGGGAAGCTTGCCCGACTGGTGCGCGATGATGCCGAGCATGTGATGCGCCTCGGCATTGTCGGGCTCCGCCGCCAGCGCCCGACGGATGAGCTCGTCGGCATCGGCGAGGAAGCCGTGCCGGCGCTTCTGCTCGGCGAGCAGCAGGAGCTGGCCCGGGTTGGTGGCCACCGGCGCGAGCGTCACCTGCGGCTGGGCCTGCGCCATCTGCGGCCCGGCGGCGGGCGTGCGCGTCGCCTCGATGGCGATGATCGCGGCCGCCTGCGCGGCGCGCGCCTCGCCCTCGGCGCGAAACGGCGTGAGGGGCGCCGTCTCGCCGGCGGCGACGGCAGCGAGATCGCGGGCAATGCGGGCGATGATCGGCGCCCACGCCTCGCCGCGCTCCTGCCGGTACAGCCGCATGGTCGGATACCAGGGATTGTCCTCGCGCCCGAGCATCCAGCGCCAGTCCGTCACCCACGGCAGCAGCACCCAGGTTGGTTTGCCCAGGCCGCCGACCAGGTGACACACCGAGGTGTCGACCGTGATGACGAGGTCGAGCCCCGACACCAGCGCGGCGCTCTCGGCAAAGTCGGTGAGCTTTTCGGTGAGATCGAGGATCTTGCGGCCGCGGTGCTCGCGCGTCTTGAGATCGGCCGCGCGGGGGCCGACCTGCAGGCTCACGAACGAGACGCCCGGCACGTCGAGGATCGGCGCGAGCGCCGCCAGCGATTGCGAGCGGCGCATGTCGTTGACGTGCTCGGGATTGCCGGCCCAGACGAGGCCGACCTTGAGGCCGGGCAGCGAGCTGATGCGCGGCGCCCAGCGCTTGAGCGCGTCGGCGGGCGCGCGCAGATAGGGCACGCTCGCCGGAATGGTCTCGAGCCGGGTGCGGAAGACGCGCGGCAGGCTCAGCAGCACCGCGTCGCATTGATACGGCGTGGGATCGCCACGATCGCCCAGCACCTCGACCCCGGGCAGGCTCTCGCGCAGCAAAGTCACGATCTGCTGATGCACCCGCAGCGTCACCTTGCCGGCGCGGGCGGCAAGCAGCGGGATGTAGCGGGCGAACTGCAGCGTATCGCCGAACCCCTGCTCGGCCTGCACATATATATGCCGGCCGGCGAGGCTCTCGCCCTGCCACGGCCGCTCGGGAAACAGCGGACCCTTGCGCTCGGACGAGCGCAGCCGCCACTCGTACTCGTCCCAGCCCTCGGCGAGGTCGCCGCGCATCAAGAGCAGGATGCCGAGGCCCGAATGCGCATTGGCGTGGCCGGGCGCAAGCGCGATGGCGCGGCGCAGCGCGGCGGCGCCCTCCGCGAACTCGCCGGCGTGATGCAGCGTGGTGCCGAGGTTTGCCCAGGCGTCCGCGTAGTTGGGGTTGAGCTCGATGGCCCGCCGATAGGCCGGCACCGCCTCGTCGAAGCGTTTCAACGCATGCAGCGCATTGCCGAGATTGCTGTGCGCCTCGACGAAGGCGGGATTGGCCGCGATGGCGCGGCGGTGCGCCTGTGCGGCCTCCTCGTACTCCTTGAGCTCATAGAGCGCGACGCCGAGATTGCTCAGCGCCGCCGGCATGTTCGGGTCGATCGCGAGCGCGCGCCGCGCCTCCTCGGCTGCGAGCTTCGGCCGCCCGCCGAGGCGGAGCATCTCGCCCAGATTGGCGTGAAACAGCGCATTCTTCGGCGCAAGCTTGACGGCGCGCCGCACGTGCTCGATCGCCTCGGCTAGCTTTCCGTTCTGGTGCGCGATGACGCCGAGCAGGTGCTCGGCCTCGGCCACGTCCGGCTGCGCCGCCAGCACCTGCCGGCACAGGCCCTCGGCCTCGAGCAGCCGCCCCTCGCCGCGATAGCGGTCGGCGAGCATCAGCGCCTCGCCGAGCGGCATGAATTGCTGCGCCGGGTTCCCCGTGACCTGGTTCATGGGGACCGTCGATAGCATGGCGCCAACGCGGGCGGCAAAGCCCGGCGCATGCGCCGAGTCCGCCTGCGGCTCTTGCGATCTTGGATGAAGAAATGGAGCTAACCGCGATTTTGCGCTCGGCCTGAAAATACAGGCGAAATACAGGAAATCTACAGGAAGGCGCGCGGCCCGTTCTGGCGCCGAAGTTCGTCTCGCGCGTCCGGCAAGCCGGGCCGGGACCGGGCCACAAAAAAAGCCCGGCACGGCCGGCCGCGACGCAACCACTCTCATTAATGCCATTGCACGAGTGGCAGCGGAACGCAACGATGCCGCGCAGATTTATGCGCGCAGGGCGATGCTCTGCCATTGATGGCGACGCATCGCTCGCGCGCGATCGCATGCAACGGACCAAGAACCAGGCAATTCACCGGGATTTCTTCCGCGAGATGCGGCGAGGCCGGCCGACCGCAGGACTCAACCGGAGCTTCACATTGCTAATCGCATAACGGGGGCACTAGTTTGGCCGCAATGACTTGGAACGTGCACTGACCTTGCGTCGGCCCGTGACCAATCCAACCGCCCCTCGCAGCCGCCTTTGGCCGCGCGGCATTTCGGGGCGTTCCCGGGCGAAGCAGGGCGACAAGATGAGCGAACGCATTGCGATCGAGGATTTCGGGTATGGCGCGGGCGCGCTGCAGCGTCTGCGCGAGGCCACTGACGCGATCTGTGACGTGACCACGCCGAATTCCGCGGATGAATTTCGCATGGGCTCGTCCACGGTGCAGCTGGGCCAGGCCCTGCTCATCAAATCGCAGGTCAGCGCCGTCGAGTACGTGCGCACGCCACGGCACGTCGCGCGCAGCGGCCTCGATCACTACCAGCTCGCGTTCTACCTCGACGGTACGCACACGTTCACATCGGGCCGCCGTCAGGCGGCGTTGCAGCCCGGGGACGTATGCATCGTCGACATGACGCAAGCCAATCGCTTCAGCGCGGTTCCTGACCCGCAACGCCGGATTGGGCGGGGGCTCTCGCTGGTGCTTCCGCGGTCGCGGCTCGCCCCGCTGCTGGCGACCCCCGATGCGGTCTCGGCCCGAATGCTCTCGCGCGCGACGCGCGAGGGGCAGCTCGTGGCCGGAGAGCTGCTCTCGCTTTACGACCGGCGCGAGACGCTTGCCCCCGGCGAGGCGGAGGCGGCAGTCGACGCCGTCCTCGATGTCGTCGCCCGCGCGGTCGGAGCGGCGCGCCACGCCACAGCGGCGGAATACGGCGAGCGTCACCTGCTCACAGCCGCGATCAAGCGCCACCTCGATACTCACTTGACCGCCGAGCAGATCGACGTCGGCGCGCTGTGCCGGCGGTTTCGGCTCTCGCGCGCGACGCTCTACCGGCTGTTCGAGCCCGACGGCGGCCTCTGGCGCTACGTCCAGGACCAGCGGCTCAACCGCGCCTTCGCGCGGCTCGCGACGCCAGGCGCCCCGCTCGAACGCATGATCGACCTCGCGATCGAGTTCGGGTTCAGCAGCGACACGACCTTCGTGCGCGCCTTCCGCCGCCGGCACGGACTGACGCCGGGCGAGGTGCGCGAGCTCGCTGGCTCGCGGACGCGTCCTTCGGCGCCTCACAGCCAGTGGACATCCGGCGCGTGGCTGCAGGATCTGGCGCAAAAATAGGCAAGCCCTGCGTTTTTCCCGCCGTTGAGACGCTCGGCACATAGTCCCCCCGCCCGATCTGTTATGGCCGGACTTGGCTCGCGCATGCGGGCCCGGGAAGGGCGTTGTTCAATGCAGGTACGCGTCGACTGCAGCCGAGTGAGGCTGCTGGCGTCGAGCTCGATGGTGGCACTTCTCGTCGGCAGCGGAGCGCTGCCTGCCTACGCCTGTTTGACCCAGAATGGCGGGACGGTCGCGTCGGTGACGGCAACCGGCAACTGCGTCATTCTCGAAAACGGCGCCACCGTCACCGGCAATGTCACCAATTCCGGTACCATCCACGTGGGTGGCGGCGACGGGATCGGCATTGTCAGCAGCACCGTCGGCGGGGCGGTCACGAACAGCGGCACGATCTCAGGGGCCGGCGCGGGCATGCTCGTCGCCGGCAATGCGAACGTCGCGGGCGGGGTCGTCAACAGCGGCACCGTCTCAATGGTCGGACAAGGCTTCATCTCCGGATTCGGCGCCCAAGGCATCGCCGTTGCCAACGTGAACACCTATACGGGCGGCATCAATAACGCCGCGGGCGGTACGATCACGGCCGGCAGCGGCACCGGCATTCTCGTCTATAGCGTGAGCACCTTCACGGGCGGGATCACCAACAGCGGCAGCGTCTCCGGGGACAACCAGGGTATTGCCATATCGGGCGCGAGAACCAGCGGCGGCGGCGTGGTTTTCGCCACCTCTTTCGGCGGCGGAATCAACAACAATGGGACGATCACCGCCGGTAGCTACGGCCTTACGGTCTACGGTCTCAGCACCTTCACAGGAGGGATCACCAACACCGGCAGGATAACGGTAAGCGGAGATTACTACGGCATCATGGTCGACTCCGTGGCGCATTTCGGCAGCGCCAGCCTCGGCGGCGGCATTACCAATAGCGGTATCATCGTTGCCCGCACCGGCATTGCGGTTGGCGCATTCTTCGGACCCGCGTCGACCGTCATGGGAGGGATCACCAACAGTGGGGGCGCAAGCATCTCGGCTGTCGGTGCCGGCATCGACGTCGGCTGGCTCGCGAGCTTCGCCGGGGGGATCACGAATGCCGGTACCATCTCGGCCGGCGCCTCGGGCATCGGTGTCGTCAAGATCCAGAGCTTCTCGGGCAACATCAGCAACGCCGGAACGATCTCGAGCCGCAATTTCGGCATTGTCGTCGGTGGCCTGAACACGTCCCGGCTTTCCTTCCGCGTCAGGTCGTTCGAGGGGAATATCACCAACTCGGGGACGATTACGGCCAAGACCGGCATTCTCGTCCAAAACGCAGGTATCAGCGGTGCCATCGTCGACAGCGGGATCATCAATGCCTCGCACATCGGCATCATCGTCAGGAGCCAGGCAAGCGTGGTGGCGACCCGCATGGCGGTCGCGATCACCGGCCCCACCTTCACGGGCGGCATCACCAATACCGGCACCATCGCCGGCGCGACCGGCCTGTTCATCGGCTCGCAGGTGTCGACCTTCACGGGCGCCATTTCCAACTCTGGCACCATTTCCGGCGCCGGCGGCACGGCGATTGACGTGAGTGCGGCCCACGACGCGATCAGCATCAATCAGAGCGCCGGGCTGATCGCCGGCGACATCAAACTCTCGGCCAACGCCGACGTCCTCGACTTCACGGGGGGAACGATCAGCGGCAACATCGTCGGCGCCGGATCGAGCGACACGGTCAATGTCGCCCTCGGCGCGGACAACACATTGAGGTACGGCGCGGCGTTCACGGGCATCAACCAGTTCAACATCAATTCCGGCACGGTGATCCTCGACGGCGCCAACAGCGCCACCAATGTCGACGTCAATGCCGGCACCCTCGCGGGCACGGGCACGATCGCGGCGAGCGCCGTCACGATCCATACGGGCGCGACCTTCGCGCCCGGCACGCCGGGCATCGCCGGCTCGTCGATGACGATCAACGGCAGCCTCTCCTTTCAGACGGGCACCACCTATGCGGTGCAGGTCAATCCGACCGCGGCATCGTCCGCCAATGTCTCGGGCACGGCGGCGCTCGCCGGCAACGTGCTCGCCGGCTTCGCGCCGGGCAGTTACGTGAGCAAGGACTACCTGATCCTGCAGTCGACCGGGCTGAGCGGCACGTTCGCGAGCCTCACCACCAGCGGCATGCCCACCGGCTTCCACGCCACCCTCGCCTACAATGGGGGCGACGTCTTCCTCGATCTTGCCCCCCAACTCACGACGGCGGGCCTCAATGGCAATCAAGCGAACGTCGCGGCCGGGATCCTCAATGCGTTCAACGCCGGTGCACCGCTGCCGCCGGGTTTCCTGACCCTCTTCGCATTGCCCAGCGCCAATCAGACGAGCGCGCTCGCCGAGCTGTCGGGCCAGCAGGCAATCGATGCCCGCAAAGGCGCGTCCCAATTGACGGCCGATTTCCTGGTGACCATGCTCGACCTGTCGCTCGAAGGCCGCGGCGGCGCGGCTGGTCCCCTGCCCTTCGCACCCGATGCGGCGGCGGCGCTACCGTTCGAGCTTGCCAGCGCCTACGCGTCCGTGCTCAAGGCCCCCGCGGCGCCGCCGCGCCCGGCCCTGGACCAGCGCTGGAGCGCCTGGGGCGCCGCCTTCGGCGGCTACAACTCGACCAAGGGCGATCCGGCCGTCGGCTCCAATGACGTGGTCGCGCGCGACTATGGCTTTGCGGCCGGCATGGATTATCGCGTCGCACCCGACACGATCGTGGGCTTCGCGCTCGCCGGCGCCGGCACCAATTGGGGCCTCGCGCAAGGGCTCGGCGGCGGGCGCAGCGACGCATTCCAGGCCGGCCTCTACGGCCGCACCGAGCTCGGTGCCGCCTATGTGGCGAGCGCGCTCGCCTTCGCCAATCACTGGTTCACCACCAGCCGCACGGCGCTCGGCGATCAGCTCACCGCGAAATTCGACGGGCAGAGCTACGCGGCGCGACTGGAGGGCGGCTGGCGCTACGCGCTCCAGCCGACGCTCGGCATCACGCCTTACGCGGCGCTGCAGAGCCAGCTGTTTCGCACGCCCGCCTACAGCGAGAGCGATCTGACCGGCGGCGCCTTCGGGCTTGCCTATAATGCGGTGAGCGCGAGCGATACGCGAAGCGAGCTCGGCGCGCGCTTCGATAGCCTGCAGATCGTCGCTGGCATGCCGCTCATCCTGCGCGGCCGGCTCGCTTGGGCGCGCGATTGGGTGAGCAATCCGACGGTCGGTGCCGCCTTCGAGGCGCTGCCCGGCGCCGCCTTCACGGTCAATGGCGCAGCGCCGCCGAGGAATTCGACCCTGACCGCGACGAGCGCCGAGCTCAAGCTCTCGGCCGATTGGTCGCTTACCGCGCGCTTCGAGGGCGAGCTCGGCAACGGCGCGCAGACCTATACCGGCACCGGGGTGCTGCGCCACACGTGGTGAGTCCGAAGCCGCACGACGCGCACGGCTAACCAAGCGCCTGCAGCTGATCTGGCTGCTATACTCCGTCGTCCTCGACGGAGACCCAATGCCGCCAGCCGAGCCCGACATTTCCGCGATCGTCGCGCGCACGTCGCGCAGCTACGACGCCCTGCCCTACGTGTCGAACCCGTTTCCGATGACCCATCCGGCGCTCACCGGCGCGATCGCGCGGCTGTTCGCGCTCGAGGCCGCGCCGCTCGGCGGGGCGCGCGTGCTCGAGCTCGGCTGCGCGGCGGGCGGCAACATCATCCCGGCGGCGGCGCGCCACCCGGACGCGTCGGTGCTCGGGATCGATCTGTCGCCCGCCCAGGTAGCGGGCGGGCGCGCCCGCATCGCCGATCTGAGGCTTTCGAACATCGAGATCCGTTGCCAAAGCTTTGCGGATTTCGACGGCCGCACCGAGGGGCCGTTCGATTACATCATCTGTCACGGCGTCTATAGCTGGGTGCCGGCGCCGCTGCGCGATGCGATCCTGCGCATCTGCCGCGACGGACTTTCGCGCCGAGGCGTCGCGCTGGTGAGCTACAACGTGTTGCCCGGCTGGCGCATGCTGCAGGCGCTGCGCGACTCCTTCCTGCTGCACCAGAAGCCCGACGCCGATCCGCGCCGGCGCGTCGCCGAGGCGCGCGCGCTCTTGGCGCTGCTGCCGCGCGGCGCACCCGATGACGGCGCCTACAAGAGCTTCCTCACCGCCGAGGCGGCGCGGCTCGCCGCGGCGTCGGACGACTACTTGGCGCACGAGTTCCTCGACGACGTGAACGAGCCCTGCACGTTCCGCGAGTTCGTCGACGCGGCGCAGCGCCACGATCTGGCGTTCCTCGCCGAGGCCGACCTGCCGTCGATGATCGTCGGCAACTATCCGCTCGCCATGGCCGAGGTGGTGCCGCGCATCGGCGGATGCGCTGCTCGCGACCGAGCAGTCGATCGACATGGTGAGCGGCCGCACGTTTCGCCAGACGCTGCTGGTCGCCGCCGAGCGCGCGGCGCGGATCGACCGGCAGATCGCCGCCGCGCGCCTCGACGAGATGCATTTTCTCGGCGAGGCGGACCTTGCGCTCACGCATGAGTCCGGCGGCGCGACGCTGGCGCGGCCGACCGGGAGGCGGCTGCACACCGGCTCGGCGCCGCTCGCCGCGGCGCTCGCGCGCTTCGTCGCGGCCTATCCGGGATCGGCGAGCGTTGACGACCTGGTCGCGGCGCTGCCAGCGGGGGCACGCAACGCCGAGGGACGCGCCATGGTGCGCGACGCCGTGCTCAACATGGTGATCAACGGCCTCGCGACGCCACGCACCGAGCCGGTGCGGGCGACTGGCCATGTGAACGCGCGGCCGATCGCGTGCCCGCTCGCGCGCGCTGATGCGGCGGGCGGCGCCACAGCGACTGCCAACCTGCGCCACGAGAGCGTTGCCCTGGGCGAAGCTGCGCGCGCCGTGCTGGCGCTGCTCGACGGCAGCCGCGATACGGACGCGATTGCGCGGGCGCTGGCGCAAGGCCCGGCCGGCGGGATCGCGATGCTGGCGACGCTCGCGCGGGCCGGGTTGCTGCTCTCATGACGCACGCGGCGCGCACGCAACGTTTGACGCGTACGTTCCGATTCACCCGGGACGTGTTCAACCGGTGTAACCTTACGGCAACATTCCCGCAAGATTCGCTTCGGCACGTGGATTAACGGATTGAGCGGCATGCCACAATCCGACGGGCGCGGACTGGCGCGTTGGTCGGCGCGGCCGTGAGAAGGCGCGGATGGGTTCGGGAGGACGCGGGCGCAATCTGCTGCTGTCGAGCTCGGTCGCGGCGCTGCTGGTCGGCGGCGGCGCGCCAGCGGCCGCGTCCTGCTACACGGGCCCGTTCCCGGTCACCAATTCGGGCCCGCTGAGCTGCATTACGATCGACGGCAAGTCGT
>DATGLS010000024.1:0-74585 GCA_035293985.1 Xanthobacteraceae bacterium
CTTCAATGAGGCCGCGGCAATTACGCCGCGGAAGACCGTCATCTGCCGAAGCTCGACGTAGTCTGAAGGAATGCTTCAATGAGGCCGCGGCAATTACGCCGCGGAAGACCCGACGGGCCATTCGGCGTTGTCGGGCCAGTGCTCCGGCTTCAATGAGGCCGCGGCAATTACGCCGCGGAAGACCATAAATCAGGCGTTGCGGAATCTCCTGCTGCATGATGCTTCAATGAGGCCGCGGCAATTACGCCGCGGAAGACGTGAATACGTCTCGGGGAATTCGCTACGGGATTGGATGCTTCAATGAGGCCGCGGCAATTACGCCGCGGAAGACCCGACAGCGGCAAGGCGCTGTATGGCGCGATGAAGTCGCTTCAATGAGGCCGCGGCAATTACGCCGCGGAAGACGTGGCGTTCTCTATCGTATCTTTGTCGTTGCCGGTGTTGGGCTTCAATGAGGCCGCGGCAATTACGCCGCGGAAGACCTCGCGCGGTATATGGAAGCACACCCCGTGTTTTCGGGCTTCAATGAGGCCGCGGCAATTACGCCGCGGAAGACTCGGTCTTGGTCCACACGAAGCAGGTCGAGTAGGCGTCGCTTCAATGAGGCCGCGGCAATTACGCCGCGGAAGACCCGATCATCTGCGTGGTCAACGACCAGTCGCAGATGCAGCTTCAATGAGGCCGCGGCAATTACGCCGCGGAAGACCCCATCCGCGCCGGCCCCTGCACGCGCGCGATCTGGCTGCTTCAATGAGGCCGCGGCAATTACGCCGCGGAAGACGTCGCCGGCGAGCCACCATCGGAAGACATCGGCCGCGAAAGCTTCAATGAGGCCGCGGCAATTACGCCGCGGAAGACACTTGAGGTAGACCTTGGCGCCGATGCGGCTCTGGTCGCTTCAATGAGGCCGCGGCAATTACGCCGCGGAAGACCGGAGCCGGTCGAGGTGTAGAGCGTCTGCGTCCGCGGCTGGCTTCAATGAGGCCGCGGCAATTACGCCGCGGAAGACATGTCAGGCGAAGTAGTTTCTGACGCGCACCTTGGCGACGCTTCAATGAGGCCGCGGCAATTACGCCGCGGAAAACTTTGTTCGCCAATGCAGGGGACGTAGTCATACGTCTCGCTTCAATGAGGCCGCGGCAATTACGCCGCGGAAAACGGAGGCGGGCAAGGCTCCGGCGGCCCCGGCCGAGCCGCTTCAATGAGGCCGCGGCAATTACGCCGCGGAAAACTGCCGTCGACCGGCGGCGCATTCGCTTGGTCTTGCGCGCTTCAATGAGGCCGCGGCAATTACGCCGCGGAAAACCGGTTGGAAGCGGAAGCCCCGCCCCAGTCGGCGACCAGGCTTCAATGAGGCCGCGGCAATTACGCCGCGGAAAACGCGGCCTCGACGAGCTCCAGGCGCGCAAGATCCTTGAGCTTCAATGAGGCCGCGGCAATTACGCCGCGGAAAACGCCACCGCCTGCGGCGACGCATAGCGCTTGAGCTGGTTGAGGCTTCAATGAGGCCGCGGCAATTACGCCGCGGAAAACCGTGGTGCCAGTGTTGGTGAGGTAGTAGTTCGCCTCGCTTCAATGAGGCCGCGGCAATTACGCCGCGGAAAACGCCGGAAGCGGAATTGCTGCTGATCGCGCCGACCAAGCTTCAATGAGGCCGCGGCAATTACGCCGCGGAAAACTCTACGGCAACCTCTCGCCGCAGCAGTCGGCGCTCAAGCTTCAATGAGGCCGCGGCAATTACGCCGCGGAAAACCTCCGCGCCGGCGGTTTCCGCGATCTTGTCGAACGCGAGCTTCAATGAGGCCGCGGCGATTACGCCGCGGAAAACGTCATCGGCGACGGCAACACGCTATTCTTCGAGGACTGGGCTTCAATGAGGCCGCGGCAATTACGCCGCGGAAAACGAAATGGCCGGGCTTGGCCCAACGCACCGGGCTTGTAGCTTCAATGAGGCCGCGGCAATTACGCCGCGGAAAACAATGAATTTGCTGAAATCCTCCCGTTGCAAGCAATCTAGCTTCAATGAGGCCGCGGCAATTACGCCGCGGAAAACGACAGCGTGGCGCAGATGGGGTCCAACTATCTGACCATGCTTCAATGAGGCCGCGGCAATTACGCCGCGGAAAACTCGGCGGTGACAGCGGCTTTGGCCCTAAGCGCCGCCCGGCTTCAATGAGGCCGCGGCAATTACGCCGCGGAAAACATCTCGGCGAACTCGCGGAAAGCCTCGCCGCCCTGGTTGCTTCAATGAGGCCGCGGCAATTACGCCGCGGAAAACATCGCTGCGTCGGTATAGATGGGTAGCGGCGTCGTGTTGCTTCAATGAGGCCGCGGCAATTACGCCGCGGAAAACCGGTCCGCATGCTCGAGCTGCTGAACGTGCTCAAAGCGCTTCAATGAGGCCGCGGCAATTACGCCGCGGAAAACGCGAGCCCGATCCAGTACATCGGCGCCGTGCAAATGCTTCAATGAGGCCGCGGCAATTACGCCGCGGAAAACGGCCCGCTCGCAACCGGCTCGCGCATCAGCCGAAACGCCGCGCCCTGCGAGCGCTCGGTCCATGCTGTCGCCAGCCGCCGGCGGGCGGGCCGCGTCTACGAGCTCACGATGTCAAACAACCGCTTGGCGAGCAAGCGCTTTCACCTGCCGCGAGCGCTGGCGGCACCTGCGCCGCCACCGCAGCGCTCGCGCCTGCGCGGCGAATGCCGCCGCGCCGGCCCGGCAATCATATCACAACCGCCGCGCGTTTCACGCTCTCGAAGGTCTTGCCCAGGCTTTCCACGTGCGGATCGACCTTGTCGGCGGGGCCGAGGTCGAGGATCAGCACGTGATCGGCGTTGTTGTTGATCAGCTCCTCGAGCCGGCGCGCCAGCTCGGCGCGGCGCCGCGCGGTGAGGCGGCACTGAAAGACCGAGAGCTGCAGCCAGTGGCCGTAGCCGTGCATCAGCTTGAACACCTTGCGCCAGCGTTTGTCGTCGCCGATGTCGTAGGTCACGATGTAGAGCCGCTCGTCGATCATGACGCCGCCCTCCCGGCTCACCGGACCAGATAGTGCGGATAGGGATCGATCTCGCCGGAAAGGTGCCGCGCGAGCAGGCGCGCCTGCACCTCGAGCAGGCGGCGCATCGACACGCGATAGCCGAACATCGGGTGCGTCACCTCCTGGTCGAGGCGCCGCTCGTAGGCCGCGATGAAGGCCTTGCGCGCGTGCGGCTTGAGGTTGACGGCGGTGCCGGCGGCGACGAAGCCCTCCGCTTTCACCTCGCCGTTGTTGATGACCTGGATCACGGCCGAGTCGGCGAGAATCGGACGGAACGGCTCCATCAGGTCGAGCGCGAGCGCCGGCCGGCCGAAACGCGGCTTGTGGTAGAAGCCGAGATAGGGATCGAAGCCGACCGCCGAGAGCGCGTTGTGCCAGGTCCGCGTCAGCAGCGAGTAGGCGTAGGACAGCATGGCGTTGACCGGATCGGCCGGCGGGCGGCGCGTGCGCTTGTCGAACGCGAACTCGGGAAAATCGCGCGCCCCCTCGCCGAGCATGGTCGGGAACAGCGCGAAGTAGCGCGCGGCCGCCTCGCCCTCGATCCCGAGCAGCTCGGCCTCGGTCGCGGCATGCGGGGCGCGCTCGGCGAGGCGCGCGAGCGCGTCGAGCGCGCCATCGCGCGCGGCCTCGTCGCCCGCCTTGAAGTTGCGCCGCAGGAAGACGCGGGTATTCTTGATCTTCGCCGCGACGATCCCGCGTGCGAGCCCGAAGCTTTTGCGCTCGTCGAAAGCGGCGCGATACTGGTCGATGCGGATCGACACGTTGCGGTGGCCGGTCGACACCGTGTGGCCGAGCACCCAGCCGCCGGTCGAGGCCCAGGTGACGGGGATCTCCTCGCGCAGCAGCGCCGCGACCGCCGGCGTCGTGAGCGAGATCGGCCCCTGCAGCACCAGCTCGGAGACGTCGCCGAGCGGCACTTGCGTCTTGCCCGCCTCGGTCTCGACCACCAGCACCTCGCCCGACTTGCCGACGCGCGCGCCCGGCTCCTGCACGTAGAGCGGCAGCGCCGTGTCGGCGGCCGGATTGAGCGGACGCGGCGCGAGGCCCCTGCGGAAGAACGTCACCTCGTCCGGCAGGCAGATGCCGGCGAGCGAGCATTTGGTGCATTTCGGGCTGTCGACCAGCGGGGGCGGCAGCCGCCCCGCGGCTGCCGCAAGGCGCAGCCCCGAGATCGCAGCGCGCGTGCGCGCGCGCAGATCGTCGTCGAGCGCGATCCGCACCCGCTCGCGCGAGCCCGCGTACCAGATCGCCCCCTCCTCGACCCGATAGCCCGCCTCCTCGAGGATCAGCGCCTGGGCGCACACCTGCACGCGCTCGGGCTCGTAGGCGCCCTCGGCGGCGTGCGGCCGCTTGCCCTTCTTGGTGTCGACCGGGGTGACCGTGCCGCCCTCGCCCTCGATCAGGTCCATCTTGGCGACGATGCCGAGCGCCGCCGACGACAGCATCACCGAGCGGGCGACGAAATCCGGCCGCTCGGTGATGCTGTCCTCGGCCTCGGCCGGCGCCGGCAGCCTGCCGCCGCCGGCATCGACGCGCACATGCGCGCGCCGCCCCTCCTCGGTGTCGCCCGAATCCGCCCACTCGCCGTCGACCCATTCGAGAAAGGCGAGCCGCGGGCAGTAGACGTACTCGTTGACCATGCGCGCCGGCAGCAGCGGCGTCTCGGCGGTCGCGGGCGGCGCCGGCAGGTCGAGCGCGAGCTGGGTCGCAACCTGGGTGGGGGGCGAGTGACGAAGTCGGTCACATCGGAGGACATGACGCCACAGGCTCCGAGAGGCGGACGCAACTTGAGGTTTGGCATAAGAGCGGTAAAACGAGAGGAAGTCCAGGCGGACGCGAGGATTTGGTGTCGCGGGTTGTGTGGGCCACCATGATGGGCCGACGACATGAAACGGCTGGCTCAGGCGCTGCGCGGAGCCTCCTGCCCGTGGAGATGGTCGCGGAAGCCTTCGCGACGAGTTCCCGCCTGACCTGATGGCCGAGGCCTTCCGTGAAAGCCTGGCGCTGATCTTCCCGCCGTTCACCGGCTTTCGGCGGGGCGACGCGGCGGCAGCCGGCGCAACCGAATGGCACGTCACCCGGCGATTTGCTATAGTGTTCAGATGGTAAGGACATTCGAACGAGCGGTCGCCGAGGTGGCTGCACTTCCGGACGCCGATCAGGAGGAGATCGGCCGGCAGCTTCTGTCGCATGTCGAGAAGCTCCGCCGGCTGCGCGAGGAGATCGACAAAAGCGCTCGCTCGCTTGACGCGGGCAAGGGCACGGCGTTCAACATCGAAGAATTCATCCTGCAAAAGAAAAGATAGAATGGCGCCCCGGCGCGGAACGGCGAATGGTCGCCGGAGGCCATTGCCGATCTCGATGCGATCTGGGGCTACTACGAGCGTGTTGCGGGCCGGAACACCGCCGAAAGAATTGCACGCAACATCGCCGACCTCGTCGCGACAATAGAAGCTCATCCGTTTGCCGGACGCTCGCGTGGCGAGTTGGGGTTGGGGGTGCGGTCGCTTGCTGCCAGGCCGCACGTGTTGTTCTATCGCGTCGTGAACGAAATCCCCGAGATCATGCGCATCCTGGATGGACGGCAAGACATCGACGACGTCTTTGCGGCGGAGTTGTAGGATGGTGGAGAAAGCAAAGCTGACACGGACCGCGACGAGACGGCTGGCCGGCGAGATTCGCGCGAGCCTGCGCGGGGCGCTCGATCACGCGGCCGGCAAGAGCACCGGCACGGTATCGGACGAGGTGAATCGGCGCGACCGGCGGCCCGAAGCGCGCCTGCAGTCTTCCCGCGACCACAGCCGGGCGCTCGAGGAAATCGAACGACTCATGGATGCGAAGCGCGATACTCCCGAGGGCGAACGGCTCGACCTTCTCGCGAGCTTGGTCGAGGCCTGGGAGGCCGATCACGCGTGATAGCATCGATCGGTATGCTCGGCTGTGAAGCCGCACGGGGCGCTGCCGTCGAATAGGCGTGGATTGCGCCGCAACATGGCCTGACCGCACGGGCGCCGCGTGCCAGGATGACGCGCATCGATTCGCGAGGTAGCCATGCGCGCCCAAACGCTCGCCCAAGCACTGGCCCAAGCACCGCCGCTCGCCAACGAGGCCGATCGCGACCTGGAAGCGTTGGACCGGTTCCTGAGATCCGACCGCTCGCCGCCCAACAGCATGATGCTGTCCGAGCTCGACGGCTTCCTCACCGGACTTGCCGTCGGGCCTGAGCTCGTTCGGCCGGACGAATGGCTGTCGCTGGTCTGGGGCGGCGATGCGCCGGCGCTCGCGAGCGCGGATGAGGCCACGACGATCGTCGGCGTGCTGATGCGCCGCCGCGACGCGATTCTGCGCGAGATCGGCGATGGCGCGTTCGCTCCCGTCTTCTGGACGGATCGCGCCGGCAAGATCATCGCCGCGGACTGGGCCGAAGGATTTATGGAGGCCATCAAGCTGCGCAGAGATGCGTGGAGGCCGCTATTCGAGTCGCGCCACAGCACCGAGCTTCTGGTTCCCGTCCTCTGGCATTGCCGCGGCAAGGACGGCCGGGCGCTGCTCGGATTCGGGCCCGCAGGCAACGATGCGCTGGCCGAGGTCGCGACCGAGGCCATCCCGGACTGCGTCGCGGCGATTGCCGCCTACTGGCGCCGGGGACACGGCCGATCGCCCATGACGCTCGTCCCTGCGTGGCGCGGCGAGCCGTACTACCGCGGGGAGAAGATCGGCCGCAACGAGCCGTGTCCCTGCGGCTCGGGGAAGAAGTTCAAGAGGTGCTGCGGGGGAGCCGCGTGATAGGCGTGTTACCGGCCGATCTTGTTCAATGCCGATGTGACAAGAACGTTCGCGCAGGCGATCGCGGAAGTGGCTGGCTTGCTTGACGCCGATCAGGAGCGGATCGGCCGGCCGCTTCTGTCGCATGTCGAGAAGCTGCAGCGGCTGCGCGAGCAGATCGATGCCAAGCGCGATACGACAGAGGCGAACGGTTGGAGCCCTGGGAAAAAGAAGCAGCCGAGATCTGATGAAGTCGTTTGAACGGCGAGGGTGACGGGCGGCCCGCGAACGATCAAGAGACTTCGTACTGAGCATTGGCGAGTAAGGGCAGCGCAGCGATGCCGGGCTGCCTTCACCCGTCCGCAGCGAATAGTCCTCCTCCGGCATGAGAATCGCGGCCCAACAGGAGCGGGCCTTTTACAGCGCTCCCGAAACGCAACCGCGCACGCAGGCCGAGCCCGCCGCCCTTTGATACCGGAACGAATTGAACCGCCTCGACCGCGGGGCGGGGAAGGCCGCGGCGGACGCTCTCAGCAATCAAATCAGCCGCTGCAGCCTCCATGAGATTGCCTCCCTTTGGATACCGCGTTGTCCGGTAGGGGGTGAGCGATATCCAGACGTTGGCGCTGCCGAATATCGGATCGTCGTTGCCGGGCTCTGGAACTCGCCCAAGATGAGGCGCGCCAGCGCGTCCCGCACGCAAGATGGTGAGTCCCGCCAAGGCGGAATCGAGCAATTCGAGATAGGACTGCATCTTCGAGCGCCGGTCAGGGTCGTAAGGGACCGTCCGGTCCGCAAGATGGGGAGCAATCACCGCCAAGCGATCGATCCTGCCGTCGCCATCCGCATCATCAGCAAGAAAAAACAGGTGCTCATGCCGGCTGGAGCGCGCCGGTGCACCGTCTTCCACATGACCCGTGAAGAACGTTGGCAGCTTCTTCCCTCGCCGACCTCGCTCACCTCCCATCTCGTCATCGACGCGCGCCATAACGGCGTTGCGCAGCGCGCGGGTCAACTGCTCGCGCGCCGCCACCGGCGGCGCCTCGGATGGGTCGATCGCGAAGATGTGCACGGCGGGAGGCCCTTCTCTCACCGGCGCCATCACGCCGAGGCCGAGCCAGCGTCCGTCGCCGATCACTAGCGGGCCATGAACCGGCTCGGGGAAAGCGATCTCGACATGCCGCAGCCTGCCGGCGAAGCGATCCGCGAGGAAGTCGTCCGCTCGCGCGCCTCTCCGCCGAAACGGCTCGCTCTGCACCCGGATCGTCGTGCCGCGCCAGTCAAATCCGGCGTGACGCAGGGACTGCGCAACCGCGCCGGCAGCGCGCTCTTCTGCTGTCCCCCGCTCGACCCCGCCGACACGACCTCTCGGCTTCGCCTCCGACAGCGCCGCGGGCGTCACGGTCTGCCAGCGGTGAGACGCCCGCTCGCCGATGCCGTAGTGCCAGAGCATTCCGTCGTCGTCGGCCGGCACCAGCATGGCATCCTTGGTGCGCTCATCCTCGACGATCTCGCCGGTGTCGACATCCACTCGATCGAGGGTTTGATTGGCCAGCGCCGCCATCACGGCCCCATAGGGCAGCGGACAATCGGGCGGAATTTCCACGAGCACGCGACGGATCGACGGCGAGGCATGAACATGCCCGATGGTCGGCAGCGGGATGATACGAACGCGACGCTCGACGTCATGTGCCGTTGCACCGCGGCCGACCACCAGACGGTCGATCTCCAAGTCGCGCCCGCCCAACAGCCGCTTCAGGCGCCAAGCGCCGACCTCGCGCACGGCGGCAGCAACGAGCGACGCTTGCTCCTGCGCGACCGGACGGAACGCAGATGGATCGGTCGCATTGCGAACATCGAACAGCAATCGTGCCGGAGCCCGGTCGTAGGCCACGGCGCGCGCGACCGGTTTCGGCGGCTGCTCGAAGAGCGTCACCGTGCCGCGGCCCTCGCGCCGCAGCGAAAGGCGGGTGGCGCCAGCCGCATGCCGCTTCCTGAGGCTGTCGAGCGACCCGCGGACAGGACAGAAGGGGTTGACCTTCGGATCGCCCGGGCCGCCCGGCCGGCTGATCGGGCCGGGATGATCGGCCAACCTCGCCTCGGCTTGCGACCAGTCGCACACTTCCGCGCGCGCGAAGGCAGCATCGATGCCGCGGCCCAAGGTGTGCAGGCGTTCCGCGAGGGCGCACAGCCGCAGCGCGTGCGCCTCGCCGTCATCGAACGGCCACGCATAGAGCAGCGGCGCATCCGCCGCGAGCAGAATGGGTCGAACGAGCTTGCCGGCGCGAATCTCGCTGACACGCCGCGGGTCGCCATCGACGGCATCAATGTCGTTGTTCGGGACGAAATAGGTCGTCGCCTTCCCGTCGACCTTCGGCGGCGCCGCGATGTGCGGCGGCGCCAGCGCTTCGAGCCAGCGAAACGCCGCGTCCTTTTCACTTTCGTCGTCGCTCTCCTCGCCGCGCCAGCGCCCGCCGTAGGCTCCGGCAACCAGCGACTGGTACAAGCGGAAGGGAGACGGCGGCCAGTCGCCGACGCCGTGATAGCGTCCGTCGAGCAATCTCACCTCGATGAGCAGCGCGCGCGAGGCCATGGCGCTCCTCAGCCCTTGGCTTTTCGCCGACCCGTCTTCTCGTCGCCCTTGAGATCGGCCTGGGCCTTCTTCGGGTCGAATTTGACCATGCGATCCGCTCCGACGCCGAAGCGCTTCGCCGCCATGGTCGCATAGGCCACGACCGTCTTCGGATCGAGCGCGACCGGAGTCCGCTTACCGCTGCGCTCGACCGTCATCCAGGACGACTCGGCCTCCGGATCGAGCGTGAGCAGACACCCTTGCCGCAAGAACCCGTCCTGCGGCTCGGCCGCCGCCACCAGCGCGAGGCCGAGCACGTATTGCCGCAGCGCCGCGCCGTGCTCGCCGCCGAGCTGGCGCAGCGCCACCAGGTTGACGGTGACGTCGCGGTGGATGGCCCCGCGCACCGCGACCCCGCCGAGGGCGTTGACGGAGGGGACGTGCACGAAGCCGCGTTGGGCCAGCGGGCTCTTGGCGTCGCCCTCGGCCTTCTTCTTGTCCTCGTCGGTAAAGACCTCAAGCGCCGCATAGTCCGCCGGAGGAACATACTGGGCAGAGCGATGAAGCGGGCTCACGTCCCACGCGCGGATCACCGCCTGCACGACGCGCGGCAGCTTGGCCTGGGTGTCGCGCGAATCCCATGCGCCGAAGACCAGGGAGGTCGGCGACAGCTTGGCGATGGCTCCGGCATCACCGGTGTCGAGATATTGCCTGAATGCCTTCTGTGCGTCGTCGGCGAGGTCGGAGGAACGCACGATGGCGTCGCCGAGCCGGTGTCCGGCGTCGAGGATCGAGACGGTGCGCTCGTTGCCGAGCGCGATCTCGATCTGTGGCACGAGCTTGGCGAGCGGATTGTCGGGCTGGCCGGGCTTCGCCTTCTTGAACAGCGGTTCCATTCGGTTGGCCTGCGCGCCGACCGAGTCGATTTGCGCGACCTTGGTGCCGTCGGCCAAGTCGTCGACGGAATAGCCGATCTCCGCGTAGGTCGGCGGGAATATTACGCCATCCGGCCCTTCGACCGGCAGCAACTTCTGCCGCAGATGCAGCGCGACTGGCCCGCGCGGATCGTCGGCCCACTGGTCGATGGCGGCGTGAGTTAGGTTGGCATCGCTCATGGCTCGAACTCCTCCTGGGCGTCGATGATGCAGCGCGCCTGACCTTCCTGGCCAGGCCAGCCGAGTCGCATGCGGAAAATGCGGATGGGAAAGCGCTGGAACGGATGCTGCCACAACGGCTGCGCACCGAGAATTACGCGGACGAAGACGGTTGGAAGTCGCAGATTGGACACCCCGTAGCGATAGGCGAGCTTGTCGCGCGGCTCCGGCCGATGCGGGCGGGCATTCTGGAGCCCAATCGCAGCAAGCATCTCGACCAGCGGATAGCCAACCATGCGCACGTCGCCATGGACATTCGGCGAGAAGCCGGCATCGAGCGGCACGTAGTCCCTCCGCCAGTCGAAGCGGAAACTGCTGGATTGCGGGGCTGAAACGTTGAAGGGGTCGGCTATTGCGTCCCGGATCGCGTTGTCACCCAGAGCCCCAACCGTTGCGAGCGCGTCGCGCGCAAGGGCTGCTCCCGGATAGCCGGCGGCACCCGCCCAGAATTTCACATTGTCACGCCCAGTTTCCGGACCGTCGGCCCAGTGATCCACCAGGATCCGATGTCTGCCGTCGCTCAGCAGGATCGGTAGTGCCGCCGGCGAATCCGGCACAGGACAAGGAAATGCGTGCTTGTCGCCCGCGTCGGCAGCCGATGTTTCGATGTCCCATTTGGCGGTCGAAAGTTTCGACCCCTGCGGCGCCAGCGCCTTCACCTCGGCGCGCGCGAGAAACCGGACGACCGCGGCGATCGGGTCATCGGCGCCCTCCATCCGCAACGTGAATGTCGTCTCTATGTCGAGATCGCGATAATCGAAGCCGCCCTCGCACGGCTGCTCCAGCAGAATTTCAGCCGCTTCCATGAGCCCCAGGCAAGCAAACACCTGCCCTGGGTTGCGCAGATCGACGGGGATGGTCGAGGAGGCCATCGGCGGTTCTCCTATGCCATCTTCTCGCGGGATGCGGCGACATCGGCGGCGCGCAGCAACGCCTCCCACCAGGCCAGGCCCCACGCGCCCCATTCCGACTGCAAGGTCCCGAAATCGATCGCGATCTGCTGCGCGAGCTCGACGGAGCGGTCCGCGGCGCGATCCTCGTCATAGGCGAAGATGCTCGGACGCGCACTGCCGTGATGCGCCGCGATCAGACGCAAGCCGAGGCGCTGCAGCGGCGACGGAAGGCCGTCAAAAGCCTTGTCGTCCATGGCGTCGTGGAGCGATCCGAACTCGTGCCGATAGGTGCCACCGATATCGTCGCCCACCTTGAGCAGCCGCGGGTCGGCCCAACCGGCGAACTTTCCGAGAGCGCTCGTCCGATCGCGAACGAAACCGTTGTTGCCGGCGAAGCGCTGCCAGATGCGGCGCGCCTTGCCGCTGTCGTGATAACGCGCGGCGATGACCAGCATCGTGCGCAGGTCGTGCGGGAGGTTCAGATTCACTGCGATCCGCTCGGCATGGTAGACAACCCGATCACGATGCCAGTCGAGCTTTTGTGTGACCTTTGCGAGCGCCAGCTCATTCTCGGCGGCCCCTTCGCCGACCCATTCCTCGACACGCCATTCCTCGCGCTCGGAGGCGTCGTCGGCCTCTTCGGAGCCGGCATCGACAAAACGCCGGTAGGCCACCTTCCACTCTTCCTCGCCTCCCACGCGCCGGGTCACCCGCACGCGAAACCCGAGACCGCTTTCGCGCAACCGCTGTTCGCTCCAGAGACTCGTTCCGCCCTCTTCGCCGATCGTCGCGACGTGCTCTCCATCGATCGTGGCCGGTGCTTCGTCTTCTTTGGGGTCAAGCAGGCCGGATGCGGCGAGCCCTCCGAGGCGTGCATCGAGCACGACCCGACGATTCGCGAGGAGCCTGCGCAGCTGGTCGCCGTTGCGACCCTCGATCTCGTTCAGAGTCAGCAGAGTCTCGATGGACCGATCTCGATTCAGCACCACCGCAACGATCGTCTGCCCGGTCAGCGCAGCGATGCCATCCCGCGCGCTTTCGTCTCGATCTACAGAAGCAGCATCACGCAAACGTCGCAGCAATGTCTTCACGCGGGCGCGGAGCATATCCACCACGCGGTGGGTCTCGGTTTCGAGGGTTTCGCTTATATGCGGCGGCGCCGCCTCGAAGAACGCCGTCAGCTCTCGCTCGGCTTGCCGGCGATCCTCGTCCCCGCGAATCGGCAGATATCGTCGCCACAGTACCTCCGATTGAGGCAATTCTGCTTCCTCGTCGATCCAGCCCCGAATCCACGGCTCGAGTTTTTCCGGTCGGCCCGGATGGACCGAGAGCGACGTCATCGACCACGCAGCCAGCTCCTGCGACGTCAGCACGGGATGCAGCGGGGCGTCGGTCGTGGCTTGGTCGGTCAGGCGTCTGAATTCGGCGCTATCACGCAACGTCCTCAAGGTTCGCAGGCTCGCGTCCAGGCGGCCATCGCGTTTCGGCCAACCCGAAGCGTCGAAAGGTGCGCGGCAGTCCTCGGTCGCCGGCACCCCCGTTGTGTTTTCCGCCTCCTTGTCGGGGATGGCCACGAACACATCGATGAGCGAACCCGACGCGAATTCACCACGCCGATTGACGCGGCCCAGCCTTTGTACCATGCGCTCCCAGGCTACGAGATCGCACACCATATGGTCCGCGTCGACGTCGACGCCGACTTCGCCCGCGGAGGTGGCGACGAGAAAACCCGGCCCGGGGCTCTGCGATTTGCCGTCCTTCGGCGGCAGCCGGGCGAAACGTCGGAAGATGGCGGTGTCCGCCAGCAGCTCACGTTCGCGCACGCGTCGCGCGCCGACGATGAGCTCGAGGTGCTCACCGGGCTTCGCCGCTTCCTTTCCAAGCAATTTCTTGAGGCGATCTTCGAGCTCCTCAAACACGTCGCCGGCAACCTTTCGGCTGTTGCAAAACACGACCACTCGGTTCCGCTGATCACTCAGTTCCCAGGCCCGCTCGGCGAGCTGATTTGCGAGATCGGCGGAAGATTCCTTCACGGCAATGGATTTCGGCGCCTCGATGCGCTGGCGCGCCGTTTTGTCGTGCTCGACATCTCGATCCTGAAGCTTGAATACCGCACCTCGGGTGTCCCGCCCGGTCGCGGACAAGGCCATCGTCCGGAACGCGGGGATCTCGAAGAGCGGAGCCGTGCGTCGCCGGTCGGCCGCGGCTTGTCGGCCAACCTGCTCGATCAAAGCCTGGAATGGCGGCACCAGATGCGCCTCGTCGAGCACGATGAGCGCGTCGGCGCCGAGCAGGCCAGCATGATACGGCCGCATCCGGGGCCCCACACCGTAGCCGCCGAACAGGATACGCGAACCGATCATGTCGACGGTACCGACGATGATTGCCGGTACCGAGGGATCATCGAGCCATTCGCGATTGTCGACGTGCGCGCCTCGCAAGGTCGAAATGGGCAGCTTTCGATTGCCCAAGCCAAGCAGGTCTTTGACATACCGTGCCTCGCCCTCGAGGTTCTCACGCAGCTTTTCGGCTTCGCTCGTCGCCTGATCGACCACCGCTCGGCGGTCCACCACATAGACCAGCCGTCGCGGCAACATCGTGCGAGTGCCCTCTTCTGTGAGCGCTCGGGCGATGAGCCAGATCGCCATTACCGATGTTTTGCCAAGTCCGGTCGGAATATCGAGCGCGGACGGAATATCAGCGCGGGCGAAGTGCTCGGCGAATAGTCGCGCCTGCCAGCTCATCGGCGAGTTTCCGGCCAATTGCCGGAAGCTCTTTTCAAAGGATGTGTCCCCGTCCATGTCGCTCACGTTCTCAACTTCTCCGGCTTCATCGATCGAGGATTTGCACAGCCATCATGTCCCTTCCGGCCGTTTTGGCGCCCATGCTCGGCGTCACCTAGCCCGCCCCTCTCAATACCTTCCAACCTGCCATCGCCGGTTGCAAGCGCCGCTCATCCCCGTATGCGACGTTTACTTTTGCCGGGAACGAATCGGCTAGGGTACGTCATCTCAGAAAAGCGATGGGTCTATTAACTAAATGGTCTCAGAAACTAGACGAACTTCGAAACCGGCGTCAAGAGGCAAGCCGCGCTATCCTAACGCTTCGGCCGCCCCCAATCCGACGGCCGCCCCCTCCCTGCGCTGGTCCGTCGAGCGCCGCCTCGCCTTCATCGAGGCCCTCCTGTTCTGGCGCGGCGAGGTCAACCGCACCGACCTCGTCCGGCGCTTCGGCGTCTCGATGAGCCAGGCCTCCGCCGACATCGGACGCTACCTCGCGCTCGAGCCGCCCGGCGTCGCCTACGATAAGTCCGCCAAGCGCTACGTCGCCGACGAGACCTTCCGCCCCGCACTCGCGCCGCCCGATACGGCGCAGTTCCTCGGCGAGCTGCGCCTCGTCGATCTCGGCATCATGCCGGCGACCGACACCCTGCTCGGCGAGGTGCCGCCGTTCGCCGCAGCGCCGACGCCGGAGCGGCCAGTCGATCCCTACGTGCTGCGCGGCGTGCTGGCGGCGATCCGCGCGCGCTCGGCGATCGAGGTGCGCTACCAGTCGATGAGCCGGCCGATGCCGGCGCGGCGCGTGATCGAGCCGCACGCGCTCGCCCACGACGGCTTCCGCTGGCATGCGCGGGCCTACGATCATCAGAGCGGCGAGTTCCGCGATTTCGTCATCGGCCGCATGGCGGACATCGCGGTCGTCGACGCCGCCCGCGTGATGCGGGATGACGACCACGACTGGAACGAGCGGGTCGCGCTGCGCATCGCGCCGCATCCGGCGCTCACCCCGGCGCAGGCGAAGGCGATCCGGCTCGACTACGGCATCGCCGGGGGCTCCACCACGATCGAGGTGCGGCGCGCGCTTCTCTTCTACGCGCTCAGGCGCCTCGGCCTCGACACCCACCCCGATGCGCGGCCGCCGCATGAGCAGCAGATCGTGCTCGTCAACGCCGACGAGGTGCGCGCGCTCGCGCCGCGCCTGTGGGAGACGTGAGGCGCCGCCGCCCTTACGCATGCACCGGCGCAAGCGGACCGGGATTGCTTCGCCGCACGCAAGTCAGGGCCTTCCCGACTTGCGCATTCGACTGCCGAGCTCGGGTGAACCCCGAGATCGGCGCGCGGCTCGCAATGACTTGCCGGCATGAAGCCGAAGGGCGCGGCGGACTGCGTCCTCATAAAACCGAAGGGCGCCGCGTCTCGCGACGCGCCGCCCCTCGCGCGGTTCCCGGACCGCCCGGCGCGGCCCGGCCGGCGAAATTCAAGCCTCAGCTCTGCTTCTTCACCCGATAGGTCTGGTGGCAGCCGCCGCAGTTCTTCTGCACTGCCGGGAAGATCTCCTTGAAGCTCGCCTCGTCGGTCACCTTGGCTTCCGCCGCCTTGGCATCGGCGCCGAACTTCTCGAATTTGGCTTTGAAGTCGTCCATCTTGTCCCAGATGATCGGCAGCGCCTCGGTCTTCTCGCCGGTCTTGGAGTCGGGCGGAAAGAGCGCCGGCATCCTGCTCGCCGCGTCCGCGTAGGTCGCGAAGATCGCCTTGGCCTTGGCGAGGTCGAACGGCGCCTCGCCCTTCATGAACTGGGTGCCGAGCTTGGCGGCGTCGCCGTTCTTCTTCATCAGTGCCTGGCGCTGCGCGATCGGGCTCTCCGCCGCCGTAACTGACATGCCGAGCGCGAGCAGGGTCGCGACAAGCACAATCCGCTTCATGGTGAGGGTCGCGACAAGCACAATCCGCTTCATGGTGATGATCTCCCTCCGGTTGGGGCAAAGCCCGTTGTCAGCCCAATCGAGCGAGCCGGGGCCCTGCAAACGGCCCCCCACGGGCCGGCACTGGGCCAACACCGCCTTGGATGCCTTATTCCCGGAAAGTGGGTGCGGGTGGAGGCGCCTCGCGGCGATCACGAAGTCGTGAAGACGGCGGTGCCCGCCCGGCCTGCGCGCCCGCCGCTTCATGCAGGCGGGACGGAACGGCGGGCCCACACATAGATCAGAAAGCCCCAGGCCACCGGGATCGCCAGCGCGCCGCCGAGATAGGCCGCGTCGTGCATGTAGCCGGCGCACAAGAATCTCCGCAGGTCGGTCACGCCGATCGGAACGAACCAGCCGGCGTAGGCAGCGCGGTCGATGTGCGCGGTCTGCCAGTATCCGTACGCCAATCCGGCGAGCGCGACCGCCAGCGTGAACGCGAACGAGACGAGGATCGATGCGAGCAGGGCCTGGAGCATGCGGGCGGGGGTCGGCTGCAGAAAGCCGCCGAGACCGATGAGCAGGCCGAGCGGCAGCCCCATCCACCAGGACGCGAGAAAGCCCACCTGGGCGGCGCGCACGCGCTCAGGGACCCGCGGATCGAGCAGGTGGAATTGGATGAACTTGAAGCGGGTGAAATATTCCGGCGCGACCGTATAGCTGATCTGGTCGTGCAGCGCGCCGAACGCCCCCGCCGCCGCCATCGCGACGAGGACGAAGCCGAGATAGATCGCGGTGCGTGTCATGGATCGGCACTTTGCGGATGGCGACATTTTGCGGTTGCGGGTTGCCAGAAATATGATAGAACAAATAGTGAACAGAACTCCGAGCAGTTCGGACAGGGGACCTGACGATGAGCGAGCCGCGCGATATTCCGCCCTTTGCTTCCGCCAAGGAGCTCGGCAAGCGAAAACGCCGGATGACCGCCCGCTGGCAGTTCACCAACCGTCTCAATGCGCGCGCGAGCACGGGGCCGAAGACGAAAGAGGGCAAGGCGCGGGTTGCCCGCAACGCGTTCCGCCATGGGCTGAGCCTGCCGGTGCCCGGCGATCCGGGGTTCGCGCCCGAGATCGTCGAGTTGGCGCGCACGATCGCGCAATCGGTTGCCGGAGAGGCCGTCGACGGCGTGCGCCACGCGCTCGCCTGCCGCGTCGCCGAGACGCTGATCGATCTGCACCGCGTGCGCGCGGCCAAGCTGCCGCTGGTGGCCAAGATGGAGGCCGACCTGGCCAATTGCGCAAAACCACTGGCCGAGCTTTGCCGGCTCGACCGTTACGAACGCCGGACCCTGTCGCGGCGCAAGCGCGCGATCCGCGAATTCGACGAGGCCGTGATGCCGCTGCGCGTCGCCAAGGCCTTGCGCGAGATCCGGCAGAACAAAGCCATGCATGAAAAGACGAAAGATTCCAACGAAGCGCCGCAATGATGCCATCGCGCGCTTGTCCGCACCCCGCAAGCGACCGATGGATCACGGCAACGGCAGAACGGCAGAACGGCAGAACGGCAGAACGGGCAGAACAAAGCGATGCGAGGAAAAGCAAATGATTTCAATGAACGCTGGTGCGAGGCTCGGCCCGTCGATCACCTCAGCGGGACCGAGCCGATTGGCAGAACAAAGCCATTCGAGGAAAACTGAATGATTTCAGTGAAGGCGAGCTTGAGAGCCAATCGCACGGTCGCCTTGCCAGATCAAGGTCGTTTGGCAGAACGGCAGAACGGCAGAACAAAGCCATTCAGCGAAAACGCAACGATATCAATCGATCGTATCCGCTGGGCGGAAGTCTCGTCTCAAATCCCGGAGACGAACCGCGCCATGATGACGATCGTCAGCACCTGCATGGTGCCCTGACACGCGACCGCGAAGAAGAAGCTCCGCATCATGCGGCCGATCTTCTCGCCGTCCGGGTTCGGCTTGCGCAGCTCAAGGCAGACCCGCAGGTTGGTCGGCAAGAGATAGCCGGTGCCCTGGATGGTCATCAGCGTGACGAGGGTGAGCGCGGCCGCGACCCAGCCGAACTGCGGCCACGGCAGCTCGAGGTAGCCGAGGTCCTTGGCGAGGTACCAGCCCGAGGTGCCGGTGATGATCGCGAGCGTCGGCATCAGAAACAGCGTGCGCGGCACCAGCCGCACGATCACCTCGCGCCGCGCCGCCACGTCGATGCGGCGCAGAATCGGGCCGACGATGAAGCCCATGAACAGGTCGATGCCGGTCCACATCACGCCGCAGATCACATGGACGAAGTTGAGGAACCAGCGGTCATGGCTGACGATCGCCGCGATCATCACGCCGATCGCGACGAGCGCATAGCCGACGTAGTTCCATCGCACGATGGCGGGCGCGCCTTCGACGGTCAGAGTTGCCATGTCATTCTCGGCTCCGGCGGAGCTCCGCCCGGGTGGGGCGGACGCGACACTTTATAACTGGGCGCGACGGCCGCGAAGTTATTTGACGCGACGCCGCGATCGATGAGAATACACGCGCGACCGATACGGGGCATCCGCTTGCACGCACATGATCGATCTCGCGGCCACCTATCGACGCTCGCCTGCGCACTTGCTGGCTGGCTGACGTCGGCGACGCTCGCCGCCGCGACCTGCAGCGCCGACATGAAGGCGCCGCAGCTGCCGAGCGATCCGGCGCTGTGTCGCAGCCTCGATGAGGTCGTGCGGCATCCCGGCGCGCTGCCGCTCGATCGCTACGAGGCCAAGCTCGGCGAGTATCTGCGCCACTACTGCCATCGCGGCGCCGGGTGGACGCCGGACAAGCGCGTGCGCGACACCGGGCCGTTCGTCGGCACCATCGTCCATGGCGAGTGGGTGGGAAAATATTTCGGCACCCACAATCCGGTGTGGGTCTGGTACTCGCACGAGATGATCGACTGGCTGCACAAGAACCGGCCGGACGGCGAGAAGACGATAGCGAGCCCCGATCCGCTCCCCGACGGCGCCGTGATGATCAAGGAGATGTTCCCGGCGCCGGCCGCCGCCTGCGCCGACGTCGATCCGGTCAACCTCGAGCCGACGAGCGGCGCCGCCGTCATGGTGCGCGACGCCAAGGCCGCGCATGACGGCTGGTTCTGGGGCTGGTTCGGCTGGGGCAAGAACGAGTGGGCGCCCGACTGGCCGGCGGGTCCCGGCAACCCCTACCCCAACATGGGCTTTGGCCAGTACTGCACCAACTGCCATGCTTCGGCGACCGACAACCAGACCTTCGCGACCTTGCGCAACATCAAGGGCGAGCGCGGCGAGCCGCTCAATTATCTGAGCCACAACTTCTTCCTCAATCCGCCATCGGCCTCGCCTGCACCGCCGGCGGCGCCGCCCGCGGGCTACGATCCGGCCTTCGTCGACGCGCTGCCGTGGCCGGGCGGGCCGCCGCCGGCGCGCAGCGCGATCACGGCGCTTCCTTCCGAGACCTACGACAACGTGTGGATGCCCGCCGGGCCACCGACGCCGGCGAGCCAGTTCGTCACCTCCGACCAGTGCCTCGGCTGTCACGACGCCGGCAGCACCGGCCTGCAATACGACATGACGCGCGTCGACGCGAACGGCAAGATGATCAACCACTCGCCCTACGCCACCTGGCGAAGCTCGCCGATGGGCATGGCGGGGCGCGATCCGATCTTCCTCGCGCAGCTCGCGAGCGAAACCGGCGCGTTCCATGCCGACTGGGCGAGCGGGGTGCAGGACACTTGCTTCGGCTGCCACGGCGTGATGGGCGAGCGCCAGCTCGCCATCGACGGCCACGCCGCGAGCCGGAAATGCGATCCGTTCCTGCGCACGCGGATCGACGCGATTCCATTTCACGCGAACGATCGGGCCGCCGCGAAATACGCGGCGCTCGCGCGCGACGGCATCTCCTGCACGGTGTGCCACCGCATGGCGCTCGGCAGCGCCGCGCGCGACAGGGTCGCGGCCGCGCCGCAGAACGCCTGCGTCGCCGAGCGCCAGGCGCGGCTCAATCCGGGGCTGAAAGGCTTTGCGGCGACGTTCACGGGCAGCTTCCTGCTCGAGCCCGCCGACGTGATGCTCGGGCCCTTCGCCGATCCGAAGAAAGCCTCGATGCAGCACGCGCTCGGCGTCACGCCGCAGCACGCGCCGCAGATCAAGACCGCGGACGTCTGCGGCTCCTGCCACGTCGTGCACCTGCCGGTGCTGCGCGGGGCCGAGAGGCTCGGCCACGTCTACGAGCAGACGACGTTCGCCGAATGGGCGTTCGGCGGCTTTCGCACCGGCGAGAGCGCGGACGGGCAGCTGCCGCTCGGCCCGGGCGAGACGCCGCAGACCTGCCAGGATTGCCACATGCCGAGCCGCGACGCGAAGGGTGCGCCGGTCCGCAGCAAGATCGCGAGCATCCAGGAGCTGAGCAATTTCCCGCAGACCGAGAACGTGCTCACGGCCGACGAGATCGATCTGAAGACGCGCGAGGGCTTCGCCCAGCACACGCTGGTCGGTCTCAACCTGTTCTTCCTCAAGATGGCGATGCAGAGCCCCGACATTCTCGGCCTTCGCCTGCATGATCCGATGCTGACACAGAAGGGCATCGACCCGCTGCCGACCACCGAGCGCAAGCTGCTCGAGCAGGCGGCCGAGCGCACCGCCGCGATCTTCATTTCGCCGGTGACGCGCCAGAACGGCGCGCTCGAGGCGCGCGTCACGGTCGCCAACAAGACCGGCCACAAGTTTCCCTCCGGCGTCGGCTTCCGCCGCGCCTTCATCGAGCTCGACGTGCTCGACGACAAGGGCGGCATCCTGTGGTCTTCGGGGCGCACCGACGCGGCGGGCGTGATCGTCGACGGCCAGGGCCAGCCGATCGCCGGCGAGCGCTGGTGGACACCCGACTGCTCGGCGCGCATCGCGCCCGATCAGCGCGTCCACCAGCCGCACTATCAGGTGGTGAGCCGCGACGACCAGGCACAGATCTACGAGGAGCTCACCGCCGCGCCGCCGAATGACGGCCCGCCGGTGTGCGGCCCGGGCGCCGCGCCGCGCGGCGCGCTCACCACGAGCTTTCTCTCGATCTGCGCCAAGGTGAAGGACAATCGCCTGCTGCCGAAGGGCTTCCTGCCGCTGCATGATCGCGAGGCGATCGCGGCGGCCTTCGCCGCCGGCCCCGACCTCGCCGAGGAAGCCGGCCCGACCGCGGTCGACGACGATCCCGACTACCGCGCCGGCGGCGGCGACACGGTGACCTACCGGGTGCCGCTCGAGGCCATCAAAGGCACGCCCGCGCGCGTGACCGCGACCCTCTACTACCAGGCGACGCCGCCCTACTATCTGCAGGACCGCTTCTGCACGTCGCAAAGCGCCGACACGCAGCGCCTCTATTTCCTCGCCGGCAATCTCGATCTCAACAACACGCCGGCCGCAAGCTGGAAGCTCAAGCTGGTGTCGGCAACGCAACCGGTCCCGGCACAGTAGTAGAACTCCCTCTTCATCCTCCCTGCAGGGCCCCTGCACGGGAGGGTGAAGCGCGCGCGCTATCTGGCCAAATCGTTGTACTCCGGATGGCGCCCCATGTAGCCGGCGACGAACGGGCACTTGGGAACGACCTTCAGCCCGCGCGCGCGGACGATATCCAGCACCCCGCGCACCAACGCCGAGCCGATGCCATGGCCGCCGAGCGCGGGCGGCACCTCGGTGTGCAGCAGCGTGATCACGCCCGGCTCGAGGCGGTAGTACATCAACGCCATGCCGTCATCGACGTCGAGCTCGAAGCGATGCTGCACGGCGTTGTCGCGGATGTCCCCGCTCATGCGTCTCTCCTGCTCTACTCCGCCGGCTGCTGCGCCGGCGCGGGGTGCGCGCGCCGCCGGCCGAGCCCGGCGATCCACCGGCACACCACGTAGAACGCCGGCGTGAACAGGAGGCCGAAGGCGGTGACGCCGATCATGCCGGAGAACACCGCGGTGCCGAGCGTCTGGCGCAGCTCGGCGCCGGCGCCGATCGCCCACACCAGCGGCGCGACGCCGAGGATGAAGGCAAACGAGGTCATCAGGATCGGCCGCAGGCGCAGCCGCGCGGCCTCGACCGCCGCCTTCCAGCGATCGTAGCCGCGGTCCTCGAGCTGCTTGGCGAACTCGACGATCAGGATCGCGTTCTTGGCCGCAAGGCCGATCAGCACCACGAAGCCCACCTGGGTGAGGATGTTGTTGTCCTGCCCACGCAGGATCACGCCGGTGATCGAGGCGACGAGGCACATCGGCACGATCAGGATGACGGCGAGCGGCAAGGTGAGGCTCTCGAACTGGGCGGCGAGCACCAGAAAGACGAACACCACCGCGAGCGCGAACGCGAAGCCCGCCGTGTTGCCGGCGCGGATCTGCTGGAACGCCAGCGTCGTCCATTCGTAACCGAAGCCCTCGGGCAGCGTTTCGTTGGCGAGCTTCTCCATGATCGCGATCGCCTGGCCCTGGCTGTAGCCGTCGGCCGCCGCCCCGTCGACCTCGGCGGTCGGGTAGAGGTTGTAGCGCGGCACCCGGTAAGGACCGGAAATGTCCCGCACCGTGGTGAACGAGCCGAGCGGCACGGTCGCGCCGGACGAATTGCGCACCCGGATCTTGAGCACGTCCTTGGCGTCGAAGCGATAGGGCGCGTCCGCCTGCGCGGTCACCCGGAAGGTGCGGCCGAACAGGTTGAAGTCGTTGACGTAGGACGAGCCGATCAGGATCTGCAGCGAATTGAACACGTCGGTGACGTTGACGCCGAGGAGCTGTGCCTTGGTGCGATCGATGTCGAGGTAGAGCTGCGGCGTCGAGGTCTCGAACAGGGTGAAAACCTGGTGCGAGATGCCGGTGGTCTTGGCGGCGCGCGCCGCGAGCGCGGCGGCCGCCTGCTGCAGCGCCTGCGGCCCGCGGCCGGCGCGGTCCTCGACCATCATGCGAAAGCCGCCGGCGTTGCCGATGCCGGCGACCGGCGGCGGCTGCACCACCAGCACCAGCGCCTCCTGCACGGGCCCGAATTTCTTCTGCAAGGCCGCCGTGATGGCTGCGGCGGACTGATTCGGCTGGTGCGCGCGCTGCTCCCACGGATCGAGGGTCAGGAAGATCGCTCCCGAGTTCGGCGCATTGGTGAAGGTCGCGCCCGAGAAGCCGACGATGTTGACGGCGTGGCCGACGCCCGGCGTCTTGAGCGCCATGTCGACGAGTCGCTGCTGCACGGCGTCGGTGCGCGCCAGCGACGCGCCGGGCGGCAGCTGCACCACCACGATGAGGTAGCCGCGATCGAGCTGCGGGATGAAGCCGGTCGGCGTCTTGCGGAACTCGTTGAGACCGAACCCGAGGATCGCCGCATAGACCAGCAGCACGAGGGCCGAGATGCGCACCGTGCGCGCCGTCAGCACACCGTATCCGCGGCCGACCGCATCGAAGCTCCAGTTGAAGATGCGGAAGAAGCCCTTGACCGGCCACTCCCACCAGCGCGGCCGGCGCGCCGCTTCGTGCGGCCGCAACAGCAGCGCGCACATCGCCGGCGACAGCGTGAGCGAGACGACGAGCGAGATCACGGTCGCGCCCGCGATGGTGAGCGCGAACTGGCGATAAAACTGCCCGGAAATGCCGGTGATGAAGACGGTCGGCACGAACACCGCGCACAGCACCAGCGCGATCGCGATCAGCGCCCCGCCGACCTCGTCCATGCTCCTGACCGCGGCATCGTGCGGGGTCAAGCCCGCCGCGATGTTGCGTTCGACGTTCTCGACCACCACGATCGCGTCGTCGACCACGATACCGATCGCCAGCACGAGGCCGAACAGCGAGAGGTTGTTGAGCGTGAAGCCGAACGCCGCCATGAAGAAGAAGGTGCCGACCAGCGACACCGGAATGGCGACGATCGGGATCACCGCCGCGCGCCAAGTCTGCAGGAAGACGATGATCACCAGCACGACCAGCACGACCGCCTCGCCGATCGTCTCCTCGACCGCGGTCGCCGACTGCTGGATGAACTGGGTCGGGTTGTAGACGATCGCGTGCTTGATGCCGGGCGGGAACCGCTTGGCCAGCTGGTTCATGGTGGCGACGATGTTGTTCGCTGTCTGCAGCGCGTTCGAGCCGGGCCGCTGGAAGACCGCGAGCGCCACCGCCGGGTCGCGGTCGAGGTAGGAATTGGACGAGTAGTCGACCGCCGCGAGCTCGACCCGCGCCACGTCCTTGAGCCGGACCACGGCGTTGGGCGTCTGCTTCACCACGATGTTGGCGAACTCGTCCGGATTGGCGAGCCGGCCGAGCGTCTGCACCGCGATCTGGAAGGCGCCCTGCTTGGGCGACGGCGGCTGGTCGAGCACGCCGGAGGCGACCTGGATGTTCTGCCCCTGCAACGCGCTGGTGACGTCGAGCGCGGTCAGCCCGAGCGACTGCAGGCGGTCGGGGTCGAGCCAGACGCGCATCGAGTAGTCGCGGCTGCCGAACACTGTGATCGAGCCGACGCCATCGACGCGGGTGAGCGCGTCGGTGATCTCCAGCGTCGCGTAGTTGGAGATGAACAGCGTGTCGCGCGACTTGTCGGGCGAATAGAGGTGGACGACCATCATCAGGTCCGGCGAGGCTTTCGTCACCGTGACGCCGATGTTGCGCACGTCCGCCGGCAGGCGCGGCTGGGCGATGGCGACGCGGTTCTGCACCTGCACCTGGGCGATGTCGAGGTTGGTGCCGATGTCGAACGAGACCTGGATCGAGAAACGGCCGTCGGCGGTCGAGTTCGAGGACATGTAGATCATGTTCTCGACCCCGTTGATCTGCTGCTCGATCGGCGTCACCACCGTCGAGGCGACGACGTCGGCGCTCGCGCCCGGATACTGGCCGGACACATTGATGATCGGTGGCGCGATCTCGGGATATTGCGCGACCGGCAGGCGCGAGAACGACACCATGCCGAGGATGACGAACACGATCGAGACGACGGCGGCGAAGATCGGCCGGTCGATGAAATAATGCGAGATGCGCATGCGCGCCGCCTCAGCCCTTCGCCTGGTTCGTCGGTCAGTTCTTCACTTGCGGCCCGGCGGCCGGGGCGGCGGGCGCAGCAGACACGGCGCCGTCGCGCTGCTGCTCCTGGGGCCGCACCTTCTGCCCGACGCGGGCGCGCATCAGGCCGTCGACGATGACGTGGTCGTCCGCGTCGATGCCGGATTTGATCACCCGCAGGTCGCCCGAGAGCTCGCCGAGCGTCACGTATTTCTGCCGTACCGTATTGTCGGCATCGACCACCAGGACGTATTTGCGCGCCTGCTCGGTGCCGATCGCCGCATCGGGGACCAGCAGCGCCGCGTAGGGCGGCGAGCCCGGCACCCGGATGCGGCCGAACATGCCGGGCGTGAACGCGTGGTTGGGGTTGGCGAAGACGGCGCGGCCGCGGATCGTGCCGGACGAGCGGTCGATCACGTTGTCGACGAAATCCATGCGGCCCTGGTGAACGAAATCCTGCTCGTCGATCAGCTTGAGCGAGACGAGCGCGCTGCCATTGCGGCTGGTCATGTCCTTGCCGCCCGCCGCCAGGCGCTCGTAACGGATGTAAGCGGCCTCGTCGAAGGTGAACTCGAAGCGGATCGGGTCGAGCGATACGATGGTCGCGAGCAGGATGTTGTTGCCGCTGACGAGGTTGCCCGGCGATACCCGGCGGTCGCCGATGCGGCCGTCGATCGGCGCCCGCAATTCGGTGAAGCCGAGGTCGAGGGTCGCCTGCCGCACCGCCGCCTCCTGCGCCGCGACCGCCGATGCCGCGACCGCCTTCGCCTGCGTGCGCTGCTCGAAGACCTGATCCGTGATGGTCTTGTCGCGCACCAGCTGGGCGCCGCGCGCGAGATCGGCCTCGGCGAAGGCGAGGTTGGCGCGCGCCTGGGCGAGCGTCGCCTTGGCCTGGTCGAGCGCGGTCTGGAACGGCCGCCGGTCGATGGTGAACAGAAGATCGCCCTGCTTGACCATCTGGCCGTCGGTGAAATGCACCTGATCGAGGTAGCCGGTCACGCGCGCCCGGATGTCCACCGAGTCGACCGCGACGAAGCGGCCGACATACTCGTCCCGATCGACCACGGTCCGGCGCACCGCCGGCGCGACCGTGACCGCCGGATCGGGCGGCGCCGCCGCCTGCTGCGCCTCGTTGCAGGCAGCAAGCAGCACCGCGAGGGCGAGGGCCGAGGCGAGAATCGGGAGGCGCGCGAGGAAGGGCTTGGTCATAGGCTCACTGTCGGGCCGCACCATCAGGACGGCAAACCGGGCTTTATGGGACGCGGCCGACGCACAAGGGGGCGTCGAGCCGAGATGTTAAGCGACCCCCCGCGGCCTTTTCGCGCCGCACGGCCATCCCCATATCTGGCGCCACGATGCCTGTCCATCCGACCTACGGTCGAGCCGATGGAACCGGCTCTGCCAACCTTCCAGCCGAGAAATATACCATTGTTAGACAAGCCGAATCCCGAATCCGCCAAGACCCCTGCCCCATCGCCTGAAGACGCCGCCGTGCTCGACGCCTATTCGCGCGCCGTGATCGACGTGGTCGAGACCGTGAGCCCCGCCGTCGTGCGTCTAGACGTGCGCTCGGCCGAGCGCGGCCGCCAGGGCGGCTCGGGCTCAGGCGTGATCGTCTCGCCGGACGGGCTCGTGCTCACCAACAGCCATGTCGCCGGTGGCAACGCACGCATCCGCGCCACCACCGCCGATGGGCAGAGTCTCACGGCGCAGGTCGTGGGCGACGATCCCGATACCGATCTCGCGCTGGTGCGCATCAATGAGAGCGTGACCCTGCCGTTCGCGCCGCTCGGCGACTCGCGCCGGCTCAAGCGCGGCCAGCTGGTGATCGCGATCGGCAACCCGCTCGGCTTCGAGTCGACGGTCACGGCCGGCGTCGTCTCGGCGCTCGGCCGCTCGCTGCGGGCGCGCACCGGCCGGCTGATCGATGACCTGATCCAGACCGACGCCGCGCTCAATCCGGGAAACTCGGGCGGCCCGCTCGTGTCCTCCCACGGCCGGGTGGTCGGCATCAACACGGCGATCATCATGGGCGCGCAGGGCATCTGCTTCGCGATCGCGGCCAACACGGCGAAGCATGTGCTGGGCGAGCTCATCCGCCACGGGCGCGTGCGGCGCGGCTATATCGGGATCTCGGCGGCGCAGACCCGGCTGCCGCGGCGCATCCGCAACATCGCCGGCCTGACGCAGGAGAGCGCCGTGGTGGTCAGTGGCGTCGAGCCGTCGAGCCCGGCCGATCGCGCCGGGCTCGTCGCTGGTGACATCCTGCTCGCTCTCGACGGTCAGGCGGTGACCGGCGCCGACGATCTCATCCGGCTGCTCACCGGCGACAAGATCGGCCACGGCATGGAAGTCGACCTGCTGCGCGAGGGCTCGCGCAAGCAGCTGACGCTCAGGCCGGAGGAGCGCCAGCGTCGGGCGGCATGACAGGCGCTGCGTCGCCGCGCCGGAGGCGCAGCGTCGCGAGCCACTCGCGGCCGAACAGCAGCGCGAGCGCGCCGCCGTAGACGATGCCGCCGATCAGGGTCAGCGCCGCGAGCGTCAGCTCCGATCGGAAGGCCGGCAGGCCGGCAAACAATCGCGCCAGGAGGTGAGCACCGCCATAGAGCGCCGCCGCGAGCACGAGTCCGGCGACAGCGAGCTTGGCGATCGATCGCTTGAGCCGGTCGTCGAGCCCAATAAGGCCGGCGCGGCGCGCGAACCACACGATCAGGCCGAAATTGATCCAGACCCCGACGGATGTCGCGAACGCCAGCCCGACCTGGGCGTAGTCGTGCATCAAGAGGATCTTGAGCGCCACGTTGATGACGACTGAGATCAGCAGCGCCTTCACAGGGGTCGCGGTGTCGCCGCGGGCGAGGAAGGTTGCCGACACGCTGCGCAGCAGCACGAAAGGCACAAGGCCAATGGTGTAGGCGGCAAGCGTCGCGCCGGCCGCCGCGGCGTCGGCGCGCGTAAACGCGCCGTGGGCGAAGAGGGCGCGCATGATGAGATCGGGCACGATCAGGAAGGCGGCAACACACGGAATCGCGAGCAGCAGTGTGAACTCGATGGCGCGGTTCTGCGAATGATGCGCCCCGGCCTCGTCGCCGGCCGCGATGCGGCTCGCCATCTCGGGCAGCAGCACGGTGCCGGCCGCGATACCGATGACGCCGATCGGCAACTGGTTCAGCCGGTCGGCATAGTACAGCGCGGAGAGCGCGCCGGCGGTCAGGAAGCTCGCGATGATCGTATCGGCGAAGAGCGCGATCTGGGTGCCGCCGGAGCCGAGCGTCGCGGGGCCGAGCGCCCTGAAGAAGCGCTTCACGTCGTCGTCGAGCGCGAAGGCATGGAAGCGCGGCAGCACTTTGTTGCGCCGCGCGTCGGCGCCGACCAGCAGCGCCTGCAGGACGCCGGAGATCAGCACGCCCCAGGCGGCGGCATGGCCGGCGCTCGGAAACAGGAAGACCAGCGCCAGCGTCGCCATCATGGCGAAGTTGAGCAGGATGGGCGCCGCTGCGGCCGCGGCGAAGCGATGCAGCGCGTTGAGGATGCCGCCGTAGAGGGTGACGAGCGAGATCAGCAGAAGATAGGGAAACGTGATGCGGGTGAGCTCGACCGCGAGGGTAAAGCGCTGTGGATCGTGCGAGAAGCCGGGCGCGAGCCATTCGATGACGGTCGGCGTGAAGATCAGCGCGACGGCGAGCAGCACGGCCTCGACCGCGAGCAGCAGCGTGAAGATGCGGTCGGCGAAAAGCCCGGCTGGCGCCGGCCCACCGGACGCACTGATGCGCGCATAGGCCGGCACGAAAGCCGCATTGAAGGCGCCCTCGGCGAAGATCGCGCGGAAATGATTGGGCAGGCGGAAGGCGACGAAGAAGGCGTCCGCGACCGGCCCGGCGCCGAGGATCGCCGCCAGCATGATGTCGCGCATGAAGCCGGTCAGCCGCGAGACCAGCGTGTAGCCGCCGACCGTGAGGATGCGCCCGAGCATGGTCAGATCGTGTACCTCGTCATGGTCCGGCTTGTCCCGGCCATCCACGTCTTTTTCGTGTCGCGGTCTTAAGACGTGGATGCCCGGCACAAGGCCGGGCATGACGGAGCTTGCGTCGAGCGAGGCGTCTACTACCGGCTCAATGCCCGCTGCACCGCCTCGATGATCCGGTCCTGTGTCGGCTCGTCGAGATAGGCGTGCATCGGCAGGCTGATCACTTCCTGCGCCAGCCGGTCCGAGACCGGCATGCCGCCTTCCGGATAAGGGAAGCGCTCATAGGCCTCCTGCCGGTGCAGCGGCTTCGGATAGTAGATCGCGGTCGGGATGCCTTCGGCCTTGAGCGCGGCCGCAAGATCGGCGCGACGGCCCGGTTCGACGCGGATCGTGTATTGCGCCCACACCGACGTATAACCGTCGGGGATGCGCGGCACGGTCGCGACGTTGCCGAGCGCGTTGCTGTAGCGCTCCGCCACCTTGTTGCGCGCCGCGATCTCGTCGGGAAAGATCTTCAGCTTCTCCAGCAGCACCGCCGCCTGGATCGTATCGAGGCGCGCCGTGAGGCCGACGCGCACGTTGTCGTATTGATGGGCGCCCTGGCCGTGCATGCGCAAGCTCACCAGCATTGTGGCCATCTCGTCGTCGTCGGTGAGCACCGCGCCGCCGTCGCCGTAGCAGCCGAGCGGCTTGGCGGGAAAAAAGCTGGTCGCGGTCGCAAGCCCGAACTTGCCGAGCGGACGATCGCGGCAGGTCGCGCCGAACGCCTGCGCGGCGTCGTCGAGGATGAACAGGTTCTCGGCCGCCGCGACCGCGGCGACCGCGTCGTGGTCGACCGGCAGGCCGAACAGGTCGACCGGAATGATCGCCTTCGCCTTGAGCCCCAGCCGCTTCGCCTTGGCGATCGCCCGCTCCAGGCTCTTCGGATCGAGGTTGAAGGTCGCCTCGTCGACGTCGGCGAACACCGGGGTCGCGCCGAGCAGCGCCACCACCTCGGCGGTGGCGCAGAACGTGAAGGCGGGGCAGATCACCGCATCGCCTGGGCCGATCCGCTTCGCCATCAGCACCATCACGAGCGCGTCGGTCCCGCTCGCGCACGTGACCGCATGACGGGCGCCGCAAAACTTGGCGAGCTCCGCCTCGAACGCGCGAACCTCGGGGCCGAGGATGAACTGGCAATGCGCCGTGACGCGGTCGATCGCCTCGTCGATCCGCGTGCCGAGCCGCCGGCGCTGGGCGGCGACGTCGATGAATGGAATGGCGATCGGTTTCGCCTCGGTGACGTTTCGGATCTGCTCGGTCATGGATGTCGGCCGCGAGGTTCTACATCAGCCGGCCACGCGGCGCGGGCCCTTGCGCGTGGCCGCCATGTCCGCGGATTGGCCGTTGTTGAGGCAGCGAATGGCGATTTCGAGGCTGGCGACGCCCTCCTCGCCAGTTACCGCCGGTCGGGTGCCCTCGCGCACCGCGGCCGCGAAGGCCGCGAGCTCCGAGCGCAGCGGCTCGGCATGGCCGACCGAAAGGTGGCGCATCGAGTAGCTGCCGTCCGGCTGGAAGCCGAAGCACTCGGTCACCTGGCGGGTGAGTAGGTCGCCGATCACGTATTTGCGCTTGGTGGCGACATGGACGGTGCGCGCCTTGAACGGGGTGAGCCAGTTCGTGTTGATGTGAGCGAGCACGCCCGAGGCGGTGCGGAACTGCAGCAGCGCAATGTCCTCGCGTTCGGCCTTGGCGCTGGAGAGCTGCGGCTGGACCTCGACGATCTCGGAGCCCGTGAACCAGCTGATCAGGTCGATGTCGTGCACCGCGAGGTCGATCACCACGCCGACATTGGACATGCGCGGCGGAAACGGGCCGACTCGCGTGATGGCGATCGAGAGGATATCCTCCTCGCGGATCGCCTCCTTGATCGCCTGAACGGCCGGATTGAAGCGCTCCACATGGCCGACCATCAGGGTGACGCCGGCGCGGCGCGCGGCCGCGATGATGTCGCGGCCTTCCTCGACAGAGGACGCGATCGGCTTCTCGACCAACACGTGCACGCCGCGGCCGATGGCGGCGAGCGCGATGCTGCGGTGGAGGTGGGTCGGGGCCGCGATCGAGATGGCATCGACGCCGAGCGCGAGCAGGTCGTCGACGCAGGGAACGGCGGCGCAATCGAGGGTGCGGCGGACGAAATCCGCCTGCTTGTCGTCCGGATCGGCGACGCCGACGAGCGTCACGCCAGGCATCTCGGAGAGCACGCGGGCATGGTTGTAGCCCATCACGCCCACCCCGACGACGCCGAGGCGCAGCGGCGCTGCATCAGCCTGGACGGCTTTCACCATTGACGCGCAACCCCCTACTCGAGCCCCACGCTTCTCCCTAGCATGGCATCGCGTGGCTGGCGACCGCAAACCGCAGTTGCCCAAACACGTTTTGAGTCAGGTGGTTACAACGGAATACACGCGCTTCCGCAGAAATTGCGTAACGCCCGGCAGTCAACGCAGGGATACCGTGGGCAGGCTCACTCCGCGGCGTCGGCCCGCGATGGCAGCTCGAGCGGGAGGCCCGCTGCGATCGCATCGGTGCGGAACGCCTCGACGCCATCGAGCGAGAGGTCGGCTGCAGATTTGGTGCCGAACGCGGGCAACTTCTTGAGCATGTCGGCTGGCGCCGTGATGATGTGGCAGCCCATCTCGTCCGCTTCGACGACGTTGAACGCCTCGCGCGTCGACGCCCAGATGATCTCGGCGTTCGGCGTGCGCCGCGCCCGCGCGACCGCATCACGCATGATCGGCCGATAATCGGTCCCGAAGTCGGCGAGCCGCCCGGCGAACACCGACTCGCAGGCGCACGCGCCGCTGGCGAGCGCATCGACCGCGCGAGCCACCTGCTCGAGCGTGAAGATCGCCGTCATGTTGACGTCGACGCCTTCGCGCCGGAGTGCGCGCACCGCACCGCTTGCCGATTCGACCACATGCTGCGCCGGCTGACTTTGAGTTCGCCGTCCGCACGCCGGACAACTGGATATTTCACCGGCATCGGGAGAGGTTCCGAGCGCTGGCAATGTGAACGGCGGCGCCAGCGTCGTTAATCAATCGGGCTCGAATTCGTCCCGGTAGTCGCGCGCCAGGCTCGGATCCTGGTCCTTCTTGCGCAGCGCGCAGTTGCCGACTACCAGCAGATCGATCTCGGTGCCCATGAAGCAGCGAAACGCGTCCTCCGGCGTGCACACGATCGGCTCGCTGCGGACGTTGAAACTCGTGTTGACGAGGATCGGGCAGCCCGTGAGGGCGTGGAAGCGGTCGAGCAGGGCGTGGAAACGCGGGTTGGTGTGGGCATCCACGGTCTGTAGCCGCGCCGAATAGTCGACATGGGTGACGGCGGGAATGTCCGAGCGCACCACATTGAGCTTGTCGATACCGAACAGCGCCTGCTCGGCGGGCTTCATCGCGCGGCGGCGCGACGGCTGCACGCCCGCCACGAACAGCATGTAGGGCGAGTCGCCCTCAAACTCGAACCAGTCGTGCGCCTTGTCGCGCAGAACCGCCGGCGCGAACGGACGAAAGCTTTCGCGATACTTGATCTTGAGGTTGAGCTGCTTCTGCATCTGCGGAGAGCGCGGATCGGCGAGGATCGAGCGCGCGCCGAGCGAGCGCGGCCCATACTCCATACGACCCTGCATCCACCCGACCGCCTCCCCTTGCGCGAGCGCGGCCGCGGTCTGCGCGATCAAGTCGGTGTCGGAAGCGACCGAGAAGCGGGCGCCCGCCGCCTGCAAGCGACGTTCGATGTCGGATTGCGAGAATTCGGGACCGAGCAGCGCACCCGCCATCGTGTCGTGCCTGCCGTCGGTGCTGCGGGGATTGCCGAGCATGAGATGCCAGGCCGCGAGCGCGGCGCCGAGCGCTCCGCCGGCATCGCCCGCCGCGGGCTGCACCCAGATGTGCTCGAAGCAGCCGTCGCGTAGCAGCTTACCATTGGCGACGCAGTTGAGCGCGACGCCGCCGGCGAGGCAGAGGTTCGGCCGCCGATATTCGCGCGCGAGCGAGCGGCCGAGGCGCAGGATGATCTCCTCGGTGACGGCCTGGATCGATGCCGCGAGGTCCATGTGGAACTGGGTCAACAGCGCTTTGTCCGGCTCGCGCACCGGTTCGCCGAACAGGTCGGCGAACTTCCTGTTCGTCATGGTGAGGCCAGTGCAGTAGTTGAAATAGCTCATGTCGAGCCGGAATGTGCCATCCGGCTTCAGGTCCATGAGATTGCCGATGATGCGGTCCTTGAACTTCGGCTCGCCATAGGGCGCGAGGCCCATGAGCTTATACTCGCCCGAATTGACCTTGAATCCGAGGTAGTAGGTGAACGCCGAGTAAAGTAGTCCGAGCGAGTGCGGGAAGTGCAGCTCCTTGACGATCTCGAGCTTGTTTCCATCGCCGAGCGCGACCGTCGTGGTCGGCCACTCCCCGACGCCGTCCATCGTGAGGACGACGGCGCTGTCGAAGGGAGAGGGAAAGAAGGCGCTCGCCGCATGGCTCAAATGATGCTCGGTGAATCGCATCCGCTTGGCGGCGTCGAAACCGGGATCCAACGTCTTGAGCTCGCGCGCGATCGCGTCTTTTTGAAAGAGCTTGTCGCGGATCCACACCGGCATGGCGGTCGCAAACGACGCCAGCCCGCGCGGCGCAAAACCCACATAGGTCTCGAGCAGGCGTTCGAACTTGAGAAACGGCTTCTCGTAGAAGACGACATAGTCCACGTCGGCGAGCCCGGTGCCGCCGGCGGCGAGGCAATATTCGATCGCCTGGCGAGGAAAGCCGGCATCCTGCTTGATGCGCGTAAAGCGCTCCTCCTGCGCCGCTGCAACGATACGGCCGTCGACGACGAGTGCCGCAGCACTGTCGTGATAGAACGCCGAGATGCCAAGGACCCGCATCTTCAGGATCAGAAGAGCGTGTAGATGAACGGCGCGACCGCCGAGCCCTTGACCAGGATGATCAGTCCGCCGAACACGAAGAGCACCAGAAAGATCGGTATCATCCAATATTTCTTGCGCGCCATCAGGAAGCGGAGCAGCTCTCGCACAAAGGACATCCGTACCTACACCCGTTGCCGCCCGTGGTTCAGAACTGATCGGTCATCGTGCCGGGCGCCGGCCCCGGCGGATCGCGCATGATCCAATAGCTCGACAGATCATCCCGTCGCCGGAGCTGCATCAGGTCCTTGCCGAGCCATCGCATGATGACGCCGGTTGGCGTCACGCACAGAAAGAACACTGCGCCGATGACGATGGGGCTGATCACGCGATGCAGCAGCAGCCCGAAACGGAACCACAGATAGTTCAATGGGAACAGCGCCCGCGGTACCGCGAAAGCCAGTATCGCAAAGGCCGCCGCGCCGCCGAGCAGATACCAGTGCGGTGTTCCGCCGCGCAGCAAGGGAAGCGCGCCCAGGATAGCCGCCGCGGCGGCCATCACCAGGCCGAAGTTGCGATCCGAGCCTGGCTTGATGTCGTCCGCCTGGCGGTGACCCTCAGTTACCGAACGCATCCCTTCCCCAACTTGGGTCCGCTACGCCGCCGCGCTGTTGCGCCCCCGGGCATAGGCCACCTGCGAGGCGATCCAGGTGTAGGTCCTTTCCATTCCGACGCGCAAGGGCTGCGACGGCTCCCAGCCGAGCGACTTGCGGATAAGCTCGTTGTCGGAATTTCGGCCCCGCACGCCGAGCGGGCCGGGAACGTGCGCGATCCGCAGGCGCTTGCCGGCGATGTCCATGGTCATGTCGGCAAGCTGGTTGATCGTGACCATCTCTTCCGAGCCGATATTGAACGGGCCGCTCAAACTGGACCGCATCAGGCGCAGCGTGCCTTCGATGCATTCGTCGATGTAGAGAAATGATCGCGTCTGCTCGCCGTCGCCCCAGATCTCGATCTCGCCGCCGCTCTGCGCCTCTGCCACCTTCCGGCAAATGGCCGCGGGAGATTTTTCCCGGCCACCGGTCCACGTGCCGAGCGGCCCAAAAATATTGTGATAGCGGGCGATCCGCGCCTCCATGCCGAAATTGCGCGCATAGGCGAGATAAAGGCGCTCGCTGAAAAGCTTCTCCCAGCCATATTCGCTGTCCGGATTAGCCGGGTAAGCGCTCGATTCCCGGGTGATCGGCGCGCGCGCATCGAGTTGATTGTGCTCCGGATAGATGCAGGCGGACGACGAATAGAACACGCGCTTGCAATTGCGCTTGCTGAGCGCATCCAGCATGTTGAGGTTGATCGTGGCCGAGTTGTGCATGACATGGGCGTCGTTCTCGCCCGTGAAGATGTAGCCGGCACCGCCCATGTCTGCGGCGAGCTGATAGGTCTCGTCGAAGCGACGATCGACCACGCCGCGGCACACGGACTGCTCGCGCAGATCTCCGATGATAAAGTCGTCCGCCACGGTCTCGTCGAACTGCGGATACTTGAGATCGACGCCGCGCACCCAGAAGCCTTCCGCCTTGAGCCGCTTGACCAGATGGTTCGCGATAAAGCCGCCCGCTCCGCACACAAGAGCCGTTTTCATACGCAAGTCCCTGCCACAAGTTGGGGTGAGAAATCCGCCGAAAGCCCCCTCCCGCGGCGGGAGGCTCCCGGTTCGCACATTATGTGATCATGGATCGGCGCCAAAGCGGATTCGCACCATCGGCGGCAAATCAGCGCCGATTGTAAACATCGTCGAGCCGAACGATGTCGTCCTCGCCCAGATAGCTGCCCGTCTGGACCTCGATCAACTCGAGCGCGATGCGGCCCGGATTGGCCAGCCGATGCAGCGACCCGATCGGGATATAGATCGACTCGTTCTCGTGCACGGTCCTGATTTCCTCCCCGACCGTGACCTCGGCGGTGCCGCGCACCACCACCCAGTGCTCGGCGCGGTGATGATGCTTTTGCAGCGACAGCTTGCCGCCCGGCGCGACGGCGATGCGTTTGACCTGGAAGCGATCGCCGGTGTCGACGGATTCGTAAAAGCCCCATGGGCGATGCACGCGGCGATGCTCCTTCGCCTCCGCCCGTCCCCGCCGCTGCAACTCGGCGACCAGCGATTTCACTTCCTCGGCGCGGCCACGCGGAAGCACCAGCACCGCATCGGGCGTCGACACGACGATGAGATCCTCCACGCCGAGCACGGCCGTGAGGCGGCCGTCGGCATGCACGACGCAGCCCTTGGCGTCGACCGCCAGCGCCGGACCGCTGGCGACGTTGCCGCCCGCGTCGCGCGGGGCGACGTCGAACACGGCGTCCCAGCTGCCGATGTCCGACCAGCGGAAGCAGCCCTCGACCACCGCGGCGCGATCAGTCTTCTCCATCACGGCGTAGTCGATCGACTTCTGCGTCGCCCGGCCAAACGCCTGCTCGTCGAGGCGGACGAAGCCGAGGTCGGTTGCGGCGGCGCGCACTGCGTCCTCGACGGCCTCCGCCATGCCTGGCTCGAAGCGGGCGAGCTCGGCGAGCAGCGCGTCGGCGCGAAAGAGGAAGTTTCCCGAGTTCCACAGGTAGCCCTGCGCGACGTAGCCGGCCGCGGTCACCGCATCCGGCTTTTCGACGAAGGCTGCGACCTCGCTCACGCCGTCGACGCCGAGCGCCGCGCCGCGGCGCACGTAGCCGTAGCTCGTCTTGGGCGCGCTCGGGCGGATGCCGAACGTGACGATGTGCCCTTGCGCCGCCGCATCGCGCCCGGCGCGACAGGCGGCGTGAAAGAGATCATTGTCGAGAATGACGTGATCGGCCGCAATCGCGAGCACGATCGCGTCCGAATCGCGGCCGCGCGCAAAGGCGGCGCCGGCCGCGATGGCGGGCCCCGAGTCGCGGCGGACCGGCTCGAGCACGACCGTCGCGTCGATGCCGATCTCCTCGGCCTGTCGGCGGGCGAAGAAGCGGAAGGCATCGCTCGTCATCACGATCGGCGGCGCGAACAGCTCGGGCGAGGATACCCGCATGAGCGCCTGCTGGTAGGTCGATTTCTCGCCCACCAGCGGCAGGAACTGTTTCGGCATGGCGTCCCGCGACACGGGCCACAGGCGCGTGCCGGCGCCGCCGGCGAGGACCAAGGGAATGATGCGCGGTGAGGACATTGGGTCTTCAGTGGATGGGCTGGTCAATCGAACCCGGCGCCTTGCGAGGCGGAGAGCCCGGCTGGTTCTGCGCGGCCGGCGGGACGTTGGGGGAAGCGGTGGTGGTCGACAAGCCCGTGCTTGGAGCGGCCGGCCCAGCCGTCGCGGAAGCGGCCGCAGTGCCCGCTCCCTCTTCGCCGCTGAGCTTTCTGATGTAGTCACGGTAGCCGGGCGCGCCCCGGCGCGGCGGCGCGTCGGGCGGCAGTCCCCCTGCCCATTCGGGCAGATTGTCGCCGATGAAGTTGCTGCCCGGCGACGCGCACGACGACAGCATCAATCCGCTCACCGCGACACCGATCAGCAACGCAAACCGCATGATGGCTTCAACCGCGCGACATCGGTCGGCCTGTGCGCGTGGCCCCATCACCCCTCGCAATCATTAGCGGCAGATGTGTGAATTATGCCTGACTTGCCGCGTCGATTCTGCTCGGCGGGCGGTACGCCAGCATGGCACCCAGCCAGAAGAAGATGAGCCGCCCCTCGACGAAGGTCGAGAAATGAGAATTCGCCATGCTGGTCGCGCACCAGCAGATCAGGGTTGCGGCAGCGAGCTGTCGATAGGGCGCGGGGGCCGGGCAGGCCAGGGCGCGAAAGATGAAAAACAGGAAAGTCGCAAGCCCGACCAGGCCCTGCTCGCCGAGAATCTTGAGAAACTGGTTGTGTGGATCGCCCGTGTCGTTTCCCCGCCACCCGGCGACGCCCTGGCCATAGGGGCGATATCCGTCCGCGAAGCCGCCGGTGCCGACCCCGAAGACCGGGTGGTCGCGGACCATTCGCAGCGTGGTCGGCCAAAAGACGGCGCGATAGCCGAGCGAAGTCGCCGTCGTCGACTGATTGGCGGTCTCGAACTCGCGCACCGCCTGGCCGATGCGGCTGCGCACCTGTCCATTCGACGCGAGCAGCAGGCCGACGCAGACCAGAACCCCCAAGCCGGCAAGTGCCTTCATGCGCCACGATCCGCGCACCAGGAAGGTGACGACCGCGACCGCCATGACGAGCAGCGCCAGATAGCCGCTGCGTCCCCACAGCACGAACACGATGTCGAAGGCCAGCACCGCGATCGCCGCGACCATGATCCGCCGATCGCCGAGCAGGCGCTCGCCCGCGAAAGCCTCCGGGCACATGGTCGCCGCGATACAGACGACGATCGCGAGCGCAAAGCTCAGGGCCTGGACCGTGTAGTTGTGGAACGAGACTCCGGGCGGCAGCTTGTTCAGGATCGGGATCTGCTCCCACGCGGTCACGAACGAGACCGCCGCGGCGACGAGGCACATGATGACGAGGACCTTGCACACCTGCCGCTTTGACGCCGCATCGTCGAACACGGCGACGCATAGCGGCACCAGCAGGAGGCGACGCCAGCCGCCCAGCGCGTTGAGCGCGTCATTCCATGACGCTGGTCCGTAGAAGCTCGCAAGCACGACGATCGCCGCGAAGGGGAGAAGTCCAGCCACCAGCGGATGATGCACGGTCTGCGCCAGCCGGCGCTGCAGCTCGCGACTGAACGCGAACGGGATGAGCGCCGCGATCTCGAAGACGATCGTCGCCGAGGTCGAGATCAGTGCCGCGACGATCATGCCGAGCAGCAGCATGCGCGCGATCCCGACGCCGCCGTCGGTGGGCGCGAGCACACGCCACACGACCGATCTCGCGCGCTTGCCGTCGATCGCTTTCACGGCTTGGCCTGCCTAGACACGATGGAAGGCGCGAAACCAGTCGACGAAGCGTTTGACGCCCTCCGCGATCGGCGTTGCCGGCGTGAAGCCGACGTCCCTGCGTAAGTCTTCCACATCGGCGTAAGTCGCTGGCACGTCGCCGGGCTGCATCGGCATGAGCTCACGCACGGCCGTCTTGCCGACCGCTTGCTCGATCAGGCGCACCACCTCGGGGACCTCGACCGGCGTGTGGTTGCCGATGTTGTAGATCCGCCACGGCGCACGGCTCGTCGCGGGATCTGGCCGCTCGCTCGACCAGCTTGCATCGCTCGCGGCCGGACGATCGATAAGCCGCACGACCGTCTCGATGACGTCGTCCACATAGGTGAAATCGCGCCGCATGTTGCCGTGGTTGAACAGCTTGATCGGCCGTCCGGCGAGAATCGCGTCGGTGAACAACCACATCGCCATGTCGGGCCGTCCCCATGGGCCATAGACCGTGAAGAAGCGCAGACCTGTCGCGGGAAGGCCGAACAGGTGCGCGTAGGCGTGCGCCATGAGCTCGTTGGCCTTCTTGGTCGCGCCATAGAGGCTGAGCGGATGGTCGACGTTCTGCGCCGTCGAAAATGGCATTTGCGTGTTGGCGCCGTAGACCGAGGATGACGATGCATAGACGAGATGTCGCGCCTTTGCCTGGCGGCAACCTTCGAGCACGTTGAGGAAGCCAATGACGTTGGCGTCCGCATAGGCGTGCGGATCGACCAGCGAGTGGCGCACGCCCGCTTGTGCGGCGAGATTGATCACGTATGGAAAGCCGTGCTGTGCAAACAATGCCGCGACGCCCGCTCGGTCGGCGAGGTCGAGCTTCACGAAGCTGAATCCAGGTGCCTTCGCGAGCTCGGCGATGCGCGCCTGTTTGAGCGCCGGATCATAGTAGGCATTGAGGTTGTCCAGACCCACGACCGCGCGGCCGTCCGCCAACAGCCGCCGCGCCACGTGAAAACCGATGAAGCCGGCCGCGCCGGTGACCAGGATCGGATCGGTCGGCATTCGCGCGCTCACAGCCGCCACAGCTCGACACCCGCCGGCTTGGCGGCACGATCGAGCATGGCCTTGACGTCGAGCACCACGCCACCGCCCGGCTTGAGCAGCTTTTCGATCATCGCCCAGCCGCCGCGTATGTAGTCGTCGTGCGCGACCGCGAGGATGACGGCGTCGGCGGGGCGCAGCGCCGGCATCGGGGTGAGGGCGATGCCGTATTCATGTGTCGCCTCGTCGGCGAGGGCGAGCGGGTCGTGAACCTGGGCGGCTATGCCGAAGGATGCAAGCTCGTGCACGATGTCGACTACCCGCGAGTTGCGGATGTCGGGCACGTTCTCCTTGAATGTCAGGCCGAGCACCGTCACGGTCGGCGCCGCAGCGCCCTTTTGCATCAGCATGCGCACGCACTCGCGCGCCACACGGCGCCCGACGCCGTCATTGATGTGGCGGCCCGCGAGGATCACCTGCGGCGCGTAGCCCGCCTTCTCGGCACGATGGGTGATGTAATACGGATCGACGCCGATACAGTGCCCGCCGACGAGACCGGGGTGGAACGGGAGGAAATTCCACTTGGTGCGCGCCGCCGCGAGCACGTCGCCTGTATCGATGCCGAGCGCGTGGCAAATGGCGGAGAGCTCATTCATGAATGCGATATTGAGATCACGCTGCGTGTTCTCGATCACCTTGGCGGCTTCGGCGACCTTGATCGAAGGCGCGCGATGGATGCCGGCCGTGACCGCCGAACCGTAAACGGCGGCGACGACGTCGAGCGTCTTGTCGTCCTGCCCGGCCACCACCTTCGTGATGGTCTCGAAGCGATGCTTGCGGTCGCCCGGATTGATCCGCTCAGGCGAATAGCCGACGGTGAAATCGCGCCCGCAGACGAGACCGGAGGAGCGCTCGAGCACGGGCGCGCAGTCTTCCTCGACGGCGCCCGGGTAGACGGTCGACTCATAGACCACGATGTCGCCGCGCTTGAGCGCCCGGCCGACGGTTTCCGAGGCGGCGAGCATGGCGCGCAGATCGGGGCGCTTGGCCGCGTCGATCGGCGTCGGCACCGTGACGATGAAGAAATCGGCGCGCACGAGATCCTTCGGATCACTGGTGTAGGTGAGGCTCGGTTGCGCCAGTTCCGCCACGTCGACCTCGCGCGTGCGATCGCGACCGGCGCGCAGCTCGTCGATGCGCGTACGGTCGATGTCGAAGCCGGTCACCGGCGCGCTCGTGCGGGCGAATGCGACGGCGACCGGCAGCCCGACATAGCCGAGGCCGATGACGGCGATCTTGCGTCCGTGACTCAATCCACATACCCCGCAGGCGCGCCGCGGTTGTTTACCGGGCGGCGAGGACTCTTCGCAATACCGGCCGCGCAACGGCGCATTGAGTTACTCATGCCGCGACATTTCGGCCGGCGGCCCGATCTCCCATTGCGAAGGCGGGATGTCCTTGCCATAGCGCACCGTGAAATCGGTGGCGGCCGTGGCGCCGGCGAGTCGAGCCCCCGGCCGCAGGTCGGCCATCGCGATGCCGTCGAATCGCGTCACCAGCAGCGAGCCGTCGATGGTCTTCACCACGAAGGTTCGGCTGGCGATCGATGCGTCGACGATCGTGCCCGCCGCGATGTCGTCCGCGAACAGCCCGCCGTCGAATGGCTGGGCGGCCGAGATGCCGACCCGCCGTCCTTCGAGGTAGGCAAACGCGCCCGGATAGGGCGGCGCCACGGCGCGGATCAGGCGATCGATCGCGCGGGTCGATGACCGCCAATCGATCAGGCCGTCCTCCGGCGTGCGCTTCGGGTAGTAGCTCGGCTCACCCGCTGGCTGGGGCGTGAAGGTCGCCGTGCCGGCCGCGATCTTTGCCACGCTCTCGGTCAGCACCTGCAGCATCGCAATGCGATTCTTCTGCTGCAGCGTCTCGATCGTGTCATGCGCGTTGATCTCGAAGATCCGCGAGCCGATGATGTCGCCATCGTCCATTCCCGGCGTGTAGCGAAACAGATAGGTGATGAAGCGCTCCTGGCCGGTGATGATCGACCAGTTCATCGGCGAGCGTCCGCGACCGCGCGGCAGACCGAACGCGCTGCCGTGCATGCCGCAGGCGAACTTGCCGAGGGTGCGCAGGATCGCCTCCGGGATGAGCCGCTCCCAGCCGAGCACGCACAGGAGATCGAAGCGCTCCTGGGAGAAGAAGGCGGCGTCCGCCGCATCGGTGAGCGTGTAGGAGCGCACCGCGTGGCACGGGATTCCGGTCTTGTCGCAATAAGCGGCGATCTCGGTACCGCGAAAGAAAGCGACATTGTTACGCGCCGCGCTTTCAGCGTTGAGGACGACCGCTGCGCTGATCGGCCACGCCTTGGCGTGCACGAGCCCGGCGATCAGGTCGAGAGTCGTGCCCTTAGACCCTAAAATCGCGAGCTTCAGGGGCGATGACATGGCCGAAGACCTTACGGCAGTTGAGCATCAAATATTGTTCCAGATCGTGTTGCCGGCGGTCACGCAGCTCGGTCCAGATCGCGCGATCGTCGTTGATGCCGGTCCACCATTCGGGATGCAGGAGGAGTTGCAGGCGCGGGCGGCCCGCGTCCATCCATTGCGCCAGCGTCGGCAGGAAGGCGAGCGAGCGGCGCGAGTCCGATAGATAGGATTCCGGGCTGAAGAAGCGCGGATCATAGGCATTGATGAAGGCGGCATAAGACCTGCCCAGCACGGCCCGCGAAGGGCGATGGAAGCTCATCACGTCGTCGACAGCGAGCACGGAGGATGAAAACCAGTCGATTGTCCGGCGAATAACTCTTTCATCGTCGCCGAAGCGCGTCTCGTCGATGTGCAGGCCGACGCAATGTCCGGCGGCGCGCAACGTCCGCATGATGCCGATCACTTCGTCGGAGAAGATGCTGTAGGTCTCGGCGTTGAGCTGGAAGAAAAAATTCGACTGGACGCCCTGCTCCTGCGCCAGTCTTCCGAGCACCAGCGCGTTGCGTGCCGAGATGTCGACGTCGTGCCGCAGAAAGAAGACTTTGCCCTCGGCCGGCGCACGGTCGAAACGCGCGAAAGCGTAGCCGGCTGCCTTGGCGGCGGAAAGGATGTCGCGGAACAAGCTCGCCCCGAACTCGCTGGTCTCGAACATGCACTCAACTCCGCCGATAGGCGCCGCCGGGGACGATCTGATCACGCATAGGCGCGCCGCCAGGCCTGGAACTGCAGCACCGCCCACAATCCGTGCTGGGCATCGCGACGCCCGGCCAGGAACTCGTCGAACCAGCGGCGCACCACCGCGCGATCGAGCAGCCCGTCCGCCAGCGCGCCCGCCGACAGAAGATCCTCGGCCCATGGCCGCAGCGGTCCCTTGATCCATTCGCCGACCGGGATGCCGAAGCCCATCTTCGGCCGATCAGTCAGCGCCTTCGGCACGTAACGCGCCAGGATGGCGCGCAGCGGCCGCTTGCCTTCGCGGTTCGCGATCAGGAGGGACGACGGCAGCCGCCAGGCGAATTCGACCACGCGGTGGTCGAGCAGCGGCACGCGCGCCTCGAGGCTCACCGCCATCGAAGCGCGGTCGACCTTGGTGAGGATGTCGTCAGGCAGATAGGTCAGCATGTCGAGAAGCCGCAGCTTGCCGATGGTGTCGAGGCCGTGCGTCTCCTGCCCGAAGCGCGCGATGACGTCGGCAGGCTCGCTCACGCCAGGCAGGAACCGCGCAGGATCAGGCGTATAGGAGACGACGCGGCGATACATGGCGAGCGGATCATCGTCGCCGAGCAGCGCCGCGCCCTTGCGGATCTTGTCGCCCGGATGGCTCGGCTTGAGGTGGCGCGGCAGCGGCGCTGCGAGCGTATCCCAGGCATCGGCCGAGATGAGCTCGATCGCCTGCGCCGCCATCCGCCGCACCGCAGCCGGCAGGCGGCGTGCCGCACCGGCGAGCCGGGCGATGCCCTGATAGCGCACATAGCCGCCGAAGGTCTCATCGCCGCCGTCGCCCGAGAGCGCCACCGTCACGTGGCCGCGCGCGAGCCGCGACACCAGATAGGTCGGCAGCTGCGAGCTGTCGGCGAAGGGCTCGTCGTAGATCGCCGGCAATTGCGGGATGATCGCCTGTGCGTCCGCGGCCGAGAGCTCGAGCTCGGTATGCTCTGTACCGAGATGTCGAGCCACCGCCTTGGCGGCGGCGGCTTCGTTGAAGGCCTGCTCACGAAAGCCGATCGAGAAGGTCTTGACCGGGCGGGTCGCGGCGCGCTGCATCAGCGCGACGACCGTCGAGGAATCGATGCCGCCGGACAGGAACGCGCCGATCGGCACGTCCGACACCATCTGCCGATTGACGGCGTCGGCGAGCAGATCGTGCAGCTCGTCGAGCACCTCGGCATGCGGCCGGCGATCGGCGGCTGCCTGGCCGCGCCGCGCAACGTCGGCGACGTCCCAGTAGCGATGCACCGTGACGCCCGCGGGGCTCGCCTCGAGCCTATGGCCGGGCGCAAGCTTGGCGACCTCCCGATAGATCGCGCCTGGGGCGGGCACGCAGGCGTAGCGCAGATAGCTCGCGAGCGCGCCGGGATCGAGCGTGCAATTGACGCCGCCGAGCGCACGCAACGCCTTGAGCTCGGACGCGAACGCGAACGTACCGTTCTGTCGCGTCCAGTAGAGCGGCTTGATCCCCAGGCGGTCGCGTGCGAGATGCACGATGCGCGCGCCGCGATCAAACGCCGCGAAGGCGAATAAACCGTTGGCGCGCGCGAGCGCGCCATCGATGCCGAAGGCCGCAATCGCCTCCACCAGCACCTCGGTGTCGGACGTGCCGCGCCACGGCTTGTCGAGCTCGGCCGCCATCTCGGCACGGTTGTAGAGTTCCCCGTTGTAGGTGATGACGATGCGGCCGTCGGCGCTCGTCATCGGCTGCAGGCCGGTCGGGGTGAGGTCGATGATCGCGAGCCGGCGATGGCCGAGCGCGATGCCGACCTCGGGATCGCTCCAATGACCATCGCCGTCGGGGCCGCGATAGGCGATCGCATCGGTCATCGCGCGTGCCTGCGCGGCGAGCTCGTCCGCGGGCAGCCCGGTAAATCGCCACAGGCCGGCAATCCCACACATCAGGCGGAGACCCTCGGCCGCTCGGCGAGGCAGGCGCATAGGACCTGATCGATCTCGACCGCCCGCGCGCGCCACGAATGCGCGGCACGCACCAATACGGCGCCGCGCTGCCCCATGCCCCGCGCCTGTGCCGGGTCGGCGGCGAGCTGCGCGACCGCCCGCGCCAGCGCCGGCGCGTCCCCACAGGGGACGACGAGGCCACAGCCTCCTTCCCGCACCAGCTCCGACTGCCCGGGAAGCTCGGTCACGACGACGGGAATCCCGCACGCCAGGGTCTCGAACAGCTTGAGCGGATTCATACCGGTCGACGAGCGTCCGCGCGGGTTGGTCATCGGGATCAGGCCGGCGAGCGCGCCGGCGATGAGGCCCGGAATCTCCTCATAGGGCCGATAGCCCATCCAGCGGATCGGCAGCCCGGACCGCACCCCAGCCTCGACCAGGTTCTGCCGCACGCCGGTGCCGATGATGACGAGCGGCAGGCCGCGCGGCCAATCCGGCTGACGCACCGCGTCGACCATGACATCGACGCCGTGCCAGTCCGTCAGCCCGCCGAAGAACACCACGAACGGCTCCGCGACGATCCGCTCGATCGGATGAAAAAGGTCGGTGTTGGCGGCGTTGGGCACGACCGAGATGCGGTCATGGCCGGCCTGCTGGCGCAGCCACGCCGCGAGCTCCCGCGCGACGGGAAACAGATGATCCGCGCGCCGATACTGCGAGACGTAGAGCCAGCGCAACAGCGGACGCAGCGGCGCGAGCCAAGGTCGGCTCACGATGAGATCGAGCTCGGTTCCGTTGATCTCCTGCACCACCACCCGGCGTTTCAGCCGCGCCGCCATTGCGACCGGCCAAGCGAGCGCGTGGGCGCGCACGTACAGCGCATCGTGATTGTCCAAAGCCCGTACGGCGCTCCACATGGTACGCACGTAATCGAACGCCTTGGCGATGGCGTTGCGCGGACGATCCGGGCTCGACGGCCGCGGCGTGAACAGATCTAGGCACCATCCGAGCGCACGTAGGTTGCCGACGATCTCGTTGATGTGCACGTAACTCGCCTGCCCCTTGTGCGGCAAGTCGAGCGCGAAATAGGCAATGCTTCCGCGTCCCGAATTCGACATCGGCTCGTTCGGTCGGTCGTTTACCGCTGTGTGACTATGCGGGTGCGAAAGGGCCAATTTCGCTTTCAATGTGCTGTGGACGCCGGTAGATAGATTGGATGGATCAAGAAGCCTACATCCTCGGCATTCACGACGGGCACAATTGTGGCGCAACGCTCACGCGTGGCGGCGCGATCGTCGCGTCGGTGTCGGAGGAGCGCCTCGTCCGCCGCAAGAACGCCATCGGCTATCCCCGCCGCGCTATCGAGGAGGTGCTTCGCATCGGCGGCATCGAGCCGCATGAGCTCGCCGAGGTCGTCTACGCCTCGCTGTTCATGCACACGGCCTCGCACCTCGAGGACATCTCGCAATGGTACGCGGTCGGAATGGAGGAGCAGATCGCCGACGCACGCACGCCGCCCGAATACGGCCGCAGCATCTTCGCGACGCGCAAGCGCGAGCGCATCGCACAGGTGGTGGACCACCTCGGTGTGGCTGAGAGCCAGGTCCGCTTCGTCGAGCATCATCTCGCCCATCTCGCCGCCGCCTACTTCACCGCCCCGCGCGCGGCGTTCGACCGGCCGGTGCTCGGCCTCACCTGCGACGGTGCCGGCGACGGGCTGTGCGCGACCGTCTCGATCTGCCGCGGCAACGCGATCGAACGGATCGCCACGACCGATCGCAACGCCTCGGTCGGCAAGATCTACTCGCGCGTCACCTACCTGATGGGCATGACGCCGTGGGAGCACGAGTACAAGCTGATGGGCCTTGCGCCCTATGCCGATCCGAAGCGCGCCGAGGAGGCGGCGAGATCGCTGCACCGCCTGCTCGGCCTGACCGATGATGGGCTCGGCTTCGCGCTCAAGACCGACCTCTCCACCAACTACTGCTACCGCTATCTGCGCACCGAGCTGGAGCGTGTGCGCTTCGACACCATCGCGGGCGCGACGCAGCGCTTCACCGAGGACATGCTGATCGCCTGGGTGCGCGGCTGCATCAAGAGCACCGGCATCGGCGACATCGTCTGCGGCGGCGGCGTGTTCATGAACGTCAAGGCCAACATGCTGCTCGCCGAGCTGCCCGAGGTGCGCTCGATCTACGTGATGCCGAGCGCGAGCGATGAATCGCTCTCGATCGGTGCCTGCCTGTCGCGCTTCTACGCCCTCAATCCCGACCTCGACTCGCGCGCAAGCCGCGTCGACCATCTCTATTTCGGCGGCCGCGACGAAGCCAACACCGAAGCCGCTGCGGTCGAGGAGGCGCGCCGCAGCCTTCAGGTCGGCGTCTCCGAGCCGCCCGACATGAACGCCGCGATCGCGGATCTGCTCGGCGGCGGTGAGATCGTCGCCGTGTGCCGCGGGCCGATGGAATGGGGCGCCCGCGCGCTCGGCAATCGCAGCATCCTGTCGGGCGCCGACGACTATCGCCGGGTCGACCGCATCAATCAGATGATCAAGATGCGCGATTTCTGGATGCCCTTCGCGCCGAGCATCAAGGCCGAGGCCGCCGACCGCTATTTCGCCGGCGTCAAGGATATCGACTATTCGTTCATGACTTTCGCGGCGCCCGTGCGGCCCGCGGCGTTCGACGAGGTCGTCGCGGGCTCGCACCCGAAGGACCGCACGATGCGCCCCCAGGTCGTCACCAAGGTCGCAAACTCCGACTACCATGCGGTGATCAGCCATTTCGAGCGGCTGACCGGACGCGGCGCGGTTCTCAATACCTCGTTCAACCTGCACGGTGAGCCGATCGTCGCGACCGGCCGGGACGCCATTCGCGTGATGGCGGCATCCGACATCCAGTATCTCGCCCTTAACGATCATCTGCTATCCAAGCGCCCCTGACATGCAAGGGCACGCATGACGATCCTGGTGACCGGCGGCGCCGGCTATATCGGCAGTCATATGGTGCACGCGCTGATCGATGCCGGCGAGCGCGTCGTCATCCTCGACGACCTTTCCACCGGATTCGACTGGGCGATACCGAAGAGCGCGGCGCTCGTCGTGGGCGAGACCGGCGACCAGCCGCTCGTCGCCGATCTGATCGCCCGGCACAGCGTCGATTCGATCATCCACTTCGCGGCGTCGATCGTCGTTCCCGATTCGGTTTCCGATCCGCTCGGCTACTATCGCAACAACACCGCCAATTCGCGCTCGCTGATCGAATGCGCCGTCCGGGGCGGGGTGAAGCGCTTCATCTTTTCCTCCACCGCCGCGGTCTACGGCAATCCTGACCAGGTTCCGGTCGGCGAGGATGATCCGGTCAAGCCGATGTCGCCTTACGGGTCCTCGAAGCTGATGACCGAGATCATGCTGCGGGATGCCGGCGCCGCACACGGTCTCGCTCATGTCATCCTGCGCTACTTCAACGTGGCGGGCGCCGACCCGGCGCTGCGCACCGGCCAGTCGACCAAAGGGGCGACGCACCTGATCAAGGTCGCGGTCGAGACGGCGCTCGGCCTGCGGTCGAAAATGATGGTGTTCGGCATCGACTATCCGACGCCCGACGGCACCTGCGTCCGCGACTACATCCACGTCAGCGATCTCGTGCGCGCACATTCGGATGCGCTCGCCTACCTGCGTGGTGGCGGCGCCTCGACCACGCTCAACTGCGGCTATGGCCGCGGATTTTCCGTGCTCGAGGTGATCGACACGGTGAAGCGCATCTCGGGTGCCGATTTCACGGTCGAGACGGCACCGCGTCGTGCCGGCGATCCGGCGTGCATCGTCGCCGCCTCCGACCGCATCCGTGCGACACTCGGTTGGCGCCCGCGACTCGACGATCTTTCGACCATCGCGCGCCACGCGCTCGAATGGGAGCGCAAGCTCGCCGCCAGGCGCTAGCGCTCACGCCTGCCTCCGGCGCCGCAGGATTTGTCATGCCCGCTATTGGTCCTTCTTGGGTCGCGGCAGTAATCTAATTGCCGGCGATCGAGCTCCGCACGCCCGGCTCGCGCAACAGCCGCTCGAAATATTCCGTGGTCTTCTTCAGGCCCTCCTTGAGCGGCGTCTTCGGCGCCCAGCCAAGCGCCTTCTGCGCCTTGGCGATGTCCGGTTGACGCTGCCGCGGATCATCTTCCGGCCGCGGACGATGCACGATCTTGGAGCGCGCACCCGTCAGGTCGATCACGGCCGCCGCCAGCTCGCGGATCGAGAATTCCTGCGGATTGCCGAGATTGATCGGGCCGATCGTATCGTCGCCGGTGGCCATCAGGCGAACCAAGCCGTCGATGAGGTCGTCAACGTAGCAGAACGAGCGTGTCTGCGAGCCGTCGCCGTAGATTGTGATGTCCTTGCCGAGCAGCGCCTGCACGATGAAGTTCGAGACCACGCGCCCGTCATTCGGATGCATGCGGGGCCCGTAGGTATTGAAGATGCGTGCGACCTTGATGCGGACCCGATTCTGCCGCCAATAGTCGAAGAACAGCGTCTCGGCGCAGCGCTTTCCCTCGTCGTAGCAGGAGCGGATGCCGATCGGATTGACACGGCCCCAATATTCCTCGGGTTGCGGATGGATCTCCGGGTCGCCATAGACCTCGGAGGTCGAAGCCTGCAGGATTTTCGCGCGCAGGCGCTTGGCGAGGCCGAGCATGTTGATCGCGCCATGCACGCTCGTCTTGGTCGTTTGTACCGGGTCGTGCTGATAGTGCACGGGCGAGGCCGGACAGGCGAGATTGAAGATCTGATCGACCTCGACGAACAGCGGCAGCGTCACGTCGTGCCGCAGCAGCTCGAACGCCTTGTGGTCCCTGAGCGCGTCGAGATTGCGGTGGGCGCCGGTGAAGAAGTTGTCGAGGCAGATCACGCGCGCCCCGCTCTCCAACAGGCGCTCGCACAAGTGCGAGCCGAGGAAGCCGGCGCCGCCCGTGACCAGAATGCGCGTTTCCAGATGCATCAATCAGACTCCTGGCGCGGTGCGGCCTCAGGCGTAAGAGACATCGAACACCTCGATCCAGCGAATGAGGTTGACGGTGCGCCACAGATCGAAACCGAAAGCCTGCGAGCGAGCCACCCGGCGCTCGAGGGCCTCGAGCGCCTCGGCGGCGCGCAGCCACGGCAGCGAGCGGGCGGTCTCCGAGCCGAGCACACGCGCGAACCACGGACGCAAGGCCCGCGCCCACAGGCGGTCTGGAGTCGCAAACCCGATTTTGTCGCGCCGGTCGAGGATGGCGTCCGGAACGAGGCCGCGCATTGCCGCGCGCAGCACCGCTTTCGAGGTCGCGTCGGCGTCGATCAGATGTACCGACGGCTGCGCGTAGGCGAATTTGGCGAGCGCCGTGGTCAGGAAAGGCACGCGCGATTCGATCGCGAACGCCATCGAGTTGCGGTCCTCGTAACGCAACAGCGCCGGCAGGACCGTATCGGTCAGGCTTTGCGCCAGCGCCTGGTGGAGGAAATCCTTCTGCCAGCGGGGCGCTGCGCCGGCCGTGAGCAGCCCGCGCTCGGCGAACCACCTCGCGTCGATCCACGGCGGCAGCAACGGGCGCCCGATCAGATCGCGCGCGAATGCGCGCAGCGATGCGGGCACCGCCGGCTCGAACGCCTGGGCGATCAGGCCCGCGTGCACGCCCGGCAGTGCGAGCATCCGGCGGATGAGCCGCATCGCCCCGCCCCACTCGAATCGCGCGATCAGCTCGCTGAGCCGGCGGGCGAGATACGGCCGATAGCCGGCGAAGAGCTCGTCCGCCCCCTGCCCATCGAGCATCACCTTGATGCCGTTCGCGGCCGCGAGCCTCATCACCCGATGCTGGGCGTAGATCGACAGGCTGCCGAACGGCTCGCCCTGGGTTGCCACCAGCGCGTCGATGTCGGCGACGATCTCGTCGGGCCTGATGCGCACGTTGGCGCGGTGAGCACCGGCGGACGCCGCGGCGAGCTCGATGAACGGTGTTTCGTCCACGTCCGAGCCTTCGGCGAGGAAGCTGAAGGTGTGGATGGCAACGTCCTCGCCGCCAACCGCGCGCACACCGGCGAGGATCGAGGAGGAATCAACGCCACCCGACAGCGCGATGCCGAGCGGCACGTCGCTGCGCAGGTGCAGCTTGATCGAGTCGAGAAAAAGGCCGCGCAGGTCGCGGGCGGCGTGTGCGCAAGGCATCGGTTGCGGCGCAATCTGCGCATGCCAATAGGTGACAGGCGACGGCGCCGTCGGCGCGTCGAGGGCAATCGTTGCCCACGTGCCGGCCGGCAGGCTGCGGATCGCGGAAAAGAGCGTGGCCGGGCCTGCATCGGTGGCCCCGGCGGCGAGGAAAAGGCTGGTGCGCGCGACCTCCGCCGTCCTGCGCACGCCGGGCACCTCGAGCAGCGGACCGATCTCCGAGGCGAGCGCGATGCAGTCGCTGCCGAGCGCCCAGAACAGCGGCTTGATGCCGAACGGGTCACGCGCGATGAAGAGCTCGCGCTTCTGCCGGTCGAGCATGGCGAACGCGAACATGCCGACGAAGCGCGCCAGCGCTGCGGGCCCCCACGCCGCAAAGGCCGCGATCAGGACCTCGCTGTCCGAGCTCGTATGAAAGACGTGGCCGGCACGGGAGAGCTCCTCGCGCAACTCCACATAATTGTAGATCTCGCCGTTGAAGATGAGAACGAGGCGCCCGTCGACCGATGCCATCGGTTGGTCGGCGCGGCGATCGAGATCGATGATGGCAAGCCGGCGATGCACCAGCGCGACCTCCGCCGTCACCGGATCGCACGGCGCGGCGTCGCGCCGATACGTCGCGAGGCCCGACCCGTCCGGGCCGCGATGAGCCAGCGTCCGGTCCAATCGGTCGAGCAAGCCCGGCGCGACCGTGGCGCCGGCCAACGTCACGATGGCCGCGATCCCGCACATCACGAGGCTGCTTTCCGGCGCTCGGTGAGCTCACGGTAGAGCGCGGCGACGCGGCGCGCATTGACATGCAGATCGTGGTCGCGCGCAACGCGCGCCTTGAGACGGTCAGCGCGGCGACGGGCTTCTCCGGGATCGGCCCGCATCGCGCGCAGAGCCTCGATCAACGCGTCGACATCGCGCGGCGTGAACGCATATCCGCAATCGTCAGCGAGCAGATTGGCGAGCCCGCCAGTCCGGCCGCCGATGACAGGAATGCCGGCAGCGCCGGCCTCGACCGCAGACAAGCCAAGTCCCTCGTGCCAGGACGGCAGGACGAAAACGTCGGCGGCGGCGAGCAGAGTGGGGATCTCGCTATTCGCTCGCGGCCCGAGCAGGCGCACCCCCGGCCCCTCGGGTTGTACCGGTCCGGCGCCGACGAACAGCGCGACCACATCACGCCACGCCACGCGGCGCAGCGCTTCGGCGAGATCGAGCACGCCTTTCTGCCGAAGGAGAGCACCGACATAGAGGACGACGAACGTGTCGTCGGCGATGCGGAGCTCGGCGCGAATTTTCGCCCGGTCGGGGGCGGCCGAAAAGCGCGCGAGATCGACGCCGATCGACAGCGGCTCGGGCAGAACACCGGTCAACGCTCGCGTCGTCTCGGCAAGGTCGGGACTGTTGGCGATCACGTGATCCGCACCGCGCACCGCCTCCTCGAGCAGCCGGCGCATGCGCCGGTTATAGCCGGGATAGATATAGGCGTCGTCGCCGAGCACGCTCAGCAGGAGCGGAACGCCGAAGCGCTGCTTGAGCCGCAAGGCGGCCGCGCCGCATGGATAGGCGAAATGCGCGTGGATGACATCGGGCCGCGATGCGCCGCGGCAGGCGAAGGCCTGCGTTAGGTGGGCGAAGCCGTAGCGCGTCTCACGTGGCGTCGTCAGGTAGCGCGGACGATGCACCACAATCGGTCCGTCGCTTTCGCGACGCGGCTGCTGTTGATACGCCGCCCAGCGCGGCCGACGGCCGGCGAGTCCCGGCGGGACCCATGGTGTCGGCGCGAGCACCGTGACGTCGATCCCGGCCTGCGTCAGCGCACGCGCCTGTGTCTGATGGAACACGAAGCCGGTCGGATTCGCCGCAGAGGGATATCCCGGCGTGATCCAAAGAGCGTGCATGGCGATCCCGGGCTTTGGTCCCCGGACAAGCTCACGCCCAGCGCCGCGGCATGGCGTCAAACATCGTCCGCATGGTGGCCGATGCCTGCGCGGCGCCACAGCGCGAGACGATCGTGTCGTCACCGTCTTCGAGATATCGCGCGCACAGTTCGTAGAGCGTCTGCATGGCGGTCGGCGTGCCGGTGCGGTCGATCTCTCGCGTGTCTTTCAATTCTCGCTCGCCCAGCGCGTTGACGCGTACCCTATCGACCAGGATCTGGTTGCCGAAGTCGAGCAGCCGCACCCGTCCCTCCTGCAGGCGTATCTCGCCCTCGAACAGCTGAAACGCCGACTCCGGATGACTTTCGACGAGAATGCGCGCGTCCGGCCAGGCGCCGCAACGGAAGTCGCCGTCGAGGCAAGGGTCGCCGGCCCGGCCGTCGCAGCCCGGACGCGGCGCGACGGGTTCAATTTCGCCGCCAAGCAGCATCCTTAAGGTATCGATTACGTGCACGCCATTGTGTAGCCAGCCGCCGTAGTAGACCCATCGCACGCCAACGACGACGCCGAGCTCGCGAGCGCTTACCAAGTCGCGAACCGCCTGATGACCGCGGTCGAGACGTCGCCCATGGTTGACCACCACTGTGGTGTCCGACTTGGCCCCGAGCAGCGGCCCAAGCTGGGCAAGCTCTTGCGGCGAGGCGCAGAGCGGCTTCTCCATCACGATAATGCGCGGCGGCCGGCGCCCGGCAAGCAGGCCTGCAAGATGAGCCGCATGCTTCCGGTCGGGCGTCGCGACCACGACGAGATCGAGGCCGGCTGCACCCAGTTCGGCCTTGGTGCAGACGTTCCTCACGTTCCATCGGCTCGCGAACGCCTGCGCTCGCGCAGGCTCGGCGTCGCTGACCGCGACGAGAGCGAAGGGCGGTGCTGCGTCGAGCGCCTGCGCGTGGGTGGTCGGCCGAGCACTGCGGTCGGCGAATGCGCCAGCGATGCGACCGCATCCGAGGATGGCGGCACTCAGGCGCCCCTCAGCCGTCACTGCGGAATTCTTTCCATCGGCGCGGGACGTTGCGGTTGGCCGCGGCGACATCGGGATGTCGCTCCATGAACGCAATCAAGTCGGCGAGGCCCACGGCCGGCCAGTTGGCGAAATGGATCAGCACCTGCTCGATGACAGCGAGGTCCTCGGCCGTGTCGACCTCGAGCTCGATGTCCGGGCGACTAAACTCGGCCGGCGCCTCGATGTTGCGCAGGTGGTAAAGCGCCGGATTCTGGCGAATATGAAGCGTGCCGTGCTCACGTATGGCGGGATCACGGCAACGGCGCGCCGCGTCCGCGAGCGCCGTCACGGCGAACACCTCGACCTCCATGCCGGGCGGCCATGTGGTGGTGAGATCGTTGCCGACGAAGTCGAGTGTGCCGCCCGCCTGCGCGAACTCATCGACGAAATGGTCGACGATCGCGGGGTCGATCAGCGGGCAGTCGCCGAACACCTCGACCCCGACGGTTGCGCCTTGTGACTCCAGTGCCCCGACCATGCGTCCCAATACGTCGTCCTCGTCGCCCCGGAAGCAGGCGACGCCGCGGCCCGCGCAGTAACGGGCGATCGCATCGTTCTCGGCGCGGATCGAGGTGGCGACCACGATTCCGTCGAGGCGACGCGCCAGTGCCAGCCGATCGAGCAAATGGCCGAGCAGCGGTTTGCCGGCGACGATGCGCAATACCTTGCCAGGCAGTCGCGATGACCCCATGCGGACCGCGACGATTGCAACGACTTTGCCCATGAAATGCCGCGCGCCGATGCCTACAGGTGCCGAGGCCGATCGTCCCTCACCCGCGCGCCTCCGCCATGGCAGCCTCTGCGTCGCCTTCCACGAGATCGAGGCGCTGGTGCTCGACCATCTCCCAGTAGATCCCGCGGCGGCGCAGCAGCTCGCGATGGCTGCCTTCCTCGACGATCGCGCCGGCCTCGAGCACGATGATCTTGTCGGCGCGACGGATGGTCGACAGACGGTGCGCGATGACGAGCACCGTTCGCTTGTGCGATATCTGCTCCATGGCGTGCTGGATCGCGCGCTCCGTGAAGGTGTCGAGATTGCTGGTTGCCTCGTCGAAGATCAGGAGATCGGGATCGGCCAGAATCGCGCGCGCGATGGCGATGCGCTGCTGCTGGCCGCCTGAAAGGCGCACGCCGCGGTCCCCCAGGATCGTGTCGTATCCCTGCGGCAGCTCGCAGATGAATTCTGACGCGGCGGCAAGCTCCGCGGCCGCGCGAACGCGATCCATCGCGATGTCGCCGCGGCCGAAGCGAATGTTGTTGGCAACCGTGTCGTTGAAGATGAAGATGTCCTGGGTCACCACCGACACCCGGCGGCGCCAGGAATGCATGTCCAGCTCACGCAGATCGATACCATCGACCGTGACGCGTCCGTGCTGCGGATCGTAGAGGCGGGCGATCAGCGCCATCAGCGTGCTCTTGCCGGCGCCCGACGGGCCCACCACCGCGACCATCTTGCCGCGCTCGATCGCCGCCGAGACGTTGCGGATGACGTCTGGCTCGTCAGGCTTGTAGCGAAAGGTCACGTTCTCGAAGATCACTCCTTCACGCAACGGCGCCGCCGGCATGTCGCCGTTCGGCTGCCGGCGCTGTTCGGTCTCCCGGTAGAAGTCCATCAGCACCGTGAACGCATGCATCTGGCCGATGATGCGGTTGCGCGCGGTGTTGATGCTGCTGACCGGCCCCATCAGACGGAACATGAGAAACAGAAACAGCAGAATCGAGCCGAACCAGAGGGTTGAACTCTCGTCTTGCACCAACGCGTTGCCGAACAGAAGCGCGCAGATGAACAGGCCGGCGAACATGCTGAGCAGCGGCGCCGTGAAGGCTTGAATGCGCGCGGTGCTGCGCACGTTGACCATGAACTCGGCGAGCCGCTGCGCGTACAAGCCGGCCATCAGCGATTCGGCCGCCGACAGCCGTACGAGCTTCATGCCGGTCATGCTTTCGAGCGTCAGCTGATTGACCCGGTTCGCCGCTTCCGAAATCCGCTCCCCGGCGCGATAGAGCGCGCCCGTAGTAAAGTGCTTGAGCAGCGCCGATACCGACAGCACGAAAGCGACCGCCAGCAAGGTCAGCGGCCACGACACCAGCAGCATGAGACACAGGTAGACGCCGAGCGTCATCAGGTTGGTGACGACGATCGCAAAGCTGCTCAGCATATCGCTGACCCGGCGCGGCCAGCCGTAGAGGGCATTCTGCAGGACGCCGATGTCGCTTGCGTTGACATAACCGATGTCGACCGACATCAGCGCCGAATAGCTGCGGATGTTGAGATTCTGCTCCCACTGCAACGGCATGGTCTGCGCCAGGAGATCGACAAGGAACGACAGCGCGCTGCGCAGGACCATGATCATCGCCATCGCGGCGGCGAACAGCTCGATTCGCTGGTTCGGCGAGAACGCGGCGAAGAAGGCCGAGACGTGGCCGAGCAGCGGAATGCCGCGAAAGGACCCGATCTGGCCCTGCGCCTCGAGCACCGGCACCAGCAGCGAGATGCTCACACCCTCGGTCATCGCGGCTGTGAACGACAGAGCGACGAACAGCACGAACAACGTGCGCCGGCCGCTCAGCAGCGCGATGCAGCGGCGCGAGAAGTCGAGGTATTCGCGGATTTTGCCGGTAAGCATCAAGCAGATGCCGCGATGGCGCCGTCAAAGATCATTGAAATCATTTCTGTTATCCCAGTTGGGGCCTCTGCAAAATTGGCCACCGAGCTCAAAAGTTGGGAATAAATACCCAGATCAAAGTCGATCCAAGTTGCTCCACACCTTATCGAAGGCGCGGTCGATCTCGTTCATGTCGGCGAATGTCTGGGGCGGGCGAATGATCTCGCACGAGAAGCTCCATTCCATCGCATGTGCGACGTTGGGCAGCGTGTCCATGCCGTAATCGGGTGTGCCTCCCTGGTAGTGCGGGCACCTGAATGGGCACCCTTTGTCGCCGAACGCGATCAGGTTCTGGAACATCGGGTAGCCGTTGATCACGACGTAGCCCGGATAGAAGTCCATGCCTTCGGCGTTGAGGGCATCGACGATCCGCGCCATCGGCACCTTGATGCGTGCCGGATCGAGGCGGAGATGGAAGCGATAGTAGCTGTGACCGCACCCCGGCCGGGTCACCGGCAGGATCAGCCCGTCATAGCGTCCGAGCTTCTGCGACAGATGCGCAACAAGCTCGTACCGCGCATTGAGGAAGCTCCTGAGCTTCTTGAGCTGCTCGCGGCCGATCGCCGCCTCGATCTCGTTGAGGCGGTAGTTCCAGCCGACCATGTTGACCAGCGACTTGACCGGCATGCCGGTCGCGACCACCGCCTCCGCGTGGTTGCGGATCATGCGCAGGCGCTGGGCGAAATCGTCGTCGTCGGTCATGATGACGCCGCCCTCCCCGGTCTGGATGATCTTGTGGTTGTTGAGGCTGTGCACGCCCATGTGACCGAGGCAGCCGGTCATGCGCCCCTTGTAGGCGATGCCGACCGATTGTGCAGCGTCCTCGATCACCACCAGAGAGTGCTTGCGCGCGATCGCCATGATCTCGTCCATCGCGGCCGGATGGCCGAAGATATGGATCGGCATGATCGCCTTGGTGCGCGGCGTGATCTTCCGTTCCAATGCCTGCGGCGACATGCAGAACGTCTCGGGATCGATGTCGCAGAAGATCGGCACGGCATTGTTGACGACGATCGCGGTTGCGGTCGCGCTCATCGTCCAGGGCGTCGTGATCACCTCATCCCCGGGCCCGATGCCCGCGGCACCGACCGCCGCCATCAGGCCGGAAGTCGCCGAGTTCACCGCGACTGCGTGCTTGCAATCGAAATACGCCGCCCATTCTTCCTCGAAGGCACGCACCTCAGGCCCGCCCATGAACCAACGATTGTTCGAGCCCTCGTAGTCGGAGAGGATGCCACTGTCGAGCACACGATTGACGGCGCGCTTCTCGGCTGCGCCGATCGTGATGTGCGGCGGATAGGGTTTGGCGCGGACCGGCGTGCCGCCCAAGAGTGCCAGCGTCATGGTCTCTGCTTCCGTCTCAGCTCGAAGCGGCAAGCGGCGCCCGTGCCGCCTCGGCCGCAAGTCTTACGGTCACGTCAAGCACATTCGACGCCGCCCGCGCGTCGGCGAATGCAGGCCGTCGCGGCGCACCGCGCGCCGGCGGCTGCTGTAGCCACGCCGCAAGCTCGTCATCGCTGGCGGCGCGATCCGCAAGGCCAAGGCGCGATGCCGTGCAGCGATCCCGCCCCTGCAGATTGGGCTGGAACGAGAGCGGCCGATGACCCATCAGCGCAGCCTCGAGGAGCGCCATCGATTTCATGCCGATCACCACATCGGCATCCCACAGCAAGGGCCACAACGGCGCCTTAACAACCGTGTGCCACGCACACGCAGATGAGCCTTGCGGGGGCGCCGGACTGTCCATTGCGTTCGGATGCAGCTTCTCGACCACGGTGCAATGCAGGCCACGCGCCGCGATCGCTCGCGCCACCGCGGCGCGCACGTCGCGTTCGGTATATCCGAGCCACCCGCCGAGCGGCCCCGATCGGCCCGCAGCGTCGCCGTAGTCGGCGAGATGCGTTTCCGACACGAACAGAATGCGCAGACCGGTCGCATCGGCGCGCCAGCAATCCGGCCGAGGCGGCGGTGTCGACGCGAACGCAGAAATGCGATCCGCCAACGCGGACAGTGATGGGCTGCCGGTGACCCGCAGCCGGGAAGCCGGTAGTCCATCCGCGTCCGCCTCATCCCGCGCCATTCGATCCGGGCAACAGATCAGATCGCTGAGAAATGCGAGCCGGCCCGCCTCGTCGGCAAACCGCATGCGATAGTCGTACCACTCGTCGAGCACCACGACGCTCGGCACGCCCTGCTCGCGCGCCGCCGCGATCAACCGCCGCTCGGCGGCGACGAACCGGCTGGTGCCGCACACGAGCACTTGCGGCCGCTCTGCCTTGAGCAAATCCGCAGCAGCGCTCGCGTCGCCAATCCGCGCCGTTCGCGACGCGATCGCGGACTCGGCAAAGATCGGTACCGTGACGTCGGAGCCGATGACGCTTGCGCGCGGGCCCACCAACGCGGCGACGGGCGCGAGGTTGCGCGCGCCGCCCGCGTCGATGGCACAGAACAGGAAAGGATTTCCGCTCACACCGTCATGCCGATCAAGCGATGGCCGCTGCTCGAAATGAGCCGCGCTTCACGCGAGATCGCTCCACTGCAGCACGTGGTCCTCGTCGAGATCGCGCGCGAGCTTGCGTCCGATCACGGCATCCCAGAACTCGGGGCTCACGCCGTGCGCGGGCCGCTTGTAGGTGATGTCGGCCTCGACGATGACATGGCCGGCCTTGAGCGGACGCTCGAGCACGATCGAGCGCCGCGCGTGCTCGCGCGCCGGCGCCTCGTCGGGCAGCGGCATCTTATGCGTCTGCCCCATCACGTCGCCGAGCAGGTCGAGATTGGCGATGAATTTCTTGAGATCGTGCACATCCATCGCATGATAGTGGTCGTTGCCCGGCAAGGTCTTGTCGTGGGTGAAGTGCTTCTCGAGCACGAGCGCGCCTTTGAGCCACGCTGCCGCAAGGATCAACATGCGTTCGTCGGGTAGCGTGTGATCGGAGTAACCGATGACGTGAGTCGGAAAGGCGCGCTGCAGGCCCTCGATCATGTTGAGGTGGGCGTTGCCGTTGGGGCATGGATAGTTGAGCACGCAGTGCATCAGCACGAGGTCGGCGCAGCCCGCGTGCGCGAGCGTGTGCGCCGCCATGTCGATCTCGGCGAGCGTCGAGGCGCCGGTCGACATCACCACGGGCTTGTGCTTGCCGGCGACCTGGCGCAGCAGCGGCACGTTGTTGAGATCGGCGGACGCGACCTTGTGGAATGGCACCAACGGATCGAGGAAATCGATCGCTGCGGCATCGAAAGGGGTCGAGACGAAGTCGATGCCGATTCGGCGGCAGTGCTCGGCAAGCGCGGAGAACTCCTCGGCACCGAATCGGTCGTATTTCTTGAACAGCGTGAATTGGCTGTCGGTCGGCTCTTTGCTGCGGTCCCAGTAGGCCGGGCTGTGGCGCGAGGCGATGCGTTCGGCCTTGTAGGTCTGGAACTTGGCGGCGTCGGCACCGCCCTCCTTGGCGAGGTCGATCAGGCGCTGCGCCAGCCCAAGGTCTCCCCCGTGATTGACACCGATCTCGGCAATTACGTAGGGCCGGCTGCCGGCCGCGATCTTTCGATTGCCGAGCGTGACGTGCGGCATGGTCATCCCGCTTTCATCCCCGCTTGCGGCATTGCGTCAGTGCGTCGCGCGCGAGCGTGATCATTAGGGAGAACTGCTCGTCGGGCATCCATTGCTGGAACGGGAAGGACACCATGTTGTCGAAGAAGCGGTCGGTCTGCGGGCAATTGGCCTCGCCGAAGCCGGCCTTGCGGAACATCGGATAGCGATAGAGCGGATAGTACTGCACCGCGACCTTGACGCCCTCCGAGAACGCGAGCTGAGCGATCAGGCCGTCGCGGCTCGCCCCATATCTCGCACCGTCGTAGCGCGCCGCCATCAGATGCCAGGTGTGGGTGCAGCCCTCCGGCACCTTCTGGAAAGCGAGCTCGGGAAAATCCGCCATGGCGGCGATGAAGCGCTCGGCGCGCGCCTTGCGCTCGGCGTTGATGGCGTCGAGCCGCTCCAGCATCTTGGTACCGAGCGCGCATTGCACCTCGCCGATGCAGAAGTTGTAGGGCCACAGCCCGTCGAAATCGAAGTCGACGTCGCCCATCGCCGGCACCCAATAGCGCGGCCGCTCGCCCTCGTAGGCGCGCATGCCGTTGTGGCGGAGCCCGGGGACGAGCTTTGCGAGGTCCGGCGAGTTCAGGGTCAGCATCCCACCCTCACCAAGCGTCGTGATGTTCTTGTGGGTGTGGAAGCTGAAGCACCCGAAGTCGCCGATCGTGCCTGCGACCTTGCCCTTGTAGCGCGCGCCGACCGCCTGGGCGACGTCCTCGACCACCATGAGCCCGCGCTCGCGCGCGAGCGCCATGATCGGGTCCATGTCGCAGACGAGGCCATAGAGGTGCACGACCAAAAGCACCCTCGTTCGCGCTGTGACCAGCGGCCGCAGCGTGTCGGCGGTGACGACGCGCGTGTCGGGATCGATGTCGGCCCAGACGAGCTTCGCGCCGGCGCGCGCGAACGGAATGACCGAGGCCGCAAACGTATGCGCCGGCGCGATCACCTCGTCGCCCGGCTGCAGCCGACATAGCAGCGCCGCAAGCTCAAGCGCCGCGGTGCAGGATGATACCGCGAAGGCGTGCGGGCTGCCCGTATACGCCGCGAAGCGCTGCTCGAACTCGGCCTGGTAGCGCCCCTGCGTCTGCGGATCCGCATTGCGCATGGCCTCGACGACGGCGGCGATCTCCTCCTCGGTATAGCGAGAGCCGCGTCCCGACCAGGGGACCTTGATGTCGCTCTGATTGGTCGGCGCCGCCGGGTTGTCTCTAGACAGCATCGCTTTCGTGCTTTCCCTTGAGTCGCTGCTCGAAATCCTCCCAGGCGGAACGGTCGTTGGTCATGTTGTCCTGGTGGCGGCGATAGCGGTAGAGCGGCAGCTCGATGCGGTGGATGGCGTATTTCTTCAAAAAGCGGACGCGCAGGTCGCGATCCTCGTGCATGAGGAAATTGTCGTCGTAGAGCCCGATATCGATCAGGTGGTCGGTGCGGAACATGATGCCGCAGCCGATCGGATGCTCCATGCAGTTGCGCCGCTCGATGATGTTCTCGGCGTCGTCGACCACGAAGTAGTCGCAGGCGACGGCGTCCATGTAGGTGTTGTCCTCGAGGAAGCGCTGCAGGATGAACAGGTAGTCGCTGCGCACATAGTCGTCCGCATCGACTCGCACGACGAACTTGCCGCGCGCGATCTTGATGGCGCGATTGAGGCTTGCAGGCAGCCCGAGCCGACCGTCGTTGCGTACGATCGAGATCTCGTCCTTGAATAGATCGAGCGCGTAGGTGGTGCGATCCGAACTGTGGTCATCGACGACGATCACCTCGTATTCGCCGAGCGCAATGCTCTGGTTCAGAACCGAGCGGATGGCACGGCCAATGAACCGCTCGGCGTTGCGCGCCGGGATGATGACCGAGGTCTGCGGTGCGAGTGCCGTCTTGGCCATGGTCACATGCGCGCGAAGATCTCCGCGACCTTGTCGCGGGTCAGCACGGACTTGAAATCGTCACCGAGCGCATTGGCAAGCGGCTTGGCGTGGATGACGGTCGCGTCGTAGAGCGCTTGCTCCTGGGCGTCGGTCAGATCGCGGCACAAGCCGCGCGGCAACTCGATCTTCTGCTGCTGCATCATGCGACGAAACTCTTCCACCTCGCGCGGATAGAACTCTCCGAGCGCGTCGAGGGCGATGCAATTGCCGATGCAGTGGTGAGTGTGAAACACCATCGACAATCCGGCCGAGAACGGGTGCACCAGGCCGACATAGGAATTGCCGATCGCGCTGCCGCCGAGAAACGAGGCGACCATCAGCTGCTCGCGGGCGTCATCGGCCTGCATGTCGTCGGAGAGAAACACCTCGCGGCAGATGGCGAGCGCTTGACGCGACAGCGCGTCCGCGAAGGCATGCCGGTAGCCGCCCGCGAGGCTCTCGATGCAGTGAATGTAGCTGTCCATGCCGGTGTAGAAATATTGGGCGCGCGGCACGCTCGCGGTAAGCTCCGGGTCGAGCACGAGGCGGTCGAACACCGTGTAGTCGCTGTTCATGCCGAGCTTGAGGTTCTTCGCTTGATTCATCATCACGCAGGTGCGCGAGGCCTCGGCGCCGGTGCCGGAGATGGTCGGCACGCCGATCTTGAAGACACCGGGCGCCTTGACGAGGTCCCAGCCCTGGTAGTCGGCGGCTTGGCCCGGATTGCTCAGCAGGTTCGACACCGCCTTGGCGATGTCCATGGTGCAGCCGCCGCCGATGCCGACCACCGCGGACGGGCGCACGCCTCGGCGCAACTCGCCGGCGATCGCATCGACCTGCTCGGTCGTCGGCTCGTCGGTCGTGTCGATGTAGCGCACGACGTCGGCCGGGCCGACCGGAAGGCGGTTGGCGAGCCTGCCATCGGCGAAGAAATAGTCGACCAGGAAGACAATGCGCCGGTTCGGCGTGGAGTCCGCCTCATCCAGCAATTGCCCGATCTGCTGCAGGGCGCCACGCCCGAGCAGATACTGGCCGACCGTCTTAGTGAGCCGCATGGTCAAGTCTGTCCGACCTTTCGCCAGCACAGCAAGCTTGCGGCATTCTCCGGATTGGCGCCGTAGAGCTCAGGCTCGACCTGCTCGATCGCGATCGCTCCGCTCTGTTCAAAACTGCGCATCACCGGCCAGAAGTCGCGATTGTAGTCATGGCTCGCCGCGTAATCCGCCGACGAGCCGACGCGACCGGCATCGCCCCGCTCGGCACGCCATTGCCAGCCGAACGGCTCGAAATGGATGCCCCAGACGTCGCCACCGAGGCGCAAGATCCGTTCGATCGCCGGCGGCGGCAAATGCGGAATCTGGTCGACGCTGAAGACCGTGAAGGCGACCACGCGGCGGCCCGCCGCCAGCGGCATCGCGTCAGTCGCGTAGTAATCGAACGGATGGATTTCCATCCGCAGGTCGCTGTCGAGGTCGGCGAGCGCGCGGGTCGCATCGCGTCCGGCGCCGGTGAATTCCAGCGCCGCGTAGCGCGCCGCGCGCGGCGACCCGCCGAGCCACAGGTCGAACAAGTTGCGCCCCCACCCGGCGCCGAGCTCGACGATGAGATCCGGATCAATCGCGGCGCAGTGATCGAGCAGGATCGTGCGCACCAGCGCATAGAATCCCGTATAGGCGAACCTCGCCGGCGCCGCAACGCGGCGGCCACCAAGCACGATATCGGTCGTTTCGCGTCCCGCGCCTTCGGCTTCATCGGCATTGAGCGTCGCGACGGCGCGCGCGAGATTGGTCTCGCCGGCCTCGCGCAGGCCACGAATCCGCTCGAGCACCGCGCCCCATTTGTCGCGGCCGAACTCGCGCTCGATCCACGCTCGATCGCGCGCGACTTTGGCGGGCGAAGCGGAAACCTGCATGAACCGGATGGCCCCAATGCTACCGCACTCCGGGTGACTCAGCGGTCACTCGGAGCCCCCGGCAAGGCCGGAGGGTCGGTGGGCGGCGGCTCAGGCCGCCGCCACCGACAGGTCGTCGAACACGACCCTGATCTTGCGGCCGAGCAGGTCGAGGAGCACCGCGACACGCTCGCCGTCGGACATTCCGTCGAACAGCCCGAGACTGCTGGCAAAGATTCCGTCGACGATCCGCACCTGGTCGCCGATCGCGAAGCGCGGCCGCGGCTCGAACTGCACGAATCCGCGCGCGTCCTCGCGCCGCCGCAGACCATCCACGACGCCCCCGGCCACGGCGGCCGGATCTTCGCCGTTGCAGACGAGGCGGCTGACGCCGATGGTCGACTGGATCGATCGCCAGCGCTGCGCCGCCATGTCGATCGCGACGAACAGGTAGCGGGGAAACAGCGGTGCCGCGACCGTCTCGACACGGCGCGCGTGGCGCCGGCGCTTCTCGTAGCACGGCAGATAGGTCGCAAAACCTTGCCGGCCGAGATGCCCGACGGCCTTGCTCTCGCAGTGGGGCTGCGTCTGTACCACATACCAGCGGGCGACAGGCGTCACGACACGATCTCCTCGCTCGGCTCGGTGCGCACACCGAGCAGAGTCGGCACCAGTACGCGCTCGCGGCCGAACTGCGCGACGGCCGCCGCAAACGTCTCACCCGCCTTGCGCAGATCGGTGATGAGGATCGCATCGACCGGACCGGGCAGCGCGTCGAAAGCAGGCACGACCGGCGCGCCCATGAAGGCGGTGGCTGCCGCGTCGCGATCGACCACGGCGACGATGGTGGTCGTGCGCTCGAAGGCGCAGATCGCCGCGATCTCGGCGAGGTCGGACAGACCGGCGAGCGCGATGCGGCTCCAGCCCCTCTCGTGCGCGAGCGCTATCGTCTTGGCGCAGTCCGCCCGCGCCTGGCGGAAGAACGAGAACGACGAGGTGAGATACTCGATCGTCAGGCGCGACTTTTCGGCGAAGCCTTGCGGGGTGAGGTAGTAGGCATAGCGCCGCCGCGGCACCTCGGAGACCTTCACAAGGCCCTTCTTGATGCAGCGCTTGAGGTAGGCGTTGACGAGACCGAGCGCGATCCCGAGCTCGGAGGCGAGGCGGCGTTGCGATTGTCCGCCGTCGCGCTCGACCGACTCGAGCAGCCCCAGCAGGATCTTGTCCTTGTCGGTCTCGGGCTCGTGAATAATGGTCGCCACGCGCACAACTCCCCGCGCGTTTCTATACGCCGTTCATCGCGTGAACGTCAAGCGCGTCGTTCATGATGTGAACGGAAATAAGGCACTGAAAAAACTCACATTTCAGAAATGGGATCTTGCGTTTTGCCCTTTATCGACGACTGCTCGCTAGCGCCGACCGTGCCAGGCATCAGCGAGCCGTCGGCGGATACGCTCGACCCGCGGGACCTCGTTCTCGCGCCAGAGCTTGTATTTGAAACGGTAGCGTCGCGCGGCGATCTCCGCGCGCCAGCTACGCAGGGACGGATGACGCCGGCACCAGGCGAGGAAATCGATCAGGATCTCGATCCGCTGGCGTGATCCTTCGATGCTTTCGGCGCGCAGGCTGCCCGCCGGGTCGTCGCGGTAGAGCACGCATGGCGCGGCCAGACAGTCGAACTCGGTGAGCGCGCTCACGCGCAGCCACATCGCGTAGTCCTCGATCGCGGTGAAGAGCTTCGGCTCGGGGAATCCCTCGACCGTGGCGACGAGCGATCGGTGGATCAGCGCGGAGCTGCAGACGACGATGTTGCCGGCGAGCATCGTGTCGAGCCCGAGGACCGGCGGCGGCCGGTCGAGGAGCGGGGCCGGCTGACGCACGCCTGCCACGATCCGCCACGCATTGGTGCATGACGCCAACCGGCCCGACTTCGCGACCGCCTGCAGCTGCGCCTGGAGCTTGTGCGGCAGCCACTCGTCGTCGCTGTCGAGGAACGCGAGCCACTCGCCGCGCGCCGCCGCCATGCCACGGTTGCGCGGGATCGCCGGACGCCCGCCGCGCGGGCCCGGCAGCCAGCGAATGCGCGGGTCGGCCATCTGCCGCACAAGCGCTTCGGTGTCGTCGGTCGAGGCATCGTCGCATACGAGCACCTCGAGCGGCGCGCATGTCTGCCGCAGGGCGCTTTCGATCCCCGGTATGACGGTCGCGGCGCGATTCCAGGTGGGGATGATCACCGAGACGGTGGGCGCATCAGACATGGCGAATTTGACCAGCGATTTGATGATCCGCTATGCGAGTGCCGGCGAGCGGCATAGACTGCGGTCGAATAGCCGACCAGACTCATTGGACATGTCAACCGGCCCCGTCGACGCTCTCATTCACGGCCTGCCGCCCGGATTGAAGGGCGAGGTCTGGCTCGACTCCGACGCGATCGGCTCGGTCGCGTATTCCCAGTTCTGGAACGACGAGGAGGTCGAGCGACAGAAGCCCTGGCACGTCGTCGCGAATGGCTTCGAGAAAATGGAGCAATACGTCGAATCGATGGGCTTTGTCGACGACCTGACGGCTTGTGTCGACCGACTGCGGGCGCGCGGTAAGTTTGTCGGTGGTGCCGGTATCGATGTTGCGGCTGGCGTGCTGTGGCTGCTGCCGTCGCTCTTCCGCATCGTCAATCCGGACCATGTGACATGCGTGGAATATTCCGCTCATCGGCTGCTGAAGCTTGGGCCGGAAGTGCTCAAGAAGAATGGCGTTCCGCTTGAGAAGGTCACGTTGGCGCTCGGATCCTTCTACGACATCAAGGCTCCCGCCGGCAGCATGGATTTTGCGGTATTGTGCCAAGCCTTTCATCACGCGGACCATCCCGACCAACTGCTCGAGCAGATCGCCAGGGTGCTCAAGCCTGATGGGGTCATCATCGTCCTGGGCGAGGACGCGGTCGATTGGACCTCCAAGCATGATGTCCTTCATGCGCTGCGCTATTTGGCCTGTCGAGTCCTGCCGAAGGCATTGCGCCGCAGTTTCCTCTACAGCCCCTACGGACCGCCGCGAACGTTGATCGCTCGATCGCAAGATATTTTCCCCCCTGATCCGGTTCTCGGCGATCACGCTTATCTCAGGCGCGAGTATGGCGGGATATTCGGGGCTCGCGGCTTCCAGACGGAGTTCGTGGATCGGCCGGGGTCACATACGCTCTCCCTGGTGGCTTACCGAAAATAGCGGCGCCTCCGCATGCGCATCTTGAACACAGTCGAGTTCTACTCGGTGCACTGATCGCGCGGTCTTACGTCACTTGCGAGTTCGCCGCGCCATGTCCGCAATCTCTACAATTGCGCGCGCAATGCGTTGCTCCGAATGCCCATCGCCGAAGGGGTCGCCGTACAGCCGCATGAGTTCGTTGGTCCTGCGATTGTCTGGTCGGAAGGCAGAACCCGTCGCCAGATCACTTCTTAGCGTTCCCACGAGCGAACCTACATCATCGAAGAAATCAGCGCACTCCTGCAACGGCTGCGCGGCCGGTGGGTAGACCTTGTAGAAGTCTTTCAGCGCATAGATCCGCTTACCCGTGGTCAGTGCCTCGTAGATGGTCGTCACCGCGTAGTCCATGACGAAGCAATCGACCATCTCAAGCATGCGTCGAAACGGCCATGAGGCGACATAGGCAAACCGCTCGCCGACCTTCTTACGACCGATCTCGATCACCGGTGATGCCGGACGGGAAACGCCCGGATGCCCCTTCAAGAGAACCTGTATGTCGGGGAAGCCTGCAAGACACTCGATGATCTCAAGCTGTGAATCGAACGAACGACGATCATCGCGGGCCGAATATGGTCCATACTCCCAATTCCACAGGATCGCCTGAATCACCACCATGACGGTCGGTCGATCCGGATCGAGCCCCAGCGCCCGCAATCCGTCGGTTCGCGGAATCCGGTCGCGGCGCGACGCATCGATCAGCGCGCTACCGGTCACCACGTTCTCCATCGAAAACCGGCCGTAGTCTCGGTTGAATTCGATGCAGCCGGGACCCGGCACCAGATAGTGCGTCGAGGCCATCGCGTCGAAGAGCGTGCAGACGTAATTGACGAAATGCCCGAATGGCCCATGTGGCTCGGTAACCACCGGAATATCGCGCCGGCGCACAGCGCGCGCGACGGTGTGCACCTCGATCGTGCTGATATTGCCGAACACGGTCGCATCCGGTTTCACTGCGTCGAGAATCGCGTCGGCTTCCTCGAGGATCGCCCAAGCGCCTGGAACCAGATGCTTCACGAAATGCTCAAGTCCTCCTTCGGCGAGCGGGAACCAATCCGTGTCGTCCAATTGAAACGATTTTCGGAATGCCGGATCGGACCGCAAGCGAGCCCACCACGCGTCGAGAAGCGCCGCTGACGGGGCACTATGCTCATCCGGTCCGTTGACCGGCATCCGAGTACGGAACTCGTCCCAGAATTCCACATGCGCCATGCGCTGCAGAGCTTTGGAAGCAGTGAGCCGCTGGACCATCAGGATACGCGGCCCGGTACCCGCCGGTCGCCGCGACGGCAGCAACGGACGCAATTGCGCAAGGATCCGTTCCGCGAACGTGGCGGTTCGTTCGGTTGGTGGGTTCGGCTGAGGGCTGTGTTTCCACCGATCGAGAGCGGAAAGCGGAGCGACGACTTCGCTGTGTCGAATGCCACGGCTCATACAGAGGTAGCGCACGGCCGACGCATAAAGACTCCGCCCATCAAACGACATCGGATCGGGCTCGGCCGCCGGTCGCGGAAGATTCGAATAGATGACTTGTGACGGCGCGACGACGTCGATGACCGCACGACAACGGTAGAGTTTGGTCCAGATCGATCCACGAAACAGCAGAAGCTCGTAGAACGCTGAACGGAACGGTTCGAATCCGCGCTCTTTCGCGGTTGGCCACAGCTCGTGCAGCATCCGATCGCCGTCCGTGCACAGATGAAGCAGGTCGTCCAACATGCTGACGCCGGCTTCCTCCTGCCGGCGCCAGTCCGCGAAATGCTCGGGATAGCGAAACGGAATCCCGAGTTGGCGAAGCTCGTGCGCGACATGGGGCATCAGTGCAATGACCGTCGTTTCCGGATCGGTCAACAGATCGGCGAACCGACCGCCATCACCCGGGAATTCGAGGAACAGAAGAGTATGGGACATTGGGGTTTCAATTCGAAGAGATTGTTCGAGGAGGCTCCCCGGCCGAACCCTTGACGCGCCGTGCGACGCCGCGCAAGGTCAATCGAGATATTGGAGCAGCGTACCGACGATGGCTCGGCGCAGAGGTCAGCTGTGATCCGGGAAGCCGTCGTCGTACCGGAACGGAATTTCGCGAGCTGGAGCGGCCGTGAACCGGCAACGATCTGGTATTTCGGCGATTCATATTCATTCTGGATCAACCTTCACGAGCGAACAAAGGCCGGACACCGCCTCGCGCCGGTCGGCGACGTCATCAACAGGTGGGCGCAAGAGCTGACCGAACCATTACGCAACCTCGATGCCGCGATGGTGATTTGCGATCCGCTCGCCTGGACCGCCAGCGGCATTGGTAGTCGCGGCCGATTCGAGAGCCCGGTTGTGTCCTTTGCGTGCTGTCTTGCCGCATTCATCGAGGCCATGGAAGCCGGGGGCCGGCACGTCTTCGTGGTTGGCGACGATGATCTCGGCCAAGCCATGTACGATGCCGCACACGCGCGCCGGTGGCAGGTCGGCTGGGTGCATCCAAAGGCGGGCAGGCGACGGTGGCGGGCTGGAGTCGTTTTCCAACTTCTCGGTGCGATTCGCGACCGGCTGACAAGCATCCGCCACTACGCCCGGCGCAGACTGCATTTGGCGCGCGTCCGACGCCGCTACCCCCTCGATGTCAATGCCCTCCGTCAGGCCGACACCGTGATTGTGCTGTGGGGTCGAGCGACGACCTTCTCGTCGCATGACAGAGAGATCAAAGATGGTTGGTTCGTCGAGCTTCCCGCGCTGCTGCGAAACTCCGGACGGCGGCTGGCCTACCTCATCCAGCCGCTCGACTGGACTGACCCGTATGAGGCGATCGCCGCCAACGCGATGGCCTCCGGCGAGCCGGTGTTGATGATCGAAGATGCCTACACGATCGGCGATATTGTGCGTGCCGCAATTGCCACGTTGCGTCCGCCGGCGCGGCCGCTGCGGTTCCAAAGCCGCAACGGATTGGACTTGACATTTGCAATCCGGGCGGCGCTGTGGCGTGAAGTTCGCCGTGGCGCACCGACCCTGGCTCACCTGCAGTTCGGCGTCGGACGGCTGATGCACCGCCTCGGGATGAAGCCACGCGTCGTCATCCATCTGTACGAAGGCCAGCCATGGGAACGGACGCTGCGCACGAGCATCCGCAGCACCCTTCCGGAGGCGCGCGTGGTCGCCGTCCAACACATGCCGTTTCCGCCGCTGTTCCTCAACTCGATACCGAGCACACGCGAGATTTCGACCGGCAACATACCCGACACCCTGCTCGTCCTGGGTCCCAGCATCGCGGAGTATCTCGGCAGCTTGGGTTTTCCGAGCGACCGACTGACCGTCGGCGGCGCCCTCCGGTTCGCGGCGGCACGCAGTCTCGGGAAAAGCGGGCCGGGGCGCGACGTGCTCTGCTGCACGGGCATCGATCGGCAAGAGAGCATCGAGCTCGCTGACAAGGCTGCCCAGGCGGTGACGCGCTTCCCGGGCTTGCGGCTCGTGGTGAACTTCAATCCCCAGGCGCCGGCCGCGCTGAAGACTGCCGTCAAGAACTTCGTGCTCGGCCGGTTGCCGGCGAATAGCATGACAATCGATTTCAGCGAGCTCGGCGTGCGCGATCTAATCGGTTCGGCCGGTGTGGTGCTCTACAGCGACACCAATGCCGCATATGAAGCATTCGCGGCCGGTTGCGAGCTGATCTTCGTTGGCCGGGATTGCGCGCTCGACTACGACAAGCTCCCGCCGGGCTGGGCGACGCACTGCCGCAGCGTGGACGAAATCGGAGTAGTGTTGGAGCGTTGGCTCAAGGAGCCGCCTCCAGTCAATCGTAGAGAACAACGTCGATTTGAACTTGAGAATCACCTAGCGGCGGTCGATCACAACGCGTTTTTGTCAATCGTCTAGCACGTACTACGATTCCCGCGAGTATGTCTCGTCTTGTCCGTGCACAGCCGTTCGAACGTTGCCGTCCCTCCTCGACTACGCCTCCATAAGCGAGGAAAGTCATGCGTTAGCCCAACCCGCGACGAGATCTCGATCTGTTCTAGCTGCAACGATTCTAGCGACGGCGATAGATACTCGTAAGGTAGCGAAAACTCGATCCTGCGGCATCAAATGGAATGTAACGCGCGACCAAAGCGGCGAGCGCATCGGCATCACGATGCGTGATTGCGGCCGACTGCTGAACGCGCCGCGAAATTAGCGTCTCCCGCCAAGCGCCGCCGATGCGCAGGGGCGGCGGCACCGCATCATCGTAGAACAGCGGCACGCGTTCGAAGAACGCGAGCACATCACCAGCGATCTGCCGCCAAGGGACAGGAACACGCGGCGACACTACCCGCAGAGGAATGCCCGCCGTTACGGACAAGTCGCGGCGACGTATCTCATATCCGAGGCGGTTGGCAATGCGCTGTATGAATTTGCGCGCAGACGACATGTGGGCAACCTACAAGATGGGAGTCCGTTGGTCGAGTCTGACGGTCAGCGGCCATCAGGCGAAACTGGATCGGTAGAAATCTGTTCTTGCCGACACACAGCCATGACTCGCCGCAATATCGCCAAGTTGGAACGGCGTCAGACTGCTCGTTGGAACTGGTAATTGAAGATCGTGCGATATTCGCCGCTCGCGACCATCTCGCTCTGCCGCCGCACCACGAGCCTCAATCCACAGCTTTCGATGCGGTCAACGATCTCCCCTGTCTTGGCTTCACGACTTGAATCCAATTCGACCGACAATGATTTCATGCGCGGATCGGCCAGCGTCTTCGCCGCTCCCGCAATGATGCGATCTTCGATTCCGTCGACGTCGATCTTGATATGGTTGGGAAAGGGCGGACGGAACGCACCGACAAATGCGTCGACCGTGTAGCCGATCATCCCCTGCCGGAAGCCAGGCGTGAATCGCTTACCAAAATTGTCGACAGGCTCACCGAAACTCGACAGGGCGCCGCCCAGCTCCGTCATTTGCATGTTCAAAGCGCGAATGCCCGATTCATCCGAAAGAGCGACGCAATAAGCCTGCACGTGGTCGTCTATCCCGTTCAACTCGATATTGCGATTCAGCAGGTAGTAGTTGCCGGCGGCTGGCTCGAACGCGAGGACGCGGATACCGCGGTGAGTTGCCGCGTACAGCGAGTAGATCCCGACATTGGCGCCGATATCCCAGAAGACCTCGCCTTCATCGAAGCCGTCGATCCATTCGATCGTTTCCGGTTCCTTCGTGAACAGGGTGCGAACGCGCCAGAGCGGCAGCGCACCGAGGCAATAGAATTTGATCGGCCCGCGCGATGTGGCGATCGTCTCGATCGTCAGCGGAACAGATTGATCATCGGTCTTGAGGGCATCGGACAACAGCCGGCGCACGCGCCCGCCGGACACCTTCAATCCGGCGCGAAGCGCAGATGCAATCGCACTGCGCAGCTTACGACGTGCAGTGGAGATCATTTAGGTTCGCGTGTGCGGCGTCGCCGTCGACGTCTGCTCGATCAGCGGCGATAGCTGCGCCGTCACCAGCGTGCCGCCCTTAGGATCGCTCGACACCGCAAACTGCGAAGCCGTATAGTTTCCCAGCAAAGTGATATGGGCACTTTCGCCGCCGTTGCTCACCGTCAACGCCCCACCCGAATTGTCCGAATTCGCCGCATAGCCGAGCGTGGCTTGCGGAGTGTACACGATGTCCCGCAGATCGATCTGATCCTGCCCGCCAAATCCGGAAATCTGACCAGTAAATTGCGCCGAATTATCGAGCTGCAACGTTCCAGTCGACCCAATGAAGGAGACCGGAGCTGCGGAGTAGGCGAGCTCGAGCAGGCCGCCATCCGCCACCGTGACCGGGCTGGTGCCCTGGCTCGATGCACCGCTGAAGACCAATTGTCCCGTATATGAAGGCGATATATCAATGGTCTCGCTCTGGGCGGCACTGAGCTGGTTGTTGGTGGCGTCGGTGACCTGCCAGGTCGCGGTGCGCGTCGGGTTGGCGCCGCCGTTAGTCGGGTCCGTCGCCCCCGACATGAACAACAGGTTATCGAGCACCGACTGATAGTGCGCCGCCGTGTCAGTGCCGTTGAGCGTCAGCGTCTCGTTCGTCGCATTCCAGCTTGCCGCGATGCTGGTGCCACCCGTGTTCGCCGTTACCAGGTCTGCGTCATTGGCAAACCCGCCCGTCAGGCGCACCGTCGCGCCCGAGATCGCGTCGCCGCTCCCGCCGTTGAACGGCAGACCGTTGTCCAGCGTCAGCGCGACCTGCGCGCCGCTCCCCCCCGGTGTCGCCGACGACACGCTCGGCCCGTTCACCAGCGTGAAGTTGTTCCCGTTCCCCGAGCTGTCCGTCCCCGATCCGGACGCAAACGTCAGGTGATAGCTCCCCGTCCCGTAGCTCCCCGTATACGCAATCGGCTGCCACATCCCATTGACCAGCGCGCCGAACGACGACGGCCCCAGCGCCTGCCCGTCCACAAACTGAACGTCCGCCAAATTGCCGTTGAGGTACGAGTTGACGATCGGAGTCTCGCCGTCCAGCCCGAGATAGCGCTGCCCCGCGCTCCCGAACGCACTCGCAAAGTTCTGGCTCGGGTCGATCTGGATCTGATACGACGTGATCTGCTGCCCGTTCACGAACAGCTCGATCCGGTTCGCCGCAACCGCCTGCGTCGTGTCGTATACGACCGTGACCTGGTACCAGGTGTTCGGGTTGAACGTCTGGTTCGTCAGCAGCCGCGACAGATAGGTGTCGCTCGCATTGCTGTAATCCGCGATTTCGAGCTTTCCGTTATCGAAGCGAATGTCCGACCAGTTCGACCCGTTCGCAGCACCGAACAGCGCCATCAGCGTCGGCGTGCTGCTCACGTTCACCCAGCCGCTCCACGTCCACGTTTCCTGGTTCCCGGCAACCGACGGCGTCTGCGACAGGTACTGCGACTGCGATGCCGCAAACTGCATCGACTGCGTGATCGAGTAGCCCGACCCGACCCCAACGCTCACCGTGTTGAGGCTCGTCTCGCCGAGCCCGTCCGTCACTCGGTATTGGAAGCTGTCGGCTCCGCTATAGCCCGCCACAGGCGTATACGTGAACGTCCCGTTCGCGTTCACCACCGCGGTCCCATGCCCCGCCGCCGACGCCAGGCCGAACGTCAGGCTTCCATTCCCGCCCGACCCCGCCAGCGTCCAACTCGACGGCGTCGCCTTGCCGGTCGGC
>DATGLS010000025.1:0-202782 GCA_035293985.1 Xanthobacteraceae bacterium
ATGAGAGATTGATCACCGACGTCTCAAGGCTTCGTCCCCACCTTTGCACGATCATCCCGCGACACACCTGCCGAGGCCAATGCCTCGGCAGAAAAACAATCGCGCCTCATTGCTTGACAGGGGACATAAGAGCAATCTCGAACCCAGACACATGCGTCGGTGGTTCGGAATTGCTTCGCCACGCTTCGCGTGCCTCGCATGACGGTGAACTACGCGCTCTTGCGCGCCGGCGGCGCTTGCATCGCGCAAAACAGATCGAGCTGCGTCACCGCATTGTCCGGCTTGCGCGGCGCAGCCTCCGCCTCGGCGATGTAGTCGTAGAGCCGCGCGAAACCGTCATACGCGGCGCGCCCATCCGGGATGCCGTCGAGGAAGAGGCCGATCTCCTCCATCTCGGCGACCCAGCGATAGGCCTTGGCCGGCATCTTCGGCATCTGGCGGCCGAGCCAGGCGAGCAGCGGCGCCTGGCTCTCGGCGAGCTCCTTGTGCAGGCTGTCGGCGCAGCCTGCGCGCGTTGCGCCGAGCATCATCAGCGCGCTCACCGCCGTGAACCCCTTGGTGATCCCCGCATAGGACATCTTCAGCGCCGACGCCGCGCCGACCGGCCCGTCGAGAAAGCGCACGTCGAGCCCGTACGAGTTGAGCCGCACCACGTCGCGCGCGCGTTCGCCCGAGACGTAGAGCCGGGCGCCCGGTGTGGTCGGCGTCGGCGGCGCGCCGATGATGCCGCCGTCGACGTAGCTCGCGCCGCTGCCCTGCAGGATCGTGCCGATGGCCTGGGCGGTCTGCGGCGCGACCGCGTTGCAGTCGACATAGATCGGCTTGGTCGCGGCCCGCGCGATCGCGGGCCCGAGCCGCTGCGCGAGGCCGGCCGCATCCTTGGGCGGCACGACCGACAGGATGACGTCGGCCTTGGCGATCTCGTCGTCGCTGCCGACCGCGACCATGCCGGCGCGCTCGGCGCGCTTGGCGCTCGCGGCGCTGCGGCCGGCGAGCGAGGTGATCACCCGCGCGCCGCGCTCGTGCAGGCGTTGGCCGATGCCGGCGCCCATCTCGCCGGGCGCAATGACAGCGATGAGATCGGACATGAATTCGCTCCAAGTAGCCCCGGCTCGGCGGGAATGTTGCAGAACCGGCGCGCCAGCGCCAGCCGGTCCGGCGCATAGTCCGGCGCATGCGGCCGCCGCCGCGTTGCAGCGTTCGCTTCCGCGCTTTAGCCTCTCAGTCCCGGCCACCGAACCCCAGCAAGCACATGTCCAGTCCCGGCGCGCTGCCCCCCGTCGACAAGCTCGACGTGCTCATCCTGGTCGACAACGCGACCGACGGCCTCTCGACCACGCCCGCCACTGTCGAGAGCGAGTTCGCCTCCGTCACGCGGCGTGGCTTGCGCGCCTCCTCGGGACGCTGCCTCTGCTGCGCGGTGCACGGCCTTTCCTGCCTGATCACGGCGGAGCGCGGCGGCACGCGCCACGCCGTGCTGTTCGACAGCGGGCCGGAGGACTACGCCTTCGAGCGCAACACCACGCGCCTCGGCGCCGATCTCGGCACGGTCGAAAGCATCGTGCTCTCGCACGGGCACTGGGATCATTGCGGCGCCATGTTCCTCGCGCTGCACGCGATCCGAGCCCGCAACGGCGCCCGCCCGGTGCCGTACTACGCACATCCCGGCATGTTTCGCTCGCGCGCCGTGCGCCTCGCGAACGGCAGCGTGCGGCTGATGGATGACGTGCCCGGCATCGATGATCTCACGGCGCACGGCGCGCGCGTCGTCTGCGCCATCGAGCCGCAGCTTTTCCTCGACGACATGTTCTATGTCAGCGGCGAGATCCCGCGTCTCACCGCCTATGAGCGTGGCGTGCCTGGACAAGTACGCCGCACCGCCGACGGCAAGGACTGGGAGCCGGACGAATTGGTGATGGACGAGCGCTGGCTCGCCGTGCATCTCGCCGGCAAGGGCCTCGTCGTGTTCAGCGCATGCTCGCATGCCGGCATCGTCAACGTGCTCACCCACGCGCGCGCGACATTTCCCGAGGTGCCGATCCATGCGGTGTTCGGCGGCCTGCATCTCTCCGGGCCGCAGGAGCAGGCCATCCCGCCGACGGTCGAGGCGATGAAGGCGTTCGCGCCCGCCATGATCGCCGCCGGCCATTGCACCGGCTGGCGCGCGTTCGCCGCGCTCTCCGCCGCCTTCGGCGACAAAGTGCTGGCGCCGCTCGCGGTGGGGAAGCGGTATACGCTCGCCGGGTGAGGGTGGTTGGCTTGAACTTGCTGCAAACGCCGTGGTTGACGACCCGACGGCGACCCTGCCAGCCTGGAATTGCCGCAATTCCGACAACGACGGCGGGAACTCTATGGCCGTCTCGATCGTGTGGGGTGGTTGAACATGAATCGTCGTCATATCCTTAGGGCCGTTGCGGCCGCGGCGGTGTTGGCCATCGGCAGTAGTGGCTTTATCAGCTGGCGCGCCTATTCGGCGCCGGCCGATCTCATGCAGCCGGGTCCGCTCGGTGATGAGTCGCTCGGCGATACGAACGCGCCGAACGTGATCATCGAGTATGCCTCGATGACCTGTCCGCACTGCGCGCGTTTCACCAACGAGGTCTTCCCGCAGCTCAAGAAGCGCGACATCGACACCGGCAGGGTACGCTACATCTTCCGCGAATTCCCGCTCGACCCGGTCGCCGCGGGTGCGGCTGCGCTCGCGCGCTGCGCCGGCAAGGACAAGTTCTTTCCGACCATCGAGCTTTTGTTTCGCACCCAGGACACCTGGGCGGTCGATCACCCGGAGGGCCCGCTGCTCGAAACCGTCAAGCAGGAGGGCCTTACCGAGCAGAGCTTCAAGGCGTGCCTCGCGGACAAGAAGATCCTCGATGCCCTGATGGCGGAGCGCGACCGCGCCGCCAAGGACTTCGGGGTCAATGCGACGCCGACCTTCTTCATCAACGGCGAGAAGAAAGTCGGCGAGCAGACGATCGAGGAGATCGAGGCGGCGCTCAAGCCTGCCGCCGCGCCCTCCGCGCCGGCGGCGCCGAGCAAGTGAACAAAGAGACGCTAGCTCAGCCGCTCCGCCATCCAGTCCGCGCTCTGCAAGCGCCAGCGGTAGCCGCGGTTGTTGGCGACGTGGGTGGCGTCGTCGATCAGCAACAGCTCGACCGGCCCTTTAACGTCGCGGGCGAGGCGCTCGGCGTCCTGCCAGGGGATGACGCGGTCCTGCTTGCCGGTGACGATGAACATCGGGCAGGCGATCCGGCTGGCGACCCCCTTGAGCGACAGCGTCGCGGCGTTGCGCTTCGCGTCCGCCTGGGTGGCGCAATGGCTGCGCACGCGGAACGCCTCGCGCGTGAGCTCGGGCAGGCCATCCCAGCAATCCCCCATGTCGTAGGGCCCGGAGAGCGAGATGCAGGCTTTGACCCGCGGCTCGAACGCCGCCGCGCGCGGCGCATAGTAGCCGCCGAGGCTCACGCCCCACAGGCCGATCCGCGTTGAATCGAGATCGCGGCGCGTCGCGAGGACGTCGAGCACCGCCTCGAGAGCGGTCTCGTAATTGCCGCGGATCGGGAAATCATATTCGGCCTCGCCCTGGCCGGGCCCGTCGAACACGAACGTGGCAATGCCGCGCGCGAGGAACGGCGCCTCATAGGCGTCGGTCTCCTCCTTGCACGAGTCGAGCCCGCAGATCATCGCCATCACGGGCGGTTTGGCGACACCGGCCGGCTTGCGCAGGATGCCGTAGAGGGTCTTGCCCTCGAACGGGATCGCAACCCGCTCGCCCGGCGGCGCCAGATAGGGCAGCGCGAGCCGGCGGCATTCGACCGCCTTCATGTGTGCGGCCTTCATCTGCGCGAGGTCGTGCACGAACAGAAACTTGGCAAAGTGATAGTAAACGCCGGCCCGCTGCAGGTGCTCGCCTGCGCTGAGATGCTTGTTGGCGGCGAGCGCCTGGCGCCCGAGCGCCTCGTGGATGCCGGCCCGCGCCGACCAGGCGGCGCACCAGTCGTTCCAGGAGCCGAGTGAGCCGACGATGTCCTCGAAGTCGGTCAGCACCACGCCGTTGGCGACGAGGCGCGCAGCCCAGTGGTGCATGGCGGAAGTGACGCGGGCGTCGGTCATGGCTCGTCCGGGATGTTCGGGAAAGGGAGAAGGGCTGCGGCGACGCCCTGGTTAATGCGATGCCGTCATCGCATCAAGCGCGAGATTCCCTTGCGTCAGGCGCGACTGCGGCGCGCAACTGTCGCGGGCGCGCCACAGCCGAGCGATATCCGGGGCCGCCGCATGGTGAATCTCGTTCAAGGTTACGCGCAAGTTTACTCGATTTTGCACGTTTCATAAACAATACGCATTCAACCAAATTTCAGCATAGGGCCAGAACATCCTTATCGTTCACTGATTCAATACTGTCGACGTTTCTATATCGATCGTAACGAGCCTGCCAAAAGCGGGAACAGATTCAGGAACCTAGTCGTGCGCAGCAGCACCATCATCATGATCGCCGTGGCGGCCGTGTTCGGGCTGCTCGCGGTCTATGTGGCGCAGTCCTGGCTCAATGCCCAGTCGGAGGCGCGCCTGCGCAGCATCGAGGCGCAGAAGACCAAGCCGACCGCGACCTCGACGCTGGTGGTGGCGAGCCGTCAGCTGCGCTTCGGCAACGAGCTTTCGGCGGCGGCGCTGCGCGAGATGCCGTGGCCGGCCGACGCCATCCCGCAGGGCGGCTTCCGCTCGATCAAGGACCTGCTGTCGCACGGCAAGCGGGTGGTGCTCACCGCGATCGAGGCGAACGAGCCGGTGCTCGCCTCCAAGATCACCGGCGAAGGGCAGCGCGCGACGCTCTCGGCGACGCTGCGCGAAGGCTTCAAGGCGGTGACCATCCGGGTCAACGATGTGGACGGCGTCGCGGGCTTCGTGCTGCCGGGAGACCGGGTCGACGTGATGCTGAGCCGGCAGTTGGAGAAGAACAACGCCTTCAACGACGTCGTTCTCAAGGACGTCAAGGTGCTGGCGATCGACCAGCTCGCCGACGAACGCTCCGACAAACCATCCGTCGCCAAGGCGGTGACGCTCGAGGTCGACATCACCGGCGCGCAGAAGCTCGCGCTGGCGAGCCAGATCGGCACGCTGGAGCTCGCGCTGCGCAAGGCGGGCGACACGGCGGCGACGCCGTCGCGGCCGATCACGATCGCCGACCTCCTCGGCGCCAAGACCACCGAGGACGACAACAGCAAGTACGCGACGATCGGAATCACGCGCGCCCAGAACCGGACCATCTACAGCGTGCCGAAAGATGATCGCGGATCGAACGCATCCGCGACCGTGGGGCAAGGAACCATGCACTGATGCACCGCGCCGCCGAATGGGGATTTGCCGGCGGGTGCAATGGATCACAAGGCGGGGAGGCCGATGTGAAAAACGACGAATATCAGGACGCCGCGGTGCCGCGCACCCGGCTCGTCTTCGGAATCTTGGACAGGACCTCGCGGAAGCCGTCGCGGGCGCGCCCGCGTCTCGCCTGGCGCTCGACGCTCGTCTCGATCGCGATGTCGCTCGCCGTCGGGGCGGCGTGCGTGCCCGGCCTCGCCGGCACCGCCCATGCGGAGCGCGTGATCATGGTCGGCGCCGGCAGCCGCACCGCCTCGATCGTCGTCGCGGTCGGCAAGTCCGATGATGTGCGCACCGATCAGCCGTTCGTCGACATCATGGTGGGAAACCCGGACATCGCCGACGTCAACGCGTTGACCGACCACACGCTGTCGATCCTCGGCAAGAAGCTCGGCACCACCCGCGTCTCGATCTACGGCGCCGACAAGCGCTTGATCGGCGTGTTCGACGTCGAGGTGTCCTACGACACCTCGGCGCTCGCCGCCGAGCTCGCGCGGCGTTTCCCGCACAACCGTATCCACGTGTCGACCGTCAACGGCCGCATCCTGCTCACCGGCACCGCGACCGACGGCGTCGCGCTCGACCAGGCCGTGCAGGTCGCGAAGCAGTTCGGCCCGGAGATCATCAACTCGGTCCAGGTGATGCAGCCGCAGCAGGTGATGCTCGAGGTGCGCTTCGTCGAGGCCTCGCGCGAGGCGGACCGCGAGCTCGGCGTGCAGTGGAACGTCGGGCCGCGCCCGGGTCATCAAGGCAGCTTCATCGCCAATATCGGATCCGGCCAGGCGGCCTCGCTGCTGCCGGTCACCTCGACCTCGAGCACGTCGCCGCTGACCTCGCTCGTCAACGCGGCGGGCGTTGCGCCGGGTGCCGCCGGCGTCATCGGCACCGCGACCGCGCCATTCGGCTTCATCGCCGGTAGCATGGTGGCCAAGGGCCTGCAGATCGACCCGATGCTCAACGCGCTGGAGCAGAGGGGCCTCGCCCGCCGGCTCGCCGAGCCGAACCTGGTCGCGCTCTCGGGCGAGACCGCGAACTTCCTCGCCGGCGGCGAGTATCCGATCCCGGTGCCCGGTCTCGGCTCCGGCCAGATCACGGTCGACTACAAGCAGTATGGCGTGAGCCTCGCTTTCACGCCGACCGTCCTCAACGGCAGCCTGATCAACCTCAAGATCATTCCCGAGGTCAGCCAGCTCGATCCCAGCAACAGCGTCGCCGTCGGCAACGGCATCGTCGTGCCGGCGCTCACGGTGCGCCGCGCGACGACGACGCTCGAGCTCAGGGACGGCCAGAGCTTCGTCCTCGCCGGCCTGTTGCAGAACAACCTGTCGACCGCGCAGCAGCAGCTGCCGTGGCTCGGCGACGTGCCGGTGCTCGGCCCGCTGTTCTCCAGCAAATCGTACCAGAAGAACGAGACCGACCTCATCATCATCGTCACGCCGCACCTCGTGAACCCGACGCGGCCCGGCGACGAGGTGAAGACGCCGCTCGACTCGACGCTGCCGGCCAACGACATCGACTTCTTCCTCGAGAACCGCAACGAGGTGCCGCGCACCACGGTGCGCGGCGGCGGCGCGATGGTCGAGCGCGGACCGATCGGGCACATGCTCGAGCTGCCGAAGGGGGGCCTCAATGTCGCGGCGCAGTAGGATGATGACGCGGATCGGCGCGGGCGTGCTGCTCGCCACCATGCTGGCGGGCTGCTCCGACCTCTACTACGACCGCCGCGAGACGGTGTCGTTCGGCGCCAATGACGCGATCGCGACGGCGCTGGCGACGCAGACGGTCGATCCGTGGCCGCCGGCGAGCGCCAACCGCAACATCCCCGCCAACGGCGTCGTGGTGCAGAGCGCGGTCGAGCGCTACCGCACCTGCCAGGTCATCCAGCCGAAGGGCACGAGCTCGAGCGGCACCTACGGCACCGCCGTGCAGGCGGCGCAGCCGGGCTGCACGCCGGCGCCGGCCGCAGCCGCGAGCGCGGCGACGACGACCAACGCTGCGACGCATTGACGCGAGACCCCCAGAGATACCGAAGATGCTCAACAGCCGCTCCAAAGCAGGTTCGACCAAGACCAAGGTGCTGGTCGTCACGGCCGACGCCGCGTTCGAGGAGTCGGTTCGCTCGACTTTTGCGACCGCGGCCCAGATCGAGCTCGCGATGATCAGCGGCCCGCTCTCCGCCAACGAGGCGAAGGTCACCGGCGAGGATCTCACCGTCATCGTCATCGATCTCGACCCCGCGCAGGAGCCGGAGATGGCCGCGCTCACGCGGTTGATGGGACGCCTCAACGGCTGGCCACCGGTGGTCGTGATCACGCCTAATTTCGACAAGGACACGGCGCGCCAGCTGCTGCTGATGCGGGTCGCCGACTTTCTGGTGAAGCCGGTGCAGCCGGTCGAGCTGGTGCGCACCTGCGCGCGCGTCGTGCAGGCGCCGGCGGCGCCCGAGCAGACCGAGGCGCAGATATTCACCTATCTCGGCGCCGGCGGCGGCTGCGGCGTCACCACGCTGGCGATCCAGACCGCGCTCCTGCTGCTCAACAGCGGCGGCAGCAAGTCGCGGCCGGCGACCTGCCTGGTCGACCTGAATTTCCAGAACGGCAACTGCGCCGACTATCTCGATCTCGAACCGCGCCTCGACCTCAAGGAGATCGAGCCGCGTCCGGAGCGGCTCGATCGCCAGCTGCTCGAGGTGATGACCGCCTATCACGGCTCCGGCCTCGCGGTGATCGCGTCGCCCAACCGGCCGGCGGAGATGCGCTCGTTCGATCCCGAGCTCGTGACCCGCCTGCTCGATCTCGTCTCCTCGCACTTCAACTACGTCGTGATCGACATGCCGCGCACCTGGTTCTCCTGGACCGACAGCGTGCTGCTGGGCTCCAACCGGCTGTACATCGTCACCGAGCTCACCGTGCCGGGGCTCAAGCACGCCAAGCAGCTCGTCGCCGCCATCAGCGAGCGGCTGGGCGACGGCCAGCGTCCGGGCGTCATCATCAATCGCTTCGAGCAGCGCATGTTCGGCTCCGGCCTGCGCAAGAGCGACGTCGAGCAGGCGCTCGGCAAGGATTTCGTCTCCGCCGTTCCAAACAACTACGCGCTGGTGCGCGAGGCGATCGACCGCGGCGTTCCGCTCGACGAGGTCAAGGCGGGCAACAAGATCACCGCGGAGCTCAAGAAGCTGATCGCGCCGCCGCCCGACAGGGCGGCCGCGGCGCCGCACAAGAAAATGGCGTTGTCCTGGGCGCGTTCGTAGCGCGTTCAGAGAAGACAAAGGGTCGAACAGAGGCGCTGCGCAACGACGCAGCAAGGGGTGAGCTGGGCCTATAGTCATGGCGGGTCGATTCAGCACGCGCCGGGCGACACCGGAGTTTTCGCCAGCGGCCACCGCGCCGCTGGCGATGCCGGCGGCTGTCGCGCCGCCTCCGCCGCCGGCCGACGAGGCGGTGGCGTGGACCGTGTTTCCGCAGGGCGAGCCCGAGCCTGATCCGATCGTGCCGCTGATGCTCGCGCCGCAACCCTCGGCGCAGCCGGCGCAGGCGGCCGCGCCAGCGCCGAACCCGCTGCTCACCGACAAGCTGCTCGACGCCAAGGTGCGGCTGCACCGCAAGCTGATCGAGGAGATCAACCTCTCGGCGCTGGAAAAGCTGCCCGAGGAGGAGATCCGCAAGCACGTCCAGCAGCTCGTCTCGCAGTACATCCTGGTCGAGCGGCTCGCGCTCAACGCCCAGGAGCTCGCCGGCTTCGTCAACGAGATCCTCGACGAGATGACCGGGCTCGGCCCGATCGAGCCGCTGCTCAAGGACCCGAGCGTCAACGACATTCTGATCAACGGACACGAATGCGTCTATGTCGAACGCGGCGGCATCCTCGAGCCCACCGCGGTGCGCTTCAAGGACGAGCCGCACCTCCTGCGCATCGTCAACAAGATCGTCTCCGCGGTCGGCCGCCGGGTCGACGAATCGCATCCGCTGTGCGACGCGCGCCTGCTCGACGGCTCGCGCGTCAACGTCGCGGTGCGTCCTGTCGCGGTCGACGGGCCCCTGGTGTCCATCCGCAAGTTCTCCAAGCGGCCGTTCAACCTCAACAAGCTGGTCGACATCGGCGCGCTGCGTCCGCCGATGGCCGAGCTGCTCGCCGCCGCCGTCAAGGCGCGCGTCACCACCATCATCTCGGGCGGCACCGGCTCGGGCAAGACGACCATGCTCAACGCGCTCTCCGCCTTCATCTCGGACAAGGAGCGCCTCGTCACCATCGAGGACGCGGCCGAATTGCAGCTGCAGCAGCCGCATGTCGGCCGCATGGAGACGCGCCCGCCCAACATCGAGGGCAAGGGCGAGATCCGCCAGCGCGACCTGGTCAAGAACGCGCTGCGCATGCGCCCCGACCGCGTGATCCTCGGCGAGTGCCGCGGCGAGGAAGCCTTCGACATGCTGCAGGCGATGAACACCGGCCACGAAGGCTCGATGGCGACCGTGCACGCCAATACGCCACGCGACGCGCTCTCCCGTCTCGAGCAGATGATCGGCATGGCCGGCCTGCCGATGACGGTCGCCTCGATCCGCGGCCAGATCGCCGCCGCCATCCGCGTCATCGTCCAGCTGTCGCGCCTCTCCGACGGCAAGCGCCGCGTGATGAGCATCGCCGAGATCACCGGCATGGAAGGCGACATCATCCAGATGCAGGAAATCTACAAGTACGTGCGCACCTCCACCGCGGAGGACGGCACCGTGCAGGGTCACTTCCAGGCCACCGGCATCCGTCCGCGCTTCCTCACCGATCTCGTCGCCAAAGGAATCAAGATCCCGTCGAGCTACTTCGATCCGAGTCAGCCGCTCTGATACCAATGTCGTTCAACATCGACCCGACATATGCGATCTACGCCTTCGCGGTGGTCTCGGCCATCCTGTTCGGCGAAGGCATCTATCTGCTGTTCTTCTCGGCCGCGTCATATCGCAACCGCATCAACCGCCGCTTGTCGTTGCTCAGCGACACGGTCGACCGCCAGGGCATCCTGGTGGAGCTCCGCCGCGAGCGCGGCCTGACGACGGGCGGCGATTTCCGCCTGCCGGTCGTCGCGCTCAACAAGCTGATCGTGCAATCCGGCGTCTCCGTCGGGCTGTCGCGCATCGGCATGTTTGCCGGCATCGCGGCGGTCATCACGCTGGTCGCGCTCGTCGTACTGCGCGGCAGCATCGTGCAGGGGCTGCTCGGCGCGCTGTTCAGCGGCCTGTTCCTGCCTTACTTCTCGCTGCGTGTGCTGCGCGGCCGGCGGCAGAAGAAATTCGGCTCGCAGTTCCCCGACGCCATCGACATCATCGTGCGCAGCCTGCGCGCCGGGCATCCGGTGCCGATCGCCGTCAACATGGTGGCGAAAGAGATGCCCGATCCGATCGGCACCGAGTTCGGCCTGGTCGCCGACGAGATCACCTATGGCGCCGATCTCGAGACCGCGATGCGCAACCTCTATTCGCGCGTCGGCCAGGACGACCTGCCGCTGTTCGTCACGGCGGTGGCGATCCAGGGATCGACCGGCGGCAACCTCGGCGAGATCCTGGAAAACCTGTCCGCGGTGATCCGCCAGCGCTTCAAGATGCGGCGCAAGGTGCGCGCGCTCGCCGCCGAAGGCCGCGCCTCGGCGCTGATCCTGTCGTCGCTGCCGATCCTGATGTTCGGCGTCATCCAGGTGGTGGCGCCAGATTTCTACGGCAGCGTCTGGCAGTTCGACATCACCAAGGAGATCCTCGGCGCCGCCATCTGCTGGATGCTGGTGGGCAATCTTGTGATGTACAAGATGGTCAACTTCAAGATCTAGGTCCGGGTAACGATTCGATGCAAACGCTGCTCGACATGATCCCGGCGAACAACGGCCTCGCCAATCTCTTGGTGATGGCGGCCGTGTTCATTCCGACTGCGCTCATCGCCTTCTTCGTCATGCGGGCGGTGCGGGTGCGCGGAACCGTGAAGCGCCGTGCCGCCGGCATCAAGACCGAGGATCTCGTGTCCTCGGGCGGCAGCGGCTCGTTGCGCCATTCCGGCATGAAGGCCGCGCAGCGCCTGCTCGACCGCACCACCAAGCACTACTCGTCGATGGACAACAAGAGCATGAAGATGCTGCGCCAGCGCCTGGTGCAGGCCGGCATCTTCGATGCGCGCGCGGTCGGCTTCTTCTTCCTCACCCGCGGCCTGCTGGCGGTGGTGCTCGGCGCGGTAGGGTTCGCGCTCGTGCCGTTGCTCACATCGAGGTCCGGTGTGCAATGGCCGGCGGTCGGCGTCGGCGGCATTCTCGGCTATCTCGCGCCGAGCCTCGTGCTCGACCGCATCGTCTCGGCGCGCCGGCAGGAATACCGCGCCGGCTTTCCCGACATGATGGACCTGCTGGTGGTGTGCGCCGATGCCGGGCTCGGGATGGCGGCGGCGTTCGAGCGGGTGGGGCGCGAGCTCGGCGAATCCTATCCGAATCTCAGCGCCAACATCCACATGGCGAACCTGGAAATCCGCGCCGGCCGCACCATGAGCGAGGCGCTGGAGCATTTCGGCGACCGCCTGGGCCTCGCCGAGGTGCGCTCGTTCGCGACGCTGATCCAGCAATCGGACGAGCTCGGCTCGAGCATCACCGACGCGCTGCGCGTCTACAGCGAGGACATGCGCCACCGGCGTCTCTCGACCGCCGAGGAGAAGGCCTATGCGCTGCCCTCCAAGCTCGCCATCCCGCTGATGGTCTGCGTCTTCCCGGTGCTGTTCGTGGCCATCCTGCTGCCGGTCTTCGTGCGCATCAAGATGGGCGCCTATTGACCCATCCGTGGCCGTCCCGGTGCTCCCTCCGACCGCTTAGCGGACCAAAATACCGTGAGCGAACGGCGGCTTAGCTCGCCGGCGAGAAATTCTTAACCACCGTCCCCTACGGTCGTTACGGGGTTGCGGCAGCACCACGCGCGCCGGTGCCTTGGACCCACGAAGCTGTCCCGGCGCCCGGGGGGCGCAGTAGCGTATGAGCGTTGGCGTCAAGCGTAGCGTCGTTGTCGCGGTGGCGAGCCTTCTATGGCTGTCCGGCTGTGAGACCACATCGCTCAAGGCGCCCGACCTCTTCGGCACCAAGACCGACACGCCCGCCGATACCACCGGCTCGATCGGCGGCCCGCCCCCCATTGGTCCGCACGATGTCGGCGACAAGGGCCCGCCGGCCGAGGAACTAACGCCGGCGATGCCGAGCACGCCCAACGATGACCTGAGCCTCGGCCGGATGAACTTTCGTCAGGGGAACTACGGCCTCGCCGAGCGCTACTTCCGCCGGGCCGTCGAGGCTGGGCCGCGTGACGCCGATGCCTGGCTCGGGCTTGCCGCGTCCTACGACCGGCTCAGGCGCTTCGATCTCGCCGATCGCGCCTACAAGCAGCTCTACGGCATGATGGGGCGCACGCCCGAGCTCCTCAACAACCAGGGCTATTCCTACATGCTGCGCGGCGATTACGCGCATGCCCGGGCGACCCTGCTGGAGGCGCGGGCAAAGGACCCGCGCAATCCCTATATTGCCAACAACCTCGCTTTGCTCGCCGAGAGCATCCGGACCCACCGGGCTGTGCGCTAGCCGCTGACGTGCCGGCCGCTCTTTCGGCGTTGCAGCGGATTTTGCAGGGCCCGTGATGCTGGACGATCTCCGACGATTCTTCTCCGACCTGATCGACGAGAAGAAGCCGCAGGACCAGTTCGCCGAGAACGACTACCGCCGTGCCGCGGCGGCGCTGCTCGTCCACATCGCGACCCTCGACGGCGAGCTCACCGACGCCAAGCGAAGCAAATTGCATGCGATCCTCGAGCGCGAGTTCGCGCTCGATGCCGCCGCGACCGACGAGCTGATCGCGGAGGCCGCCGCCGATGACCGCGAGGCGGTCGACTTCTATCATTTCACCAGCCTGCTGATGCGCACCCTCGACGAGGCCGGCCGGCTCAACGTCGTCGAGATGCTGTGGGAGATGGTCTACGCCGACGGCAAGGTGACCGAGTTCGAGGCCAACGTGATGTGGCGGGTGGCCGACCTGCTGGCGGTGTCGACGCGTGACCGCGTCATGCTGCGCGAGCGGGTGGCGGCGGCCGCCGAGGCCGGCGACGCTGGCGAGGGCGCGACGTGAGCCGGCTTTTCCGGATTCATGCGGCAGGCATCGACCCTTTGCATGGAAGGCCTGACCGGCACGGGTCTTGCCAACCGCAGGTGGGCGGGTAGGAATTCGACTCAGCCAATGCACGCGCCACTGCATCCGCGCACGCCCCCACCGGCCCCGCATCGGCCGGTGCTGCTCGTCCTCCACCAGGAGCACTCGATCCCTGGGCGGATCGGGCATTACCTGACCAAAATGGGCGTGCCGCTCGACGTTCGCCGTCCGCGCTTCGGCGACCCGCTGCCCGAGACCCTGGCGGACCACGCCGGCGCGGTCATCTTCGGCGGCCCGCAGAGCGCCAACGACACCGACGATTTCATCCGGCGTGAGATCGACTGGATCGCGGTGCCGCTCGCCGAGAGCAAGCCCTTCCTCGGCATCTGCCTCGGCGCCCAGATGATGGCGAAGCACCTCGGGGCGCGCGTCGCCTACCATCCCGAGGGCAAGGCCGAGGTCGGCTACTATCCGATCCGCGTGACCGAGGCGGCGCACGCGGTGTGCGGCAACTGGCCGGCCGTGGTCTATCAATGGCACCGTGAGGGCTTCGATCTGCCGCACGGCGCCGAGCTGCTCGCCGAGGGCGACATCTTTCCGATCCAGGCGATGCGCTACGGCAACGGCTTTGCCATCCAGTTTCACGCCGAGGTCACCCACGCCATGATGTGCCGCTGGACCACCCGCGGCCATGAGCGCATGGCGATGCCCGGCGCCAAGCAGCGCGCGGCTCACTTCGCCGAACGCCCCGTCTACGACCTTGCGATCCGCACGTGGCTGCAGACGTTCCTCGAGGCGTGGCTGGAGCTCGATCGGGGCGCGGGCGTCATGGCGAATGCGAGTAGCGAATAGTGAGTAGTTCGCCCAGCTATTCGCTGCTCCCTATTCGCTGGTCGCTCTTCGGCCTCATAGGGTGGATAAAATCGGGCATGCGGAGGCCTGCGTGGGCAAAGGCGCTTCGGAGCTTTTGCCACGCGGCGCGAGTCGGACCGGCGCCTTTGCCACCCTATGGTTTCGCTATTCGCCCGCCAGCAGCGTCGCCATGATGCGCTCGCGCGTCAGCGGCAGGTCGCGGATGCGGGCGCCGAGCGCGTGCGCGACGGCGTTGCCGATCGCCGCAGCCGTGGGCCCGGCGGTCGCCTCGCCGGCGCCGAGCGGGACGTCGCTATCGCTCGCGATCAACTCGACGGTGATCTCCGGCACCTCGGAGAAGCGCAGCACCGGATAGGTCTCCCAATCGCGCGACGCGATGCCGGTCGTCTCCAGCCGCACCTGCTCCTTGAGCACCCAGCTCGCCGACTGGATCATGCCGCCTTCGAGCTGGTTGATGGCGCCGTCCGGATTGACCACGAGGCCGACGTCGGCCGCGCACCACATGCGCCTGAGGCGGATCGCCTCGTCGGCCTCGAGCTCGACCACGACCGCCGCATAGGCGGCACGATCCTTGTAGCGGGCAAAGCCGATGCCGCGCCCGCGGCCGGTGCCGGCAGCAAGGCCCGCCTGCCAGGCCGACATCCTGGCGACGCGCTCGATCACGCCGCGGGCGCGCGGATCGGAGGTGATGGCGAGGCGATATTGCACCGGATCCTCGCCGGCGCGCTCGGCGAGCTCATCGATGAAGCACTCGATCGCGAACACATTGGGCATGGCGCCGAGCCCGCGCAGCGCCGAGGTGCGCACCGGCGTCTCCGGCACCAAATGATGGATGATGCGCTTGGCCGAAATATCGTAGAGCGGCGTGCCGTTGCGTACCGCGCCGCCGCCGCCCGCGTCGGGCACGTCATGCGGGGGCGGCTCGGGCGGCGGGCTCGGCAGCGCCTTCGCGCCCAGCAGGTTGCCGCTGCCGGGGCGCGCGCTGTGCGTGCCGCTCCAGATTTCCGCCGTCCAGTCGGACGGCTTGCCGGCATCATCGAGCGCGGCGCGCACCTTGACCACCATCGCGGAGCTCACCGGCTCGAACGCGAACTCCTCCTCGCGCCGCCAGCGCACGCGAATCGGCGTGCCCGGCTTCTGCATTGCGATGATCGCTGCATCGGCCGCCGCGTCGTCGGCGCCGTTGTGGCCGTAGCAGCCGGGTCCTTGCACGTGCCGCACGGAAATGTCCTTGGGGTCGAGCCCGAGCGACTGCGCGAGCGCTGCACGCAGCGGAAAGACGCCCTGTGCATGCGTCCATACCGTCAGGTGGCCGTCGCGGAATTCGGCGAGCGCGCAGGACGGCGCGATCGAGGCGTGCGCCAGGTAGGCGCGCGAGTAGGTCGCCTCGTGGTGCGCGGCGCGCGCGGTTGTATCTGACGGCGGCGCCCCGACCGTGCGATCGATGGTCGGCTGCTGCAGCAGCGACGACGCCTGCTGTTGCTGCGGATTGATCGGCTCGACGCCGTGCCATTTGACGTGGGTCTCAGCGGCAACAGCCGCCGCCTCGACGGCGGTCTCATGGTCGCCGACGATGGCGAGAAAATTGCCATGGCGCACGAGCTCGATCGCGCCGCGCGCCGCCCGGCGGATCGCGGCCTCGTCGATCGTATCGATGGTGGCGCCGCGCCGCGGCTGGCGCACCGCGCGCGCGTGGCGCATGCCGTCGAGCTTGATGTCGTGGATGAAGGTCCGCTGGCCGAACACTTTTGCCGGCAGGTCGAGGCGCGGCGTGCTCCGGCCCACGATCGTATAGCTCGCGTGATCCTTGCGCGGCGCATTCCCGGTCGCGGTCGCATGGTGGAGCATCCGCGCGAGTGTCCAATAGCTCTTGTCGGTGCGCGCACCACGCCGCAGTACATGGCCGCGCTCGATCGTGAGCTCGGCGATTTCGCAACCCACCTGTTCCGCCACGTCGCGCAGCAGCAGAGCGCGCACCTCGGCGCAGGCCTGCCGCAGCGCGACGCCGCCGAACTGCATCGACTGGCTGCCCGCGGTGAACCCTTCGTTGGGCGTCAGCCGCGTATCGCCGGAGTCGATGTCGATCTGCGACGGCGCGACATCGAGCTCTTCGGCGGCGAGCTGCATCATGGCGGTGAGAACGCCCTGACCGATCTCGACCTTGCCGGTACGGATCAGGACCTCGTTGAACGATGGGAACGATACCCATTGCATCAGCAGCGGATGGTCGGCGAGCGCGCCCGTCAGGGCGGATGAGTCGCTCATCGTGCCCCTCCCGCGATGTGCGCCGCGGCCTTCTCCACCGCCCGCAGGATGCGGTTATGCGAGCCGCAGCGACAGATGTTGTCGTCGAGCGCCTGCGCGATCTCGGCCCGCGAGGGCTGCGGATTGCGGTCGAGCAGCGCCTTGGCGGAGATGAGGATCCCGCTCAGGCAATAGCCGCATTGCCCGGCCTGCTCGTCCAAAAACGCCTGCTGGAGCGGATGCGGCTGCTCGGGCGTGCCCAGGCCTTCGACCGTGGTGACCGACTTCCCGGCGACGCTCCAGACCGGCTTGGCGCATGATTTTGTCGGTGCGCCGTCGATCAGCACCATGCAGCAGCCGCACTGCTCGAGCCCGCAGCCGAAGCGCGTGCCGACGAGGCCGAGCTCGTCGCGCAGCACCGCGAGCAATGAAGTCTCTTCGCTCGCGACCGTCACATTGACGGCGCGGCCGTTGATGGTGAGCTCGAACCGCGCCATCGCGCACCCAAATCAGGCCAGCGTGAAGGCGTCGTGATAGGCGCCCTGGATGCTGCCGCCCGGCACCGGGCCGCCACCCGGCACGTGGATCATGTCGCCGATCACCGCGACCGTCGCGCCGTGCAGGCCGTGGCGCGGCAGCTTCATCGGCGCGAGCGCTTCCCACTTGTCGGTCTTCGGATCATAGGCCTCGTTGGTGCCGAACACCTTGCCGGTCGCCTCGCCTCCGAACACGACGATGCGCCCCTTGTGGTAGACCGCCGAGACACCGCTGCGCGCGGTCGGCAGCGGCGCGCGGAAGCTCCAGCCGTCGGTCTTCGGATCGTAGACGGCGTTGAGGCTGGTGTTGAAATCGTAGGAGTCCATGCGCCCCGCGATGGCGTGGATCTTGCCGTCCACCACCGCGACGCCCATGTGGTCGCGCTGCCCGACGAACGGCTGCGTGCCGGTCGAGCCGCGCATCCCTTGCAGGATCTGATACTTGTCCGTCGCCGGATCGTACACCTCGTGCCATTCGACCGAGCGCACGTCGCGTCCGCCGAGCAGGTGGATCTTGCCGTCGAGCACGACCGCCGAGGAGGCGCCGCGCGGCCGCAGCAGGCCGGCGATCGGCGTCCACTTGTCGTCCGCCGCGTCATAGACGAAGCATTTCGAATGCGGGCAACGGTTCTGCTCGATGAAGCCGCCGAACGCGTAGATCTTCGATCCGATGTTCGCGAGCGCCACGTGATTGCACGGCACCGGAAACGGCGCCTTGAGCGTCCACTGCCCGGTCTTGGGATCGAACACCTGGTGGAAATCGCCATCGACGCGATGCCGCGCGTAGCCGGCGACGACATGAATCTTGCCCGCGCACTCGATCACGCCGTGCTCGCCGACCGGGATCGGCAAGCGCGGCTGCTCGACCCATTTGCCCGGATTGGCGGCCGCCGGCGCGACACTCGTCATGTAGCGCTGGTTCTGCACCGTCGCCGGCACTTCGGTGATCTTGCGGTCGAACAGTCCGGCAAAGAGCGGATCGGTCGAGTTCGTCATGATGTTTCCTTCCCTCAACGGCATTCCGTCGTAGGGTGGGCAAGGCGCGGGACGCGCCGTGCCCACGCGGTCGTCGCCGGTGGGCACGCTTCGCTTTGCCCACCCTACGAATTTATCCGTTACGCCGCGTATTGCGGAACGGCCTCGCGCAACAGCGCGCGTGTCAATTCCACGCCGTCGCGCGCGACCTCGAATGGCGAGCGCGCCCATAGCTCGGGGTTCGGCGCCTCGTAGCTCAGATACCCCGTGTAGCCTTTCTGCGCGAGCAGGCTGAACACCTCGCGCCAGCGCACCGTGCCCTTGCCGGGCGCGAGCCGATCGGTCGGGCGGGCGACGCCGGTCACCGGCGTGGGCGAGAGGTCGCTATACTGGAAGCAGAAGATGTCCTCGCCCGGCACATCCGCGAAGCTCGCGCCCGGCGCGCCGCTGCGCGCGAGATGATAGGCGTCGAGCAGCAGGCCGACGTTCGTCTTGCCCGCCGCGCTCACGATCTCGCGCTGGACGCTCATGTTGTTGAGCACCGGGTGCTGCGAGTTGAACTCGATCGCGAGCTTGAGCCCGAACTCGGCCGCGATGTCGCCGGCGACGCGCAGGTTGGCGATCGCCTCCGGCACCGGGCCGACGAACGGACCGGGCGCGCTCATCAGCATGCCGCAATCGAGCGCGACGGCGTTCTCGCACGACTCGCGAAACACGCCGAAGATGCGCTTGCTGTCCTCGCCCTTGGCAAAGAGCCAGCCATACTCGACGCCGAGCACGCCGACCGGAATGCCGCTTTTCTTCACGATATCGAGCACCTGCGCGTTGCTCAGGCCTGCCTCGAAGCAGCGCTTGAAATCGATGCGGCGCAGCTCGACCGCGTCGTAGCCTGCTTCGCGCGCCGCATCGAGCTGGATCGCGAGCGGCGTCGTGTCGATCGTCCACATGTGCAGGGCAAGGCGCCCGAACCTATTTGCCATCCGCTCCTCACTTGCCCTAATCGTTACGCCGCCTTGTTGCACCACGGCGGGACCTGTGTCGACTCTTGTATCTGCCCTTGTGGCCCGCATGGAGCGAAGCGTAATGCGGGAACAGCGTCCCGGATTGCGGCGCTCCGCGCCTCCATGCAGGCTACGGTCGATCGTTTGGGAGAGGTTAAACATGAAAGCTGTGGCATCGCGCAACATCAGCTTCATCAGCCATAGCGACCAGGGCGGTCGCGGCGACGGCGTCCAGGTGATGGTGCATCGCGGCTACGCCTATGTGGGCCACGGCTTCAGCAACGGCATCACGGTCATCGATGTGCGTGATGTGAAAAATCCGAAGCCCGTGAATTTCCTGCCGGCGCCGCCCAATACCCGCGCACTGCATCTGCAGACGCACGACGATCTGCTCATCTGCGTCAATGCCCCCAGCATGTGGAACATGCAGATCGACCAGAAGGCCTATTTCTCCGGTTCGCCCGCCGATCTGGTCAAAAACCAGAGCTTCACGTCGGGCCTGCGCGTCTACGATATTTCGCGGCCTGAAACGCCGCGCGAGATCAGCTTCATGCCGGTTGCGGGCGTCGGTCCGCATCGCATCTGGTACGTCGGCGGCCGCTACGCCTATGTGTCGATTCATTTCGCCGACTTCGCCGACCACGTGCTCGCGATCGTCGACATGTCGGACCCGACCAGGCTCGAGGTCGTCGGCAAATGGTGGCTGCCCGGGCTGTGGTCGGGCGGCGGCGAGACGCCGACCTGGCCGAAGGGCAAGCGCTATGCGCTGCATCACGGGCTCGTCGCCGACGATCTGTTCTATGGCGCATGGCGCGATGGCGGCATGACCATTCTCGATGTCGCGGATCCGACCCGGCCGCAGCTCGTCTGCCATTGCAACTGGGATCCGCCTTTCGGCGGCGGCACCCATTCGCCCCTGCCGCTGCCCGATCGCAACCTGCTCGTCGTGGCGGACGAGAGCAATTTCGCCAATTGCAGTCTCGGCCTGCGTTACATCTGGGTGTTCGACGTGCGCGTGCCGTCGAACCCGATCAGCATCTCGACCATGCCGTTCCCGAGCGACGCCGATTACTGCGCGAAGGGCGGCAACTTCGGCCCGCATAATCTGTGGGAGAACCGCCCGGGCGGCTTGCAGAGCTCGCGCTATATCTTTTCAGCATATCACAATGCCGGTGTGCGGGTTTGGGACATCGAGAACGCGTTTCATCCGCGCGAGGTCGCCTATTTCGTGCCGCCCGATCCGGAGCGCATGTTCGATCCACGACCGAACCGGCCGCAAGTCATTCAGTCGGCCGACTGCTACGTCGATCCGCAGGGCGTGATGTATCTCACCGACTCCAACGCCGGGCTCTATATTCTGCAGTTCGAGGGCGGCTGAACGCCGCCTTCCGCCATCCGGAGCTTGTGACTCTTCGTCCCAGCGGGGATTTTTCGCTCGCATCGATTGACAGCCGCAGGGACGAATCTCAGACTGCCCGCACAAAATCAAGAACCGCGCAGCAGCGGCCAGCCTCGGGGAGGAACCACAGTGGCTCAGACAATCGAAGCATTCGTCGGCAAGTCGCTCGACGACGCGAGAATCTCACCGCTTCACGTCAAGATCATCGCTCTGATCGCGGCGGGATATTTCTTCGACGTCATCGACTACATCGTCCAAGGCTCGCTCTTTCCGGACATGATCAAGTCCGGCTTCGCGACGCCCGCGGGCGCCGCCGGCATCGTCAGCGCCACGACGCTGGGGATGTTCATCGGCACCATCGCCCAGGGCGAGTTCACCGATCGGTTCGGCCGCCGCTTCGTCTATCAGTTCAATCTGCTGGTGTTCGCGATTTTCACGATCATCGGCGCACTGATGCCGAACATCACGCTGCTCATCATCTGCCGCTTCATTGCCGGCCTCGGGCTCGGCGCCGAGCAGCCGCTCTGCTTCACCTATGCGGGCGAGTACTCGCCCAAAGCCATTCGCGGCCGCATCCTGGCGATCATCCACTTCGTCGGCGGCGCCTGCGTGTGGCCGATCTCGACGCTGTTCGTGCTCGCTTTCCGCGACACCATTCATTGGCAGGGCGTGTGGATCTGCTTTGGCGTCGGCGCGCTGATCGTCTGGATCCTCCGCTTCACGCTGCCGGAGTCGCCGCGCTATCTCGCGACCCACGGCAAGGGCGACCAGGCGATCGAGGTTCTCGGCAAGCTCGGCCTCCCGGGGCCGACCGAGCCGCTGACGACCGATGTGGCGAGCGACACCAAGAGCGATCCATTCGCCGTGGTGTTCAGCATGTTTCCGGTGCGGGTGATCGCCGGGATGATCTGCTTTGCGGCATTCTTCGGCGTCGCCATCGGGCTCGGCTCCTGGTTGCCGAGCATCATGGTCGACAAGGGGTTCACCATCACCAAGTCGCTGACCTATACACTGATCATGAACATGGCGGTGCCGTGCGCGAGCATCTGCATGATGTACACGCTCGATGCGTTCGGCCGGAAGAGCACCTCGGTCGTGGCTTTCATCGGCGCCGGCATCATGGCGGTCCTGTTCGCCAAATCAGGTAGCGATACCACGTTGCTCATCACCGGCTTCATCATGACCTTCTTCATCCAGGTCGCCGGCAACGCGATGCAGATCTTCGCCTCCGAGGTCTTTCCGACCAATGCGCGCGCCTCCGGCTTCGGCTGGGCCGCCGGTGTCGGCCGCCTCTGCACCGCCGGCATCGTTCCGGGCATTCTGTGGGTCAAGAACGGCTGGGGGCTCACCACCGTGTTCGTCACACTGGCGATCGTGCTCGTCATCGCCGCCGTGTCGGTCAACTTCCTCGGCCCGGAAGCGCGGCAGAAAAGCCTCGACGAGATCGCTCCGCCGACCGGGTGACCGGGCCGACGATGGCGTTGCAATGCGCGGCGCGCTTCGGCGCGCCGCAGCTTTTTGTGCGGGCAGGTAACCGAGGCGTTAATGGCCGCCGAGGCCCGTCTTCGCCCGTCGGGCTACGACGCGGAAGCCTTCGCCCCTCCTTTTCGCTTGAAGCGGATGAGTCTGCCTGGCTGGCTTGCCGAGCCGTAGCGCCCATAGGGGCGGAGGCTGGTGGAGCCGAGGGGGATCGAACCCCTGACCTCCTCATTGCGAACGAGGCGCTCTCCCAGCTGAGCTACGGCCCCTTGCCGCCGACGGTGCGCGTTGCGCCGAAGGTCCTGGGAAGTGGTGCCATTTAGGGCCGGGGTCCGGGCCTGTCAAGGTTAGCGGCAAATTCGGGGACTTGGCGTGCCTTGTTTGCCCTGGGGTGAGCCGTTAAATGTCTGCGGCGCCAAGGCACTGGCGAATCGCACGGACGAATCGACATGAAGCCGCTGCTTGAAGTCCTCCTGATGCTGCTAAATATCTATTGGTGGATCGTCATCATTGCGGTCATCGTGTCCTGGCTGATCGCCTTCAACGTCATCAATACGCGCCACCCGGCCGTCAACATGATCGTCGACGTGCTCTATCGGCTCACCGAACCGGTGTTTCGGCCCATCCGCAACGTCATGCCCAATTTTGGCGGCCTCGATCTTTCGCCGTTGGTCGTGCTGCTGATCATCTACGTTATCGAGCGTTCAATCGTGCTGTACGTCTATCCCAACGTCTTCTGAGCGATGGCAGCGGGCGTTCCCTGGCAGATCGCCGGGGATGGTGCGGTGCTGATCGTGCGCCTGACGCCGAAGAGCGGGCGCGACGCGATCGACGGTATCGAGCAGATGGCGGACGGCCGTTGCGTGTTGAAAGCGCGCGTGCGTGCCGTGGCGAGCGAGGGCGAGGCGAACGCCGCGCTGGTGCGCCTGGTCGCGAAGTCGCTCGCGGTTGCGCCGCGAAACGTAAGCCTGATCGCGGGCGCGACGGCGCGGATCAAGCGGCTCAAGATCGCAGGCTCCGCCGCGGCGCTGGCGCAGAGCCTCGCAACCATCGTCGAGGCGCGAAACTAAGGCGCAAGACTGAGGCGCAAGACCGAGGCGCAAGACCGAGGCGCAGGACTCATGACGGCGGCGATCATCGACGGCAAGGCGATTGCGGCGAACCTGCGTGCGAACGTCGCCGCGCAGGTCGCGCGCCTCGCGTCCGTGCATGGCGTCGTGCCCGGGATCGCGGTCATTCAGGTGGGGCACAATCCGGCGAGCGAGGTCTACGTGCGCAGCAAGACCCGCGAGGTCGCCGCGGCCGGGATGCGCTCGTTCGATCATCGCCTGCCGGAAAGCGTCGGCGAGGCGGCGCTGCTGGCGCTGCTGGCGCAGCTCGACGACGACCCCGCCGTCCACGGCATCCTGGTCCAGCTTCCGCTGCCGGCGCACATCGATGCGCAGAGCGTCATCAACGCGATCGATCCCGCCAAGGACGTCGATGGATTCCATCCACTCAACGTCGGCCGGCTGGCGATCGGCATGCCCGTCATGGTGCCGTGCACGCCGATGGGCTGCATGATCCTCGCCAAGACGGTTCACCCCTCGCTCGCCGGGCTCGACGCCGTCGTCATCGGCCGCTCCAACGTTGTCGGCCGGCCGCTGCTGCATCTGCTGATCGCCGAAAGCGCGACCGTCACCATCGCGCATTCGAAGACGCACGATCTGCGGGCGGCCTGCCGCGACAAGGATCTGGTGTTTGCCGCGATCGGGCAGCCCGAACTGCTTCGGGGCGACTGGATCAAGCCGGGTGCGACCGTCATCGACATCGGCATCAACCGCGTCGCGACCGCCGACGGCAAGGGCCGGATCGTCGGCGACGTGGCCTTCGACGAGGTGCGTGCGGTCGCCGGAGCGATCACGCCGGTGCCCGGCGGGGTCGGGCCAATGACGATCGCGTGCCTCCTGGTGAACACGTTGCGGGCGGCCTGCGTGGCGGCGAGCCTTCCCGCCCCCGAGTTCTGATCCGAACCGATCGGGCCCGCGGCGCGACCAATGACATTGGATCGCGAGCGCAGCTTCGAGGAGAGGTCATGAGGGTCACCCGCTTACACGCATTCGTCGCTGCGGCCGCGTTGGCGGTCCTGCTGGCCTCGCCTGCCACGGGCGAAACCATCGAATCGATCACGACGCCGTTCGACGTCGACAAATGCGTGCACAAGGCCGGACAGGAGCCCGAAGACGAGGGCGAGTGGCGTTGCGTCGGCTATGCCGGCATCCCGATCGTGATGACCGTCGGCGATGCACGCGCTTACATCAGCTATGGTGCCAGGGCCGAGCGCGAGCCCGCGGCGGCGCAGACGCTTGCGGCGTTGAACGGCGAGGGCAGCAGCATCGAGTGGCGGATTGTGCGCGACGGCAGCCGTAAACCGCGCGCCTTCGCGACGATCATGCGCTGGAGCACCGCCGTCCCGGTCGATGACCCGAAGGTCGAGAACGGAACCTACCGTGGCGAGGTGCTGGTGGTGACGCGGCTCGGACCGGGCGGCGTCTGCCATGTCGGCTATGTGGACGCCAAGCAGAATGCCAAGGCGGTCGAGCTCGCGCGCGAGATCGCGGATCGGCACGCGCGCACCTTCCGCTGCGGCAAGGACAAGCCGTTCGTGCTCGGCGACAAGGGGCCAGGATTCAGCGGGCCTTACCGAGCCAATAAGTAGATCGCCGGTAGCTCAGTCCCAGGCGTAGGCGACCTTGTCGAGCGTCTTGTCGCCGAATCGCTCCGACGATCGCGCCACCACCTTGCCGTCGAGCGCCTTATAGAAGGCAACGGCCGGCTCATTGTCGGCGAGCGCCCACACCACCAGGCTCTTCCAGCCGCTCTGCGCGAGGTCGCGCCGGGCCGCGTTGAACAACCGCCGGCCGAAGCCCAGCCGCTGGAACTCGGGCCGCAGATAGAGCTCGTAGATTTCGCCCTCGAATTTCAGGCTGCGGGCGCGGTTGCCGCCATAGTTCGCGTATCCTGCGACGGTGTCGCCGAAAGCGAGCAGCGAGATACGGCTGCGGTTGCGGATCGCGCGGTGCCACCAGCCGGCGCCACGCTTCGCGATCAGCCGCTCGAGCTCGACCCCCGGGATGATGCCCTGATAAGCGTTGCGCCAAGCCTCGTCGTGCGTATCGGCGATCGATTTCGCATCAGCCGTCCGCGCACGGCGAATCTCGATGAGGACTGTGCTCATGCACGGAATAGAGCAATGCGCGAGTCCGGCATCAAGAGGGGCGTTGATCGGGTGGCTCGGTGTGGATTATTTCGGTACGCCACGGGTGAATCCATTGTCGCGCTTGAGGAATTTGTGCGCATGCGGGCTCGGATGAGCGGCTTTTCGAGCCTCCGCGGCGGTCTGCGCGCCGGCGTGCTTTTCATTTTCTTGACATGTGTGCCCGCCGTGCCACGCGCCGAGCCGGCGGCCGGGCCGCAAGCCATTGAACTTGGCGCGGAGCAAGGCGAGCTTCGCGCGCAACCGTGGCTGGTGCCGTCGCCGCAGCCCGGCGTGCTGATGCATACGACCGTGTTTCGCCCGCCCGGTCGCGGCCCATTCCCGCTCGTCATCGTGAACCACGGCACGACCCAGAACGCCGAGCGGCGCCGCCGGCTGCCCCTGCCTGAGTTTCCAGCACTGACCGGTTGGTTCGTGCGGCGTGGATACGCGGTCGCGGTTCCGCAGCGCCCCGGTCATGGCGCGACCGGGGGCATCTATCGCGAGGATCAGGGCGGCTGCGATGACGCGAATTTCGCCGCCGCCGGCCTCGCCGCGGCCGACAGCATCGCGGCGGCGGTCGCCTATTTGCGGGTGCAACCTTTCGTGCGCCGCAGCGGCGTCGTCGTGGTCGGCCAGTCGGCCGGCGGATGGGCGGCGCTGGCGCTGGCGAGCCGGGCGCCCGCCGGCGTGCGCGCCGCGATCAATTTCGCCGGCGGTCTCGGCGGGCGCTCCTACGATCAGCCCGACAACAACTGCGCGCCGGCGCGCCTCATCGCGGCGGCCGGCGAGTTCGGCCGCACGGCGCGCATCCCGACGCTGTGGATTTACACTGAAAACGACAGTTATTTCGCGCCCCGCCTGTCCGGCGCCATGGCGGCCGCATTCCGCGCCGTTGGCGGCAAGGCCGACTACGAGCTGCTGCCGGCGTTCGGCCGCGACGGCCACTTCATGGCCGAGACACCGGGCTCGGATGCCGTATGGGGACCCGTCGTGGAGAGGTTTCTGCAAGGGCTCAGGTAGGTGGGCAACCACGCCCAGGTGGCCGCGTGGGCAAACTCGCCCGCTCGCGGTGCCCACGCGGCGACGGCTCGTCAGGCGATTTTGCCCACGCTACGGACGATACCCGCCTAAACCGCCTCGGCTTCCTTGCGCCGCTCTTCCTTCTTGCGGTCGTTCGGATCCAGGATCTTCTTGCGCAGGCGGATCGACTTCGGCGTGACCTCGACCAGCTCGTCGTCCTCGATATAGGCGAGCGCCTTTTCCAGTGTCATGCGGATCGGCGGCGTCAAGCGCACCGCTTCGTCCTTCGAGGTGGTGCGGATATTGGTGAGCTTCTTGCCCTTGAGCACGTTGACCTCGAGGTCGTTGCCGCGGGTGTGCTCGCCGACGATCATGCCGCGATAGACCTTCCAGCCCGGCTCGATCATCATCGGGCCGCGGTCCTCCAGGTTCCACAGCGCGTAGGCCACCGACTCGCCCGCATCGGTCGAGATCAGCACGCCGTTGCGCCGGCCCTGCAGCTCGCCCTTGTAGGGCGCGTAGGCATGAAACAGCCGGTTCATCACCGCCGTGCCGCGGCTGTCGGTGAGCAACTCGCCCTGGTAGCCGATCAGGCCGCGCGTCGGCGCGTAGAATACGAGCCGCGTGCGGCCGCCGCCGGACGGGCGCATCTCGATCATCTCGGCCTTGCGCTCGGCCATCTTCTGCACCACGACGCCGGAGAACTCGTCGTCGACGTCGATCACGACCTCCTCGATCGGCTCCTGCAGCTCGCCCGACTCGTCGCGCCGCATCAGCACCTTGGGGCGCGACACCGAAAGCTCGTAGCCCTCCCGCCGCATGGTCTCGATGAGAATCCCGAGCTGCAATTCGCCCCGGCCCGCCACCTCGACGGCGTCGCGCTCGGTCGACTCGGTGACGCGCAGCGCGACGTTGCCCTCGGCCTCGCGAAACAGGCGATCGCGGATCATGCGGCCCGTGACCTTGTCGCCCTCGGTGCCGGCGAGCGGGGAATCGTTGACGCGGAACGTCATCGCCAGCGTCGGCGGATCGATCGGCTGGGCGGCGAGCGGCTCCGTCACCTCGGGCGCGCAGATCGTGTGCGCAACGGTCGCCTCCGGCAGGCCCGCGATCGCGACGATGTCGCCCGCGAACGCCTCGTCGATCGGCTGCCGCTCGAGACCGCGGAAGGCGAGCACCTTCGACACGCGGCCCTGTTCGACTAGGTTGCCGTTGCGGTCGAGCACCTTGGCGGCCTGGTTCGGCTTGATCGAGCCCGAGGCGATGCGGCCGGTGACGATGCGGCCGAGGTAGGGATTGGCCTCGAGAATCGTGCCGAGCATGCGGAACGGCCCTTCCTCGACGTTCGGCTCGGCGACATGGCGCAGCACGAGATCGAACAGCGGCGTCATGCCCTGGTCCTTCGGGCCCTCCGGGCTCGCCGCCATCCAGCCCTGTTTGGCCGAGCCGTAGAGAATCGGGAAATCGAGCTGCTCCTCGGTCGCATCGAGCGCTGCGAAGAGATCGAACACCTCGCTCGCGACCTGGGCGGGCCGCGCATCGCTGCGGTCGACCTTGTTGATGACCACGATCGGCTTCAGGCCGACCTTGAGCGCCTTCGACACGACGAACTTGGTCTGCGGCAGCGGCCCCTCGGCGGCGTCGACGAGCACCAACGCGCCGTCCACCATGCCGAGGATGCGCTCGACCTCGCCGCCGAAATCGGCGTGGCCGGGCGTGTCGACGATATTGATGCGCACGTCCTTCCACAGGATCGAGGTCGCCTTGGCCAGGATGGTGATGCCGCGCTCGCGCTCGAGGTCGTTGGAATCCATCGCGCGCTCGGTCACCTTCTGGTTCTCGCGGAAGGTGCCGGCTTGCTGGAGCAGGCGGTCGACCAGGGTGGTCTTGCCGTGGTCGACATGGGCGATGATCGCCACGTTGCGGAGTGACATAAAAAGTTCCGGTTTTGGAAACGAATCAGGGCCGCGAACGGCCCCATTTTGCGCTGCAATATAGGGATCGAATGGGCACGCGCAACCCATAAAACGTCGATGGTTAAGGGCCGTTTCACCTGTCGCGCATGATTCCCATCGAGCTGGCGCGCTGAAGCCGGCGCAACCCCCACACGATCAGTGCAATGCCGGCGGCCGCAATCGCGAAGCAGATCACCCACAGCGGGCCCAATCCGGACAGATACGGATTGCCCGGCGAGAAAATCACGATCACCGCGAAATATCCCGCACAGAGGCCGGGCAGCACCAGGATGATTCCGAAAAGGAGCATCACGGCGCTCAGCACGCGGGAGGCTGCGCTCGGCGCTTCGCCGGGATCGCTCATGCGCGTCTCCGTCAGCGAGGTCGCCGCACGGCCCACCAGATTAACGCGATCCCGCCGGCCGTGATGCCGAAAAAGCCGATGAACGCCGACACCGTCGTCGGATCGTTGAACGCGTGCACGGGATCAAAGGCGACGATCAACACGACGCACAGGCCAGGCAGCAGCATGAGGATGCCGGCGCCGATCAGCAGGGCCGTCAGGCAGCCGTTGCTCTCCGGCGGCGTTTGGTACGGCGGCCGGTTGCTCCGCTCGCTCACGGCGAGGCCCGACGCCAAGTCCTGATCAGCCAGAACAGCAGACCCGCGAACATGATGAAGCCGACGAGGCACGGAAAAGCGAACATAACCGCATAGGCGATCGCCTGCGGGGTTCCGTCCCGCCAGAGCTCGATGGCGGCCGGCGTGAAATAGAGCGAGCACAGCCCGGGCGGCAGGCCGAGCACCACGAACAGGATGGTGACGGTGATCTTGTAGCCGGAGTCCGAGCTCTTCCGGTCGCGGCCGCGTGGCAGCGGTGGTGGGGGTGGAAGATTGGGTGGTTGCGACATGGAATTTCGCCTCCCTCGCTCCGTTCACCGCCACGCGCGTATCGCCAGCCAGATCACCACGACGCCGAGGACACCGAGCGAGATCAATCCGCCGGCGATGAGCAGCGCGGTCTGATCCCGGACAAGCTCCGCCCCGTCCTGGCTCGCGAGGATGATCCCGCAGACGCCGGGGATCAGCAGGATCACGCCGACCAGGATCAGGAATGCGGTCAGGCAGCCGTTGGGTTGATTGGCCGGCGGCGGCGGCCGCCAGTGAGGATCGCCAGGTGACATGGTCATGAAACGCTCCCCTCCGGGCGATTGCTGCGCTCACTCACGGCGACACCAGGTCCAGATGAGCAGCCCCAGCATGACTGCGAAAATGGTGAAGCCGACCAGGCACAGAACGCCGAACAGCCGCCCATAGAAGGCGTTCTCCGGGCCGCTCGCGTGCAGCATGGTGACCGTCTCGCCGATGAAAGAGAGCGAGCAGAGCCCCGGCGGCAGGCCGATGACCAGGAAAAGGACCGTGACGAGGATCTTCCTGCTCCGATCGCCCGAATCGCTCATGTGGTTTTCCTCAGCGCCGTCTAAACGCGGCGTTCCAGATCAGTGCCACTCCGCCCGCCGCGATCGTCAGGGTGATCGTCAGGAAGATTACATTGGCGAGGGGAGCACGTTCGATCATCTTCGGGTCTTTGACCTCGTAAATCACGGTGCATATGCCCGGCAGCAACAGCACAATCCCGATTATGATCATCAGCACCATCGCGACCCGTCACGCTCGGAAGGCGCGGATCGCGGAGGATCCGAATGCGATGGTTGATCGCTCATCTCTTGCCCGCCGGCAGCCAGAGCAGCGCGAGCAGCAGCACAGTAGCGACCCTCGTGGCGTCCGCGGTCACGAGACTGCCTCCGCGGCGGCCTGCGCCTTAAGGCGGGCGCGGATCTCGTCGATCCGGCCGTTGCGGTAGAACAGATTGTAGGTGTCGAACGGAATGATCTGGCCGTTCGGCGTGACGAAATGGATGCAGGAGCGCTTCACGCCGCCGAGGCAGAAGTTGAAGCGGTCCATGAACTGCACGATCACGACGCGGAAGACGTTTTCATAGGAGAGCCCGGCCGGTGCCGCGAACTTCGGCAGGCAGCAGAGGAACTCGGTGAGCCGCTCGCTCGCATTGCAGGGGCCGGACGAGAGCGAAAAGAGGTCGATGAATTTCTCCCGCAGGGCCGGATATTTCTCGAAGCTGATGGCGTTCGGCACCAGCGCCAACAGCTCCTCGCGCGGAATTGCCGAGAGGATCGGGAGCAGGGTCGTGCCATTGCGCAGCCCATAGGCGATGGAGATGGTCTCGGGGTTGCATGGCAGCGGGATCACGTCGTCCTCGCCGAACACGCCGGAGTCATCGACGATACGCCGGCGGATGTCGGACAGCACCAGGCGGTCGGTGCGCTTGTCGAAATTCTCGTTGCGGCCGGCGTCCTGCACCGGCTGAAACGTGACGCCGCGCACGCAGCGCCAGGTGAGCGCGTGCCGCACGATCTCGCCGATCTCGTCCTCGTTGACGCCGCGCTTGACGGTCACGACCAGCGTGGTCGAGATGCCGTGCTGCTCGAGGTTCTCCAGCGCTTGCTGCCGGACCCGGCGCAAGTCGGCGCCGCGCAGGTTCATCAGCGCATGGCGCTGGAGCGAATCGAACTGCAGGTAGACCTCGAGGCCGCGCTTCTGCTCGCCGAGCCGCGCCGCGAAATCCGGCTCCTGGGCGAGGCGCAGCCCGTTGGTGTTGATCATCACGTGGCGGATCGGGCGTGCCCGCGCGGCGTCGAGGATGGCGAAGAATTCCGGATGGATGGTCGGTTCGCCGCCCGAGATCTGCACGAGGTCGGGCTCGCCTTCGCTCGCGACCAGCGCGTCGAGCATGCGCTCGACGGTCGCGACCGGGAGGTGCTTGTTGCGCGCCGGCGAGGAATCGGCAAAGCACACCGGGCAGGTGAGGTTGCAGTGCTCGTTGATCTCGATCAGCGCCAGACACGAATGCTGCTCGTGGTCGGGGCACAGGCCGCAATCATACGGGCAGCCGAACTCGGTGCGGTTCTGGAACGCGAGCGGCTTGTCGCCCGGCTTGATGTAGTCCTTGCAGCGGCGCCAATAGGCGGCGTCGCTCGACACCAAGGTCGACTGCACGCCGTGCTTGTCGCAGCGCTTCTCGTACCAGACCTCGTTTCCGACGATCTCGATCTTGGTCGGCACCAGCGCGAGGCAGGTCTCGCACAGCGAGGTGGTCTGGCCCCAGAAGACGTACGGACGCGATCTACGCAACGGCGCGGTCATGCGCGGGGTCCTTTCGAGGCGCGGACAGGATCATCAATCCCGCGTAGGCCAGGATCGCAAGCGACAGGAGATGGAAGAGGTTGAATGGCCCGAGCACGTCGCCATACGGCTTCATGAACTCCCAGCCGAACCGCTGCGCCGCGTAGAAGCCGGCGGCGAGGTAGAAGCCGTTCGTGATGATGAACGGATCGCGCAGCCGCACCGCGGTCGCATAGAACAGCGCGAAGGCCGCCATGGTGACGCCTTCGTAGAGCTGCACCGGGTGGCGTAGGATCCCGTCGCCGAAATCATGTCCCCACGGCAGCGCGGTGGGCGTGCCGTAGGTGAAATCGTCGATGCCGGCGAAATAGCAGCCGATGCGGCCGATCGCGACGCCGACCGCGAGCGGCAGCGCGAAGCGCCCGCCCGTGCGGGCGCGGATGCCGGCGAGGTGCTTGTAGAGCTCGACCGCGATGATGCCGCCCGCGAGGGCGCCCTCGATCGAGCGGCCGATGCCCGGCACGCCCGAGAGCCACATATTGCCGGTGCCGAACACATAGGCGCCGAATCCGGCGCCGAACAGCACCGCCGCGACATAGGGCAGGTTGGTGGAAGCGGCAGGGAAGGCGATCTTCTCGACGCGCGTGACCCATAGTCCCGCGAGCCCGGCGCCAAGCCAGGCAAGAATGTCGAAAGCGGTGTGCAGGACAACGCCGCTCATGATCGCCCCGTGTCAGCGGCAGGGTAGGCGGTCGATTGTGGCGGAAGCAAGCGAGGGGGCTTGCTTTCTTTCCCTCCCCCGCGAGCGCGCAAGTGCTGTTTTAGCGCCCATACGCGCAAGAGCGGGGAGAGGGCCGCCTGAGTTCTTGGCTACGTTCCCCTGTTCACCACCCGAGCTTGCGCCGGATCAAGGCCCCGAGCACGTTCGAATAATCATCCGTCCAGGCGCCGACGCTCGCGGCCGGGTCGAGCCGCCGCCAGCCGTCCTGCGCCATCAGCGCATTCACATCGCCCATATCCCGCGCCATCGCGATCACGGTCGAGCCTGCCTTGAAGTCGTCGTGCACGGGCTCGCCTTTGCCCACCTCCTTGATGAGCGCGACGAGGCTCGCGGCCTTGGCGTCCGCGGCGATGACCGGAACCAGATCGAGGTGGCGGTTCGAGGCATGGATCACCAGCACGCCGTGCGGCGCGAGATGAGTCAGATAGGTCGCGAATGCTTCCCGCGTGAGCAGATGCACCGGGATCGTGTCGGACGAGAAGGCGTCGAGGATGATCAGGTCATAGTGTGTCGGGGCCGCCGCGAGGGTGAGCCGCGCATCGCCCAGCACGACCTGGATCGCGGGCGCGCAGGCGGACAGGAAGGTGAACAGGCGGGGATCGCGGGCGATCTCCACCACCTTCGGGTCGATCTCATAGTAGGTCCAATGCTCCGCGTTGCCGCGATAGCACGCGAGGCTTCCGGCGCCGAGGCCGACCAGCGCCACACGGTCGAGCGTGCCGCCGTGCGCGGCGCGCGTGCGCGCGATCGTTTCCGAGATCGGCCCGCCATCGTAATAGTAGGTCAGCGGCTCCGGTCGTCCCGTCAGCACCGCCCCGTCGTCGGCGCGCAGGCGCTGCGCGCCATGGATCGTCGTGCCGTGCATCAGGACACGGAAGCGGCCATCGGCGGTGTCGATCACCTGATGGACGCCGAAGAAGCTGCGGGTGGTGGTGACGCGCTCGAGACCGGGCGTCCAGGCGCCGGTGAACACGAAGGCGAACACCACCAGGGCGAAGACCGTGGCCGGCTGCTTGCGCCGCAGGAAAATGAACGCCACCAGAAGCACGCTGAGAATCTTGCAGGCGATGTCCGCCACGGGCGGCACCTCGCTGCCGATCGCGGCGCGCGCGATGGCGACGCCCGCGCCCGCTGCCAGCATGGGTCCGGCGTGGCGCAGGAACGGCCGCACGCCGCCGGCGAACATTCCGGGCAGCGCCAGCAAGGCAGCGGAGATCAGGATCGGATATTCGTAGACGTTGTTGAACACAAACGGCGCCGCGAGGCCGGCGCAGGCACCACCGATCGCGCCGCCGAGCGAGACGCACAGGTAGAATTCGGTGAGGTGGCGCGCGCCCGGCCGCCGTCGATAAAGCTCGCCGTGGCAGACGAGCGCGAGGATCGCGAAGGCAAGCAGGTTGAAGCCGATGGCGGCGAGCCAATGCGGCTTGATGATCCCGAGCAGCGTGACCGCGATCGGCGCGACCGCGAGCGGCGCCAGCCCAACCATCCTGTCATGGTCGAACCAGGGATTGTCGCGAAAGATCGCCACGAAGGTGGCGAGATAGATCGCGAGCGGAATGACCCAGAGGAACGGCGCCGCCGCGATGTCGGCGCTCACGAATGAGGTGACCGCGATCACGAGGCCGGACGGGATCGCGGCGAGCGCGATCCAGCGCAGCCGATCGGCGGCGGTGGGCCCCGCCGCGACACCGACCGTCGCGTCCACGGCGCGGCCGGCGCAGCGCGCGACCGGGAGCGCGGAGATCGCGATCAGCAGCGCCAGCGCCGCGAACCCGAGCGACCATAGCCAGCCCTGCTGGCGCAGTGCCAGCAGCGGCTCGATGATGAACGGATAGGCGAGCAGCGCCGTGAACGAGCCGAGGTTGGAGGCCGCATAGAGCACATAGGGATTGCCGGCGTCGCGGTGGCCGCTCGCCGCGAACCAGTTCTGCAGCAACGGCGCGCTCGCCGACAGCGCGATGAACGGCAGCCCGATCGAGGCGGCGAACAAGCCGATGAGCCAGAACGCGATGCCGGATTGCGGCGGCACGTCGAAGCCGGCTGCGATGCCGATCGGCAGGGTCAGGCCCGCGACGGCGAGCACGACGAGATGCACGAGTGCGGCGCGCCCGGGCGCGAGCAGGCGGCTGATCAGGTGCGCATAGGCATAGCCGAGGAGCAGCGCGCCCTGGAAAAACACCATCGCGACCGACCACACCGACGGCGAGCCGCCGAGGCGCGGGAGCACCATCTTGGCGAACATCGGCTGCAGCGCGAACAGCAGCAGCGCGGAGACGAACAGCGTCGCCGCATAGAGGCCCGGAGCGAGCCATACGACCGAGGGCGTGCTGGGCTGAGCGCGAACGCTCGCATCGAAAGTGGTCATGGCGTCCAGGCTGAGCGAAGCGCTGGGCCCGGAGCCTATATCAGCATTCTAAAGGAGCGATTAAGCGTCGGGTTTCTTCCTTGCTGACCCTCCCCCGCATGCGGGGGAGGGATACGCGCGAAGCGCGCGGGAGGGGGCAGTCACCGGCCCCTGCGCAAGCGGCGCCCCCTTTCCCATTCTCCCCGACAAGCGCGTCGCAAGCGCCGGGGAGAGGGCCAGCTGAGTTTGTGGCGAGGGCTCGTTTCAACCTGTAGCCCGGATGGAGGCGCGAAGCGCCGTACTCCGGAGAAAGGCTTTCCCCGCATTCCGCTGCGCTCCATGCGGGCTACACCCGCAGGATCACCTTCCCCATCGCCTTGCGGTCGGCGAGCGAATGCAAGGCCTGCGCGATCTGATCGAGCGCAAACACCTGATGCACGTGCGCGCTCAGCTTACCCTCCGCGCACCATTGCAAAATCTGCTCGATATTGGCGCGGTTGCCGGCGCGGTCGCGCTCGGTCCAGGCGCCCCAGAAGACGCCGCGCACGTCGCAGCTCTTGAGCAGGACCAGGTTGAGCGGCAGCTTCGGGATCTCGCCCGCCGCGAAGCCGACCACCAGGAAGCGGCCGCCCCACGCGATCGAGCGCAGCGCAGCTTCAGTCGCGCGTCCGCCGACCGGATCATAGACGACGTGCGGGCCGTCGCCGTCGGTCACGCGGCGCAGTGCGTCTTTGAGATCCTCTTGCGCATAATTGACGCCGATGTCGGCGCCATGGCGCTGCGCGAATGCGAGCTTCTCAGCCGATGACGCGCAGGCGATCACGCGCGCGCCGAGCAGCTTGCCGATCTCGACCGCGGCGATGCCGACACCGCCGGCGGCTCCGAGCACCGCGAGCGTCTCGCCCGCCGCGAGCTGCGCGCGCTCGCGCAAGGCGTAGAGCGTCGTCCCGTAGGTGACGATGAGGCCCGCGGCGCGCTCGAAATCGAGCCCATCCGGCACGCGCGCCAGCCGATCGGCGGCGACAACGACTTTCTCGCGCGCCGCGCCGAAACCGATATTGGCGACGACGCGATCGCCCGGCCGCACGGCAGTGACGCCGGCGCCCACGCTCTCGACCTCGCCGGCGAATTCCGCCGCCGGCGAGAACGGGAAGGCCGGCTTGGTCTGATACTTGCCGGCGATGATCAGCGTGTCGAAGAAATTGAGCGCCGCGGCGCGCACGCGCACCACGGCCTCGCCGGCGTCGGCGACCGGGTCGGGCAAATCAGACAGCGCGAGATCGTCGGGACCGCAGTAGTGGGTGCAGAGAATGGCTTTCATGCGCGGGGCTTACACGAAAAACGGGCCCTCATGGTAGCGCCGCCCGAATGAGGCGCGTAGCGCCGATATCCCGGCTGACGTCCCGGATATCGCCGTTCGGCTCATCCGGGCTACGGGCCACCCACTCACTGCAATTCGGTGACGCCTTCCTGCTCGAGCGCGCGGCGCAATCGCGTGAAGGCGAGCCGCAGGCGCGATTTGACGGTGCCGAGCGGCAGGCCGGTCTGGGTCGCGATCTCGCCATGGGAGAGGCCTTCGAAGAAGGCGAGCCGCACCAGGTCGAGTTGCTCGCGCGGCAACAGCCGCAGCGCCGAGCGGATGCGTTCCTCGCGCTGGCTCATGTCGAGCGAGTCGTCGGGCGCCGGTGCCGGGTCGGGCATGTCGTGCGCGCGCGGGTCCGGCATCATGTCTTCGCGGTCGCGCCGCAGCAGATCGATGCGCCGGTTGCGAGCGATCCGGAAGAGCCAGGTACCGACCGAGGATTTGGTGCGGTCGAACAGCTCGGCCTTCTGCCACAACACCGTCATGACATCCTGGGTGAGCTCGTCCGCAACGCCGGGGTCGAGCCGCAGGCGCAGCAAATAGGCATAGATTCGCGGCGCAAAAAAATCGAATAGACGCGCGAACGCATAGCGATCGCGTTCGGTCGCGACGGCCGCGACCAAATCGGCAAAATCGTCCGGTGTAGCCACCCCCGCTACTACTCCCATCGGCCTACCACCCGCAGTTCGTCGCAAACACGACGATTTCCCACCTTCCGTTGATTGGTGTCGGGAGGGTGCGAGTCGGTTCAAAACTTTTTTGGGAAATTTTCGATCGGGTCCTGCCGGCCTGACCCAAGGTGATCCCACCTCACCCGAGTAACGTTCGACTGGCTCGCATTCATGAAGCACGATGTTCATTCGTGCCGAGCTTTTTGGGGCGATCGGTGCCCGATCCTCCGAGTCTTGAGCGGCCGGGAGCCCCCCGGAGATTGCCGCTGCGGTAGTCTGTAGCGCCGGGGCCTTACCGAAATTGTTCCCTATTCGCTTGGGTTTGAGTAGAATCCTCGGAATCTCGCGGCGATTCACCGACCCTGATGTGAGGCCCGATGGCGAACCTCCTGCGCGCAATCTTCGGCACGTCGCTGTTTCTCGTTGCGGCCATCGTGTCGGTATCATCGTCCAGCGCCCAGACTGCCCAGGAAGCGGCGCCCAAGCCCAAGCCGACGCAGCCCAATCCCAAATCGAAGCCCAAACCCAAGCCGAAGCCGCCGGGCGAGCAGGCAGCACCCATGGTTGGAGGTGTGCAGCCCACCTTGCTCGGTACCTATGGGGAATGGGGCGCCTATACGGCCGCGCCGGGCGGCAAGAAAATCTGCTTTGCGCTGGCCAAGCCCGGCAAGTCCGAAACGGTGCCCCCGAACCGTCCACGCGATCCTGCCTACTTTTTCATCTCCTCGCGGCCGGCCGAGAAGGTCAAGGACGAGGTTTCGATCATCATCGGCTACGGGTTCAAGCCCAATTCCGAGGCCACCATCGAGCTCGCCGGGGGAAGCTATGCCATGTACACCCAGGGCGACGGCGCTTGGCTCAAGAATGCCGCCGAGGAGCCGCGGCTGGTCGAGGCCATGCGCAAGGGCAGCGACGTGACCGTCAAAGGCGAATCGGCCCGCGGCACCGCGACGACCGATGTCTATTCGCTCAAGGGGCTCTCCCAGGCGCTCGACAAGATCGACGAGGAGTGCCAGTGACCATGGCGATCGTCATCGGGTAGTCGCGTAGCCCGGATGGAGCGAAGCGCAATCCGGAGCAAGGCCATCTGTTTGCGAGGCTTTTCCCGCATTTCGCTTGGCTCCATGCGGGCTACTCCGCTCCCTATATGGACGCCTATGACCACCGTTCTCGACACACGCACGCATGCATCCGGCTTCGTCGAGAAGCTGCCGGAAGAGCGCTATGCGGCGCCGGAAAAACCGTCCCTGATCGGGCTTTCCCGCGCCGAGCTCGCGGCGGCGCTCGGCAGCGTCGGCGTGCCGGCGGCGCAACAGCGCATGCGGGCGCAGCAGGTCTGGAACTGGCTTTATGTGCGGGGCGCCGCCGATTTCGCGCAGATGACCAGCGTGTCGAAAGAGCTGCGCGCGGCGCTTGCCGAGCAATTCACGCTGGCACGGCCCGAGGTCGTGGCCGAGCAGATCTCGGTCGACGGCACGCGCAAATGGCTGCTGCGCCTGCCGGGCGAAAATCTCGCCCGCCCGCACGAGGTCGAGTGCGTCTACATCCCGGAGACCGATCGCGGCACCTTGTGCGTCTCGAGCCAGGTCGGCTGCACGCTCAACTGCTCGTTCTGTCACACCGGCACCCAGCGGCTCGTGCGCAACCTCACGGCCGGCGAGATCGTCGGCCAGGTGATGGTGGCGCGCGACCGGCTCGGCGACTGGACCGCCGAGGGCTCGCGCCTCGTCACCAACATCGTGATGATGGGCATGGGCGAGCCGCTCTACAATTTCGAGGCGGTGCGCGACGCGCTGCTGATCGTCGGCGACGACGCCGGCATCGCCATGTCCAAGCGCAAGATCACGCTGTCGACCTCGGGCGTGGTGCCGAACATCGCGCGTGCCGGCGCCGAGATCGGCGTGATGCTGGCGGTGTCGCTGCATGCGGTGACCGACGAGCTGCGCAACGAGCTCGTCCCGCTCAACCGCAAATATCCGATCGCCGAGCTGCTCGAGGCCTGCCGCAACTATCCGGGCCTGAGCAATGCGCGCCGCATCACCTTCGAGTACGTGATGCTCAAGGGCGTGAACGATCAGCTCGCCGACGCCAAGGCGCTGGTCAAGCTGCTCAAGGGGATTCCGGCCAAAATCAACCTCATCCCGTTCAATCCCTGGCCGGGCAGCCGCTACGAATGCGCCGACTGGGAGCAGATCGAGAAGTTCTCCGAATACGTCTTCAACGCGGGCTATTCCTCGCCGGTGCGCACGCCGCGCGGCCGCGATATCCTCGCCGCCTGCGGCCAGCTCAAGAGCGCGACCGAGAAGCTTTCGGCGCGCAAGCGGATGGCACTGCGGGCCATGGCGATGACGGATTAAGCCTGATGGCCTCGCTCGGTCGATTCATCCTGCGCGTGCTGCTGGTGCCGCTCGGCGCCTCGCTCGCGATCGTGGTCGCCGCGACCGTGATCGTCGTCGCCCATTGGGGCGATTTCATCGCGCTCATGCAATCGCGCCCTGATGTCGAGGGCTATTGGCTGCTCGTCGTCGTGATCATCGGCCCGGCGCTGGCGATCCTCCTCGCTTTCGGCGTCGCCTTCACGGTGTTGCCGGCCTCGGTCGGGGTGCTGATCTCCGAGGCCTTCGCGATCCGCTCGTGGATCTTTCACATCGCCAATGGCGGGTTGTCGGCCTGGATCGGCTGGATCCTGATGGCGGACCTGCCGAAGGACTATCACTTTCTGGCCGAGCCGAAGGTGATCGTGGCGGCGGGCCTTGCGGCGGGTGCCGCCTATTGGCTGATCGCCGGCTGGTCGGCCGGGTTCTGGAAGCCGGTCTTTGCTCCGGCGCAGCTTCCGCCGCCGCCCCCGGCGCCCGTTCCCTAGCGTTTATTGCGGCGGCGCGCGCTCGAGCGCCGGACGCGCCGCTGCATGGCGGGCTCCGCGGATGCCTGCGTGAGGTCGAATTGCTGGCCGTTTGGCAGGACCACCATGCGGGAGATCACCCGCACCTGACCGGGTGTCTGGCCTGGCTCGGCCGGGACGCCTTCGAGCACATAGCGGGTGCCGACGGGAAATCGACTGGGCAGGTGACCGATGCCGGACATCGTACGCTCCAGGTTGGCAACATCGGTGTTGGGAAACTCGTTTTGGTCGACCCGCCGGCCGGGTAACCTGAATGTTTCGCAGGGTCTGTCCCGATCTGCGGCGGTCTCGCGGGCCCTACGGGGACATGGTAGGAATCCAGTATGAACGTTGGATGTCGGGGATGACGGCGCCGCTCAAGACGGTGGAAAACTCCGGGGATATCGCGGCCGTGCTGCGCGATATCGGGCTGCGCGCCAAAGCGGCGGCGCGGACGCTCGCGCTCGCCTCGACGGCCGACAAGGATCGGGCGCTCGCCGCCATGGCGCAGGCGATCCGCGCCGCGCGCGCCGCCATCCTGGCGGCCAATGCCGAGGATCTCGCCGAGGCGCGGGCGCATGGCGCGACTGCGGCCTTTGCGGATCGGCTGATGCTCGACGCCAAGCGGATCGAGGGCATTGCGGCGGGCGTCGAAGTCGTCGCCAAGCTCTCCGACCCGGTCGGAGCTGTGACGGATTCATGGACCCGTCCGAACGGCATGCAGATCGAGCGCGTGCGGGTGCCGCTCGGCGTCATCGGCGTGATCTACGAGAGCCGGCCGAACGTCACGGCCGATGCGGGCAGCCTCGCACTGAAGGCCGGCAATGCCGTGATCCTGCGCGGCGGCTCGGACAGCTTCCGCTCCTCGCGTGCCATCCATGCGGCGCTGGCGGCCGGTCTGCGCGCGGCTGGCCTGCCCGAGGATGCAATCCAGCTGGTGCCGACGCGTGACCGCGCCGCGGTCGGAATGATGCTCGCCGGCCTCGACGGCACGATCGACGTGATCGTGCCACGCGGTGGCAAGGGGCTCGTTGCGCGCGTGCAGTCCGAAGCGCGCGTGCCGGTATTCGCCCATCTCGACGGCAACTGCCATGTCTATGTCGACCGGGCGGCCGACCTCGACATGGCCAAGCGCGTCGTGCTCAACGCCAAAATGCGCCGCACCGGCGTGTGCGGCGCGGCCGAGACGCTGCTGGTCGATCGCGCCGCTGCACACGCCGATCTCGCGCCGCTGGTCACCATGCTGCTCGACGCCGGCTGCGAGGTGCGGGGCGATCGCGACACGCAAGCCGTCGACAGGCGCGTGAAGCCGGCGACCGAGGACGACTGGAAGACCGAGTTTCTCGACGCGATCATCGCCGTCAAAGTCGTCGACGGCGTCGACGAGGCCATCGCGCATATCGAGGAGCACGGCTCGCACCACACCGATGCGATCGTCACGGCCGACAAAGCCGCGGCCGAGAAGTTCATGCGCGAGATCGACTCGGCGATCGTGCTGCACAACGCCTCGACCCAGTTCGCCGACGGCGGCGAGTTCGGCTTCGGTGCCGAGATCGGCATCGCCACCGGACGCCTGCATGCGCGCGGACCGGTCGGCGTCGAGCAGCTCACCACCTTCAAGTATCGTGTTCTCGGTACGGGTCAGACGCGCCCGTGATAAGGCTTCCCCCGCACGCACCCGGCATGCGTATCGGCTTGTTCGGCGGCACCTTCGACCCGCCGCACCGGGCTCATCTCGCCGCGACCCTGCTGGCGCTCAAGCGCCTGCATCTCGATCGGGTTTGGTGGCTGGTCACGCCTGGCAACCCGCTCAAGGACACCCGCGGGCTCGCGCCGCTCGCCGAGCGCATGGCGGCCGCGCGCACGCTGACGCGGCATCCGCGCATCGAGATCACCGGCTTCGAGGCCGATCTCGGCGTGCGCTACAGCTACGAGACGATCGCCTACCTCGTGGCGCACTGCCCGGGCGTGCGCTTCGTCTGGATCATGGGCGCCGACAACCTGCGCAGCTTTCATCGTTGGCAGAAATGGCGCGAGATCACCCGCCTCGTGCCGATCGCGGTGATCGATCGCCTGGGGCCGAGCCTGTATTCCGCCTCCGGCATCGCCGGCCAGGCGCTGGCGAACGTGCGTATTCCGGAATCCGCCGCGGCCATGATCGCCGATCGCCGCCCACCCGCCTGGGTCTTCCTGCACGGGCTCAAGTCGCCGCTGTCGTCGACGGCGTTGCGCGCCGTGCGCGGCAACAGTCACAAAAGTGCAGTCGAAGCCGACGAGACTCCGAGCGTAGCAGCGCCGCCATCCGCGCCCTCCACGAGCGGCGAGCTGGTGCGCGCCGATCCGACCTCATCCGGCGCTTGAGGCCGAGCGGGCCGGAAGGGAACTCGAAAATGGTTGATTCCGTTAACCGCTCGCACATATCTTAAGAGTCGGCCCCGGGCAGGGTGCCCGGGGTCTGGCAAACCGAAAGGAAGGACCCCTGTCCACACCTGCCATCTCCCGGGCCGGCGTACGTCGTAGGCCCACACCCGTCTCTCAGGTGCAAATCGATACCGAGGAGACGCTCCGCCTCGTCCTCGCGCGCCTCGACGATATGAAGGCCGAGGACACCACCACCATCGACCTGCGTGGCAAATCCGCAATCGCTGACTTCATGGTCGTGACCTCCGGCAGGTCCAACCGCCATGTCGGCTCGGTCGCGGATCGCGTGCTCGAAGACCTGCACAAGGCGGGCAACCGCCACGTCCGGGTCGAGGGCGTGCCGCTGTGCGACTGGGTGCTGATCGACGCGGGCGACGTCATCGTCCACGTCTTTCGCCCCGAGGCCCGCGCCTTCTACAATCTGGAAAAGATGTGGACGGGCGGCGCCGGAGCAAAGCGCGCGAGCTGACGCGGATCCGTTGGTTCTGTCCGCCAAGCCGCGCATTTTCTGCGGCGGGCAGTTATAAGCGTCGCTGAACATGCGGCGCCGAGGACCATCATGCGGCTGATCGTGGCCGCCATCGGCCGGCTCAAGGCCGGGCCGGAGCGCGAGCTCGCCGAACGCTACCGCGACCGGGCCGCGAAGGTGGGCCGCGCGGTCGGATTGCGCGACGTCGAGATCGTCGAGATCCGCGAAAGCCGCGCCCAGGAGACCGCCAAGCGGGTGCTGGAGGAATCGATCGCACTCGCCAATCTCATTCCGGAGCGCGCCCTCGTTGTGGCGCTGGATGCCAAGGGCGAAAACCTCGACAGCAGTTCCCTGACGGCATCGTTGCGCGGCTGGCGCGATGCCGGCCGTCCCGCCGCGATCTTCTGCATCGGCGGCGCCGACGGGCTGGGCGAGGAGATCAAGCAGCGCGCCGACCTCACGCTCGCCTTTGGGACCGTGACCTGGCCGCATCAGCTCGTCCGCATCATGCTGCTCGAGCAGCTGTACCGAGCGGTGACGATCCTTGCTGGCCATCCTTATCATCGCTCGTGAAGCGCGCAGGGCACGCGGCGTGATATGACGGCAGGAGACGCGAATCCGCCCGATTCGGCGGCTTTATCGCGTTGAAGGACACGCGCGAGGATGAGCGCGAGAACCCGACCTGTTCGTTTGCTGCCCATGATCGTCGCCACCCTCCCGTCTGCTCGCGCGCGCGTTCTCGCGGTGATTTCCGTCGTGGCGCTCGCGGTCGGCGCCGCACCCGCACAGACGCCGACGCCCAAGCCGTCCACGCAGCCATCGGCGCCTCCCGTCACCCTCGACGAGGTGCACCAGCACGACCAGGAGCTCGACACGGTCCGTGCCGAGCAGAAGAAGGTCCTCGACAGCCAGAAGAAGCTGCGCGACGAGATCGACGCGCTCAGCGCGGATCGTGCCAAGCTCAACCAGGCGCTGATCGATTCCGCGGCCAGCATCCGCGCCGACGAGGAGAAGATCGCCGCCGCCGAGCAGCGCCTGCAGCAGCTCACCGGCGACGAGGCTGCCATCCGCAAGTCCCTCGACAGCCAGCGCGCCGTCATCGTCGAGGTGCTGGCCGCGCTCCAGCGCATGGGCCGGCGTCCGCCGCCCGCCATGCTGGTCAAGCCGGAGGATGCGCTCGAATCGCTGCGCGCCGCCATGCTGCTCGGTGCCGTGGTGCCGGAAATGCGCAGCGAGGCCGAATCGCTGACGGCGCAGTTGACCGACCTCGTGCACGTGCGCGCCGACGCGGCTTATCAGCGCGACGCTCTCGGCCGCAGCCTCGCGACGCTGTCGGATCAGAAGAACCGCATGACCTTGCTGATCGAGGAGCGGCAAAAGCGGCAGGCCGAGGCGCAAAAGCTGCTCGACAGCGAGCAGCAGCACGCCGTCGACCTCGCGCGCAAGGCCGACAGTCTCAAGGACCTGATCGCCAAGCTCGAGCTGCGCCTGCCCAACAACGACCGCACCGCGCGTGCCACGCAGGAGGACCACGCGCTCGGCGACACGCGCTCGGATCTGACCGCGCTCAAGGATCCGGGCCGGCTGGAACCCGCGATTGCATTCGCGTCGGCCAAAGGGATGCTGCCGATCCCGGTGAACGGGGTGAAATCGCGCGATTTCGGCAGCTCGGACGGCCATGGCGGTACCGAGAAGGGGATTTCGATCGTCACCCGGCCCGGCGCCCAAGTTACGTCACCGTGTGATGGCTGGGTCGTTTACGCGGCGCCCTACCGTTCCTATGGCAAACTCTTGATCCTCAATGCGGGCGGCGGATATCATGTGGTTCTGGCGGGCATGGAACGAATCTCGGTCGATATCGGCCAGTTCGTATTGACCGGGGAGCCGGTGGCGGCCATGGGAAGCGGCGCGGAAGTTGCTTCCTCGATGCTGACCGGGACGGCGGGCACGCGCCAACCGGTCCTCTATATCGAGTTCCGGAAGGACGGGACCCCCGTCGATCCGACCCCGTGGTGGGCGACATCGGACAGCGCAAAGGTTCGCGGATGATGCGGAAGGCCTTCCTGCTTCTTCTCGGTGGCGCGGCGGGGGCCGCCCTGACGCTGCTGGTCACCCAGACCCCGCTGACCGCGCTCGGCACGAGCGCTCGCGCCGACGCCGCGGCCGATACCTACCGCGAGATCAACCTGTTCGGCGACATCTTCGAGCGCGTGCGCGCGCACTATGTCGACAAGCCCAACGATTCCAAGCTGATCGAGTCGGCGATCAACGGCATGATCAGCGGGCTCGATCCGCATTCGAGCTACATGGACGCCAAGGCCTACCGCGACATGCAGGTGCAGACGCGCGGCGAGTTCGGCGGCCTCGGCATCGAGGTCACGCAGGAGGACGGCGCCGTCAAGGTGGTCGCTCCGATCGACGACACGCCGGCGGCGCGCGCCGGCATTCTCGCCGGCGACGTCATCACCCATCTCGACGGCGAGCCGATCCAGGGGATGACGCTGAACCAGGCGGTCGACAGGATGCGCGGCGCCGTCAACACCAAGATCACGCTGCGCATCACCCGCAAGGGCGTCGACAAACCGCTCGACGTGACGCTCACGCGCGACGTCATCCGGGTGAAATCGGTGCGCTCGGAGGTGCAGGGCGGCGACGTCGGCTACATCCGCATCTCCTCGTTCAACGAGCAGACGACCGACGGCCTGAAGAAGGCGATCGACGACATCACGGCGCAGATCCCGCCCGCCAAGCTCAAGGGCTACATCCTCGATCTGCGCAACAATCCGGGCGGCCTGCTCGACCAGGCGATCTCGGTCTGCGATACCTTTCTCGAGAAGGGCGAGATCGTCTCGACGCGCGGCCGCGACGACGAGGAAACCCAGCGCTTCGACGCCCATGCGGGCGACCTCATCAACGGCAAGCCGCTCATCGTGCTGATCAACGGCGGCTCGGCCTCGGCCTCGGAGATCGTCGCCGGCGCCCTGCAGGACCAGAAGCGCGCCACCATTCTCGGCACCCGCTCGTTCGGCAAGGGCTCGGTCCAGACGATCATCCCGCTCGGCTCCGGCAACGGCGCGCTGCGGCTGACGACGGCACGCTATTTCACGCCGTCCGGCCACTCGATCCAGGCGCTCGGCATCAGGCCCGATATCGAGGTGCTGCAGGACATTCCGGACGACCTGAAGAAGAAAGTGAGCTCGACCGAGATCAAGGGCGAGTCGTCGCTGCAGAACCACCTGCGAGGCGAGGGCGAGGAGAAATCCGGTTCGCAATCCTACGTGCCGCCCAGTGAGAAGGACGACAAGGCGCTGCAGACGGCGCTGCAGCTCCTGCGCGGCATCAAGACCAATGCGGCGTTCCCGGCCAACCCGAACGCGCCGGTGCCGAACTGAGATTTGATCGGGTGCATCGAGCCATCGCGGGGCGGCCAAGTGCCGCCCCGTTCATTTACTGAGCGTTAACCATTGCCGCGCGACTAGCAGGAAGGGCGCTCCGCCGGGGGCGCCGGACCCTGTGCTAGACTCCCGCAATGATTCGCGAGGCTTCGGGCCGTGGCAGATGACCTGAGCACGCCGCTCGGCCGACACAGGACGCGCAAAAGCTCGCGACTGCGCGCCCTGCTGCCGGTCGGAATCGCAGGATTGCTCGGCGCATGGCTGGCGGTGTTCGTCGTCTGGGCCGCCGTGGTCAACGATCCCAACGGCGGCGAGCCGATGGTGGTCGTGTCGACCGGTCCGCGCGCGGGTCCGGCGGTGAAGAAACCCGATGCCAACACCGACCCGAAGGCCGAGCCCAAGGCCGAGCCCAAGGCCGACAACAAAGCCGATACGAAGACCGACGAAAAACCGACGTCCCCGCAGCAGGCCGCCGTCGAGCCGCCCAAGGCGCCGCCCAACGGGATGCAGAGCGTCACCATCATCAATGGCTCGAGCGGCGACCGGCAGGAAGTCCTGGTGCCGGCGAACGGCGAGCACGGTGCGGTCATCGACTCGAAGCTGCTGGAGAAGACCCGACACGGCGAGGTCCCGCGCGTCTCGCTCGACGGCGCCCGCCCGCTCGTCGCCTATGCGCGGCCGGTCGCCACCACCGCCGCCAATGCCAACATGCCGCGCATCGCCATCGTCATCAGCGGCCTCGGCATCGGCTCGAAATCGACCCTTGACGCCATCAGCCTTCCCGGCCCGGTGACGCTCGCGTTCGCGCCTTACGGCAGCGACCTCCAGCGCGTCGCCGCGCACGCGCGCGCGCAAGGACACGAGCTGCTGCTGCAATTGCCGATGGAGCCGTTCGACTATCCGGACAACGATCCCGGCCCGCAGACGCTGCTCACCTCGCTCGCGCCCGAGCAGAACCTCGACCGGGTGCACTGGATGATGAGCCGGTTCCAGGGCTATGTCGGAGTCGCGAACTACATGGGCTCGCGCTTCACGGCGAGCGACGCCGCGTTCGCGCCGGTGCTGCGCGAGGTGGCCCAGCGCGGGCTGATGTACCTCGACGACGGCACCTCGCCGCGCAGCCTCGCGGGCCAGATCGCCGGCGCCAACAACCTGCCCTTCGTCAAGGCGGGCGTCGTCATCGACGCCGTTCCGACCCCGAACGAGATCGATCGCGAGCTGGCCAAGCTCGAGAGCCTGGCGCGCGACGGCGGAGTCGCGGTCGGTGTCGCCACCGCGCTGCCGGTCTCGCTCGCCCACATCGCCAAATGGGCGAAGAGCGCCGAGTCGCGCGGCTTCCTGCTGGTGCCGATCAGCGCCGCGGTGGCCAAGCCGAAGCAGGGCTGAAGGCGCTCGATTCCAGTCAGAGCCGGCGCTATGCATGCGGCCTGTCCGCGACGGAGCCGCCATGACGAGATTCGAAGATCTCCCCTATCGCCCGTGCGTCGGCACCATGGTGCTCAATCGCGCCGGGCACGTCTTCATCGGCCGCCGCACCAGCGGTCCGGAGCACATCGACATGGTGCACGCCTGGCAGATGCCGCAGGGCGGCATCGATCCTGGCGAGGATCCGTGGCCGGCGGCGCAGCGGGAGCTTTACGAGGAGACCTCCATCCGCTCGGTCGAGCGGCTCGGCGAGATCGCCGATTGGCTCGCGTACGACATTCCGCGCGAGCTGGTCGGGCAGGCATGGAACGGCAAGTACCGCGGCCAGACGCAAAAATGGTACGCGCTGCGCTTCATTGGCGATGATCGCGAGATCGACATCGCGACGCCGGGGGGCGGCGCGCACAAGCCGGAATTCGTCGAATGGCGCTGGGAGCCGATGCGCAACCTGCCCGCGCTGGTCGTCCCGTTCAAGCGCGCGACCTACGAGCGGATCGTGAAGGAATTCGCCAGGTTCGCGGGGTGACTGCCCCGCACGCCGTCATGGCAATCGCGAATGGCGAATAGGGAGTAGCGAATGGGCCACCTTCTACTCGCAATTCCCAATTCGCTATTCGCCTAATCAGTGCGTGAGATCGCCCTGGAGGGTGCGGTCGAGCACCTTGTAGTGGTCGAGCTTCTCGATCGCGCGATCGAGCTGGGCGCGCTCGCTGTCGTCCTTGCGTTCCGCCTCGAGCTTGTCGCGCGCCTCCTCGAGCTCCTCGATGCGCCCCTGGATGAACTGGGGATCGGCCTCGTCGAACGGCCAGCTGACATCGGCCAGGATCGTCAGGCCCTCAGGCGACACTTCGGCGAAGCCGCCGAGCACCACGTAGCGCCTGGGTTGGCCGTCGCCGAACACCGTGATCACGCCGGGCTTGAGCGTCGCGACGAGCGGTGCGTGGCCGGCGAGCACGCCGAAGTCGCCTTCGAGGCCGGGAACGTCGACCTGCTCGACCTCGCCCGCAAAGATCAGCTTCGCGGGCGACACGAGATCGAAGTGAAACGTGGCCATGGATGTCCGCCCTCAGGCTGCCTCGGCGGCGAGGCGCTTGCCCTTCTCGACCGCTTCCTCGATCCCGCCGACCATGTAGAAGGCCGCCTCCGGCAGGTGGTCATACTTGCCGTCGACCAGGTCCTTGAAGCCGCGGATCGTGTCCTTCAGATCGACCAGCTTGCCGGGCGAGCCGGTGAACACCTCGGCGACGTGGAACGGCTGCGACAGGAAGCGCTCGATCTTGCGCGCGCGCGCCACCGTGAGCTTGTCCTCCTCGGAGAGCTCGTCCATGCCCAGGATGGCGATGATGTCCTGCAGCGCCTTATAGCGCTGCAGCACCTGCTGCACCCGACGCGCAACCTGGTAGTGCTCGTCGCCGACGATCAGCGGGCTCAGCAAGCGCGAGGTCGAGTCGAGCGGATCGACCGCCGGATAGATGCCCTTCGCGGCGATGTCGCGCGACAGCACCGTGGTGGCGTCGAGATGCGCGAACGAGGTCGCGGGCGCCGGATCCGTGAGGTCGTCGGCCGGCACGTAGATCGCCTGCACCGAGGTGACCGAGCCCTTCGTGGTGGTGGTGATGCGTTCCTGCAGCGCGCCCATGTCGGTCGCGAGCGTCGGCTGGTAGCCCACCGCCGAGGGGATGCGGCCGAGCAGCGCCGAGACTTCCGAGCCGGCTTGGGTGAAGCGGAAGATGTTGTCGACGAAGAACAGCACGTCCTGGCCCTGGTCGCGGAAATATTCCGCGACGGTGAGGCCGGACAGGCCGACGCGGGCGCGGGCGCCCGGCGGCTCGTTCATCTGGCCGTAGACGAGGGCGCACTTGGAGCCGGCGGCCGACCCGTTGTTCTCCTTCGGGTCCTTGTTGACCTTCGACTCGATCATCTCATGATAGAGGTCGTTGCCCTCGCGGGTGCGCTCGCCGACGCCGGCGAACACCGAATAGCCGCCGTGCGCCTTGGCGACGTTGTTGATCAGCTCCATGATCAGCACGGTCTTGCCGACGCCGGCGCCGCCGAACAGGCCGATCTTGCCGCCCTTCGCATAGGGCGCCAGCAGGTCGACGACCTTGATGCCGGTGACGAGGATCTCCGCCTCGGTCGACTGGTCCGTATAGGCGGGCGCCGGCTGGTGGATCGCGCGCCGCTGCGCGGTCTTGACCGGGCCGGCTTCGTCGACCGGCTCGCCCACCACGTTGATGATGCGGCCGAGCGTTTCCTCGCCGACCGGCACCGTGATCGGCCCGCCGGTGTCGGTGACCTCCTGGCCGCGCACCAGGCCTTCCGAGGTGTCCATCGCGACGGTGCGCACCGTCGACTCGCCGAGGTGCTGCGCAACCTCGAGCACCAGGCGGTTGCCGCCGTTCTTGGTTTCCAGCGCGTTCAGGATCGCCGGCAGGTGGCCCTCGAACTGCACGTCGACGACGGCGCCGATGACCTGGGTGATGTGTCCGACTGGGTTGGCCATGTGGTCCTCTTCGATACTTGTATTCCCGGCGCCTTACAGCGCCTCGGCGCCCGAGATGATCTCGATCAATTCCTTGGTGATCATCGCCTGGCGCGTGCGGTTGTAGGTGAGGGTCTGCTTGCGGATCATTTCGCCGGCGTTGCGGGTCGCGTTGTCCATTGCGCTCATCCGCGCGCCCTGCTCCGACGCCGCATTCTCGAGCAGCGCGCGGAAGATCTGCGTCGCGACGTATTGCGGCAGCAGCTCGGCGAGGATCTCCTCCTCGTCCGGCTCGTAGTCGTAGGTCGCGCGCGCCTCGCCTTCCTTCTGCTCGGGCACGACAGCCGGGATGATCTGCTGCGCGGTCGGGATCTGCGCGATCACCGACTTGAACCGCGAGAAGAACAGCGTGCAGATGTCGAACTCGCCGGCGTCGAACAGCGCCAGGATCTTGGCGGCGACGCCCTGCGCGTGCTCGAAGCCGAGCTGGCGCACGCCGCGCAGCTCGACCGTCTCGACGATCTGCTTCTCGAACTGGCGCTTGAGCTGGTCATAGCCTTTGCGGCCGACGCAGAAGAGCTTGACCTGCTTGCCTTCGGCGAGCAGCGCGTTGGCGCGCTCGCGCGCGAGGCGCACGATCTGCGAGTTGAACGGGCCGCACAGGCCGCGCTCGGCGGTGCAGACGAGGAGAAGATGCGTCTGCGTCGCGCCGGTGCCGCGCAACAGGCGCGGGGCGGACTCGCTGCCGGCGACGGCGGCCGCGATGTTGCGCAGCACCTTGTCCATGTGCTCGGCGTAGGGCCGCGCCACCTCGGCGGCGGCCTGCGCGCGCCGCAGCTTCGAGGCCGCGACCATCTGCATGGCCTTGGTGATCTTCTGCGTCGCCTTGGTGGCGGCGATGCGCACGCGCATGTCCTTGAGGGAGGGCATCTCTCAGTCGCTTCTCACCGCTCTCGTCTCTTCCTTCGTCATGCCCGGCCTTGTGCCGGGCACCCACGTCTTCCACACCGCAAGACGTGGATGGCCGGGTCAAGCCCGGCCATGACGTCGCTTTAGCTGAACGTCTTCGCGAATCCGTCGACCACGCCCTTGAGCTTGCCGGCCGTCGCATCCGTGAGATCGCCGGTCCTGCGCACGTCCTCGAGGATGTCCGCGTTCTTGCTGCGCAGCAGGCCCAGCAGGCCGTCCTCGAAGGCGCGTACCCGGTTGACCGGCAGCGGATCGAGGTAGCCGTTGACGCCCGAATAGATCACGCAGACCTGCTCTTCCATCTTGAGCGGGGAGAACTGCGGCTGCTTGAGCAGCTCGGTCAGCCGCGCGCCGCGGTTGAGCAGACGCTGGGTGGTCGCATCGAGGTCGGAGCCGAACTGCGCGAACGCGGCCATCTCGCGGTACTGCGCCAATTCGCCTTTGATCTTGCCCGCGACCTTCTTCATCGCCTTGGTCTGCGCCGAGGAGCCGACGCGCGACACCGAGAGGCCGACGTTCACGGCCGGCCGGATGCCCTGGTAGAACAGGTCGGTCTCGAGGAAGATCTGCCCGTCGGTGATCGAGATCACGTTGGTCGGGATGTAGGCCGAGACGTCGTTCGCCTGCGTTTCGATCACGGGCAGCGCCGTCAGAGAGCCGGCCTTGTTCTCGTCGTTCATCTTGGCGGCGCGCTCGAGCAGGCGCGAGTGCAGGTAGAAGACGTCGCCCGGATAGGCTTCGCGGCCCGGCGGACGGCGCAGCAGCAGCGACATCTGCCGATAGGCGACTGCCTGCTTGGAGAGGTCGTCATAGACGATCACGGCGTGCATGCCGTTGTCGCGGAAGTACTCGCCCATGGTGCAGCCGGCGAACGGCGCCAGGAACTGCATCGGCGCCGGATCCGACGCGGTCGCCGCGACCACGATCGAGTATTCGAGCGCGCCCTGCTCCTCCAGCACCTTCACGAACTGCGCGACACTCGAGCGCTTCTGCCCGACCGCGACATAGACGCAGTAGAGCTTGATCTTCTCGTCCGGCTGCGCGTTGAGCGGCTTCTGGTTGAGGATGGTGTCGAGCGCGATCGCGGTCTTGCCGGTCTGGCGGTCGCCGATGATCAGCTCGCGCTGGCCGCGGCCGATCGGGATGAGCGAGTCGATCGCCTTGAGGCCGGTCGCCATCGGCTCGTGCACCGACTTGCGCGGGATGATGCCGGGCGCCTTGACGTCGACGCGCTTGCGCTCGGTCGCCTGGATCGGCCCTTTGCCGTCGATCGGATTGCCGAGCGCGTCGACCACGCGGCCGAGCAGGCCCTTGCCGACCGGCACGTCGACGATCGAGCGGGTGCGCTTGACGGTCTGGCCTTCCTTGATCTCGCGGTCGGCGCCGAAGATCACGATGCCGACGTTGTCGGTCTCGAGGTTGAGCGCCATGCCGCGCACGCCGTTCTCGAACTCGACCATCTCGCCCGCCTGGACGTTGTCCAGGCCGTAGACGCGCGCGATGCCGTCGCCGACCGACAGCACCTGGCCGACTTCCGACACCTCGGCCTCCTGGCCGAAGTTCTTGATCTGCTCCTTGAGGATCGCGGAAATTTCTGCGGCGCGGATATCCATCAGCCGACCTCTTTCATCGCATGCTTGATCGAGTTGAGTTTGGTCCGGAGCGACGAGTCGACCATGCGGCTGCCGAGCTTGACCACGAGCCCGCCGATGATCGCCGGGTCGACTTTGACGTCGAGCCCGACATGCTTGCCGGTCACCGAGTTGAGTGCTTCTTGAATGGACGCGCGGTGCGCGTCGCTGAGCGTCTCGGCGACGGTGACCTGCGCGGTCACCTCGCCCTTGTGGCGCGCGACCATCGCGCGATACGCCCTGACCATGTCGCGTACCGCGAACAGCCGGCGGTTCGCCGTCACCAGCCGGACGAAATTTGCCGCAATCCCGCCGATGCCGGCGCGATCGAGGATCGGGGCGATCGCCTTTTCCTGCTCGTCGGCGCCGAACACCGGGCTGCGCACCAGGCGCTCGAGATCGGCGCTCTCTTCGACCAGCGCGTCGAAGCGGTCGAGATCGCTTTTGACGCTGTCGACCGCGTTGCTCTCGAGCGCGAGGTCGAACAATGCGGTCGCATAACGGCCCGCCATTCCGGAGATGATCGGCTCTGCGCCTGCCACGATACGCCTGCTCTTAGGGGCTTGTTTCTCGCATGCTTGCGGGCGCGCGAGCGCGCCAGCAAGGCACTGGAATTCTTGGAGGAATTCCGATCTCGGGGGGCGACGCGGAGTGCCCCGCGCCCCGCAAAAATCGCGCGTTTGCTAACATATACATAGGGGCGGTGCAACATTTGGCGGCCGACGCGGGCGCCCACCCTCCGAAGGTCTTATTCACCTTCTGGTCGTGCCGCGGACCAGCTCAGCTCGCCTCGCGTGCCGCCTCCTTCATCAGGACAAGGAGGGCGCACGCCACTCCGAAACGGTGGTCGAGCCGATCGCCGCCGGGCGACAGGTCGAGCACCTCCTCCTTGATGAAAAAGCGGAACTTCTGCCGCAGGGTCGCGACCAGCTGCCCGTTGAGCTCGAGCTTGTGGCGGCCGGGCAGAAGCTTGATGAAGCGGCGCAGGATCGCGAAGCCGGTCTCCTCGATCAGCCCGCATGGCTGGTCGTTGACGTCGAGGATGTCCCACACGTCTCGGACGATCGACTTGAGGCCGCGCGACCGGATGCTGCCGAGCTTCTCGCCGGTGTTGGGATCGAAGACGTCGTGCGCCATGTTGAGCGCGATGACGTTGCGGGCGCGGACCACCAGAATGGGCACCGTCTCGCTGTCGTCCGCGAAGATGGTGAACTCGCCGCGCAGCTTCATCAGCGGGTGCTTGAGGAATACGACCGGCGACCCGTCCGGCGCATAGACGTAATATTTGCGCCCGAAAATCGATAGGAACGGCCGCTTGATCACATATTGCTGGAAGGCGAACCGGTTCTTGTGAGGATCGACAGCGCCGCTGCGCACGCGGGGAGCGAATTGGGCCAGGGCAGCCTCCTCTGGGGTTCAACCGAATGCGGGAAGACTCGAAATTTTGGGAGGCATAAAGGTACCGTGTTGGTATCTTCGGTCAATGAATTCCGTCGGTCGTGTCGCGCCGGGTCATTCGCCTTCCTGGTGCTGCCGGATCACCTCGAGGAACTCCTGCCCATAACGGGCAAGTTTGGCGTCGCCGATGCCGTATACGTCCGCCATCTCGGCTAGGTTCGTCGGGCGGCGGCGCGCCATGTCGATCAGGCTCTTGTCGGGCAAAACCACGTAGGCCGGCACCGCCTCGGCCTTGGCGAGCGCGGAACGGCGCACGCGCAACGCGCGGAACAGGTCCTGGTCATCCTCGGAATTACCGAGCGCGACGGCCGCCGCGGCTTTGCGCGCTGCTTTCTTGCCGAAGGTGGTGACGTCTTGACGCAACTGGATGCTGGCCTTGCCGCGGAGCACCTCGCGGCCCGCATCGGTGACCTCCCAGCGGCCGTATTCGCGGATATCGAGCGCGAGGATGCCGGCGGCGTAGAGCTGGCGGAAGATCGAGCGCCATTCGTTGCGGCTCTTGTCCTTGCCGACTCCGAAGGTCGGCAGCCGCTGATGGTTGAACTTGACGATCTGCTCGGTCTCCTCGCCGATCAGCAGGCTGACCAGGTGCTCGGTGCCGAAGCGCTCGCCGGTGCGCAGGATCGCCGACATCGCCTTCTGGGCGAGAATAGTGCCGTCGATCACGGTGACGCTGCCGTCGCAGATATCGCAATTGCCGCACGGCCCGGCCTCCTCGCCGAAATAGCCGAGCAGGGTCTGGCGGCGGCAGCGCGGCGCCTCGCAGAGCGCGACCAGCGCGTTGAGGCGCAGCCGGTCGATGCGCTTCTGCTCGTCCGACGCCTGGCTCTCCTCGATCTGGCGGCGGCGCAGCGCGATGTCGCTCGTCGCGTAGAGCGTGAGCGTGTCGGCCGGCAGCCCGTCGCGGCCGGCGCGGCCGATCTCCTGGTAGTAGCTCTCGATGTTGTTGGGCAGGTTGGCGTGGCAGACGAAGCGCACGTCGGGCTTGTCGATGCCCATGCCGAACGCGATCGTCGCCACCATCACGGTGCCGTCCTCCTGCAGGAAGACGTCCTGGTGGCGCGAGCGATCGGCCGCCTCCATGCCGGCGTGATAGGGCAGCGCCTTGACGCCTTCGCCGCGCAGGAATTCAGCCAGCTCCTCGGTGCGCCGGCGCGAGCCGCAATAGACGATGCCGCTCTGATCCGGATGCGCGGCGACGAATTGGTGGATCTGCTTCGAGCCCGTGCGCGGGCTCATGCCGAGCCGCAAGTTCGGCCGGTCGAAGCCGTGCACGAAGACCCGGGGCGGCGCCGGGAAGAGCCGCGCCTCGATGTCGCTGCGCGTCGCCGCATCCGCCGTCGCCGTGAAGGCGACGATCTGCACGCCGCCGAGCTGCTCGCGCAGCGCGCCGAGGGTGAGATACTCGGGGCGGAAGTCGTGGCCCCATTGCGAGATGCAGTGGGCCTCGTCGACCGCGAGCAGCGAGACTTTCGTGCGCCGGAGCAGCTCGATGGTGTCGGGCCGCGCCAGCCGCTCGGGCGCGATATAGGCGAGCCGCAGCTCGCCGCGCGCGATGCGGTCGAGGATGAGATTGTTCTCCTGGAAATGGTTCTGCGAATTGAGGCTCGCGGCCGCGACCCCGTAGCCGCGCAGCTGCGCGACCTGGTTGCGCATCAGCGCGATCAGCGGCGACACCACCACCGTGAGCCCGTCCCGCATCACGGCCGGGAGCTGGTAGCACAGCGACTTGCCGCTGCCGGTCGGCATCACGGCGAGCACGTCGCGCCCGTCGAGGATGGTGCCGATGATCTCGGCCTGCCCGGGGCGGAACGACGAGAAGCCGAACACGCGATGCAGCAGATCTTGCGCGGCGGCGAGCTCGGCCATGGTGGGGTTCAGTTGGGCGCTCCCAGGTTGGCTTGTCATAGCACGATCGCTGCCTCGAACGAAACGGGTACACGAAGCTACTATCGTGCTGGAAATGCGGATTGATTTGAAAATCTCCGATCCCAGCCGAGAGTGCAGGCAGCCCTCTCGCCCGCGCTTGCGACGCGCTTGCGGGGAGTGGGAGAGGGGGCGCCGCTTGAGCCGAGTCCGGCGACTTACCCCATCCTGCGCGCTTCGCGCGTATTGCTCCTGCAATCCGGGGAGGGGCAAGAGCTGAGTGCGTTGTTTAGAGAAAACCGAGGGCAGGACATCGATCAAAATCAGACGTCTGGCGACGCGCGGAACACGCGTGCCGGTCTGGTACGTCACGCACCTCGTTGCACCACCGGCCGGCCGCGCATGCGCGCAACGCATTCGCGGCTGTTTCCACCGTCAGCGGTTTCGCCTAAGAGCGAGTCCTGTCTTACGCGAGCATGCCGGATGCCGCTCTCCTCATCGTCTGACCCGTCGGGGGCCACACTCGTGCGCCTGCTCGCGCTGCTGTGGATGGGCGGTTGCGCGTTGCGGCTGCCGATCCTGGCGATCCCGCCGGTCATTCCGTTCATCCACGGCGACCTGCACCTGTCGGAAACCGAGATCGGGCTCTTGAACGGCCTGCCGCTCGGCCTGTTCGCGGCGGCCGCGGTTCCGGGCTCGCTTCTGGTCGCGCGCCTCGGTGTGCGCACCACCATGCTGCTCGGGCTGGTGCTCACCGCGCTCGCCTCGGCCGCGCGCGGCGCCGCCGTCGATGCGCTCACGCTCTACGCCGCGACCGCGCTCACCGGCTTCGGCGTCGCCGTGATGCAGCCGGCGCTGCCGGCCCAGGTGCGCGCCTGGGTGCCGACACGCGTTCCGCTCGGCACCGCCGTCTACACCAACGGCATGGTCATGGGTGCGACGCTCGGTCCGGTGCTCACCAGCTTGCTCGTGCTGCCCTGGGTGGGCGGAAGCTGGCGGCTCGATCTCGTGGTCTGGTCGGCCGTCATCGGCGTGATCGCCGTCGTGTTCCTTCTCGCCAACCCGCCCGTCGCGGCTGAGACCGGCAAGGCCGATACGCCGGCGATGCATCGCTGGTGGCCGGATTGGACCGACCCGTTGATCTGGCTGCTCGGCCTCGGCTTCGGCAGCACCAATGCGCTCTACTTCGGCGCCAACGCTTTCCTGCCCGATTTCCTGGTGGCGCAGGGCCGCGGCGACCTCGTCGGCTGGGCGCTCGCGTGCCTCAACGGCTCGCAGGTGCTCACCTCGGTCACGCTCTTGTTCATCGCCAACCGCGTGCATCGGCGCACCTGGCCCTATCTCATGTTCGGCCCGATATCGCTCGCCGCCCTCGCCGCCATGGTGTGGGGCGGCGGCGCCTGGATCGTGGCGGCGGCGTTCGTGCTCGGCGTCGCGGCGGCGGTCCCGTTCGTGCTCATTCTCGCGCTGCCGCCCACCCTCAGCGCCCCCGGCGACGTCCACCGCACCGCGGCCGGCATGTTCACCATCAGCTATGCCTTCGCGGTGGTGATACCGGTGATCAGCGGGGCGCTGTGGGACCTCGCCGGCATCGCCTGGACCGCCTTCCTGCCGCTTGCCGCCTGCTCCGTCATCATCACCACCCTCGGCGCGCGATTGAGCCGCCAGCGCGCCGCGCGCGCCTGAACGGCGCCGGAGAAGCGATGGCAAAGCCCGGCCCGGCGTCATCCGACAACACGGCGCGGCTGATGCTCGTGGTGCTCAGCCTCGGCTGGGGCACCACCTGGCCGGTGATGCGCATCGCGCTCGACCAGGTGCCGCCGTTCAGCATGCGGGTCGCCACCATGTTCTGCGGTGCCACGATGCTCATGCTGCTCGCCCTGCTGGGCCGCCGCACTCTCGCGCTGCGCGGCCGGCGGGCGGCGCTCCACGTCGCCGTCGCGGGCCTGTTCAACGTCGTGTCGTTCACGGTGCTCACCCCGTTCGCGCAGCTGCATGCGGCGACGTCGCGCGTCAGCATCCTGGTCTACAGCATGCCGATCTGGGCGACGCTGATGGCGCGCCTATTCCTCGGCGAGCGCATCACCGGCATGCGCGCCGCCGCCTTCGTGCTGTGCCTCGCCGGCCTGGTGGTGCTGATGGCGCCGATCGCCGAAACGGGCGTTCCGCTCGGCCTTCTGCTCGCCCTCGGCGCCGCGCTCGGGTGGGCGGCCGGCACCATCTACCTGAAATGGGCAGATCTCCACGAGGAGCCGATGGCGGTGACCTTCTGGCAGGTCGTGCTCGGGTTCGTCATCATCGTGATCTGTCAGCAGCTGGTCGAAGGCGGATTGCATCTCTGGCCGATTCCGGCGTCGACGATCGTCGCGCTGGTGTTCGCCGGAGCCGTCGGCTCCGGCATCGCCTATTTCCTCTGGTTCGAGATCGTGCGCCGCCTCTCGGCGATGACGGCGTCGCTCGGCGTGCTGAGCGTGCCGGCGGTCGGCGTCGTGAGCTCGGTCATCCTGCTCGGCGAGCGCCCGACCCTGTCCGACATCGCCGGCTTCGCGCTGATCCTCGCCGCCTCGGCGTGCGTGCTCCTGGCGCCGCAGCGGTGAGGCATCACGTCATGCCCGGCGAATGCCGGGCATCCACGTCTTTGCCGCGGGCAAGGCGTTGATGGCTGGGGCAAGCCCGGCCATGACGGCCCAATCCATTTGGGACATGCCCTAGCTTTTGCCGTTCCGTTTGCTTGTCCGGGCGCTTCTTGGCCCGCGTCTCGCTCCGCGCCGACTTCCAGTAGAATCGCCCGAACTCGTTGCGCGCGACTGCGGCGGCGAATTGAGCGTCTCCGTTCCGTCTCGCCACTTCCTGCGCCCGGTGCTTCGGAGCGTCTTGGACTTGCAGCACGGACATCGGTAGGCGTTGTGTGCTTCTCTCGGTTTCTTGACGAGCATTCAATTCCTCAGAAAAAGCTCATCGGATCGACATCGACCTCGAGCCGCACGTCGCCCTTCGGCTTTGCGGCCTCGGCGAGCCATTCGCGGAGATAGGCGGAGAGATCGAAGGCGCGCGGCGATTTCACCAGCAGGCGGAAGCGGTGGCGTCCGCGCACCAGCGCGAGCGGCGCCTCGGCCGGGCCAAGCACGCGCACGGCCTCGGCTTGCGGCGCGATCGCGGCGAGGCGGCGGGCGTAGCTCTCGGCGGCGGGCTTCTCGCTGCCGGAGATGACGAGGCTCGCGAGCCGCCCGAACGGCGGATAGCCCGCGCTTTCGCGCGCCGCGATCTCGCTCGCATAGAAGGCCTCGCGGTCGCCGGCGATCAGCGCTTTCATCACCGGATGGTTCGGCTGATGCGTCTGCAGGAAGCCGTAGCCGCGGCCGGCTTCACGGCCGGCGCGGCCCGACACTTGATGCAAGAGTTGAAACGTGCGCTCGGCGGCGCGCGGGTCGCCGTTGTTGAGGCCGAGATCGGCGTCGACGATGCCGACCAGGTTGAGCTTGGGAAAATGGTGCCCCTTTGCGACCAGCTGCGTGCCGATGATGAGGTCGACGCGGCCTTCCTCGATCTCCTTGAGCTCCTCGCGCATGCGCTCGACCGTGGCGATCAGGTCGCTCGAGAGCACCAGCACGCGCGCCTGCGGAAACAGGGCCGCGACTTCCTCCTCGATGCGCTCGACGCCGGGGCCGCAGGCGACGAAGCTGTCGGTCGCCTGGCATTTCGGGCAGGCGGGCGGATGCAGCATCGCGAGGCCGCAGTGATGGCAGACCAGCTGACGACGAAAGCGATGATCGACCAGCCAGGCGTCGCATTGCGGACAGGAGAAGCGAAAGCCGCAGGCGCGGCACAGGGTGAGCGGCGCATAGCCGCGACGGTTGAGAAAGAGCAGCGCCTGCTCCTTGCGCTCGAACGCGATCTTCACCGCTTCGGCGAGCCGCGGCGCGATGAAGCGGCCGCGCGGCGGGCCCTCGCGGGTGAGGTCGATCGGCTCGATCGACGGCAGATGCTGCCCGCCGAACCGCTCGGGCAGGCTCAGGCGGCGATAGCGGCCGCGCCGCGCATTCACCTCGGTCTCGACCGCGGGCGTCGCCGAGGCGAGCACGACCGGAATCTTGGCGTCGCGCGCGCGCACCACCGCCATGTCGCGCGCATTGTAGTGGACGCCGTCCTCCTGCTTGTAGGCGGCGTCGTGCTCCTCATCGACGATGATCAGCCCGAGATCCGCGAACGGCAGAAACAGCGCCGAGCGCGCGCCCGCGACCACGCTCACCTCGTTTTCGGCGACCGCCGCCCAGGTCCGCGCCCGCCGACGCGGCGATACCTCGGAATGCCACTCGGCCGGGCGCACGCCGAAGCGCTCGGCGAAGCGATCGAGAAACTGGCCGGTCAGCGCGATCTCGGGCATCAGGATCAGCGACTGCTTGCCCTTGCGGATCGCCGCCGCGACCGCCTCGAAATAGACTTCGGTCTTGCCCGAGCCGGTGACGCCGTCGAGCAGGCTCACGCCGAAGCCGCCGGTCTCGACGCTCGTGCGCAGCAGCTCCGCGGCGGCACGCTGCGCCTCGCTGAAGTCGGGGATTCGATGCGCGGGGTCCGGCGGCCGCGCCACCGGCTCGGGCGGCAGCGCCAGTGTTTCCAGCACGCCCTCGTCGACGAGCCCATCGATCACGCCCGGCGACACGCCGGCCTCGCGCGCAATGTCCCCCTTCGATCGCACCAGGTTGTCGGCGAGCAGGCGCAGCACGCGGGCGCGCGCCGGCGTGACGCGCTGCGGCGAGGGCCCGGCGAGCCGCACGCCGATGCGGACGCGCTCGGGGCCGAGATGGTCGCCCATGCGCAGCGCCATGCGCAGCACCATGCCGCGCGAGGAGAGCGTGTAGCCCGCGACCCAGTCGACGAAGCTGCGCAGCTCCGGCCGCAGCGGCGGCAGATCGAGCTTCTCGGCGACGTCCTTGAGCCGGTTGTGCAGGCCCGGCCGCACGTCGACATTTTCCGCCCACACCACACCGGTCGCCGCGCGGTTGCCGAGCGGCACGCTGACGAGATCCCCCGGCTTGACCTCGAGCCCCGCCGGCACCCGGTACGAGTAGCTCTGGTCGAGCGCGACCGGCACCAGCACATCGACGATCGTCGCGGCCGGAAGCGCTGCGGTTGAAGCCGTGTGGCGCACGTCGATGCTGGTCCAGGTCTCGATTGTTTGCCGCGATTCGCCGCGGCAGATAATTTATGATCCTGCGCCAAGCCGCACCAGTGTGAGGTGGCACGCCGCGCGCGCTCCCCCTCCCCGCATTTTCGCGGGCAGAGGGTCGGGGTGAGGGGCTCTATCCGCGAAATCGGAGCAGCGGTTCGGCAAACCTGAATAGCAGGGATAGATTGAATCTCGCTTGCGTTCCCGGCCCGAGTGGCGCATGTCAGTAATTGCAGAGTGACATTCGCGCGTCTGGAGCCCGCCGCTTCGGACGCGCTTTGCTTTCATGGGCGCGCGGCCGGCGCATTACCTTCACGGCATTCGGGATTGTTTCCATTGTTCTTCGCATCTTTTTCATTGATATCCATTGTTCTTGCGCTGGCCGTTTTCCTTTGTCTACGCAAGGCCTTGCATTGTAATCGACCGGCATCCTTCATTGTAAATCGCCTGTATTTTCTTCGGACAATTTCTGCGCCTGAATGGTCACGCGGATTTTTCGCCTTGCGCCAACGCGCAAGCCGTAGGTCGGGTCGAGCCTTGGCGAGACCCAACTTTTTAATCGTGCGAGATGTTGGGTCTCGCTGGCGCTCGACCCAACCTACAAGGGTCCGCGACCGCGATCTTGCTTGCGTTATACAAAACTTATACTTTGTATAACAGATGTGGAGAGTGCCATGACGAGGAAGCTGCGCGCCGAAGTGTCAAGAAGCGACGCCAACCCACGCCGCAATGCCGTGCTCGCGACCGTGAAGGATGCGGGACTTCTTTCCGGCGCAAGGGGGCGGATTGCGGGAAGAATTCGGAAACGACTGGTGAAGGCCGCGAAAGCACGCTCCGGCATCAGGTCCGATACGGATCTCCTCGAATACGCCCTCGCCCGTGTCGCCCTGGAAGATGACTTCATGCAACAACTGCTTACGCGCAAGGGGCGCGTGCCGCGGGACATTGATCTTGAGTTTTGATCTCGAGGCGGCATTGAGACGTTGGCGGACAGGGCGGCATTTGGCGTCCCTCAAGCGAAGGCCGAATGGCGCGTTACCCTATATCTCCGAACACGTAGCGAGTGGATTGGAGCTTCTCCTCGACACATGTGTCTACATAGATGTCTTGCAGGATCGGTTGCCGGCTCCGGCCGAGCGACTCTTGGCAGCGCGGCTCTGCAATCATTCGGGCATTGCGCTGGCCGAGCTTACCCATGTGTTCGGGCGGCTCGACCCTCGTGATCCGCGCACAGGTGACGTGCTGAAGGAGATCGCGGGAGTCATCACGCACATTCCCGACCATCGATTGAGCGCTCCGTCCGTAAATGCGTTGGGCGAAGCCGGCATATTGGCTGGGCTGACGGCACGGCTGATGCAAATCGAGTCTGGTCGAGAACAGGCTTTGCTGAATGATGCAGCGATGTATCTGCAGGCAGTACAAGGCGGATACGTTGTGCTGACGCGGAATATTCGCGAATTCGATTTGTTCGATCAACTTCTGCCGTGCAATCGAGTGCTGTTCTACGCGCAAGCGTAGCGTCATGTCGCGGCATTGGCCGCGCCGCCGATGCCGAGATAGATCCGCTGCACCTCGGGATCATTCTCCAGCTTCTCGGCCGGCCCCTCCAGCACCGTGCGTCCGGTCTGCAGCACATAAGCATAATCGGCGATCTGCAGCGCGAGCGGCACCGATTGCTCGGCGAGCAGCAGGGTCAGGCCCTCGCCGTGCAGGCGCTCGAGCGCGTCGTAGAGCTGGTCGACCACCGCGGGGGCGAGGCCGAGGCTCGGCTCGTCGAGCATCAGGAGCTTCGGCTCGCTCATCAGGGCGCGGCCGAGCGCCAGCATCTGGCGCTCGCCGCCCGACAGGGTACCGGCCCGCTGGCGGCGGCGCTCGGCGAGGCGCGGAAAGAGGCCATAGACGCGCTCCATCAGGGCGGGGATGCGCGACTTGTCGGCGATCGGCGTCGCGCCGAGGTGCAGGTTCTGCTCCACGGTCTGGCCGACGAACAGGCGCCAGCCCTCGGGCGACAGCGCAAGCCCGCGCGCGACGATCGCGTGCGACGGGAGCCGCGCGATCGAGGCGCCGTTCCATTCGATCGCGCCCGCGCTCGGCGTCACCAGGCCGGCGACGGCGTTGAGCGTCGTCGTCTTGCCGGCGCCGTTCGAGCCGAGCAGCGCCACCACGGTGCCGGGCGCGACCTTGAGCGACACGTCGGCGACGCCGACGAGATCGCCGTAGCGGACCTCGAGATGCTCGATGCGCAGCAGCGTCTCGCTCATGTCGCTCACGGCGCCTCGGCGCCCGCCCGCTGCCCGTGCCGGCGTCGGCCGAGATAAGCCTCGATCACCTCGGGAACGCGCACCACGTCGGCCGGCTTGCCCTGCGCGATCGTCTCTCCCTGGTTGAACACCAGCACCCGCTGCGTCAACGTCATTATTACTTCCATGATGTGCTCGACGATCACGATGGTGATGCCGAGCCCGTGGATGCGGCGCACCAGCGCGATCGCCCGCTGCACCTCGCCGGGGGTGAGCCCGGCGAGCGCCTCGTCGAGCAACATGAGCTTCGGCTCGGTCGCGAGCACGCGCGCGATCTCGAGGCGCTTGCGGCCCGGGGTGCCTAGGCTGCGGGCACGCTGGTCGGCGAGCTTGTCGAGCTCGGTGATCGCCAGCACCTCGGTCGCCTTGCGAATCGCGTCGTTGCGATGCGGATGGCGCATGAAGGCGCCGACCATCACGTTCTCGAGGATGGTCATGTCCTCGAAGGTCGCCGGCACCTGGAAGGTGCGGCCGATGCCGAGCCGCGCATGCGCCGAGGCCGGCAGCCGGGTGACGTCGGCGCCGTCGAACATGATCCGTCCGCGCGTCGGCGCGAGGTCGCCGGCGACGCAGTTGAAGAAGGTGGATTTGCCGGCGCCGTTCGGCCCGATCAGGCCGACGATCTCGCCCGCCGCGACCGTGAGGTTGGCGTCCTTGAGCGCGAGGAAGCCGCCAAAAGCGCGGCTGACGTTCTGCGCCTCAAGCAGCACGGGATTTCTCCGTCGCTGGCGCCGGCGCCAGGCGCTTCGCCGCGAGCCCGCGCAGCTGCGTCCACAGCTCGATGACGCCGCCCGGCTCGAACCGGGCGATCAACATGATGACGCCGCCATAGACCACGTAGGTGAGGCCGCTGCCGCTCGAGCCGAGCCAGGTGTTGGTCGCGCTCTGCAGCGGGATCAGTATGATGGCGCCGATGATCGGGCCATAGAGCGTGCCGGCGCCGCCGAGCGCCGCGATGATGATCATCTGCACCGAGACCAGAATGCCGAGGCCGCTCTCCGGATTGACGAAGCCGAGCTTGAACGCATAGAGCGAGCCCGCGACCGAGGTGAGCGCCGCGCTCAGCATCAGCGCCAGCAGCTTGGTGCGCCGCACCGGCACGCCGAGGCTTTGCGCCGCGCGCTCGCCGGCGCGGATCGCGCGCAGGTAATAGCCGAAGCGGCTGCGCGTCATCGCGTAGGTGATCCACACGGTCACGGCGAGCACCGCGAGGAAGATGTAGTAGTACGGAACGGCGCTGCGGAAGACGAGATCCCACCAGCCGCGCGGCGTCGCCGGGCCTTGCAGGCCGATCGCCGCGCCGAGCAGGTCCCAGTTGCTCACCACCAGCCGGATCAGCTCGGCCACCGCGATGGTCGCCATGCTGAAATAGTGCCCCTGCAGACGGAAGGTCGGCAGGCCGATGCCGATGGCGATCACCACCGCGACCAGGATGCCGAGCGGCAGCCCGGCGATCGGTGGCGCCTGCCACAGCGTGTAGACGAGCACCGGCATGTAGGCGCCGGCGCCGAAGAAGATCGCGTGCCCGACCGACACCTGTCCCGCATAACCGCCGACGATGTTCCACGCGCACGCGCTGATCGCCGCGAGCACCAGCGTCGCGCCCACGTCCTGGAGGAAATCGGCGCTGTCGGTGAAGGAGACGATGAGCGGAAAGAGCAGCAATCCGCCCCACAGCACGATCGAGCCCCAGCGTAAAGTCATGGCCCAATCGCTTTCTCTGTCATGGCCGGGCTTGTCCCGGCCATCCACGTCTTGCTTGCTGACTCGCCGCAAGAAAGACGTGGATGCCCGCATTCGCGGGCATGACGGCGGTTGGGTATGCCGCGTCGAACCATCGTCACAGCTTTCCGAGCAGGCCCTGCGGCCGGATCCACAGCACTGCGACGAACAGCCCGTAGACGACCATGTCCTTGTAGATCGGCCCGAGCTCGAAGCCCGAGAGCGCCTCGACGAGCCCGACCAGGAGGCCGGCGATCATCGCGCCCGGCACGCTGCCGAAGCCGCCGAGCGACACCACCACGAAGGCGGTGAGCACGAAGGTCTCGCCGACCGACGGCGAGAACGGATACGCGATCGCCATCAGCGCGCCGGCGATGCCGGCGCTCGCCGCCGACAGCCCCCAGGCGAGCGCCTGCATGCGGTCGGGACGGATGCCCATCAGCATGGCGGCGCTGCGGTCCTCGGCGACCGCGAGCATGCGGCTGCCCAATGTCGTGCGCGTGAGCAGCACGTGCATGCCGAGCGCCAGCACGCCGGCGACGATGCCGGCGAGCAGCTGCGCCTTGCTCACATAGATGCCGCCGAGGTCGAGCGTGCTCGCGAGCGGGGTCTCGGGCAGGGTGCGGAAGTCCGACTTGAAGACGTAGAACGCCGAGTAGCGCAGCAGCAGCGCGAGGCCGAAGGTCGAGAGGATCTGCGACAGCATCGGCCCGCGCATCACATGGCGGATCAGGCCCGCATAGACGATCGCGCCGAGGCCGAACAGCACCACCGCGGCCGCCGGCGTGTACACCGCCGGCCCGAAATGCCCCCAGGTGATGACCAGCGCCACATACATGCCGAGCATCACGAACTCGCCGTGGGCGAAGTTGATGAAGTTCATCATCCCCCAGATGAGGGTGAGCCCGGAGGAGAACAGCGCGTAAACGGCCCCCAGCAGGAGGCCGCTCACGGCTGCTTGCAGCAGGATCATGACAGGCGTCGATCAGGTCACTTCCAGCCCGTCATCGGCCACTTCAGCGGCGCACGCGCCGACTTCTGCGGCCAAACCGGCACGTAGTCCTTGCCCTGCAGCTGGATCAGGTAGGTCGCGGCGAGCGTGTTCTGGCCGGTCTTGTCGAACTTCACGCCGCGGAAGCCCATCATCAGCTGGTTCGGCTTGAGGTCGGTGTCCTGCAGCGCCTTCTGGATTTTCGCCGGCTCGGTCGAGCCGGCGCGGTTGATCGCGTCGGCGAGCACGAGCATCGCCTGCATGCTGCGCGCGCTGGTGTCGTCCATCTCGTTGCCGGTCTTGGCCTTGAACATCTGGTTGATCTTGTAGGTGACGCTGGTGGGCTCGCCCACCGCCCAGGTGCTGCGGTTCATGACACCTTGGGCGATGTTGCCGACGCTCGGCACGAAGGTCGGATCGGAGAAGCCGCTATCGTCGCCGATCACCATGGCGGGCAGGTAGTCGAGGTTCTTGAACGTCTTCATGTAGAGGATGGCGTCGGCCGTGTACGAGACGAAGATCACCGCATCCGGGTTCTTCGCCTTGAGCTGCAGCACCTGCGCGGTCACGTCGGTCGCGTTGGCGCTGTAGGGGATCTGCGCCACCACGTTGATGCCCTTCGCCTTGGCTTGCTCCTGCAGCGTGCCCGCGACCGAGGTCCCGTAGTCGGTGTTCTCGTTGACGATCGCGATCGAGTCGACCTTGCGGCCGGCCTTTTTCATGTCGTCGAGAAACTGCATGTAGTTCGCCGCGAAGTCCGACGCGATCGGCGTGGTGCGGAAGACGAACTTGAAGCCGCGCCCCGTGATGTTGGCGGCGACCGAGTCGCCGACCACGAACGGAATGCCGTAGCGCTCCGCCACTGCGGTCGCGGTGAAGCTCACGTTCGACTGGTAGGCGCCGATCAGCGCCGCGACCTTCTCCTGGGTGATCAGGCGCAGCGTCTGGCTCTGGCCTTCCGCCGGGTTGCCCTGATGGTCGGCCGAGACGAGCACGATCTTGGCGCCGCCCAAATTGGTGAGGCCGCCCTGTCCGACCGACGGCAGCGCGGTGAGGTCGGGGTATTTGTTGTTGACGATGTCGACCGCGAGCTGGATCGCGGCCAGCGCCGAGCGGCCCGCATTGGCCGCATTGCCCGACAGCGGATAGACCGCGCCGATCTTGACGTCGGCGGCCACGGCCGGGCCGGTCATGAGGGCTGCCGCCACGGCGGCCGCGGCGAGCAATGCTGTCCTGCGCATGATGTCCTCTCCCAGTTCGCGCGTCCGCCGCCATGTCGTGGGTCGGCGGTGTTCGGTTAACTCTAGCCCATGTCCGGCCGCAATGAATACCGACCGCGCCGCGCTCAGGCCGACCGCAGGCGCTCCGTGCCCGCGACATCGAGCCGCCCCTGGGCGTCGATCGCGACCCCGTAGTCGCGCCGCGCCTCCTCGGCGGTGATCAGGCCGTCGAGCACGTCGTCGAGCACGCGCTGCGGGTCGCGCTTCTTCGGATCGCCGAAACCGCCGCCGCCGGGAAGGCCGAGCTGGATCGCGTCCCGCGGCGGCACGGTCTGGCGCCCCTTCGGCCGGATCGGCCGGCCCGAGCGCAGCGTGACCGAGCCGTTGCCGCCCGGCTTGCCGCCATCGCGGCCGCGCGCCGCGTTCTTGACCCGCTCGAAGTTACACAAGAGCGCGACCGGCGCCGCGCCGGCGCCGCCGAGCTCGATCGCCTGGCCGAGACCGCCGCGGAATTCGCCGGCGCCGCCCGAGCCTTCGCGAAACTCGCGGCGATAGAACACCACCGGTGCGACGCTCTCGGTCGCCTCGACCGGAATGGTGCGCACGCCGGACGGAAATGCGGTCGCGGAGAGCCCATCCTTGCCGGGGCGCGCGCCGGCGCCGCCGCAGTGGAAAATGACGGTCGAGAACGCCGCCAGCGCATTCGCGTCGGTGCCGTCCTCGACCTCGTCGACGAGCGAGCCGCCGCCGAAGATCTGCGGATTCCATAACGACGAGGCGCCCTCTGCCGGGGTGCCGCCGGCGATCACCTGGTGCAGGCAGCCCGAGACCACGTCGGGCAGCATGTGCCCGACCGTGTGGCGCGCCGCGACCGGCCACGGGCGGTTGACGTTGAGCACGCAGCCTTCCGGCGCGCTCACCGTGATCGGTGCGAGCGAGCCCGCATTGTTCGGCACCTCGGGCGCGACCAGGCATTTGACGCCGAACGCCGTGTAGGCGAGGCAGTAGTTGTAGACCACGTTGATGCCGTGGCTCGATGCCGGCGAGGTGCCGGCGAAATCGACGTGGATGCCGTCGTCGGAGATGGTCAGCGCCGCGGTCAACGTGAGCGGCTTGTCGTAGCCGTCCATGGTCAGACTGTTGCGATAGGTGCCCTTGGGCAGCGCGCGGATGCGGGCGAGCGTCGCCTCGCGCGAGGCCTCGACGATGGTGTCGCCGAGCCGATCGAGATTGGCGATCTCGAACTCGTCCATCATCTCGGTGAGGCGCCGGCTGCCTTCGTCGTTGCACGCCGCGCACGCATAGATGTCGCCCTCGACCTGCAGCGGCTCGCGCACATTGGCGCGCACCATTCGCAGCAGGTCGTCATTCATGACGCCCGCGCGCGCGAGCGGCATGATCGGGATCGCGAGGCCCTCCTCGAACACCTGCCGGCCGTCCGGCCCCATGCCGAGGCCGCCGATGTCGACCACGTGGATGGTGTTGGCGAACAGGCCGACCGGCTCGCCGCGATAGAAGCTCGGCGTCACCACCGTGATGTCGTGCAGGTGCCCGGAGGTGAGCCACGGATCGTTGGTGATGTAGTGGTCGCCCGGCTTCATCTGCCCGAGCGGAAAGACTTTGAGGAAATGGATGACCGCATTGGCCATCGAGTTGACATGGCCGGGCGTGCCGGTGACCGCCTGCGCCAGCATGCGGCCCTCGCGGTCGAACACGCCGGCCGAGAGGTCGCCGGCCTCGCGCACCGAGGTGCTGAACGCCGTGCGGATCATGGTCTGCGCCTGCTCCTCGACCACCGCGATCAGGCGGCTCCACATGATCTGGGTGTGAATCTGCGCCAGCGCGGCATTGGGTCGGGCGACCATGGGTATCAGGGCTCCTCTTTCTTCACCCTCCCCTGCTGGGAAGGTAAAGCCATCGTTACGTGTCGCGCCTTGTGAGCTCGATATAGCCGAACCGGTCGATGCGCGCGTCGAACGCAGCGCTCACCACCGTCGAAGTCTCCTCCTCGGCGATCACGGCGGGACCATGCATGCGCGCGCCGGGCGCGAGATCGGGCCGCCAGTAGATCGGCACATCGCGGAATTCGCCGGTGTCGGGATCGAACACGCGCCGATGCGAGCGCGGCTTCGGCTCGGAGGGTTGCTCGGGCTGGGGGTCGGCGAGGCGGCCTTCCGCCGGCGCGCTGAGCGAAACCACCCAGCTGAGAATCTCGATTTCGACGCCGGGCAGCGCGCGGCTGTAGAGCTTCTGATAGGCGGCCTGGAAGCGCTCGGCGATGTCGGCGCGATCCGCCGCCGTGAAAATGCGCACGGGCAGCTCGACCCCGATCTCGTGACCCTGGCCGCGGTAGCGCATGAAAGCCGAGCGCTGCTCGCTCAACTCGGCGAACGGCGCGCCCTGCCGCACGATCGCTTCCGCCTCGGCACGCATCTCGCCGAGCAGATGGTTCACCGCGTCGGCGTCGAAGGCGCTGAGCCGCGTCAGGCGCCCGCGCACGATCTCGTAGGCGACCGGCGCGCGCAGCAGCCCGACCGCCGAGCCGACGCCCGCATTGGCGGGGATCAGCACGCGCGCGACGCCGGTCTTCTCGGCGACGCGCGCCGCATGCAGCGGCGCCGCCCCGCCGAACGCGATCAGCGTGCGCGCGCGCAGGTCCTTGCCGCTCTCGATCGCGTGCACGCGCGCCGCGTTCGCCATGTTCTCGTCGACCATCTCGCTGATGCCGAGCGCCGCGTGCTCGGTCGCGAGGCTCAGCGCCGCGCCGATGTTCTTCGTGACGGCATCCTTCGCGCCCGGCACGTCGAGCGCCATCTTGCCGCCCGAGAAGGTCGCGGGATCGATCCGTCCGAGCACCACGTCGGCGTCGGTCACGGTCGGCTCGGTGCCGCCCCGGCCGTAGCACACGGGTCCTGGCTCGGAGGCGGCACTGTCCGGCCCGACCCCGATGCGCCCGAGCGAATCGACCCGCGCGATCGAGCCGCCGCCGGCGCCGATCTCGACCATCTCGATCACCGGGATGCGCAGCGGCAGGCCGCTGCCCTTGAGGAAGCGGTAAATGCGCGCCACCTCGAGCGCGCGCGCCGTCTGCGGCCGGCCCTTGTCGATCAGGCAGATCTTTGCGGTGGTGCCGCCCATGTCGAACGACAGCACCTGGTCGAGCCCATGCTGGCGCGCGATGCAGCCGGCGAAGATCGCGCCGCCCGCCGGACCCGATTCGACCAGGCGCACCGGAAAGCGAATGGCGGTCTCGACCGTGGTGATACCGCCGCCCGAGCTCATCAGCAGCATCGGGCACGTGAAGCCGTCGCGCGCGAGCTCGCGCTCGAGGCTGGTGAGATAGCGGCCCATCAGCGGCTGGATGTAAGCGTTGGCGCAGGCGGTGGAGAAGCGCTCGTACTCGCGCATCTCCGGCGACACCTCGGACGACAGCGTCACGGCGACGTCGGGCAGGCGTTGCCGGATCGCCTCGCCGACGCGGCGCTCGTGCTCCGGATTGGTGAAGCTGTGCAGGAAGCCGACCGCCACCGCCTCGACCTTCTGCGCCGCGAGCGCGTCGAGCGCAGCCCCGAGGCTCGCCTGGTCGAGCGGCACCAGCACGTTGCCCTGCGCGTCGGTGCGCTCGCGCACCGGAAAGCGCAGCCGGCGCGGCACCAGCGGCGGCGGCAGGTCGATGTTGACGTCGTACTGCTCGAACCGGTTCTCGTGGCGGATTTCCACCACGTCCCGAAATCCCTCGGTAGTGAGCAGTGCCGTCCTGGCGCCCTTGCGCTCGATGATCGCATTGGTCGCGAGCGTCGTGCCGTGCACGATCAGGTGCACCTGCCCGGGCTCGACGCCGGCCTCGGTCGTGACCGCGCGCAGCGCCGCCACCACGGCCTGCTCCGGCGCGCGCGGCGTCGTCAGCGTCTTCGCCGTGAAGCGGCGCTCGCCGACCTCCAGCGCCACGTCGGTGAAGGTGCCGCCGATGTCGAGACCGAGACGGATTGCGGGGGAGGGGGAGGACGTCACACCGAAGAACTCGCGTTGAGGCGCGACGCTACGCCATCCGCGCCGCGGATGGTAGTCGGTCGTCCAGACTCCGTCATGCCCGGCGCCTGCCGGGCATCCACGTCTCTCTTTGCCGGCAAAGACGTGGATGGCCGCGACAAGCCCGGCCATGACGGTTGTGAAAGTGCGCCGCGCCTCAATACTGCGCGTGCCCGGGGGTGCGAGGAAACGGGATCGCGTCGCGCACGTTGGAGAGGCCGGTCACATAGGCGAGGGTGCGCTCGAAGCCGAGGCCGAAGCCGGCATGCGGCACGGTGCCGTAGCGGCGCAGGTCGCGGTACCAGCCGTAGTGCGCGCGGTCGATGCCGCGCTCGGCCATGCGGGCGTCGAGCACGTCGAGCCGCTCCTCGCGCTGGCTGCCGCCGACGATCTCGCCGATGCCGGGCGCCAGCACGTCCATGGCGGCGACGGTCTTCCCGTCGTCGTTGACGCGCATGTAGAACGCCTTGATGTCCTTCGGATAGTTCATGACGATGACCGGCTTCCTGGCGTGCTTTTCGGTCAAATAGCGCTCGTGCTCCGACTGCAGGTCGATGCCCCAGCGCACCGGAAACTCGAATTTCTCCTTCTTTCCCTGCGCCTGCTCGAGCACCTTGATCGCCTCGCCGTAGTCCATGCGCACGAACTCGGAGCCGACGATGCCCTCGAGCTTGCCGACCAGGCCCTTCTCGATGCGCTCGTCGAAGAAGGCGAGATCCTCGTGTCGTTCCTTCAGCAACGCCGCAAGTGTGTATTTCAACAGCCGTTCCGCCAGGGTCGCGTCGTCGGAGAGGTCCGCGAAGGCGATCTCCGGCTCGATCATCCAGAACTCGGCGAGATGGCGGCTGGTGTTGGAATTCTCGGCGCGGAACGTCGGCCCGAAGGTGTAGACCTTGGTCAGCGCGAGACAGTAGGCCTCGACATTGAGCTGGCCCGACACGGTGAGGAACGCCTCGCGGCCGAAGAAGTCCTGGGCGAAATCGATCTTGCCCTCGGGCGTGCGCGGCAGGTTGGCGAAATCGAGGGTGGAGACGCGAAACAATGCGCCCGCGCCCTCGGCATCGGACGCCGTGATGATCGGCGTGTTGACCCAGAAGAACCCGTTCTCGTGGAAGAAGCGGTGGATCGCCTGGGCGAGCGAGTGGCGCACGCGCGTCGCCGCGCCGATCACGTTGGTGCGCGGCCGCAGGTGCGCGACCTCGCGCAGGAACTCCATGGTATGCGGCTTGGGCTGGATCGGATAGGTGTCCGGATCGTCGACCCATCCGATCACCTTGATGGCGCTTGCCTGCATCTCGAACGGCTGCCCCTTGGCGGGCGAGGGCACGATCATGCCCGTCGCCTCGATGGCGCAGCCGGTGGTGATCTTGAGCACCTCGTCGGCATAGTTGGGCAGCGTATTGGGCGCGACCACCTGCACGGGATGGAACGCGGAGCCGTCCGACACATGGACGAACGAGATGCCGGCCTTGGAGTCGCGCCGGGTGCGCACCCAGCCTTTGATCGTCACGGGCGCGTCCTGCGGCGCCTCGCCGGCCAGGATGCTGCGGACGTTGAACTCGGGGGTGCTCACGGATCAGCGCTCTCTCATGCGGCCGTGCCGGATGGCTTCCCCGGCAGAGCGGCGCCGACCAGGCAATCGCGCGAGACCAACGCCGCGAGCTGCTCCTCGTTCATGCCCTCGGTGCCGGCCGGGCGCATCGGCAGCACGATGTAGCGCAGGTCCGCATTGCTGTCGTGCACCTGCACGTCGACGGTCTCCGGCACGACGAGCCCGAACTCGCGCAGCACCTTGCGCGGCTCGCGCACGGCGCGCGAACGATAGGCCTTGCTGACGTACCAGGCGGGCGGCTCGCCGAGCAGCGAGCGCGGATAGCACGAGCACAGCGTGCAGACGATCAGGTTGTGCTGCCGCGGCGTGTTCTCGATCACCATCAGGTCGGCCTCGGTCACCTCGATGCCGAGCTCGCGCGCGGCCGCCTTGCCGTCGCGCAGCATGCGCGCCTTGAACGCCGGATCGACCCAGGCTTTGGCGACCATGCGCGCGCCCTGGTGCGGGGTGCCGCGGTCGTTGATCTCGTGGCGCCGGCGGATCTCGTCGGCGGTGAGCAGGCCCTTCTCGATCAGCAGGCTCTTGAGGGCGAGGAATTTCGCCTCGCCGGGCGTGAGCTCGACGTCGTCGTCCTCGCGGGGCGGATGCCGGGTGCGCCCGTGCTCGTGTGCATGACCGTGATCGTGCGAATGATCGTGATCATGCGCATGGCCGTGTTCGTGGTGATTATGATCGCTGTCGTCGGCACTCATGGAAAGCTCTCTGCAAAGATGATCACGCCGGCCGCAGCCAGTGATCGTAGATTTCGAGCACCAGCGTGTCTCCGGCCGCACCCTCGTAGTCCGGCCACAGGTCGCGCTGCTTGAGGCGCACGCGGTAGAGCGGAATGCGCGCGCGGCCGACGCGGCCGTAGGCGCGCTCCTCGGGATTCTCGAAGCGGCCGCAGTAGTGATCGATCACGCCGACCTTGTTGCGCACATAAATCGGCGTGCGCACGTGGCCCGGCTTGCCGAGGTCGAGGATGCGCACCCGGTCGCCCGGCGCGTAAGTGGCGTGCCGATCAGGCGGCATGGTCGCGCGTGCCCTTGCGCAGGATGTCCTCGGTGCGCGCCGCAAGCTCGGCGCGATCGATCAGGCCCTTCTCGACCAGCAGGCTGATCATCCCGTCGAGCCGGCGGCCGTAGAAGGTCGACTTGTTGTAGGCGTCCGGCGACATCTCTTCCATGGTGCGGCGGTATTCGTCGAGGTTGAGGACGCCCTTGCCCCACAGCACGTTGAACATGGCCAGCATGTGTCTCTGCCAGAACAGCGGCGGCGCCTCCTGGCGCGGAACCTCGCCGGCGGGCAGGCCGCCGATATCGGTGAGCAGTCGTTCGGACATGTCGGGTTCCTTTCAAAGGGCAGCGTAGCACCAGGCCCGCGCCCACCGGAAGCCGGCGATTAAGGAGTGATGAACCAGCCTGGTGCGATAAAGCATCACGCACGAGATCCCATCATGGCGCGGCGCAAACCCGAAGAGCTTCCGTCCGCGGATCAGGACGTCGCGACCGAGATCAGCCGCTGGCTCGGCCATCTCGGCGCCGAACGGCGCATGTCGGGCAAGACACTCGATGCCTATCGCCGCGACGTGCACCAGTTTACGGCCTTCCTGTGTGAGCATCTCGGCCGCCGGGTCACGTTGGGCACCTTGGCGCGGCTCGCGCCGGCCGACGTGCGCGCCTTCATGGCGGCGCGGCGCGCGAACGGTATCGGCGGCCGCTCGCTGATGCGGGCGCTCGCGGGCGCGCGCTCGTTCGCCCGCTTCCTCGAGCGCGACGGCAAGGGCAAGGTCGGCGCGCTCGCGGCGGTGCGGACGCCGAAGGTCGCCAAGACGCTGCCAAAGCCGCTGTCGATCGCGTCGGCGACGCGCGTCGCCGACGCCGATGTGCGCGCCGGCGAGGAACGCCCGCCCTGGGTGCTGGCGCGCGACGCCGCCGTGCTGGCGCTCCTTTACGGCTGCGGCCTGCGCATTTCCGAGGCGCTCGGCCTCAAGCCGCGCGACGTCGCCGGCGTGCGCGACGCGCTCACCGTCACCGGCAAGGGCAACAAGACCCGCATGGTGCCGCTGCTGCCGCAGGTCGCGCAGCTGATCGCCGACTATGTCGCGCTGTGCCCCTATGAGCTGCCCGCCGGTGGGGCGCTGTTCGTCGGCGAGAAAGGCGGCCCGCTGTCGCCGCGCATCATCCAGCTCGCGATGCAGCGTCTGCGCGGCGCGCTCGGCCTCGCCGACACCGCGACGCCGCACGCGCTGCGCCATTCCTTCGCGACCCACCTGCTGGCCCGCGGCGGCGACCTGCGCGCCATCCAGGAGCTGCTCGGCCACGCCTCGCTCTCGACCACGCAAATCTACACGGCGGTCGACACCGAGCGCCTGCTCGAGGCGTATCGCGGCGCCCATCCGCGTGCGTGACCATCGGGCCACACAGGGGCCAAAGTTCCCAAATCCTCTTGCGCCGGAACGCAGCTTCAGGCCATCGTCGATCCGGGACGGTACACCGAGCATTCGCATGTGAGGTGAGCGCGGCGCGTGCGCTCCCTTTCCCGCAAGGGAAAGGGCTGGGGTGAGGGGCTCTCGGAGCCGGAATTGAAACTCCGAGTGCCCCTCGCCCGGTTCGCTTCGCTCGCCACCCTCTCTCCTTCGGGGAGATGAAGGATTCACAGGCGATTGCTCGTCAACAGGACGGGGAGCGATACACCATGGCCGAAGCCCACGAGACACTCGAGCATACCGAGCACGCCGAGCATGCGTCGCACGGCGGCAACAAGGGCATTGCGCTGCTGATCTCGGTGCTGGCGCTGTTCCTTGCCCTCTCCGAGACCTTGGGCAAGAGCGCGCAAACGGCGGCGATCAGCTTCAACGTTCAAGCCTCGGACGACTGGGCCTTCTATCAGGCCAAGACCATCCGCATGGGCCAGCTGCAGACGGCGGCCGACACCATGGCACTGACTTCTCAGGGGACCACGGACGCCGCGCTCAAGGAAGCCCAGGCCAAGCAGATCGAGGTTTGGCGCAAGGAGGCGGCCCGCAACGATGACGAGCCCGGCCGCAACGGCCGCAAGCAGCTGACCGAGAAGGCGCGCTTCTCCGAGGAGCAGCGCGAGACCGCGATGGCGCGCTATCACAATTACGAGTTCGCGTCGGCCGCTTTCCAGATCGGCATCGTGCTCGCCTCGGCGATGATCATCACCGGGATCGCGGCGCTCGCCTGGCTCGCGGGCGCCCTTGGCGTGGTCGGGATCGCGTTCATGGCCGTCGGGCTGTTCGCCCCGCACTTGATCCACGCGCTGGGATGACGGCAGAGGCGAATGGCGTTCGTGGGCCAGTCATCGCCAAGCTTGCAGTCGGCTGATACACCTTCGCAAGCTAGGTGACATCGTCATTGCAACTCCGGGGCGCCAATCATCGCGTGCAAATTGCCCCAACAATCCTGCATATCCTGGACCCACCGCTATGCCGCTCCCGGGCCTCGGCGGCATGTCTTCCCTGATGCGGCGGTTTTTCGATTTTGCTGCGAGAGTAGTTACCAGCGATTTCGGATCTTTCACCAAATCCGGGCTCTCGGGAAATCTCGCGCGTGGCACGTCCAAGAACGCCGCGAAGGCGTCGACATCACCAAGTAACCAAGACTCAATCTCTCTCTCTGCGACTCGGAATAAAAGATTCTTGGATGGGTGCGGTACAAGGATCTTCAATAATTCTGCTGGGCACTTGGCGTCGTTATCCATATCTCGAACGATCAAGCAGCGGAGGCTGTTTGCTGACCGGTTGAGCTCGGGAATCGCGGCGTCGAGGTCTCCCTTCCCGCGCTTTCTAAGCATTATCAAATCAGCCAAGCCAATAGAATCCAATATCTTCCTCACCACCTCCTCATCCGGATATCCCTCGACAGCGGCGAGAATCATTCTGAAAATTCAGCAAGGCGTTCAGGGTGTTCCGGACTGACCAACGACAGGGCAGCATCTGCCGCGGAGAGGCCCGATTTCAGCAAAGCCGTAACTTTGGGGTTTTCGTTCCCCACTTCAACCTTAGTGCCCTCCGCGGAGGGATGTAAGAGTAACACCTCGTCGGCGCCGATGCCCTTGTCCGACAGCATTTCCGGCGAATGGGTGGTTATCGCTATTTGCCGCCGCCGTTTGCGAGTTACATTCCATAGCATTTGGGGAATGAACTCAACTACTCGAGGATGTAGTGAGAGCTCCGGCTCTTCCAGTAGCAGCGGTCCACTTCCGTCGAGAACTGCCCAAAGCAATCCAATTAAGCGCAATGTCCCGTCGGAGAATTGATCCTCGCGCTGCCATCCGGCCTTCGGCCGCCAATGCTCAAATCGACCCCGAAGGTGGGGCACGCCAACTTGATCGCGCTCTAGCTCGAGAGCTTGCAGTTGCGGCAGGGCAATGGTGAGGGCATTCATAATCGTCAAGAGGCGCGAGTTGCGTACTCTATCTGACGCTTTGGCAATCTGTTCGAGAAAATCCGAACCATATGGATCACGCTCCTTTTCGAGACGCGATTTGTGTCTTTCGGGTTCACGAATCAATTGCGGAACGACGTGAAGATATCGAATTGAGGCTAGAAAATCGGCGATCGAGCGGAAATCCGCGTTAGCGCTGACTTGCTCGAGATGAGTCTGCGTAAGTCGCTCAGCGTCCTTTTTGTCATCTTCGTCTGGTCGCCTTCGGATGATCTCTCCACCGCGAGTGACCGTCTCGGTCTTGACTATGGGTCGTCTATTGTTGTCTTGCGAAAGTGTCAAACTATACGTCCACTCTCCCTCGTCTTCGCCAATAGAGACCGCAAACGAAATGTCGGAATATCGCCGAGCCGCTAAGCAGCGAACCTTAGAAATGCCGCCCCGATCGACAACTGCGTTCTGAAGGCCACCTCCAGGGGAAGCCAATTGTCGCAAGAAATTCATCGCGTCGAGCAAATTGGATTTTCCTGAAGCGTTTGGGCCAGCGATGAAAATTCGCTGCTGCAGAGCAACGTCAACCGACTTGAAATTACGCCAGTTTTCGAGTGCGAGACGGAAGAACCGCATTTTAGCTCGATCCGGATCCTGTCATCTTAATTTCACATGCTGATCGACCGCTTGTCCACCGCCATCGCGGCCTCCTTGATGGCTTCGCTCAAGGTCGGGTGCGGGTGGCAGGTGCGGGCGATGTCCTCCGACGAGCCGCCGAACTCCATCGCCACCGCGGCCTCGGCGATCATGTTGCCGGCGTCGGGCCCGACGATGTGCACGCCGAGCACGCGATCGGTCTTGGCGTCGGCGAGGATCTTCACGAACCCGTCGGTCTGCTGGTTGACCTTGGCGCGGCCGTTGGCGGTGAACGGGAATTTGCCCACGTTGTAGGCGATGCCGCCGGCTTTCAGCTCTTCCTCGCTCTTGCCGACCGAGGCGACCTCCGGGAACGTGTAGATCACGTTCGGGATCACGTCGTAATTCACGTGGCCCGCATGGCCCGCGATGATCTCGGCGACCGCGACGCCTTCGTCCTCGGCCTTGTGCGCGAGCATCGGGCCCGCGATCACGTCGCCGATGGCGTAGATGCCGGCGACGTTGGTCGCATAATGCGCGTCGACCGTCACGCGCCCGCGATGGTCGAGCGCGACGCCGACGGCGTCGAGCCCGAGCCCTTGCGTGTAAGGCACGCGGCCGATGGCGACCAGTGCAACGTCGGCCTCGACCATCTCGGCCGTGCCGCCCGCCGCCGGCTCGACGCTCGCCCTGAGCTTCGGACCGGAATCGTCGATTGCCGTGACCTTGGAGGAAAGCTGGAACGTGATGCCCTGCTTCTGCAGGATGCGCTGAAAGCTCTTCGCCACGTCGAGGTCCATGCCGGGCAGGATGCGGTCGAGAAACTCGACCACGTGCACCTGCGAGCCGAGCCGGCGCCACACCGAGCCGAGCTCGAGCCCGATCACGCCGGCGCCGACGACGAGGAGCTTGTTCGGCACCGCCGGCAGCACCAGCGCGCCGGTCGACGACACGATCCGCTTCTCGTCGATCTCGATGCCCTTGAGGCGGGCCACGTCCGAGCCCGTCGCGACCACGATGTTCTTCGTCTCGACGATCTCTTTCTTGCCGTCTGCCGCCGTCACCTCGACCTTGCCGGGCGCCGTGATGCGCCCGATGCCCTGGAACGTGTCGATCTTGTTCTTGCGAAACAGGTAGGCGACGCCCTTGACGTTGCCGTCGACCCCCTCATCCTTGAACTTCATCATCGCCGGCAGATCGAGCGCCGGCGCCGCGACCTTGATGCCCATCTTGGCGAATTCTTGCCCGGCTTCCTCGAACAGCTCAGAGGCGTGCAGCAGCGCCTTCGACGGGATGCAGCCGATGTTGAGGCAGGTGCCGCCGAACGTCTTGTCCTTCTCGACCACCGCGGTCTTGAGCCCGAGCTGCGCCGCGCGGACCGCGCAGACGTAGCCGCCGGGACCGGAACCGATGACGACGAGATCGTAAGCCATGAATGACTCCGTACCCTCTCGCGTCATTGCGAGGCGTGCGCGGCACGCCGAAGCAATCTCGGGCAGCTATACCGGGATTGCTTCGCTTCGCTCGCAATGACGGACGCTATGCATGGGTGAAAATCACAAATCCAGCACCAGCCGCTGCGGATCCTCCAGGATCTCCTTCACGCGCACCAGGAAGGTCACCGCCTCGCGGCCGTCGACGATGCGGTGGTCGTAGGAGAGCGCGAGATACATCATCGGGCGTGCCTCGATCTTGCCGCCGACCACCATCGGCCGTTCCTGGATCTTGTGCATGCCGAGGATGCCGGACTGCGGCGCGTTGAGGATCGGCGTCGACATCAGCGAGCCGTAGACGCCGCCGTTGGAGATCGTGAAGGTGCCGCCCTGCATCTCCTCGATCTTGAGCGTGCCCTCGCGGGCGCGGCGGCCGAAGCCGGCGATCTCCTTCTCGATCTCGGCGAGCGATTTCGCGTCGCAGTCGCGCACCACCGGCACCACCAGGCCCTTCTCGGTGCCGACCGCGACGCCGATGTGGTAGTAGTTCTTGTAGACGAGGTCGGCGCCGTCGATCTCGGCGTTGACGGCGGGAATTTCCTTGAGCGCCTGCACGCAGGCGCGCACGAAGAAGCCCATGAAGCCGAGCTTCACGCCGTGCCGCTTCTCGAACATGTCCTTGTAGTGGTTGCGCAGGTCCATCACGGCGTGCATGTCGACCTCGTTGAAGGTCGTCAGCATGGCCGCGGTGTTCTGCGCCTCCTTGAGCCGGCGCGCGATGGTCTGGCGCAGCCGCGTCATCTTCACGCGCTCCTCGCGCGCCGCGTCGTCCGCGGGCGAGGGGGCGCGCACCTGCACGGACGCCGCCGTCTGCGGCACCGGCGTCGGCTGCGCGGCGGCGCGCTCGATCGCGGCCAGCATGTCGCCCTTGGTCACGCGGCCGTCCTTGCCGGAGCCCGGGACGGTGCCGGGCTCGACGCCGCTTTCGGTTGCCAGCCGTCGCACGGATGGGGCCGGCGGCGGCTCGCCGGCCGCGGGTTTCCCGGGGGCCGGCTGAGCGGGCGGGGGCGGGGCAGCCGGCTTCGGGGCGGGCTGCGGCGATGGCGCCGCGGCCTTTCCCGCAGAAGGCTTCGCGGCGGCACCGGCGCCATCGGTGATCTGTCCGAGCAGCGCACCGACCGCAACGGTTTCTCCATCTTTCGCCGCGATGTCGCCGAGGACGCCGGCGGCCGGCGCCGGGACCTCGATCGTCACCTTGTCGGTTTCGAGCTCGACCAGCGGCTCATCGACCGCGACCGGGTCGCCGGGTTTCTTGAACCACTTGCCGATGGTCGCCTCGGTGACGGATTCGCCGAGGGTGGGGACCCGAATTTCGGTCATGGCCTCTAATCCCTTCTCGTCATGGCCGGGCTTGTCCCGGCCATCCACGTCTTCCTTTGCTGCGAAGACGTGGATGCCCTGCCTAAAGCCGGGCATGACGCATTCTAATGGTGTTACCCCAGCGCCTCTTCCAGGAACTGCTTCAGCTGCGCAAGATGCTTCGACATCAGGCCGGTCGCGGTCGCGGCGGAGGCGGGGCGGCCGGCGTAGCGGGCGAAGCGGTGCTTGGCGCCGATCTGGTTGAGCACCCAGCCGATGAAGGTGTCGACGAAGAACCACGCGCCCATGTTGCGCGGCTCCTCCTGGCACCACACGATCTCGGCCTGCTTGAAGCGGGAGAGCTCGGCCATCAGCGCCTTGGTCGGGAACGGATAGAGCTGCTCGAGGCGTAGCAGGTAGATGTCGTCGATGCCGCGCTTCTCGCGCTCTTCGTAAAGGTCGTAATAGACCTTGCCGGCGCAAAGCACGACGCGGCGGATATTGGCGTCGTCCACCAGCTTGATCTTCTCGCCGGGCAGCATCTGGGCGTCGTCCCATAAGAGACGGTGGAACGTGGTGCCGGCGCCCATCTCGTCCAGGCGTGAGACCGCGCGCTTGTGGCGCAGCAGGCTCTTCGGCGTCATCAGGATCAGCGGCTTCCTGATCTCGCGCTTGAGCTGGCGACGCAGGATGTGGAAGAGGTTCGCGGGCGTCGTGCAGTTCGCGACCTGCATGTTGTCTTCCGCCGCCATCTGCAGGAAGCGCTCGAGCCGCGCCGACGAATGCTCCGGTCCCTGGCCCTCGTACCCGTGCGGCAGCATGCAGACGAGGCCCGACATGCGCAGCCACTTGCGCTCGCCCGAAGAGATGAACTGGTCGAACAGCACCTGGGCGCCATTCGCGAAGTCGCCGAACTGCGCCTCCCAGATGGTGAGCGCCGTCGGCTCGGCGAGCGAATAGCCGTACTCGAAGCCGAGCACCGCCTCCTCGGAGAGCATCGAGTTGATCACCTCGTAGCGCGCCTGGTTGGCGCCGAGGTTGTTGAACGGCGTGTAGCGCTCCTCGTTCTCCTGGTCGATCAGCACCGAATGGCGCTGCGAGAACGTGCCGCGCTCGGAATCCTGGCCCGACAACCGCACGCGGTGGCCCTCGGTCAGCAGCGTGCAGAAGGCGAGCGCCTCGGCGGTCGCCCAGTCGATGCCCTGGCCGGTCTCGATCGCCTTGGCGCGGCTCGCGAGGAAGCGCTGGATGGTGCGGTGGACGTGGAAGCTCTGCGGCGTCGTCGTGATCTTGTGGCCGATCTCCTTGAGCTTCTCGACCGGGACCCCGGTGATGCCGCGGCGCGGATCGTCCGATTGGTCGGCCGCCTTGTAGCCCGCCCAGCGGCCGTCGAGCCAATCGGCCTTGTTCGACTTGTAGCCCTGGCTCGCCTCCAGCTCGACGTCGAGCCGCGCGCGCCAGTCGGCCTTCATCTTCTCGATCTCGCCGTCGGTGACGACGTTCTCGCCCACGAGCTTCTTGCCGTAGATCTCGAGCGTGGTCGGATGGCTGGCGATCGTCTTGTACATCAGCGGCTGGGTGAACGAGGGCTCGTCGCCCTCGTTGTGGCCGTGCCGGCGGTAGCAGAACATGTCGATCACGACCGGCTTCTGGAATTTCTGCCGGAACTCGGTCGCGATCTTGGCCGCGAACACCACCGCTTCGGGATCATCGCCGTTGGCGTGGAAGATCGGCGCCTCGATCATCTTGGCGACGTCGGACGGGTAGGGCGACGAGCGCGAGTAGCGCGGATAGGTCGTGAAGCCGATCTGGTTGTTGACGATGAAGTGCACCGAGCCGCCGGTGCGGTGGCCGCGCAGGCCGGATAGGCCGAAGCATTCCGCGATCACGCCCTGGCCCGCGAACGAGGCGTCGCCCGAGATCAAGAGCGGTATCACCATCGTGCGATCTTCCGGGGTCGCGCCGAGCTGGTCCTGCTTGGCACGCACCTTGCCGAGCACCACCGGGTTGACGATCTCGAGGTGCGACGGGTTGGCGGTGAGCGAGAGGTGCACCTTGTTGTTGTCGAACTCGCGGTCGGACGAGGCGCCGAGGTGATACTTCACGTCACCGGAACCCTCGATATCGTCGGGGCTCGACGAGCCGCCCTTGAACTCGTGGAAGATCGCGCGCTGCGGCTTCGCCATCACCTGGGCGAGCACGTTGAGGCGGCCACGGTGCGCCATGCCGATCGCGATCTCTTTGACGCCGAGCGCGCCGCCGCGCTTGATGATCTGCTCCAGCGCCGGGATCATCGACTCGCCGCCGTCGAGGCCGAACCGCTTGGTGCCGGTGAACTTGAGGTCGCAGAACTTCTCGAAACCTTCCGCCTCGACCAGCTTGTTGAGGATCGCGCGCTTGCCCTCGCGGGTGAAGCTGATCTCCTTGTGCGGGCCCTCGATGCGCTCCTGGATCCACGCCTTCTGCGCCGGGTCGGAGATGTGCATGAACTCGACGCCGAGCGTCTGGCAGTAGGTGCGGCTGAGGATCGCGACGATCTCGCGAATGGTGCCGAACTCGAGGCCGAGCACGTGGTCGATGAAGATCGGGCGGTCGAGATCGCCGTCGCCGAATCCGTAGGAGCGCGGGTCGAGCTCCTCGTGGTCGCGCGGCGGCTCGAGGCCGAGCGGATCGAGATTGGCGTGCAGGTGGCCGCGCATGCGGTAGGCGCGGATCAGCATGATGGCGCGGATCGAGTCGTGCGTCGCCTGCTGCACCTCGACCTCGGTGATCTCGTGGCCGTTGGTCTGCGCCTTGGCCTTGATCTTGTCGCCGACCGCCTTCTCGACCTCGGCCCAGTCGCCATCGAGGGCGGAGACGAGGTCGTTGCGTTCGATGAGGGGCCAGTTGCGCCGGCGCCAGGACGGACCGCGAGCGATCCGCGTCACATCGGCGGCATTGTCCTTCAGGCCGGCGAAGAAGGCCTGCCACTCGGCGTCGACCGATTTCGGGTCCGTCTCGTAGCGGGCGTAGAGGTCGTCGATGTAGGGGGCGTTGCCGCCATAGAGAAATGACGAAAGGGCAAAGGCCGCGTTGGCGTCTTGGCGAGACATCAGTTGATCCTGATTCGATCCTGGCTGGGCGTGGGAACGCCCCAAATGACTGGCGAAACAGCCGCGACAGGCCCGGCCCGGACGGGCGAATCGGCTCGTCCTTCATGTAAGCCGCGGGGAGGCCGCGAACAATCGCCTAATCGTCTTCTATGACTTTAAAATAACCAAATGATTGAATGAGAGTTCAGAGCATCGGTGGCAGGCGCGTCGGCTGGGGGGCGAATAGCGAATGGCGAGTAGCGAATAGGGGAGTAGTCCCGAGGGGCCCCGGCCTCTCCGCTACTCGCCACTCCCTATTCGCCCGCCTTTCACCCCTTGAGCACCTCGACCAGGGTCTTGCCCAGGCGCGCCGGCGACGGCGACACCTTGATGCCGGCCGATTCCATGGCGGCGATCTTCGATTCGGCGTCGCCCTTGCCGCCGGCAATGATGGCGCCCGCATGGCCCATGCGGCGGCCGGGCGGGGCGGTGCGGCCGGCGATGAACCCGACCATCGGCTTCTTGCGGCCGCGCTTGGCCTCGTCCTTGAGGAACTGGGCGGCGTCCTCCTCGGCGGAGCCGCCGATCTCGCCGATCATCACGATCGACTTGGTCTCCGGATCACCTAAGAACATCTCCAGCACGTCGATGAACTCGGTGCCCTTGACCGGATCGCCGCCGATGCCGACCGCCGTCGTCTGGCCGAGGTTCTCGCGGGTGGTCTGAAACACCGCCTCGTAGGTGAGCGTGCCGGAGCGCGACACGATGCCGACCGAGCCGCGCTTGAAGATGTTGCCCGGCATGATGCCGATCTTGCACTCGCCCGCCGTCATCACGCCCGGGCAGTTCGGCCCGATCAGCCGCGACTTCGAGCCCGACAGGGCGCGCTTGACCTTGACCATGTCGGCGACCGGGATGCCTTCGGTGATGCACACGATCAGCGGGATCTCGGCCTGGATCGCCTCCGCGATGGCGTCGGCCGCGCCCGGCGGCGGCACGTAGATCACGCTCGCATCGCAGCCGGTCTTCTCCTTGGCCTCGGCGACCGTGTCGAACACAGGCAGGTTGAGATGGGCCGAGCCGCCTTTGCCCGGCGACGTGCCGCCGACCATCTTCGTGCCGTAGGCGAGCGCGGCCTCCGAATGGAAGGTGCCGTTCTTGCCGGTGAAGCCCTGGCAGATGACCTTGGTGTTCTTGTCGATCAGGACGGACATCACGCGGCTCCTTTGACGGCCTTCACGATCTTCTGCGCCGCGTCGTCGAGATCGTCGGCCGAGGTGACGTTGAGCTTGGAGTCGGCGATGATCTTCTTGCCGAGCTCGACATTGGTGCCCTCGAGCCGCACCACCAGCGGCACCTCGAGGCCGGTCTCCTTCACGGCCGCGACCACGCCTTCGGCGATGACGTCGCATTTCATGATGCCGCCGAAGATGTTGACCAGGATGCCTTTGACGTGGTGGTCGGACGTGATGATCTTGAACGCCGCCGCCACCTTGTCCTTGGTGGCGCTACCGCCGACGTCGAGGAAGTTCGCCGGCGCCTCGCCGTAGAGCTTGATGATGTCCATGGTCGCCATGGCGAGGCCGGCGCCGTTGACCATGCAGCCGATGGTGCCGTCGAGCGCGACGTAGTTGAGGTCGTATTTCGACGCCTCGACCTCTTTGGCGTCCTCCTCCGTGAGGTCGCGCAGCGCCACGATGTCGGAGTGGCGAAACAGCGCGTTGTCGTCGAACCCGACCTTGGCGTCGAGGCAGATGAGCTGGCCTGCCTTGGTGACGACCAGCGGATTGATCTCGAGCAGCGCCATGTCCTTGCTGACGAAGGCGGTATAGAGCTTGCTCACCACGGCTTCGGCCTGCTTGGCGAGGTCGCCCTTGAGCCCGAGCGCCTGGGCGACGCGGCGGCCGTGATGCGGCATCGCGCCGGTCGCGGGATCGACCGAGAAGGTCACGATCTTCTCCGGCGTCTTGTGCGCGACCTCCTCGATGTCCATGCCGCCCTCGGTCGAGACCACGAAGGCGACGCGCGACGTCGTGCGGTCGACCAGCGCCGAGAGGTAGAACTCCTTGTCGATCGCCGAGCCTTCCTCGATGTAGAGCCGGTTGACCTGCTTGCCCTTCGGGCCGGTCTGGTGCGTCACCAGGGTCGAGCCGAGCAAGCGCGCCGCCTCGCGCTGCACCTCGTCGATCGATTTGACCACCTTGACGCCGCCGGCCTTGCCGCGGCCGCCGGCGTGGATCTGTGCCTTGACGACCCATACCGGCCCGCCGAGCTGGCGGGCACCCGCGACCGCGTCCTCGACCGTGAACGCCGGCACGCCGCGCGGCACCGGCACGCCGAAGTCGCGCAGCACCGCTTTCGCCTGATACTCGTGGATATTCATGCGATCGTCCCGCGGCCGGATTGTATCGATGACGGCGGTCTCAGCGGCCGCCGTCGGTGGAGGAGGGGCTTACTTCCCGAGGTTGGGCGCGATTTTCATGCAGGCCTCGACCAGGCCGCGCACCGCACTCGAGGATTTGTCGAACATGGCGCGCTCGGCGCCGTTGAGGTCGATCTCGATGATGCGCTCGACGCCCTTGGCGCCGAGCACCACCGGAACACCGACATAGAGATCCTTCACGCCGTACTCGCCGTTGAGATAGGCCGCGCAAGGCAGCACGCGCTTCTTGTCCTTGAGATAGCTCTCCGCCATCGCGATCGCCGAGGCCGCCGGCGCGTAGAAGGCCGAGCCGGTCTTGAGCAGGTTGACGATCTCGCCGCCGCCCTTGCGGGTGCGCTCCACGATCGCGTCGATGCGCTCCTGGGTGGTCCAGCCCATCTTGATCAGGTCGGGCAGCGGAATGCCCGCAACGGTCGAGTAGCGTATCAGCGGCACCATGTCGTCGCCGTGGCCGCCGAGCGTCATCGCGGTGACGTCCTTGACCGAGACGTTGAACTCGTCGGCGAGGAAGTAGCGGAAGCGCGACGAATCGAGCACGCCCGCCATGCCGACCACCTTCGGCTTGGGCAGGCCGCAGGCCTTCTGCAGCGCCCACACCATGGCGTCGAGCGGGTTGGTGATGCAGATCACGAAGGCATTGGGCGCGTATTTCTTGATCCCGGTGCCGACCTGCTCCATCACCTTGAGATTGATGCTGAGCAGATCGTCGCGGCTCATGCCCGGCTTGCGCGGCACGCCGGCGGTGACGATGCACACCGCCGCGCCTTCCATCGCCTCGTAGGCGTTCACCCCCGAAAATTGAGCGTCGTAGCCGTCGACCGGCGAGGATTCGGCGATGTCGAGCCCCTTGCCCTGCGGAATGCCCTCGGCGATGTCGAACAGCACCACGTCGCCCAGCTCCTTGATGCCGATCAGGTGCGCGAGCGTGCCGCCGATCTGGCCGGCGCCGATGAGGGCGATCTTTGGACGTGCCATGAGGGGAAATCCTTCGAGCAATCTCGGCGCCGGGCGGCGCCGTCGCGCGGTGGGTTAGACCCTTCAACCGGCCCGTTCAAGCCACCACGGGGGCGGCGTCCCCGCAGTGCAAAACATGACCGCGTCCCGGTGTCGGGTCAGCTGTTATACGTTATGCCAGACCGTGGTCGGTCGCCAAGCCCCCTCGCGGGCACCGCCTGCGACACGTGCGTCACGTCTCGACGATGCCTTCGGTCGAGCCCGTCACCTCGGCGCGGCGGCCGTGCGGGAGCGCGAGATATTCCTGCGAGCCCATCTCGGTGAGGCGCGAGGCGGTGCGGCGGAATTCCTGCACCTCGTAGCCGTCGTCGGCGCGATAGAGGTCGAACGGCTCGGCCGCCGCCGAGGCGACGAGCTTCACGGCGTTGTCGTAGAGGGTGTCGATCAGCGCGATGAAGCGCTTGGCCTCGTTGCGCTGAGCGAGCTCCATCACGGGCACGTGGTCGAGAACCAATGCATGGAATTCGCGCGCGAGCCGCAGATAATCTATCGCGCCGAGCGGCCGTTCACACAGCTCCGCGAAGGTGAAGCGGGCGACCCCCATGGCGGCGCGCGGCACGTGCACGGCGTGCCCCTTGACCATGAGCTCGAGCGGCGCGCCCGCGTGGCCGAGCGCGAGCCGCCGCCACGCCTCGTCGAGCGCGCGGTCGGCGGCCGCATCCGCCGGCACGTGCCACACCTTGACGGTCGCGAGCTTGTCCAGGCGGAAGTCCGATTTGGCCGCGAGCCGCACCACGTCCATGTATTTGTGCAGCAGCGCGATGAACGGCAGAAACAGCGCGCGGTTGAGACCATCCTTGTAGAGCTCGTCCGGCGCGACGTTCGAGGTCGCCACCACGACGCCGCCGTGCTCGAACATCCAGGTGAATAGCCGGCCGAGGATCATCGCGTCGGCGATGTCGGTGACGTGGAATTCGTCGAAGCACAGCACCCAGGATTCCTCGGCGATGTCGGCCGCGACGCGCGCGATCGGATCGCCGTTCGCGAGCTCGCCCGACTTGATCTTCTGCCGGTAGGCGTAGATGCGCTCGTGCACGTCGGCCATGAACTCGTGGAAATGCGCGCGCCGCTTGCGCCGCGCCGTGCAGACGGCGAAGAACAGGTCCATCAGCATGGTCTTGCCGCGACCGACGTCGCCGTGGATGTAGAGGCCCTTGAGCGGCGCCTGCTCCTTCTCGCGCCGCGCGAAGATCCAGCCGAGCTGCGACGACTTGCGCGCCAGCCGATGCGAGGCGAGGCGCTCGTTGAGGCGGTCGAGCCGCGCCGCGAGCGCCACCTGCGCCGGGTCGCGCTCGATCTCACCCGCCTCGAGCAGGGCGGCGTATCGGGCGCTGACGGACGCTGACATGTGCGGATGGTGGCATGCGGCTGGGGGCCCACCGCCATAGCCGCTTTTCAGCCACTCCGACAAGGCGCGGTGCGCTCAACGTCGCGAACATGCTCACGCGATGCTCACGCGCAAGTGAAGTCATTGGCGCGCATTAGGCGAGTCCTTGTGATTGGCAAGTGAAACCCCGAACCGATAGGTCCGTATCATCGAGCGCTGGACGATGAGACCAATCGAACGGCAACGCGCCCCGAATGAATACTGTCGGGCGACTTCAACCAAGCCCTTGAACACATCAATGCAGGAGATTGAACATGAACAGCAAGACGAAATTCGCGCTCGCCGCCGTTCTCTTCTCGGCCATTGCTTCCCCGGCCCTGGCAGGCGACCAGGACAGCGCGACATTGCTGGCCACCAGTGGCCGCATCATCGAGCAACCCGCCCCGATGCCGGCGAACGCCTACGCGTCGGCCACTTGGTCCGCGCATCGCCACACCCCGTCGCATTGGTCGATGTCGTCCGCCGACTTCCAGGCGCAAGGGTCGCGCTGATGCTCTTGCGCTGAGCAACAGCGCCATCTCAAGTCCGCCGAACCGTCGCCCCCCTCCGGTTCTGGCGCGCGGGCGGCCGGTCGCAAGACCGGCCGCCTTCTCGTTTGCGCGCTTTCGCCGCGGATTTCGTGCCCTTGCCGCCTTCCATCGGAACCCGGGCAACTTTCGCGCGCCCCAAGCGTAGACCTGCTGAGCGTGTGCAAATCACGCAGCGAAAACCAAGGAGGAACCATGAAAGTCAGGACGAAGATCGTGCTGGCGGCGATCGTCGCCTCATCGTTCGCCGCGCCCGTGATGGCAGGTGAATGGGTGTATCACGGCGGTCCGAAATCGCCGGACTCGCTCACGACATATGTTCCGTACGATTCCGCGTATTACGGCGGCCCGTACGGGGGCCCGCCGTACGGCTACGGCTATTGGCACGGATCGCCAGAAGTCGGCGACTGAACGGCTGCCTATTTTGCGCAACAAATGGCCGGTCGCGTCGGACCGGCCATCGCATGGCTGTCAAGCCCTGCATTCTGACAATGTGCTAATCCAATCAATGTATTGAATTGATGCTGCGGCGCAATATATGCGCAACAATCGGGTCGCAATGATGCGCCCTGATTCGCGGCCCCAAAGCGCCGCAACACCAGCCGGGAGTGATCGCCAGGAGGGCTCCGCGACAGCCTATGTCAGGAGACCTGGGAATGGACGAGTTGCTCATCGACGGCGGCATGATCCGCAAATTGTGGCCGGGCGAGTCGAAGGCCTATCGCGACCACCTGCTGCGCCTCGATCCCGAGAGTCGGCACAATCGCTTCGGGGGTGCTGTCGCGGATGAATTCGTCGCGGCCTATGCGGCCGGTGCCATGCGGGGGCGTGGCGTCCTGCACGCGTTCCTGGTCGATCGCGTGCTGCGCGGGGTCGCCGAGCTGAAGCCGTTCGGGTCCGGCCTTCCGACCGAGGCCGAGGTCGCCTTCAGCATCGAGAAACCCTGGCAGAGCCATGGCGTCGGCTCGGCGCTGCTCGAGCGCACGCTGCTCGCAGCGCGCAACCGCGGCATCAAGCTCGTGCACATGGCATGCCTCGGCGAGAATGCCCGCATGCAGCAGCTCGCGCGCAAGTACGAGGCCGAGCTGCGGGTCGACTTAGGCAGCGTGGTGGGCGAAGTCACCGCGGCGCAGGCGACGCCGCTGTCGCTGTTCCGCGAGATGCTCGCTGACGGGCACGGCGTTGCGGCAGCCGTGCTCGACGTCCAGGCGCGGATGTTGCGATCGGCCTGACGACGCCGTCACGCCGCCAGCGGATAGGCGGCCTCGACCACATACGGTCCGCCGCCGATCGACGCGCGCGAGGAGTAGAGGACGAAGCGCGAGACGCGGAACGGCGGCGGGCGAAACGGATGGCGCGACGCCAGGTAGTCGGCGACGTCGTGGGTCGAGGCGTCGCGTAGGCGCGCGAGCGTCACGTGCGGCGTATATTTGCGGCCTTCGGGCTCGAGGCCGGCGCGCTGCATCAGGCGCTCGTGCTCGGCCTGCAGCTGGAAGAGCTGCTGCGTCGGTGCGACGGTCGCAACCACCGCGCGCGGCCGGTTGCCGCCGAACGAGGTGAGCCCATCGAGCTGCAGCTCGAAGCTCATCCTGCGTACGTTGCCGAGAATGAACGCGACCTCCTGCGCCATCATGTCGTCGATGTCGCCGATGAAGCGCAGCGTGAGGTGATAGTGCTCGGGATCGATCCAGCGCGCGCCCGGCAGACCGCCACGAAGCATCGAGAGCGATAGGCCGGCACTGGCCGGAATTTCAAGCGCGGTGAACAGCCGGGGCATGGGACAGGCGTTCCACGGGGCAGTCGCAAAGCGCATTCAACGTACAAGACCATGCGCCGGTCTGGTTAGCATTCCCTAAATGTGGGGATTCGCACGCAAGACGCAACACGTTTGTCGCCGCACCTGCGTCATCAGCGCGTCATGCATTTCGTCATCCCCGCTGCTTCGCGCGCGCACGCGCGATCAGCTCCTCGACCTTCGGCAGGATTTTCGCGACGATCACGTCGACACCCGCAGCCGTCGGATGCAACCCGTCGTGCTGGTTGAGCTTGCGATCGGCGACGATGCCGTCGATGAAGAACGGATAGAACACGACCCCGTACTGCTTGGCGAGATCGGGAAAGATCGCGTTGAACGTGCGGCCGTAGTCGGCGCCGAGATTGGGCGGCGCCAGCATGCCGCAGAGAAGCACCGGAATGTTGCGCTTGGCGAGGGCCGACAGAATGTCGTCGAGCCCGCGCCGCGTGATCGCCGGGTCGAGGCCGCGCAGCGCGTCGTTGGCGCCGAGCTCGAGAATCACCGCGTCGGTCCCGGGCGGGACCGACCAGTCGAGGCGCGCGAGCCCGTCCGACACCGTATTGCCGGAAACGCCCGCATTCGTGATCGCAACCGCAATGCCCTTGGCGGCGAGCGCGCTTTGCAGCTTGGCCGGAAAGGCGTCCTGCTCCGCGAGACCGAGGCCGGCCGTGAGCGAATCGCCGAGCGCGACGATCTGCAGCGGCTCGTCGGCGGCGGCCGCCGGCGACCCGGGGACCACCAAGGTCGCCATCAAAGCCGCCATCACCGCGGCGGCCAATGTAATGATTCGTAAAGTGATCTGGACCCGCATGGCGCCGTTCCCATATGACCGAGACGTGTTGCTGCCGCCAGCCGCGGGGGTTCACCAGCCGCATGAATGACGTCTCGGTCAAGCCTGCTGTTGCGCCTGCGATCGCGCTCACGCGGGTCAACCTGTCGCTCGGCGGCGGCGCCGCGCGGGTGCATATCCTCAAGGACGTGACGCTCGAGATCGCGCGCGGCGAGGCGGTCGGCCTCATCGGACCGTCCGGCTCGGGCAAGTCGACGCTGCTGATGGTGATGGCCGGGCTCGAGCGGGCGGACTCAGGCGCCGTGACCGTCGCCGGCCAGGATGTCGGCCGGCTCGACGAGGATGCGCTCGCGCGCTTCCGCGGCCGCGAGGTCGGCATCGTGTTTCAGTCCTTTCATCTCATCCCAACGATGACGGCGCTGGAGAACGTCGCGGTGCCGCTCGAGCTCGCCGGCGCCAGCGATGCGTTCGAGCGCGCCGCGCGCGAGCTGGCCGCCGTCGGCCTCGGTGATCGCCTCGCCCACTATCCGGCGCAGCTTTCCGGCGGCGAGCAGCAGCGCGTCGCGCTCGCCCGCGCACTCGCGCCGGCGCCCGCGATCCTCGTCGCCGACGAGCCGACCGGCAATCTCGACGAGGCGACCGGGCGCGAGATCGTCGATCTCATGTTCGCCCGTCACGCCGAGCGCAACACGACGTTCGTGCTCGTCACCCACGATCCCAACCTCGCGGCGCGCTGCGACCGCGTGGTGCGCCTGCGCTCCGGCCGCGTCGAGCCCGCCGCCGCGCCCGCGCTGAGCGGTACGCGACGATGACATCCATTCTCGCGGATGCCCCAGCAGTGCGGCGGCGCCAGCTCGCGCTGCGGCTGGCGCTGCGCGAGCTGCGCGCCGGCCTGCGCGGGTTCGGCGTCTTCATCGCCTGCATCGCGCTCGGCGTCGCGGCGATCGCCGGCGTCGGCTCGTTCGCGCAGAGCCTGGTCGACGGGCTCGCGCGCGAAGGTCAGGTGATCCTCGGCGGCGATCTCGCCTTCTCGCTCATCCAGCGCGAGGCGACGCCGCCCGAGCTTTCATTTCTCAGCCGCCAAGGTGAGGTGTCGGTCGCCGCCACCCTGCGCGCCATGGCGCGCACCGCTGATGGCCGCGCCACCCTCGTCGAGCTCAAGGCAGTCGATGCCGCCTATCCGCTCTACGGCGCGGTCGATACCGATCCGGCGGCGCCGCTCGGGGATCTGCTGGCAAGGCGCGGCGACGCCTACGGCGCGATCGTCGATCCGGCTCTGCTCGCCCGCCTCGATCTCGAGCCCGGCGCCCGCATCACGATCGGCCAGGCATCATTCGAACTGCGCGCCGCGCTCGTCACCGAGCCCGACAAGCTCGCCGGCGGCATCGGCTTCGGCCCGCGCCTGATGGTGAGTGAGGAGGCCCTGCGCGCCACTGGCCTGCTGCAGCCCGGCAGCCTAGTGCGCTGGCACTACCGTCTGCGCCTGCCCGCCGGCGCCGGCGAAGACACGGTGAAGCGGGTCACCGAGTCGGCCGCCATGCAGTTGCCCGATGCCGGCTGGGACATCCGCACCCGCGCCAACGCGACCCCGCAGATCGCGCGCAATGTCGAGCGCTTCACGCAATATCTCACCCTGGTCGGCCTCACCGCGCTGCTCGTCGGCGGCGTCGGCGTCGCCAACTCGACGCGGTATTTTCTCGATCGCAAGCGCGACGTCATCGCCACCATGAAGGCGCTGGGCGCAACCGGCACGCGCGTCTTCGCCATCTATTTCACCCAGGTGATGCTGCTCGCCGCGATCGGCGTCGCCGTCGGGCTCGCCGTCGGCGCGCTCGCCCCCTACGCGATCGCGGCCGCGCTGAAGACGCTGCTGCCGCTGCCGCTCGCGCCATCCGTCCATCCTCTGCAACTGCTCGCCGCGCTTGCCTACGGCCTGCTCACCGCGGCGGCGTTCTCGTTGTGGCCGCTCGGCCGCGTGCACGACGTGCCGGTGTCGGCCCTCTTTCGCGACGAGATCGCGCCACAGCGCCGCTTCCCGCGCCTGCGCTACGCGATCGCGGCCCTGCTCGCGGCGCTGGCGCTCACCGTGCTCGCCGTCATGGCCGCCTACGACCGCCGCATGGCGGTGATCTTCGTCGTCGCCGCCCTCGCGGTGTTCGCGCTGCTGCGCCTCGTCGCCGCCGGGCTGATGGCGATCGCCCGCCGCGCCCCGCGGCTGCGCTCGACCATGTGGCGGCTCGCCATCGCCAACATCCATCGGCCCGGCGCGCTCACGCCTACCGTGGTGCTCTCGCTCGGGCTCGGCCTCGCGCTGCTCGTCACCGTGCTGGAGATCGACGCAAATCTACGCCGCGAGTTCGTGCAGGCGCTGCCCGAGAGAGCGCCTTCGTTCTTCTTCCTCGACATCCAGGGCGCGGACGCCGACCGCTTCGACGCCTTCGTCCACGCGCAGGCGCCGCGCGCGAGCCTCGACCGCGTGCCGATGCTGCGCGGCCGCATCGTCGCGGCGCGCGGCGTCAAGGCGGCCGACCTGAAGCCGCGCCCCGACGCGCAATGGGTGCTGCACAGCGACCGCGGCATCACCTTCACGGGCGACGTCCCGCAGGGCTCGCGCGTGGTGGAGGGCCGGTGGTGGGGCCGCGACTACAATGGCCCGCCGCTGCTTTCGTTCGAGAAGAAGCTCGCCGAGGGCCTCGGCCTCAAGATCGGCGATCAGGTGACCGTCAACGTGCTCGGCCGCAACGTCACGGCGACGATCGCCAATCTGCGCACCGTCGACTGGGAGTCGCTCGGCATCAATTTCGTGCTGGTGTTCTCGCCCGGGGCGTTCGCCGGTGCGCCGGTGACGGATATCGCGACCGTCACGTTTCCAGGTGGTGGCACGCCGGCCGAGGACGCGGCGCTGCTGAAAGCCGTCGGCAACACGTTTCCGACGGTGACCGCGGTGCCGGTGCGTGACGCGATCGACGCGGTCGGGCAGATCGTGACCAACCTGGTGCTGGCGATCCGCGTGGCGAGCAGCGTCACCCTCGTCGCCGCCGTGCTGGTGCTCGGCGGCGCGCTCGCGGCCGGCCATCGCCACCGGGTCTACGACGCCGTGATCCTCAAGACGCTCGGCGCCACGCGGCGCCAGCTCATCACCGCCTACGTGATCGAGTATCTGTTGCTCGGGCTCGCCACCGTGCTGTTCGGCGTCGCCGCCGGCTCCATCGCGGCCTGGCGCGTCGTCGCCGACATCATGACGTTGCCGTTCGCGTGGGCAGGCGGGCCGGCGGTCGCCGCCTCGCTCGTCGCGCTCGCGATCACGCTGCTCTTCGGGCTGATCGGCACGTTTGCGGCGCTTGGTCGCAAGCCCGCCGCGGTATTGCGGAATCTATAGGCAAATCAATCGATCCGGCGCTCGCCGTCGCGGCTTTTTGCCGCCAGTACAAAGACTTATGCGAAGGGAGGCGGCCTTGTCGTCGCCCCGATTCGCGGCATGATGCCCCGGCATGATCCCGAAAAAGCCTGCTGCGTATTTGGTATGGGGTGGCCATCGTCGTTCGGAAAAGATCATGCTCAAACTTGGTAGGGCGGCTGGGCCCTTTTTTTCATCCGCCCGCATCGGCGCTCGGCATGTCGGATCTTGATCATCACGTCAGCGGCTTTCCCGCCGCGATGACGCCGTCGGAGACGGCGGTCATCGATGCGGGCCTGCGCGCCTACATGCTGCGCATCTACAATTACATGAGCATCGGTCTCGCGCTCACCGGGCTCTCGGCGATCGGCATCTACCTGCTCGCGGTGCGCGACAACGTGGCCGATGCCTCCTACCTCGTGCGCGCCGGCCGAGTGATCCCGATTCCCGCCGGCGTCGCGGTGCAGCACACCGACATCCTGCTCACCAATTTCGGCTACGCGGTGTACGTGAGCCCGCTGAAATGGGTGATCATCCTGGCGCCGCTCGCGCTCGTCATCGCGCTGAGCTTCTTGGCGAGCCGCCTGCGGCCGGCGACGGCGCAGCTGCTGTTCTGGCTCTATGCGGCGCTGGTCGGGTTGTCGCTCTCGTCGATCTTCCTGCTCTACACCCACACCTCGATCGCGCGTGTGTTCTTCATCACGGCCGCCGCCTTCGGCGGGCTGTCGCTGTGGGGCTATACGACGCGGCGCGATCTCGGCGGCCTCGGCGCGTTCGCGGCCATGGGGCTGATCGGCGTCGTCATCGCGAGTGCGGTCAACCTCATCCTTGCCAGCTCGACCGTGCAGTGGGCGGTCTCGCTGATCGGCGTCGCGGTGTTCTCCGGCCTGACCGCATGGGATACCCAGCGGCTCAAGAGCGAGTACCTCTACGGTGCCATGGACGGGGAAGCCGCCGAGCGGTCCGCCATCCTCGGCGCGCTGTCGCTCTATCTCGACTTCATCAACCTGTTCACCATGCTGCTGCAGCTGTTCGGGCAGCGGGACGAATGACCCCCCACTTCGACGATCGCGTGGATACACGTTAAGGTTTGGTAATCATTCGCCAAGCCCCCGGCGGCCGGCCGGCAACCATGATGGCAATCGGCAACAAAGCGTACGCACGGCGCGACAAGAAAGCCGTGCGGGTATCTTCCACTTTTCCCCGACAATCACTAGATTCTCGCCAGCGGCAGGCGGGGCGTCCTTGACCCCGATGCCTTCAGTGCCCACCAGACGACCGGGCAGCAGAAAGGAAAACTTCGATGTCGGACTTCGACCGTAATTACACGGCCGCGCGCGGGTTCGGCGCCGACCGTGCCGTCGCGATCGATGCGGGCCTGCGCGCCCACATGATCCGCGTCTACAACTACATGGCTGGCGGCGTCGCGCTGACCGGCGTCATCGCGTTTTTGACCGCCCAGTACGCGGCGGCCAATCCGGCGATCGCGCAGGCGCTTTACCGCAGTCCGCTCGCCTTCCTGATCCTCTTCGCGCCGCTCGGCGTGGTGGTCTTCCTGAGCTGGCGGATCGGCCAGCTGCAGGCGTCGACCGCGCGTACGCTGTTCTTCGTCTACGCCGGCCTGCTAGGGGTGATGCTGTCGTCCATCTTCTTCGTCTACACCCACGGCTCGATCGCCCGCGTGTTCTTCATCTCGGCCGCCTCCTTCGGCGCCCTGTCCCTGTGGGGCTACACCACCCAGCGCAACCTCGACGCCATGGGCTCGTTCATGATGATGGGCCTGTTCGGCATCCTGATCGCGATGGTGGTCAATATCTTCCTTCGCTCGAGCGGCCTCGATTGGGCGATCTCGATCCTCGGCGTCGGGATCTTCGCTGGTCTCACCGCCTGGGACACCCAGAAGATCAAGGAAATGTACAGTCCGATGGACGACGGGACGGTCGCGGGCCGCAAGGCCGTGATGGGCGCGCTCGCGCTCTACCTCGACTTCATCAACATCTTCCTGTTCCTGCTCCGCCTGCTCGGCGACCGCCGCTGATCGGCACAGACGGAACTCAAAGCTGCGAAGCGCCCCGGTCCTTCCGGGGCGCTTTTTTTGTGGCGGCTGAGACGTGGCGGCGCTATCGCCTCATCCCATGCGTCTTTCCATCCGGGCCGCGACCGCGGCCGACATCCCGGCCATCACGGCGATCTACGATCACGCGGTGCGCCACGGCACGGCCTCCTTCGAGCTCGAGCCACCCGACGCCGCCGAGATGGCGCGCCGGCAGCAGGCGCTGCTCGACGGCGGCTATCCCTATCTGGTGGCCGAGGCCGATGGCGCGGTCGCCGGATACGCCTATGCGGGCGCCTATCGGCCGCGCCCGGCCTATCGCTGGAGCGTCGAGGACTCGGTCTATATCGCGCCGACCATGCACCGCCGGGGCATCGGCGCGGCCCTGCTCGGGGCGCTGATCGCCGCGGCGGAGCAGCGCGGCTTCCGCCAGATGATCGCGGTCATCGGGGATTCGGCGCAGGTGCCGTCGATCGAGCTGCACCGCGCCTTGGGCTTTCGCCCGATCGGGGCGGTCGAGAACGTCGGGTTCAAGTTCGGTCGCTGGCTCGATACGGTGCTGATGCAGCGGGCGCTGGGAGCGGGAGCGACGATGCCGCCGGGGTCAGCGAGTAGCGAGTAGCGAGTAGCGAGTAGGAAAGAACTCGCGAGCTATTCGCTACTCGCCATTCCCTATTCGCTCCCCCTCAATTCACCACCAGCCTGATCAGCTTCTCGTCGAGCACCCGCAGCACGCGCTCGAGCTCGTGGCCGCGCCGCATGATCAGGCCGGTCGCCGTGATCACGCTGTAGGCGCCCTGCCGTCGCGCCAGCTTGGGGTTCTTCTCGATGCGGTAAATCGGTACTTCAGCGGCGTGGCGGAAGACCGAGAACACGGCACGGTCGCGCAGGAAGTCGATCGCGTAGTCGCGCCACTCGCCCGCCGCCACCATCCGTCCATAGAGCGCGAGAATGCGGTCGAGCTCGCGCCGGTCGAAGGTTACGCAAGCGGACTGCGGGGCGGCGGCCAGGCCGTCGCCCCGGAGATTCTGGCTGGGGTCGGTTTCGCCGGGCCCGAAGCTCATGCGGCGCCTCCTTGGTTCAGCAAATTGGTTCAGCACGCTCTTTGTCTCAGTACACTTCGGCCCAGTACACTGTGTCGCAGCGCCAGCTTCCGACGACCTCGTTCGCCGAAGAGCTGGCGCAATGGAAGTGTCATGATCGCGCCGAATGCCTGCGGCGGCAAGGGCTTCGCCGATGGTTGCTCGCCACGGACAAAAGCGCGCACTGGGATTGATCACAGGGCAGCGATCACGCGCTCGTTAAACAATTCATAATGCTGCCCGAATTGCGCCCCGCCGGGGTCAACCTGGCTTGGGATAAGCACACTCATAGAGTTCGGCTCGGTGCGGGCTCCGGATTCCTCAGCCCCCCAGCCCCCCGGAGCTTGTACCGGCCGGCTCTTCGTTTTTGTTCCGTGTAAGGTTCAATCCCCTACGCTTTGGGCCGGCGCAAGCTGGCCCTTTTTTTGTGTGCACATCGTCATGCCCGGGACGGAGGCGAGCGAAGCGACGCCGTTCTTCTAACGGCAATGCTCGGCCATGACGGTACTCGCGTCGAGAGATCGACTTACGGCTTCGCTGGCTGCACGGCCGCCTGCTTCGAGTCGAGCGGCATCATCGCGGCGCCCAGCATCACGCCCGGCGCCGACGCAACGCCGTTTTGCAGCACCACCGCGGCGGCATCGACGCCATTGACCTTGAACTTCGTGACCGGAATGCTCCAGGTCGCGGGCTGGCCGTTCCAGTCGCCGAGCTTGATCCAGCGGCGCACGACGTTGTGATACGTGAACGTGTGCCCGGTGTTCTCGCCGCGGCCGATCGCGACCTCGATCGATCGCGTTAGCGGGCAGAGCCACACCTCGCCCTGCGCAACCTCGCTTCGCGCGGCCGGCGCCGAAACCGTGAGCTGGCCGTTCGCGATCGTCAGCGTCAGCGGCAAGGAGAGCGTCTGCGAATTGTTGCGACTCTGGGCGATCGCCTTGTCGATCGCGGCGCGGTCGCTGCCGAGCGCCTGCACCGAGCCGTTGATCACCGCCTGCGGCGTATAGACGTCGCGATCGCCGCGCACGCGCGAATAGGCGCGCTGCCGGTTCGCGTGGCCGGCGAGGGCCAGCGTGTCTTTCCACCCGAGATAATCCCAGTAGTCGATCGGCAGGCTGAGCGGGATCAGGCTCGGATCCTGCGCCAGCTGGGCGAGCAGCCGGTCGGCGGGCGGGCAGGACGAGCAGCCCTGACTGGTGAAGAGCTCGATGACGGCGCGCGGCTCGCCTGCGAAGCCGGACGTGCCGACGGTCAGTGCGGTCGCGATCGCGGCCAAAGCCAGGTAGCGGCGGCCCCGCATGCCGATCTCCCTTGCAACGCCCTCGCACCCCGTTTCGCAATTTCTCATAAGCGTCGACAAGATCACTGGCCACTCACTTCGCGGTGAGGTTAACGCTGGAGCATGATCCTGAAGGCGCCTGTCCCGCACTTGATGCGGGGTGGAAACCGGTTGTCGGGCGAGATCATGCTCACGCGAGGCCGGTACACGCAAACGAAAACCGCCGAGCGCGCGGCCCGGCGGTTTTCATCGTGTGCAAAGCTGCGGAACTGGAGCGTGTCCGGCTTACGCCGCGAGATGTCGCAGCACGTACTGCAGGATGCCGCCGTTCTTGAAGTACTCCACCTCGTCGAGCGTATCGATGCGGGAGATCAGCGGAATGCGCTTCAAGCCGCCGTCGGCCGCGACGATCTCGGCGATCAGCCGCTGGTGCGGCTTGAGCTCGCCATGCAGGCCGCGGATCGTCACCTGCTCCGAGCCCTTCAGCCCGAGCGTCTGCCACGACGTCCCTTCCTCGAACACGAGCGGCACCACGCCCATGCCGATCAGGTTGGAGCGGTGGATGCGCTCGAACGACTGGCAGATCACGGCGCGGACGCCCAGCAGCACGGTGCCCTTGGCGGCCCAGTCGCGCGAGGAGCCGGTGCCGTACTCGCGGCCCGCGAACACGACCAGCGGCACGTGGTCCTGCTTGTAGCGCATCGCGGCGTCGTAGATCGGCATCTTCTGCCGCGACGGATAGTGGATGGTGTAGCCGCCCTCGACGCCGGGCACCATCTGGTTCTTGATGCGGATGTTGGCGAAGGTGCCGCGCATCATCACCTGGTGGTTGCCGCGCCGGGTGCCGTACTGGTTGAAATCGCGCGGCCGCACCTGATGGTCGCGCAGGTACTCGCCCGCGGGGCTTTCCTCCTTGATCGAGCCGGCCGGCGAGATGTGGTCGGTGGTGATCGAGTCGAGGAAGAGCCCGAGGATACGGGCGTCGACGATGTCCTCGACCGGCTGCGAGCGCTTCTGCATGCCCTCGAAGTAGGGCGGGTTCTGCACGTAGGTCGAGCGATCGTCCCACTTGTAGGTGAGGCCACCCTTGACGGCGATCTTGCGCCAGTTGGCGTCGCCCTTGAACACGTCGCCGTATTTACGCGTGAACATCTGCTTGTTGATGCTCTTGTTGATCACCGTCGCGATCTCGCGGCTGGTCGGCCAGATGTCGCGCAGGTAGACCTTCTTGCCCTTCTGGTCGACGCCGAGGGGCGCCTTGGCGACGTCGATCTGCATCGAGCCCGCGATCGCGTAGGCGACGACGAGCGGCGGCGACGCGAGATAGTTCGCCCGCACGTCGGCGTTGACGCGGCCCTCGAAGTTGCGGTTACCGGAGAGCACGGCGGCGGCGACGAGGTCGTTCTTGTTGATCGCCTCGGAGATCTCCTCCGGCAGCGGGCCCGAGTTGCCGATGCAGGTGGTGCAGCCGAAGCCGACCAGGTTGAAGCCGAGCGCGTCGAGCGACTTCTGCAGCCCCGACTTCTCATAGTACTCGGCGACCACCTGCGAGCCGGGCGCGAGCGAGGTCTTCACCCACGGCTTGACCTTGAGGCCGCGCTCGACCGCCTTCTTGGCGACGAGGCCGGCCGCGATCATCACGCTCGGGTTCGACGTGTTGGTGCAGGACGTGATCGCGGCGATCACCACGTCGCCGTTGCCGAGGGTGAAATCCTTGCCCTCGACCGGGACGCGCTTGTCCATCTCGCTCGCCTTGCCGAACTCCTTGTCCATCGAGTGGGCAAAGCCGATCTTCACGTCGCGCAGGGCGACACGGTCCTGCGGGCGCTTCGGGCCCGCCATCGACGGCTCGATCGAGCCGAGCTCGAGCTTGAGCACGTCGGTGAACACCGGATCGGCGGTGTTCTTGGTGCGGTACATGCCCTGCGCCTTGGCGTAAGCAGCGACGAGAGCGACGCGCGCCTCGGCGCGGCCGGTCTCGCGCAGGTACTTGAGCGTGTCGTCGTCGACCGGGAAGAAGCCGCAGGTGGCGCCATACTCGGGCGACATGTTGCCGAGCGTGGCGCGGTCGGCGATCGAGAGGCCGGCGACGCCGGGGCCGAAATACTCGACGAACTTGCCGACCACGCCGCGCTTGCGCAGCATCTGCGTGACCGTGAGCACGAGGTCGGTGGCGGTGACGCCTTCCTTGAGCTTGCCGGCGAGCTTCACGCCGATCACCTCGGGCAGCACCATCGAGTAGGGCTGGCCGAGCATCGCGGCCTCGGCCTCGATGCCGCCCACGCCCCAGCCCAGCACCGCGAGGCCGTTGACCATTGTGGTGTGCGAGTCGGTGCCGACCACCGTGTCCGGATAGGCGATCTCGGCGGTGATCTCCTTGCCGTCGATCTTGATCTTGTCCTTGCCGGTCCACACCGTCTGCGACAGGTACTCGAGGTTGACCTGGTGGCAAATGCCGGTGCCGGGCGGCACCACGCGGAAGTTCTCGAAGCTGCGCTGCGCCCACTTGAGGAAGCGGTAGCGCTCCTGATTCTGCTTGTACTCGTCCTCGACGTTCTTCTTGAAGGAGTCGTTGTGACCGAAATAGTTCACCGCCACCGAGTGGTCGATCACGAGGTCGACCGGCACCAGCGGATTGATCTTCTTGGCGTCGCCGCCGAGATGCTCCATCGCGTCGCGCATCGCGGCGAGATCGACCACCGCGGGCACGCCGGTGAAGTCCTGCATCAGCACGCGCGCGGGGCGGAACGCGACCTCGCGCTCGGAGGTCTTGCTCTTGAGCCACTGCACGAAGGCGAGGAGATCGTCCTTGGTGACCGAGCGGCCGTCCTCGTTGCGCAGCAGGTTTTCCAGCAGCACTTTCAGCGAGAATGGCAATCGCGAGATGCCCTTGAGGCCGTTCTTCTCAGCCGCCGGAAGGCTGTAATAGGCATAGGTCTTGGAGCCGACCTTGAGTTGCCGGGCACATTTGAAGCTGTCGAGCGAGGTCATGACCTTGGGTTCCATGCCGGCGGGCGCTGACACCGGGCTGCTTTTCGGTAACGGGACGCTTTTCGGTAACTTGGCACCGATATTGAACTCTCTTCCCCCCGCGCGTGGGCTGCGCGTGTTCGCCAGGCCGCGTTAATACGCGCGCTTATAAGGGCTTTTTCCAATTTCTGCCAATATCAACGTGAGCCGAAGCCGAGATTTGAAGATGGCCCATGCGGACCCCGAGAAAGAGCCGTCCACAACCCCTTATGTTACCTCCTGGAGCCTCGCGTGATGCGGCTTGAGGGGCGCGACCTCGCTTGCGTCCGGGGCGGGCGTGAGGTCTTCACCGGGCTCAGCTTTACGGTCGCCGCCGGCGAGGCGCTGGCTGTGACCGGCCCCAATGGCGCGGGAAAAACCACGCTGTTGCGGCTCATCGCCGGTCTGCTGGAGCCCGCCCGGGGGCAGCTTGAGCTGACCGAAGGCGCCTGCGACACGGCGCTCGCCGAGCAGGCGCACTACCTCGGCCATCGCGACGCCCTGAAGCCGGCCCTGTCGGTCCGTGAGAACCTCGAATTCTGGTATGCGTTTCTGGGCGGCCAGGATGCGTCCGCCGCATCGACCGCCGAGGCGACCACGTGTGCCTTGGATGCCGTCGGCCTCGCCCCTCTGATCGGCTTGCCCGCCGCCTACCTCTCGGCTGGCCAGCGCCGCCGGCTGGCGATCGCCCGGCTGGTCGCCGCGCCACGCCCGATCTGGCTCCTCGACGAGCCGACCGCCGCCCTCGATGCCGCGAGCCAGGACCGCCTCGCCGACCTGATGCGCAACCATCTGGCCGGCGGCGGCATCATCGTCGCCGCCACCCACGGTCCGCTCGGCTTGCCGGCGGCGGGCGAGCTGCGCCTGGGGGCCGCGTGATGGCGCTCCGCGCGATCCTCCTGCGCGACATGCGCATCGCGGTGCGTATCGGCGGCGGCGCGCTCATGGGCGTGCTGTTCTTTCTCGCCGTCGTGACGCTGATCCCGTTCGCGGTCGGGCCGGACCTTGCGCTGCTCAAACGCATCGGCCCCGCCATATTGTGGCTCGGCGCGCTGCTCGCCTCGCTGCTCGCGCTCGATCGCCTGTTCGCCGCCGACTACGAGGACGGCTCGCTCGATCTCATTCTCATGGGCAGCGTTCCGCTGGAGCTCACCATCGTGGCCAAGGGCTTTGCCCATTGGCTCACCACCGGCTTGCCGCTGGTGATCGCGGTTCCGGTGCTCGGGCTCCTGCTCGACCTCGACCCGGCCGCGATCGGCGTGGTCGCGCTCACGCTGCTGGTCGGCACCCCGGCGCTCACCTTCATCGGCCTGATCGGGGCAGCGCTCGCGGTCGCGCTACGCCGCGGCGGCCTGCTGCTGCCGGTGCTCGTGCTGCCGTTCGCCATCCCGGTGCTGATCTTCGGCGTCTCCGCCGCGGAAGCCGTGATCGTCGGGCCGGTCCCGTTCGGCACCCCGTTCACGATCCTGTGTGCCCTGACACTCGCGAGCCTCGTGATCGGGCCGTTCGCGGCCGCCGCGACGCTGCGCCACGGCTTGGATTGAGCGATTGGAAGGCGTGTTGCCTAGTCTCCCCTAGTGGTGCCGCATTCCGCCGCTATGCGGCCTCTGCTAAGAGATTTCCATGCCGCTGATTGATCTCGCCAATCCGACGCGCTTTCTCAATTTCGCCGCCCGCGCCATGCCGTGGCTGATCGCCGCGACCGTGTTCGCCTTCGCGATCGGGCTCGAGCAGGCGCTGTTCGTCGCGCCCGACGATTATCAGCAGGGCGCGACGGTCAAGATCATGTTCCTGCACGTGCCGTCGGCCTGGCTCGGGATGTTCTGCTGGGCGCTGATGAGCGTTGCGGCGCTCGGCACGCTGGTGTGGCGCCATCCGCTCGCCGACGTCGCCGCCAAGGCGGCCGCGCCGATCGGGGCGGCCTTCACGTTCCTCTGCCTGGTCACCGGCTCGCTCTGGGGCCGGCCGATGTGGGGCACCTATTGGGTGTGGGACGCGCGGCTCACGTCGGTGCTGGTGATGTTCATCATGTATCTCGGCCTGATCGCCATCTGGCGCAGCGTCGACGATCCCGGCCGCGCCGGGCGCGCCGCCGCAGTGCTCACCCTGGTCGGCGTCATCAACCTGGTGATCGTCAAGTTCTCGGTCGACTGGTGGAACACGCTGCACCAGCCGGCCTCGGTGTTTCGCCTCGGCGGCTCGACGATCGACAAGAGCATCCTGGTCCCATTGTTCGCGATGGCGATCGCCTTCACGCTGCTGTTCGTCACCTTGCATGTGGCGGCGATGCGTAACGAGATCCTGCGCCGGCGCGTGCGCAGCATGCTGATGCTGCAGGCGCGCGCGCAAGAAGCTTGAGTGAAGCCTGATCGAAGCCCCATGAACCTCGGACCGCACGCCGCCTTCATCATCGCGTCCTACGCGGCCGCGGCGATCGTCGTCGCCGGGCTGATCGCCTGGGTGATCATCGATTTCCGCGCCCAGCGGCGCGCCCTCGGCGATCTCGAGGCGCACGGTGTCACGCGGCGCTCGGCCGGGATCAAGGAGCCAGCATGACCACGCTGCCGCAGAAGGAGGCGCCGCGCCGCTCCCTCGCCCGCCGTCTCATCGTGCTGGTGCCGCTCGCGGTCTTTCTCGTCTTTGCATATTTGGTCGCGAAGAACCTTCTGAGCGGACGCGATCCGACGTTGCTCCCGTCCGCCTTGATCGGCCATCCGGCGCCGCAGACGCCGCTGCCGCCGGTCGCGGGGCTCGTACGCGACGGCCAGCCGGTGCCGGGGCTCATCCCTGCGGATTTCATCGGCGCCGTGACGGTCGTCAATGTGTGGGCCTCGTGGTGCGTGCCCTGCCACGACGAGGCAGCGCTGCTGGTGCGGCTCGCCGCGGACAAGCGCATCCGCATCGTCGGCATCAACCAGAAGGACAAGCCCGACGACGCACGCCGTTTTCTCGGCCGCTACGGCGATCCCTACGCCGCCGTCGGCGCCGACCAGAACGGCCGCGCCTCGATCGAGTGGGGCGTCTACGGCGTGCCGGAGAATTTCATCATCGGTCGCGACGGCAAGATCGCTTTCAAGCTGGTCGGCCCGCTCACGCCGGACAATCTCGACAGGGTCTTCCGCCCCGAGATCGAGAAAGCGATCGCCGCGACCAAGACGGCGGCGAAATAAGTGATCGCGTCATGGCCGGGGATAGCCGTTCGAACAACGGCGTCGCTTCGCTCGCCCGTGTTCCGGTGATCCACGTCTTGCCTCGGGCACGGCGCCAAAGAGGTGAATGCCGGGCATTCGCTGGGCACGGAGTACTTTGCTAAACTTCTTCACGCTCCGCCTCGGCTTCCGGATTCGGCTGCTCCGACGCGTACTTCATCAGCAGTCGATATTGCAGCACCGCGAACAGGAATGTCAGCGGCGTAAACCCGAACAGCTTGAAGCCGATCCAGAATTGCGTCGTCTGCGTGCGCCAGACGGCCTCGTTCACCACCGCCATGACGAGGAAGAAGATCGCCCAGCGCAGCGTGAGCTTGCGCCAGCCCTCCTCGGTCAGGTGGAACATGGCGTCGAACACGATGGCGAGCAGCGGCTTGTTGAAGATGTAGCCGCCGAGCAGGGTCGCGCCGAACAGCAGGTAGATGATGGTCGGCTTGACCTTGATGAACGTCTCGTCGTGCAGCGCGAGCGTGAGCGAGCCGAACACCAGCACGATGATCGCGGACACCACCGGCATGATGGCGATGTGCCGTGTCAGCACATATGACGTGGCAAGCGCCGCCAGGATCGCGGCCATGAACACCCCGGTCGCGGCGAAGATGCCGAAGCGCGCATTGGCGGCGAAGAAGACGACCAGAGGCCCGACGTCGAGCGCGAGCTTGAGCAGTGGATGGAGCTTGGGTCGGGCGGGCTTGTCGGTCGGGGTCATGCGCAGTCTTTACTCCGAGAAGCGGCGAATGGCGAATAGAGGGACCTGCAACTTCCCTATTCGCAACTTCGCTATTCGCTCATTCCCGCGATGGCCGCGGCAAAGTCCTTCGCGGCGAAAGGCGACAGGTCCTCGACGCCCTCGCCCACGCCGATGAAGTGCACCGGAATGCGATGCTTGGCGGCGATCGCCACCAGGATGCCGCCGCGCGCGGTGCCGTCGAGCTTGGTCATCACGAGGCCGGTGACGCCCGCCGTCCTGGCAAATTCCTCGACCTGCGAAAGCGCGTTCTGCCCAATCGTCGCGTCGAGCACCAGCAGCACCGCGTGCGGCGCGCCGGCATCGAGCTTCTTCATCACCCGCGTGATCTTCTCCAGCTCGCCCATCAGGGCGGCCTTGTTCTGCAGCCGTCCGGCGGTGTCGACGATCAGCACGTCGGCGCCTTGCGCGCGCGCCGCTTCCAGCGCCTGGAACGCGAGCGCGGCGGCATCTGCGCCCTGCGTGCTGGCGATGACCGGGCTGTGCGTGCGTTGACCCCACACCTTGAGCTGCTCGATCGCGGCGGCGCGGAACGTGTCGCCCGCGGCCAGCACCACCTTGCGGCCCTCGCCGCGCAGGCGCGCCGCGAGCTTGCCGATGGTCGTGGTCTTGCCCGAGCCGTTGACGCCGACCACGAGGATCACGAACGGCCGCGTGCTCGCGTCGATCGCAAGCGGCTGCGCCACCGGCGCCATGATCTTCTCGACCTCGGCGGCGAGGATCTGTTTCACCTCGTCCGCCGTCACGCTCTTGTCGTAGCGGCCTTCCGCCACGGCCGCGGCGACCTTCGCCGACGTCGCGAGGCCGAGGTCGGCGCGGATCAGCACCTCCTCGAGCTCCTCGATGGTGCCGGCGTCGAGCTTGCGCTTGGTGACGAGATCCGCAATGGCGCCGCCGATCGACGCGGAGGTGCGCTTGAGGCCGGACGAAAGCCGCTGCCACCAGCTCGGCTTGCTATTCTGGTTCGGGCTGTCATTCATGTCGGCCGCTTGATAGCGCATTGCCCTTCGTGTTCAAACGCCGATGGGGTCCCACAGTGGCCGGCTATTCGAAGACGCCGCTGGCGAAGAAGCTGGGCCTCAAGCCGGGCATAACGGCGCTGTTCCATGACGCACCGGCCACTGTGCTCGCCGAGCTCGCACCGGCGCTCGGGCACGTCACGATGGTGCGCTCGCTCACACCAGGGCTCGACTTCATCCTCGGCTTTGCGCGCTCGAAGGCTGGGCTGGCCAGGGATTTTGCCGCGTGGAAGAAGCACCTGGCGAAGTCGGGCTGTCTGTGGATCGCATGGCCCAAGAAGGTGTCCGGCGTCGAGACCGACTTGACGGACAACGTCGTGCGCGAGATCGGGTTGAAGGGTGCGCTGGTGGACATCAAGGTCTGTGCCGTGGATGAGCAGTGGTCGGGCTTGAAATTCGTCCATCGCAAGGGCAACCGATAGAGCATGACGGCGCATGACCACACGCAGCTCACCCGCGAGACGAAATCGCACGCCTCGTACGGACCGACCGCCGATGCGATGCTCGAGCGCGTGCTCTATCGCGACGGGCTGATGCTGGTCATCGACAAGCCGGCCGGCCTTTCGGTCCATCGCGGCCCCAAGGGCGGCCCGAGCCTCGAGGACTATCTCGATGCGCTCCGCTACGGCCTGCCGCGCCGGCCCGAGCTCGCCCACCGGCTCGACAAGGACACCTCCGGCTGCCTGGTGCTCGGCCGTCATCGCAAGGCCCTTGCGCATCTGGGGTTGCTGTTCAAGCACCGCAAGATCGGCAAGACGTATTGGGCCGTGGTCGAGGGCGGCCCGGCCGAGGACGCGGGAACGATCGACCTCGCGCTCGGCCGCCTGGATGACCGCATCGGCTGGTGGATGAAGCCCGATCCGAACGGGCTGCCGTCGGTGACCAAGTGGAAGGTGATGGGAAGGGCGGTGGTTGCCGCCAGGGTCGACGGGCCGCAGGCCCTTCGGGTGGGGGTGGCTCAGTCATCCCACGACGCGTCGGGTGCGCGAGACGTCGACCCTCCTTCAGGGGAGGGTAAGGGGCAGCGCCTCACCTGGCTCGAACTGGAACCGCTCACCGGCCGCACGCACCAGCTCCGCGTCCACTGCTCCGCCGTGGGCTGGCCCATCGTCGGCGACGACATCTATGGCACGGCGCCGCGGTTTCGCGGGCCGGTGCTGCACCTGCATGCGCGCGAGATCGTGGTGCCGATCAGCAAGAACAAGCCGCCCGTGCGCATCGTTGCGCCGGTGCCGGGTCACATGCGCGAGCGGCTGACGCTGTGCGGTTGGAGCGACGAGACTCTCACGGTGCCGCCTAGGCCTGCGCCGGCCGATGCGCCCGCATGAAGCTGCGGATCTGCCGAACCGCGAGCGGAATGCGCTCCTTCGGCTCCTTCCACGGAAACATGCTCACTTCCGCGTTCGGTGCGAGCATCGCGGCTTCCATCGCGACCGCGTACGGATGCGCCGGGATGTCGTCGGGGAGGATCAGCACCGGGGTCTGGCAGTGCCGTACGAAATCGCGTGTCACCGTGAAGACGAAATCCGCGTCGGTGCGGTACATGCGTGTGAGGAACTTGTCGACCTGCTCCATGGTGATCTCAGGCCGGCGTTTGACCAGATCCGGCCCCCAGCCCTTCATGTTGCCTTCGTAGAAGAGGTCGCGCTTCTCCGGCCGCGAGCCGCTCGGCTGCGCCAGCACGCCGGCGACGACGCGGGCGGGCGCGCGCTTGATCAGGTTCCAGATGAACGGCCCGCCGATGCAGAAGCCGAGCACCATGAACTTGTCGATGCCGAGGTGATCCATCAGGCCGAGATGGTCGTCGGTGTAGGCGTCCCACGGCCGCTCCGGCTCGAGCGGCCCGCTCGACTCCCCGCCGTTCGCGTTGCGCAGGTCGGATGTGATGACGCGGTACTCGTTGGCGAACTCCGTCATCGGGTTGAACGGCGAGGTCTTGGTGAGGCCCGCCATCGTCGAGTTCAGGCCGCCGCCCGGAATGACCAGCAGCGGATAGCCGGAGCCGGCCTCCTCGTAGCGGATGCGAACGGGACCTCTCTCGTAGAACGCCATGGCGTTTCCCCCTGTCTGTTGCGCGAACGCGCGCGGCGCGGCCGTGAGTGCGGTCGCTGCCGCCACGCCGGCGGTCAGCACGTCGCGTCGGCTCTGGTCCATGCGCGCCTCCCGCGGTCGTGGTTGCGGATTCAGTAGATCGTCGCCTTCAGCCGGTCCGGATAGGCGCGATCATACTCCGGCCCGCCGACCTGGCTGTTGGTGATGCCGGCCAGAATGGTGCCTGAGGTCGGCAGGCTCGCGCGGTCGACCTTGCTCGCCGGATCCCACAGCTTCGAGCGCACGATGGCTTTCGGGCACTGGAAGTAGCAGCGCTCGACCGTCACCACGAGCACGCAACGCGGGATCTTGTTCTCCATGATGAAGCTCGCGCACAGCTCCGGATCGACGCAGATCTGCGCCCGCCCATTGACCCGGATGGTCTCGCCGCAGCCCGGAATGAGAAACAGGAGCGCGACGCGCGGATCCTCGATGAGATTGCGCAGGCTGTCGATGCGGTTGTTGCCGCGCCGGTCCGGGATCATCAGCGTCTTCTCGTCGTGCACCCGCACGAACCCGGCCGGGTCGCCGCGCGGGGAGCAATCGAGCCCGTCCGGGCCGCCCGTCGCCAGCGCGAAGAACGGAGCTTTCTCGATGAAGGCGCGATAATGCGCGTTGATGTGGTCGATCTCCTTCACCCGCGCCGGCGGATGCACCTCGCCGTACATCGATTCGAGTTGGTCCATCGTGGTGACGAGGTGGTCGGTGAAGGCCATGGCGGGCTCCGGTGTGGTTCGCGCATTGTAGCATAAACTCGGTCCGTAGGATGCGATGAAGCGGAGCGAACCCGTCGCCTTCCATGCAGGAAGACGATGGCTTTCCCCTCGCCTTCGCGGGGCTCACCCATCCTGCAAGGCCTTGCTCATGATCACGCTGCGATAGCGTTTGCCCCGCCACTGCGCGTATTCGATGAACCGATAGCCGCAGCGCGCGTACCATTCGACCAGGTGCACCGCCGGCTCGGCGGTATCGAGTGCGATCTCGCGCGCGTCGTCGGCCCGCGCCATGTCTTCGACCGCCGCCATGAGTCGAGCACCGATCCCGGCCCGCTGCAGCGACGGCTCGACGGCGAACTGGCCGAGGTGCGCCACGTCGGGCCGGCACAGCCAGGGCGACCCTTCGTATGAAATCCGCGCCGGGTTGTACATGATGGTCCCGACGATGCGGCCATCGTGATCGACCGCGACGAGGCAAGTCCCTTCGGCGAGTCGCCGGCGCGTGATCTCGACAGTCTGATCGACCGCGGTGTAGTTCCAACCTTTGGCGCCGAGCGCCGCATAGGCGCGATGCAGCAGGTCGGTCAGCGCCTCGATGCCGTCGTCCGGCCCGATCGGGCGGATCAATATCGCGTCTGCACCCGTCGGCACGGCCCGCCCCTTCAGGCCGCGATCAGCTGCCGTCCGTCATGACCGACGATGGCCGCCTCGATAACGACGCCCGGCTCGATCGGTGCGTTGAGGCGCACCGGCGTGAAATGCTCCGTGCGGCCGCACTCGCGGCTTTCCGCCAGCACGCGCCGCCGCGCGCCCACCTGCGCTTGCAGATGCTGCGCGAGCGCCGCCGCGCCCTTTTGGCGTAGCCGTCGCGCCCGCGCCTTGACGACGTCGCGCGCGACCTGCGGCATGCGCGCCGCCGGCGTGCCGGGACGCGGCGAGAACGGAAACACGTGCAGGAACGTGAGGCCGCATTCATCGACGAGGTCGAGCGAGCGCGCGAACATGTCGTCGCCCTCGGTCGGAAAGCCCGCGATGATGTCGCCGCCGAACACGACGTCCGGGCGCAAGCGGCGCACCTGCGCGCAGAACGCCACCGCGTCGGCGCGGCCGTGGCGGCGCTTCATGCGCTTGAGGATCAGGTCATCGCCGTGCTGCAGCGACAGATGCAGATGCGGCATCAGCCGGGCATCGGCTGCGAGCGCATCGAGCAGGTCGCGGTCGGCCTCGACCGAGTCGATCGAGGAGAGCCGCAGCCGCTCGAGCTCCGGCACGTGCTTCAAGATCTGCTTGACCAGCCCGCCGAGCCGCGGCGTGCCGGGTAGGTTGCCGCCGTAGCTCGTGAGATCGACGCCGGTGAGCACCACCTCGCGGTAACCGTTGTCGACCAGGCGGCGAATTTGCGTCACCACCTCGCCCATCGGCACCGAGCGCGAGTTGCCGCGGCCGAACGGAATGATGCAGAAGGTGCAGCGGTGGTCGCAGCCGTTCTGCACCTGCACGAAAGCGCGGGCGCGGCCGTCGAGGCCGTCGATCAGGTGGGCGGCCGTCTCCTTCACCGCCATGATGTCGTTGACGGCGATCTTCTCCTCGTCGGCGATGCCGAACGCCCCGCGCGCCAGATAATCGCGCATTTCGCGCCACGCCTCCGCCCGCATCTTCTCGTCGTTGCCGATGACGCGGTCGACCTCGTGCATGTGCGCAAACGTCTCCGGCTCGGTCTGCGCCGCGCAGCCGGTGACGAGAATGCGCACGTCCGGCCGCTCGCGCTTGAGCCGGCGGATCGTCTGGCGCGCCTGGCGGACCGCCTCGCCCGTCACGGCGCAGGTATTGACCACCACCGCGCCCGCGAGCCCGGCGCCCTCGGCGTTGCGGCGGATCACTTCCGACTCGTAGGTGTTGAGCCGGCATCCGAAGGTCACGACCTCGACGCTCATGCAAGGTCCGCGCAAAAGATTTCGCCATGTCCGGCGAATGCCGGGCATCCACGTCCTTGCGTGTGGCGAAGACGTGGATGGCCGGCATGCGCCGGCCATGACGCGGTTGGGTGAATTGGCCACCTCATACTGCACCGACCTTGGCGAACAGGGCCGGATCGAAGCGGCCGTCGAACTCGTAGACGACCGGGCCGGTCATGAGCACGTGGTCGTCGCGCTCGCGCCATTCGATCAGGAGATCGCCGCCCGGCAGCGTGACCGTGACGGTGCGCCCGGTCAGCTTCTTGCGCGCCGCACAGACGGCAGCCGCGCAGGCCGCAGAGCCGCAGGCCTTGGTGAGGCCGGCGCCGCGCTCCCAGGTGCGGATCGCGAGATGCTCGCGCGACCTCACGGCCGCGAGCGTGATGTTGGCGCGTTCGGGAAAGATCGGATGGTTCTCCAGCATCGGCCCGATCTTGGAGAGATCATAGGCGTTCACATCGTCGACCCAGAACACCGCGTGCGGATTGCCCATGCTCACCGCCGATGGCGAATGCAGGATCGGCGCGTCGATCGGCCCGATCTGCAGCTCGATCGCACGGGTGTCGCGGAATTCCTCGGCGAGCGGGATGTCGCGCCAGCCGAACTTGGGCGCGCCCATGTCGACCGTCGAGGTGAGGGGGGCGTCGCCCGTCCAGCAGTTGAGCAGGCCGGCCGCAGTCTCGAAGGTCAGCGTGGTCTTGCCCGTCTCTTTGAAAAGAATATCGGCGATGCAGCGGGTGCCGTTGCCGCAGGCGCCGGATTCGGAGCCGTCATTGTTGAAGATGCGCACATAGGCGTCGATCCCGGCGGCGCGTGGCGGGTAGAGCGCCATCAGCTGGTCGTACGGCGCGCCCGCCGGCGTCGCCACGGCGCGCGCATCGTCCGGCGTGATGGTGGCGGGGTGCGCGCGCATGTCGACCACCACGATCTCGTTGCCGAGACCGTTCATCTTCACGAAGGGGTGGTTGGCGAGCGCGCTCATCGCGACGGTGGTTCCGACAATCAGGAAGACTTGGCGCAGGACTGGAGTTTATGCGAAGTTAATGCCGTCCGCCGCTCTTCGGCGCACGAACCGCCATACATCGTGCTAAATAGCGGCTCATCGAAGCCTCGTGAAGGGACGGACGCTGCGGCCGGGGCGCAGCGCATGTTCCGGCGAAGTGGATGCCGGTTGGGCGACGAGAACACGCGCCAAAGGTCGAGCGTCGAACGGAGGGCTGAATGACAGGCTTAGTGGGGGGCTTGCGTATGTTCACGCGCGTCTGGTTGGTGTTGGCGTCCATCCTGGCCATCGGGTTTGGTACGCCCGGCCCGGCCGCGGCCCAGCAGCCGCCGAAAGCGCCGCAGGCGCCGCAAGAGAACAAGCAACCGCCGCAAGAGAGCAACGAGCAGGGTCCACAGCGGCCGGCGACGCTGCAGCCGGGCGATGCCTTCGGCGAGCAGGTGACGCTCGCCGAGCAGAACATCGTCTACACCGCCGGTTCCGGCCAATGGGACCATGCGTTCGAGACCATCGTGGACGCCTTCAAGGCGGTCGATGCCTATCTGCAGAAGCAGGGCATCAAGCCGTCCGGCGCCCCCATGACGATCTACACCTCGACCAACGACACGAGCTTCCAGTTCTGGGCCGCCGTGCCGGTGGCCGAGGCCCCCAAGGACAAGCCGACCGGCAACATCCAGGTCGGCAAGACGACGCCCGGGCCGGCCTACAAGTTCATCCACCGCGGCTCCTACGACGAGATGGACACGACCTACGACGCCATCACCAATTTCCTCGACGAGAAGCAGCTCGACGCCAAGGGCCTGTTCATCGAGCAGTACGACACCGACCCGGTCACCACCCCGCCCGACAAGCTCGTCGTCGAGGTCTTCGTCCCCGTTAAGCAGTAAGGCCACACGGCAGCGTGCCTGCGCTCCCTCACCCCGCGCCTTCGCGGGGTGAGAGGTGAGGGGCTCTCGCCGCGAGCTCGGAACCTGCGGTTCGGAGCAAGCGGCGCCCATCCTCCTGAACCGAGAGAGGGAGCGCACGCGCGGTGCCGTGTGGCACATTGACTTGGCCTCGGCCCTGCCCTAAGCCTCTGCCCGCTCATAGATAGAGCCTGTGACTGCCGATCCGCCGACCGGTCCATGAGGCCGGAGGTCCCCGCCCGACAGCGCGATGCGCCCTCGGGCGCCATCGGTGTTTGGGCATCCTACGCGTAAAGGCGAAAGAACGCATGTTCGACGGCCTGTCCGAAAAGCTCTCCGGCATTCTCGACCGGCTGACCCGGCGCGGCGCGCTGTCGGCTGCCGACGTCGACGCGGCCTCGCGCGAGGTCCGCCGCGCGCTGCTCGAAGCCGACGTCGCACTCGACGTGGTGCGCGAGTTCGTCGACAAGCTGCGTGAGCGCGCGGTCGGCGTCGAGGTCATCAAGTCGGTCACGCCCGGCCAGATGGTCGTCAAGATCGTGCAGGATCAGCTGATCGAAACGCTCGGCTCGACCGCCGATCCGATCGACCTCAATGCGCCGGCGCCGGTGCCGATCATGCTGGTCGGCCTGCAGGGCTCGGGCAAAACCACCACCACCGCCAAGATCGCGCGCCGGCTCGCCGATCAGGTCAAGCGCAAGGTGCTGATGGCCTCGCTCGACACCTATCGCCCGGCCGCCCAGGAGCAGCTCGCCGTGCTCGGTCAGCAGGTCGGCGTCGACACGCTGCCGATCGTCGCCGGCCAGACGCCGGTGCAGATCGCGAGCCGCGCGCTGCAGGCGGCGCGCCTCGGCGGCTACGACGTGGTGCTGCTCGATACCGCCGGCCGCACGACGCTCGACGAAGCGATGATGACGGAAGCTGCCGACGTGAAGCGCGCCGCCCAGCCGCACGAGGTGCTCCTCGTCGCCGACAGCCTCACGGGCCAGGATGCCGTCAATTTGGCGCGCTCGTTCGACCAGCGCGTCGGGCTCACCGGCATCGTGCTCACCCGCGTCGACGGCGACGGCCGCGGCGGCGCCGCCCTCTCGATGCGCGCCGTGACGGGCAAGCCGATCAAGCTGATCGGCACCGGTGAGAAGCTCGACGCGCTCGAGGATTTCCATCCCGCCCGTATCGCCGACCGAATTCTCGGCATGGGCGACATCGTCTCGCTGGTCGAGAAGGCGGCGCAGACGATCGACCTGGAGAAGGCCCAGCGCGCCGCCGAGCGCATGCGCAAGGGCGCGTTCGACCTCAACGACTTGCGCGAGCAGCTGCAGCAGATGCAGCACATGGGCGGCCTCGGCGGCCTGATGGGCATGCTGCCCGGGGTCGCCAAGATGAAGAGCCAGATGGCGGCCGCCAACCTCGACGACAGCCTGCTCAAGCGTCAGGTCGCGATCATTCAGTCGATGACGCCGCAGGAGCGCCGCGTCCCGGACGTGCTCAAGGCGAGCCGCAAGAAGCGCATCGCGGCCGGCTCCGGCACCAAGGTCGAGGAGATCAACAAGCTCCTCAAGATGCATCGGACCATGGCCGACCTGATGAAGGCCATGGGCGGCGGCGCCGGCAAGCGCGGCCCGCTCGCCGGCCTCGCCAGCATGATGGGTTTCGGCGGCGGCATGCCGAGCGCCGAGCAGATGGCGCAGCTCGCGCAGAAGATGCCGGGCGGCGGGGCCGCCGGCGCGCCGGGATTGCCGCCGGCGATGCCGAATCTTCCGCCGAAGTTTCCCGGCGCTCCCGGCGGGTTGCCGGGACTGGGCGGCAAGCCAGGAGGCTTGCCGGGTCTTGGAGGTTTCCCCGGTCTGGGGAAGAAGAAATGACGCGTAGGATTGGCGGCCGCGTCCGCACGCCCGCGTGGGCAAAATCGCCTACGCGCGGTTGCCGACGCGGATAGTGCATGCCACGCGATTTGCCCCCTATGGCGCTACGAAACCAAAAGATCGAAGAAAGGAAAACCTGAAATGCCCGTCGTTCTCCGCATGGCACGTGCCGGCACCAAGAAGCGGCCCGTCTATCACATCGTCGCCGCCGACAGCCGCTTCCCGCGCGATGGCCGCTTCATCGAGCGGCTCGGCTACTTCAACCCGCTGCTGCCCAAGGATCACAAGGATCGCCTCAAGTTCGATCTGGAGAAGGCGAAGGCGTGGATGGCGAAGGGCGCGCAGCCCTCCGACCGCATCATGCGCCTGCTCGATGCCGCCGGCGTCGCCAAGCGGCAGCCGCGCAACAACCCCGAGAAGGCGGTCCCACGCAAGGAGCGCAAGGCGCGCGCCGAGGCCGCTGCCAAGGGCGGCGCCGCACCGGCCGCGCCGGCAGCGAGCTGACGGCATCTGATCCGTGGCGCCGCGCGCCGCAGAGCAGCGCATCTGCGTCGCCCGCCTCGGCGCCGCCCACGGCGTGCGCGGCGAGATCAAGCTGTGGTCGTTCACGGCCGATCCGGCCGCAGTCGCCGATTACGGCCCGTTCGAGACTGCCGACGGCCGCGTGATCGAGATCGAGGCACTCCGGCCAGCGCGCGATTTTTTCGTCGCCCGCGTGAAGGGCATCGCCGATCGCGATGCCGCCGAGCGCCTGCGCAATGTCGAGCTGTTCGTCCCGCGCGCGCGCCTGCCCGCCACCGACGATGCCGACGAGTTCTACCACGCCGACCTCATCGGCCTCGCCGCGGTCGACGCGGCGGGCGCCCCGCTCGGCACGGTCGTCGCTCTGCATAATTTCGGCGCCGGCGACATCATCGAGGTTCGCCGCGCGGACGCCAACGACACTGTTATGCTGCCGTTCACGCAAGCCGCTGTGCCGCAGATCGATGTCGCGGGCGGACGCATTGTGGTCGCGACAGACGCGTTCGACGCTGCAACGAGTTCAGAGGTGCAGTGATGCGACTCCCTTACCGCGCGGGTTACCCTCCCGCCCGTTGGCGGGGAGGGTCGAGCGAAGCGGCGAAGCCGCTGAGCGAGGGGTGGGGGGCCTACGCTTGCTCCTACCTTTCGATTGGCACGCATGACGCTTGTCTTGAGCAAGCGGCGGCCCCCACCCCTGACCCCTCCCCGCCATTCGCTGCGCGAATGGGGGGAGGGGAACCCCACGTTCGGAGCTAGCCGCCCATGTGGCGCGCGAGCGTCATCACGATCTTTCCCGAGATGTTTCCCGGGCCACTTGGGCTGAGCCTCGCCGGCAAGGCCCGCGAGAAGGGCATCTGGTCCCTGGACGCGATCGACCTGCGCGATCACGCGACCGACAAGCATCGCACCGTCGACGACACCCCGGCGGGCGGCGGGCCCGGCATGGTGATGAAGGCCGACGTCATCGCCCGCGCGATCGACGCAGTCGCGACCGCCGCGCGGCCGCGCCTGCTGATGAGCCCGCGCGGGGTCCCGCTGACCCAGGCGCGCGTCGCGACCCTCTCCCAAGGTCAAGGCGTCGTCCTGCTGTGCGGCCGCTTCGAGGGCGTGGACGAGCGGGCGATCGCCGGGCGCAATCTCGAGGAAGTCTCGGTCGGCGATTATGTGCTCTCGGGCGGCGAGCTCGCCGCCATGGTGCTGATCGATGCCTGCGTCCGCCTTCTGCCCGGCGTCATGGGCAAGGAGGGCTCGGCCGCCGAGGAGAGCTTCGCCGACGGCCTCCTCGAATACCCCCAATACACCCGCCCGCAGGTCTGGGAGGGCCGGCCCATCCCGGAGGTGCTCGTCTCGGGCGACCACGCCAAAGTCGCGGCGTGGCGGCGGGCGCAGGCGGAGCGGTTGACGGCGGCGCGGCGGGCCGACTTGTGGGCGGCCCATCTGGCGGGAAAGCGCGAAAAATAGCCGATTTCGCGTATTTTTCGCGGACACGTGACAAGTGCCAGACTTTCCAGTAGAAGCACGCCCGAAACGCGCGGCGGGACGCCCGATAAGCATTTGGCGCAGCCGACGGAGACACATCCCATGAACGTGATCCAAGAGCTCGAAAAAGAGCAAGTGGCGAAGCTTTCCGCCGGCAAGAACGTTCCCGAGTTCGGCCCGGGCGATACCCTGATCGTCAACGTCAAGGTGGTCGAGGGCGAGCGCTCGCGCGTGCAGGCCTATGAGGGCGTGTGCATCGGCCGCGCCGGGCAGGGCCTCAACGAGAACTTCACGGTGCGCAAGATCTCGTATGGCGAGGGCGTCGAGCGCGTCTTCCCGCTGCATTCGCCGATGATCGACTCGATCAAGGTCGTGCGTCGCGGCAAGGTGCGCCGGGCCAAGCTCTATTACCTGCGCGGCCGCCGCGGCAAGTCGGCCCGCATCGGCGAGCGCCAGGAGCATGGTGCGCACGGCGCGCAAGGCGCCACCGAGCAGGCCGCGGAATAAGCGCTACTCGTCCGAGCAGATGGGCAGCGTCGGCGGGATCGCCACGCTGCTCTTCACGTCGCCGGAGTTGTCATCTCTCTGATCCCCGCTGCCGATCGTCGCGGTGACCTGCGTGTCGACGCAGGCGGACGGTGCGCTCGCCGTGACCTCGTCGTCGGGCGCCGCGGTGTCGATGCGGTGGCTGTTCTCGATCAGCACCGAGCCGCCGACGACCGCAACGGCGATGAGCAGCGTGTCCCATCTCAGTAACATGGGGGAATCACCCGATTGCTGCGGCGCAACATGGTCGCCCAGAATCCCTCGCTGCGCAATGACCATGGTTGCCGATTGTTTCGGCAAAATGTCGGCACCCAAGGCGGCGAAGGCCGGTGGTGGATATACCAGCATATGGTGCCCATACTTTTCACCGCGCCGCCGACCCGTTAGATACGGCGGTCGATCGGCGCCGTACGCTCGCAACGCGATAGGACGAAGACAATGGCGAAGCCGCGCACCCTCTATGACAAGATCTGGGCCGACCATCTGGTCGACGAGCAGCCGGACGGCACCTGCCTGATCTACATCGATCGCCATCTCGTGCACGAGGTGACGAGCCCTCAGGCCTTCGAAGGGCTGCGCCTCGCCGGGCGCAAGGTGCACGCGCCCGACAAGACGCTGCTGGTCGTCGATCACAACGTGCCGACCACCAACCGCAACCTGCCCAATCCCGATCCCGAGAGCGAGGCGCAGATCAAGTATCTGGCCGAGAATGCCAAGTTCTTCGGCCTCGAATATTACGACGAGTTCGACCGGCGCCAGGGCATCGTCCATATCATCGGGCCGGAGCAGGGCTTCACGCTGCCCGGCACCACGGTGGTGTGCGGCGACAGCCATACCGCGACGCATGGCGCGTTCGGCGCGCTCGCGTACGGCATCGGCACGTCCGAGGTCGAGCACGTGCTGGCGACGCAGACGCTGATCCAGGCGAAGTCGAAGAACATGCGCGCGGTCGTCGACGGCAAGCTGCCCGAGGGCGTCACCGCCAAGGACATCATCCTCGCCATCATCGGCGAGATCGGCACCGCCGGCGGCACCGGCTATGCGCTCGAATATGCCGGCGAGGCGATCAGCGCGCTCTCGATCGAAGGGCGCATGACGGTGTGCAACATGTCGGTCGAGGGCGGCGCCAAGGCCGGCTTCATCGCCCCGGACGAGAAGGTCTACGAGTATCTCAAGGGCCGGCCGAAATCGCCGAAGGGCGCCGACTGGGACAAGGCGCTGCGCTACTGGGACACGCTGCGCTCGGATGAGGGCGCGGCGTTCGACCGCGAGGTCAAGCTCGATGCCGCCAACCTGCCGCCGCTCGTCACCTGGGGCACCAGCCCCGAGCAGGTGACGTCGATCACCGGCCGGGTGCCGGTGCCGTCCGAGATCACCGACGACAAGAAACGCCAGGCGGCCGAGACCTCGCTCAAGTACATGGGCCTCAAGGGCGGCGAGAAGATCACCGACATCGCGATCGACCGCGTGTTCATCGGCTCGTGCACCAACGGCCGCATCGAGGACCTGCGCGCCGCCGCCAAGATGATCGCCGGCAAGACCAAAAGCGCCAACGTCAACGCCATGGTCGTGCCCGGCTCCGGCATCGTGAAGGAGCAGGCCGAGGCCGAAGGCCTCGACAAGATCTTCATCGCCGCCGGCTTCGAGTGGCGCGAGCCCGGCTGCTCCATGTGCCTCGCGATGAATCCGGACAAGCTCGCCCCCGGCGAGCGCTGCGCCTCGACGTCGAACCGCAATTTCGAGGGCCGCCAGGGCTACAAGGGCCGCACCCACCTGGTGTCGCCCGCGATGGCCGCCGCCGCCGCGATCGCCGGCAAGTTCGTCGACGTGCGCAGCTGGAGATAGCCGTCATTGCGAGGCGCGCCGCGCGCGCCGAAGCAATCTCGCTCCGCAGAGTCATGCGCTCGTGGAGCGAGATTGCTTGGCTTCGATTGCTCGGCTTCGATTGCTTGGCTTCGCCCGCAATGACGCGATAGGCGCGCGTCAGCGCAATGCCCACACGCACTTCTGCTGCGGCGTGACCACGTCGCCGCTCGGGCGATGCTCGACGGCGAGCCAGAAGTCGCATTTGCGATAGTAGCGACTCAGCGGATAGACCCGCACGTGCGGCCGCTCGCGCGGCGGCGCGGTGTCTTGGGCGGTCGCGACATCCGCCACGGTTGCCGCAAGGCCGATGCCCGCGGCCGCCAGCAATATCGTTCTCCGACGCCACCGCATGCTTGAACGCGCCCTCTTGCCTGCGCGCATGGTATCCGTCCCGGCTCTCGCCTACAACACGCGCATGTCGCCCGCTCAATCCGACGATACCGATCCGCTCGGCACCGATCCGCTGGCTTGGCGCCCGCGCAAGGCGCCCTCGCTCGACGAGCTCGAGGTGCTGGCCCGCGACGTCTTTGCCGGCCTGCCCGACCAGTTCCGTTCCTTATGCGAGGATCTCGTCATCCAGGTCGACGATTTCCCGACCGACGAGGTGCTCGACCATGTGGGCCTCGACAGCGAATTCGACCTGCTCGGCCTCTTCCAGGGCGTTGGGCTGCCTTTTCGCCATGAGAGCGCGCCGGTGCAGATGCCGAACATGGTCTGGCTCTACCGCCGCCCGATCCTCGACTACTGGGCCGAGCACGACGAGACCCTGGGCGCGATCGTCGCCCACGTGCTGGTGCATGAGATCGGCCACCATTTCGGCCTCTCCGACGACGACATGCACGAGGTCGAGCGCGCGGCCGGCTAGTCCCCAGGGCCTGCGGCGAGCCGGGGTGGCACGCTGACGAGTACAAAAACTACCTGTGTTTCAAATGCTTGACTGCAAGGCCAAGCACGCTATCAACATCACCGGAACCTGTAGCGCGAGGACAGCAGGCCATGGAAAAGTTCACCGTGCTCGAGGGCGTGGCGGCGCCGATCAAGCAGATCAACGTCGACACCGACGCGATCATCCCCAAGCAGTACCTCAAGACGATCAAGCGCACCGGGCTCGGCAAGGGCCTCTTTTCCGAGAAGCGCTACCGCGACGACGGCAGCGAGAACCCTGATTTCATTCTCAACAAGCCGGCCTATCGCAAGGCCAAGATCATCGTCGCCGGCGACAATTTCGGCTGCGGCTCCTCGCGCGAGCACGCGCCCTGGGCGCTGCTCGACTACGGCATTCGCGCCGTGATCTCGACCTCGTTCGGCGACATCTTCTACAACAACTGCTTCAAGAACGGCGTGCTGCCGATCAAGGTCAGCCCCGAGGATCTCGAGAAGCTGTTCGACGACGCCGACCGCGGCGCCAACGCGACACTCACCATCGATCTCGAGAAGCAGGAGATTCGCGGCCCCGATGGCGGCGTGGTGAAGTTCAACATCGACGCCCACCGCAAGCACTGCCTGCTCAACGGCCTCGACGACATCGGTCTCACCAAGGTCAAGCAGCGCCAGATCGAGGGCTATGAGGCGAACGTCAAGGCGGAGCGCCCCTGGGTGTGAGGCGTAGCCGTCTCCCGCAGACCGATGGACCGCCCTACGCCGCCTCGGTCAGCACCACCTCGTAGATGCAGGGTTCCACATCGGCGACCAGCTCGCCGAACCGTGGCCACTTGGCGCGGAATTCCGGCGCGTGATGCGCGGCCGTGAGCTTCTCGCGGTTGGTCCACTGGACGTAATTCACGATATGGCTGCCGTCGGCGCTGCGATGCAGGCTCACCGACACGAAACCGGGCTGTTTCGCCATGAAACGCGCCCGCTCCCCCATCAGCTGCAGCACCTCCGACTGATGCTCAGGCTCGCATTTGACGGTCGTGATCTGGGTCACGATACCGTTGCTTTCGCGGATCTCCGGCATGGGACGCTCCTGGTTCAGGACTGCGCCTGAACAACGCCTGCGCGCCGATCCGGGTTTCGCGTCAGCCGGCTTTCGCGATCGCCTCCGCGATCGCGACCGTCCGCCGCGCCATCTCGGCATGCAGGCGCTCGACCATGCGGCCGTCGATCTGCACCACGCCCTTGTCGCGGTTTTCCGGCAGGTCGAATGCCGCGATCGCCTTGCGCGCCTGCGCGACCTCGTCGGCCGACGGCGAGAACGCCACGTTGCACGGCTCGATCTGGCTCGGATGGATCAGCGTCTTGCCGTCGAAGCCCATGTCGCGGCCCTGCTCGCACTCGGCCTTGAAGCCGTCGACGTCGGAGATGTTGTTGTAGACGCCGTCGAGCACGTCGATGCCGTAGCTGTGCGCCGCGAGCACGCACGACATCAGCCACGGCAGCATCGGGAAGCGGCCCGGCACCAGGCGCGCGCGCGTCTCCTTGGCGAGGTCGTTGGTGCCGATCACGAAGGCGGCGAGCCGGCTCTCGGAATCCTCAGCCTCGGCCGCGAGCGCGCGGATGTTGAAGATCGCGGCCGGCGTCTCGATCATCGCCCACAGCCGGATGTGCAGATCCGCGTGCATGTCGAACAGCCGCTGGCCGATCATGTCGATCTGGTCGGGCGTCGAGATCTTGGGCACGAGCACCGCATCGGGCCGCGCCGCGACGGCGGCATCGAGGTCGTCGGCGAACCACGGCGTGTCGATCGCATTGGTGCGCACGATCACCTCGCGATGACCGAAGCCGCCTGCCTTGACGGTCTGCACGATCTGCGCCCGCGCCACCGCCTTGGCGTCGGGGGCGACCGAGTCCTCGAGATCGAGGATCACGGCGTCGGCCGGCAGGGTCTTCGCCTTCTCCAGCGCGCGGGCGTTCGATCCCGGCATGTAGAGCGCGCTGCGGCGGGGACGGACGGTCATCGGAAAGCCCTTGTGTGAACTGATGGAACTTCATCGATAGCGGCGCTGCAACCGACATGCCAGCCCGCCGAGTTGCCAATCGTCGGCCATGTGTGATTGGTAGGCCGCGCCCGCATATCCCAATCCGTGAGGCGTCGTGCCGTTTCCCCAACAACTGATCAAAGGCTACCGCTCGTTCCGCACCGGCCGCCTGCCGCGCGAGCAGGACCGCTATCGCGAGCTCGCCGAAAGCGGCCAGGCCCCCGAGGTCATGGTGATCGGCTGCATCGATTCACGCGTCTCACCCGAGGTGATCTTCGATGCCCGCCCGGGCGAATTGCTGGTCGTGCGCAACGTCGCCAACATCGTCCCGCCGTACGAGCCGGACGCGCATGCCCATGGCGTGTCGGCAGCGATCGAGTTCGGCGTGGTGGCGCTTGCGGTCAAGCACGTCGTGGTGCTCGGCCACGGCCAGTGTGGCGGCGTGCGGGCATTTGCGGACGAGGCCGCGCCGCTCACCCCCGGCGATTTCATCGGCAAGTGGATGCGTCTGATGGCTCCGGCGGCCGACAAGGTCGGCCCGCGCGGGACGCTGTCGCATGCCGAGTATCTGACGCGGCTCGAGCAGGCGAATGTCGGCAACAGTCTCGTGAACCTGCTGACCTTTCCCCGCCTGCGCGAAGCCGTCGAGCGCGGCAACATCGCAATTCACGGCGCCTATTTCGGGGTGGCGAACGGCGAGCTTCTCATTCGCGACGAGGCGAGCGGCGCGTTCCTGCCAGCTGCAGGTGATGGCTCGCCATTTTCGCGATGAGCGCGGACCGCCAGACGGCTGCGCGCTGGCTGGTCGGACTTGACGGCTGTCGCACCGGCTGGGTCGCGGCCTTTGTCCGCCCGAGCGGCGAGCTCGCTCATGTTCGCATCCTGCCGCACTTTGCCGATGTGCTGGCGGCGCCCGAGGCACCCGCGATCGTCGCGGTCGACATGCCGATCGGCCTGCCCGATCGCATCGGTCCGGACGGTCGCGGACCCGAGCGCGCCATTCGTCCGCTGCTCGGCGCACGCCAGTCCTCGGTCTTCTCCGTGCCGCCGCGCGCCGCGATCTACGCGCCGGACTTCGGCGCCGCCTGCGCGGCCGCGCTCGCCGCCTCCGAGCCGCCGCGGAAGGTGTCGAAGCAGCTGTTCATGATCGCGCCGAAGATCCGCGAGGTCGACGAATTCCTGCGCGCAAATCCGGCAACGGTGGACCGCATCTACGAAGTGCATCCGGAGCTCGCCTTCTGGCGCCTCAACGGCGAGCGCGCGCTCGATGAGCCGAAGAAGGTCAAAGGCGTGTGCTACGAGCCCGGCCTTGCGCTGCGCCGACGATTGCTGATCGGAGCCGCAATGCCAGCGGCGATCGTCAATGTCGCGCCGCCCAAAGGGGCCGGCGCAGATGACCTGCTCGACGCGCTCGCATGTGCCGCGATTGCGCGGCGGCTACATGCGGGTGCGGCACGGCCATTCCCGCACTCGCCGACCCGCGATGCATTCGGATTGCCAATCGCGATCTGGTCGTAGTCCACATGAAGCGAAGCGGATTACGGCGCTGCGGCGCCTCCATCCGGGCGACGCATCAGGCCGCCTTCTGCTTGGCGCTGATCAGCTTGCGGTTGATCAGGCACTCGGCGATTTGCACCGCATTGAGCGCCGCGCCCTTGCGCAGGTTGTCCGACACGCACCAGAACGTGAGGCCGTTCTCGACGGTGGTGTCCTCGCGCACGCGGCTGATGTACGTCGCGTCCTCGCCGGCGCACTCGTAGGGCGTGATGTAGCCGCCCGGCTCGTGCTTGTCGATCACCAGGCAGCCCGGCGCCGTGCGCAGGATCTCGTGCGCCTCGTCGACCGTGATCGGCTCTTCGAACTCGACGTTGACGGCTTCGGAATGGCCGATGAACACGGGCACGCGCACGCACGTCGCGGTGAGCTTGATCTTGGGGTCGAGGATCTTCTTGGTCTCGGCCACCATCTTCCATTCTTCCTTGGTGTAGCCGTCCTCCATGAAGACGTCGATGTGCGGGATCAGGTTGAAGGCGATGCGCTTGGGAAACTTCTTGGTCTCGATCTCGCCCAACGTGTAGACCGCCTTGGTCTGGCTGAACAGCTCGTCCATCGCGTCCTTCCCGGCGCCCGACACGGACTGATAGGTCGAGACCACGACGCGCTTGATCCTGGCCTTGTCGTGCAGCGGCTTGAGCGCCACCACGAGCTGCGCGGTCGAGCAGTTCGGATTGGCGATGATGCCGCGCTTGCGGAAGCCATCCACCGCGTCGGCGTTGACCTCCGGCACGATCAGCGGCACGTCGGCGTCGTAGCGCCAGCACGAGGAATTATCGATCACCACGGCGCCGGCAGCCGCGATCTTCGGCGACCACTCCTTCGACACCGACGATCCCGCCGACATCAGGCAGATGTCGGTGTCGGAGAAGTCGTAGTGCTCGAGCGCCTTCACCTTGAGCGTCTTGTCGCCGAACGATACCTCGGTGCCGAGGCTGCGGCGCGACGCGAGCGCCGTCACCTCGTCGGCCGGGAAGGCGCGCTCCTCGAGGATGTTGAGCATCTCGCGGCCCACATTGCCGGTGGCGCCGACGATCGCGACCTTGAAACCCATCGATCCAACTCCGGTCGGTACTCCGCAAAAGCTGCCCGAAGGCTGCCATTTGCGCCCGCTTCTAGGCCCGAAAGGTTGACAATTCAACGCCAGGGGCCGGGCGAAAGGTCATGAAATTAAGCGGAGTTGATGATCAGCGCCGCAGATGGACGAGGGTGGGGTGGCGGACACACGGCCACCCCACCCCCGGCTCGCTTCGCTCCATAGCCGATGCTTCGCATCGGCGTCGCCAAAAGACGGCGGCCGAAGGCCGCCTACGCTCTCCTCTTCAGGGTAGGGTGAACATGCAGCTACCCCCCGTAGTTCTTGATCAGATACTCCTTGATCACCTTGGCGTCGTCATCGCTGATCGGCGCGCCCAGGGCCTTGATCATCTTGTTGACCTCGGCGTCCCACGTCGTCGCATTCATGAACGGCGAGTTCATCTGGATGTAGTCGAGGCTGTGGCAGGCGGCGCAGTTGCCTTCGACCTTGTCGCGGCCCGGCGCGTCCTTGAGCTTGATCTGGCTTTCGTCCGCGAGCGCCGGCAGCGCAAGGGCGGCGGCGAGGAGGGCGAGCATGAATGTGCGCATGGGTCTTCCTCCTCACATCACGTCGAGCGTCACGCTGTGCATGACGTTGTGGTGGTAGCCGGCCGGGTTGAAGATCAGCGTCGCAGTCTGGGTCTGGCCGATCGCATTCGTTGCCCGCGCCATCACGGTCAGCTTGCCGCGCTTCGCCGGCAGCGCGAGGCTGAACGGACGAAACGCGAAGCGGCCGAGATCCTGGCCGAGCGTCGCCTTGAGCCAGTTGGTGCCGCCGTCGGTCGAGAGGTCGACGCTGCGGATGCCATAGCCGGCGTCCCACGCGATGCCGCCGACCGTCACGTTGCCGGCCTTCACCTTGGCGCCGTCGGCGTGGCTGGTGATGAGCGAGTTGACCACCATCTCGGTGATCGGCGTCGTCGTCGCGTTCTCCTGGGTGGCGAAATGCGCCACGATCGGAAACTTGCCGACCGGAATGCGGTAGGCGGAATTCATCCAGAAGCCCGATTCCGGCTTGGTGACGGCCTTGATCGAGATGACGTGCTTCATCCAGTAGGTGCCGGTCCAGCCCGGCACGATGATGCGCGCCGGGGCGCCGTTGAGATGCGGAATCGGCGCGCCGTTCATCTCGTAGGCGATCAGCGTCGTCTCCTCGATCGCCTTCCACACCGGGATGCTCTTGATGAAGTCCGGCGTCTTGTCGAAGGCCGGGCCCTCGGCGCCGTTGAACACGATCTCGACCGCCTCTTTCTTCAGGCCGACCTTGTCGAGCACGTCCTTGAGGCGGGCGCCCTTCCAGCGCGCGCACCCCATGGCGCCATAGCCCCATTCGACGCCCGGCACGTGCGGATGAAAGAGGCCGCGGCGATTGCCCGAGCACTGGTTGACCGCGACGACCTCGGTCGCCGGCAGCGCCTTGAGATCGTCGAAGCCGAGCGAGAGCGTGCCGTTGCCGCCCTCGCCGCCGACCTCGAGCTTCCAGGTCTTCGGGTCGATCAGCTTGTCGTTCGCGGCGGGAATATCGGAGAGGTGATAGCGCACGAAGAACGCGTCATTGGGCGTGATCGGCGTCTTGAAGTACTCGATCGGCGTCTCGTAGTTGGGGGCCCGGTAGGCGAGCTTGATGAGCGGCTTCTTGCCCGGCAGTGCCTCGAGGACTGCCTCGCCGCGGACACCCGCCGGCAGCGCCTCCGGCAGTCCGGGTATGGCGGCCTCTGCCAGGGGCACACCCATGGTTGCAAGCGCAGCCCCAGCGCTCGCGCCTTCAAGCAGGCGACGTCGCGTGATCATCAGTTTCCTCCGGTTCACTCTCATCTTGAGGGCCCTTCCGGGCCCTGGGCAAAGCTCAACACATTCGGACGGGGCGATCTAATGAAAATTGCTGCGTCAAATGGGCAGTCCACGAAACAGCGTTTTACGGGGCGATCTCGCGGCAGCATGGGGCTGCCGCCTATGCGTTGCTCGATGCGGCGCATCATGCGTGGCCGCGCGGCCACAGGGCGCCAGGAACCGACGCCCCGCCTCGGATGTTCCTTGTGACACGGGCGAGGCGCCTGTAGACTGGCCCATAAGTCGCGAATCCTGTGAGGAATCATGCGCCTGATGACGGTTGTGGCCCTGTCGGCGGTGTCGCTTGCGGCACTCGCGGCGCTCACCCCGGCGGCGTCGCAGGCGCCGCCGCGCGGCTCCGAGACGATCACGGTCATCGACCAGTACGGCCATCGCACCACGCGCATCCGGGTGCGGCCGCGCTCGTTCCTGGATCCAGGCAACAATGTCGAGCCGTTGTCGCAGCACTACACGGACTATGCGCTTCCGCTCGATGGCCGCGGGACCGAATATCTCTACGATCGGAACGATCCGAAGAGCAGCTGGTCGCGCATGCCGTTCCCGACGTGCTTCGACCTGCCGGGCTACTGCCGCAATCAGTACTGACGTCCTGCCCCGTCACTCATGCATGAGCGCTCGCAGGCGCGACGCGAGTGCGCCGCCTTTGGCGGCCGTGCGGCTCGGCGCGGCACCGATGCCGAGATAGCGATCCGCGACTTCCGTTGATTGCAGCAGCTCCCGGCCCGCGCCGGCGAGCATCACACGGCCATTCTCGATCACGTACCCGCGGTCGGCGATCGCGAGACTCATCTGCGCATTCTGCTCCGACAGCAGGATGGCGAGGCCCTGCCCGCGCAGGCCACGCACGAGGTCGAACATCTCGTCGACGAGGCGCGGCGCGAGGCCGAGCGACGGCTCGTCGAGGATCAGCAATTTGGGCGCGGCCATGAGCCCGCGGCCGATCGCGAGCATCTGCTGCTGGCCGCCGGACAGGTTGCCGGCGAGCGCATCGAGCCGATCGCGCAATGCCGGAAAGCGTGCGAGGACCGCCGCGCGCCGCGTGCTCATGTCTGATGTGGCGCCGCGATCCAGATAGGCGCCGAGCCCGAGATTCTCGCCGACCGTGAGGCCGGCGAAGACCTGCCGGCCTTCCGGCACGTGCACGATGCCGAGGCGCATGCGGGCGGCCGTCGGGAGCCTCTCGATCCGCTGCCCCGCGAACGCGATCGTTCCGGCGCGCGTCGGGACGAGGCCCGAGACGGTCTTGACCAGCGTCGACTTGCCGGCGCCGTTGGCGCCGACCAGCGTCACGATCTCGCCCGCGCCCACCTTGAGGTCGATGCCGTGAACGACATCGGCGCCCGCATAGCCGGCCGACACGCCCTTCAGCTCGAGCGTCATGGTGCGGGCTCCCCGCTCGGCGCTTGCGCGCGGCCGAGATAGGCCTCGATGACGGCCTTGTCGTTCTGGATCTCGCGCGGCGCGCCTTGCGCGATCAGGCGGCCGGCGTCGAGCACGAACACCCGATCGGCGACGCCCATGACGAGCGACATGTTGTGCTCGACCACCATGATGGTGGTTCCGGCGTCGCAGATCGCGCGCAGCAGAGCGGCGAGCTCCGCGGTCTCGCGATCGTTGAGGCCGGCGGCGGGCTCGTCGAGCAGCAACAAGCGCGGCGCGGCCATCAGGGCGCGCACGATCTCGATGAGCTTCTGCGCGCCGATCGGCAGATTGGTGGTCGGCCTGTCCCGGACGTCGGCGAGGCCGACCAGGTCGAGCAGCGCCTCGGCTTTTTCGGCGAGGCGACGCTCCTCGCCGCGCGCCGCCGGCAGCCACAGCATCTGCGCCACCGCGCCGCGACCGAGATGCAGATGCGCGCCGGCCATGACGTTCTCCAGTGTCGTCATCCCGGGAAAAACCCGCGCGGTCTGAAACGTGCGGATCACGCCCGCGGCCGCGATCTGATGCGGGTTCATCCCGGCCGCGGGCGCGCCGAAGAAGAAGACCTCGCCCGACGACGGCGGAAAGAGGTTGGTGGCGGCGTTGAACAGGGTCGTCTTGCCGGCGCCGTTCGGGCCGATCAGCGCCGTCAAGCTGCCGTCGGGCACCGCGAAAGTGACGTCGTCGATCGCGCGCACGCCGCCGAAGGTCTTCGACACCGCACGGCACTCGAGGGCGGGCGTCGTCGTGGTCGGCATGGTCGTCATGGCCTCGCCCCCGCAGGCAAAGGCCCTTTGCGCGCCGGCGCGCGCTCGAGCCACAAGGCCAGCCGGCCGAACAGGCCCTCGGGCAGCGCGAGGAAGATCACCACCAGGATCGCGCCTTCGACGGCGGTCTTGTAGACGGCGAAATCCTGCACCAGTGTCGGCAACAGCGTGAGCACCAGCGAGCCGAAGAAGCCGCCGATCAGCGTGCCCTCGCCGCCCAGCACCAGCATGGCGATCATCTCGAACGAGCGGCCGGTCGAGACCATCTCGGGCGACAGGAAATGGAAATCGAACGCATAGAGGCTGCCCGACAGCGAGCCGAGCGCCGCGGAAATGCAGAGCGCGATCATCTTGTGGCGGCCGACGTCGACGCCGAGCGCGGCGGCGGCGAGCTGGTCGGAGCGCACCGCCTTGAGCGCGCGCCCGAACCCGCGCCGCATGCCGCCTTCGAGCAGGAGCACCAGCGCCACGCCGAGCCCGAGCGCGAGATAATACATCCGCGCGGGCGTATCGAAGGCGAAGCCCGCGACCGAGAAGGACGGGATGCCGACCAGGCCGGAGGGGCCGCCGGTGAGGTCGACCAGGTTGAGGGCAAGGGAGTCGACCAAGAGCCCGAAGGCGAGCGTCGCGAGCGCGAGATAGTGTCCGCGCAGCCGCCGCGTCGCGAATGACAGCACGAGCGCGCAGGCGACGCTCAGCACCAGCGCCACGAGGGTCGCGGCGAGCGGCGGCCAGTCATAGGTGGTGGCGAGAATCGCGGCGCAATAGCCGCCGACCGCCATGAAGCCGGCATGGCCGAGGCTCACCTGGCCCGCATAGCCCATCAGCACGTCGAGCCCGAGCACCGCGATGAACAGGATCAGCGCGATCACGAGGGACGCGAGGAGCCCGCCCGGCAGCGGCAGCGCCGGCAGCAGCGCGAGCACCGCGACCAGCGCGAGCGCGAAGCCGACGGTCGCGCGCCCTTGCAGCCGCACCACCGCGCGATGCACCCGCGCCTCGTCGCGCACGTCGGTGCGCCGCGCCGGACCGCTGCTGAACAGGCCGGCCGGGCGCAGGACGAGAACGAACAGCAGCAGCAGCAGCGCGAGCGTGTTGGCGAACAGCGAGGAGACATAGAACGCGGCGAACTGCTCGGCGATGCCGAGCAACAGCCCGCCGACGATCGAGCCGATGAAGCTGCCCATGCCGCCGATCGCGACCGCGATGAAGCCCGAGATGGTGAAGAACTGGCCGCTGTCGAACTGCAGCGACATGATCGGCGCGACCAGCACGCCGCCGGTGGCGCCGATGAAGGCCGCAAGGCCGAAGCTCAGCAGCGTCATGCGCGGCAGGTCGATGCCCATCAGCCGCGCGGCGAGCGGGTTCTCGGCGCAGGCGCGCAGCGCGCGGCCGAGCGTGGTCTTTTGCAGCAGCAGCCATAATCCGACGATCATCGCGATCGAGACGGCGGCGAGCCACACGCCTTGCGTGGGCACCCGCACGCCGCCGATGACGAACGGTGCTTCGCCCGAGAACGGCGGCAGCGAGTAGGGCTGGTTGCCCCACACGACGAGGGTGACGCCGATGAAGAAGGTGAGCAGCCCGGCGGTGAGGACCAGCGCACTGCTCGCCGGAAGCCGTGCCACCGCGGGCACGAACGTGATGGCGCCGACCAGCAGGCCGAATGCCGTCGCGCAGACGATCGCGGCAATCGCAGCCGGCAGCAGCGGCCAGCCGAACACGACCTGGAAATAGTACATGCCCATGGCGCCGAGCACGCAGAACGCGCCCTGCGCCAGGTTCACCACATTGGTGACGCGATAGACGAGCGAGAAGCCGAGCGCGACGATCGCGAACACGCCGCCCTGCAGCAGCCCGCCGATGACGATCTGGACGAAGCCCGACAAGGTTGCTCTACATCGCGGCCGCCCTGACTAGTTGGCGAGCGGCGTTCCGGTCGGCTGGCTCACCACGGTCCAGGTGTCGGCGCCCGGATCCCAGCGCGTGACCAGGGCGTTCTTCACCGTCAAACCGCGGTTCGGAACCGCCTTGAAATCGTAGATGCCGTTGATGCCCGGAAAGGCCGTCTGGCTGTCGATATAGTCCTTGACCTGCTGCGCGGTCGCCTTGGCGCCGAGCTTGCGCAGCGCGCCGATGACGAGATTGGCCGGGTCCCAGGCGAGCGCCGACATGTTGTCGGGCTTGACGTTGGCGGCCTTGAACGAGGCGTAGAACTTCTGCTGCGCCTCCTCGACCTGGGGGTCGAGCTTGAACATGCCGTCATGCGGGAGAAAGACCGAGGTCGGGACGTAGAGCTGCTTGGGCAGGAAATCCTTATACTGGCGCATCTGCGCATAGGTCTGGTTGCCGTTGGTGGTGGCGAACGGCACGTCGAGCCCGCCCTGCACCATGCCCTTGAACACGGTCGCGATCGGGGCGCCGGTGGTCCAGGCGATGAAAGCCTGCGGGTTCGCGGCCTTGATGCGCTCGATCTGCGCGGTGACGCTGACGTCGGTCGGGTTGAAGCGCTGACGCTCGACCACCGTGATGCCCGAGTTTTCGGGAAGCTTGAGCACCTCGTCGAAGCCGCGCTCGGCGTCTTGCCCGGACGCGTCGGTGCTCGACATGAAGGCGATCTTGGTGAAGCCCTTCAGGCGGAAGTAGCGCACCTGCGCCTCGATCAGCGCATGCGTGTCGGTGCTGGTCGAATACTGATAGCTGCCGGCCGCCGGATGGACGCCGGGCGAGAGGCAGTAGTCGAATGGTCCCCGCTTGAGCAGCGGCGCCATCGCGCTGCACATCGCCACGATGCTGGAGCCGAGCAGCACCGCCGGCTTGTCGGGCAGGATGCCGTTGGCGATCTGCACCGTGGTCTGCGGGCTGGTCTGGTCGTCATGGAAGACGAACGCGATCGGCTGGCCGTTGATGCCGCCTTCCTGGTTGATCTGCTTCTCGAACAGCTCGAGCGCCTGCTGCTCGCCCCGGCCGAGGAACGCCGCGCCGCCGCTGAGCGGGAGGATGACGTGGATCTTGTAGGGCTCGGCCGCGCGTGCGCCATCCCCGCCGAACGCCAAGGTGCAGGCCGCCAGCGCAAGTGCGCATCTGATGGTGTTGGAAACCGACATAAATTCCTCCCGGAACCCTTTTCGTTGTCGCGCTTCTTGTCGCGCCGCGCAGTCGCCGAAACCTAGGGCAAATCAGACCACACGGCCATGCGGCCCGCTGTCTTCTTTCTTCCCCTCCCGAAAAGTAGAGGCCGGGGGAGATCGCAGGTGGTGCGCGTGGGCCGCGCGCCCTTCGCGGTCGGCTCATCCCTGCTACGGGCTCGCTTCGCCGGCGCCAAGTCCGAAGACGCTCGCAACACCAAGCAGGCTGTCGCCGTTGCGATCGCGACCAGTCCCTGGGTTTCGTGTCTCACCACAGGGGTGCAGTCCAGATTTTTTCTGAAAAAATACAGGCGATTTACAGGGCGCCGATGCGCGCCAAATACAGGAAAAGCCATTCAAATATCGAAGGAAATTGCCTGAGTGCAAAAAACAGGAAGAACAGGGCGAGCGCTCCTGTTTCGGTTTCGACGCGCGGCGGCACGCCGTTGCGCGCAACCAGTCCTCAGTTCGTGTCTCACTTTGGGATGCATCCCGGGGGCAGTGCTGGGGCGGCGCTCGCACAACAACGATTTGCGAGCGAAGGGACCTCGAAATGATCTGCGGACTTCCAGTTGTAACGTCGAAAGACAGGCGAAGGGTCCCCGCCAAGCGTTCCCAAGAAAGCACAGCGCGCCCGAAGCGGTGCGGCTCCAGACGCGCGAATGTCACTCTGCACTTACTACCATGAGCCGCCAGCGGCGGAAACGCAAGCGTGATTCAATCTATCCCCGCTATTCGGGGCGCGCCGATCTACGCTGCGAGCCGCGCCATCTCGGCGATGATCGCATCGCCCATCTCGGCGGTGCCGACGAGCTTGCAGCCCTCCGACTTGATGTCGGCGGTGCGCAGACCCTTGGCGAGCGCGGCGGCGATCGCCTGGTCGATCAGGTCGGCCGCCTTGCCGAGATCGAACGAGTAGCGCAGCGCCATGCCGAACGAGGCGATCATCGCGGTCGGATTGGCCAGGCCCTTGCCGGCGATGTCGGGAGCGGAGCCATGCACCGGCTCGTACAGCGCCCGGCGCTTCTTCGTCTTCGCGTCGGTCTCCCCGAGCGAGGCGGACGGCAGCATGCCGAGCGAGCCGGTCAGCATCGCGGCGATGTCGGAGAGCACGTCGCCGAACAGGTTGTCGGTGACGATCACGTCGAACTGCTTGGGCCAGCGCACGAGCTGCATCGCGCCCGAATCGGCGAGCTGATGCTCGAGCTGCACGTCCTTGAACTCGCGCGCGTGCAGCGCCGTCACCACCTCGTTCCACAGCACGCCGGTCTTCATCACGTTGCGCTTTTCCATCGACGTGACCTTGTTGCGCCGCTTGCGCGCGAGCTCGAAGGCGACGCGGGCGATGCGCTCGATCTCGTAGGTGTCGTAAACCTGGGTGTCGACCGCGCGCTTCTGCCCGTTGCCGAGATCGGTGATGGTCTTCGGTTCGCCGAAATAGACGCCGCCGGTGAGCTCGCGCACGATGATCATGTCGAGCCCGTCGACCACGTCGCGCTTGAGGCTCGACGAATCGGCGAGCGCCGGATAGCAGATCGCCGGCCGCAGGTTGCCGAACAGCGCAAGGTCCTTGCGCAGCCGCAGCAGGCCGGCCTCGGGGCGGACCTCATAGGGCACCTTGTCCCACTTCGGCCCGCCGACCGAGCCGAAGATCACCGCGTCCGCAGCCTTCGCGCCGGCGACCGTCTCGTCGGTGACCGAGACCTTGTGCGCATCGTAGCAGGCGCCGCCGACCAGGCCTTCCTCGAAGTTGAAGGTGCCCATGCCGTGCGCATTCATCCAGGCGATGAGCTTCTTCACCTCCGCCATGACTTCGGGGCCGATGCCGTCGCCGGGGAGGAGGAGCAAATTGTAGGTGGCCATTGGGAGATGTGCTTTCGATGCTTGCTCCTTCGTCATGCCCGGCCTTGTGCCGGGCATCCACGTCTTTCTTTGGGGCAAGACGTGGATGGCCGGGACAAGCCCGGCCATGACGGGAACATATGAGACGCGCGGATTGCTAGTGCCCGCGCCGGCGGAAGGCAAGCCTGCGCGATCCGGCTGGACTATGGCGCGGCGCCCGGCGAGACTTGGCCCACAGCCCGGCCCACGCGCCGGCGGAGAACCAGGGGAAGCGCGATGATTCATATCAGCAGACGTGACGCCGCGATCGCGATCGGCGCGGCCTTCACTGCGCGGATGCTGGCGGCCGGGACGGCCAGTGCGGCCGAGCTCGACCCGAAGGCGGTGATCTACAAACTGCCGGATCAGATCAATTTGACGGAGACCGGCAACGGCAATGCTGCCACGACGCTGGCCGGCGATCCCAACAAGACCGGCCTCTACGTCGTCATGAACAAGTGGCTCAAGGGCAATCACTTCAGCAAGCCGCATTTCCACCCCAACGACCGCTTCATCACGGTGTTGCAGGGTACCTGGTGGGTCGGCAGCGGCCGCAAGTGGGATCCGAGCAGCGCCGTGCCGATGCGGGCCGGCACCTTCGTCACGCATTTCGGCAAGCAGGTGCATTGGGACGGCGCCAAGGACGAGGACGCACTGATCCTGATCGTCGGCGACGGCCCCGCGACGAGCACGCGGGTCGAGGAGGAGAAATAAATCGGCGGCCGTCGGAGTCATGGCCGCAGCCCGGATGGAGCGAAGCGCAATCCGGGCCGGCCCATCCGCGGAGAAGCTTTCCCCGCATTCCGCTTCGCGCCATGCGGGCTACAAGGGTGAACGCATGTCCGATCCGCGTCCCCGCATCGTGATCGTCGGCGCCGGCTTTGGCGGCATCGAGGCTGCGCGGCGGCTCGCCAAATCCCGCGCCGACGTCACCATCGTCGACAAGCAGAACCACCACTGCTTCCAGCCGCTGCTCTACCAGGTGGCGACCGCGGCGCTGTCACCCGCCGAGGTGGCCTGGCCGATCCGGCACATCTTCCGCCGCCAGGCCAATGCCACCGTGCTGATGGCGGAGGTGCATGGCGTCGACACTGCTCGGCGGGTCGTGCGCATCGATGGCGAGGAGCTCCCCTACGACTATCTGGTGCTCGCGACCGGCGCGACCCATTCCTATTTCGGTCATGACGAGTGGGCCGACGCCGCGCCCGGGCTCAAGCGCATCGAGGACGCGACGCGCATCCGCCGCCGCATCCTGCTCGCCTTCGAGCGCGCCGAGCTCACCCACGACGAGGCCGAGCGCAAGCGGCTGCTCACCTTCGCGATCGTCGGCGCCGGCGCGACCGGCGTCGAGATGGCGGGCGCGATCGCCGAGGTCGCGCGCCAGACGCTGGCGATGGATTTCCGCAACATCGATCCGCGCACCGCCCGCATCGCGCTGATCGAGGCGGGCCCGCGCGTGATGCCGACCCTGCCGGAGAATCTTTCCGACTATGTGCGCAAGACACTGACGACCATGGGTGTGGACGTGATGACGCAGACGCGGGTGGTGAACTGCGACATGCGCGGCGTGGACACTGACCACGGGCGCATCGAGGCGGGCACGATCATCTGGGCCGCCGGTGTCGTGGCATCGCGCGCCGCGGAATGGGTCGGCGTCGCGCATGACCGCGCCGGACGCATCGAGGTCGGGCCGGATCTATCGGTGCCGGGCCATCCGGAGATTTTCGCGGTCGGCGACACCGCGGCGGCGAAACGGCCCGACGGCGGCCCGATCCCGGGCATCGCGCCGGCCGCCAAGCAGATGGGCCGCTATGTCGGTGACGTCATTGCGGCGCGCGTGGCGGGAAAGGCGGCACTGCCGCCGTTTCGCTACCGCCATCAGGGCGATCTCGCCGCCATCGGCCGCCGCGCCGCGGCGGTGAAGCTCCGCCACCTGCAGCTTACCGGCGCGCTCGGCTGGCTGTTCTGGAGCCTGGTGCACATCTATTTCCTGGTCGAGGTGCGCGACCGCTTCGTGGTCGCATTCACGTGGCTGTGGGATTACGTGACTTATCAGCGCGGCGCGCGCCTGATCACCGAGGTCCGGCGCGACGATCCGCGCTGAAGCGATGCGCGCTACGCCGCCGACGTGTCGTGCGCGACGTCGCCGATCGGCGCCAAGCTCGGCTTGAAGATGCTGCGCAGCTGCGGCCCCGAGGGACGTGTCTCGACCGGCTCGACGCGCGTCTCGATCACAACCTCCATCGGATTCTCCACCGGTCGCGAGCTTCCTTCGAACCGCGCCGGCTCCGCGATCGACAGCGCGCGATGGAAAATATCGCCGTCGACCTTGCCGTTGCCGAGCAGCCTGACGCGCACGGCGCGGATCGTTCCCTTCACGTGTCCGCGGATGGTCAGATCCTGAGCCGTGATGTTGCCCTCGACCTCGGCACCATCGCCGATCTCGATCTCGCCCGCGCGCACGTCGCCCTCGATGCGCCCGAAGACCTGCATGGGGCCGTCGCACACGATGTTGCCGGTGATCGACATCCCGGCCGCGAGGCTCGACATCGCTTTCGGCATCGCGCCTTCGTCGACCGCCGGCGCCTCGTGGGTCAGCGTCGCCGCTTTCGCGGCGCGACCATCGTCGTTCGTGCGATTGGCGAAACGGCGCAGCATGGCGATCTCCCGCGACGAATCGGCTGATTGCAACGCTAAACCACATCCGGTTCCGAGGGAATCCGAGCGCGGCCGGAGGTGTGGATTGTTCGAGCGGTAACGGGCTAAAGCATGATTCCGAAAAGTGGATTGCGGTTTTCGGAAGAGGCCCTGCAAAGCCTAAAGGCCGCTGAACCAGTTGTAGCCGCGGTCTTCCCAGTATCCGCCGAGATCCTGGTTGGTCACGTTCATCGCGATCACGTGCTTGGGGTTCTTGAAGCCGAGCTTGGTCGGAATGCGGATCTTCATCGGGAAGCCGAACTTGGGCGGCAAGGTCTGGTCCGCGAACTTGAAGCTCATCTGCGTCTGCGGATGCAGCGCGGTCGCCATGTCGATCGTGGTCGAATAGGTGTCGGCGCACTGGAACCAGACGTATTTTGCACTCTTGTCGGCGCCGATGCGATCGAGGAAATCGGACAGCCGTGCGCCGGTCCACGAGCCGATGATGCTCCAGCCCTCGACGCAGACGTGACGGGTGATCTGCTTTTCCTGCGGCAGCGCGTAAAGCTCCGGCAGCGTCCAAGGCTTCTTGTTCTGCACCAGGCCGCCGACCTCGAGCTTGTAGGTCGCGGGGTCGACCACCGGCACCTCGTCCTCGGTGTAGAAGGCGTTGAAGCGGAAGGTGCGGTCGACCATGCTTTCCGGATAGGTCGGCGCGAGCTTGTTCGGATCGAACAGCAGCGCCTGGATCCGGTCGTTGAAGCGGGAGATTTTCGCCAGCGCCTTCTCGGACGTGTCGCCATCGATGATGTCGCAGCCGCTGAGCAGCGTGATCGCGCCGAGCCCGGTGACGCTGCGCAGGAAGAGGCGGCGCGAGGGGCTCGGCAACAGCTTGGCGGCGTCGCGGATCAGCAGACTGGTATCGACGCCGGGAACGGCTTTGCGCGGCATATGGCTCTCCTCAGCGTCCTGTGATCATCGCGCGCAGGCTTTTCGGCACGATCAGCGCCAGCACGATGTGCACCGCGAGGAAGCCGACGATGGTGCTCATCGCGAAGAAGTGGACATAGCGTGCGCGGTCGTAGCCGCCGAACAGATAGGTCAGCTCCTGGAACTGAACCGGCTTCCAGATCGAGAGGCCGGTGAGCACGATGACGACGCCGGCGCAGATCACGCCGAGATAGAGGATCTTCTGCACCGCGTTGTAGGCGGACAAGTCGTCGTGCGAGAGCCGGCCGCGCAACGCGGCGCCGAGATCGCGCGCCACCTCGCGCGGGCGGATGGGAAACAGCTTGGTGCGGAAGCGTCCGGTCGCAAGGCCGAGCGTCACATAGACGATGCCGTTGATGACGAGGATCCACATGCCGGCGAGATGCCACGCGATGCCGGCGGCGAGCCAGCCGCCGAGCGTGATGGTCGTCGGGAAGGTGAAGTCGAACAGGGGCAGCGGCGAGGCGTCGTAGATCTGCCAGCCCGAGCCGACCATGATCAGGATCGCGAGCGCATTGACCCAATGGGTGATGCGCACCCACAGCGGATGGATGGTCGGGGCGCTTTGCCTGATGGGGAGGGCCTCGGCGGTCATGGTTCCTCGAGCCTTGGATTCGGGTGCTACCTAACAAATGCATCAGTCACGGTCGTCTCACAATCGCGTCACGCCGTCGCGAGGTGCGCCGTTTGCTCCTGCGGTCGGTCCTCCTCCCCGGCGTGCGGGGGCGGGGAGGGGGCTCTCGCCACGAACACCTGCGCAAGCGGCAGCCCGGTCTCGGTCTCTCCCCCGCAAAGGCGTCGCAAAGGCGGGGGAGAGGACCCTTACATTACGTCCGTGCGATCACGCGAGTTACATCGGCAGCAGCACGGTATCCACCACGTGGATCACGCCGTTCGACTGCAGCACGTCGGAGATGGTGATCGTCGACACGTCGCCTTTGGCGTCGGTCACCGTGAGCCGGGCGGGGCCGGCCTGCTTGACCACGAGCTCCTCGCCCTGGACGGTCTTGAGCTTGGCCTCGCCGCCGCCCTCGCGGACCATCTTCATCAGCGCCGGCGCGGTGAGGCGGCCCGGCACGACGTGATAGGTCAGGATCTTGGTGAGCTTGTCCTTGTTCTCGGGCTTCACCAGCGTCTCGACCGTGCCGGCGGGCAGCTTGGAGAATGCGGCGTTGGTCGGCGCGAACACCGTGAAGGGGCCCTTGCTCTCCAGCGTCTCGACCAGGCCCGCCGCCTTCACGGCGGCGACCAGCGTGGTGTGGTCCTTCGAATTGACCGCGTTCTGGATGATGTTCTTCGACGGGTACATCGGCGCGCCGCCGACCTGCACGGTCTTTTCCGTCGCGCCGAAGGTGGCGACGGGCAGCGCTGCGCCGAGCGCGAGCGCAACGGCGGTGGTGGCGGCCAACAGGCCGAAACGACGTGACATGATGCTCTCCTGGGTGGGATGTTGCAGACGAGGCGACGACGGCGTGGCCGCCCGATGCGTGTCGGTGCGTTTCTTCCATGTCGTCGTCGCAGGCAGATACGGGACGTTGCGGCGCGGGTTTCCGCAGTCGCGCGCGGTCACGCCGACGTGATCGTCGGACCCGAACTCGAATCTCAACGCGAGCGATGCGCCGTGACCTCGATCTCGACCTTCATCTCGGGCTTGAGCAGCCCGGCAACGACCAGGATCGTCGCGGCCGGCCTGATGTTGGCGAGAAACTCGCCGCAGATCGGCAGCACGCGCTCGCCGTCGGCGCGGTCGGTCACGTAATACGTGGCGCGTACCACGTCGGCGAGCGCAAATCCGGCTTCGCTGAGTGCCCGCGTGATGGTGCGGAAGCAATTGCGGGTCTGCTCCTCGACCGAGGCCGGCATGACCATGGTCGCGTAGTCGTAGCCGGTGGTGCCGGCGACGAAGCAGAAGTCGCCCTCGACCACGGCGCGGCTGTAGCCCGCGGTCTTCTCGAATGGGGAACCGGTGGAGATCAATCGGCGCGACATCGTGACGGCGGCCTTCTCAGGTCAACCTCGGCAGACTAAAAGTCCGCCGACCATGATACTGCTGCGCCGGTCCCGGCGTCCCCCCACCCAAAATCCCCCCATGAAATTTCGTTGATCCGCACATGAGCAAGGCTAATCCCGGCAATTTCTTCGAAGATTTCCGTCTCGGCCAGGTGATCCAGCACGCGACCCCGCGCACGATCACGGTGGGCGACGTCGCGCTCTACAACGGGCTCTACGGGCCCCGCTTCGCCGTGCAGTCCTCCGACGAGTTCGCCCGCGCGATCGGCTTTGCGCAGGCGCCGGTGGACGATCTGCTGGTCTTTCACATGGTGTTCGGCAAGACCGTGCCGGACATCTCGCTCAACGCGGTCGCCAATCTCGGCTATGCGGACTTCCGCTTCCTCAAGCCGGTCTATCCGGGCGACACGCTGACGGCGAGCTCGGAGGTGATCGGGCTCAAGGAGAATTCGAACCGCAAGACCGGCGTCGTCTACGTGCGCTCGCGCGGCGTCAACCAGAACCGCCAGGACGTGATCGAGTTCGCGCGCTGGGTGATGGTGCGCAAGCGCGACGAGGCGGCGCCGGCGCCGGGCGACAGGGTGCCGGAGCTGCCCGACGCGGTCGAGGCGGCGACGCTCGGCGGCGCCTGCCCGATCCTCAATATCGGCGCCTACGATTTCACGCTCTCGGGCAGCACCGCCCGGCTCTCCGACTACAAGCCGGGCGAGCGCATCGATCATGTCCATGGCCTGACCGTCGAGGAGGCCGAGCATCAGATCGCGACGAGACTCTACCAAAATACGGCGCGCATCCACTTCGACGCCTTCACGGCCGCGCAAGGCCGCTTCGGCAAGCGCCTGATCTACGGCGGCGTGGTCATTTCGCTCGCGCGCTCGCTCACCTTCAACGGGCTCGCCAATGCGTTCCAGGTCGCCGGCATCAATGGCGGCCGCCACGTCGCGCCGCTGTTCGCCGGCGGCACCGTGTTCGCCTGGTCGCAGGTGCTGGCGCGCGCCGAGCTGCCGGGCCGCACCGACGTCGGCGCCATGCGCCTGCGCACCGTCGCCACCAAGGACAAGCCGTGCGCGGATTTCCCCGACAAGACCGGCAAGGATTACGACCCGGCCGTGATCCTCGATCTGGATTACTGGGTGCTGATGCCGCGGTGACCTGGGCGCGGCTACCCCGCGCCGGCGCGCATGTGCTCGACCAGCTGCCGCGCGTACGGCGGCAGCGCGTCGAAATCGTGCACGCAGATCTTGAGGTCGCGCAGCGCCCACGCATCGGTGAGCTCGACCGCCTTGATGGCCACGCTCTTCGCCGCCCAGCGCGCGGTGGTCTCGGGGACGATGCCGACCCCGACATTGCTTTCGACCAGGCGGCACACTGCATCGAAGCTGCGCAGCTGCACGCGCAGCCGTAGCGGACGGCCGATGCGGGCCGCCTTGTCGGCGAGGAAGCGCTGCAGCGCGCTCGCCCGGTCGAGGCCGATGAAGTCGTGCTCGAGCACCTCGGCAAAGGCGATGCGGCTGCGCCGCGCCAGCGCGTGCTCGCGCGCCACCACCAGCACGAAGCGATCCCTGCGGAACGGAAAGGTGACGAGGTCGCCCGGGTCGACGGTGCCGGCGACGATGCCGATGTCACCGACGCCTTCGGCAATCAGCCCGACGATCTCGTCGGACAGGCGCTCCTCGAGATCGATGCTGACGTTGGGATGGGCGGCGAGGAACGAGCTCAGCGTCTCGGGCAGGAATTCGGTGATCGCGTTGGTGTTCGACAGCACCTTCACCTGGCCCGCGAGCCCGCCCGCATAGGCGCTGAGATCCTCGCGCAGCCGCTCGGCCTGGCGCAGGATCGCGCGCGCGTGCTGCAGCAGGGTGCGTCCGGCCGGCGTCGGCGCCACGCCCTGGCGTCGTCGCACCAAAAGCGGTGCGCCGAGCGCTTCCTCCATGTTGCGAATGCGCGTCGAGGCGGCGGCGAGCGCAAGGTGCGCGCGCTCCGCGCCGTGCGTGATGCTGCCGGCTTCGACGACATGGCGAAACAAGCTGAGGTCGGCGAGATCGAATCGCATGGCCGATATCCATCCTTCGCATGTGGCGAAGGAAAGCTATTCATTTTACCGATTGCGTCCAGGAAGAGCGAGAACAATATTTCGCGATAGGCGAAATGACAGCGTCTGTCGCGATTCGCGCAAATGCCCTCTGGCATACCAGCGTTATGCCAGTCTTATGCATTGTCGCGCGCAACGACATTCGCTAGGAACGCGCAATCGCGGCGCGTCGCGCGATGTTGTCGGAGCATATGCATGGCCGAGACCCACGCCCCCATCCAGCGGCCGTTGTCGCCGCACCTCGGAATCTACCGCCTGACATTGTCGATGGTGATGTCCGGCCTGCATCGCATCACCGGACTGGCGCTCGTGGCCGGCATGGTCCTGATCACCTGGTGGCTGCTCGCCGCCGCCGCGGGCCAGAATGCCTACGGCACCTTCGAGGGCTTCGCGACCAGCTGGATCGGCCGCGTCATCCTGTTCGGCTTTTCCTGGGCGCTGCTGCATCATCTGCTCGGCGGTCTGCGTTACCTCATCTGGGATCTCGGCTACGGGCTCGAGGCGGCGGAACGCGAGTGGCTGGTGCGGGCGAACATCATCGGCTCGATCGTCGCCACCATCCTGCTGTGGCTGCTCCTGGTGATGTTCGGAATGCGATGAGGAGCACCTGACATGAGCATGCGCACGCCCCTCGGCCGCGTCCTCGGCCTCGGCTCGGCAAAATCCGGCACCGAGGATTTCTGGGTGCAGCGCGTGACCGCGATCGCCAACGTTCCGCTCACGCTCGCCGGTCTCTTCCTGGTGATCTCGCTCACCGGCCACAGCTATCCAGGGATCAAGCAGATTCTCGGCTCGCCGCTCGTCGCCGTGCTGATGATTCTGTTCATCATCGCCAACGTGTGGCACATGAAGATCGGCGTGCAGGTGGTCATCGAGGACTACGTCCACGATCACCTCCAGAAGCTGACGCTGGTGATCCTCAACAATTTCTTCGCCTGGGCGGTGGGGCTCGCCTGCATGTTCGCGATCCTCAAGATCTCGTTCGGAGTTTGAGACGATGGCCACGAACGGTTCTGCCGCCAGCGCCCCCAAGGTGAACGGGCGCGCCTATCCGATCGAGGATCATACCTACGACGTGGTGGTGGTCGGCGCCGGCGGTTCCGGCCTGCGCGCGGTGGTCGGCTGCAGCGAGGCGGGCCTGCGCACCGCCTGCATCTCCAAGGTCTTTCCGACCCGCTCGCACACGGTCGCGGCCCAGGGCGGCATCGCGGCCTCGCTCGGCAACATGGGCGAGGACGATTGGCGCTGGCACATGTACGACACCGTCAAGGGCTCCGACTGGCTCGGTGACCAGGACGCGATCGAATATCTGTGCCGCAACGCGCCCGCCGCCGTCTACGAGCTCGACCACTGGGGCCTGCCGTTCTCGCGCACCGAGGAGGGCACGATCTATCAGCGCCCGTTCGGCGGCATGACCACCCACTACGGCAAGGGGACCGCGCAGCGCACCTGCGCGGCGGCCGATCGCACCGGCCACGCGATGCTGCACACGCTCTACGGCGCCGCGCTCAAGCACAATGCCGAGTTCTTCATCGAGTACTTCGTGCTCGATTTGATCATGGACGACGAGGGCGCATGTCGCGGCGTGGTCGCGCTCAAGCTCGACGATGGGACCATTCATCGCTTCCGCGCCCGGATGACGATGCTCGCCACCGGCGGCTATGGGCGCGCCTACTTCTCCTGCACGTCCGCGCACATCTGCACCGGGGACGGCAACGCCATGGTGCTGCGTGCGGGCCTGCCGCTGCAGGACATGGAGTTCGTCCAGTTCCATCCGACCGGCATCTACGGCGCCGGCTGCCTGATCACCGAAGGTTCGCGCGGGGAGGGCGGCTACCTCACCAACGCCAACGGCGAGCGCTTCATGGAGCGCTACGCGCCCTCCGCCAAGGACCTCGCCTCGCGCGACGTCGTCTCGCGGGCGATGACGATCGAGATTCGCGAGGGTCGCGGGGTCGGGCCGAAGAAGGACCACATCTTCCTGCACCTCGACCATCTCGATCCGAAGATCCTGCACGAGCGGTTGCCGGGCATCTCCGAGTCGGCGCGCATCTTCGCCGGCGTCGACGTGACGCGCGAGCCGATCCCGGTGCTGCCGACCGTGCACTACAACATGGGGGGAATCCCCTGCAATTATCACGGCGAGGTGCTGACCAAGAAGAACGGCAACGACGATACCGTGGTGCCCGGCCTGATGGCGCTCGGCGAGGCGGCCTGCGTGTCGGTGCACGGCGCGAACCGGCTCGGCTCGAACTCGCTCATCGACCTCGTGGTGTTCGGTCGCGCCGCCGGCCTGCGCTGCGCCGAGCTGATCACGCCGAACGAGGAGCAGCCGCCGCTGCCGAAAGATTCGGCCGACCGGCCGCTTGCCCGGCTCGACCGGGCGCGCAATGCGTCGGGCGGCACCCCGACCGCGGCGCTGCGCGACAAGATGCAGAACGTGATGCAGAGCAATTGCGCGGTGTTCCGCACCGGCGAGGTCCTGAGCGAGGGCTCGAAGCTCATCCACGACGTGATGGCCGGCTCGGCCGACGTGAAAGTGTCGGACCGCTCGCTCATCTGGAACAGCGACCTGATCGAGACGCTCGAATACGAGAACCTGATCGCCCAGGCGGTCGTGACGATGGATTCGGCCCTCAACCGCCGGGAAAGCCGCGGCGCCCATGCCCGCGAGGATTTCCCGGATCGCGACGACAAGAACTGGATGAAGCACACGCTGAGCTGGCTCGACGAGGCGACGCGGAAGGTCAGCATCGACTACCGGTCGGTGCACACCTACACGATGACCAACGACGTGCAGTACATCGAGCCGAAGGCGCGGGTCTACTAGGAACACACCATGGTCGAATTCACGCTGCCGAAGAACTCCCGCGTCACCGAGGGCAAGGCCTGGCCGGCGCTGCCGAAGAAGTCGGCCGACAAGCCGAAGGGCACGCGCGAGTACCGCGTCTATCGATGGAATCCGGACGACGGCAACAACCCGCGCATCGACAGCTACACGGTCGATCTCGACGATTGCGGCCCGATGGTGCTCGACGCGCTGATCTGGATCAAGAACAAGATCGATCCGACGCTGACGTTCCGCCGCTCCTGCCGCGAGGGCGTGTGCGGCTCCTGCGCCATGAACATCGACGGCACCAACACGCTCGCCTGCACCAAGCACATGGACGACGTGAAGGGCGAGGTGAAGATCTATCCGCTCCCGCACATGCCGGTGGTGAAGGACCTCGTGCCCGACCTCACCAACTTCTATGCCCAGCACGCCTCGATCAAACCGTGGCTGCAGACCGAATCCGTTCCGCCCGAGAGGGAATGGAAGCAGAGCCACGAGGACCGGCAGAAGCTCGACGGGCTGTACGAATGCATCCTGTGCGCCTGTTGCTCGACCTCGTGCCCGAGCTACTGGTGGAACCCGGAGCGCTATCTAGGCCCCGCCGTGCTGCTGCAGGCGCACCGCTGGATCAAGGATTCGCGCGACGAAGCGACCGGCGAGCGGCTCGATTATCTCGAGGATCCGTTCCGGCTCTACCGCTGCCATCAGATCATGAACTGCTCGAAGGCCTGCCCGAAGGGCCTCAACCCGGCCAAGGCGATCGGTGAGATCCGCGAGCTGATGGTGCAGCGGCAAGTATAGGGGCGGCTTGCTCGTGCCCCTCGCTCCCTCCCCCGCCTGCGGGGGAGGGCGGGAGGGGGAAGCGGCGGGCACCGAGCAAGCGGCTTCCCCCTCTCCGGCTCACCCGCAAACGGGGGGAGGGCGCGCAGGTGCCGAGACGCAGGAGTTTGCGACATGCTCGATCATCTCGGCTTCGGCGTCTCCGACTATGCACGCTCCAAGACCTTCTACGAAAAGGCGCTCGCGCCGCTCGGCATCGGCGTCGTCATGGAGGTGACGCCGGCGCAAGGCGCTGAGCATGACGCGGTCGGCTTCGGCAAGGACGGCAAGCCGTTCTTCTGGTTCGGGCGCGGCGACGCGGCGCGCGTGCACGTCGCCTTCGCGACGCAGTCCCGCGCCGAAGTCGATGCGTTCTACCGGGCCGCCATCGCGGCCGGCGGCAAGGACAACGGCGCGCCGGGCCTGCGCCCGCACTATCATGCGAACTACTACGGCGCCTTCGTGCTCGATCCCGACGGCAACAACATCGAGGCCGTTTGCCACCGCTGACCGCGGCGGCGCCTACTTCTGCGCCTCGCTCATCGGATAGATCAGCGACCCGTTCTTGTACTTGTCCGGCGACAGGATCACCTCGGTCTTCGGGTCCTTGAACTGGGCGATGCCGCCGTTCGCCGTCACGTGCTGGAACTGGGTGAACAGGATGCGCGACTCCCTCCACTCACCGTCGGCGCCGTAGCCGAGGGGGCCGACCACCGTGTCGACGGTGTGGGCGTGCAGGTATTGCGCGAGCCTGTCGTCGTCGAGGCTGCGCGTCGCCTCGACCGCGGCCGCGACGAGCTGGCCGACCGCATAGGCGAAGGGCACGAACCCGTACCCGAGCGGGTCGGTGCCGAGCGCCGGCGCCTTGGCCTGGTACTTCGCCAGCAGCTCGGCGCTGCCGGGGAAGTTCATCGCCGGCACGAAGCTTTCGTTGAGCACGATGCCATTGATCAGCGGCCCGAGCTGCATCTTGATCGGCGTCACATAGAGCCCGACGAGGCTGCCGCCGAACATCTTCGGCACGAGGCTGATCTCGTGCGCGGCGCGGATGATGCCCACCGTATCGGGCGGATAGGCGGCGGCGAACACGACGTCCGGACGGGCCGCCTGCACGCCGCGCATCACCGAGATGAAATCGGTGTTATTGGGGGGATATTTCGCGTCATGCACGATCTCGAGGCCGTTCGCCTTGGCGTTGGCGCGCGCGCCGTCGGCCGACGTCTTGGCGAATTCCGCGTCGGCCGCGATGATCGCGACCGTCTGCGGCTTCGGGTTCTGCGCCATCGCGAGCGCGAAGAACCCGCGCGAATAGGCGGCCGGACCCTCCGGGCCGAGCGGGACGGTGGAGAAATAGCGCGGATAATTGAACTGGCGGTTCACGCCGAGCCCGAGGATGCTGATTGTCATCTTCTTGTGGGCGATGATCACCGGCATCGCGGGGGCGACCATGTTGGTCGCATAGGGCCCGATCACGAGGTCGACCTTGTCGACGTCGAGAAGCTTCGTATAGAGCGCCGGCACATTCGCAGGATTGCTCTGGTCGTCGTAGTAGACGAGCTGCACCGGCCGGCCGAGCAGCCCGCCCTTGGCGTTGACGTCGTCGCGCCAGATCTCGAATGCCGCCAGAACCTGCTTGCCGTTCGGTGCGACGCCGCCCGTGAGCGCCATGGAGAAGCCGATCTTGATCGGCTCCGCCGCACGTGCGGGCAGGGCGGCGAGGAGGAGCACGGCGAGCGCCACGCAGGCGCGCGCGATCGGGTTGCGGAACATGGCGTCCTCCCTCGACGGCATCGCTGCACGGCCGATGCCTCTGTCTCACTTATGCGACGTCGAGCGCTAGGGTGAGCAGACGACGCCGCGAAGCGGCGTGCCCATGTGGGGCTGGCGGTGGGCACGCTTCGCTTCGCCCACACTCCGGATTCGGTGCGCGCCGCGATCCTATTGCCTGTAATCCCCTCGCGCGAAGGCGTCGTCGTAGTGCTTCTGCGTCAGGTTGGTGATTTCCCACCACACCTTGTTCATGTCCTGGAGGCAAAACGAGCGGAGGCCGTTTCTCTCCTCGACGCTTTTCACCTGGCGGATGCCGTACTCATCCTTGTGCGCCGTCGCGGCCGCATGCGCGGCATCGACGTCGCCGGCGCTCGCGACCGCGAGCTTGAAGCGGTTCTGCGGTCCCTGCTCCTTCTGCTCGCCGTCGACGTGCACGCATACCACGGTCCACGGGCCGCCCTTGGAGAGGTACTGCGCCTCCGGCAGCGGCCGCACCACATCGATGCCGAGGAACTCGGTGAGGAAGCGCCGCGTCGCCGGCGTGTCGCTGCATTCGAGCGTGCCGTGCGAGAGCAGATCGGGATTGACGATCGAGGCGATGGTCATTGCTTTCCTCCCGGCTCACGGCGCCTGCGGGTCGACCTGGTCGCCCTTCTGGCGCAGCGACGTGTAGAGCAGCTCCGGCGTGCGGTACTCGATCTCCCACCAGTTCGAGTCGCCATCGACGAAGTAGAACGCGTAGGAGCCGTGGCGGAAGCGCGGCTTCTGCACGCGGCCGAGCCCGAACTCCTTCTGTCGAGCGCTGATCTTCTCGAATGCCTCGTCGACGGCCGCCTGGCTCGACACGAACACGCCCCAGTGGTTGAGCATCTCCTGCGGCACGGCGATCTCGGCGACCTCGCGCGCCTCCAGCACCCAATAGGGCTGGCCGGCGAGCTTCTCGCCCGGCTTGTGGCCGCGTTCGCGGATCAGCAGCACGCCCTTTTCGGGCTCGACGCATTCGAGCCCGAGCAGCGCCTCGCACATGCGCCGGGCGCGCTTGATGTCGCGGGTGACGAACGTGCCGGAAATCAACGTCGTCGGCTTGATGTGCGGGCTCGCGCCGGCGGCCTGCTCGGCTTGCGTCATCGCGGGGGCATTCATGGGCTCCTCCTTGCGTTTCTATCGTTACAAATCCAGCACCAGCGTCTCGCCCGGCAAGGCGCGCGACACGCAGACCTGGATGTTTCGTTCCCGTTCCTCGTCGGTCAAGACCTCGTCGCGATGGTCGGCGCGTCCGCGGACCAAGCCGACCCGGCAAGTGCCGCAGACGCCTTCCTTGCACAGGGTCTTGACCTTGATACCGGCGCTCGCGAGCGTCTCGAGGATGCTCTTGTCGGCCGCCACGGTGAGCGTCTTGCCCGCGCGCTTGAGAACGATCTCGAACGACCGGTCGGACGAGCGCGGCGCGATGTCGGCCTCGGAGCCGCGAAAGAGCTCGTAGTGCACGCTGCCCTTGGGCCAGTTCGGCGTCGCTTCGCGCACGGCGCGGATCAGGCCGGGCGGCCCGCAGACGTAGACATGCGCCGCCGCCGGCCGCTCCTTGAGCAGCGCCGCGACGTCGAGGCCGCGCGCGATGTCGCCGCCGTCGAAATGGGCGATGAGCCGCGGCCCGAGCGCCGCCTCGATCTCATCGATGAAGGCCGCCTCGGCGCGGCTCTTTGCGCAGTAGTGCAGCGTGAAGTCGAGCCCGCCCGCGGCCAGCCGCCGGCTCATGGCGAGCAGCGGCGTGATGCCGATGCCGCCGGCGATCAGGATGTGGCGCTCGCCCGCCTCGTTGAGAGCGAAATTGTTGATGGGCTCGGACGACGACAGGATATCGCCGGCGCGGAGCTGATCATGCACATAGGTCGAGCCGCCGCGGCTGTCGGTTTCGCGCAGCACCGCGATCACGTAGCGGTGCGTCTCGGTCGGGTCGTTGAGCAGCGAATACGAGCGCTCCTCGCCATTGCCCAGCGTCACGTCGATATGGGCGCCGGCCGTGAAGGCCGGCAGCGCGCCGCCGTCGGCGGCGGCGAGCTCGATCGACTTGATGCGCCGCGTGACGTCGGCGATGCGGGCGACCCTGAGCTGTAGCAACGCGTTCTCCCTGGGCTCCGGCTTGTCCAATTCAGGCCGCCGTCGTCGCCCGCGTGCGAGGCGACGACGGCGGCGGGGGTTTCGTGCGCATGATGCACCCGATTGCGCCCGGCGCGCTATATCGGCAATATTCGAAATTGGCTTAACCCTATAGCTTTTGGATCATATCCGGGGGCCGCCCATGGACTGGGTCGACCGCATCGGCCGCCGCGTCAAGCTGCGCGACCTGCACGTTCTCCTCGCCGTCACCCAATGGGGCAGCATGGCGAAGGCGGCGCGCCATCTCGCCACCTCGCAACCGGTGCTGTCGAAGACCATCGCCGAGCTCGAGCACGCGCTCGGCGTGCGCCTGCTCGATCGCAGCCCGCACGGCGTCGAGGCGACCATCTATGGCCGCGCCCTGATCAATCGCGGGCTTGCGATCTTTCACGAGCTGCGCGAGGGCCTCAAGGAGATCGAGTTCCTGGCCGATCCGGCTGCCGGCGAGTTGCGCGTCGGCTGCCCCGAGGCCATGAGCGCCGGCCTGCTGCCGGCCATCATGGAACGGCTCACGCAACGCGCGCCGCGCGTCACGCTCCAGGTCGTGCAGGCCAACACGGTGACGGAGGAGTTCCGCGAATTGCGTGGGCGCGGCGTCGATCTCATGCTCGGCCGCGTCTCCGGCGCGCTCGACGACGACCTCGCGGCCGAGACGCTCTACGCTGAACGCATGTTCGTGGTCGCCGGCGCCCACAGCCCGTGGGCGCGCCGGCGCAAGCTTACCCTCGCCGACCTCGCCGGCGCGACCTGGGTCAACGCGCCGGCGGAGAGTATCGTCGGTTCCTATCTCGCCGAGGTATTTGCCGCGCAGGGCCTCGCGCCGCCCCGCGTCGGCGTGGTGTCGTTCTCGATGTATCTGCGCAACACGCTGCTCGCCTCCGGTCGTTACGTCGCGCTGATGCCCGGCTCGGTGCTGCGGTTCTCCGCCGAGCGCTTCGCCCTGCGCGCCCTGCCGATCCGCCTGCCGCCCGTCGATGCCACCATCGCGATCGTCACGCTGAAGAACCGCACGCTGGGGCCGGTGGCCCAGCTTTTCGTCGCGTGCGCGCGCGAGGTGGCACGGCCGATCGCGAAGTCGCTCGCGTCTTAGGCTCCTCGGCGGGCCGGGCAGCCCGGACGCGCGGGTCAGGTTCCCGGCGGAACTCCAATGGGGCACCCACAGTTGACTTCCGAGTCACAAAAGAGTCAGCGCCACAGAGGAGTGGGCCATGGCGAGCGAAGCCGATATCGACCGGGTGTGGGAGATCATGGACGACGTCTCCATCTGCATGGTCACGACCCACGCCGGCGGAAAGATGCGCGCCCGCCCCATGCACGCGATCCCGGACCGCGACGAAGGCGAGATCTATTTCATCACCGATACGCGGGGTGCCAAGGACGATGAGATCGCCGCGGCGCCCGACGTGTGTCTCGCCTTCGCCGACATCGGCGACAACAGCTATCTCAGCGTCACGGGCCGCGCCGAGACGATCCGCGATCCCGACAAGGCCAAGGACCTGTGGAGCATCGAGGCGCAAGCCTGGTGGCCACGCGGCCCCCAGGACCCGAGCGTGCGCGTGCTCCGCGTCATTCCCGAGCAGGCCGAATTCTGGGATACGCGCGGCAACTCGATCACCGTTGCGCTCAAGCTCTTGACCGCGCGGATGACCGGACGTCGGCCCGATCTCGGCGAGAGCAAGAAGGTGCAGGTGCGATGATCTCTACCCTCCCCTGAAGGAGGAGGGTCGCCGCGCGCAGCGCCGGCGGTGGGGTGACGGCGCCACCCCCACCCGATCCGCGCCTGCGGCGCGGATCGACCTTCCCCTGCAGGGCCCTGCAGGAGGAGGTGAAGAGAGCTTACAACCCGAGCTTCTTCTTCCGCTGGCCGAGCGTCCGCAGCCGCAGCGCATTGAGCCGGATGAACCCCGCTGCATCGCGATGGTCGTACGCGACCGCGCCTTCCTCGAACGTCACCAGGTCCTGGTCGTAGAGCGAATACTCGCTCTCGCGGCCGACGACGCCGACATTGCCCTTGTAGAGCTTGAGCTTGACGCGGCCGGTGACGAATTCCTGGCTGCGGTCGATCGCCGCCTGCATCATCTCGCGCTCGGGCGAGAACCAGAAGCCGTAATAGACGAGCTCGGCGTATTTCGGCATCAGCTCGTCCTTGAGGTGGGCGGCGCCGCGGTCGAGCGTGATCGACTCGATCCCGCGATGGGCCGCGAGCAGGATGGTGCCGCCCGGCGTCTCGTACATGCCGCGCGACTTCATGCCGACGAAGCGGTTCTCCACCAGATCGAGCCGGCCGATGCCGTTGGCGCGGCCGAGCTCGTTGAGCCGGGTCAGCAGCGCGGCCGGCGAGAGCTTCTTGCCGTCGATCGCGACCGCGTCGCCGCGCTCGAAGTCGATGGTGATGTAGGTCGCGTTGTCGGGCGCATCCTCGGGATCGATGGTGCGCGAATAGACGTAATCCGGCACTTCTTGTCCCGGGTCCTCCAGCACCTTGCCTTCAGAGGAGGCGTGCAGCAGGTTGGCGTCGACGCTGAACGGCGCGTCGCCGCGCTTGTCCTTGGCGATCGGGATCTGGTGCTTCTCGGCAAACTCGATCAGCCTGGTGCGCGAGGTCAGGTCCCATTCGCGCCACGGCGCGATCACCTTCACGTCGGGCTTGAGCGCGTAATAGGTGAGCTCGAAGCGCACCTGGTCGTTGCCCTTGCCGGTCGCCCCGTGGGCCACCGCGTCGGCGCCGACCTTCTCGGCGATCTCGATCTGCTTCTTCGCGATCAGCGGCCGGGCGATCGAGGTGCCGAGCAGGTACTGCCCCTCGTAGAGCGCGTTCGCGCGGAACATGGGAAACACGTAGTCGCGCACGAACTCCTCGCGCAGGTCCTCGATGAAGATGTTCTCGTTCTTGATGCCGAGCAGCTGCGCCTTCTTGCGCGCGGGCTCGAGCTCCTCGCCCTGGCCGAGATCGGCCGTGAAGGTGACGACCTCGCAGCCATAGGTGGTCTGCAGCCATTTGAGAATGATCGAGGTGTCGAGCCCGCCCGAATAGGCGAGAACCACTTTCTTGACGTCGCCTTTGGCCAACTTGGTCTCCCGAAAGCCCTTTCGCGCGAGCCCGCTTTATAGGCGGAACCGACGCCGCTTCAAGCCGCGATCCCGGCGAGCCGCGCCTTGATGCGCGGCACGGCAAAGTCGCGAAAGGCGCGCAATTTCTGCGGCAGCATGCGTCCGCCCGCGTGGACGAGATGGACCGGCGAGGGCTCCGGCTCGAACGCGGTCAGCGCCAGGGCAAGCTTGCCGGCACGCAACGCTTCCTCAGCCTGATAGGAGAGCACGCGAGTGATGCCCAGGCTCGCGACCGAGGCGTCGATCGCAGCCTCCGCGGTGTTGACGACGAGGCGCGCGCGTACTGCGACGGACCTCTCCGCCTTGCCCTGCGTGAACCGCCACGAGGCACCCGACACGCCTTCGAACGCGATGCAGTCATGCGCCGCCAGATCCGCCGGCGCCTGCGGCACGCCGCGGGCCGCGAAATAGCCTGGGCTCGCGCAGACGACCCGGCGGATGGCGCCGAGCCGCGTCGCCAGGAGGCTCGAGTCGGGCAGCGCGCCGATGCGCACGGCGACGTCGATGTGCTCCTCCAGCAGGTTGACGGTGTGGTCCGACAGCGTGAGGCGGACGGCGATCTCCGCATAGGCGCGCAGGAAGTCGATCACCACCGGCAGCACATGCAGGCGCCCGAACACGATCGGCGCCGTCACGATCAGCTCACCGCGCGGCGCACTGTACTCGCCTGCTGCGGCGCGCTCGGCCTCGTCGACCTCCTCGAGGATGCGGCGGCAGGCCGCCACATAGCCGTCGCCCGCCTCGGTGAGCGTCAGCCGCCGGCTCGTGCGGGTCAGAAGCCGCGTGCCGAGGTGCGTCTCGAGCTCCGAGACCTTGCGGCTCACCGTGGCGAGCGGCACGCGCAGGCGCCGCGCCGCCGCCGACAGGCTGCCGGCCTCGACGGCGGCGATCAGGATCGACATGGCTTCGAGACGGTCCATGAGCGCGCCCCTTCCGTATTTCGGAAGGATGAGTACCAAATATGCTGGATTATCGTGGAATGCGAGAGGTCTATTTGAATGCCGTACCTCGGAGGTGTCCCATGCACTTGATCGATCCGCCATCGAGCGACGTCGCCTTCACGCCGAGCGTGAAGGCCGTGCAGCTTCGCAAAGGCCTGCGTCCGGTTCATCGCGCGATCGAGGAGCGCGGCGGCTTCGCGACCCGCATCACGCCCGACCTTGCGGGCTTCATCGCGGCTCAGACCAGCGTCTTCCTCGGCACCGCGAGTCGCGACGGCCAGCCCTACATCCAGCATCGCGGCGGGCCGCCCGGCTTCCTGCAGGTGCTCGACGATCACACCATCGCGTTCGCGGATTTTGCCGGCAACCGGCAATACATCACGCTCGGCAATCTCGGCGAGAACCCCAAGGCCTATCTTTTCCTGATCGACTATGCGCACCGCCGTCGCATCAAGCTGTGGGGCGAAGCGCGCGTGGTCGAGGACGACGCCGATCTGATCGCGCGTCTCATGCCGGCCGACTACAAGGCGCGCCCCGAGCAGGCGATCCTGTTCACGCTCGCGGCGTGGAACGCGAATTGTCCGCAGCACATCCCGCAGCGGTTCGACGCCGCCGACGTGGCCGCCGCGCTCGCGGAGCGCGACCGGCGGATTGCCGAGCTCGAGGCGGAGGTGGCGCGGCTGCGCTCAGGGACGAGCTAGTCGCGGTCGGGTGTCAGCGGCTGCGACGCCGCCCGACGCGAGGTAGGCGAGGTATTGCTGGTACGTGATGTAGCGCGAGGCCGTGATCTTTCCGTCCGGATGGAAGCCGACGAGATCGATCTGACCGTCATAGTTGGTGTCGTAGAACGAGATGTCCCACTTCCCGTCGCGATCGAGGTCCTCCACGATGATGTCGGTCTTGCCGTCGTAGTTGCTGTCGATGTAGGCGACGATCGGCGACTTCGGATCAGTAGGGGTCACGATCACGACATCCGCGATATTGTCGCAATTGGTGTCGATGCCGACCTTGTAGTCCTGCCCCTTCTTCCATGAGGCATCGAGCTTGCTCTCGTAGATCACCATCGCGTTGCAGTTGGGCGGGACGGCGGCCTTGCGCGCCAGCTTGGGCGCGGGCGCGCTCGCCGCAGGCGGGGATACGCTCGTCGCCGGCGCCGGTGCGCTCAGCGCGCCGACGAACGGCGCGATGTCGACCACCGAGATCGCAAAGTTGAGATTCTCGCCTTCGGTGTCCTTGAAGGAATTCACGCCGAGAATGCGCCCAGAGTCGCCGATCAGCGGCCCGCCCGAATTCCCGGGGCTGATCGGCGTCTGCGTCTGGATGACGTCGGCGCGGTGCTTGTTCGGATCGTCCTTGCCTTGCCACTTGAAGTCGTTGCGGATCTGGCTGATCAGCCCGCGCGTATAGGTCCAGGCCTCGCCCGACGGATGCCCGATCGCGTGCACATCCGCGCCGACCTGGATTTCGCTCGGGCTGCCGAGCTCCAGAGGCTTGATCCCCTTCGGCATCATCGTGAGCCTGAGCAGCGCGAGGTCATGCGTCGCATCGGTCTTGACGACGTCGGCGCGCACGAGGCCGTCGAGATCGATCGGGGCGCCCTCGGTCGGCGGCTTGAACAGGATGCCGACCATGCGGCTCGAGCCGACCACGTGCCAGTTGGTGAGGATCAGCCCGTTGCCGAGATAGCTGCCGGAGCCGAGCTTGTTGTCGAACGTGACGATCAGCACCACCGCGGGCGCCGCCGCGCGATAGATCGCGATTTCCTGGGCGCCGCGTGTCGCCAGTGCACCCTGGTCGGCGAGTCGCCGCGCCAATGCGTTGCGGATGACCTCGCCGGGTAGTGCCTCGACGGCGTCGTCCCAGGTCGCCGCCGGCGTCGCGGGACCGGCCATGCCAATCGACGGCAAGGGTTGGCCCAGCGATTGCGGCTCGGCGGCGCCCGCGGCGCAGGTGACGAGCGACACAACCGTAGCTAGGATCAGCGCCGATATGGTTTGGGCTTTCATCCGGCTCCCCCCGATGGCCAAACGAGCTTACCTAATCGTCGCATTTGTCGCGTGGCTTTTCGCCCTGATTATGGCGGCGCCCGCGGCGGCGGAGCAAGCCGAAACGGCTGCGACGGTCAAACGAAAGGCTTTTGAGCTCTACCAGCACGGGCGAGTTCTGCAGGCTGCGCGGATGGAGGAGGCCGCAAGCCGCGCGGCCACGGACGCTGGCGACCGTGTTTCGCTGGAGGTCGATGCGGTCGACATGTGCGCGACGGCGGGCGATTGGGATTGCGTCGCGCAGGGTGTCGATGCGGCGTTGCGGGTGGTCGCTGCGAATTCCCAACTCGATCTCTATCGCCCACGCCTTCTGGCCAGCTGGCTGCGGCTCCAGGTGTGGCGCGCGGACGATGCCGCGATCGCAAGATTTCTTCACGATCCATACGCTCAGACGCTCGTCGATTCGATCCGGAATCCGATCGACCTCGCAATGGTCGAGCTGGCGCTGCACGACTGGTACGCGCGCAAGAACGACGTGACGGCCGCAGAGCACAGCCTTGACCTCGTGCGGACGGCGCTATTGCGCATGGATGGGCGCTACAGCACCTATGACAAGGCGCGGGTCCTGGTGGGCCTCATTCAGTCTCTGCGGTTCAGCAACGACGTCTCCGGCGCGACGGCACTGGCGATGCGTGTCGACGCATACATCGCCAAAAGTCTTCCGCACGACAGCGCGGAATATGCCCAGTATGTCTTTGAGAGGGCGGAGCTGTCCTCCTATTGGGGTCACTACGAGACGACCGGGCCTGCTTTCAGAGAAGCAATCGCGGCGATCGAACGGCTCGATATATCAGATCGAGAGAAGGCCTACCGGCTCGCAATCGCGAACGGGATGGCGTCCGCGGCGTTTGCATTCAACGGCAAGCTCGACGAGGCCCGGGCGGTTCTTGCTCGGCATCCGCTGCAGGCGCAGAAGCAGGCGATACTCGCGCGCGGCTCGTTCGCGAACATGGCGGAGTTCTACTTCGCGGTTTCTGACGTCTTCGTCGGAATCGACGCGCGGAGGGCGCCCGATCTGCGCTGGAAGCCGATTTTCGACAAGCATGTCGGTTGGAACATCGACCCTGCCGCACGGCGCCAGCTCGGAGCTTTTCGCGACTACACGCGCGCCAAGCTCGCGACATGGAGCGGGCAGCGTGCCGACGCCGTGAGGTTTTTGAAGCTCGCGGCGCACCAGTGGCTCGACGAATACAACGCCGCCTTGCGTGCCGGATTCGAGGAATTTCCACTGCCAAACTTGCTCGACATGCTGATCGCCGGGGCCGGCCTCGACGCTGCGGCGTTGGCCGACGATGCAGATGGGGTCGAGCTGATGCTCGAGGGCAGCGAACTGCAGCAGCGTACTCTACGCCACGCGCTCGTCGATGCTGCGGTCCTGCTCGATTCGCAAGAGGACCCGGCGGCGCGCCGCGACGCCAAGGCCTATCTCGAGTTGGTGCGCCGCAAGCGCGCCTGGGAAATCGATCGGATCGGCGCGTCGCTTGAAAGTTCTGCGACCGCCGACAGTGCCGAGCTGGTCCGTCAGTACACCCGGGCGGTGACGGACATCACGGCCTTGAAAGATCGACTGCGTCGCAATCCTCGCCTTATGCCGACCAGCGGCCTCCCGACAGTGGCGGAGTTGCAGCGCGCGCTTGCGCCGGAAGATGCTTATGTAGCCTATTATCTTTCGGTGTCGGGGCTGGGCAAGCTGTGCATCACCCCGCACGGGGTCTTTCATTCGTCGGCGCCGTTCCCGTCGAGCTTCGTAGCCGACGTCAAGCTCCTCGAGTTCGCGACCGCCGCGAGCTACCCGGCAAATCCCACGCTCGATGCGCAATATCCGGTCTCGTCGGCATTGAATGTGGAGCAGTTTCTATTCGGCGGGCTGGAAGCGTGCCTGCGTCCTGGAACGCACGTGATCGTGATGATGCCCGAGTGGCTTTCAAGTGTGCCGCTCGGCGCGCTGCTCGACGCGCCGCCGCCGCGCGCCGCCGAAGGCTATGATCTCGCCAAGGCGCACTGGATGATCCGCGATCTGAGCTTTTCGCAGGTGCTGTCGGCGCGCCAGTATCTCGCCACGGTGAGATACCTGCACCGCGCTCCGGCGCCACGGGCGTACCTCGCCGTCGGCGATCCGAAGCTCGATCAGGCGCGTCTTGCGCAACTCGCATCGACGTCAGCGTTTCGTGGCGTGGGCGCCGTCACGGGTCTGACCGGTCTTCCCGAGCTTCCTGAGACCGCCGAAGAGCTCAAAGCAGTTGCGGCCCTGGTCCATGCGCCGGCTTCTGACGTGCTCCTGCACGAGGCAGCGACCGAGCAGGCGCTCCGCAGCAGGCCGCTTGATGAATACGATGTCCTGCATGTCGCGACCCATGGGCTGCTCGCGGCGGATCTGGCTGGTTTGACCGAGCCGGCATTGGTGTTGACGCCTGTCAACCCCGATGACGCGTCAAATGACGGCCTGCTCACGTCCTCGGAGATTGCCCAGCTCCCGCTCAACGCGCGGCTGGTCGTCCTCTCGGCGTGCAACACCGCCAAACCCGGCATCGCCATCGTGAGCTCGGGTATGCAAGACTTGCAGACTGCTTTCACGGTCGCAGGCGCGTCGACCGTGCTGGCATCGCTGTGGCCAATCGACTCGCCGACGGCGCGCGACATCACGGTGCGCTTTTTCGCGGAATGGCGCTCGCCGCAGGGCGCCGGCGCGGCTGAGGCGCTTGCCCGCGCCACGCGCGCCTACCTTGCGGCGGCCGACGCGCCGCATCAGCATCCGCGCTTCTGGGCCCCGTTCGTGGTGCTCGGTAATGGCGACGTGCGTGGTGCGCCGGGCGAGGCGGCGGCGACGCCGAGCGCTGCAATGGCCGCGCCGGCCACTGGGGAGCTGATCCCGGCAAGCGGCCGATAAGATCGCCGCTCTGCACGCCGCGGTAGCAATTTTCTGCTTGTGTTCCTGCTTTGTTCTAGTATAGTCGCCCCGCCAACACCCAATGGAGGGCGTCATGAAGTCAGTGATCAGTGCGACCATCCTGTGTTTCGCCATCGGTACCGGCGGGGCGCTCGCGCAGGTTCCGGCGGCCCCAGCCGCTGCCCCCGTGGCGGCGCCAGCCGAGGCGGCCACGCCGGCAACCACCAACACTGCAAAGCCGAAGCTCAGCCCTGACGAGAAGAAGAAGATTTCGCAGGAATGCTCCGCGCAGGCCAATGAGAAGAGCCTGCACGGCAAGGACCGTCGCACCTTCCGCGCCGGCTGCATCAAGCGCGGCGGCCTCGCGGCAGCACGTGCTCAGCCTGGCGACAATGGGTGAGGCGGCGGGCGGCAGATCGAAAGTGCCAACAAGGACGGGTGCCGGCGAGAGCGTCTCGTCGGCACTCGAGCACGCGACTTGTTGTCGGAATTGTCGCGGCTTGTCTATGCGGCTTATCTATGCGGCTTGGCTATGCGGCTTGGCTATGCGGCTCGGCGCGCCCGCTCAGCGGCGATCAGCACGTCCAAGGGGCGCCACGGCCGGCCCAGGCGGACGACGTTGTCGGGCAACTCGTCCACGCGCTTGCTCGGCTCGGCCGAGATCATCATCACTGGCAGCTGCGGATGATGCGCTTCGAGATTCTGCGCCAGCTCGATCCCGCTGAGCCGTCCCGCGAGCTCGACGTCGGTGACGACCATCGCCATGTGGTCGCCCTTCATGTCGACCACCGCGAGCGCGGCTTCGGCGCTGTCGCATTCGATGACTTGCAGGTCGCTCTCCTCGAGCAGCGTCGCGACGAGTGCGCGCTGTTCCTGGTCGGTCTCGACGACCAGCGCAATCGGGCGTTCCGGGAGTGCCTGGCGCATATTACCTCCTTTGATCGCAGTCGATGGGTGTGAATATCCAAGGCGAACGCCGGGCGGCGGAGATTCGTTCAGCGTGGCGTCGGCAAAAGACTGATCCCGCGGCGGTAAAATCGGCCTTAATGGCGGGCGAGGCGGCGGAAACCACGCGAGCGCGATGTGTTATCGCAGTCGCCAGTTCATGTCGGTCCGCAATGGCTCTCGCCCGTAGCGTGTGCGCTCACATCGGCTGAAAGTGCGCTGCCTTCAGCAGTCCCTCGCTGCGCTTGAAATCCGCCGCGATGTAGCGCGCGAAATCGTCCGGCGTGGTGGTGATCGGATCCTGGCCGAGCGTCGCCAAGCGACCGGCCTTGGCGAGGGCGGCGGTTGCGTCGTTCACCGCGCCGTTGAGCCACGTGACGATCTCGACCGGCAGTCCCTTCGGTCCCCAGATGCCGTACCATGAGGCATACTCGAGGTTCGGCATTCCGCTCTCCGCCGCGGTCGGGATATCGGGGGCCAGCGGGCTGCGCTTCGCCGTCGTGGTCGCGAGGCCTTTGACGGTGCCGGCCCGCGCCTGCGGCAGCAGCACCAGCAGCGGATCGATCATGAGCTGCACGTGGCCGCCCTCGACGTCGGTCAGCGCCGGCGCGGTGCCGCGATAGGACGTGATGGTGAGGTTCACGCCCGCATTCTGGATGAAGGCGACCGTCGCGAGATAGCCCATCGAGCCGAGCGAGGAGGCGGCGAAAATCCACTGCGACGGATCCTTCTTCGCCGCCGCCACGACTTCGGCGATGGTCTTCTGCGGCCGGTCCTTGGCCATGATCAGCAGCATCGGCGCTTCGCCGACGCGGGCAATCGGCGTAAAGTCGGTGAGCGGATCGTACGGCACTTCGCGCATCACGAGCCGCGCGGTCGTGTGGGTCGAAGCGGAGAACAGGAGTGTATAGCCGTCCGGCGCCGCCTGGCGCACGACGAGGCCGCCGATCGTGCCGTTCGCCCCGCCACGGTTCTCGACCACCACGGTGAGCCCGTGCTTCTCCTTGAGCGCCTGCGCGTAGAGCCGCGCCAGCACGTCGACGCCGCCCCCGGCCGCAAATGGAACGATCAGCCGGATCGGCCGGCTCTTGTCCGGATAGGCAGCGGCCCGCGCGTTGGCCGTGATCAGGCCGGCACTGGCGGCGAGCGCGGTGGTGACGAATTGGCGTCGATGCATCACGGTCTTTCCCAGGTCTTTCCATTGATGAACCGGCAATCTTTGCATGCGTGCCCGGCGGGACGAACGCGGTAAAGCGTCGCCGAGCCATGCATGTCGGGTATGGCGCAAAATCGAGCCGGCGGGCGCAGCGTCCAGACCATCGAGACCATTGCGGTCCGTCATTCTCTATGCACTTTTGGTCGGCCAATATGTGTCGGGCGGGGACCGGGGCGGGGTAGGGTGGGCAGAGGCGCGGAACGCGCCGTGCCCACGCGGATTTTCAGACCGTGCGCACGCTTTCCTTGGCGCACCTACGAAGGACGAGCCTCCATGACCAAATGGCTTCTCGCCTGCGCGGCCCTCATCTTCTCCATCACGATCTCGATCGCGCCTGCGCTCGCCGTGCCTTGCGGCGGCGACTTCGCGAGCTGGCTTGCCGGCTTCCGCCGCGAAGCGGCGGCGCAGGGGATCTCGCAGCGTGCGCTGGCGGCGCTCGACGGGGTCACCAGCCCCGATCCGCAGGTGATCTCGCTCGATCATCGTCAGGGCGTGTTTCACCAGAGCTTCGAGCAATTCGCCGGCCACCGCATCGCCGAGCGGCTGGCCAAGGGCCGCCGCATGATGCAGACCCACGCGGCGCTGCTCCAGCGCATCCAGGCGCGCTTCGGCGTGCCCGGCTCGATCGTGATCGCGATCTGGGGCCTGGAGACGGATTTCGGCGTCGACATCGGCAAGACGCCGACGCTGCGCGCACTCGCGACCCTCGCGCATGATTGCCGTCGCAGCGAGATGTTCCAGGGCGAGCTGATGGCCGCGCTGCAGATCCTCTCGCGCGGGGACCTCTCGCCAGCCGAGATGCGCGGCGCCTGGGCGGGCGAGCTCGGACAGGCGCAGTTCCTGCCGACGAACTACGTCAAGTTCGCGGTCGATTTCGACGGCAACGGCAGGCGCGATCTCATCCGCAGCGTGCCCGACACGCTCGCCTCCATCGCCAACCTGCTGCACAGCTTCGGCTGGCAAGCCGGGGGCGGCTACCGCGAAGGCTCGGCCAATTTTGCGGTGCTGGCGCAGTGGAACAAGTCGAGGGTCTACCAGCAGACCATCGCGGCGTTCGCGGAGAAATTGGACGAGAGGTAGGGTGGGCAGCGCGAAGCGTGCCCACCGCTGACTGCACGCGGGCACGGCCCGCCTTGCCCGCCTTTGGCTTGCCCACCTTACGAAGCCCGAGAATGACCGCTGTGGAGACTATCCTGGGAGGAACAGCGCGAACGGCTCCTCGACCGTGCGCTTGAGGTACTGCCGGTACATCGCGAAGCAGGAGTCGGCTGGTCCGACGCGTCCGAAGTGGGCTTCCTTCATCCCGCGCAGCGGAATGAGCGCGATCGGCGCCGCCACGGGCGTGAGCTGGGCACCGCGGCCCACCTGCAGCGTGGTGAGAATGCCGTACATCTCGCCCGAGATGGTCGGCCGCGTGACGATGATCAGTCGATACTGCCCGTGCACGTTGGTGACGAGATAGATATGGCCGGACGGCGCCGGCATCGAGACGAGCCCCTGCTGCGTAAAGGCGGCGTCGAGCCGCTCCGATTCCTTGAACGTCAGCCGTGATGCCGCCTCGTCCCAGGCGATCTCGGTGCGATAGGCGTAGATCGCATCCTTGTCGCCGAACGAGGGGCGCAGCGTGAGGTACGCGCCCTCGATCCATTGCACGGCGCGACGCGAATAGAAGCCGAGCTCGTCCGGCGCGACCCCGTTCGGCGCCGCCACCGGCGTCTGGCTGTTGCGCAACGTGACGCCCAGCGCCTGCTCGAGCCGGATCGTGGTCGCGAGCGTGAACGGTCGCCGGCCGGACAGCGCCTTCTCCAGCGTCGAGATGCTGATCTTCGCCTGATCGGCCAGCAGCTGGCGCGAGATGCGCCGGCGCGCCAGCTCCTCGCGGATCTGCGTCGCGACCAGCCGGCTCTGGTCGTCCGTCAGCTTGGTCTCGGTCGTGACCTGCATCGGGCCCCCTCGGCTCCCACGTCTGCGAGTATTGCGTCTTCAGATATCGCGTCTTCGGACATCAAGGCTTCGCGTGCCGCGTCTGCGAGGATCGCGTCCGTACAAGCCCTCACATATCCGCACCGGGCCGGATTCGGCAAGGCGCAACCCGACGGGGCGGTGCTGAACAAGCCGAAACTAGGCGCTCGTACGCCGGCGCGTTTGCGCCGACAAAACACGGCGGGCGCTACGGGGTGGACATCTGGAGGAGGGCAACTCATGGATAGTCCGATTCAGCAACCCGGCACGCTCGGGTCTCGCTCATCGAACGGTCCCCTGATCCTGCCGCGGCCCTGGGTCGCCGCGATCCAACTCATTCTCGGGATTGTGGTGGCAATTGCGGCAATTTTGGCCGTGGTGCCGCGCGCCCGAGCGCAAGGTGCGCCGGCGCCGGCCGCCGCTTCGACGCGACATCTCTCCCTCGCCGAGGTCCATTCCGGCGCGCTGCTGCTGCGCGCCGACGGCGTCGGCTACGTCGAGGCACCACTGGTCGCGACCGACGTCGACTTGACCGTCAGCGGCCCGACCGCGCGCGGCCGCGTCACCCAGCTCTTTCACAATCCGACCGACCACTGGGTCGAGGCGGTCTATGTCTATCCGCTGTCCGAGGGCAGCGCGGTCGACACGCTCAAAATGGTGGTGGGTGAGCGCATCATCGTCGGCGACGTGATGGAGCGAAAGAGCGCGCAGAAGATCTACGAGGACGCAAAGGCTGCCGGCCACAAGGCTGCCCTGATGACGCAGGAGCGGCCGAACATCTTCACCAACGCGGTCGCCAACATCGCGCCGGGCGAAAGCGTGCTGGTGCAGATCGAGTACCAGGAGCCGGTGCACCAGTCGGGCGGCGAGTTCTCGCTGCGCATCCCGCTCGTGGTCGCGCCGCGCTACAACCCCGCCCCGGTGGTGCAGACCGTCGCGCTCGACGATCGCCGCAATGGCTGGGGCGCGATCACGAATCCGGTCCCCGACCGCGCCCGCATCGAGCCGCCGGTGCTCGATCCGCGCACCAATCCCGCCGTCAATCCGGTCGCCATCACGGTGCGGCTGCAGGCCGGCTTCCCGCTCGGCTCGGTGAAGAGTGCGCACCATCAGATCACCGTCGAGGAGCCTTCGGCCGACGTGCGCGTCATCAGGCTCGCCGACGAGGTCGTCCCGGCCGACCGCGATTTCGAGCTCACCTGGGCCCCGGCCGCGACCAATGCGCCGTCGGTCGGGCTCTTCCGCGAGCATGTCGGCGATGCCGACTACCTCCTCGCTTTCGTCACCCCGCCGGCGCTCACCGACGCGGTGCAGCAGCCACGCCCGCGCGAGATGGTCTTCGTCATCGACAATTCCGGCTCGATGGGTGGCACCTCGATCACCCAAGCGAAGGCGAGCCTGCTCTACGGGCTCGCGCATTTGAAAACGGGCGACCGCTTCAACGTCATCCGTTTCGACAACACCATGGAAGCGCTGTTTCCCGACACGGTGCCGGCCGATGCCGCCAATCTCGATCGTGCCAAGGCGTTCGTGTCGGCGATCGAGGCGCGCGGCGGCACCGAGATGGTGCCGCCGATGCAGGCCGCGCTCACCGACGCGCGCGGCGCCGACAGCACCTATCTGCGCCAGGTCGTCTTCCTCACCGACGGCGAGATCGGCAACGAGCAGCAGCTGTTCGACACCATCGCGGCCATGCGCGGACGCTCGCGCGTCTACATGGTCGGCATCGGCGCGTCGCCGAACAGCTTCCTGATGACGCGCGCCTCCGAGATCGGCCGCGGCACCTACACGCACATCGGCTCGGTCGACCAGGTCGAGACGCGCATGCGCGCCTTGTTCGACAAGCTCGAGAACCCGATCATCACCGGGCTCACGGCGACCTACGCGGGCGAGGCCGATGTCACGCCGGCGCTGTTGCCCGATCTCTATCGCGGCGAGCCGGTGGTGCTCGCCGCCAAGGTGGCTTCCCTCACCGGCACGCTCGACATCAGCGGGCACATCGGCGATCGACCGTGGGTCGTGCACCTGCCGGTCGCCAATGCGGCCGAGGGGCAGGGCATCTCCAAGCTGTGGGCGCGCCGCAAGATCGCCGACGCCGAGGTCGCGTATACCCTCCATCAGATTGCGCAGAGCGAGGCCGACCGCCGCGTTCTCGATCTCGCTCTCGCGCATCATCTGGTGAGCCGCCTCACCAGTCTGGTCGCGGTCGACACCACGCCGAGCCGGCCCGCCGGCGCGCGCCTCACCCACACCGAGCTGCCGCTCAACCTGCCGGCCGGCTGGGATTTCGACAAAGTGTTCGGCCGGCGCGGGGAGGACCAGCCGACCGTGCCGGCGCCGCATCGCAAGGACGACCACGCCGATGCCGGACACGTGCAGCTTGCGGCCGCCACCGCGGCGCCATCATCGCCCGCGCGCGCCGTCGTCGTGCCGACGGTCGTCCGGAACGCCGGCGTCACCCTGCCGCAGACCGCGACCGATGCGGAGCTGCGCATGATCGCGGGTGCGATCCTGGTGGTCTTCAGCTTCCTTCTCCTCACCTTGCGCCAGTCCGTGCATGTCCCGGCGACGTGGTTCGCGTCTCGCCGGCGAGCACATGCGACACGGAGTATCGGACGGGAGCGGTGAGGAAACGATGTCGGCGCTTCCCCTTCCCCCCGCGTCGACATTGCGGCGGCCGTCGCGTCTCCCCACCGCGGCGGCCGCCATGCTTTGCGTCCTCGGCCTCGGGCTGTTCGGCCAGGGCCTGTGGATCCATGCCAAGGCGTTGCTCGCGCAGGTCCTGCTCGAGCGCGCCTTCGCGGCAACGCTCGCGAGCGGGCATCCGGTCAAGCCGTGGAGCTGGGCCGATACCTGGCCGGTCGCCCGCATCGAGGTGCCGCGGCTCGGCCGCGCCGAGATCGCGCTCGCCGGCGCGAGCGGTCAGGCGCTGGCGTTCGGCCCGGGCCATGTCGAGCGCACGCCCGAGGCGGGCGAGCGCGGCACCGCCGTCTATGCGGCGCACCGCGACACGAGCTTTGCGTTCCTGGGCGAGGTGCGGATCGGCGATGAGATCCGCGTTACGCGCCGCGATGGGCAAATGTTCCGCTTCCGCGTCACCGACACGTCGGTGGTGCGCTTCGATGCCTCCGGCATCGACCCGCACGCGGACGGCCGCAACCTCGTGCTCGCCACCTGCTGGCCGCTCGACGGCAAGCTCTTCGGCCCGCTGCGCTACCTCGTCCGCGCCGCGATCATCCCGCGCGTGGCCGCCGCGCCTCGCAACGATCCATGAGCCCCGCCATGATGCGCCTGCCCCGGCTGGCCGCCGCCTTGCGCCCGCTCGTGCGCCCTGCTCTCGGGCTCGTCGTCTTCGTGGCGATCGGAGTGGCCTGCGTCTACGCCGTCGCGGGTTCCTACGGGCTCAACATCGTGCTTCATCGCGGCGGCACCCTGTGGGTCCCGGTCGCCGCCAATGATCCGCGTCTGTCGAGCTCGATGCGGCTCGCCTTGCACAACCGGTCCATCGCCGCGACCCCCGGCGGCTTCGCGTGGCGATCGATCGGGCCGGGCTTCGAGGTGGCCGAGCTGCCGGTGACCGCGAATGGCGCCACAGTCGACCAGATCCTGCTCGCACGCGTCGATCCGGCCAGGTTTCGCTTCGTCGTGCGCACGGCGCCGGCCGGCAATCGAAACCTCGACGAATGGATGGCCGCGCTCAACGCCGCGCTGGTCATCAACGGCAGCTACTTCACGCGCGACGGCACGCCGGATACGCCGCTCGTGAGCGGCGGTGTGGCATTGGGACCGAAGACCTATTTGGCCAAGCACGGTGCCTTCGTCGCCTCGGCGACCTTTGTCGGCGTGCATGACCTTGCCAAGGAGGATTGGCATACGCTGCTGCGCGGCGCCGACGACGCCATGGTGTCGTTCCCGATGCTGGTCACCGCCGATGGCGCCAGCCGCGTCAATGCCGACTGGCAGCGCCTCGCCAACCGCAGCTTCGTCGGGCAGGACCGCTCCGGCCGCATCGTCCTCGGCACGACCACGGACGCTTTCTTCGCGCTCGATCGATTTGCCGACTTCTTGGCCAAAGCGCCGCTCGACCTTGCGCTCGCGCTCAACCTCGACGGCGGGCCGGTCGCGTCCCAGGGGATCGCGCTCAACGGCTATCGTCGCGACTACTGCGGCCAGTGGGAGCTCGCGGCGCGCGGCGGCCGCATGCGCCTGCTCGCCTCGATCATCGGCACCCGTTGCTGGGAGATGCCGATCGTCCTCGCGGTCCTGCCGAAATAGCTTCTGGAAAAGCTTGCATGCGCATCCTGCTCATCAATCCGCCGCATCCCTCGATCGGCAGCCGCATTCCCCGCGAGCAGCTGCCGCCGCTCGGCCTGCTGTCGATCGGTGGACCGCTGATCGACGCGGGGCACGACGTCACGCTGATCGATGCCGAGTTCGGGCCGATGCGTATCGCCGACATCGTTGCCCGCGCTCGTGTGCGGCGCCCCGAGGCCATCATGCTCGGCCACTCGGGCTCGACCTCCGGCCATCCGGTCATATCTGCGCTGACCTGCGCACTGCGCGCGGCGCTGCCCGAGGCCTGGATCATCTATGGCGGCGTCTTCCCGACCTATCACTGGCGCGACATTCTCAGCGAGGAGCCGCAGATCGACATCATCGTGCGCGGCGAGGGCGAGGAGACTGCGCCGCGCCTCATCGCGGCCATCGAGAGCGGGCGCCCGCTGCTCGCCGTGCGCGGCATCGCGTTCCGGGACAAGGGCGTCGTCATCGGCACACCGCCGGCGGCGATCATCGCCGATCTCGATTCCTGCCGCGTGGGCTGGGAGCTGATCGACCACGCGCGCTACAGCTACTGGGGCGGCAAGCGTGCCGTGGTGGTGCAGTTCTCGCGTGGCTGCCCGCATCCTTGCACCTATTGCGGCCAGCGCGGCTTCTGGACGCGCTTTCGCCATCGCGACCCGAAGAAGTTCGCCGCCGAGATCGCCCGCCTGCATCGCGAGCACGGCATCGAGGTGGTCAACTTCGCCGACGAGAACCCGAGCGCCTCGCGCAAGGCATGGCGCGCCTTCCTCGAGGCGCTGATCGCCGAGAAGGTGGAGCTGACTCTGGTCGGCTCGACCCGTGCCGACGACATCGTGCGCGACGCCGATATCCTGCATCTCTACAAGCAGGCCGGCTTCGAGCGTTTCCTCATGGGCATGGAGAACACCGACGAGGCGACGCTCGAGCTCATCCGCAAGGGCGGCGGCACGTCGAAGGACCGCGAGGCGATCCGCCTGCTGCGCCGTCACGACATACTCTCGATGGCGACCTGGGTGGTCGGCTTCGAGGAGGAGACCGATCGCGATCTCATCCGCGGCCTGCGCCAGCTCCTTTCCTACGACCCCGACCAGATCCAGACGCTCTATGTCACGCCGCATCGCTGGACGCCGTATTTCCGCGTCGCCGCCGACCGCCAGGTGATCCAGACCGATCAGCGGCGATGGGACTACAAGCACCAGGTGCTGGCGACGCGTCACATGCCGCCGTGGCGGCTGATCGCCTGGGTCAAATTCATCGAGGCAGTGGTCCAATTGCGTCCGCGCGCGCTCAAGCGCTATATCGCGCATCGCGACGGCAGGATTCGCCACGGCATCCGGTGGTATTACCGCATGGGCCGGCGCGTCTGGTTTCACGAGATCTGGAACTTCGTGTTTCGCGACCGGCGTTTGCGCGACGGCCCGACTCTGGCGGAGTTCTGGGGCAAGCCGCAGGACGCCGAGGAAGAGGCGATGCATGTGCCGAGGCGGGAGTATCTGTTGCGCGCGCCGGCGCGCCGCGCGTCAGTGTGATCGGGAATTTCCGCTTCACGACGGAGTCTGCCTGGAGCGCGCGCATGTGACGGGAGGGCCACCGCAATGCCGATTGATATCCGCCCCTACCGGTCGGGCGACCTCGCCGGCCTGATCGCGCTCTTCCGCGACACGGTGCGCCGGATCAACGGTCGCGACTATTCGCAGCAGCAGGTCATGGCCTGGGCGCCGGACGACATCGATGCGCGGCGATGGCGGTACCGCTTCGACAACAAGGACGTCTGGGTCGCCGATCTCGACGGCGCGCCGGTCGGCTTCGTCGAGGTGGCACGCGACGGGCTGATCGACATGCTCTACGTCCACGCCGATCATCAGGGCATCGGCATCGCCAGCCGGCTGCTGCGCACCGTCGAGGCGAGCGCGCGGACGCACGGGCTGCTGCGCCTCTTCACCGAGGCGAGCATCACGGCGCGGCCGTTCTTCGAGCACCGCGGCTTCCGCGTCATCGCGCCGCAGCGGGTGATGCGCTGGGCGCAGGAATTCCTCAACTACCGCATGGACAAGGCCCTGGGCTGACTTTGCCACTGCCTTCGTTGCGAGGCGCGCGCAGCACGCCGAAGTAATCTCGTGCCGCACGGGATTGCGTCGCTTCGCTCGCAATGACATCTAGGGGCGCGCCATGCGCGCCTCCCGTGCGCGCCTCACATGCCCGTTTCTGAGGAATCCGCATGCCATTCTCGCTTAAGCTCGGCGCCGCGCTGATCGCGGCAGTGAGCCTCGCGTTCTCCGCGGCCGCGCAGGATTATCCGAGCCACACGGTGCGCATCATCGTGCCGTTCGCGGCCGGCGGTCCGGCCGATGTCTACAGCCGCCAGCTCGCGCAATATCTGTCGCAGGCCCTCAAGCAGCCCTTCGTGGTCGAGGACCAGCCCGGCGCCGGCTCGATCATCGGCACCAACTATGTCGCCCACGCGCCCGCCGACGGCTACACGCTCCTCGCCATGTCGAACACCCACACGGTCAACGAGACGCTGGTGCCCAACCGGCCGTTCGTGCTGATGCGCGACTTCGTGCCCGTCGCGCCGATCAACTACTCGGATCTCGTGATGGTGGTGCATCCCTCGGTGCCGGCGAAGACGCTCAAGGAGTTCATCGCGCTCGCCAAGGCGCAGCCCGGCAAGCTCAACTACGCATCGTCGGGCACCGGTACGCCCTATCATATGGCGGGCGAGCTGTTCAAATCGATGACCGGCACGAACATCCAGCACGTGCCCTATCGCGGCTCTTCCGGGGCCCGCAACGACGTGCTCGGCGGCCAGGTGCAGATGATGTTCGATGCCATCACGACGATGGCGCCGAACGTCAAGGCCGGTCAGGTGCGCGCGCTCGCCACCACCGGGACAAAGCGCTCGACCGTGCTGCCGGATGTGCCCACCGTCGCCGAGGCTGGCGTTCCCGGTTACGAGACCACGATCTGGCTGGGCATCATGGCGCCCAAAGGCACGCCGCAACCGGTCGTCGACAAGCTCAATGCCGAGATCGAGAAGGCCGTCAAGCAGCCCACGCTGGTCGCCGCCTGGGAGAAGCAGGGCGCCACCCCGATGACCATGACGCCGGCCGAGTTCGGCGCCTATCTCGAGAAGGACATCGCCAAGTGGGCGAATGTGATCAAGACCGCCCACATCCAGGTCGATACGAAGTGATTGAATGTAGATGAGCAGTGCGACGCGAGCGCGCCTCTCGCGCTCCTTCTCGCCCGGAAAGGCGAGAGGGAGCGCAGGCATTGCGCTCACCTCACATGCCCCTCACATGCGGGGAGGGACCGCTTGAACCTCACACTTCTCTCCGGCGGCGCGGCCCACGGGCTCGTCACGGCGCTCGCGCCGCAATTCAAGGCGCAGACCGGCGCCGATATCGACGCTACGTTCGGCGCCGTCGGGGCCATGCGTGACAAGCTCCTCGCGGGCACCGACGCTGACGTGCTGATCCTCACCGCGGCGCTGATCGGCGAGCTCACCACGGCTGGCTATGTCGCCGCCGGCACGGCGGCGGACATCGGCACGGTCGCGACCGGCGTCGCGGTGCGCAGCGGCGATCCCATGCCGGCGATCGGCGATGCCGACGCGCTGCGGGCGGCGCTGCGCGGCGCCGATGCGATCTACTTTCCCGATCCCAGCCTCGCGACCGCGGGCATTCACTTCGCCAAGGTGCTCGACCGGCTCGGCATCGCGGCGGAGGTGGCGCCGCGGCTGCGCCCGCATCCGAACGGCAGCGCCGCGATGGCGGCGCTCGCCGCGGTCGATGGCGGCCGGCCGATCGGCTGCACGCAGGTCACCGAGATCCTCGACACCAAGGGAACGAGCCTCGTCGGCAACCTGCCGGAGGGCTTCGCGCTCGCCACCGTCTATACGCTCGGCATCTCGACCAAGGCGCGGTCGCCGGAGCTTGCGCACAAGCTCGCGGCGATGCTGACCGGTGATGCGTCGCGCGATTTGCGCCGCCGGCTCGGCTTCGACGCTGGCTAGACCTTCTGCACCATCGCGGGCTTCAGATCCTTGATGGTCGGCGCGCCGATCTGTTGCATCATGGTGTGCAGCTCGATGCGCAGGAGCTGGAGCACCCGCTCGACGCCTTCCTGCCCGAACGCGCCGAGGCCCCAGATGTAGGGCCGGCCGATGCCGACCGCGGTCGCGCCCATGGCGAGCGCCTTGACGATGTCGGTGCCGCGACGGAAGCCGGAATCGATCAGGATCGGCATGCGGCCTTTCACGGCCGCGACGACGTCCGGCAGCGCCGCGATGGCCGAGAGCCCGGAATCGTCGGCGCGGCCGCCGTGATTGGAGACGATGATCGCATCGATGCCGTTGTCGGCCGCGATCGCGGCGTCCTCGCCGGTCAGAATGCCCTTGATCACGATCTTCATCTTGGTGGTGTCGCGCAGCCGCTTGAAGAAGTCCCAGGTCATCGCCGACGATTGGAAGGTCTTGAGCCCGGTGAAATCGAGGTCCGAGAGCATCGGCCGGGTGCGGAAGCTCGCCGCGATGCTGCTGCGGTCGTGACACGCGTTGCATTCGCGCTTGTCGGTCGGACGCAGGCGAAACAGCGTCTCCTGATTGCGCCCGCCGGCGCGGTCGACCGTGACGGCGACCGCGAGGCAGCCGGCGCTCTCGGCGCGCTTGACGATCGCCTCGGCGATCTCCCACTTATTGGTGGCATAGAGCTGCTGCCAGATCGGCGCCCCACGCGCCGCCGTCACGTCCTCGACCGAGCTCGACGACACGGTGGAGAGGATCTGCAGGTGATTGCCGGTCTTCGCCGCCTTGGCGACCGCGATCTCGCCGTCCGGATGGAATGAGCGCTGGCCACCGATCGGGCAGATCATGATGGGCGTGCCGTACTTCACGCCGAGGATGTCCGTGCTCATGTCGACTTTGCTCACGTCGACGAGCCGGCGCGGCCGCAGCCGGTATTTGAGCATGTCCTCGCGGTTCGCACGCAAGGTCTGCTCGTCGTCGATACCGGCCGCCATATAGCCGAAATGGGCGGGCGGCACGTTCTGCCGGCACACCGGCTCGAAGTCGAAGACGTTGATCGCCTCTTTCGGCGCCTTGATCAGGTTGTTGGGATCGAATGGCGCCCACGACAGGGGATCGGGTTGCCTCGCCTTGGGCAGCAGCAAGGTCTCGGCCATCGCCGAGCCGGCGCCAGCGGCGAACAGCGGGCTTGCCGCGATGAATTGCAGGAAGCGGCGGCGATTGGCCGCCTGATCGGTCGACATGGAAGCCCTCCCTTGGGATTGTTGTTGGGAGGACTTTCCGCGCTCTGGTGCGACGGCGCAAGTAGCTGCGCACGCATGCGCGGTGTGCGCTGCGCGCGCTCGGCGCGCGGGCCTAGCTCACCTCGCCCCTCACGCCGGCGATGATTTCTTCTGCGGGCTGCGCCGATGAGCGGCGCGATGCACGACCTTGCGCCGACGGTGCGTACCATCGCTGCGCCGGTGCGACCGCGACTCGATCATCGCTGGCTGCGCGATGCCCGTCACGGCGGCCGCCGTCATGGCGCCGCGTACCAGTGTCTTGAGGCCCAGTACCCGGCCGAGAATCGCGCCGCCCGCGAAGGCCAGGAGCGGAACGGCAAACTTGCGCGCTTCCATCAGCATGTCGTCTCTCCGTGTCGGCAACCAGACGATAACGCGGGTGGGCGGATGCGAGTTCCAGCGCTAACCTGGACCGGCGCGGACCAGATCCGCGCGGGGAGGAGGTGACCGATGAGCCGCCCGACGCTCGACTTCTATCTCGAATTTGCCTCGACCTATTCGTATCCGGCCGCGCTGCGCATCGGCGCGCTCGCGCACGCCGCGGGCGTTGCGGTGCGCTGGCGGCCGTTCCTGCTCGGTCCGATCTTCAAGGCACAGGGCTGGGACAACTCGCCGTTCAACATCTATCCCGCCAAGGGCCGCTATATGTGGCGCGATCTCGATCGCATCTGCGCGCGGCTCGCGTTGCCGTTCCGCCGGCCCGATCCATTTCCGCAGCCGAGCCTGCTCGCGGCGCGCATCGCCCATGTGGGCCTCGACGCGGGCTGGGGCGAGGATTTCTGCCGCGCCGTCTATGCGGCCGAGTTCGGCGAGGGCCGGCAGATCGGTGACGAAGCCGTCATGCGCGACCTGCTGCATGGTCTCGGCGTCACGGCCGAGCCCGCGCTCGCGCGGGCCCGTTCCGAGGAGATCAAGGAGCGGCTGCGCGCCACGACCGCTGAGGCGGAGCGGCGCGGCGTGTTCGGCGCGCCGACGTTCATCTGCGCCGACGGCGAGCTCTTCTGGGGCCACGACCGCGTGGCCGATGCGCTCGCGTGGGCGGTGCGGAAGTAAGCTTTCCTCATCATGCCCGGCCGAAGCCGGGCATGACAATGGATGAGTTATTCCCCGCCGAGCACCATGTCGTCGCGGTGCACCATCTCGACGCGGCCCGAGAAGCCCAGGATGGCGGGCACATCCGCCGACGAGCGGCCGGTGATCTTCGCCGCGTCCACCGCGTCGTAGGCGACGAGGCCGCGGCCGATCTCGGCCGCATCGGGCCCGCGGATGACCACGGCATCGCCGCGGCTGAACTGGCCGTCGACCCGCGTCACGCCGGCCGGCAGCAGGCTCTTGCCCCGCCGCAGCGCCGCCACCGCGCCAGCGTCGATCGTCAGCGTGCCCCTGGGCTCGAGCGAGCCGGCGATCCATTTCTTGCGCGACGTCACCGGATTAGCCGGCGTCAGGAACCAGGTGCAGCGCGCGCCCTGTTTGATCGCGGCAAGCGGATGGTCGACGCGTCCGGACGCGATCACCAGATGGGTGCCGGCGGTGGTTGCGATCTTCGCCGCCTCGATCTTGGTGACCATGCCGCCGCGCGAAAGCTCGGAAGCCGCGTCGCCCGCCATCGCCTCGATCTGCGGCGTGATGCGGTCGACCAGCGGGATGAGCTTCGCATCGGCGTCGCGGCCGGGCGGCGCGTCGTAGAGCCCGTCGATATCGGAGAGCAGCACCAGCGCGTCGGCGCTCGCCATGGTGGCGACGCGCGCGGCGAGCCGGTCGTTGTCGCCATAGCGGATCTCGCTCGTCGCGACGGTGTCGTTCTCGTTGATCACCGGAACCGCGCGCCACTCGAGCAGCTTGGCGATGGTATTGCGCGCATTGAGGTAGCGCCGGCGCTCCTCCGTGTCGTTGAGTGTCACCAGCACCTGGCCGGCGCCGATTCCGTGGCGGCCGAGCGCCTCCGACCAGGTGCGCGCCAGCGCGATCTGGCCGACCGCAGCGGCGGCCTGGCTGTCCTCGAGCTTGAGCGCTCCCTTGGGCAGCTTGAGCACCGCGCGGCCGAGCGCGATCGCGCCCGACGAGACGACGAGAATGTCGCGATTTTCGCCGTGCAACTTGGCGATGTCCTCGCCGAGCGAGGCGAGCCAGGCCTCCTTCACCCGCCCGGCATTGGCGTCGACCAGCAGCGACGAGCCGACCTTCACGACGATGCGGCGGAAGTCCTCGAGTGATGGAATTTTGCGCGACATAGGCCCGGCCTGAACCGGGCACGTCTCCCACAGGGAGGCTGCGATTGCAACCGCTGGAACTTCGGGCGCTCGCCCGCATCATCCCTGCATGAAGGGCGTCTTTATCGGCACCTCGGGCTGGACCTACGACGGCTGGCGTGGGCCGTTCTATCCGCCGGACGTGCGCAAGAAGGATTGGCTGTGCTGGTATGGCACCCAGTTCCCGACCGCCGAGATCAATGGCTCGTTCTATCGCACGCCGTCGCTCGAGGCGGTGCGGGCGTGGCGCGCGCAGACGCCCGAGGATTTCGTCTTCGCCTGGAAGGGCTCGAAGTTCATCACCCACTGGAAGCGCCTATCGGACAAATCGGACAACAGCATCGCGTTGATCGAGGAGCGGCTGCGGCTGCTCGGTCCCAAGGCTGGACCGGTGCTGTTTCAACTGCCCGCGCGCTTCACCGCCGATCGCGAGCGCCTCGCGAGTTTTCTCGCGATGTTGCCGCGCCGGCGCCGTTATGCGTTCGAATTCCGCCACGCGAGCTGGTACGCGGAGCCGATCTTCAGGCTGCTGCGCGAGTGGAATATCGCGCTGTGCATCTCCGATCACCACGACGCGCCGTCGCCATGGCGAACGACGGCCGACTTCGTCTACGTGCGCGGTCACGGCCCCGGCGGGCATTACAAGGACAGCTACTCCGAGGCCGAGCTGCGCCGCTACGCGAGCGAGATCAGGAAATGGCGGCGCGGCCGCAAGCACGTCTACGTCTACTTCGACAACGATCAAAAGAGCGCCGCGCCTCAGGATGCGCGGCGATTGATCGCGATGCTGTGAGGTGGGCGAAATCGCCTGCTCATCCCTTGCCGCGTGGGCAGCCGCGCCAATCCGATTTTGCCCACGCGGATAGTGGATCAGCAGGCGCGCTTGCCCATTCTATAGACCCTGGGCCTGCAGCCAACCTTCCAGCAGCGCGACCTGCCACAGCTTGGAATTCCGCTTCGGCGTCAGCTCGCCTTCCGGGTTGGCGAGCAGGCGCTCGACGTATTCGGGCCGAAAGAGCTCGCGCTGGCGTGCGGCGGGCGTGTTGAGCGTATCGCGCACGAAATCGAGGAACGGGCCGCGCAGATACTTCAGCGCCGGCACCGGGAAGTAGCCCTTCGGCCGGTCGATGACCTCCGCCGGCACGACCGCGCGCGCCGCCTCCTTGAGGATCCATTTGCCGCCGTCGCGCACCTTGAGGTCGGCCGGGATGCGAGCCGCGAGCTCGACCAGCTCGTGGTCGAGGAAGGGCACGCGCGCCTCGAGGCCCCACGCCATGGTCATGTTGTCGACGCGCTTGACCGGATCGTCGACCAGCATGATCCGGGTGTCGAGGGCGAGCACGTTGTCGATCGGCCGCTCGCTGCCGGTCCGAGCGAAGAAGCTCTCGACGAACTCGCGGCTGTAGTCGCCGTTCATCAGGCGCGGCGCCAGTGCCTCGCCCATCTCGGCGTGGTCGCGGTCGAAATAGACGCGGGCATATTCCTCGACCGGATCGTTCGTATGCATCATCGGCGGATACCAGTGGTAGCCGCCGAAGATTTCGTCGGCGCCCTGGCCGCTCTGCACCACCTTCACGTGGCGCGCGACCTCCTCGGAAAGCAGATAGAAGCCGATCGCATCGTGACTCACCATCGGCTCCGACATGGCGGCGATCGCGCCCGGCAACGCCGAGAGCGCGCGATCGCGGTCGATGCGGAGGCGATGATGCTCGGTGCCGAACTTTTTGGCGATCAGGTCCGAATAGCGGAACTCGTCACCCTTGACATCGCCGACGCTGTCGAAGCCGATCGAAAAGGTTTTCAGATCGGCCGCCGCGCCCGCCTCGGCGAGCAGCGCCACCACGAGCGAGCTGTCGAGCCCGCCCGACAGCAGCACGCCGACCGGCACGTCGGCGATGCGCCGGCGCTCGACCGCGGTCTTGAGGGTCGCGAGCACCATCTCGCGCCATTCCGGCGTCGAGATCGCGCGGTCCTCGCGTCGCGCCCCGACAGCCAGCGTCCAATAGGTCTCCTCGCGCCGCGTTCCATCGGGCTCGATGGTGAGGATGGTGGCAGGCGGCAGCTTGCGCACGCCCTCGAGAATCGTGAGCGGCGCCGGCACCACCGCATGGAACGACATGTAATGATGCAATGCCCGGCGGTCGATGCTGGTGTCGACGCCTCCGGCGGCGATGATCGCCGGCAGGGTCGAGGCGAAGCGCAGTCCGTTCTTCGTGTCGGCCACGTAGAGCGGCTTGATGCCGAGCCGATCGCGCGCCAGCACGACCCGCCCGCTGTCGCGCTCCCACAGTGCGAATGCGAACATGCCGTAGAAGCGCTCGACGCAGTGCGCGCCCCAGGCGTGATAGGCCTTGAGGATGACCTCGGTGTCACACTCGGAGAAGAAGCGATAGCCCTTCGCCTCGAGAGTGCGCCGCAGGTCGCGGAAATTGTAGATGCAGCCGTTGAAAGCGACGGCGAGGCCGAGTTCCGGGTCGAACATCGGCTGCTGGCCGGTCGGCGTGAGGTCAAGAATGCTCAGCCGTCGGTGGCCGAGCGTAAGCCGGCCCTGGGAGAAGAACCCGCTCGCGTCCGGGCCGCGCGGCGCGAGCGTCGTCGTCATCTTCTGGATCGTCGTTAAATCCGGATCGCCACCGTCAAATCGAAGCTCACCGCATAATCCGCACATGTGTCATCCGCCTCGCGCGTGTGGACACGAAGCGACCTTTCTTGCAGCTCCCGCCGTGCAAGAACGGCCCGCAGGCCATCAGGTTTCATGTAGGAACGACCATGACATGGAACTGCCGCAGTTCCACCGGGGTTCCATTCTCGTCAGTCGGCGAATGCAAAGCGAATGCGAGCATCCACGTCTTCCGTGCGGCCTCTGACCAGGCAAGCCGTGGATGGCCGGGACGAGCGCGGCCATGAATTGGTTTACGGCTGCCACGCCGCGGCGCGCTCTTCTTTGCGTTCGCTGCTCGCGTCGATCACCTTCACCAGCGCACGCAAGGCTTCGGCTACCCCTTTGCCGGTTGCGCCCGACATCACCAGCGGGGTCTTCTTGGCGGCGCGCTTGAGCCGCGCGGTCTGTTGCTTGAGCTGTTCCGGTGTCAGCGCGTCCGCCTTGTTGAGCGCCACGATCTCCGGCTTGTCGGCAAGCTGGTGCCCGTAGGCCTCGAGCTCCGCGCGAACCGTCTTGTAGGCTTCGCCGGCATGCTCGCCGGTGCCGTCGACGAGGTGGAGCAGCACGCGGCAGCGCTCCACATGGCCGAGGAAACGGTCGCCCAGGCCGGCGCCCTCGTGCGCCCCCTCGATCAGGCCGGGAATGTCGGCGAGCACGAACTCGCGGGTATCGATCGAGACCACACCGAGCTGCGGATGCAATGTCGTGAACGGATAGTCGGCGATCTTCGGCTTGGCGGCGCTCACCGCGGCGAGAAACGTCGACTTGCCGGCATTGGGCAGACCGACGAGACCGGCGTCGGCGATCAGCTTGAGGCGTAGCCAGATGGTGCGCTCCTCCCCCGGCTGGCCCGGATTGGCGTGGCGCGGCGCGCGGTTGGTCGACGACTTGAAGTGGGCGTTGCCGAACCCGCCATTGCCGCCCTTGGCGAGCACGGCGGTCTGGCCGACTTGGGTGAAATCGGCGAGCAGCGTTTCGTTGTCCTCGTCGAACACCTGTGTGCCGACCGGGACGCGCAGCACCACGTCGGGTGCGCCGGCGCCCGAGCGGTTCGCGCCCATTCCGTGGCCGCCGGTCTTGGCCTTGAAGTGCTGCTGGTAGCGGTAATCGATCAGCGTGTTGAGGCCGTCGACGCACTCGGCCACCACGTCGCCGCCGCGTCCGCCGTCGCCGCCATTGGGGCCGCCGAACTCGATGAATTTCTCGCGCCGGAACGAGACGCAGCCGGCGCCGCCGTCGCCGGAGCGGATGAAAACCTTGGCCTGGTCGAGAAACTTCATCGAATCAATGGTTAACGCTGGTGTGGCGAGTTTGCGTCATACATAGGGCCGGCGTCCGCCCGCGTCACCCCAGAATGTCATCGGGCCTGGGAATAAATCGCCGCCGTCTCCGGTCTCGCCCTCGGGACCCATCCACCTGACCTGCAACCGAGGAGACGACCATGACCTCACACGACGATGATCACGGCGCCGACGGGCTGAGCCGGCGCAAAGTACTGGAATGCATGACCTGGGCCGGCACCGGCGTCCTGTGGACGGTCGCGGGCGGCATCCCGACCTCGCTCGGCATCATGGGCGAGGCGCAGGCGGCGACGACCTCCGGCATGACGTTCCTGCAGATCAGCGACAGCCATGTCGGCTTCGACAAGCCGGCCAACCCGAATGCGCTCGGCACCCTCGAGGAGGCGATCAAGAAGGTGAAGGCGCTCAATGCGAAGCCGGCCTTCATGATCCACACCGGCGACATCACGCACCTGTCGAAGGAGAAGGAGTTCGACGACGCCCAGCACATCATCTCGCAGGCCGGGCTCGACACCCACTATGTCCCGGGCGAGCACGACATCATCGATGCGGAGCCGGGCACGCTCTACAAGCAGCGTTACGGCCAGAACGCCAAGGGCAGCGGCTACTACAGCTTCGATCAGAACGGGGTGCACTTCATCGGCCTCGTCAATGTCGCCAACCTCAAGGGCGGCGGCCTCGGCAGCCTCGGCGCCGATCAGCTCGCCTGGCTCGCGGACGACCTCAAGGCCAAGACCGCATCGACGCCGATCGTGGTGTTCGCGCACATCCCGCTGTGGACCGTGTACGAGAAGTGGGGTTGGGGCACCGAGGACGGCGCGCAGGCGCTCGCGCTGCTGAAGAAGTTCGGCTCCGTCACCGTCCTCAACGGCCACATCCACCAGATCGTGCAGAAGGTCGAGGGCAACGTCACCTTCCACACCGCGCGCTCGACCGCGTTCCCGCAGCCGGCGCCCGGCACGGCGCCGTCGCCCGGCCCGATGAAGGTGCCGGACGACAAGTTGCGCGGCGTGCTCGGCGTCGCCGAGATCAACTACAAGGTCGGCACCGAGCGCCTCGCCATCATCGATCAGCCGCTGCAAGGCTGACGCAAAGCGGAACAGAAAGCAGAAAAATGAAGCTCGCAATTCTCGTGCGCGGCGGTCTCGCCGCCGCGCTCGCGCTCGGCTTGTCGCGCGCGGCGCTCGCCGCCGACCTCGAGGTGAAGATCGACAACTTCACTTTTGGGCCGCAGCAGCTCACCGTGAAGGTGGGCGACACCGTGACCTGGACCAACGAGGACGACATCCCGCACACCGTGGTGTCGATCGGCCACTACCGCTCGCAGGCGCTCGACACCGGCGACAAGTTCACCTTCACGTTCAAGACGCCGGGCACCTTCCAGTATTTCTGCGGGCTGCATCCGCAGATGCAGGGAACCGTGGTCGTGCAAGGCACCGTCGGCGACGCCGCGACGCAGTGAGATATGGGAGTAGCGAGGGGCGAGTGGCGAATAGGGTTGCACCACTCGCCATTCGCTACTCGCCAATCGCGCATCTTCCTTCGCTTGATCACGCCCGCCGATCGTGCAGGATTGCGACGGCAATCGGGCGGGACATGCAATGCAGGCGAAGGCAAACGGTCCGGTACGGACCGTGTTCATCGGCTGGGGCGCGATCGGCTCGCGCGTCGGCGACCTCTTGGCGAAGCGCTCCGCGCCGGTCGAGATCATCGGCATCGCGACGATCGATGACCCTGCCGCGCGCGCGGCGCTGCCGCCCGGCATTCCGTTTCTCGGCGATCCCGCCCAGCTCGCCGAGCTCGAGCCGGACCTGGTGGTGGAAGCAGCCGGCCGCCGCGCCATCGACCAGTGGGCGCCGGCGGCGCTGCAGCACGCCGGCGCGATGATAATCGCGTCGACCAGCGCCTTCGTCGATGACGCGCTGCTGCCGCGGCTGCAGGCGATCGCCGAGCAGCACGGCAGCCGGATCCTCATTCCATCCGGCGCGATCGGTGCGATCGACGCCATCGCGGGCGCCGCGGTGCTCGGCCTCGACGAGGCCGTGCATCAGATCGTGAAGCCGCCGGCGGCGTGGAAGGGCACGCCGGCCGAAAAGCTGTTCGATGCCGCGACGCTGACCGAGGCGAAGGTCTTCTACGAGGGCTCGGCGCGCAAGGCGGCGGGCGACTACCCCCAGAATGCGAATGCCACGGTCGTGACCTCGCTCGCCGGCATCGGCATCGACCGCACCCGCGTGCAGCTCGTCGTCGATCCGGCCGCGCGCATAAACGAGCACCGAATCAAGGTGCGCGGCGCCTTCGGCGAGCTCGAGATCGTGCTGCGCAACAATCCGCTGGCGACGAATCCGAAGTCGTCGGAGCTCACCGCGCTGAGTCTAGTGCGGCTGATCGAGCAGCAAGCGAACACGGTGGTGATTTAGCAGGGCACGCACGCTCGCTGCGCCCCCTCTTCCCCCGAAGGGACCCCGAAGGGGGAGAGGGTGCGCAGGCGCCTTCCTGGCCTTACTCGGCTCGCCTCACTCACCCACCTCGGCGGTCAGCTTGGCGAAATCCCGCTCCTTGAGGAACTGGTCGAGATCCCATCGCTTCACTTGCGCGAGCGTAGCGTCGAACTCCGACTGCGGGATCGCCTGGAATACGAAGCGCTCGCCGCGGCCGAACTTGCTGAAGTCCCACGGGTGATACGTCTCGAACTCGGCCGGCACCGCGAGCTTCCACAACGGCAGATATTTTGCGAGGTCGCGGTCGAGCGCCTCCTCGGCGCGCTGCAGCGCGTTGAGGTAGGCGCGCACGGTCGCCGGCGCCGCGGCGTCCGGCGTCCACCACAGCGTATGGAAGCGGTCCTCGATGATCTTGCGCAGGCCGAGCTGCTCGGCCATCGCGATCTGCGGCGGCAGCAGGCTCGCGGCCTCGACCTCGCGGTCGAGCAGCGCTTTCAATCGCGCGCCAAAACCGCCGGTGTTGACCGTCTTGATGTTGGCGAGCGGCAGATATTTTTCCAGGCGAAACGGTACGTTGAAATGGCTGCCGGCGCGCATGCCGACCGCGATCGGGATGTCCTTGAGATCCGTCGGCGTGCGGATTGCCGAATCCGGCCGCACGAAGATCGCCCATGGCGAGTCGCCGTAGGCCTCCGCCACCACCTTGCCCATGCCGGCGCTGGCGTTGCAGATCGTGCCCCACACGCAGGCGCCCTGGATCACGTCCTCCTTGGCCTGCGTGTACGGCTGGTCCTGCGGGCGCTGGAAATACTCGAGCCCCTTCCAGCTCGACTGGGTGCCGCGAAAGGTCTTCCAATCGAATTCCACGTCGAGGCCTTCGGCCGCGAAGTAGCCCTCTTGCATGGCGACGAAATCGTTGAGCCCCATGCCTTTCGGCGCGATCTTCACGCGGGTGAGCGCTCGAGCCATGACGCATCCTCCAGTCGATGTTGATGTTGGGGGCGGTTTCGGCGACCGCCTTCGGCGTCAGCATAGCGCGACCGGCGCGATCGCTCCACGAAAAGCATCACTCGCGGCGGGACGCTCGGGATGCGAGAATTGGCGTGGGGCAGGTCGCTCACCGATGATGGGATGATTCCCATCATCGCGACGTGTCGGAAGGAGGGGACGACGATCATGAGACGGTTCATGTGGCCGGTCGCGCTGGGCAGCCTGCTCCTGGCGAGTATGTGCTGCGCACAGGCGACGTCTCAGCCATGGCCGACGCGTCCCGTCACCATCCTCGTCACCGCGGCGGCGGGCGGCGTCACCGACGTGGTGGCGCGCGCGATCGGGCAGCGGCTCTCGGTGATGTGGCGCCAGCCGGTGCTGATCGAGAACAAGGGCGGGGCCGGCCATATCATCGGCGCCCAGGCCGTCGCGCGGGCGGCGCCGGACGGCTACACGCTGCTCGTCGCCGAGGCCGGCACCTTCGTGCTCAACCCGACGCTCTACTCGAACGAGCGTCTCGGCTACGACGTCGCCAAAGGCCTGACGCCGATCACCGGCCTCGTGCGCATCAACCAGGCGATCGTCGCGACCAACGACCTGCCGGTCGCCAACATCAAGGAGCTGATCGCGCTGGCGCGGCAGAAGCCGGGGCAGCTGACCTATGGCACTGCCAGCATCGGCTCGGCGCCGCACATGAACATGCTCAAGCTCGAGAACATGACCGGCATCAAGCTGCAAGCGGTGCACTATCGGGGGGCCGCGCCGGCGCTCAACGACGTGATGGCGGGCCACATCAAGCTGATGTCGATCAGCACCAGCCTGGTGGAGCAGCCATTCCGCGCGCATCGGTTGAAGATCCTCGCCATTGGCAGCATGCATCGCATGCCCAAGCTAGAGGAGGTGCCGACCGTCGCGGAAAGCGGCGTGCCGGGCTACGAGGCGGCGACCTGGTTCGGCCTCGCCGCCACCGGCGGCACGCCGCAAGACATCGTGATGAAGATCGACGCGGATGTGCGCAAAGTGATGGACGATCCCGTCTTTCGCGCCCAGTTCATGGACCCGCAGATGTTCGAGTCGATGGCGACGACGCCGGATCAGTTTCGGGCGTATGTCGATTCCGAGATCAAGAGCTGGGCGAAGATCATTCGCGAGGAACACCTCACGATTGATTGAGGATGAATCCAAAATTGATTGGGGATGATTCCATCCGCTTCGTCATGGCCGGGCATAGCCGTTCGAAGAACGGCGTCGCTTCGCTCCGCTTATGTCCCGGCCATCCACGACTTTTCTGCCACCGCAAAGACGTGGATGCCCGGCACGAGGCCGGGCATGACGGACAACCGGATTTAGTTCAAACATAAATAAGCTTCGCCGAGAGCGGCCAGGGTGGGCCTTGCCTCACTGATGCGGCCCGAGGGGCCGCTCTCGGACGTGCCGTTCGCGGATTGCCGCTACGCCGTGGTCCGAACGAAACCGCGGCGATCATCGCGGCGATACTGGCCCGGTGGCGTCATGTCCTCTCCTTCTGAATTTCCATCGCGCACGCGCGATTGGGAGAACACCTAGAAGGTCGTCCTCCTCCTCGACGCTGTCAATCCCTACCGGGCTGCGGATGTGTCGCACCGGTTCCGGGGAAGCGGGCTTCGCGGCGCATCACGGCGTTGTCGGTGAGGGCGTCGTGACGGCGCGCCGAGCCCGATCGTGAAAAGGAAAAAGCCCTTCCGCGGCGCGGAAGGGCTCGGGAATTCGGCGCAAGCTGCGCGCGTTCGACGGCGTGCGTCAGCCCTTCCGGCGCAATGTCGTGCGGTCGGGCCGGCGCATTCGCGCGACGACGGATACGAAAACGTGCGTCATTCCTTCACTCGGGCATTTTCTCAGCACGATGCGACTGGACGCTCACCGCCGCCGCATCTTTCCCCAGCTCTTGAGCGAGGCCCAGATGCAGCGCTCGAGGCGGAAGCGGTCGACCGGCGCCGACGAATGGATGGCGCGGATGCGGCACAACCCGACGCCGGTCCACTGGAAGCCGCACTTCTCCAGCACGTGGCGCGAGGCCGGATTGGTCACCCGCGCGCTCGCGTGCAGCTCCTCGTGCTCGAGATCGCCGAACGCATGGTCGATCAGGGCGCGGACCGCTTCGGTCGCAAAACCCTTGCGCCAGAACGGCTGGCCGAGCCAGTAGCCGATCGACGGCGCTTCGTCGCGCTGCTCGATCCCGCAGGCGCCGATCAGCGTGCCATCGGCGAGCGTGATGACGTACTGCTCCTCGCCGCAATTGCTGTTCGCCCCGCCGATCCAGTCCTTCGCATCGCCGAGCTTGTACGGATGCGGAATGCGCGCCGTATTCTCGGCGATGTGGCGGTCATTGGCGAGCGCCGCAATCGCTTTAGCGTCCCCGAGGCGCGGTGCACGCAGCACCAACCGCGCGGTCTCGAGGACGGGAATACACCTCTCTCGGAAGGTCTCCGAGCGGACTTGCTCCAGGCCGGTCATCGCAGGCTCCTGCTTGAGGTTGCACGTTGAACGCCAACGCACTTCGAAAAGCATCCTTCGAAAAGGATGAGGGGGAGCCGGCAACCCGTCTCCCCCTCTTGGAACCTGCTTGTAGGTCCCCGCCGGTTCGGACTGGATGCCGGCGGACCTACTATGGTGTCCCCCGGTTTATTCGGCCGCGGCCTCCATCGGAACGACGGAGACGAAGGTGCGGTTTTTGGCTTTCGTGCGGTACTCGACGCGGCCGTCGATGAGCGCAAAGAGCGTATGGTCCACACCAACGCCGACGTTGTGGCCCGCATGCCATTGCGTGCCACGCTGACGTACGAGGATGTTGCCGGCGCGACAGGCTTCGCCGCCGAACAGCTTCACGCCCAGGCGCTTGCCGGCCGAGTCACGGCCGTTGCGCGAAGATCCGCCTGCTTTCTTGTGTGCCATGTCCGAGAATCCGTCTTCGACGTCTTTTATATCTGGTTTTGGTGACGAAATCATCACCGGATTTCGTCAATTTTTCTCAACCGTTCGCTTTCGCTGATCTCAAGCGTCCGTCTCAGGCGCTTGCCCCGGCTTCCGGCGCTTCCGCCGCAGGCGCGGGCCTTTCCCGCTTGGGGCGCGGCGGCCGCGGCGGCGGCGTCGCCGACGCTTTCTTGCCGTCGGTGAGGATCTCGGTGATCCGCACCATGGTGTATTCCTGCCGGTGGCCGCGCCGGCGGCGCGAGTTCTTGCGGCGGCGCTTCTTGAACGAGATCACCTTCGGGCCGCGCGTCTGGTCGAGCACCTCGCCCGCGACGCTCGCGCCCGCAACCGTCGGGGTGCCGAGCAGCGGCGTGTCGCCGCCCACCACCAGCACCTCGGCGAACTCGACCACGTCGCCGGGATTGCCGGCGATCTTTTCCACTTTCAGCACGTCTTCGGGGGCGACGCGATACTGCTTGCCCCCCGTCTTGATGACCGCGAACATCGTTTTCATCCTCGTGTTCGATCCCGGTGCTCGGAGGATTCCGGACCGGCTTCTTGGCAGTCGGGTTGGGTTCAGGGTTCGGCCGTCACACGGGACGGCCCAATGCATACGCGGGCCAACGAGGGCCCGCGCCGCGAGAGCTTATGGCGCCCCAGGGTCAGGCTGTCAAGGAAGCGAAAAGATGAAGCAGTGGCAAAGGCTTAAAAGCCTCGTTCCAATCATGGCCCTAGGCCTGCTCCCCGTCATGCTCGCCAGGCCAGCTACCGCACAGGCCTATCCGGACCGCATCGTCACCATCGTGGCGCCGTCGGCGCCCGGAGGACTCTACAGCCTGTTCGCCCGCGTGCTCGCGAGCGGCCTCGAGCAGCGGCTCGGCCGGACCTTCGTGGTGGAGAACCGCCCGGGCGCCACGTCGGTCCTGGGCGCGGCCGCGGTCGCGCATGCAGCGCCTGACGGTTACACGCTGATGATCGCGAGCGGCGCGACGCTTGCGGTGAACGTCACGCTGCACAAGCACCTGCCTTACGATCCGATCGCCGACTTCGTGCCGATCGCGCTGATCGCCCGCGTTCCGGAGGCGCTCGTCGTCAATGCCGGGCTGCCGGTGCATTCGCTCGCCGATCTCGTCGCCTTCGCCAAAGGACCGCCGCCGCGCGCGCTCACCTTCGCGTCGGCGGGCGCCGGTACCGGCCAGCATCTCGAAGGCGAGCTGCTCAGGCAGGCGCTCGCCCTCGACATGACGCACGTGCCCTACAAGGGCGCGCTGCCGGCGATCACCGACGTCGCGGGCGGTCACGTCACCATGATGTTCACGCCGATCCCGAATGCGCTGCCGCTGATCGCGCTGGGCAAGGTGCGCCCGATCGCCGTCGCGGGCCGCGATCGCGTCGTGGCGCTGCCGGGCGTCGCGCCGCTCGCCGAGATGGGCCTGCCGGGCTTCAACACCAGCACGTGGTTCATGCTCGTCGCGCCAGCCGCGACACCGCGTGCGATCGTCGAGCGCCTGCACGACGAGGCGCGCGCCATCCTGGCCGATCCGGCGCTGCGCCAGCGCTTCATCGAGGAGGGCCTCGTCCCGGTCGCGACACCGTCGGTCGACGAGCTCGAGGCTTTCGTGCGCGGCGAGATCGCCTTCTGGGACACGACGCTCCACCGGATCGGCCTCGCCGGAATGGAGTAGAGCTACAGGTACACTGCCGGCGCTGTCCTCTCCTCGCCCTTGCGTGGGAGAACGGGAGGGGAGCGCCGCTGGCTCATGCGCGTGCCGACTTTGTCCCCGCGCCAACGCCGTGCATTGAAATACCTGAGGTTTCGCCGCATGGCTTTGTTCTGCCGTTCTGCCGATCGTGCGCGCAGCGGCAAGCTGTTGCGATCGCAACCAGTCCCTAGTTTCGGTGTCTCACCACAGGGTGCAGTCCACAGCGGCTAAAAGCAGAAATACAGGCAATCTACAGGAGAGAATCCGCCAGCAATTACAGTGCAAGGCCTTGTGTAAACGAGAGAAAAGACGACGGCGCAAGAACAGGCGGAACAGGCGCAGGAACAGGGGGGCGCAAGGGCGCTTCGCGTGCATTCTCGAAAAATAAAGCGCGTCCGAAGCTGTGCTGCTGCGAACACGCGAATGTCTCACTCTGCACTTAGTGCCATGCGCCGCTTGCGCCGCGAACGCAAGCGCGATGCGATCTATCCCTGCTATTCAGGGCTAGCGCGCGGCGGTGATGAGTTGCACAAGTTCCAGGTTGAGAGGCACTTCGCACTCAACACAGCGAACGAATGACGCTAACGTCGGCCCCGGTATGGGCGTACGAATGCCAAGCATCTACATCATCAACCCGGCGCACGACCTCACGAGTTATCACTCGGCGGAATCGTATGTGCCAGGCGACGGCGCGGGGTGGGCGTTGATCGGCGATCTTGCCATCGTCACCGTGGCGGCGCTGGTCCCGGCCGGCTGGGACATCCGCCTCGTCGACGAGATCATCGATGCGGTCGATCTCGATGCCGAGGTCGATTTCGTCGCGATCACCGGCAAGATTTCGCAGCGTTCGCGCATGTATCGCCTCGCCGACGAGTTCCGCCGGCGCGGCCGCACGGTGCTGATCGGCGGCTGTTTCGCGAGCCTCAATGCCGAGGACGCGCGCCCGCACGCCGACATCCTGGTGGTCGGCGAGCTCGAGGACATCGCGCCGAAACTCTTCGCTGATCTCGCGGCCGGCAGCTGGGCCGATCGTTACGACGGCGGCCGTCCCGACATGCGCATGAGCCCGCTGCCGCGTTGGGACCTCTATCCGCTCGAACGCGTCTCCTGCGGGGCGGTGCAGACCTCGCGCGGCTGCCCGTTCGAGTGCGAATTCTGCGACGTCATCCAGTATCAGGGCCGCAAGCAGCGCCACAAGGAGACGGCACAGATCATCGCCGAGCTCGACGTGCAATACGCGCGCGGCTGCCGTCGCATCTTCCTGGTCGACGACAATTTCACCGTTCACCGCCGCCGCGCGCACGCGCTGCTCGCGGATCTGGCAAGGTGGAACGCGGCGCGCGGTGACGATCCGGTGAAATTCTGGACGCAGGCGTCCCTCGACGTCGCGCGCGATCCCGAGCTGCTCGCGGCCTGTTCGGCCGCCGGCCTCACGACCATGTTCATCGGCATCGAAAGCGTGAACGCCGACAGCCTGCGCGAGACCGGCAAACGGCAGAACCTGCTGCAGCCGATCCAGACCGCGCTCGCGACCATCGTCCGGCACGGCATCGGCATTCAGGGCGGCATCGTGGTCGGGTTCGATCACGATGCGCCGGACATCTTCGAGCATCTGTTCGCCGCGGTGCAGAAATTTCCGGTCCCCGAGCTCACCATCGGCTGTCTCGTCGCCTATCGCAGCACGCCGCTTTATGCGCGCCTCAAGGAGGAAGGGCGACTGCTCGGGGACGTCTGGGACGCCGGCATGCGCCCGCCGTTCTGGACCAACTTCCGCCCCGCCCGCATGACTCGCGACGAGCTCGTCAACGGCACGCTCTGGCTCACCCGCAAGGCCTACGCGCCGGAGCATTTTCGCCAGCGCATGCTCAATTTCATCGATGCGTTCGGTGACGACATCCCGGCGCCGCGCCGCACCACGCGCATCGCTGACGGCCGCCTGCCGTCATTCCAGAGATCATTGCGCACCGCGACAGCGCGCGGCTCGGCCGAGGCCGAGATGGTGATGGACGTGCTGCGGGCGGCCAGTCGCAAGCCCGCCTGCTTGCAGGCGGTCGCGACCTTCGTCGGCCGCTACGAGCAGTTCCGCCTGGTGCTCGACGACGTGCCTGCTGCCGGATGCCTGCCGGGTGCCAGAATCGCGGAGACGCCGGCCGCGCACCATGCGCCCCGCGCCGCGGCCGTTGTCCTATGATCGCGGCATGAACCAGGAACTTTGGCGCGCCGGCAAAGCGGCCACGCTCGGCGAGTGTCTCGCCCAATGGGCGCGCCTCCAACCCGAGGCGGCGGCCCTTGTCTGGCTCGACGACGGCGAGCTTGCGCGCGCGCGATGGACCTACGCGCAGCTCGATCGGGAGACGCGCAAGGTCATGGCGGCCCTGCGTGCGCACGACGTGGTGGGGCAGCCGGTGCTGCTGGTTTTTCCCCCCGGGCTCGACTTCGTCGCCGCTTTCTGCGGCTGCCTCGCCGCCGGCGCGATCGCCGTACCGGTTCCTTTCCTCGCCGGTCGGCGCGGCGCCGCGCGGCTCGCCGCAATCACCGCCGACGTGCAACCGGTCGCGATGCTCACGACACAGGCCGCCGCCGGCCTGATCGACATCGGGCTCGCGGCGCTGGCTCTGCGCGATGTGCCCGCGATCGCGATCGATCGGCTGGTGGACCCGGGCGACAGCGGGCGCGGCGTCGTCCAGCCCAGCGCGCCGGCGCTGCTGCAATACACCTCCGGATCCACGAGCGAGCCGAAGGGCATTGCCATCACCCATGCGGCGCTGATGGCGAACCTGGAAATGATGCGGCTCGCCGGCGGCGTCGACCGCGACAGCATCTATGTGAGCTGGCTGCCCCTGTTTCATGACATGGGATTGATCGGCGTCGTGCTCGAAGCGCTCTATGCCGGCGCGCACGCCGTGCTGATGTCGCCCCTCGCGTTTCTGCAGCGACCGACGCGCTGGCTGCAGGCGATCGCCATCCATCGCGCGACCCACAGCGGCGCTCCCAATTTTGCCTTCGATCTCTGCTGCCGGCGCTTCCGCCCCGACGCCCAGCCGGCGTTGGACCTGTCGAGCTGGCGCATGGCTTTCTGCGGCGCCGAGCCGATCAGCGCCGAGACCCTGCAGCGCTTCGCCGACCGGTTCGCGCCCTGCGGCTTCGATCGGCGCGCGCTCTACCCGACCTACGGCCTTGCCGAAGCGACCGTCTTCGTCAGCGGCGGCGAGCTCGGTGCCGGCTTGCGCACGCTGGCGACCGAGCCGTCGGAGGACGGCCGGCGCAGTCTGGCCGTGAATTGCGGTCGCGGCTGGCTTGACCAGACCATCGCGATCGTCGATCCGGAGACTGCGCGCGAGCTGCCCGAGGGCGCGACCGGCGAAATCTGGGTCGCCGGCAGCAACATCGCGGCGGGCTATTGGAGGAATGGCGAGGCGACGCGCGCGGCGTTCGGGGCGACGCTCGCCGAGTGGCCCGGACGCGCTTTCCTGCGCACCGGCGATCTCGGCCTCAAGTCGGGCGGCGATTTGCACGTGGTCGGGCGCCTCAAGGAGCTGCTGATCCACAACGGCACCGTGCTGCATCCGCAGGACATCGAGGCCGCGGTCGCGGCGAGCCACCCCTCCTTCGCGCCGACCGGCGCCGCCTTTGCCGTCGACACGCCGGGCGGCCAGCAGATCGTCGCTGTGCACGAGATCGCGCTCGCCGCGTTGGGTGCGCTCGATCATTCCGATGCTGTTGCGGCCGCCTTCACGTCCGTCGGTCACTCTATCGGCGTGCGCCTGTGGGACCTCGTTCCGGTGCGGCCCGGCACCATCCCGCTCACCACCAGCGGCAAGGTGCGCCGGACCGCCTGCGGCGAGCTCTATCGTCGGGGCGCCCTGGCACGCGGGCAAATGCCGGGCGACCATCGCTGGCTCGGGAAGCACCGCCCGTGACGCAGGACGATCAGCCGTTCTCGCAAGCTGCCCAGGCCGATGCCTCGCGCCCGCGGATCGCGGTGGCGGCCGAGCTCAAGGAGCACGTCTGCGCCGTCCTCACCGCCAAGCTCGCCGACTTCCTGCGTGCCGAGGATGCAGCGATCGACCCGGCCCGCCCGCTCGCCGAATACGGCATCGACTCGACCGACTTCCTGACCCTCGTTTTCGAGATCGAGGAGCAGTTCAGCTGCCGTTTTCAGCCCGAGACTTTCTTCGACATCGAGACCCTGGACGATCTCGCCGAGCGCATCGGCGCCGCCCTGCTCGCGCAGGACAAGGCTCCGCCCGAGCGGCCGCAGGGCGCGCCATGAAGCTCGATTTCTGGCCGATCGGTCCGCTGCTGCGCGTGCTGAGCGCGCTCGCTGCGGAGCGCAAGGAGATCGCGACCGAACGCGCTGCGCTCGCGGCCGAGCGCGCCACACTCGCCGACCGCGTCGACGCGATCCGTCGTGCGGCGGAGGCCGAGCGCGACGCGCATCAGGACGCGAAAGAGTACGTCGAGGCCAAGCTCGACGACGCGATCAACCTCCTGCAATACGAGCGCGACGTCCTTGCGGTGCATCGGGACGGCCTTGCCGGCGTGCTGGCCGATCCGGCGTTGTCGCAAGAGCGCCGCCTCGCGATGTGCGAGCTTGCGATCGTGCAAGGCCGCCTCGGCGAGGCCATGTCGGTGCTCGAAGCGGTGCGCCACGATCCCGTCCACCGTCCGACAGCCGCACGCGGCATCGCGATGTGCAACCAGCTGCTCAGGTCGGACCTGCTGCAGGACCTTGGCTGGAAGCCGCCGGAAGGCGGCGCGCCCGTGCGGCCGATCGCTCAGCCGTTGCGCGCCTCGCCGCCGGGGGCGCGCGACGTGGTACTGGTCTTCCTCGGCGTCGGCGCTCGCTTTTTCATGCAGATCGCGTCGCTGCATCCTTTCCTCAAGCCGTTCGGTCACCATGTGCTTTATCTGCGCGACATGCAGTGGTCCGCGTTCCTGCGCGGGGTCGATGGGCTCGGCGCGAGCTACGAGGCGTCGCTCGCGCGCCTGCGCGACATCTGCGACGGCCTCGGCGCTGCGCGCATCTACTGCTACGGCGCCTCGATGGGCGGCTTCGGCGCGCTGCGATATGGGCTCGATCTCGGTGCACGTCGGGTGCTCGCGATCGAGACCATGACCACCGTGAAGGGCGATGTCTGCCGCGCCCAGGACGAGCATTGGCTCGCCGACAAGCTCGGCCCGCTCGCGGTCGATCTGCGCGCGCTCTACCGGCAGCATCCCGCCCCGCCGCCCGCGACGCTCTACTACGGCGCTGACAATCGCCGCGACACGCTCCACGCCGAGCGCTTCGCCGACGTGCCCGGCGCCCGTGTCATCCCGATCGCCGGCAGCGGCGACCACGATTGCCTCGGCAAGCTCATGGGCGGTGGGCGCTTCCCGGAAATTTTGACCGAGTTTCTCACCGAGGATTGAAGCCACTGAAGACCTGAAGAGCACGAAGGACCGACATGACCGACACCACCTCGGATCCGAAACCTTTCCTGCCGTTCCTCGCGCCGTTCTACCGCGTGGTCGTGCCGCTCGCGTGGCCGCTGGTCCGCATCGCGGTCGGCTGGAACCTGATCGTGCACGGCTGGGGCAAGGTGCTGCGCGGCCCCGTCGCCCAGGCCGCGCTGCTCGCCAAGGACGGCACCGACTTCGGCGTCGCCTTCGCGGCCTTCCTCCTCGTGATCGAGCTCGTCGGCGGCATCTGCATTGCGCTCGGCCTGCTCACCCGCTTCTTCGCCGCCGCGATCGCGATCGAGATGGGCTACCTCACGTTCGTGCAATATTGGGGCCGCGGCTTCGGATGGACGCAACGCGGCTACGAATACGTGCTGATGTGGGGTCTCGTCTCGCTCGCCATCGCGCTGCGCGGCGGCGGGCCGTGGTCGCTCGACCGCCGGATGGGGCGGGAGTTGTGACCTCTAGACGCCGCCGCTTGTCTGGCCGGCCCCCCTTGGGTACATAGACGCCACGACCCGAGGGCTTCGCGGCCCTTCGCCCCGACGGAGAGGTGGCAGAGTGGTCGATCGCACCGCACTCGAAATGCGGCATACGGGCAACCGTATCGGGGGTTCGAATCCCTCCCTCTCCGCCATCCTTCGCTGGGTCCGCCGGACACATAGGTTACGGTTTCTTCCGATCACATGGGTAACACTTTGGTGAGGTGCTGTCATTGCTGGCAGTGAACTGTCACCCCTCTCTCAGGAAGGGCACTGCCTTCGAGCGCCTCACGCAGGATCAGGCTGTCGGCATTAGCCGATAAGGCGATCCAACAGAGCACGCGCGGTTACGCTGCGCCTCCTTAGCTTCTTGTTGAATCGAGCAAGCCGCGCAGCGCTTGATGGGGTTGAACAGGCGGGCACCCTCTCCGCGACCCTTAGCTAAGACCGGCGTCCGTCAACCAGCTCCTGCCCGCTGGCGACGTGCCACATCCTGACCGTTCCATCGTCTGATTGCGATGCCACGATCGAGCCGTCCGGCAGGAACGCGACGGCGACGACCGGTGCGCCGTGCACCAGCGCGGCGGAAACTGCGCGGCCGCTCCATCGGTCCCACAGCCTGGCGGTGCCGTCGCGCGACCCCGTGGCCACGATGGCGCCATTCGGCGCGAACGCGACGGCCGCGATGTCGTCTGCGTCTTCCTTCAGCTCGTGCGGCTTGGCGTGACCAGCCAGATCGAGCAGGCCGCCGTTCGACAACAACGCACGGCCGTCGGGCGAGAACGCGAGCGCGTTGGTCTCCTTCCATCCGACAGCGAGCCGGCGGACTCGCTCGCCAGTCGCGACGTCGAACAGGCTGATCGAGCCGTTCGCCCCACCGGCGGCGACGATCAGTCCATCGGGCGAGAACGCGACCGAGTCGACCGACGGCGGATTGACGTCGCCGCCGTCGCCGCGCAGCGCGTGAACTTGCCGGCCGCTGGCCGTGTCCCAGACCAGCGTGGTCTCGACGCATTCATGCTGATGATAGAGCTCGGGGGCCGGCGCGAGACCCGAGGCAAGCCGACAGCCGTCGGCCGAGAAGGCAGTCGACGCGATCGTCCAATATGGACCAGGCGTCCACTCCAGCGCACGCAGGCGCTCGCCGCGCGCGACATCCCAAAGCTCGATGTCTTCCCCGACCGTCGCCAAGAGCCGGCCGTCGGATGAAAGCGCCGCCGGCCGGAGACGATTGCGTCGTGCGGCATCGACAGCCGGAAGCGTGCGAAGCTCGCGCCCATTGACGAGGCCGCGAAGCGCGATCCTCCCATCGGGCAAAGCAGTGACGATGGTCGTTGCCGAGATCATCGCATGGCGACGCGCCGCGACTAGCCCGGCAGATAGCGCCGCGGCGTCTCGCGCTTGTCGTCGTAGGCGGCCTCGAACACGGGCTCGGCGAGCGTCGATTGGATGCGCAGCACCGTCGTGCCGTTGTTGGAAAAGCCGTGCTTGCGGCCGGCCGGCACGACGATGAGCTGGCCCGGGCCGAGCGTGGTGCGCGCCTCGTCGATCCAAACCTCGGCCTGTCCTTCGAACACGTGCAGGATTTCCTCGACGGCGTGCAGATGCGTCGGCGCGCCGTGCCCCGGGTCGCACCACTGCTCGAACACGCAAAGCTGGCTCGCGCCGTTCTTCGCCGAGACGTGCATCTGGGTCATGACGCCGGGCCGCCATTCTTCCTTCGGCGCTTTGTTGAGATCGACGACCTGCATGGGATAGCCCTCGTTGATTGCATGAGCGCCGCCACCATGCCCGGCCGCCGCCGGGATCGGCAAGGCCGATGGCTACACGTCAGCGCTTCTGCGCGTAGCGTTCGAGCACCTCCCGGTTCACCTCCACCCCGATCCCCGGCCCATCCGGCACCCGCACCATCCCATTTTCCATCCTGATCGCGCCGTAGATCAAATCCTGCCGGAATGGATGCGACGACTGGTCGAACTCGAGCATCGGCTCGATCGGCTCGAGCGCCAGCGGCGCCGGCGGGATCGTCGCCAGGAACTGCAACGACGCCGCGAGCCCGATCCCTGAGCCCCACACGTGCGGGATCAGCGCCATGTGCCAGGCCTGCGCCAGCGCCGAGATTTTGCGGCATTCGGTGAAACCGCCGGCGGAGCACAGGTCCGGCTGCAGAATGTCGACCGCACGCCGCGCGATCCAGTCGCGGAACCCGATCTTGGTGAACTCGTTCTCGCCGGCTGCGAGATAGATGCCGGTGAGGTTCTTGAGCTCGGCGTAACCGTCGATGTCCTCGGGCGAGATCGGCTCCTCGAACCAGTGGATGCTCGCCTTCTCGACCGCGCGCAGGATGCGGCGGGCGGCGCCGACGTTGTAGGCGTGGTTGGCGTCGAGCATCACCTTCGGCCCGGGGCCGATGCCGTCGCGTACGGCGAGGATGTAGTCGATGTCCTCCTCGACGCCGAAGCCGATCTTGAGCTTCATCGCCGTAAAGCCGTCGGCGACGTGGCGGCGCGCCTCCGCGACCGCCTCGGCCGGATAGGATTTGCCGGCGACGCGATAGAAGCCGGTGGCGTAAGGCTGCACATGGGTGCGGTAGGCGCCGCCGAGCAGCTTGTGCACCGGCTTGCCGAGCGCGCGGCCGAGGCAATCCCAGATCGCGATATCGACGCCGGCGATCGCGTTCGGCACCGCGCCCTTCTGCCCGAACGGGCGGGTGAGGTTGTACATGCGCTCCCACAGCGGATCGACGTTGAACGGATCGTGCCCAATGACGATCGGCGCGAGTGCGGATTGAACGATCGCGGCGGCGATCTCGGGCGGTTGCAGGCCGTGGCAGAGCGACTCGCCCCAACCGGTGATGCCCTCGTCGGTGATGAGCTCGACCACCATGGTGCTGCGCTTCGTCACCCAGCCCATCGAGAACGCGAACGGCTCCGCGAGCGGCGTCGAGAGCACGTGCGTGCGCACTTCGGTGATCTTCATGTCCGGCGATTGGCGTTGGCGTTGCTGGGAGCGATGGTCGTGCGACTGTAATCGGCGGGCCGACTCGGCAGAAGGCGTCGCAGCAAGGTTGATAGTTGCTCACCTTGGGTCAGGGACGCGCGCAGCTGCCCGCGTTCGACGCATGGAGGCCCCGCGATCGGGGAATTTGACGCGGCGAGTTACGGCCAAGGTACAATATTGAACACGCTTGATTTTTTTGAAGAAACGCCCCATGTGATGCCGCGAGATTGCGGACTGCCCCGCGCTCGGCGGTGCCCGCGATGCGCCCCCGTTCAATTTGGCGGTCCCAGCCGGTTCCGGCGGCGGTCTCAAGTATTTGCCCGTGTTGGGTTTTTGGCGTTCGGCATACGGTCGGACGCGTGCGAGATGTGATGACGGTCATGGCCGAAATGTCGCTTGAGTATCGGGTCCGCGAGGAGGCCGAGGTTCGTGAACGCCCCGCCGCACCGGCGGCTGGCGGAACCCAGGAGGTCGCCGCCGTGCACGCGGACGAGGCCCCCGAGCTGGGTGAGGCCGATGCCGTTGACATCGCGGTAACCACGTCCGTGACGTCGGTTCGCTCGCGGACCGACCGCAACGAGCCGCGCTCGCCCGACCTGATGGCCACCTATTTCCGCCAGATGGGCCGCGCCGAGATGATCACGCGCGAGCAGGAAGTCGAGCTCGCGAAGCGGATCGAGTCCGCCCAGGAGGCGCTGGTCGCCGGTCTGTGCCGTGTGCCGCTGCTGATCGAGCAGATCGACCGCTGGGGCGGCGAGCTGCGCGAGGAGCGGCTGCGCCTGCGCGATCTCGTCGACCTGCCGGTGAGCGGCAACGAGTCGGCCCATGGCGTGGTGACGCCGGCGACCTATACGGCGCCGCGCGTGCCGGCGTCGGACGCCACGGACACCGGCGAGGACAGCGACGAGCAGGGCTCATCCTCCGATGACCACGGCGACTTCGCCGCGCGCGAGCAGGCGCTGCTGCCGTCCGTGCTCAAGCGGCTCAACGCCATGTCGAAGCTCGCCGCCGAGATCCTGACCCTCGGGCGCAAGCGCGTGGCCGCGGTGATGCGCGGCCGCGACATCCTCAAGGCGCGCCGCACCCGGCTCGCCGAGCTCATCGCCCGCTTCGGCCGCGAGGCCGGGCAACTGCGGTTGCGCGCCGATCGTGTCGCCGACCTGATCGCGACGCTCGAGCAGGAGCAGCGGACGCTGGCGCATGCCGAGCGCGACCTGCTGCGGCTCGCCGAGCAGTGCCGCGTGACGCGCAAGGAATTCCTGCTGCGCCACACCGGCCATGAGCTCGATGCCAATTGGCTCGATGCCGTCGCGGAGCTGCTGCCCTGGCGCACGCTGGCGCGCCGGCACGGCGAGCGCGTCGCCGAGCTGCGCGGCGAGATCGCCGCGGTGGCGCAGCGCGTCGGCCTGCCGATCGGCGAATTCCGTGCGCTCGCGGCCGATATCGGCCGGGCGCGCCGCGAGGTCATGCGCGGCCGCGAGGAGATGGTGCGCGCGCATCTGCCGCTCGTCGTCGCCATCGCCAAGCGCTATCGCCGCAACGGCGCAATGGATCTCCTGGACCTGATCCAGGAAGGCAACATGGGCCTGATGCACGCGATCGAGAAGTTCGACTATCGCCGCGGCGTCAAGGTCTCGACCTACGCGGTGTGGTGGATTCGCCAGTCGATCGCCCGCGCGATCGCCGACCAGAGCCGCACCATCCGCATCCCGGTACACATGACCGAGGTGGCGGCGCGGGTGCTGCGCGACCGGCGCAAGCTCTATCAGGAGAAGGGCCGCGAGCCCGGCGCCGACGAGATCGCGCTGCGCACCGGCGTGCCGATCGCGCGCATCGAGCAGGTGCTCTCGCTGGTGCAGCAGCCGGCGTCGCTCGACTCGCCGATCGGCGAGGATGGCGACGCGACGCTCGGCGACCTGATCGCGGCGCCGAACACGGTCGACCCGCACGCGGCCGCCGAGGCGAGCGTGCTGCGCGACGTGGTGAGCGAGGCGATCGGCACGCTCACGCCGCGCGAGGAGCGCATCCTGCGCATGCGCTTCGGCATCGGTGGCATGGCCGAGCACACGCTCGAGGAAGTGGGCCAGATCTTCGGCGTGACGCGCGAGCGCATCCGCCAGATCGAGGCGCGCGCCCTGATGAAGCTGCGCGACCCCGGCCAGAGCGGCCGGCTCGCGACCTTCGCCGAAGGCTGAGCCTTTCTTTCTTCACCCTCCCCTGCAGGGCTCTGCAGGGGGAGGGTCGCTCGACTTCGCGAAGCGAGACGAGCGGGGTGGGGTGACTGAGATGGCGTCACCCCACCCCACCCCGCCCGCTTCGCTCGCGACCATCCCTCTTCGGGGGAGGGTAGAGAGTGAGCGACGATTTTCGCCCCATTGGCTATGCTATCACGGGGTCGTCGAGGGGGCGGCTGACGAGGTGGCGCGTGCCGGCGCGTAAGGGCCATGGCTGACAGCAGCGCACCGGCGCCTGTCGAGGCGACGAGCGAGGCGACGAGCGAGTCGTTGAGTGAGACGTCGAGCGAGGCGTCGATCAGCGCGTCGCCGGTGCGACGCTGGGGCCTCGCCGGGCTCGTCGCCGGTGGGACCGCCATATGGGTGTCGGTGGCCGTTCACGTGGCGCTGGTCGGCACCGTGCTCGTTCTTGGTTCATGGGGGCGTCCGCCCGCGCCGGACAAGGCCGTGCCGGTCGATGTCGTGACCGCAGACCAGCTTGCCGCGTTGGAGAAGGCCGATCCGAAGCCGCCGGATCCGCCGAAGCAGCCGCAGTTCCCCGACATCTCATCGCAACCCAATCGGTCGCAGCAATCGCAGCCGTCGGTGCAGCCTGCGCAGGCGCCGTCACCGCAGACCCAATCCGGCGCGGCGACACCGCCTGCGCCTCCACCGCCTCCTCCATCCCCGTCTCCGCCACCACCACAGGCGCCGCCGAGCCTCGATGCGTTCGCGCCGCCGGTCGCGCCGTCCGAGGCGCCGGCGACAAGGGCACCGCCGCCGCCGTCGGCGCCGAGCACAGGCCAGGCCGAGCAGCTCGCGCAAATGCTCGGCCTGCCCAACCCGGTCGCGACGAGCGGTGGGGCGCCGTCGGACTACAAGGCGAACCTGACCGCGGACGAGGTCGCCGGATTCGCCGCGCACGTGCAAAGCTGCTGGACGTCGCCGCCGGCGTCGCTCAAGGCGGCGAACATCACCGTCTACATCCGCGTTCGCCTCAAGCGCGACGGCAGCCTCGCGAGCCCGCCGGAGCCGCTCGGCGGATCCGCTTCGATGCAGGCGCTCACCTTGCTGCAGAGCTCGCTCAATGCATTGAAGGGCTGCCCTGCCTATACGGCGCTGCCGGCCGATAAATACAAAGAGTGGCGCGTGCTCGATCTCCGTTTCACCCCGAACGGCATCACGGTCGCGTCGCCGCCGCAGGGCGCCGCGCGCCCTGGCTGAGCCCGCATGCCCCCCGTTCCCACCCCTTCGCTTGCGCAGTAGACTGGCTGCTACTCGACGGTGCGGCCGCACCACGCGCCCATTCGTAATTTCTCCGACGCACCGCGCGTGCATTCTCACGTGGCCGCATGACTCCTCAGCTTTGACTTCAGCAGGCGCAACAGACAAAGGACGAGGACTCCCCATGGCAAGGCTCAACATCAACGGCACGACACACGACGTGCAGGCAGAACCGGACACCCCGCTGCTCTGGGTGATCCGCGAGCAGATCGGGCTCACCGGCACCAAGTTTGGCTGCGGCATCGCCCAATGCGGGGCCTGCTCGGTGCATGTCAACGGCGAGGTCACGCGCTCGTGCTCGCTGCCGCTCTCCGCCGTCAGCGCGACCGACAAGATCACCACCATCGAGGGCCTCTCCGCCGATGCGTCGCATCCGGTGCAGAAGGCGTGGGCCGAGCTCGACGTGCCGCAATGCGGCTACTGCCAATCCGGCCAGATCATGGCCGCCGCGGCGCTGCTCGCGAAAAAGCCCAAGCCGACCGATCAGGACATCGACGAGGCGATGACCAACATCTGTCGTTGCGGCACCTATCAGCGTATCCGCACCGCCGTGCATCTTGCGGCGGGTGAGGCCGAGCACACCAACGTCCCCGCGGCCACCGTCGTACGGCACGGGTGAGGAGGCTCGCCATGACAAACAAGATTGAACACGCGGTCTCCCGCAAACTTTCGCGCCGCAAGTTCGTGGTCGGCTCCGCCGCCGCCGGCGGCGGACTCGCGCTCGGCATGCATCTGCCGTTCGACATCGCTGCGGCGCGCGCCGAGGGCGCGGCCGGAACGGAAGTCAATGCCTGGGTGGTGGTGAAGCCCGACGACACCTGCGCGATCCGCATCGCGCGCGCCGAGATGGGGCAGGGCACGCTCACGGGCCTCGCCCAGCTCGTCGCCGAGGAGCTCGAATGCGACTGGAAGAAGGTCGCGACGGATCCGATCACGCCGGGGCAGAACCTCGCGCGCAAGCGCATCTGGGGCGAGATGGGCACCGGCGGCAGCCGCGGCATCCGCATCTCGCAGGACTATGTTCGCCGCGGCGGCGCCGCGGCCCGCATCATGCTGATGCAGGCGGCAGCGACGCGGCTGAACGTGCCGGTCGGCGAGCTCACCGTCGCGAACGGCGTCATCACCCACGCGGCCTCCAAGCGCAGCATCCGCTATGGTGAAGTGGCGGCGGACGCCGCCAAGGTGACGCCGCCCGATCCGAAGAGCATCACGCTCAAGGATCCGCGCACCTGGAAGATCGCGGGCCAGCCGCTCAAGCGGCTCGACACCGAGGCGAAGCTCGACGGCAGCAAGATGTTCGCAATCGACACCAGGCTGCCCGGCATGCTGTGCGCCGCGCTCAAGCAGTGCCCGGTGTTCGGCGGCAAGCTCAAGAGCTTCGACGAGGCCGCGATCGCCAAGCGGCCCGGCTTCCGCAAGGTCGTGAAGGTGAACGACGCGACCGTCGCGGTCGTCGCCGACACCTGGTGGCGGGCGAAGAGCGCCCTCGACGCGCTGCCGATCGAGTGGGATTTCGGCGCCAATGCGGCAGCGTCCGATGCGACCATCGCGGCGCATCTCGTCGACGGCCTCGAGGCCGCCGGCAGCAATGGCGGTTGGGGCGTCGGCGATGCCAACAAGGCAATCGAGGCGGCGGCGAAGAAGGTCGAGGCGATCTATCGCACGCCCTTCCTCGCCCACGCCACCATGGAGCCGATGAACTGCACGGCGCGCGTCACGGCCGAGAAGGCCGAGGCGTGGGCGCCGACGCAGAACGCCGAAGCGTCCCTCGCGGCGCTGTCGGAGGCGTCGGGCCTGCCGCTCGACAAGTGCGAGGTCTATCGCCCCGACCTCGGGGGCGGTTTCGGCCGGCGCGGCGGCACCCAGGACTTCGTCCATCAGGCGGTGGCGATCGCCAAGGAATTCCCCGGCACCCCGGTCAAGCTGATCTGGACGCGCGAGGAGGATACGGCGCACGACTTCTATCGGCCGATCTCGCAATGCAAGCTCACGGCCGGCCTCGACACCGAGGGCAACCTCACCGGTCTGCGCATCCGCGTGTCGGGCCAGTCGATCAACGCCTGGCTCGCGCCGACCTTGCCGGTCGGCGGGCCGAACGAGCGCCAGCTGCAGGGCTGGTACCAGAAACCGGGCGACTCGCAGTTCGGTTACGGCGTGCCGAACCTGCAGATCGAATACGCGATGCGCAACACCCACGTGCCGGTCGGCCCGTGGCGCGGCGTCAACACCAACCAGAACGCCGTCTATCTCGAGTGCTTCATGGATGAGGTGGCGCGGGCGGCCAACAAGGACCCGCTCGACTTCCGCCGCGCGCTGATGAAGGACTTCCCGAAGCATCTCGCGGTCCTCAACGCCGCGGCCGAGAAGGCCGACTACGGCAAGCCGCTGCCGGCGGGCGTCCATCGCGGCATCGCGCAGTTCATGGGGTATGGAAGCTACTCGGCCGCGGTGGCCGAGATCTCGATCGACCAGGGCAAGCTCAAGGTGCATCGCCTGGTGCTGGCGCTCAACTGCGGGCACGCGGTCAATCCCGGCCAGATCGCCGCGCAGGTCGAGGGCTCGGTCGCCTACGGCCTCACGGCGGCCTTGTACGGCGAGTGCCCCGTCAAGGACGGCCGCATGACCGACGTCAACTTCGACCGCTACCAGATCCTGCGGCTGGCCGAGATGCCCAAGGTCGAGACCGTGATCGTGCCGACCTACGACTTCTGGGGCGGGGTCGGCGAGCCGACCATCTGCGTCACCACGCCGGCCGTGCTCAACGCGATCCAGGCCGCGACCGGCCAGCCGGTGCGCAGCCTGCCGCTGAAGCACGTGAAGTTCGCGTGAGGTTGACCACGGTGCCTGCGGGTCCTTCTCCCCCTGAACGGGGAGAAGGGGGCGCAGGCACCGTGCCCGTATCGATGCACGCGGGGCACTTGCATGCGGCGTCGCGATTTCATCGTCGGCGGGCTGGCGATCGCCGGACAGACCGTCGTCCCGGCGCGTGCGGCACGCGCGCCGATCCGGCGTCTGATCGACGCGCATTGTCATCTGTTCAATGCCCGCGATTTGCCGATCGAGGGCTTCACCAAGAAGGTGCTGAGACGTGGTCCCGGTTATCTGAACGGATTTTCCGCATCGATAAGTGGAGCGTCTGCCAGGGTTAGGCTGCCAAGCGGAGGGGCAGCGGGTTGAAGAAGACTTGATCGGGTGTGGCGCCGTCAAGGCTCGAGTGCGGCCGGC
>DATGLS010000026.1:0-128536 GCA_035293985.1 Xanthobacteraceae bacterium
GGTGCCGACCACTTCCAGCGCCGCTCTAAGATCACCCATACCCAGCGCCTCGTCCGGCGCCTCGAGAACCTCGGATATGCCGTAGATATCAAACCAATCGCTGCCCGAACCACCTAGGTTTCGTATTAGGAGCGCGGCCGCCCTTGCGGCCGCGTGTCTCGAACCATGGGCCACGGACGCAAGCGGTGCCGCCGGCATGCGCGGCCCATCATTGGAGACGCGTATTTCTTCGCTGCGCGAAGAAATACTCCTCCGGATGAGGAGTATTTTTTTGAAGACCCCCAAAAGGGGTTGAACCTTGGAGCGCCTTGCTGCGACTAAGCTTCGCAGCATTCCTGCGTCGAGGGGGACTTCGCCATGCCGTTTGCCCGCCGCACTTTTCTCGCGCGCCGTCTGCTTCCCGCTGCCCTGATCGCCGGCGCCGCCCTGACGAGCGGCGGCGCCTGCGCACAACAGATGAAGGAATTCCGCGATTGGCTCGCGGCCTGCGACAACCTGCGCAGCTGCACGGCCTACGGCTTCGATACCGATCCGGGTGGATATGCCTATGTGCGGCTCACTCGCGACGGCGGCGGCGATGCGCCGTTGCGCATCACCATAGCGGTCAACGTGCAGGAGGGATCCAAGTTCAAGGTCACGTTCGACGATCCGGCGCTCGGCGGCCTGCCGGCAGAGGCGACGGCAGGCGAGGCGAACCAGGACGATGACTTGAAGCGCCTGGTGATCGCCGACCCCAAGGCGATCGAGATCCTGGTCGCGAGCCTGCGCAAGGCGAAGAAGTTGATCGTCACCCGCGTCGATGCGCCGGGCGCGACCGCGAGCGACCCGGCGGTGACGGAAATCTCGCTCAACGGCGTGGTCGCCGCCATGCTGTGGATCGACGACCAGCAGAAGCGCCTCGACACCGTGACGGCGCTGGTCAAGCGCGGCAACAAGCCGGCGTCCGCGGTCCCGCCGGCGCCCGCGTCGCCGGTCGTGACGGCCGTGAAGGTCCCGCCCAAGGGAGCGAAGGACGAGAAAGCGCCGGCGGCCGTGATCGCCAAGGCGCGCTCGATCTGCGAGGACAAGACCATCAGCGAGTCGGAAGATGCGACGCGGCTCGCCACCGATCAGGTGATGTACTGGTTCCAGTGCAAGGACCAGAGCGGCGCCTACAACTACCTCTACGCGCTGATCATCGAACAGCGCGGCAAGCCGGTGCGCGCGGTCGAGTTCAAGCTGCCGCATGAGGTCGCGGCGACCGCCGACGGCGGGGTCGAGATGAACATGAATCCGGGCTTCGACGAGTCGACCCAGACGATGACGCTGTTCAACAAGGGCCGCGGCATCGCCGACTGCGGGCAGGCGAGCGATTGGGCCTGGGACGGCCACGGCTTCCGCCTGATCCAATCGAGGCAGATGCCGACCTGCAAGGGCGTGGCGCCGAACGACTGGGCGGTGCTTTATCGGGCGGAGCGGAAATGAAAGATGCGAATAGCGAGTGGCGAATAGCGAATAGTGCCCACTCGCTACTCGCTATTCGCTATTTTCAGAACGACACGCCCATCGAGGCGAGCACGCCGCGGCCCGCGTTCTTCTGCTCTTCGCTGAGCGCTGCGATCAGCGGCTGGGCGACGGTGCGCAGGCGCTGCATCGTCATCGCCGTCACGGTGTAGCCGGCGACGCGGGCGCGCGCACGGGCGACGAAGCCTTCATCCGCCGAAGCGACCTGATAGCGAGCCTGCGCGTGCCCGAGCCGGCGCAGCGTCGCCGCGACGGGGTACCAATGACGCTCCTGCGCGGGCGTCAGATGCAGCGCCGCGTGCAGGCGCCCGATCTGCGCTTCGGTGACGACGACTTCCTGAGCGGCGGCCGCCGCGATGCCGATGCCTTGCGACGAAATGGACAATGAGCCGACTGTCGCGAGCGCAAATGCGCCCACGAGCGCTGCCTTCAACATCCCCCTGTCTCCATCATTCGTTGGGTGAATTCTCGGCGGTGTAACGACGGGGCGTTGCCATCGCAAGCGCGAGGCCCCGCTCAATCGCGGCATTCTCGGGGTATTGTTGGGGCATGGAAACTATTCAACGTTAACGGCGGGCCCCAACGTCCGCTGTCGACGCTGCTGCCAATGTGCGAATGGTCCTTTATTCACGTTCCAGGTCCGTAACCAGCGAAACATCGTTAGGTTCCGCGCCGCGCCCGCGACACAAAAAAGGGCCGCACATTCTGCGCGGCCCTTTTCGCATCGTCGAAGAAAATGCGGCAATGATCGGGCAAAGCCCGCGGAACTCACCCGACGTCAGTCGAGTGTATGCGCCGGATCGGCGCGCCGACCGATTCGAGCTGGCCGCGCTGACGACGCGCGATCAGCTTGTTGAGCGCGCCGAGATAAGCCTTGGCCGAGGCGACGAGCGTGTCCGGATCGGCGCCCTTGGAGGTGACCGAGCGGCCGTTCTCCGACAGCCGCACGGAGACTTCCGCCTGCGCATCGGTGCCTTCGGTCACTGCGTGCACTTGGTAGAGCTCGAGCGTCGCCTCGTGCGGCACCATCGCCTTGATGCAGTTGAAGGTCGCATCGACCGGGCCGTTGCCGTCGCATTCCTCGATCATCGCCTTGCCCTCGACGTCGAGCTTCATCGTGGCGCGCTGCGGCCCGCGCGTGCCGGCGATCACGGAGAGCGAGACCAGCTTGATGCGGTCGGCCGCGGTCGCGATCTCCTCGTCGACCAGAGCCTCGAGATCCTCATCGTAGACGTGCTTCTTGCGGTCGGCGAGCGCCTTGAAGCGAACGAAAGCGTCCTCCAGCTGGTTGCCGGCGAGCTCGTAGCCCAGCTCCTTGAGCTTGTGCACGAAGGCATGGCGGCCCGAATGCTTGCCCATGACCAGCGAGGTCTGCTTCACGCCCACGCTCTCGGGCGTCATGATCTCGTAGGTCTGGGTGTGCTTGAGCATGCCGTCCTGGTGGATGCCGGACTCGTGCGCGAAGGCATTGCGCCCGACGATCGCCTTGTTGAACTGCACCGGAAACGAGGTCGCGGCGGCAACGAGCTTGGAGGCGCGGGTGAGCATGGTCGCGTCGATTCCGGTCCAGAACGGCAGCACGTCGTTCCTCACCTTCATCGCCATCACGACCTCCTCGAGCGAGGCGTTGCCGGCACGCTCGCCGATGCCGTTGATGGTGCACTCGATCTGCCGCGCGCCGGCGCGCACGCCGGCGAGCGAGTTGGCGACCGCCATGCCGAGGTCGTTGTGGCAATGCACCGAGAAGCGCGCCTTGTCCGAATTGGGCACCCGCTCGCGCACGGTGCGGAAGAGATCGAAATACTCCTCCGGCACCGTGTAGCCGACAGTGTCGGGGATGTTGATCGTGGTCGCACCGGCGTTGATCGCCGCCTCGACGCAGCGGCAGAGGAAATCGATCTCGGTGCGGGTGCCGTCCTCGCTCGACCACTCGACGTCGTCGGTATAGTTGCGCGCGCGGGTGACCTGGGCGATGACGAGCTCGTAGACCTTCTCGGGCTCCATCTGCAGCTTCCACTTCATGTGGACCGGCGAGGTGGAGAGGAAGGTGTGGATGCGGCTGCGCCTGGCCGGCCTGATCGCCTCGGCGCAGCGGTCGATGTCCTTGAAGGCGGCGCGCGAGAGGCCGCACACCACGGCGTTCTTGGTGCGCCTGGCGATCTCGTTGACGGCCGCGAAGTCGCCGTCGGACGCGATCGGGAAGCCGGCCTCGATGATGTCGACGCCCATCTGGTCGAGCAGTTCGGCGACCTCGAGCTTCTCCTCGTGGGTCATGGTGGCGCCGGGGCACTGCTCGCCGTCGCGCAAGGTGGTGTCGAAGATGACGACGCGGTCCTTGTCGGACTGGGTTGGCGTGGTCATGGATGAGTTCCTTCTATCCGGGGACATGCGCCGGGACTCATGTCCTCGGGCGCTCTTGGGGTTCGGTCGGCTCACCCCTGAGTGCCCAGGCAGATATGCCCGTCCGGCCCTCAGGGGCAGGTAAGCAGAAGGAGCGTCCCAAGAATGAGGGCGGCACCGGGGGCGGTGCCCCGGGCGATCGCGCAGCTATCGCGGCGAATCGACATTGCCTCAAATCCCTCGACGGCTGGCAGGGTCGCGAACAACCGTGAAAGTCGCGTTAACCCAAGGGCCGTGCCGACGCTTTTAGTCGCTGGCGCGAGGGGAGGCAAGGATTTTGCCGCCGCCGGCCCGCGGATCCGAGCATCGGAAGGAGCGCCCCACTCACAGTCCTCAGAATCCGCCATGTTTCTCAAGCATTTGCCGCCCGCCGTCGCGGGCATCGGGCGATCCGCTTTGCCCCGTCCTTAGTATTCCGCAGAGATCGAGATTTTTTGGTCCCTGAGACGCTCGGCACAGTGGACCATCATCGCGGCTGCTAGGACTGGGCCTCGTGGGAAGGAGTTGCGTTCGGTCGGCGCAATGCGGGTGGACGGGGGAAATTCGGTGTGTGCGGCAATGCGGCAGGCGGTGCGCGCGCGTCGCGCGCATCTGCGCTTGCTGCTCGCCTCGAGCTCGCTCGGCGCCATGGTGATTGCCGGCGGCACGCCGGCATGGGCGGCCTCCTGCACGCATACGATCACTGCGGGGTTGGACAATGCTGCCGGCACCGTCACGAATATCTGCGTCAATCACACGAGCTTTGCCGGGTCGATCAGCAACCAGGGCACGATCGGCCCGAACGGCATCGACTTCGTCAGCGGCACCATCTCGGGTCAGATTCAAAGCACCGGCAACATCAATTTCAGCTCCGGTGTGATCGACGGCGGCATTTCGCTCGATGCTGCCAGCAAGATCGCGACCCCCAACACCGCGATCGACATCATCAATCTCGCGACCTTCGCGGGCGGCATCACCAATGCCGGGACCATCACGGGCGGCCGCGACGGAATCAATGTCCACGCCTACGCGACGACGGCGGGCGCCTCCGTGCGGATGACCTTCTCGGGCGGCATCAGCAATTCCGGCACGATTTCGGGTTCCGCGGCCGGCATCGAGATCGGCAGCTCGGTGGGTGCCAGCAGCGGCTCGACCGTGACCATTGCGACGTTCACCGGCGGCATCACCAATTCAGGGACGATTTCGGCGTTTCACCTTCCCGCGATCGCGGTCGATCCGTTCGCAATCGCAAACTCCTCGTACACGATCGGCACTTTCGCGGGCGGCATCGACAATGCGACCTCCGGCACCATTTCCGGCAGGATCAGCGTCGGCGGAACGGCGAGCGGCGCCCACGCGTCGGTTACGATCTCGAGCTTTTCGGGCGGCATCACCAATTCCGGCACCATCTCCGGCGGCGTCACGGTTGGCGGCGGTGCAATCGGCACCGGCTCGTCGGCCAGCATCCTCAGTTTCTCCGGCGGCATCAGCAATGCCGGGACGATCACCGGGGGCGGCATCTGGGTCGGCGCGAACTCGGCGACCGAGACCGCTTTCGGCATCGTCGGCGGCTCGGTATCGATCTCGGATTTCTCCGGCGGCATAACCAATTCGGGATTGGTCAGAGCCGCCGCGAACGGCATATGGGTCGGCGGCGCGGCCACTGGCGCGAGCGCGGTCGTGACGATCTCGACCTTCGCGGGCGGCATCAGCAATTCCGCGACCATCCTCGCCGGCGGTCACGGCATCTTCGTCGGCGGCAGCACGAAATCGGGCGGGACGCTCACCATTGCGACCTTCCTGGGCGGGATCACCAACAGCGGGACGGTCTCGGGCGCCAACGGCGCCATCGTCGTCGATCTCGTGACCAGCTTCCTCGGGGGCATCAACAACTCGGGCCTCCTCGAAGCGCCATCTCACGGCGGCATTGCGGTGAGCAACGCATCGGTGGTCGGGACGACCAGCGCCGGCGGCGGCATCGTCAACGGCGGCACCATCAGCGCCGGAACCGGCATCGCCCTCAACTCCGTGGCGACGTTCCTCGGCGGCATGACGAATGCCGGCACGATCGCGGGGGGCAACCTCGGCATTTCCGCCACCGCCGTCACGACCCTCGCGGGCGGGATCACCAACAGCGGCACGATCTCGGAGGCCATGCGGGGCATTCTCGCGCTCGACACGTTGACGTTCGCGGGCGGCATCAGCAACGGCGGCACGATCACGGCGGGCAATGCCGGCATCATCGCTTCCCATATCACTCAGTTCGGGAGCAGCGTCGCCGGCGGCATCACCAACAGCGGCTCGGTGTCGAGCGGTGCTTACGGGATCGGGGTCATGGCCGTCAGCAGTTTTTCCGGCGGGATCGGCAATTCCGGCGTGATCTCGGCGGGCGGCAACGGCGTCTACGTCTTCGCGAGCTCGATGTTCTCGGGCGGCATCAGCAACGCCGGCACGCTCTCGGGCAGCATCGCCCTCACGCTCTCCGGCATATCGACCTTCACCGGCGGCGTCAGCAATTCCGGGACGATCTCGGGCAACAGTCTTGCCGTTTACATCATCAATGTCGAGACCTTCAACGGCGTCATCAGCAATTCGGGTACGATCGCCGGCGGCATAGGCATCATCGTCGCCAATTCGGGGCCGGTCGCGGTCTTCGATTCCGGCACGATCAACGCCACATCGGGCGAGGCGGTCGCGCTCTCCGCCAGCCACACCGGCAGCAACAGCTTCACGCTCGGCGCCGGTTACAGCATCAGCGGCACGGTCTCGGGCAGCGGCACCGATATCTTCCAACTCGGCGGCAGCAGCGCCGGCACGTTCGACCTGTCGGCCATCGGCACGCAATACACAGGGTTCGACGCCTTCAACGTGGTCGGCGGCACCTGGACCGTGACCGGATCGACCAGCGAGAACTGGACCATCGCCGCCGGCGCCACGCTTTTGATCGGCAACAACTCCACCGCGCTCGGCCCCGTGTTGACGGACAACGGCGCGTTCGGTTTTGCGCAGTCGGGCACTTACACGTTCGGCGGCGTGATCACCGGCAGCGGGACGGTCGAGCAGCTGGGGCCGGGCACCACGGTGCTCACCGGCACCAATTCCTATTCCGGGGGCACGGTCGTCAACGGCGGCACGCTGCAGCTCGCCGGCGCCGGCACGCTCGGCGCAGCGAGCGGAACCACGACAGTCAATACCGGCGGCACGCTCGACCTCGGCGGCACGACGCAGACGCAAGCCAGTGTGAATCTCGCCGGCGGGACGCTGCAGAACGGCTCCCTGGATGCCCCGATCAATTCGACCGGCGGCGTCATCAACGGCATCGGCGGGACCGCGAGCCTCACCGCGACGGCCGGCAGCACGATCGTCCAGGGCAGCAACAATTACTCCGGCCCAACCAACGTCGATGGCGGCACCCTCGAGGTGCTCGGCGCCATCACCGGCACATCGAGCGTCGCCGTGAGCTCAGGCGGCGTCCTGTCGGGCACCGGCACGATCGATCCCTTCGCCGTGACCATCGCGGCCGGCGGCACGCTGGCGCCGGGAACGAGCGCGGCGCCGTTCGGAACGCTCGGTATCACCGGCAATCTCGTCTTCAATCCCGGCGGCGTCTACGCCATCACGATCGCGTCGAACGGCAGCAATTCCAGGACCGCGGTGGTCGGCTCGGCCGATCTCGGCGGCAACGGCACCGTCAACCTGACGTTCCAACCCGGCCATTACGCGAGCGGGACCGTCTATCAGATTCTGACCACGACGACCGGAGTGAGCGGCACGTTCGCGGGCTTGACCGTGAACGGCGCTTTCGCCGGCACGATCGCGCTCGATTACACCACCGATCCGGGCGACGTCGATCTCGACGTCGCCGGAAGCTCATTGTTCGCCGTGCCGGCGGGCGCGACCGCAAACCAGCAAAACGCGCTGAATGGAATCAACGCGAGCCTCATCGCCGGCAACACGCTGCCGGCGGGATTTTCCAATCTGTCGAATCTGTCGACGCCGGGCTTGCTCAACGCGCTCTCGCAGCTCTCCGGCGAGCCGGCAACGGATGCTGACAAGGGTGCATTTCATCTGATGTCGGACTTTCTCCAGTTGATGCTGGACCCAGCGGCGGCAGCCGGCGGCTCCGCGAGCGGCAACGCAGCGAATGGATTCGCGCCGACGCAGGACGCGACGCTCGCGCCGGATGTCGCGCTCGCTTATGCCAAGGCGCTCAAAGCGCCGCAGCCGCAGGCGCCGGCGAGCTTCGATCAGCGCTGGACCAGCTGGGCCTCGGCTTTCGGCGGCACGAGCTTTCTCGACGGCAATGCCGCGCTCGGGTCGAACAATGTCACCGCGAGCGATTATGGTTTTGCCGCCGGCTCGGAGTATCACGGGACGCCCGATACGGCTTACGGGTTCGGCCTCGCCGGCGGCGGCACCAACTGGAATCTGGCGCAAGGGCTCGGTGGCGGCCGCAGCGACGCCTTCCAGGCGGGCGTCTATGCCAAGTCGCATCTCGGGCCAGCCTATCTGTCCGGGGCGCTTGCCTTCGCCAACCACTGGTTCACCACCAACCGCACGGTCGTCGGCGATCAGCTCCGCGCGACGTTCACCGGGCAGAGCTACGCGGCACGCGGCGAGATCGGCTACCGCTACGGCGTGCCGATCACCGGCGCCATCATCGGCGTCAGGCCTTACGCGGCGCTGCAAGCGCAAGACTTCCGCACGCCGGGCTACAGCGAGACCGACCTCACCGGCGGCGGCTTCGGCCTGACCTACGCGTCGATGAACGCAAGGGATACACGCAGCGAGCTGGGCGCGCGCTTCGATGATCTGCAAGTCATCGGCGGCATGCCGCTGGTGCTGCGCGGCCGCGTCGCCTGGGCGCATGACTGGGTCAGCAACCCGGCGCTCGGGGCCGTCTTCCAGGCGCTGCCCGGGTCGCGCTTCACGGTGAACGGGGCATCGCCGCCGAAAAACTCCGCCCTCACGACGGCCGCGGCCGAGTTGCACATCGGCTCGGGCTGGACCGCAATCGCCAAGTTCGACGGGGAGTTCGCCGCCGGCTCGCAAAGCTATGGCGGGACCGGCACGCTGCGCTACAGCTGGTGATGGGGAGGCCGCTCGCTGACGCGGCTCGCACCCTCGGGGAGAGGCTCCGTCTCTATTTCAGTCCCCGCTCCGAGCGCAATGCCCGCTCCACCTTCTTGAGCTCGGCCAGCGCCTTGCCTTTGACCTCGGGAAAGGCGAGATCGAGCCCGCTCAACGCATCGATCATGACGCGGGCGACCATCAGGTGCGCGAACGGCTTGTGGTCGGCCGGCACCACGTGCCAGGGGGCGTCCGCGTGGCTGGTGGCGCGGATCATCTCCTCGTAGGCCGCCATATATTGTGGCCAGCGCTTGCGCTCGACGACGTCGTTCATCGAGAACTTCCAACGCTTGGCCGGCTCCTCGAGCCGCGCGAGCAGACGCTCGCGCTGCTCTTGCGGCGAGATGTGAAGAAAGAACTTGAGCACCAGCACGCCGTTGTGGGCGAGCATGCGCTCGAAGTGAACGATGTCCTTGAAGCGCTGACGCCAGATGTCGGACGTCACCAGCTTTTTCGGCAAGCGCTGCTGCGCCAGCACGTCGGGATGTACCCGGGCGACCAGCACCTCCTCGTAATAGGAGCGGTTGAAAATGCCGATGCGGCCGCGCTCCGGCAGCTTGCAGGCGGTGCGCCAGAGAAAATCGTGGTTGAGCTCCTCCGGGGTCGGCGCCTTGAACGAATGAACGTCGCACCCTTGCGGATTGATGCCCGCCATCACGTGCTTGACGACGCCGTCCTTGCCGGCGGCGTCCATGCCCTGCAGGATCACCAGCACGGCCCAGCGATCCTGCGCCCACAGGCGTTGCTGCAGATCGGCAAGGCGGCCGACATCGTCGGCGAGCAGCGTCTCGGCCGCGTCCTTCGTGGCGCCGTACGTCTCCGCCGGGGCGTGGTCCGCGATGCGAAATTTCTTCGGCTTGGCGATGCAAATTCTCTTGACGGCTTTGTCGAGCTTCATGGGCGTGAACGCCTCCTGATGCGCCGCCTCTACGCGACGCGAAACCGGTGTTCCAGATAGGCGGTGACCCAGGAGGGCATGCGCGGGTCGAAATCCTCCGGGCCGCGCACGATGAATATGTCGGCAAGCTCCGGATGGGCATCGCCCGCGAGATGCTCGCGCATTCTGTCCCGCAGCTCGCGTGCGGGAGCATCCACCGCCAGCAGCTGTATCAGGGCGAGGCGCGCCCCGACGGGCACCGCATGCCACTCTGCGGCGGCGTAGTCGGTCGGCACGAGGCCGGTCTCCTCGGCGACCTCGCGCGCGACACTGCCGGCGAGGTCGAGCTGCCCATCGACGATGTCGCCCGGCTCGGGCGTGCCGGCGGGAAAATAGACGCGGTCCGCGTTGGCGGTGTGCGCGCCCATGACGCCGAGCAGGAAGGCGCCATCGGCGCTGCGCAACGCACCCATCGCGAAGCAGTTGACCGCGCCGGCCTCGGGGAAGCCCCAGTCGCGCCAGGCGAGAAGGCTGGCGAAATCGGCCTCGAAGCAGGTGCCGGTCAGCGCGCCGCCCTCGATGCGATAGTCGGCGCGCGTGAGCACGATGCGGCCGTTCCACATGTGCGGCTTGCTTGCCCGCCGCTCGGCGAAATGGGCATCGATGTCGGCGCGCCGTTCGCGCGCGAACGGCCAGTCGCGGGGCTCGAATGCGATGTCGAGCCGATCGATGGCGATGACGGGAAGGCTCATCATCGCAGTGGTGGCGAAGCGGCGCGCCGCGGTCAAGCCTCGATCGCGCCCTCGGTGACGACGACGGCGCCGCCGCCGACGCTCGCGGCCGCGAGCTTGCCGCCGTGGATGGTGAGCGCAAGATCGATGACGCTCGGCCGGCCCATCTCGTAGCCCTGCTCGATGCGCACCTTGTGCTCCCCATCGGCGTAACGCCCGCTCGCCGCCAGCACGCCGGCAAAGCCGGCTGCCGCCGAGCCGGTCGCCGGGTCCTCGCGCACGCCGAGGCCGGGCGCGAACATGCGGGCGTGGAAGTGATGGCCGGCCTCGGTCGCCTCGCGGCAATAAAGATAAGCGACGTCGCGACCCTCGACCGCAAAGGCCTGCGCGAAGCGGACCGGATCGGGCTGCGCGCGGGCGATCGCGGCGAGCGACCTGATCGGAATGAAGTTCTGCGCCATACCGGCGGACCAGCGCGCCGGCCGAAAGCCGTCGAAGCCGATGTCGCCGGGCGCGAGCGACAACGCGGCGGCCGCCGTCGCGGCATCCGGACCCGCGCCATGCTCGACCGGCAGCACGGGCAACGCGAAGGCGGCGCGGCCGCTGTCGCCATCGACCATGGCGGTCTCGCATGAGACCGGGCCGACGCCCTCCTCGACCACGAAGCGGCGCGCCCCGCCGCCGTCGATGCGGCCGAGCAGCATGGCGGTGCCGACCGTCGGGTGACCCGCGAACGGCAACTCGGCGGCGGGCGTGAAGATGCGCAGCCGCGCGCGATGCGCCGGATCGTCCGGCGACAGCACGAACACGGTCTCGGGATAGTTGAACTCGCGCGCGATCGTCTGCATCTGCGGCGTCTCGAGGCCCTGCGGCTCGAGCACGACCGCGAGCGGGTTGCCGGCGAAGCGGCGTTCGGTGAACACATCGAGGGTGACATATCGGCGGCGCATGCGGGTCTCCTACAGCATGATCCCGAAAAGGGAGAACCGGTTTTCGGAAAAGACCATGCACGAACTCTAAAGCGGCTCAGGTTTGAAGAGAACGCTCGGCGCGACGATCTCGTCCTGCGCCTCGATCAACAGCAGCTCGCGCGCGCCCGCCTGCGCGGTACGGCGCAGGACGCCGAACAGCGAGGAAGCGGCGCGGGCGAGCGCCTCGGCGGCCGCACCGCCGCGCAGCAGGTGGGCGAAGAACAGCGCCGCGATGGCGTCGCCCGCACCGTTGGCGGCGAGCGTGAGCTTCGGCGTGCGCAGGCGGAAGCGGCCGGACACATCGGAGACGATGAGGTCGATGGCGTCGGGCGGCGTCTCCTCGGTCGCGATCGATGTCGCCAGCACCACGCGCGGGCCGAGACGATGCACCGCATCGATCGCCGCAATGGCGTCGCCGAGTGACGCGCAGGCGCGGCCGCCACTCAGACAGGTGAGCTCGAACGGATTGGGCGTGACGACGTCGGCCGCCGGCGTGAGGCGGGTGCGAATGAACTCGGCGACGTCGGTCCGCACATAGATGCCGCGGTCGGTATCGCCGATCACCGGATCGCAGCAATAGCGCGCCGCCGGGTTCGCCGCCTTGACGCGCGTCACCGCCGCGAGAATCTCCGCGCCGATGTCGGCCGTGCCGAGATAGCCGGAGGCGACGCCATCGCAGCGCGCCAGGGCGCCGCGCGCCGCGATCCCGCCGACGAGGTCGCGGATCGCCGCCGCATCGGTCGGTCGGCCGCGAAAATCGCCATAGCCGGGGTGGTTGGACAGCTCGACCGTGTGGATCGGCCACACCTCGACGCCGAGCCGCTGCAGCGCGAACACGGCGGCCGAATTTCCCACATGCCCGTAGGCGACATGTGAATTGATCGACAAAAGATTCATCTCGCCAAGATGGACCTCGGCGTTCGTGCGCGCCAACCAAATCTCGTGATCGGGATCATCAACATCATCAAACGCGCGACGGCTCGGCTGCATTTTGCGACTGGACCGTGCAGCCGGGGCGAATTCTAATGGCTCGAGTCAACCCCGTCCTTATCCCCTTTGGATTGCCGGATGGCCGGATATCCGTACGACCGATGGCGCAGCGGCCTCTGGCCACGCCGCAACCCGCTATTCGTGGTGCTGATCGCGCTCGTCTGCCTGACCGTTTTCTACGCGGCGGGCGGGCGTCATTTCCACCGCGTCGAGCGGGCGCAGCCCGCCCTGTCGCGCGCCCCGCTGGTCGGCCGCGCCTGGATCGTCGATGGGGATTCGATCCGCATTGGCGGCGTCTCGATCCGTCTCGAAGGCATCGACGCGCCGGAGTGGGACCAGACCTGCACGGACCAGGACGGGAAGAGCTGGGCCTGCGGCCGCGCCGCCACCCGCCAGCTCAAGGCGTACACGCGCGATCAGACGCTGACCTGCCGTCCGCGCGTGATCGACCGCTATGGACGCGTTGTCGCGACCTGCCTGCTTGCGGATGGCACCGACGTGAACGCCCGGCTGGTGCGCGACGGCTGGGCCGTCGTCTATGATTTCGCCCGCACCTACGCGGCCGAGGAAGCAGAGGCGAAGGCCGCCAAGCGCGGCATCTGGAGCGGCTCGTTCATCTATCCGAGCGAGTGGCGCCGGCAGAAGGGCCAGCACCGCGGCTGGCGGCACCACTAGAACCTCGTCATGGCCGGGCGTGGCCCGGCCATCCACGTCTTTGCCACGAACAAGGAAGCAAGACGTGAATGCCCGGCGTTCGCCGGGCATGACGTCGTACTTGGTTCATCAGGGATGCGTGAACAGGCCGACGAGGCCGGTCGCCGAGATCGTATGGCCCTTGATCGCGTCGAACACTTCCTCGCGGGTGAGGCCGGGCTTGAGCGCCTTCGGGTCGAGGTCGGTCGCGATCAGCGTGAAGGTGTAGTGGTGATAGCCGGTGCCGGTCGGGGTGCACGGCCCCGAATAGTGGCCGACGCCCATCAGGCTCTTGCCGCCGATGTATTTGTCGCTCTCCTTGCTCACCTCGCCTTCGGCGAAGCCGGTCACGGTCGGCGCGATGCCGTAGGCGACCCAGTGCGAGACGCCGAGGCCGCCGCGGCCTTCCGGATCGAACATCAGCAGCACGAAGCTCTTGGTGTTCGCGGGCGCGCCCGACCATTGCAGCGGCGGCGACACGTTCTGCCCGACGCAGTTCGGGCTGCCGGCGCGGTTGCCCGCGTTCTTGACCTGGAGCTTGCCGCCGTCCTGGAAGGCGGGCGAGGTGAGCAGGAAGTCGGCCGCATTGGCGGAGCCGAATGCGCAGAGGGCGATGCCGCTCGCCAGCGCGAGCCGCGATACATATTTGGCGATCATGGACGTTCTCCCAGGCTTGTGAGGCCGCGCGAGTGTATCGACGGCGAATTCGAGATCAAGCGTCCTTAGGCGCGTCGCTCTCGGGCATTTCGACATGCAAAATCACGGCGACCGGACCGGTACAATCGTGCGACTATGGGGTCCCCGTGCCGGTAAAATATGTCGAAGATGTCCACCCCTGCCGTCATCAGCTTCGAACGCGTCAGCAAAGTCTATGACGGCACGCGCACGCTCGAGAGCGTCACGCTCGCGGTGGCGGAGCGCGAATTCCTCGCGATCGTCGGCGGCTCGGGCGCCGGCAAGACCACGCTGCTGCGGCTGATCAACCGGCTGATCGACCCGAGCGACGGGATCGTGCGGCTCGAGGGCGAGGACGTGCGCACGCTCGATCCGATCGCGCTGCGCCGGCGCATCGGCTACGTGTTTCAGAACATCGGCCTCTTTCCCCACATGACGGTCGCCGAGAACATCGCGATCACGCCGCGACTGCTCGGCTGGGACGCCGCGAGCCGCGCCGCGCGGGTCGACGAGCTCATCGACCTCGTCCGCCTCGACCGCGCGAAATATCGCGATCGCCTTCCGCACCAGCTCTCGGGCGGCGAGCGCCAGCGCGTCGGCGTCGCCCGCGCGCTCGCGGCGCGGCCGCGCATCGTGCTGATGGACGAGCCGTTCGGCGCGCTCGATCCGATCACCCGCGACGCGCTCGGCCGCGACGTGCGCGCCCTGCACGACGAGCTCGGGCTCACCACCGTGATGATCACCCACGACGCGCTCGAGGCCGTGCTGCTGGCCGACCGCATCGTGGTGATGCGCGACGGCCATGCGATCGCCGACGGCACGCCGCGCGCGCTGCTCGCCGGTGACGCCGACCCTTATGTGCGCGAGCTGATGCAGACGCCGCGCCGCCAGGCCGAGCGGCTGCACGCGCTCATCGCGGGGCCGGCCGCATGATCGGCGACCTCGACGCGCGGCTCGGCGAGGCGCTCGCCCGCCTGCCCGACTATCTCGGCGGCCACGTGCTGGTGAGCATGACGGCGCTCGCGCTCGGCATCGCGCTCAGCATTCCGCTCGCGCTCGTCTCGATCCGCCGGCCGGCGTTCCGCGCCGTCGTGCTCGCGCTGTCGAGCATCGTGCAGACGATCCCGGGCCTCGCGCTGCTGGCGCTTTTCTATCCGCTGCTGCTCGGGCTTGCGGCGCTGTCGCTGCGCGCGTTCGGCGTGAGCTTCTCGGCACTCGGCTTCCTGCCCGCCGTGCTGGCGCTCGCGCTCTATTCTCTCTTGCCGGTGCTGCGCAATGCCGTCACCGGCCTCACCGGCATCGATCCCGCCATCCGCGAGGCGGCGCTCGGCGTCGGCATGACACGGCGACAGGCCCTGTGGATGGTCGAGCTGCCGCTCGCCCTGCCGGTCGTGATGGCCGGCATCCGCACCGCCGCGGTCTGGGTGATCGGCACCGCGACGCTGTCGACGCCGATCGGCCAGACAAGTCTCGGCAACTACATCTTCGCCGGCCTGCAGACGCAGAACTGGGTGCTCGTGCTGTTCGGCTGCGTCGCCGCCGCGCTGCTGGCGCTCGCGGTCGATCAACTCCTCGCGCTCATCGAGGGCGGCCTCGGCGCACGCCGGCGCGGCCGCGTCGTCGTCGGCCTCCTCGGCATGGCGCTCATCATCATAGGCGCGCTGGCGCCCGGATGGTCGCAGCCGCGGGCCCGCTACCTCGTCGGCGCCAAGACCTTCACCGAGCAATACATCCTGGCGTCGTTGATCGAGCAACGGCTGCGCGGCGCCGGCCTCTCGGCGGCGCGGCGCGAGGGGCTCGGCTCGAGCGTGATCCTCGATGCGCTCGCCGCCAACGAGATCGACGTCTATGTCGACTACACCGGTACGATCTGGGCGAACGGACTGCATCGCACCGACGCCAAGCCGCGCGCCGAGGTGACGGCAGAGGTCGCGAAGTGGTTGAAGGACGAGCGCGGCATCACGCTGCTCGGCGAGCTCGGCTTCGAGAACGCCTACGCGCTGGCAATGCCGAAGAAGCGCGCCGAAGCGCTCGGGGTCCATTCGATCGCGGACCTCGCCAGGGTTGCGCCGCGGCTCACGATCGCGGGCGACTACGAGTTCTTCAGCCGGCCCGAGTGGACCGCGCTCCGCCAGGCCTATGGCCTTTCGTTCCGCACGCAGCGCACGATGCAGCCCGAGTTCATGTACCCGGCCGCGGGCGCCGGCGAGGTCGACGTGATCTCGGCCTACACCAGCGAGGGCCGCGTCGCCCAATACGATCTCGTCGTGCTCGACGACAACAAGCACGTGATCCCGCCCTATGACGCCGTGATCCTGATCTCGCCGCGCGACGCGAACGACCGCGCCCTCATCGACGCCGTGCGGCCGCTGGTCGGCGCGATCGACGTCGACCTGATGCGCGCAGCCAATCAGCGCGCGACCAGCGGCGCGGGCGATCGCTCACCCAACGCGGTGGCGCGCTGGATGGCGGAGCAGCTCGCTAGGAAGAGCGAGAAGAAGTGAAGACGCCCTCATTTGCCCATGCGGCAGAGGGCCCACTCAAATGACACATCTTTCTAGCTTTGTGTTGCTCGGCGACCCGCAGCGCGGATGCCGAACCGGATCCATTGAAATTACTCCTGTTATCCCAGTTGGGTCATTCTGCCAAAATTGACAACGGATCGTGCTCAATACCCATCCTACCTTTACGTTGGGTTCGTTCGCGCGCTTTGGCTTCGTTCGCGCGCTTTGGGTTCGTTCGCACGCTTTGGGTTCGTTCGCACGCTTTGGGTTCGTTCGCACGGTTTGGGTTCGTTCGCACGGTTTGGGTTCGTTCGCGCGCTTTGGGTTCGTTCGCACGCTTTGGGTTCGTTCGCATGATCGGATTCCGTCGACTAATTCTCGGCTTCCGTCGAGCAACTCGGCCGCGGCAGCCGATGCAGGATAAATCCTACAACCCGCGTCCTTGTCTCGCGTCAACATCGCGCGTGCGGGTCCAATTCGCAAGCGAAAACGAATCTATCCCTCTATTCAGTGTTTGCCGCGCTTTGTCGAGATTGCGAGTGCAGCGAATCTCGGCCGCATATGCAGGTAAGATAAGCAGCCTGCTTGCCCTCCGTCGCCCCTTCAGGGACCGTTCAGGCGGAGGCGGGCAAACGTCGTCCTCAACCTCACAGGCGATGCGGAGACCTCACAGGCGATGCGGAGCGAGATTGCTTCGGCGTGCTGTGCACGCCTCGCAATGACCGGCGCGCGGGAGGATGTGCAAGGTCAACGCGCCAGGAAAGTTTTGATCTTGTCGGCCGCCTGCCCCACGGCGAGCACGCCGTTGAGGTGCCCGTTCGGGCCGCTGATCTGGGCGGTTTCCACCGGCGTCCCCGACGCGGCGATCGCCTTCGCGGTCGCCTCGATCGACGGCGGATAGAACACGAGATCGGTCGGCGTGTAGATGATCAGGGTCGGGACCTTGATCTTGTGCGGGTCGGCGTCGGCGAGCTGGTTCGCCTTCACGAGATAAAGCAGGCTGTTGGCGTCCGACGTGGCGGCGCGGGCGGCGGCCACCGTGTCGAGCGCGGCTTCGATCTTGAAGCGATTGCCCATGGCCTGCGCCGGATCCTTGCTCGCCTCCGCCGGCGCGGTGCCGAAAGTCTTCGCCGCCCACTCCCACTGCTGCGCCTGCAGCGTGATCAGCTCGAGCGACAGCTTGAGCCCGTCGAGGGGCGGCTCCTTGTCGTAGTAGTCGCCGCCGTTCCATTTCGGGTCGAGGCGGATCGGCGCCGCCCAGGCATCGAGCCAGCCGATCAGGAACGCATCGCCGCCGGTCGAGGAGATGACCGGGATGATGCGCTCGACGCTGTCGGGGAAGCTCGCCGCCCATTCATAGGCCTGCAGGCCGCCCATCGAGGCGCCCATGACGGCGTGGAGCTTCTTGATCCCGAGGCTGTCGATCAGCGCCTTCTGCACGCGCACGAAGTCGCGGATGCTGACCACCGGAAAGCGCATGCCGTACGGCTTGCCGGTGTCGGGATCGATGCTCGCCGGACCGGTGGTGACGACATTGGGCGCCTTGACGTTGAGGTTCACCAGCGTGTCGGACGAGATCACATAATATTTGTCGGTGTCGATGAGCTTGCCGGGCCCGATCAGGCTGTCCCAATAGCCAGGGACCTTCTCGCTCGCCGCGTAGCGGCCGAACGCGTGACTCGTCCCGGAGAAGAAATGCGTGATCAGGATGGCGTTCGATTTGTCGGCGTTGAGCGTGCCCGCCGCCTCCCAGCCGATCCGCACGTTCTTGATGGTGGCGCCCGCGACCGTCCTGTAGCTCGGCAGCTCGAACACCTTCTTCTCGACGATGAGGCCGCTCGACTGGGCATGAGCCGGCGCGGCGCCGGCCAGCATCAGCGCGAACAACAGCCAGACGAAGGTGCGATTGATGGATGCGCGTTTGAACATGGGTTCATCCCCCGGTGTTTTCCGCGAGTCGCTACGTCGAAGTTGTGAAGGCGCCCCTTCATCCCGATCCTCTTGCCCTGAAGACGGAGAAGGGGCGCAAAGCAGCGAGCCCACCTTACATGCGCTGGCGTCGGGATGCGAGGGACGCGCTGCCGCCCGCTTGCTGGGCGGTCAGGTAGGGCGCGCCGGCAGGATGCCATCTCATGTGCGGCTCGCTGCCGATCACTTTTCACGGACGCGCCAGAACTCCTCCGCCCCGGGCGGCAGCGCCGCCAGAACACCTCGAAACGCGGCCACGTCGACGTGCTTGCGCAGCGCCGTGGCCACGTCACTGATGCAGCTCGCCGGCGCGAAATTGTGGTGCTCGCGCAGCGCCTGCGCCTCACGCGTCATCGCAGCGCGATCGCCGAACGCGACCCGCGGGGCTTGCGTATCCCAATCGGCCACGAAGATCGCGCGCAGGAGGGGCGGCAGGACGTTGGCGAAGCGGATCGCATCCTCGAGATCGAGCCGGCGACGAAACACCTGCAGCACGCCCTGCACCATGGTGTAGACCTGGTTGCGGGTCGCAAGCCCGGAAAGCTCCTTCGCGTCGGCGAGGAATCGCTCGAAATCCGCCGATGCATGCTGCAGCTCCATCGGAATCATGCGTCGCACCCCACATGTGCAGCGCGGCTCAATGCGCCCGCCGGGCCAGGTTTTTCATCAACGCGCCGATGCCGAAGGTCCATGGCTCGCACGCGTCGCTCGTGCGCATGCGGTTGATCAACCGGCCGAGCTTGGGGCTCGCGACCGTCACGAGGTCGCCCGGCTTGTGGGTGAACCCCTGCCCCGCCCCGTCGCGATCCTTGGTCGGCGCAAACATCGTTCCGAGAAACAGGACGAAGCCATCGGGATATTGGTGCACGGCACCGATCGTCTGCTGGACCAGATCCTCGGGATCGCGGCTGATCAGGCGAATGGACGAGACGCCGTCGAGCTGGAAGCCGTCCTCGCCTTCGACGCGCAGCGTCACGTCCATGGCGCGGACGTCGTCGAGCGTGAAGCCTCGGTCGAACAGGCGCACGAACGGGCCGACGGCGCAGGAGGCGTTGTTGTCCTTCGCCTTCGACAGCAGCAGGGCCGAGCGCCCCTCGAAGTCGCGCAGGTTCACGTCGTTGCCGAGGGTCGCGCCGACGATGCGGCCGGCGCTGGAGACCAGCAGCACCACCTCGGGCTCGGGATTGTTCCAGGTCGACTTCGGATGCAGCCCGGCGTCCATCCCGGTGCCGACCGCGGAGAGCACCGGCGCCTTGGTGAAGACCTCGGCGTCGACGCCGATGCCGACCTCGAGATACTGGCTCCAGGCGCCCTGCGCGATCAGCACCTCCTTGAGCCGCATCGCCTCCGGTGATCCCGGCCGCAGGCGCTTGAGATCGTCGCCGACCAGCTTCTGGATCTCGGCGCGGATCGCCAGCGCCGCCGCCGAATTGCCGCGCGCCCGCTCCTCGATCACCCGCTCCAGCATCGAGATCGCGAAGGTGACGCCGGCGGCCTTGATCACCTGCAGGTCGATCGGCGCGAGCAGCCAGGGCTGCGTGGCGTCGCGCCGATCGGGCGGCGTGTTCGCCGCGATCGCGTCGAGGTCGCCGAGATCGTCGCCTTCGGTTGCGCGCAAAGCCGCGGCTGGATCCGCTTCCTCGGCGAGTGCGCTGATGGTCGGAAACCGCCGGGTGACGTCATGGACCTTGCCGTCGCGGACCGCGACGACCGACGGGCCGTCCACCGCCGGCAGCCAGACACGCCCGATGAGCGTGGCGGCCCCGGCGTCCTCCGGCAGGATCGCAGTCGCGGTCAACGAGATCATGGGCGCATTCCTTCCGCGTGGGCGATCGGCAGAGATGGTCGCGCAATCGACTTCCTGCTGTTAGTCTAAATGCGGGTCAGGCAGGAGCAAGAGAAACACCATGCCCGGATTGACGCGCCGTGCCCTGACGGGCGGTCTTATCGGCCTTGCGGCGACGCGTGGTGCGGCGGCCGCCGATTGGCCGATACGCACCATCACGATCATGCATGGGTTTCCGCCGGGCGGCCCCTCGGACGTCGTCGCCCGCATCATCGCCGACGGGCTGAGCAGGGCGCTCGGCCAGTCGGTCATCGTCGAGTCGCGCACCGGCGCGTCCGGCACCATCGCGGCGGCGCAAGTCGCGCGCGCGGCGCCGGACGGCTACACGCTGCTGAACATCCCGTCCGGCCATCCCACGGCCGCGGTGACGTTCGCCAAGCTGCCGTTCCGCCCGGTCGCCGACTTCAGCATGATCACGCTGGCGTCGACTTACTCGTACGTGATGTCGGTGCCGAGCGCGACCGGCATCAAGAGCGTCGCCGAGCTGATCGAGGCCGCCCGCAGGCGCGCGACACCGCTCGTCTACGGCACGCCCGGTACCGGCTCCGGCCCGCACCTCGCGATCGAGCTGTTCGCCCTCACGACCAAGATCAAGGTGCAGCACGTTCCGTTCCGCGGCAGCGCGCCGGCCGTGACCGAGCTCATCGCCGGCCGGCTCGATTTCATGATGGACCCGCCCGCCACCATGATGCAATTCATCCGCGACGGCCGGCTACGCGCGCTCGCGGTCTCGAGCGCCAAGCGCTATTTCGCTCTGCCCGACACGCCGACCTTGGCGGAAGCCGGCGTCCCCGGCTTCGACGTCACCGGCTGGCAGGGCCTGATCGGGCCCGCGGGCCTTCCTGCACCGATCGTCGACCGGCTCAACCGCGAGGTCACGCGCATTCTCCTGGAGCCGGCCGCGGTCGAGCAGCTGCACGCCTTCGGCAACGAGCCGGCGCCGTGCAGCCCGGACGAGTTCAAGAAGCGCATCGAGTCCGACATCGCCAAATGGACGGGCGTAGTCGAGCAGATTCATTTTCAGAAGATATAGACGGCGTGCTCGATGATGTGCAATCGCGCTCTGCCGCGATCAATCGGCCTTGATGTTCGCGAACTTGACCACCTTTGCCCACTTCTCGATCTCGTCGGCGGTGAACTTGCGGAATTGCTCCGGCGTCATCGGGTTCGGCACGACGCCGATGGCGATGAGCTTGCCCTTGATGGCGGGATCGGCGAGGCCGGCGTTCATCTCCTTGTTGAGCTTGTCGATGATCTCGGGCGGCGTGCCGGTCGGCGCGCTGATCCCGTACCACCCGCTCGCCTCGTAGCCGGGCACGAACTCGGCGAGCGCCGGCACGTCCGGCAGCGCGTCGGTGCGCTTCTCCGAGGTGACCGCGAGCGCCCGTAGCCGGCCATCGCGCACGAACTGGATGACCTGCGGCAGCGGGCTGAAATAGAGCTGCACCTGCCCGGCGAGAAGATCGGGCGTGAGATTGGTGCGATAGGGCACGTGCACGAGGTCGATGTCGGTGAGCATCATCAGCATCACGCCGGCGACGTGCGGCGAGGTGCCGACGCCCTGCGACGCCATGTTGATCTTGCCGGGGTTGGCCTTGGCGTAGGCGATGAACTCCGGGACGGTCTTGGCCGGGAACGACGGCGGCACCACCATGACGAACGGCGTCGCGCCGATGAAGCCGACCGGGGTGAGGTTCTTGACGAAGTCGAAGGCGAGATTCTTGTAGAAGGTCGCGTTGATCGCGTTGCTCGAGACGGTGACCAGCAGGGTGTACCCGTCCGGCGCCGCCTTGGCGGCGAGCTCGGTCCCGATATTGCTCGAGGCGCCCGGCCGGTTGTCGACGACGAATTGCTGGCCGAGATGGTCCGATAGCCATTGGCTCATCAGCCGCCCGGTGATGTCGGGCCCGATGCCGGCCGGGAAGCCGACGATGACGCGCACCGGCCGGGTCGGATAATCGAGCGCCCAGGCGGCATGCGGCGCGAGCGGCAGCGCCGCGGCGCCGGCGACGAGCCCGAGAAAATCACGGCGTGGAAGCTTCATCGTCTTTCCCCTCGATCGAAAGCATGACGTCGCCGGCACGGCGACGGCCGCGCGCGCAGGCGCGGCGGAACTGGCGCGGCTGATGATACCATCCCACTTCCCGCGCCGGGCGGGGATCCTGTCGGCGAATTCCTGCGGCATATCGGCCGATGACAAAGCGGACCTACCGCGCTTGCGCGGGTACGCATTTACACCCGCGCAAGGCGTCTTGTAGCATGGCCGACGCCTCAGCGCCGGTGACGCCATGACTATTCGACGCAGAAGCTTCTTACCCCTGATGGCGGCGGCCGCGGCCCTGCCGGTTTTGCCGCGATGGGCCCGCGCCGACACTTATCCGTCGCGGCCGGTTCATCTCATCATCGGCTATCCGCCCGGCGGGTCGGCCGACATGACGGCACGGCTGTTCGGCCAATGGCTGTCGGACCGGCTCGGCCAGCAGTTCGTCGTCGAGAGCCGGCCCGGCGCCGGCACCAACATCGCGACACAGGACGTCATTCGTGCGCCGGCCGACGGCTACACGTTGCTGCTCGCGGCGCCCGCGAACGCGACCAATCCGGCGCTGTTCGCCAAGCTCAATTTCGACTTCATCCGCGACACGACGCCGATCGCCGGTCTGATCCGCTTTCCCGACGTGGTCGACGTCAACCTGTCGCTTCCGATCCATACGATCCCGGAACTCATCGCCTACGCCAAGGCCAACCCCGGCAAGCTCAACTTCGCCTCGTCCGGCGTCGGCTCGACGCTGCACGTCGCCGGCGAGCTGTTCAAGATGATGACCGGCGTCGACATCGTGCACGTGCCGTATCGCGGCGGCGGGCCCGCGCTGATCGACCTGATGAGCGGGCGCGTGCAGCTCATGTTCGACAACCTGCCGACCTCGCTGCAATTCATCAAGTCGGGCAAGCTGCGGCCGCTGGCGGTGACGTCGGCGGAGCGCGCCGCCGTGGTGCCGGAGCTGCCGGTCGTCGCGGATTTCGTGCCGGGCTACGAGGCGAGCGCGTGGTACGGCCTCGCGGCGCCGAAGGGCACGCCGGGCGAGATCGTCGACACGCTCAATCGCGCCGTCAACGCGATCCTCGGCGAGCCCGCCGTCAAGGCGCAGCTCGCCGACCTCGGCGCCTCCCTGTTGCCGGGCTCCCCCGCCGATTTCGGCAAGCTCGTCGTCGACGAGACGGCGAAGTGGGGCAAGGTGATCCGGTTCGCGGGCATTAAGCCGGCGTGAGGCGAACAGGCGCGCCGGCGCGCTCGCAACATGAGACTTCTCATGCTGAGGAGCCTCGCGCGTCTTCGCGCAAGGCGTCTCGAGGGATGGGCCGCGTGCGCAAGCGGCGCGCTTGCATTGCGCTGCCCAGGGTTCGAGCCGCGCGGCCGCAGGGCGGCCCCGCTCCGGGGAGCCGGATTGACAGGCGTGGTGGGACGAGCCCGCTCACCGTCGCGGCGGCGGCTGCCAGCCGTGCAGCACCAGGAGGGCGCCGCGCTCGTTCGCGTTCTCCAGCCGAAAATCGGTGAGCAGCAGGTCGCCGTTGCGGATCATCGCGGCGCGCGGCTCGACCTTGGGAACCGTGAGATCGATGACGCGCTCGAGCGCCAGCGTCCGCGGCGCGAGCACGAAGATGCGTCCCTCGCTGCCGAGCGCGACCACGTGCTGCGCATCGGCGACGATCGCGTTGATCATCTGGTCGACCGGGGCGCGCGCCGTCTCTTGCAGCGTCGCGGGATCGATCGCCACGACCAGCCGGGCCGTTTCGCTCGCGACCCCGGCATAGACCGTGTCGGCATCGGCGGCGAGCGCCGTGAACAAGGGTCGCGGGCCGAGCTTGCCGTGGATGTCGGACGTTCGGACCGCGAGCGTCGTCTCGTCGATCACGCTGAGCCTGTCCATCGCGGCCCACACATGGCCTTGCCGCACCATCAGCACGCCCCCGCCGCCGGCGCCAAGCGGCACGCGCGGCATCGTGCCGGTATCGCCGCGCGTTCGGGTGTCGACCTTGAACAGCGCGGCGTCGCTGTCGCTGCCGCATCCGGTGAGCACCCACACGAACGGGCCGCCGCCGGCCGCAAGTGCCGGTGCGCAGGTCTTCGGCTCGAGCGTCACGATTGGCCTGCCGCCCGAGCTTGCGGGCGCGCGCTGCCAGACCTGGATGCGATCCTCGACCTCGAGCAGCAGATAAAGCGCGCCGTCGCGGCCGATATCGATCTTGTCCGGGATGCCGGGAAGATTGAGGCGCCGGGCGACGCCATACGTCGCGTTGAGCTGCGCCAGCGTCCGCTGCCCGAATTCGGCGACCCAGATCGACTTGCCGTCGGACACCATGCCGTCGACCCACTCGCCGAGCCTGTGCACGCTCGGCTCGAGCCGGACGGTGTCGCTTCGCGCCGGGCCCGCCAGCGCGAGCGCCGTTGCGAGCACGACAAGCAGCATCGATGGGAACCGCATGCGTCTCTTGTGGCCTCGCTCGCCGGCCGCGGTGGGCCGGTCCGGCAACTTACTCGGAAGCCTGCTGTGATGGCTGGACAACTTTGCGCATATTTATACGCAATGTTGTCCGACCACCCGCGACCGAGCGCGGCTATGGTCGCACCCGTCGGGATGCTGCCGGGCAGACGCCACGTCGATGTTCTGCAAGGGGAGCGTGCAATGAAAACCGCGTTTGCTTGCCCGATCGCGATTGCCGGCATGGCGTCCTGCTCGCCGCGACACTTCCGGCACAGAGCGACGTCGAGCGCGGCTATGTCCGCCTGGAAGCTCTCAGCTGCAACTGACAGGGGCCCGTCATGATCCGCCATACGCTGCTTCGTCCCACCCTTGCCGCCGTCGCCTTCACGCTGTGCGTCCCGGCCGCGGCCCTCGCGCGCGATTCCACCCGCCAGGTCTGCTCGGCGATCGCCGAGTTTCGCGACGGCGACGCCACCACGAAGATCGCCGTCTCGATCGACTTCTACGATTCGCGCGATCCGGGCGGCAGCGACGGGCGCAAATACGTTCTTTCGTCGATCTACCAGGGAAAGCTGTTTCAGGGCTCGATGATCGACAAGTCGGACAAATTCGGCGAAGGCACCATCACGCTGAAGAACGGCAGGAGCGAGCTGTATGCGGGCAAGTTCAAGCTCGAGCAGCAGAAGGACGACAGCTACGTGATGGCGCTCGACGGCCGGATCAACGAGGATCCGACCGCAAGTCGCAAGCTCTATCCGATCAAGGCCAAGCTGCCGTGCGTGAACCTGTCGTTTTGATGCGTAGCCGGTTGAGTGCCGCGCAATCCGGGAACGCCGCTCGCCGGAGTCCAGCGGCATGCTGATGTCGAAGCTCTTCGATCCGCAGGAGCCCGCAAGCAGGGAGGGGGCGTCGGCGGCGTTGCGTCGAGCGCGACACGCTCCTCCTCGTAGACGTTCCACTGCTGTGCCACCGCGGCCGCCGACGCCGCCAAGGTGACGAGTCCCAAAGCGAGCGAGACCGAGATTGGTCGGTCGGGCATGGTGTCAAAGGGTGCAGCGCCCGCGTTCGCTGAAATAGGCGATCAAATCGCCGACCGTCACAAGACGGCGCGCATCGGCGGCGGGGATGCTGATGCCGAATTCTTCCTCGCTCGCCATCACGATCTCGACCTTATCGAGCTTATCGGCTCCCAGATCGTCGGCCAGCTTCGCGGATGGCGTCACCTTGTGCGCCGCGATACCGAGCCGCTCGGTCAGGACGCGGGTGACCCGACTAAAGCAGTTGCCCGACGCTGCGCCAGCGGATGGGGAGGCGGCGAGAAACAGAGCTACTGCCAAAACGATCGGAAATCCGCATGACGAGGACGTAAAGCCGATCATTGCGCGCACTCCATCTGGTCCCATGCGGACGCCCGCCCGTCCTAGCACCTAATCCGTCACGGCGTTTGGACGACTTACACATGTTTCGGCCGAAAGGCCTGACGGCGCCTCCCAGAGTGGACACTCGGCAGTTTCTCCGGATGAAACGGCTGATGCTCCGATCCGCGATCATGTCGCCGACTTGATCGAGATCGCCAGGAAGACCGGCGCCAAGGTGCTCGCGCCATACGGGCTGGCGATGAACCTCGTGTCGGTGCGCGGCCTGCCGCAAGACCAGGCGATGACGGGCGGCAATGTCGGCGGCACCATCGATCTGCCCAAGGCCGACGCCAAGGTGCTGATCGTCAACGCGATCCATGGCTCGGAGCTGACGGTGCCGAAGCTGCCGAAGCCCGGGCCGGGGCAGCCGGCCGCGCTCACGAGCGGCAACCCGGTCGGCTACGTCATCATCATCAACAACGGGCCGACGATCCATCACACCGGCGATACCGACGTGTACGGGGACATGAAGCTGATCCCGATGTTTCACCACGTCGACGTGATGCTCGCCTGCATCGGCGGGTATTTCACCATGGATCCGGCGCGCGCCTCGCTGGCCGTCCAGTACGTCGATCCGACCCACGTCATCCCGATGCACTTCGGCACCTACCCGGCGCTCGCCGGAACGCCGGATCAGTTTCGCGCCGCCCTGGCGAAGCGGGGGATGGCCAACAAGCTGATCGTGATGAAGCCGGGCGAGGATCACACCTTCTGAGGGCTGCCCAAATCACCACGTCACGTCCGGCGGATGCCGGGCGTCAACGTCTCTCTTCCTGGCCAAAACGTGGATGGCCGGGACGAGCCCGGCCATGATGGATCGATGGACATGGAAAAGCCGGGGCTCGACGGCGGCCGAGTCCCGGCTTCGTCTGTTTGCCGCCTACGCCAGCTGATCGCCGATCGGCAGCCTTCGGATGCGCTTGCCGGTGGCGGCGAAGATGGCGTTGCACAGTGCCGGCGCGAACGGCGGCATGCCCGGCTCACCCACGCCGCTCGACGGCACCTCGATGCCGTTCTCGACGATGTGGGTGTTGGTGACGAGCGGCGCCTCGTCGTGGCGCACGACCTGGAAGTCGTTGAAGTTGCTCTGCTGCACGCGGCCGTTCTTGAGCGTGATCTCGCCGTACTTGGCGAGCGCGAGCCCCATCACGGCGGCGCCTTCGATCTGCGAGCGGATGCGCTCCTGGTTGACGAAGAAGCCGCAGTCGATCGCGGTGTCGACGCGCGGCACCTTGATGTTGCCCTTGTCGTCGACCGCGACCTCGACCACCGTCGCCACGTAGGTGACGAAGCTGCGGTGCGCCGCGATGCCGAGGCCGTGGCCCTTCGGCAGCTGCCGGCCCCAGCCGGCCTTCTCGGCGACCAGCTCCGCCACCTTGCGCAGGCGGCCGGTGTCGATCGGATAGACGTCGTGCGGCTCGCCGTAGTCCCACCACGACGTGGTCGCCTTCTCGGCCGCCGATACGACGCGGGGCGGGCCGATCAGCTCGAGCAGCATGTCCTTGGGATCGCGGCCGAGCGCATGCGCGACCTCGGCGACGAAGGACTGGATCGCCCAGGCATGCGCCACGTTGTTGACCGAGCGGAACCAGCCGACCCGCACGTGCGACTGCGCCTCGCCGCTTTCCAGGCGGATGTTCGGCACGTTGAACGGCGTGTCGACGAAGCCCATGCCGAGCTCGATCTCGCCGGGGAATTTCGGATCGGGCTTGAAGTTCGACATGAAGCTCGGCGCCGCGCTGCGGTGACGCCAGGCGACGACCTTGTTGTCCTTGTCGATGCCCGCCTCGAGACGCTCCGCCGTCACGGTGTGGTAGAAGTCGTGCCGGATGTCGTCCTCGCGGGTCCACACGACCTTGACGGGGGCGCCATCCATCGCCTTCGACAGCAGCACCGCCTCGATGGCGAAGTCCCATTTCGACTTGCGGCCGAAACCGCCGCCGAGCAACTCGTTGTGCAGCGTCACGCTCTTCGGGTCGACGCCGAGACGCTTGGCGATGTCGTCGCGCGCGCCGCCCGGGCTCTGCACCGAGGTCCAGATCTCCCATTTTCCGTCGGTCATGCGCGCGGTGGCGGACGGCGGCTCCATGGTCGCGTGCGCGAGGTGCGGCGAATAGTATTCAGCCGTCACGACTTTCGCCGCCGATTTGAGCGCCGCCTCGGCGTCGCCCTCGTTGCGCTCGAGCTTGCCGGGCTTGCGCACGGCCTCCTCGAGGTGCGCCTTGTAGGCGACGGAATCGAAGTTGGCGTTGGGGCCATCGTCCCAGGTGATCTTGAGCGCGTCGCGGCCCTTGATCGCCGCCCAGGTGTTCTTGGCGATGACGGCGACGCCGGCGAGCGGCGCGAACGCCGCCGGCGCCGGCGTGCCGTCGATCTTCACGATCTTGACGACGCCCGGCACCTTCATGGTGGCCGTGGCGTCGAAGGACGCGACCTTGCCCTCGACCACCGGCGAGCGCGCGATGACGGCGAACAGCATGCCGGGCAGCTTGACGTCCTGGCCGTAGGTCGCCTTGCCGGTCGTGATGTCGAACAGGTCGACGATCGTCACGTCGCCCTTGCCCATGTAGCGGAAGTCGGCGGGCTTCTTGAGCGCCAGCGTGTCGAGGGCGGGCGCCGGCAGCGCGGCGGCCGCTTCGGCGAGCTCGCCGTAGCCGAGCTTGCGGCCGGAGGCGGTGTGCACGACCTCATGGAAGCGCGCGACCACGTCCTTGGGATCGACGCCCCACTTCTTGGCGGCGGCGATCTCCAGCATCTTGCGGGCGCCGGCGCCGACCTGGCGCATCGGCTGGATGAAATGACGCACGCTGCGCGAGCCGTCGGTGTCCTGGTTGCCGTAGGTCTCCTCGTCGCCCGGCGACTGGACCACGCGCACGCGCTTCCAGTCGGCGTCGAGCTCGTCGGCGACGATCATCGGCAGCGAGGTGCGCGCGGCGCCGTTTCCCATCTCGGCGCGGTGCGCCACGATCGTCACGGTGCCGTCCTGGGCGATGGCGACGAAGACGTGCGGGTTGGTCACGACGCCGTGCGGCATGCTGGCCGCACCGGTCGCATACGCCATGGCGGGACGAATGGCGGGAAGCTGGGCCGCGAGCACGAAGGCGGCGGTGCCGGCCACGCCCTTGAGCAGGTTGCGGCGGCTGACGTTGGCGATCGCCACGTCGTGCTGATTGCGCTGATAGGTCATGTCAGGCTCCCTTCGACGCGTTGCGGACCGCGACATGGATGCGCTGATAACAGCCGCATCGACAGATGTTGCCGAGCATGGCGTCGTCGATCTGCTGGTCGGTCGGGGCCGGCGTCTTCGCCAGCAGCGCCGCCGCCTGCATGATCTGGCCGGCCTGGCAGTAGCCGCATTGCGGGACGCTGACGTTGCGCCAGGCCATCTGCACGGGATGCTCGCCCTTGGGGTCGAGCCCCTCGATGGTGACGACCGATTTGTCGGCGACGTCCGACATCGCGATGCTGCAGGCGCGGACCGCCTCGCCGTCGACATGAACCGTGCAGGCGCCGCACAGCGCGACGCCGCAGCCGAACTTCGTTCCGGTCAAGCCGAGCTCGTCGCGCAGGTACCACAGGAGCGGCATCGACGTGTCACCGTCGAAGCTGCGCGCCTGTCCATTCACACGTACGCTGACCATGCGTTCCTCCTTGGCGGAGTGTTGGAATCACGGAGTGCCGCCGTCAGCTCCGTGACGTCGCCGGAAGCTTCGGTCGCCGAGCGATGGACACCGCCATATGCGATGCCCTCAGCCGGAGTTCTTCATCGATTGCGAACAGGTGCGGCGGGACACAAGAAAAGCGCGGTCCCACCAGTGGTTGCGATGCTAATCCGCCGCAGATCGCTGGCAAGATTCATCGCGTGCCGCTTCTCGCCTTACCTCTGCCCACGAGGCGGCGTGTGGGCAGGCGATTTGCCTGGAAAATCAATCGCGCTCGCGCTGAGCTCAGGTCAAACGCATGGGATGCGGACCGGCAAGGCGCCGCACGCGATGCGATCTCACGAAAAGTTTACGGGCTGGCCCACCTCGGCCACTAGCCGACCGCAGCCGCCAATTCGGCTCGCAGCGCCGGCGCCGCCGCGGTCGGCCGGCGGCGCAGGCGGTCGATCGCGAGATAGACCACGGGCGTGGTGTAGAGCGTCAGAAACTGCGACAGCAGCAGCCCGCCGACGATCGCGAACCCGAGCGGCTGGCGGATCTCGGCGCCGGTCCCTTGACCGAGCGCGAGCGGTATCGCGCCCAGCAGCGCCGCGAAGGTCGTCATCATGATGGGGCGGAAGCGGAGCACCGCCGCCTCGTAGATCGCCTCTTGCGGGCGCATGCCGACCTGCCGCTCTCGTGCGAGCGCGAAGTCGATCATCATGATCGCGTTCTTCTTGACGATCCCGATCAGCAGGATGATGCCGATCAGAGCGACGACGCTGAGCTCGAAATGGAACGCCATGAGGATGAGCAATGCGCCGACGCCGGCCGACGGGATGGTGGACAGGATCGTGACGGGGTGGACGAGGCTCTCGTAGAGCATGCCCAAGATGATGTAGATGGCCATGATGGCGGCCAGGATGAGCAAGGGCTGCGTGCGCAGCGAGTCCTGAAACGCCTGCGCATTGCCCTGGAACGTGGTGATCAGGGTGTCGGGGACGTTGAGCGCCTGCTTGGCCTTGGTGATCGCCTCGACCGCCTGGCCGAGCGCGGCGCCCGGCGCGAGGTTGAAGGAGATCGTGATCGCCGGAAACTGACCCTGGTGGCTCACGGTGAGCGGACGCACCGTGCTCCGGCGGTCCACCAGCGCGCTCAGCGGCACCTGCCGCCCGGCGGTCGAATGAACATAGATCAGATCGAGCGCATTGGGATCGAGCTGGAAGCGAGGATCGACCTCGAGCACGACCCAATAGTTGTTCTGCTGGGTGAAATACTGGGCGATCTTGCGCTGCCCGAAGGCGTCGTAAAGGGTGTCGTCGATCGCCTGCGTCGTCACGCCGAGGCGCGCGGCGGCGTCGCGATTGATCTCGAGCCGCACGGTGGGGCCGGCGATCTGCTGGTCGGTCGCGACGTCGCGCAAGAGCGGGATGCCGCGCAGCGCCGTGAGCAGCACCGGCGCCCAGTGGTCGAGCTCGTCGAGATCGCCGTCCTGCAGGGTGAACTGATACTGCGTGCGGCTGAACCGGGCGCCGACATTGATGTCCTGCGACGCCTGCATGAACAACGCGATGCCTGCGACCCGCGCGAGCTTCGGCCGCAGGCGATCGATGATCTGGCTCGCGCTCGCGTCGCGCTCGTCGCGCGGCTTGAGGTTGATGAACATCCGCCCGTTGTTGACGGTCTGGTTGATGCCGCCCGCCCCGACGGCCGAGATGACGCCGTCGACGCCCGGATCGGCGCGCACGATATCGACGAGCCGCGCCTGCCGCTCGGCCATCGCCGCATAGGAGATGTCCTGCGCGGCTTCCGACACGGCGACGATGAAGCCGGTGTCCTGCTGCGGAAAGAAGCCTTTGGGGATGACGACGTAGAGAAATCCGGTCAGGACCACGGTCGCCGCGGTGACCGCCAACGTGATGGCCCGGTGCCGCAGCACCCAGCGCAAGCCGGCCTCGTAGATCGCCAGCATGCCGGCGAACAGGCGCTCGCTGGCGAGATAAAGCCGGCCGTGCCGGTCATCGCGGACGTCGCGCAGCAGGGTCGCGCACATCATCGGCGTCAGGGTGAGCGAGACGACCATCGACACCAGGATGGCGATGCTCACCGTGACGGCGAACTCGCGCAGGATGCGGCCGATCAGTCCGCCCATCAACAGCAGCGGGATGAACACGGCGATGAGCGAGACGCTCATCGAGACGATGGTGAAGCCGATCTCCCGCGCCCCCGCAAGCGCCGCCTGCAGGGGGCGATCGCCGCGCTCGATGTAGCGCGACACGTTCTCGACCATGACGATGGCGTCGTCGACCACGAAGCCGGTCGCGATCGTGAGTCCCATCAGTGAAAGGTTGTCGAGGCTGTAGCCGAGCAGGTACATCAGCGCGAACGTGCCGACCAGCGACAGCGGAACGGTCACGCCCGGGATGATCGTCGCCCATAGGCTGCGCAGGAAGAGGAAGATCACCATCACGACGAGGGCGATGGTGAGGATGAGGGTGAGCTGCACGTCGTGCACCGACGCCCGGATGGTCTGGGTGCGGTCGGTGACGATCTGCATGTCGATGCCGGGCGGGATCGCCGCCGCAAGGCGGGGCAGCGCCGCCTTGATGTGCTCGACCGTCTCGATGACGTTGACGCCGGGCTGGCGCTGGATCACCAGGATGATGGCATCGCGGCCGTTATAGGTCCCCTTGCCGCGGCTCGCTTCCGGGCCGTCGATCACGTTGGCGACGTCGGAAAGCCGCACCGGCGCGCCGTTGCGCCAGGCGACGATCACGGGCCGATAGGTTGCGGCGGTGAAGAGCTGGTCGTTGCTCTCGATCGTGTATCCGCGCCGCGGCCCGTCGAGGGTGCCCTTCGGCGCGTCGAGCGTCGCGCTCGCGACCGCGGCGCGGACGTCCTCGAGGCTCAGCCCGCGGCCGGCGAGCGCCACCGGGTTGGCCTCGACGCGAACGGAGGGCTTCTGCGCGCCGGCAACGAGCACCAGGGCGACGCCGTTCACCTGCGAGAGCTGCTGCGCCACGACGTTGTCCGCATAGTTGTTCACGGCCGTCAGCGGCAAAGTATCCGAGCTCAGCGCGAGCAGCATCACGGGCGCGTCCGACGGGTTGGTCTTGCGGTAGGTGGGCGGGCTCGGCAGGTTCTTCGGCAGCTGGCCGGCGGCCGCATTGATCGCCGCCTGCACGTCCTGCGCGGCCGCGTCGATGTTGCGGGCGAGATCGAACTGGATCGAGATCGAGGTGTTGCCGATGCCGCTCACCGACGTGAGCTGGGCGACGCCGGGGATCTGGGCGAACTGACGCTCGAGCGGGCTTGCGATCGATGAGGCCATCGTGGCCGGGCTGGTGCCGGGAAACTGCGCCGTCACCTGGATGGTGGGCAGATCGACCTGCGGCAGCGGCGCGACCGGCAGCAGCACGTAGGCGACGCAGCCGACGATCGCGAGGCCGGCCATCAGCAGCGCCGTCGCGATCGGACGGACGATGAAGGGAGCCGAGATGTTCATGGCGCTGCCTTGGCGCTGTTCAGGCCGCTATTCTTGGTGCTGTTCACGGTGCTCTTGTTGGCGCTGTTCATGGCGCGGGCTCGCGATTGATTGCGGCGGTCTTGCGCTCGGCGGCGCGCGGCGCGTTCACGCCGGCGCTCACCACACGTGCACCCGGCCGCAGCCGGTACTGGCCATCGACCACCACGCGCTCGCCCGCCGTGAGCCCGCCGGCGATCAGCGCCTGCCCCTCCCCGACGGCGGCGACCCGCAGTGGACGCACCTCGACGGATTGATCCTGGCGAATGACGAACGCATACGGGCCGTCGGGTCCCGCCTGCACGACCGAGTCGGGCACCACGGGCCCGCGGCGGACGTCGAGGCGCAGCCACGCGTTGACGAACGCGCCCGGCCACAGCCGCTCATCATCATTGGCGAATACCGCCTTCAGGCGGAGCGAGCCGGTGCCCTGGTCGATCTGGTTGTCGATCAGCTCGAGGCGGCCCTCGCCGAGCTTCACCCGGTTGTCCTGGTCATAGGCCAGGACGACGAGCGGATGGCGTCGCATCGCCTCGCCGATCCCGGGCAGGTACTGCTGCGGCAGCGTGAATATCACCGTGATGGGCTTGATCTGGGTGATGACGACGAGCCCGCCGGCATCGCCGGCATGCACGATGTTGCCCTGGTCGATCAGGCGAATGCCGGTCCGGCCGTTGAGCGGCGAGGCGATGGTGGTGTAGCCCAGTTGGACCGTGGCGTTGTCGATCGCCGCCTGGTCATGACGGATCGCGGCGCTGTATTGCGCCACCAGCGCCCGCTGCGTATCGACGCTCTGCCGGGTGGCGAAGTCCTTGCCGGCGAGCGTGCTGAAACGCTCGAGATCGAGCCTGGCATTCGCGAGCAATGCTTCGTCGCGCGCCCTGTCGGCCTGCGCCTGCTCGAGCAGTGCCCGATAGGGCCGCGGGTCGATCTGCGCGAGCAGATCGCCGACCTGCACGTCCTCGCCCTCGCGGAAGGCGATCCGCTGCACCTCGCCGTCGACGCGCACCTTGACGGTCACGGTGTTGTAGGCCTGCACCGTGCCGAGCCCGACCCGATAGATCGGAAAATCCTTGGTCTCGACGGTGCCGGCCGTGACCGGCACCGGCGGCGGCGCGACGGCCGTCGCGCGACTTGCGCCCAGGCTCCCCTGCAGGCCGAGATGGACGTAGGCGCCGGCCGCCGCGGCCACCACCAAGCCGGCTCCCGCGATTCTGAAAGCGGTCATCCTCATCCCGGGCTCCCGGTCGTGTCCCATCGTCGGCGTGGACCAGCTGATCTGGTACTACAAGGTACCTTTTGGTACTATCGCGTACCAACCGTCAAGATGGCCGGCGCGACGATCGCAATGTTTCGAGGCCGGCCGCACACGCGAGGTGTGCGGCACGGCCCTGCCTGGGAGGCGCGACATCGTTCATTTGATGTCCTGGAAGTCCTTGCGCGTGGCCTTCGGGGTCTCGACGCGAACATGCCGGCGCGCGCTGGCGTAAGGGCCGGCCGGCGCGGCGGCGGGATAGCCTGGCGCGGCCGCCTGCCGGTTGATCTCGTCGTCCATGACGGCCGAGCCGGCCTGTCGATCCCACGCCCGGGCGGTCTGCACGCTCGCCAGCACGGCGCTTACGCCGACGATCGCGAGCGTTGCCGTGAGAGCGCGCGCGGCGCGCGCGCGCCTCGTCATTGGGGTCGTCATGTTGAAATTCGTCACCTGTCTCTCCTCATGGTCGCATCCGCGTCAGTGCGGACGCCCCACGAGGTGGGATCGCTTCCCCTGCGCCACTATTCGCTATAATGTTGATGAGCTATGAAGCGCAACTTCACAGTACGGCAGGGCGCGCTCGACGGCGTCGAGGCGTTCCTGAGCGTGGCGCAGCACCGCAGCTTTCGCCGCGCCGCGGTCGAGCTCGCGGTGACGCCGTCGGCGATGAGCCAGGCGATCCGTGCGCTAGAGGCGCGCGTCGGCGCGGCGCTGTTCATCCGCACCACGCGCAGCGTCGGCCTCACCGAGGCGGGCGAACGCTTTCTGTCGCGGGCAAAGCCCGCCTTCGAGGAGCTCGTCGCCGCGAGCGCGGCCGCGCGCGACCTCGGCCAGAGGCCGGCCGGACTGTTGCGCCTCACCGCCCCGCGCGCCGTGGTGCCGCATCTGGTGCAGCGGCTGATCGCATCGTTCTGCCAGGCTTACCCCGAGGTCGAGGTCGAGATCGTCGCCACCGGCGAGCTCGTGGATATCGCGGCGCAAGGGTTCGATGCCGGGATCCGGCTCGGCCAGTTCGTCGCCCCCGACATGATCGCGGTGCGCCTGACGCCGCCGGTCCGCATCGTGGTCGTCGGCAGCCCCGACTATTTCCGCAACCGCAAGCCGCCGGAGCGTATCGACGACCTGCGCCAGCATGCCTGCCTGCGCCGGCGCCGTGGCGACGGATCGATCGAGCCCTGGTCCTTCGTAGACGGCAACAAGAGCGTCGAGGCCGCCGTCGCCGGCCCCTTCATCGCCAGCGACGTTCCCACCCTGCGCGACGCGGCCATCGAAAGCCTGGGCCTTGCGCAAGTGCCGGAGGCGATCGCCGCCACCGCCATCGCGGCGGGGCGCCTCGTGCGCGTGTTGGAACGGTTCGCGCCGACGTCGCCGGGCCTCTTTCTGTTCTATCCGAGCCACCGGCAGATCTTGCCGAAGCTGCGCGCCTTCATCGATCACGTGAAGAGCCGCTCGGCCGCCGATCAAGGCCGCGCGGGCCCCAAGAACCAGCGAAGCGGACGGCGCAGAGAGAGCTGATCTCGCCGCTCGCCCGCGTCGATGTCGCCTGATCAATATTGTCCCTTGGGCTCGAGCCCGAGCAGATGCTGGCCGAACATGGTTCCGGTCGCATCCCAGTTGAGGCTGATGTGCGAGGCGGCGGCGTGCGCGTCGCGCCAGAAGCGCTGCAGCGGGTGATCGAGCAAGAGCCCCTGCCCGCCGGCGGCGACAAACAGGGCATCGATCGCCTGGATCGCGAGCCGCACGCAGAACGCCTGGTCGCGGCGATTGCGCAGGCGCACGTCGACGCCGACGGCTTCGCCGCGCACGGCGAGCGCGGCCGCCTCGGCGAGATCGCGAAAGATCATCAGCCGCGCGGCATCGATGCAGGCGGAGGCTTCGGCGACGCGCAACTGCACGGTTGCGAGGTCGGCCATCTGCCGCCGGCCGCCCGCGACCGCGCCGCGGGTGACGCGCACCTTGGCGTCGTCGAGAAACGCTGCGAGCGCGCCCTGCGCCATGCCGATCACCGGCGCCACGATGGTGACCGGCAGCACGGCGAGGAACGACTGCTTGTAGAGCGGATTGGGATGCGCGCGCATGCCGGGTGCGGTCGCGGCGGCGAGCGCCGCGAACGTCACGGCGCGATGCGTCGGCACGAAAGCGCGCCGGGCGACGATGCTCTTGCTGCCGGTGCCGGCAAGGCCCATCGTGTGCCAGTCGTCGTCGATCGCGATGTCCGACGTGCGCAGCAGGAAGAAGCCGGGCTGCGGCGGCCCGCCGGGTTGCGGGATCATGCCGCCGAGGAACTGCCACTGCGCATTGTCGCAGCCGCTGCAGAAGCTGCCGGCGCCCGACACGAGATAACCGCCGTCGACCGTCTCGGCTTGCGCCACCGGCGCATAGGTGCCGGCCGCGAGCGCGTCGCCGTCACGCCAGACCTCGTCCTGCGCCTCCTCGGCGAAGCAGGCGATCAGCCATTGGTGCGAGGCGAGCAGGCCGTAGACCCAGCCGGTCGAGCCGCAGCCGCTCGCGAGCGCGGCCTCGATCTCGCCGAACACCTCGAAGCCGTACTCGAAGCCGCCATAGGCCTTCGGCTGCAGGACGCGAAAGAGATCGGCCTCGCGCATGCGCGCGATCATGTCGGCGGAGACGCGGCGCGCCGATTCGGTCTCACGCGCGCGTTCGCGCGCGATGACGGCGATGTCGCGCGCGCGGGCGAGCAGCTCGGATGCGTCGGGTCGGTCCAGAGGCACCGCGGGACCCTACACCGTGCCGTCATGCCCGCGAAGGCGCCGCGAAGGCGGGCATCCACGTCTTTCTTGCGGTCGGTCAGCAAGACGTGGATGGCCGGGACAGGCCCGGCCATGACGTGGAGATTGGGTTCAACACGGCGATCAGCCGCATCAGTTGCGGCTTTTATCCACCAACGCGCGCTGCTTGATCCACGGCATCATCTCGCGCAGCTTGGCGCCGACCTGCTCGGCCGGATGGAGTGCGAGCTTGGCGCGGGTGGCCTTGAACGAGGTCTGGTTGACCTTGTTCTCCAGCATCCAGTCGCGGGTGAAGCGGCCCGACTGGATGTCGGCGAGGATGCGCTTCATCTCGGCGCGGGTCTCCTGGGTGATCACGCGCGGGCCGGAGACATATTCTCCGTACTCGGCCGTGTTCGACACCGAGTAGTTCATGTTGGCGATGCCGCCCTCGTAGATGAGGTCGACGATCAGCTTCATCTCGTGGATGCACTCGAAATAGGCCATCTCGGGCGCGTAGCCGGCCTCGCACAGGGTGTCGAAGCCCGCCTTCATCAGCTCGACCACGCCGCCGCACAGCACGCTCTGCTCGCCGAACAGATCCGTCTCGCATTCCTCCTTGAAGGTCGTCTCGATGATGCCGGCGCGGCCGCCGCCGATCGCCGAGCCGTAGGAGAGGCCGAGGTCGTGCGCATTGCCGGAGGCGTCGCGGTGGATGGCGAGCAGGCACGGCACGCCGGCGCCGCGCTGATACTCGGAACGCACCGTGTGGCCGGGACCCTTCGGCGCGATCATCAGCACGTCGAGATCGGCGCGCGGCTCGATCAGGTTGAAATGCACGTTGAGACCGTGCGCGAACATCAGCGCCGCGCCCTGCTTCATGTGGGCGTGCAGGTGGTCGCGGTAGATGTCGCCCTGCAGCTCGTCGGGCGTGAGCATCATCATCACGTCGGCCCACTTGGCGGCCTCGGCGACCTCGAACACCTTGAACTTCTCGCCCTCGGCCTTCTTGACGCCCTGCGAGCCCTTGCGCAACGCGACCGCGACCTCCTTGACGCCGGAGTCGCGCAGGTTGAGCGCGTGGGCATGGCCCTGGCTGCCGTAACCGATGATGGCGACTTTCTTGCCCTTGACCAGATTGAGGTCGGCGTCGCGATCGTAATAAACACGCATGGTTCTAACCCCTACTTTAAGCCCTTCTTGGCCGTCCGGCGGCCCCCGGTTCGTGACGGTGCTTGTAAGTTCAACGAACGGGTGCGGCAAGACCCGCTCGCCGCGCTCTCATGCCTCTCCCCGCCTGGCGCCATTTGCACGCGCGCCCCATGGAGACACGCGTCCGCAACCGGCGGACGCGCCTCACCATGAGGTGGATTGGCTGGCGTGCGCATAGCATCAGGATCGGATCTAACGCGGCTCCATCCCCTGCGGACCGCGGCTGATCGCCACCACGCCGGTGCGCGAGACCTCGACCAGGCCGAGCGGCAGCATCAGCGCGACGAACTGGTCGATCTTCTCCGAGCCGCCGGTGATCTCGAACACGAAGCTTTCGACGGTCGCGTCGATCACGCGGGCGCGGAAGGCGTCGGCGAGGCGCAGCGCCTCGACCCGGTTGTCGCCCTTGCCGTGCACCTTGACCATGGCGAGCTCGCGCTCGATCGAGGGGCCCGCGACCGTCATGTCGACCACCCGATGCACCGGCACCAGGCGGTCGAGCTGGTTCTTGATCTGCTCGATCACCATCGGCGTGCCGCGCGTCACGATGGTGATGCGCGAGAGATGCTTCTGGTGCTCGGTCTCCGACACGGTGAGGCTCTCGATATTGTACCCGCGGCCCGAGAAGAGACCGATCACGCGGGCGAGCACGCCGGGCTCGTTGTCGACGATCACCGACAGGGTGTGGCTTTCGACGCGCTCATGCACGGTCGCGGCCGGGTAATGACTGGTGCTACTCACGAATACGTCTCCTGAAAAGCAGACCCTGCAGCAACCGTCATGCCCGCGAAGGCGGGCATCCACGTCTTTGCCGTGTAGAAGCAAGACGTGGATGGCCGGGACATAGGCGAGCGAAGCGACGCCGTTCTTCGAACGGCTATGCCCGGCAGTGACGGGTGTGGATGGCTACACCATCACCTTGCCTTCCTCGGTGACCGCGTCTTCGAGCTTCACGGCCGCATCGCCGAGGATCATCTCGTTGTGGGCGCGCCCCGACGGGATCATCGGGAAGCAGTTCTCCTTCGGGTCGACCACGCAGTCGAAGATCACCGGCTTGTCGACGTCGATCATCTCGCGGATCGCGTGATCGAGGTCGCCCGGCTTCTCGCAGCGGATGCCGACCGCGTGATAGGCCTCGGCGAGCTTGACGAAGTCCGGCAGCGCCGCCGTGTAGCTCTCCGAATAGCGCCCGCCGTGCAAGAGCTCCTGCCACTGGCGTACCATGCCCATGTACTGGTTGTTGAGGATGAAGATCTTGATCGGCAGCCGATACTGCACGGCGGTCGAGATCTCCTGCATGGTCATCAGCACCGAGGCCTCGCCCGCGATGTCGATCACCAGCGACTTCGGATGCGCGAGCTGCACGCCGACCGAGGCCGGCAGGCCGTAGCCCATGGTGCCGAGCCCGCCCGAGGTCATCCAGCGGTTGGGCTCCTCGAAGTGATAGAACTGCGCCGCCCACATCTGGTGCTGGCCGACCTCGGTGGTGATGTAGACATCGCGGCCCTTGGTGAGCTCGTAGAGCCGTTGGATCGCGTGTTGCGGCTTGATCACCGCGTTCGAGGGCCGGTAGGCGAGGCTCTTGCGCGCGCGCCAGCGGCCGATCTCCTTCCACCAGCTCGCCAGCGCCGGCCTGTCGGCCGTGACCGAGCCGGTGCGCCACAGCCGCACCATGTCCTCGAGCACGTGGGCGCAGTCGCCGATGATCGGCAGGTCGACCTTCACGTTCTTGTTGATCGAGGACGGATCGATGTCGACATGGATCTTCTTCGAGCCGGGCGAGAAGGCGTCGACCCGGCCGGTGATGCGGTCGTCGAAACGCGCGCCGATGCAGATCATCAGATCGCAGTCGTGCATCGCCATGTTGGCCTCGTAGGTGCCGTGCATGCCGAGCATGCCCAGCCACTTCGGATCGGCGGCCGGGAAGGCGCCGAGGCCGAGCAGGGTCGAGGTGATCGGGAAGCCCGTGAGGTTGACGAGCTCGCGCAACAGATGGCTCGCCTCCGGGCCCGAATTGATGACGCCCCCGCCGGTGTAGAACACCGGCCGCTTGGCGGTGCGCATCATCTCGACCGCGGCCTTTATCTTGGCGAGGTCGCCCTTGATTCGCGGCTGATAGCCCTGATGGGGAAAATCCTTGGGCTTGAAGTAGTCGCCCTTGGCGAACTGGATGTCCTTCGGGATATCGACCACGACCGGGCCGGGCCGGCCGCTCTTCGCCACATAGAAGGCCTCGTGCAGCACCCGCGGCAGATCGGCGATGTTCTTGACCAGGTAGTTGTGCTTGGTGCACGGCCGCGTGATGCCGACCGTGTCGCACTCCTGGAAGGCGTCGTTGCCGATCAGATGCGTCGGCACCTGGCCGGTGATGCAGACGAGCGGGATCGAGTCCATCAGGGCGTCGGTGAGCCCGGTGACCGCGTTGGTCGCGCCGGGACCCGAGGTCACCAGCACGCAGCCGACCTTGCCGGTCGAGCGCGCATAGCCCTCGGCCGCATGCACGGCGCCCTGCTCGTGACGGACGAGAATGTGGCGGACCTTGTCCTGCCCGAACAGCGAGTCGTAGATCGGCAGCACCGCGCCGCCCGGATAGCCGAAGATGTGCTCGACCCCCTGATCGGCGAGCGCCTGGATCACCATCTCGGCGCCGGTCATCTCTGTCATGGTCTTGCTCCTGCGGTCTGAACTGGTCGTCTGATCTGGTTTTGTGTGTTTGCGGGAATCAAAAAGGCCCTCGATGGGGCCCGTTACGCGCATCGCCACACTTCGCGGACGGACCTAGCCGCCCCCGGCGATGCGCTCCCTAAGTACGATAATAAAATTGCGCATTGACTTTGCTCTTCTACCCGAAAGTTGCGCATTCCTACCGTTGCTGCGCCGCGGCGTCAAGCGAAAAACGGCCGCACGGCGGCAATCTGGGCCGTTTTCGCGTCGTCCGCAAGGGCTGCTTAACGACAGGTTAATACGGAGAAGGCACCGCGCCCGGATTCCCGCGTGGGCAAAATCGCCTTGCGCGCGGTTGCCCACGCGAAGACGTGCACCAGGCGATTTTGCCACCTACGCGGCGCCAACCTCTGCCATGACCGCATCGAGCGCCGCCTCCGGGGACAGCCGCGGCCAATCGCCGAGCTGGTGGCGAAACCAGGTGAACTGGCGCTTGGCGTAGTGGCGCGTATCGAGCTTGGCGCGGCGCGCCGCCTCGTCGAGGCTGATCTCGCCGGCGAGATGGCGGATCAGCCAGGGCACGCCGTGCGCCTTCATCGCCGGCAGCAGCGGATCGAGACGGCGCGCCGCGAGCTTCTTCACCTCGTCGAGCGCGCCGGCGGCGAGCATCGCGTCGAAGCGGGCGTCGATGCGGGCATAGAGCGCGGCCCGCTCGGGTGCGATGAAGACACGCGGCGCGTCCGCATCGATGAGCGCCGGCATGCCCTCGGTCTGCCAGTCGAGGAGCGAGCGGCCGGTCGCCGCGACGACCTCGAGCGCGCGGGCGATGCGGGTGCGGTCATTGACATCGAGGCGGGCGGCGGCGCGCGGATCGTGGCGCTGCAATTCGGCATGCAGCGCGGCGGCGCCGCCTTGCGCGAGCCGCGCCCGCACGCCCTCGCGAATGTCGGGCGGGATCGGCGGCACGGCGGCGAGGCCGGCAGTCAGAGCCTTGAAATAGAGCCCGGTGCCGCCGACGAAGATCGCCGACTTGCCGGCGCGCCGCGCCTCGTCGAGCACGACGCCCGCATCGGCGACGTATCGTCCCACCGAATAATTCACCGCCGCATCCACATGGCCATAAAGGCGATGCGGCACGCGCGCTTCCTCGGCGGGCGTCGGCCGCGCCGTGATCATCCGCAGATCGCCATAGACCTGCATCGAGTCCGCGTTGATGACGATGCCGCCGATCCGCTCGGCGAGCGCAAGCGCGAGCGCCGACTTGCCGCTCGCCGTCGGACCGGCGATAAGCACCGGGCGCTGTGATCGGCGATCCATGGCTTGGCTGTTCTTGGCTGTTCTTGGCTTTGCCTGGCTTCACATACCGCCGGCGGGAAACATGCTGCTCATGACATCTTTATAGCGAGAGCGCGCATTGCCCGGCGAGGCCGTAGCCACTCCGGCCGCACATGCGGTAAACCATCCCCCATCACTCGTCCACGTGGAGACCACCCTTGCCGCTCATCCAGCCGTTCCGCGCCTTGCGTCCAGCCGAGGGACGGGCGGCGGAAGTCCTCGCGCCGCCTTACGATGTGCTCTCCAGCGCCGAGGCGCGCGAGCGCGCCAAGGACAAGCCGTGGAGCTTCTTGCACATCTCGAAACCGGAGATCGACCTCGGCCCCGGCATCGATCCGCACGACCGCGCCGTCTACGCCAAGGCGGCGGAAAATCTCGACCGCATGATCACGTCCGGCATCCTGATGCGCGACGACAAGCCGAGCTACTACGTCTATCGGCTGACCTGGAAGGGCCATCAGCAGACCGGGCTCGCCGCGATCGCGTCGCTCGCCGATTATGTCGACAACCGCATCCGCAAGCACGAGCTGACCACCCCGGAAAAGGAAGATGACCGCGTGCGCCAGATCGAGGCGGTCGAGGCCCAGACCGGGCCGGTGATGATCGCCTATCCGGCGGCGCCCGAGATCGACGCCATTCTGGGCCGCACGGCGGCGCGCAAGCCGGTCGTGGACGAGACCGCCGACGACGGCGTGCGTCATCAGCTCTGGGTGATCAGCGACGACGAGGCGATCGGCGCGCTCTCGCGTGCGTTCGACAGGTTGCCCGCGGTCTATATCGCGGACGGGCATCATCGCTCGGCCGCCGCCGCGCGCGTCGCCGACGGGCGCGGATCGCGCGCCGGCTCGCATCGCTATTTCCTCGCGGTGTTCTTCCCGCACCACGAGATGACCATCCTGGACTACAATCGCGTGATCCGCGACCTCAACGGCCGCACGCCGGCGCAGCTCATCGCCGAGCTGCGCAAGCAGATGACGGTGGAGAGCGCGGATGCGCCCGTGAAGCCGTCGCACGCAGCCGAGTTCGGCATGTATCTCGCGGGCCGCTGGTACCGGGTCGCGCTGCCGCCCGCGGCAGTGCCGGTGAAGGATCCGATCGGGCGATTGCCGATCACGCTGCTTGCGAAGAACGTGATCGAGCCGCTGTTCGGCATCACGGATCCGCGCACCGACAAGCGCATCGACTTCGTCGGCGGGGGCCGTGGGCTCGGCGAGCTCGCGCGCCGCGTCGACTCGGGCGAGATGGCGGTCGCCTTCGCGCTCTACCCGACGCAGATGTCCGACCTGATGGCGGTCGCCGACGCCGGCGGCATCATGCCGCCGAAATCGACATGGTTCGAGCCGAAGCTCGCCGACGGCATGGTCAGCCACGTGCTGGACTGAAGCCCGGAGCGTGACGACCGATGAATACCGTGAGATGAAAAATGTGCTCATCACCGGGGCCGGCCGCGGCATCGGATCGGCCACGGCGCGCGCGTTCGCGGCGGCAGGCTGGCGCGTGCTGTCGCTCGACAAGGAATTCGGACCGGACACCGTCGGCGAGCGCGTCGCCTTCGATCTCACACGCACCGCGCAGATCCCGTCGCTGATCGCGTCGCTCGGCGACATCGATACTCTGGTGAACAACGCCGGCGTGCTGCATTGCGATCCGATCGACGCCATTCCGGATGCGCACCGCACCGAAATTCTCGCCGTGAACCTCGAAGCGCCGGCCGCGCTCATCGCGGCGGTGGCGCCGGGCATGAAGGCGCGGCGCAGCGGCCGCATCGTCAGCGTGAGCTCGGTCTCCGCCTTCACGGGTCATCCCGACCTCTGGTACGGGATCACGAAAGCCGGCCTGTTGAATCTCACGAAATCCTGGGCGCGCGCGCTCGGGCCGCACGGCATTCTGGTGAACGCGGTCGCGCCGGGCCCGACCGAGACGCACATGTACGACCAGCTGCCGCAGTCCCGCCGCGACGACGTCATGCGCTCGGTCTATGCCGGCCGCGTCTGCAAGCCGCAGGAAGTCGCCGAGGCGATCTTCTGGCTCGGCAGCGCGTGTCCCGAATACATCAACGGGACGACGCTCGACGTCAACAACGGCAGCTATCCGCGCTGATTCTATCCGGCGCCGGCCGTCGATGACGTCCGCTGCTTGATGAACTCGGCGATCTGCGCGGCGTTCTCCGGGGAGCTTTCGATCCGCTCCGCCAGCAGGCGATTGATGCGCTCGCGATTGTTCCAGGCGTTCTGCAAGCGCCAGCAGTTGAGGCGCAACGATCCGTCCATCCTCGGGAGGACGGTGAACTTGACGCCGAGCGACTCCAGCTCATCGACCAACGCCACGACTTCCGATTCCAACATTCCACCCACCCACACGTATTTCCGACGCCGCCACCACTTGTCGCGCAAAATACCTGCGCTTGTCGGTGCGCTTTATGACATAGGCGGAAAAAGCGCGAGATCTCCCCGCGTTCTCCACTGATTTAATGATGAATCGCAACACTTAGAGTCGTCGTGACGACTCGGCTGCGCCGGCGTCGCGAGCGATGATGCGTAGGATGGGCGAAGCGTAGCGCGCCCACCGCCAGCAGCCGACAGGATTGCGGCGGCACGCCGCTTCGCGGCTTTGTTTGCTCGCTTTGCGATTAGAGAAAGGCGTGAATGGCCGGGACAGGCCCGGCCATGACGCGGTTGTTCCGATCAGTCCAAACTGATCGCGACGAAGCGCAGCTCGCCGTCCGTGGTGGAGACGAGCAGCAGGGCGGCCTTGCGGCCGTCCTTCTTGAGCTGATCGACGCGCTTCTGCAGGTCCGCGGCGGTCTTGACCTGCTCCTGCGCCACCTCGACCACCACGTCGCCCGGCGACAGGCGCTTCTCCGCCGCGGGCGAGTTCGCGTCGACCGCGGTGATGACCACGCCGTTCACGCTGTCCTTGATCTTGTAGCGCTTGCGCAGGCTGTCGTTCATGTCGGCGAGGTCGAGGCCGAGCGCCTTCTGCACGACGGTCTTTTCCTGCGGCGCCGGCGCGTCCTTGTTGGGCGTCGCGGCGGCGAGCTTGTCGGTGTCCTCGAGGCGGCCGAGCGTGACCCTCTTGGTCACCTCCTCGCCCTTGCGCACCACCACGACGTCGACCGTCTTGCCGACCGGAGTGTCGGCGACGACGCGCGGCAGGTCGTGCATCTCCTTGATGTCCTTGCCGTCGAACTTGACGATCACGTCGCCGGCCTCGATGCCGGCCGGCTTCGCCGGACCGCGGTCGTCCACGCCGGCGACGAGGGCACCGCGCGCCGGCTTGATGTTGAGCGAGTCGGCGATCTCGTCGGTCACCTGCTGGATCTTGACGCCGAGCCAACCGCGCCGGGTTTCGCCGAACTGGCGCAGCTGCTCGATCACCGGGATCGCGGTGTTCGACGGCACCGAGAAGCCGATGCCGATCGAGCCGCCGGTCGGCGAAATGATCGCCGTGTTGATGCCGACCACGTCGCCGTCGAGGTTGAACAGCGGGCCGCCCGAGTTGCCGCGATTGATGGCGGCGTCGGTCTGGATGTAGTTGTCGTACGGGCCCGAATTGATGTCGCGGTTGCGCGCCGACACGATGCCGGCCGTCACGGTGCCGCCGAGGCTGAACGGATTGCCGATCGCCACCACCCACTCGCCGAGTCGCAGCTTGCTGCTGTCGCCGAACTTGACGAACTTGAGCGGCTTGTTCGGGTCGGGCTTGACGCGCAGGAGCGCGAGGTCCGTCTTCTGGTCGTGCCCGACGAGCGTCGCCTTCATGCGGGTCCCGTCGTTGAGAATGACCGTGATCTCGTCGGCGTCGGCGATCACGTGATTGTTGGTCACCACGAGGCCGCTCGGATCGATGATGAAACCGGAGCCGAGCGAGTTGACGCGCCGCGCCTCATGATCGCCGCCCGGGTTGCCCTGGTTGCCGCCGGGATTGTTGTCGCCCGGGCGCCGGCGGTTCTTGAAGAACTCGTCGAAGAACTCCTCGAACGGCGACCCCGGGGGCAGCCGCGGCATGGCGCCACGCGCCTCGACGTTCTGCGAGGTCGAGATGTTCACCACCGCGTCGATCACCTTCTCGGCGACGTCCGAGATGGATTCCGGCCCGCGCGCCAAGGCGGGAGCCGCGGTGATCGGCAGCAGCACGACCGTTGCGGCGAGCGCCGCGAACGCGGCGCGCCGCACGGAATTCCCCAATTGGGTCGTCAGGTGCCTCATGACGCCGTCCATGGTCTTGATCTCTCCTCGCAGGGCCCGGTCGTAGCTCTTGTCCGGCCGATGATGCGGCGGGGCGGCACTTTCAGGCGAGCAAAACACCGGTTCGCCGTGAGAAATGCGACCAACGAAGTCCAACCGAGCGCGGTTAGAAACGGATTGAGGCGGAATAGCGGCCTGCGGCAAGCCGCTGCAGGTCCGTCGTTCCGCCCGCCCGGCGCAGAGATAGCAGCTTTCCGGTCATTTGGGCAGCGCCCGGTCGCCTGCCGCAGACCGGTCTCGAACAAAGCCACGTGAAAGTGTGGATAGACCCTGGTCACATAATTCTGCGGACCGGCGGTCACTCCGCCGGAAATGCTCTAGCCCCTGATCAGCCACACCAGCACCACGCCGACGAGCGCGCTGCCGAGGCCGATGAGGCGGAGCACGGCGTCGGGCGTCTGCAGGACGTTGGCCACCGCGCGCTTGGCGGCCTCCGGAAAGGCCGCGAACACGATCCCCTCGATCACGAAGACGAGCCCGAGGGCGACCAGAAAGTCGCGCATGTCTTAAACTGAGCTGCCGCCCAAGCCCCGCTTGCCGGTTGCGGTCAGCGCTGGGCGCTCGGGGCGGCCGGCGCCGGCGGGTTCGCGGCCGGGGCTGTGCCTTGCCCGCTGGTGACCTTGCCCTTCGGATCCGTGAAGTAGCGGAAGAACTCGGAATCCGGCCGCAGCACCAGCCGGGTGTCGCTTTCCGGCAGGCCGGTCTCATAGGCCTGCATCGAGCGATAGAAGGCGAAGAAATCCGGATCCTTGCTGTAGGCCTCGGCGAAGATGCGGTTGCGCTCGGCATCGCCCTCGCCGCGCGTCTGCTCGCCCTTGGAGTTCGCCTCGGCGACGATCACGGTCGCGTCGCGGTCGGCCTTGGCGCGAATCTCCTGCGCCTTCTGCATGCCGGTCGACTTGAATTCCTGCGCCTCGCGCTCGCGGTCGGTCTGCATGCGCTTGTACACCGCTTCGCTGTTCTGCGGCGGCAGGTCGGCGCGGCGGATCCGCACGTCGACGACCTCGATGCCGAATTGCTTTGCCTCCGTGCCCATCTGCTCGCGCACCTTCGCCATGAGGTCCTCGCGCTGGTCGCGCACCACCTGGATCAGCGTCGCATCGCCGAGCACGCGCCGCACCGCCGAGCTCAGCAACGGCGACAGGCGTCCGTTGGCGTTATCGGTCGTGCCCACCGTCTGATAGAACTTGAGCGGTTCGATCACGCGATAGCGCGCGAAGGCGTCGACGATCAGCGGCTTCGAATCGGACGCGAGGATTTCCTGCGCCGAGTTCTCGAGATCGAGGATGCGCTTGTCGACGTAGATGATGCTGTCGATCAGCGGCCACTTCAGGTGCAGCCCGGGATTGGCCTCGACCCGCAACGGATTGCCCAGGCGCACGACCAGCGCCTGGCGCGTCTGATAGACGGTGAACAGCGAGCTGTAGCCGATGATCAAAGCGATCACCGCAAGGACGATCACCACGCCGCCGGCAAATCCCAGTCTCATTGCGAGCCTCCCGTCGTCGTCGCAGGCGCCGGCCGTGCGGGCGGCGCGCCCGGCCCCGTGAGCGGCAGATAAGGCAGGACGCCGGGGCCGCCGGGTCCATTGGCGTCGAGGATGACCTTGCCGGTGCGGGCGAAGATCTTTTCCATGGTCTCGAGGTAGATGCGGCGGCGCGTGACGTCCGGCGCCTTGACGTACTCGTCGTAGACCTTGAGGAAGCGCGCCGCCTGCCCCTTCGCCTCGGCGACGGTCTGCTCCTTGTAGGCGTCCGCCGCCTGCGTGATCACCGCGGCCTGGCCGCGCGCGTCGGGGATCTTCTTGTTGGCGTAGGCGAGCGCCTCGTTCTGCGCGCTCTCGGCGCCGATGCGCGCCGCCTGCACGGCACGGAAGGCATCCGCCGCCTGGGCCGGCGGATAGACACGCTGCATCTGCACCTCGGTGACGAGCACGCCCGATTCGTAGCGATCGAGAACCTTCTGCATCAGGTCGTGCACCGCGGATTCGATCTGCGGCCGCGCGGTGGTGAGGATCGGCGACAAATTGGTGCGGCCGATCACCTCGCGCATGGCAGCCTCGGCGACCGCCTTCACGGAGCCTTCCGGATTCTGGATGTTGAACAGGTATTGGCTCGCGCCCTTGTCGGGCTTGATCCGCCAGAACACCGAGAACTCGACCTCGACGATGTTCTCGTCGCCGGTGAGCATCAAGCTCTCCTCCGGCAGGTCGCGCGGCTCGGTCCCGCCGCGCCGCGTGTCCTCGACCACCCGCATGCCGACATCGATACGGTTCACCCGGTAAACCTTCGGGGTGAGCACCGTCTCGATCGGATAGGGCCAATGATAGTTCATGCCCCAGCTTGCGTCGCGCACGTAGGCGCCGAAGCGCAGCACGACGCCGGTCTCGTCCGGCTGGACGAAGTAAATGCCGGAGGCCAACCAGAATGCGACCGCGATGATGACGATCAGCAGGAAGCCGCGCCCGCCGAGACCGCCGCCCGGCATGACCGAGCGCAGCTTGTCCTGGCCGCGGCGGAGGAATTCCTCGAGATCGGGCGGCGTCGGGCCGGACGACTGGGGACCCGAGCCCCACGGGCCCTTGGGACCGGAGCCCCACGGTCCGCCGCCGCCTTGATTATTCCAGGGCATGAACACGTCCTCCTGGGACGCCGCCGGTGCGGCCGAGACCCCGTTGCATCAGTCGGGGCGGGTTATAGGGTAGGCCCTCTGCCCTTTCAACGCGGCATAGCTGTTCGCACGGCGTCGTTAGGCTCGCCTAAGCGCCGCGGACGTAAGTTACCGCATCGTAGCCGGCATCATCGCCCGCCTGCGGCGCATGCTCGCTTCGGGCCGCTTCACGCCAGATCGCCGGATCGATTGCCGGAAACGTCGTGTCGCCTTCCGGCCGGGCGTGGATATGGGTGATTTCCAGCCGGTCCGCCAGAGGCATGGCCTGTGCGTAGATTTCGGCGCCGCCGACCACCATGGCGGCCTCGCTCGCGCGCCGCAGCGCGTCGCCGCGCGCGACCTCGAGTGCGGCCGCGAGCGTCGGTGCGACGATCGCGCCCGGCGCCGCAAAGTGCGGCGAGCGGCTGACGATGATGTTGGTGCGTCCCGGCAGCGGCTGCCGGGCGAACGACAGATAAGTCTTGCGCCCGACGATCACGGGCCGGCCCCAGGTCATCGCGCGAAAGCGCTGCATGTCCGATTTGATCCGCCACGGGAGGTCGCCGGCGCGCCCGATGACCCCGTTCTCGGCGACCGCCGCGACCAGGACGATCTCCATCATGGCGCTCCCGCGCAAGACGCTCCCGCGGCCGCGAGGCGGTTCAGGGCGTCGCCGCTGATGCGACAGACGGTCCAGTCGTCGAGCAGCTGCGCACCGAGCGACTTGTAGAACGCGATCGACGGCGCGTTCCAATCGAGCACCGACCATTCGAAGCGCGTCCAGCCGCGCTCGACGCAGCGCCGCGCCAGGTGGTGGAAGAGCGCGCGGCCGATGCCGCGGCGGCGATAGGCCGGACGCACGAAGATGTCCTCGAGATAGATGCCGTGGCGCCCGCGGAAGGTGGAGAAGTTGGCGAACCACAGCGCGAAGCCGGCCGGCTGCCCGTTCCATTCGGCGATGTCGCAAAAGACGCGCGGCTCGCGGCCGAACAGGGCGGCGTCGATATCCGCCTCGCCGGCGTCGACCTCGCCGAGCAGACGCTCGTACTCGGCGAGCTCGCGCACGAAGGCGAAGACGAGGCCCGCCTCGCCGGGACGCGCGGGACGGATCGCGATGGTCATCGGGCTTGTCCGGAGACCTCGGTCACACCGCGACCTTGGCCTTGATGCTCGGATGAGGATCGTAGTTTTCGAGGGTGAAATCCTCGTAGCGGAAGGCGAACAGATCCTTGGCGGCGGGGGAAAGCCGCATGGTCGGCAGCGGGCGCGGCGGGCGCGTGAGCTGCAGGCGCGCCTGGTCGAGATGGTTCAAGTAGAGATGCGTGTCGCCGAGCGTGTGGACGAAGTCGCCGGGCGCGAGACCTGTCACCTGCGCCACCATCAGGGTGAGCAGCGCGTATGACGCGATGTTGAACGGCACGCCGAGAAAGACGTCGGCGGAGCGCTGATAGAGCTGGCAGGAGAGCCGGCCGTTCACGACGTAGAACTGGAAAAGGCAATGGCACGGCGGCAGCGCCATCTTGTCGACGTCGGCCGGGTTCCAGGCGGAGACGATGAGGCGGCGTGAATCGGGATTGCGGCGGATCATGTCGACCACATTGGCGATCTGGTCGATCTCGCCGCCGTCAGATGCGGGCCACGAGCGCCACTGCTGGCCGTAGACCGGCCCGAGATCGCCGCGCTCGTCCGCCCACTCGTCCCAGATGGTGACGCCGTGCTCCTGCAGATATTTGACGTTGGTGTCGCCGGCGAGGAACCAGAGCAACTCGTGGATGATCGACTTGAGGTGCAGCTTCTTGGTCGTGAGCAGGGGAAAACCCTGCGCCAGATCGAAGCGCATCTGGTGGCCGAACACCGACAGCGTGCCGGTACCGGTGCGGTCGCGCTTCTCCAAGCCGTGGTTGAGGACGCGGTCGATCAGGTCGAGGTACTGGCGCATGTGGCTCCGAGGTGGCGTGGCGCCGTTCGTTGAGTCGCTGTCACGAGATTACGTCAACCGCGCCGGCTACACGACTCCAGTGAGGCCCAGCACCGCGGCCAGCGCGAGCGCGATCAGCGGGCTGACGCGGGTCCAATAGCACAGCGCGAAGCTCCCGGCGGTGACCAGCGCGGTGGCGACGCCGCGGTCGGCCGCCCGGGCGAGCACCAGCGCGCTCGAGGCGACGAGCCCGATCGTGATCGGCACTAGCCCGGCCTGCGCGATGATGCGCCAGCGCGCGTGGCGGAACCGGTCGATCAGCCGCGCCGTGCAATAGGCGATGGTGCACGAGGGCAGGCACATCGCGGTGAGCGCGACCAGCGCGCCGGGGATGCCCGCTATGTAATGGCCGAGCAGCGCGACGAACACCACGTTCGGCCCCGGCGAGGCCTGCGCGATCGCGAACAGCTCGCTGAAAGTGTGGTCGTCGATCCAGCCGCGCAGGTCGACCACCTGCCGATGCATTTCCGGCACCGTCGAGGTGGCGCTGCCGACCGCGGTCACCGAGCACAGCGCGAAGATCGCAATCAGCCCGGCGAAGATGCCCGAATCGTCCTTCATTTCCGCTCCCACCACGCGAGCGCGATGCCGAGCGGCACGATCACGGCCAGCACCCAGATGAGCGGCCAGCGCAGCACGCCGACCGTAACGAATGTCAGCCCCGCGACCGCGTGGTGCAGCCGCAGCCGGCCCTTGATGCTGGCGGCGACCATCTGGACCGCGGTGGCGATCAGCAGCCCGGCCGCGGCCGCCGCAAGGCTTGCGAATACGCTGTGCAGGGCGGGCAGATCGCCGTAGCGGCGATAGAGCATGCCGGCGACGAGCATCAGCGCGACCGGCGGCCCGAGGAGACCGAGCACCGCCGCAAACGAGCCGATCACGCCGGCGCAGCGGCAGCCGTACATGACGGCGAAGTTCAAGATGTTGCCGCCGGGCAGCACCTGGCAGAGCGCGAACTGCTCGTTGAACTCCTCCGGGCTGAGCCAGCCGCGCTCCTGCACGATGATGCGCCGCGCCCACGCGAGCACGCCGCCGAAGCTGCAGGCCGAGATCGTCGCGAAGGTGATAAGCAGTTGAAGGGGCGTGGGAAAAGCCGCCGGCGGTGCCGCCGCGGGCGGCGCGGGTTGCTCTTCCTTTGTCAACATTTAGCGCCTATATTCAGCGTGCTGGCGCAAGCCGGATATGGCGATAAATGGCCGTCGTAATAAACCTTTCGGACCCGGGGGCAGTACCCGGCGCCTCCACCATCAGGGATCAGTGACCAGGGATCAGGGATCAGAAAGATCGGCGGGGAACCGTGGTTTGGCTGATGCCTGATATCTGATCTCTGACACCTGATACGGGGGCGAAACAGGATCGACGAGGGCGTAAAGGGCGTGCTTTTGCTCGGCATGGTTCCGCCGTTATCGGGCCACTTTCATAGTTGCCAACGACAACTATGCTCCGGTTGCTCTGGCCGCGTAATGCGGCTTGAAAAACCGATCTAAAGTCCTGGCGTCTTAGCAGCGTCAGGCGGGGTTCGGGGGCACCTGGCAACAGAAGCCCCCACTTTCTTGTCTGGCCGCCGCGCGGCGTGACCCGGCTGGCAGGACGCAAAACAGACGCAAAACAGACTTTCGGCCGAATCGGAAAGCGATCTAGACTGCGAGCCATGACGGTCGATTACATCCGCTACGACATCCTCACCCAGGACGCGATGCGTTCGGTCGTTCGCACGGTCCTCGCCGACGCGGCCGCCAAGGGCCTGCCGGGCGAGCACCATTTTTTCATTTCCTTCGACACGCGGGCGGAGGGCGTCAACCTGTCGCCGCGCATCAAGGCGCAGTACCCGAAGGAAATGACGATCGTGCTGCAGCACCAGTTCTGGGACTTGGTCGTCGGCGAGGACCGGTTCGAGGTTGGCCTGTCGTTCAGCGGCGTGGCCGAGCGACTGACCATTCCGTTCCGCGCGATCACCGGCTTCGCCGATCCCTCGGTCCAGTTCGGCCTGCAGTTCGCCGCCAATGTCGAGGAGGATCAGGCGGACGAGGAGTCCGTGGCCGAGCAGCCGGCCGAGAAGAAGTCCGCGCGGCCGCCCGCGCGCCGTGAGCGCGCGCCCGCGCCCAAGCAGTCCTTGCCGACACCTGCAAATCCGGCGACCGACGCCAAACCGGCCGCCAAGTCGCCCACACCGCCGGCCGCCAAGTCGGCCACGTCGGCGACCGCCCAGCCGACCGAAACCCCCTCGACGGGTGGCGAGGTCGTCCGACTCGACCGATTCCGGAAGAAATAAGCGCCGGAGTGGGCGATACGTGACAGGTCCGCTCGTGGATCGCGCGCTTAAATCACAAATATGTTATGTTGATTTCCACAGGGCTGACCTGCCAATGACGCATATGTCATCTGCGATCCAGTCGTGGAACTTCATCGTGAGGCAGGCACTCGCGACAGCCCGGGGATAGTGGCCGCAATGCGACACAAGCAGAAAGCGAAACGATAACAATGGGCAATTGGCCATCAACGTCGGCCCGGAAGTTTTATCTTACTACCGCGGGGAACCTTTGTGTGTTTGGGGAATTGGCCGACAAAACAATTTGAGCGGTGGGAACCAGCCGCCGGGGCTCAGCAGGGCAGTCACAACGTGCACGCGGGCAGGCTTTCGGATGATCCAGCGTCACGGTATCGGCGTAATTGACACTGATGAGTGGGTCACTCCCGACCCACACAGATATGCACCGGGTTACCGTCAACCGTTCACATGGCGAAAGTCATCAACCTGAGGGCAGCGCGAAAGCGGGCCGCACGACTGCAGGATGAGCAGCGGGCGGCGGAACGTCGGGCGCAATTCGGGTTGCCCAAGGCAGAACGCCTTCTCGCCAAGGCCCGGACCGAAAAGGCCCGGCGCGAGGTCGACGGCCACCAGATCGGAAATGGAGAAGGTCGATGAAATCGCCGGTCGTTAAGCGCTCAATCGTCATCGCCGGGCACAAGACCAGCGTGAGTCTCGAAGACGCCTTCTGGAAAGGCCTCAAGGAAATCGCGGGGGGACGCGACATGACCTTGTCCGATCTCGTCTCCACGATCGACTCGGATCGCCGCCACGGCAACCTGTCGTCGGCGATCCGTCTGTTCGTGCTCGACTACTACCGAGCCCAGATCCCCGGCCACCAGTCCGAGACGCACGGTGCGCCGCGCGAGATCATGGGCAGCGTGCGCAGCGCCCAACCCGCAATGCGGGCCGACTGAGGTCGGAGCGACGACGCGCCTCGAATTGCCATTCCGCATGCGCGGAATGGCGCCCCCTCATTGCGCTGATTTTGCCACCTGCCGACGCATGTTCCGGCGACAGCCCGCCGCGGACTTCGATCCGCGCTGGGCGTGAGTCGCCGACGCAGGCGAGCGAAGCGACGCCGTTGCGGTTGTTCGAACGGCTATGAACATGCGCCAAGGCTAGTGGGGGTCCGTCGGCGTGATCACGAGCGGGGGCGCGACGGGGCGCGGCGTCGCCGTCCGTCTCACCGGCGGCCGTCGTGGCCGTGGCGCGAGGGCGGGCGCCGGGACGACCGGCGCCGGCTTGATCTCGATCGCGGGCGGCAGATCCGGAGCCTTGTCGGCCGGCGCCCTGTCGCCATTCGGCGCAACCGATGACGTGGTGGGGAGCGCGGCCTGCTCGGCCGCGCGCTGCGCCGCCCGCTCGGCCGCTTGGCGTGCCTCCTCCTGCGCCCGCCGCAAGGCTTCCGCCTCGGCGGCCTGGATGCGCTTGGCCTCGCGCTCGGCGGCTTCGAGCTGCTTCTTCTGCCGGGCGTCGCGGCGCGCGGTGAGCCAATCGACCAGCGCCGCCACGTCGAGGCTGCGACGCGGCGCCGCGAGCGGCCCGGTGAACGACACCGCGAGCCGCGGACGCGCGCCATTCGCGGCATCCGCCCGCGGCGCGCCGGCGAGGTCGAAGCCGAGGTCGAGCTTGTCGGCGCCGAGATCGTAGCTGCCCCGGATGGTCACGTCGGCGCCTTGTGCCGGCGCGAGCAACGGCGCGATGGTCAGCCGCCCATGACTGATCGCGACCGCGCCGCCGACATCGGGAATTTCGAGCCTGCCGTCCGCGAGCGCGGTGCGCACGACATCGCCGATGCGGACCGGATCGAGCAGGACGCCGTGGTCGGCGGCCGTCACGGCGGCGTCGAACGCGGCGGGATCGAGCGCGCCGATCTGCAGGTTCTCGCCGGCGACGCTCCCCTGCCCTTGCAGGGCCCCGACGAGCGCCGCCGGGCTCAAGCCGGCGCCGGACGCGTCCAATTGCAACGACAGGCGTCCGGCGGCGCCCGCGTCGCGCGGCAACAACGCGGCCAGATCCGCGTCGTCGAGCGACACCTGCATCTTGGCCGCGAGCCCCGCGGACGTGGCGTGCAAATCCGCTTGCGCCGCAAGCTTGCCGCCGCCGACCCGGCCCTCGATCTTTTCCAGCAGGATGGCCGACGGCGCGAACCGTACGGTGCCCTGCAGCTTGGCGCCCACAATGCCGGCGATGAAGCTCGCGCGCGCGGCCGTGAAGGCGATCTGTCCCTCGAGACTCGCGAACGGTCCCGGCCCGAACGGCTCGTCCGACCACGCGGCCGCCGCGTGGGTGGGCGCGCCGAGCGCCGCGGCGAGCACGGCCGCGGCATCGATCGTATCGGCATCGAGATGGCCGTCGATCCGCAGCGGCTGGCCGAGCACGAGGCCGATCTGCCCCTTGAGCGCCGCATCCGCGACATGGCCGTCGAGCGCATCGAAGGTGAGCCGGTCGCCGTCGACCGACAGCTTGGTGGTGAGGGCCACCGGCAGCGCGGCAGCGGCCGGATTGCGAAGGGGCCAGCGCGCATGAGCCGCCGCAAAGCGCACCGCGAGCGCCCCGTGCGCCTGCGCGTCCGCAACCCGCAGGAGCCCGCGCGCGCCCGCATCCAGCCCCTCGCCCGTGAAAGAGCCATCGACGCGGAGCTCGCCATTGGCGGGCCCATCCACGGACAGGACGAGGCTGGCGGCGCGATGATCGACGACGGCGAGACGATCGAGGCCGACGAGCGCCGCGAGGTTCGCGCCATCATCCGCGTCAAGGCGCCCGTCGAGATGGAGATCGGCCGCCGCCGGCGAGGCCGCGTCGCCGCCCCCCTGCGCCGTGAGATTCACCCGCACGCCCGCGACCGCGCCGTCGACCGTGAGCCTGGCCTTCGTCTTCGCATCGCCGCTATCCGGCGCCGGCGCCACGTCGAGCTTGGCGGTGAGCCGTGCGGGCGCGGCGCGCCGCGCCAAGGCCTGCAGCAGGTCGGTCGAGCCCGGCGCGAGCTTGGCGGCGATCGCCGCCATCCCGGCGAGTTGCTGCGCCTGCAATCCGAGGGTCATCGACCCGCGCCACGACGGCGACACCGCGTCGATATGTCCCTGCGCATCGACGACCGCGCCGCCGAAATCGGCGATCGCGAGGTGCTCGATGTCGAGCCCCTGCGGGCCGAGCCTGAGGTCGGCATGCGCCCCTTTCGCCTCGACGCCCAAATAGGTCGCGCGGCCGAAGTCGAGCTTGAGCGCAATTTCGCGCGGCCACGCGATCGCCGTTCCGGCGAGCGCATTGCCGGCAAACGCAAGCGTGCCGTCGAGATCGATCTGCGCCGCATTGAGCGCGGCGTCGAGCCGTGCCGGGCTGCGGTCGGTGGCGAATTCGTAGGCGAGGCGCCCCTCCACCGCCTTGCCGTCGAGCTTCGCCTTGAACCGCTCGACCGCGAGCTGCGTCGCGCCGAGCGTCACGTCGCCGCGCAGGCTGAGCGCGCCGATGGTCGCGCGCGGCATGTCGGTTCGGCCTTCGAGCCAGGCGATGAGCGCCTTGGGATCGGCCGAGTCGAGGCTCGCGGGCCCGGAGAACTCGACGGCTGATTGCCGGCGGGACAGCAACCCGCTGGCGCGCACCTGGGTCGCGCCCGGCGCGCGGAATTCGATGTTGTCGATGCTCCAGCCGTCCGCCTCGGCATGCATGTCGCCGCGCAGGCCGATCAGCGACCCGCCGCCGAGCGTCGCGGTATCGATGCCGACGCCGATCTTGACCGGCAACGGCGGGTGCGCGAACTGCGCCAGCGTATCCGCCATGCGCCGCAGCAGCGCGACCGGCGTGCGCGGCGCCGCGTCGGGAAGCAGCGCGGCGCGATCGAGGTCGAGCTGGCGCGCCGAGAGGACCGCCGCGACGCTCGGCTTGGCGCCGAAGGCGAAATCGGCGGTGCCGGCGAGCTTGAGCGCATGGTCGTCGGGGCCGTATTGCAGGTCGACATCCTCGAACAGGGCGCCCGCCGGCGTCACCTTCACGTGGCTCGTCGCCCGCCACGGATCGGTCGCAGGCGTCGCGCCGGCCGCCGCGGCGGCGCTGGCCGGACCCGCGAGGGTGAGCGTGCCGTCGTAGCGCGGCCGACTGCTCTCGAGGCGCAAGACGCCGTCGGTCTCGACCGAGAGCGGATGCGCCGTGGGATTGACGCTCAGGCTCAGCCGCATCCGCATGCCGCCATCATCGCCGCGTCGGCTGCCGGACACGCGGTAACCGTAGAGGCGGCCGGCGGAGACGAACGCGCCCTCGCCGCGGAAGGGGCCGAGCAGCGAGCGCATGTCGCCCTTGAACCAGACCTGGTCGAGCTCGGCGCGCGTGCCGCTTGCCGCATCGAGCAGCACCGCGCGGCCGTCCTGGATCTCGATGCGATCGAACGACAGCTGGTCCGGGTCGAAGCCGATCGCGACCCGCGGCACCTCGACATGGCCGCCGGCGTCGACGCCGAGGTTCACCTGCGGCGCCTCGATCTGCAGCTGGGAGGCGCGCCACTCGCCGCGCAGGAGCGAGCCGAGGGCGAACTGGACGCCGAGCGACCGCGCGCGCAGGCGCGGCTCATGGCCGGCCTCGCCGACCTCGATACCGGTGAGCTGGAGCGACGGCGTCGGCAGCAGGCGCGCCTCGATGCGGCCCGACACCCGCACCGGCATGCCGACCAGTCGCGTCGCTTCTGCCTCGAAATTCGGCCGCCAGCGGCCCCAATCGATGAACAGCGGTCCGACCAGCGCCGCCACCAGCGCCACGATCAGGACGACCGCCGATCCAATGAGCGTCGACTGCACCCTTGTGCTCCGCGCCCCGCTTGTTCCCTAAGATGCCTCGCCCGACGCCAGTTCCGCAACGGGTCATCGTCCGGCACAACCGCCGCTCGGCGGCGCTCGGCACGCCGATCAGCGTCCGACGGGCTTGGTCATATGGTTTAGCGGCGAATATGTGTCGGCACCATCCCTATCAGCCAGGCGATCGCTCAAAAGAGAAGACTCAAGCCATCACGCCAGCGTGACGATCTTGCCGGGGTTCATGATGCCGCGGGGATCGAACGCCTGCTTGAGCGCCCGCATGGCGGCGAGCGCGGGCTCGCCATGCTCGGCGAGGAGGTATTTCATCTTGCCCTGGCCGACCCCGTGCTCCCCCGTGCAGGTTCCCTCCATGGCGAGCGACCGCTCGACCAGGCGCGCGCACAAACCTTCGGCGCGCTTGACCTCGTCGGGATCGTTGAGGTCGACCATCAGCGAGAGGTGGAAGTTGCCGTCGCCGACGTGGCCGATGATCGGCGCCACCAGCCGGCTCGCAGCGATGTCGGCCTGCGTCGCCGTCACGCATTCGGCGAGCCGCGAGATCGGCACGCACACATCCGTGGCGACCGCGGTCGCACCGGGCCGCAACCCGCGCGCCGCCCAGTAGCCATCGTGGCGCGCCTGCCAAAGGCGGGTGCGCTCCTCCGGCTTGGTCGCCCAGTCGAACGGCCCGCCGCCGAGATCGCGGGCGATCTCGCCGAACTGCTCCGACTGCTCGGCGACCGACGCCTCGGTGCCGTGGAATTCGAGAAACAGCACCGGCCGCTCCGGCAGGCTGAGCTTCGAATAGGCGTTGCAGGCCTTGACCTGCAATTCGTCGAGCAGCTCGATGCGGGCGACCGGAATGCCGCTCTGGATGGTCGCGATGGTGGCGTTGCAGGCGGCCTCGACCGATGGGAACGGGCACACGCCGCTGGCGATCGATTCCGGGATGCCGGCGAGCTTGAGGGTGATTTCGGTGATGACCCCGAGCGTGCCCTCGGAGCCGACGAACAGGCGGGTGAGATCGTAACCGGCGGAGGATTTCTTCGCCCGCTGCGCGGTCTTGATCACCTCGCCGGTCGCCAGCACGGCCTTGAGCGCCAGCACGTTGTCCTTCATCGTGCCGTAGCGCACCGCATTGGTGCCGGAGGCGCGCGTCGCCGTCATGCCGCCGAGCGAGGCGTCGGCGCCGGGGTCGATGGGAAAGAACACGCCCTGGTCGCGCAGCTGCTCGTTCAAGGCCTTGCGCGTGATGCCCGGCTCGATCACGCAGTCGAGGTCCTCGGCATGCACGGCGAGGATCCGGTTCATGTCGCGAAAGTCGATGCACACGCCGCCGCGCGGCGCGTTGATCTGGCCTTCGAGGGACGTGCCGGTCCCGAAGGCGATCACCGGCAGGCCGTGGGCGGCGCAGATGCGCACGACCGCCTGCACGTCCGGCGTCGATTGCGGAAAGACCACCGCGTCGGGCGGCTCGTTGGTCACCCAGGTCGTCGTGTTGGCGTGCTGCTCGCGCACCGCGGTCGAGGTCACGAGGCGATTGCCGAAGTGAGCCGCGAGCTCGCGCAACGCGGCCGCGACCGCCGCGGGGTCGGGCCGGGACGCCCGAACGCCTTTCTCTGAAGCCATGATGCAGACCTGTTCTTGTTCTTCGCTACCGAGACGTTTAGCAGACCGTGCCCGATCGCCGAAAGCATGCGAAATCGGGCCGTGAATCAGCAAATATTGCAAATAATTTAGGGACAGGCGCGGCGAATGCTGGCACTATGCTGCCATGCTTGATCGCGCCGACCTCGAGCCGCTGTTTTTTGCTCCGTTCGTCTCCTCGGTGATGCGGGTCGAGGAGAGCTGGATCGACTACAACGGCCACCTCAACATGGCCTATTACAATGTGCTGTTCGACCGCGCGGTCGACGAGGCCTACGAGCTGATCGGCATCGGCGCCGACTACGTCAGCCAGCGCCAGCACTCGTTCTTCACCGCCGAAGTGCACCTGCGCTACCTGCGCGAGCTGCATGCCGGCGACCAGGTGCGGGTGACGTTCCAGCTCCTCGACTTCGACCGCAAGCGCCTGCACACCTTCGAGCAGCTCTTCCATGCCGAGGACGGCTGGGTCGCGGCGACCTCGGAAAACATGTCGCTGCACGTGGACATGGGGTCGAAGAAGACCGCCGCATTCCCCGCCGAGGTGACGCGCCGGCTCGCGCAAATGAAGGCCTCGCATGCGCGACTGCCGCGCCCGGAAGCCGCCGGCCGCCGGATCGCAATGCCGGCGAAGAGCTGATGTGGCCGGTCTCGGCGCTATCGCGTCTAAGGTGAGCAGGCGGCTTGCGCTCGCTCTCCCGTTACGGCCTCTTCTTACCGGGAGAGGGAGCGCACAGGCCGTGCCAAGCGGCCCTCGTAAAATGACAGGCCGGATGCCATTTTAGGCGTCAGAGAATCACGGAATCCGGAACTTGGCCGATCCATTGAAATCCGAGCGGGCTGCGCCGCCGCTTGCGCCTGCGGCCGGCGGGATCGCGGCGCGGGCGCGCGCCGCGGCGGCGCCGCCGTATCTCGCCGGCCTCAACCCGGAGCAGCGCGAGGCGGTCGAGACCCTCGACGGGCCCGTGCTGGTGCTCGCCGGCGCCGGCACCGGCAAGACGCGGGTGCTCACCACCCGCATCGCGCATATTCTCAGCCTCGGCCGCGCGCGGCCGTCCGAGATCCTCGCCGTCACCTTCACCAACAAGGCGGCGCGCGAGATGAAGGAACGCGTCGGCCACATGGTCGGCCAGATCGTCGAAGGCATGCCGTGGCTCGGCACCTTCCACTCGATCGGCGCGAAGCTGCTGCGCCGCCACGCCGAGCTCGCCGGCCTCAAGTCCGATTTCACCATCCTGGACACCGACGACCAGGTCCGCCTGCTCAAGCAGCTCATCGTCGCCGAAGGCATCGACGAGAAGCGCTGGCCCGCGCGCGTCTTCGCCAGCATGCTCGACGGCTGGAAGAACCGCGGGCTCACGCCGGCGCAGGTGCCGCCGGGCGAGGCCGCGAGCTTCGCGGGCGGGCGCGGCATGAAGCTCTACGCCGAGTTCCAGGCGCGGCTGAAGATCCTCAACGCGGCGGATTTCGGCGATTTGCTGCTGGAGACCATCCGCATTTTCCGCGAGCACCCGGAGGTGCTGCGCGAGTACCAGCGACGGTTCCGGTTCATTTTGGTGGACGAGTACCAGGACACGAACGTCGCACAGTATCTGTGGCTGCGCCTGTTGGCGCAACCCAGCCGCGAGGGCACCGGCCTCGCCCTTCGAGACGCGTCGCCAAGCGACGCTCCTCAGGGTGAGGGGCTGCTGAATGAGCAAGGCGCGAACGAAAACCTCTCCCCTCATCCTGAGGAGCGGGAGCGAAGCTCCCGCGTCTCGAAGGATGCGGCTCAGTTGCCGCCGCCACCGCCCAAGAACATCTGCTGCGTGGGTGACGACGACCAGTCGATCTACGGCTGGCGCGGCGCCGAGGTCGACAACATCCTGCGCTTCGAGCACGACTTCCCCGGCGCCAAGATCATCCGGCTGGAGCGCAACTACCGCTCGACCGCCAATATCCTGGCGGCGGCCTCGCATCTGATCGCCCACAACGAGGGGCGGCTCGGCAAGACGCTGCGCACCGAGGACGCGCCCGGCGAGAAGGTCGCCGTGATCGCGGCGTGGGACTCGGAGGAAGAGGCGCGCGCGGTCGGCGAGGAGATCGAGGCGCTGCATCGCGCCGGCCATTCGCTCAACGAGATCGCCATACTTGTGCGCGCCTCGTTCCAGATGCGCGAGTTCGAGGACCGCTTCATCACCATCGGCCTCGACTACACGGTGATCGGCGGCCCTCGCTTCTACGAGCGCATGGAGATCCGCGACGCCATCGCGTATCTGCGCCTCGTCAACCAGCCGGCCGACGACCTCGCCTTCGAGCGCATCGTCAACACGCCCAAGCGCGGCCTCGGCGACGCCACCGTCAAGCTGCTGCACGATCACGCCCGCGCGCACGGCACGAACCTTATGGAGGCGACGCGCGCGATCGTCGCGACCGACGAGCTCAAAGCCAAGCCGCGCCAGGCGCTGCGCGACCTCGTCGCCGCGTTCGACCGCTGGCGCGCCCAGAAGGACCAGCTACCGCACAACGAGCTCGCCGAGATCGTGCTCGACGAGTCCGGCTACACCGAGATGTGGCAGAAGGACCGCAGCGCCGACGCCGCCGGGCGGCTGGAAAACCTCAAGGAGCTGATCCGCTCGATGGAGGAGTTCGAGAACCTGCAAGGGTTCCTCGAGCACATCGCGCTGGTGATGGACGCCGACAGCAAGGGCGAGAGCCGCGAGGCGGTGTCGATCATGACATTGCACTCCGCCAAGGGCCTCGAGTTCGACACGGTGTTCCTGCCCGGCTGGGAGGAAGGCCTGCTGCCGCACCAGCGCTCGCTCGACGAGCAGGGCCGCGCCGGCCTCGAGGAGGAGCGCCGCCTCGCCCATGTGGGCATCACGCGCGCGCGAAAGCGCGCCAAGATCTATTTCGTGTCGAACCGCCGCATCCACGGCTCGTGGTCGGCGACGCTGCCGTCGCGCTTCATCGACGAGCTGCCCGAGGCGCATGTCGAGGTGCAGCAATCGAAAGCCGGATTCGGCGGCGGCTTCACGGGCTACGCCGCCTCGCGCTTCGACGAGATGCAGAGCTTCGGCTCGACCTATTCGACGCCGGGCTGGCAGCGCGCCCAGGCGCGCGGCCGGCGCGGGGAGTTCGACGACTCGGCCGAGGACGACTTCGACCAGGACGCCGCGTCGGCGCCTCACGGCGTGAAGTCCCCGCCGCGCGTCCCGCAGCGGCCGATGCGCGCGCCGCTCACCATCGAGGGCGAGCTGGTGGCGAAATCGACCGGGGCGGTCTCGCCCTTTTCGGTCGGCGATCGCGTGTTTCACCAGAAATTCGGCAACGGCGACGTGGTCGGGGTCGAGGGCAATAAGCTCACCATCGCGTTCGACAAGGCCGGCGAGAAGCGGGTGGTGGACAGCTTCGTGCGCAGGGCGTGAGACTCCTGCCTTCCGGGTCAGCCGCCGCCATGGCCTTGCGGAGTTTTGCGCCTTGGCTATCGGTGATTGGAATTTGCCGGCAGCTCCGAGAGTGACGACGAGCATCGTCCATAGTTTCATCGTTGTCCTCCCGTTGGGGTTGCCGAGGTCGTCGACAGCGCGGCTTACGGACCCGTTGCAGAAGCGAGCCGGCCCTGCTCGGCTGCAATACCTCGGCTGTCCCGATCGACATGACGACGAGCGCGCCCGCAACGACGACAACGAAAGCCGCGGCTTCATCGGCGTCTCCTTGCTGCGACGTTGACCGGTAAATCAACTTGCCGGCGGCAAGCCGCCCGGCCGCGACGGCCGCGCGCGATTCCTCTCCGCGCCGCGCCGCCCGTCGGCGAGCCGGCGCGCACCAAGGCTGCAATCAGTTGCAGCTATAGATCGGCTGTGGCTGACAGCCGGGATGCCATCCCCAGCCGCATCTGGTCATTCCGACCTTGTGGCACTTGTGAACGCCGCCTGGATCGGAAACGCCCTGGCCGCCTCTGCGCGGCTGCAATGCTTCGGCCGTGCCGATCGAGATGACGACGAGCGCACCGATGAGGACCAGAATGGAGAATGTCGATTTCATTTCTGCCTCCTTGCTGGACAGGGTTGACGGGGTGAGCTCTTCAGCTCGCTCCTCACGCCCGCGATCGAGCTTGAACGAGGGCGATTCCGCCCAACACGAGAACGGCACCAGCGACTTGCGGCGGGTGCGGAACCTCACCGAGCACCGGAAGGGCGAGCGCCGCGCCAAAGAGCGGCATGAGGTTGATGAACTGCCCCGCGCGGGTCGGTCCCAGGCGCGCGACACCGACGGACCAGAACAGGAAGGCGATGACCGAAGCGAATAGCGCCATATATGACGTCGCAACCAGGATCGGCAGCGACGCGAAAGCGGACAAGGGCGTGCCTGCGCGCCACGCGACGAGCGGCGCCATGAGACAAACGGCGATGGCGATGCTGCCTGCAAACGCGACGCCGTGCGGCAAATCTGGGGGGCGGCGGCGGAGCAACAACGAGTAGGCCGCCCACAGTACGACGCTCGCGCACATCCATAGATCGCCGGGATTGAAAGCGGTGCCGCCGGCTGCGCGGAGGTCGCCACGCGCGATCAAGATCGCCGCCCCGGCGACCGAAATGCCGATGCCGATCACCTGGCGCGCATGCGGTCGCTCGGCTCCGATCGTCGTCGCGCCAAGCAGGATTGCCATCGGAGCGGTCGAGAGGATCAACAGCGCGTTCGTCGCCGTGGTGGTCTCGAGGGCGAGATAGGTGAGCGTATGAAATGCCGCTATTCCGGTCGCTGCCAAGGCAAGCAGAAGGCGCCATTCTCGCGCCATGGCGGAGAAGTTGGCTCTCACGTCGCGCCAAACGAACGGCGCGAGGATGACAAGCGCGATCAGCCAGCGGGCGAAGTTGAGGGTGAGCGGATCGACCTGAGCGCGCAGCGCGCGGCCGGCGACGAAATTGCCGGACCAGAGCAGAGCGGCCAAGGTCAGGGCGAGCGCCGGAGACCAAGGCCTGTCAACGATACGGCCGAGACCCGGAGAGATGACACCGATTACCGACGACATATCGAATCCTTTCGATGCCGGGCGGAGCATGGCCGAAGCGCGGCCCAAAGGCTTTGAGGTGTGCTTGATTTGCGCTTGTGATTAGTTTGATTATCGGACGAGGCCGCATTCCGCCTGGAGCCGCGACCGTGCAGTTTCTCTTTACCGATCATGTGCTTGACACGGACCGGCGCGAGCTGCGCGGCGGCTCGGGATTCATCTCCGTCGAGCCGCAGGTGTTCGACCTCCTGGTCCACCTGCTGCGCAATCGGGACCGCGTCGTCAGCAAGGACGACCTCATCGCCTCGGTGTGGGCCGGCCGCATCGTGTCGGAATCGACCCTGACCAGCCGTATCAATGCGGCGCGCAAAGCGATCGGCGACAGCGGCGAGGGGCAGAAGCTGATCCGCACGATTGCGCGCAAGGGCTTTCGTTTCGTCGCCGATGTCCGCGAGAGTGTGAGCCCCGCGAGCGCCGCAACCGCCGACGGCGCATCCCCGAGCGGCCCGACGCTGCCGCGTCAGAACGTCCACTTTTGTACGACCCCCGACGGCACCCGCATCGCCTACGCCGAAGTCGGTACTGGTCCGCCATTGGTGAAAGCTGCAAACTATCTCAATCACATCGAGTATGACTGGGAGAGCCCGGTCTGGCGCCCATTCCTGCACGCACTCGCAAGGCAATACCGACTTGTCCGCTATGATGCGCGCGGCAACGGCTTGTCGGACTGGGACGTCGATAACTTCTCATTGGACGCCTTCGTGTCGGATCTCGAGACGGTCGTGGAGGCGGCCAGGCACCAGACGTTTGCATTGTTCGGGATATCGCAAGGCTGCGCCCTGGCCGTCGCCTACGCTGTGCGCCACCCCGAGCGTGTCAGCCGTCTCGTCCTCTACGGTGGCTTCGTCCGCGGCAAGCGCCGGCGCGGATCGGCACGGGACATCGAGCAGGCGGACGCGTTGCTGACCCTGATGCGCGACGGTTGGGGGCGCGACAACCCGGCCTTCCGCCAGGTCTTCACCTCGCTCTTCATTCCTGGAGGCACCGCCCAGCAAATGCAGTGGTGGAACGACCTTCAGCTCAAGACAACCTCGCCTGAGAACGCCGTCCGCATGCGGCGGGCCTGGGATGACATCGATGTCAGCGATCTCCTACCGCACGTGCACGTTCCGACGCTGGTGCTTCATTGCCGCGACGACGCGGTACAACCGTTCGACGAAGGTCGACGGCTAGCGGCAGCAATTCCCGGCGCGAATTTCGTCGCGCTCGAAGGCCGCAATCACGTGATCTTGCAGGACGATCCGTCGTGGCTCCGCTTCCTGGCGGAGATCAACGATTTCTTGACGCATTGACTCACTCTGAGTTCGGGCATTCGGCACCCGCAACGCGGTCGAGGGCAACGAGTTCACGATTGCGTTCGACTAGGCCGGCGAGAGCGGCTGGTCGACAGCTTCGTGCGAAAGGGCGTGAGAAGCGTCGCCCATCGTCGTGGGCCTATTGCCCGTGTTCCGACTCGATAAAATACAAGGCGTCGGCATAGATGAGCGCGGCAGCCTGGCACTCGCGACGGCCTGCTGTTCGACGAACGGCCGCATCCTTTGCGCATTCGTTCACCAACGTCTGGATCACGTTGTCGCGCTTGCACTCGGCATCCAACGATCGAGCATCGCGTTCTTCTCGGCGAGCCGGGCTCGTTGGCTTCGTACGACGGGCCTGAGACGCCGCCCGAACGAAATGCGCACCTCGCGCGTTGAAGTTCCGTGGGCGGCGGGATCGCCTAGCATGGACCACCGAGACATCCCAGGGCGAACAGGCCCGCCACCGGCCATCGGCGAGCACGCACTTGGCGCGACCGCCGCGGCGGTAGCAAACGCCATCAAGCATCTGTCGCCCGGCTATTTCGCCCTGGTGATGGCGACCGGAATCGTTTCGATCGCGGCGTGGGATTTCGATCTTCGTATCGTCGCGTTCGCGCTGTTTGCGTTCAACCTCGTCGCCTACGTCGTGGTGGCGTGCTTGACCGCGTTGCGCGCCGTCCGCTACCCGCAACTGCTCTTCGCCGACATGACCGACCACCGCCTGGCGCCCCGCTTCTTCGCCGCGGTCGCCGGCTCCTGCATCGTCGGCACGCAGTTCCTGCAGATCGCCCGTAGCCCCGCGACGGCGATCGCGTTTCTGACCCTCGGCACCGTGCTGTGGTTCGCGCTGACCTATACGATCTTCACCATCCTCACGGTCAAGCGCGACAAGCCGCCGGTCGAGCAAGGCATCACCAGCGGTTGGCTCATGGCGGTGGTGGCGACGCAGTCGATCGCGGTTCTGGCGGCATTCATCGCCAGGGAATGGCCGCAGCCGGCCAGGCTGGAGGTCAACTTCTTCGCGCTGTCCATGTGGCTGTGGGGCGGGATGCTCTACATCTGGATCATCTCGCTCATCTTCTACCGCTACCGGTTTTTCATCTTCTCGCCACGTGATCTCACGCCCTCCTACTGGATCAACATGGGCGCGATGGCGATCTCGACGCTCGCCGGTGCAGCCTTCGTGGAGAACGCGCCGCACGCGCCATTCCTCGCCTCCTTGCTGCCGTTCCTGAAAGGCTTCACCGTCTTCTACTGGGCCACCGGGACATGGTGGATCCCGATGCTGCTCTTCCTCAGCGTCTGGCGGCATGTGATCGAGCATTTTCCGTTGCGCTACGACCCGCTCTATTGGGCCGCGGTTTTCCCGCTCGGCATGTATACGGTGGCGACCAAGCACATGGCGGAGGCGCTCGCGCTCCCGTTCCTCGCCCCGTTGCCGAAGGGCGTTTTCGCCGTGGCGCTCGCGGCGTGGGTGGTCGCCTCTATCGGTCTTGCCTGGGAGTTGCTGCGCGGGCCGCATGGCCGCAGCGCATTCGGTCATCCGCCGCCGGTCGAGACGAAATAGACGGATGCCGGGGGCAGTGCTGCCCTACTTCTTCTCCAGCATCAGCGTGCCTTCGCGGCTGATCAGCTTGCTCGCCGCCTGGGCGAAGCGGGCGAGCAGCCAGGGCAGTTGCACGGTGAGCACCACGCGATCGTCGAGCACCTCGATGGTGCCGCTCGCGACCTGGCCGAGCGCGCTCGCGCCGAAACGCAGGCGGTTGTCGTCCCACCCCTGGTCCGAAATGGTGAGCAGATGGGCAAAATGCCCGCGCGCCTCGGCGAGGCCGGATTTGATCCGGCGGACGGCCTCGTCACGGCCGAGGCGATGGGGAATCGAGACGACCAGCGGGTCCGACATGGCCTAGAAATATGCATTCGGCGGGCGGAGTTAAGGTCGTGGCGCGGAGCGAGCCTGGATCTCCACCTCCGGCAAAGCCAGCAAAGCCCGGACGGCCATTGACGCGATCGTGACACGGATTCGCGCCCGCCGGCACCGCTCGATATGTCCGAATTGAACCTTTTGCAGCGCAAAACCGACAGAGCGAGTGGATGGGCGTCGACGGGACGCCCTGGCGCACGAGGGTCCTTTCAATGCGTTATTCAGCGATGTTTCTGGCGAGCGGGCTGGCGTTGGCCGCCCTCGGGGCCGCTCCGGCCAGCGCCGCCGTCCTCATCACGGTCGACAAATCCACCCAGCAGGTGACCGTCGCGGTCGACGGCGCGACGCGCTGGCAGTGGAAGGTCTCGACCGGGCGCATCGGCCACGACACGCCGAACGGCACCTTCCACGCGCTCTGGCTCGACGCCGACCATCATTCGAAGAAGTACGACGACGCGCCGATGCCGCACTCGGTCTTCTTCACCGATACCGGCATCGCGCTGCACGGCACCCTCGCGATCCGCCAGCTCGGCACGCCCGCCTCGCATGGCTGCGTGCGCCTCGAGCCCGCCAATGCGACCAAGCTGTTCGCGCTGGTCAAAGAGGAAGGCCTGCATAACACCACGGTCGTGGTCACCGGCGACGCCCGCGAGGCGCTCAACCGGCCGCATCGGCCGGCAACGCCGACGGCGACGACCGCCGCGGCCCCGTCGGCGCAACCGACGCATGCCGCGACGGCCGCCACGGCGCGCAACGGCGCCAAGGACGACCTGTCCGCGCCGGCCAGGCTCTACCCGCGGCCGGCCGCCCAGCCGACCTATCGCCAGGCGTTCGCGCCGCTCTCGCTGGCACCGCCGGTTGCCCCGCAGGGCTATCCGCCGTTCCCGCGCGCCGGCGCCGTGTTCGGCGACTGAAGCCGCTTCCAGACATCGAGAACGTCACTGGCCGGGCTCGTCCCGGCCATGTACGTCTTTGCGGCCAGGCAGAAAGACACAAAAGCAACAGACAAATGACAGAGTAAGGTGTTTCTGCACTCCGACATGCGCCCCCGAGGTCGCACTGCACGACATGCACCGGGCGCACGGGCACCGTTGCCAACGGCAACTGGAACCAGGCGGTTCATGTGATTATTAGATGGATCGGCGATGATCCGAATGATGGCGGCGGCAGTGTCCGCCCGGAGAGTGGAAATCATGCGTAACATCGGGTTGGCTTTGGCGGCACTGCTCGCAGCGGGCGCGGCGATCGGTCCGGCGCGCGCCAACATCCTCATCACGGTCGACAAGAGCACGCAGCGGATGAACGTGCAGGTCGACGGCGTGCCGCGCTGGAATTGGCGGGTGTCGACCGGCGCGGCCGGCTACGACACGCCGAGCGGCACCTGGCACGCCTTCCGCATGGAGGCGAGCCACTTCTCCAAGGAATTCGACGACGCGCCGATGCCGCACTCGATCTTCTTCACCAAGCGGGGTCACGCGATCCACGGCTATCTCAACACCAGCCATCTCGGCCTGCCGGTGTCGCACGGCTGCGTGCGGCTCGACCCGCAGAACGCGGCGGCGCTGTACGCGCTGGTCAAGCAGGACGGCGTGCTCAACACGACGGTGGTGATCACCGGCCACATTCCGGATGCCGCGGTCGCGCGCCGGCGCGGTCCGGGCTATCAGACCGATCAGGTGGCGGACACGCCGCAGTATCAGCCGCAATACCAGCCGCAGTATCAGCAGCAGTATCAGCCGCAGTATCAGCAGCAGTATCAGCAATATCCGGCACAGCGGCCCTATTATCGCGCGCCCTACAGCGGCGACGACCGGTTCGCGCCTTCGTCCAATTACGGCGGACCGCCGCAGCCGCCGCCGGGCTACCCGCCGTTCCCGCGTTCGTACTGAGACGCCCGATCGCCACACGATGCCCGATCCGCCTGCGGCTGAAACCAGCCGCGGGCGGCTGCGTATCAGGAGACGCGTCGGCCGATGTCCGGCCGCTGCCGGATCGGGAGCCACATTTATGAAATTCATGACGACATTCGCCATCAACCCCCAGACCAGGACGCGCGACGAGGCGATCGCCCGCTTCAAGAAGACCGGCGGGCAGCCGCCGGCCGGCGTCAAGCTCATCGACCGCTGGACGGCGGCGGACTTCTCCGGCGGCTTCGCGCTGCTCGAGGCGGACGACGCGAGCGCGCTCACCCACTTCGCCCTGATGTGGAGCGACCTCATCGAGCTCAAGATCGTGCCGGTGATCGAGGATGCGCAGCTCGTCGACGCGCTCGGCCGCGCCGCGGCGTAGCGATCAGGGCTGCGACGAAACCTTTTGCCCGCCCCGCGTCGGTATGGTGACATCACCGACGCGGGAGATCGTCATGATCCGCAAGCTCAAATCGGGCGAGTACCGCCTCTATTCCCGCAAGACCGACCCGCGGACCGGGCGGCGCCGCAACCTCGGCACCTTCCGGTCGCGCGCGGCGGCCGAGAAGCACGAGCGGGCGGTGCAATTCTTCAAGCGAAGGGGCTGAACACGTCGCCTGAGCGCGCCGCTGCGGCCGCCGCACGCACATGTGAGCCGACATCCCGTCGTCCGGATGCGATATATCCTGGCCCGCCGCCTCGAGGCGGAGCGCCATCAGGGAGGTTGGTCCATGTCCGTACTGAACTCTGCAGCGAAATCCGCAATCCCGTTTGCCGCCGTGCCGCTCGCGCTGATGCTGGCGGCGCCGGCGCAGGCGCAGCTCATCACGCACAAGGATCTCTCCTACGCCATGGCGCTGACCATCGCGACCGGTGCGCTCGATGATTGCAAGGCGAAAGGCTATGCGGTCTCCGTGGTGGTGGTCGACCGCGACGGCATCAACATGGTCGCGCTGCGCGCCGACGGTGCCGGGCCGCACACCATGGAGAATGCCCGCCGCAAGGCCTACACGGCGCTCACCTTCAAGATGACGACGGAAGCTTTCGCCAAGGCGCTGGAAACCAATCCGGCACGGCGGCCGCAGACGACGCTGCCGGGCGTGATCTCGATCCCGGGCGGCGTGCCGGTCAAGGTCGGGGACGAAGTCATCGCCGGCGTCGGGCTCTCGGGCTCGCCGGGCGTGGATGAGCCGTGCGTGCGCGCCGGCCTCGCCAAGGTCGAGGATCAACTGAAGTAAAGGTGGAAGATCAACCGACCCAGTTGGGCACAGCGCTCGTGGTCCCGCTTGGCATGGTGCCTGCGCTTCCGCCTGAGCTTTTCCCCCTAAAGGGCCCTAAAGGGGAAAAGGAGCGCAGGCGTAGCGCTCACCTCACACATCATCTCCTCTGTGGATCGGTCTGTGCGCAAGCTTGGGGATGAAGCTTGCGCACGCGGCGCAACGATTGCCATCGCGTGAAATCTGAGAAGCCGGCGCGGATAACGCGCAGCACGCGCTGCGGCGATCAAACCGTTGGCGCGCAAGCCGAAAATGATGTTGACGGCGGCCCGCTCGGCGGCGATGCCGTTGATGGCTTGTGGAGAGCTTGGGACAAAATGCATTCACCCTGCGAACCGTCCGTCACCAGCCTGGCGCGTGTGGATTGCGATGCTCCGACGGCGCAACGGCTGGCGGACGCGCTGGCCGAGGCCTGCGAAGACGCCGCGGTCGCGGCGTTCGAGCGGCCGGATGGCAGCTGGAGCGTCGAGGCGCATTTTGCCGAGACGCCGGACGCAGCCGGGCTGCGCGATCTCGTTCGCGCCGTGGCGGGCGATGCGGCCGCGCAGGCGCTGGTCATCGAAACGGTGGCGGCGCGCGACTGGGTGGCGGCGAGCCTCGCCGGCCTCAAGCCGGTCGCGGCCGGACGTTTCCTGGTGCACGGCGCGCATGACCGCGCGCGCGTGCCGGCGCATCGCGTCGGCATCGAGATCGAGGCGGCGCTCGCCTTCGGCACCGGGCATCATGGGACGACGCGGGGGTGCCTGTTGGCGCTGGACGGGTGGATCAAGGGCAGGCGCGTGCGACCGGATCCCCGCCGCGCCGTAGGGTGGGCAAAGCGAAGCGCGCCCACTCCCGAGTTCACGTGGGCACGGCGCTGTGCGCCTTTGCCCACCCTACGGCGCGAAAGGGAAGAGTGGCGCATCCTCGATATCGGGACTGGGACCGGGGTGCTGGCGATCGCGGCCGCCAAGGCGCTGCACGTCGGCGTGGTGGCGAGCGACATCGACCGCAGCGCCGTCGCGGTGGCGCGCGCGAATGCGCGCGCGAACGGCGTCGGGCCGCTGGTCGAGGTCGTCCATGCGAAAGGCCTTGCGGCGCGGGCGCTGCGCGCGCGCGGGCCGTACGATCTCGTGCTCGCCAACATCCTGCTGGCCCCGCTCAAGCGCCTCGCGGCGCCGATCGCGCAGGTGCTCGCACCCGGGGCGCGCGTCATCCTCTCCGGCCTGCTCGCCGCGCAGGCGCCGGCCGCGATCGCGGCCTACCGCGCGCAGGGGCTGGCGCTGGTGGCTCGAATCCCGCTCGACGAATGGGTCACGCTGGTGCTGCGCCGATGATTTATGCCGCCGTCACCCTGCGGCCGCCGATTGTCGGCCGCCGGCAAACTCGTTAACCTCGCAACTCCACGCAAACGGAGAGGGTGATGATGAGGCTAGGCTGCGTTTCTGCTCTGCTGGCGGCGACGGTGCTCGCCGCCTCCCCGGCGTGCGCCGACGGCGCGCTCGCGGTCGGCTCCACGTCCGACGTCATCCGCGACGGCATCGCGGTCGGCACGTCGGTCAACTACAAGACCGCCGACGATGCGCTCGAGGCGGCGCTGAAGCGCTGCCACGACTACAAGCCGGCGCCCAAGGCGGCCGCCTTGTGCCAATCGGTCGGGACCTTCAAGGGTGAATGCTACGCCGTCTCGTTCGATCCGAAAGCCGGCACGCCGGGCGCCGGCTGGGCGATCGCGCCGACCAAGGCCCTCGCCGAGGAACGCGCGCTGACCAACTGCCAGATCACGGCGGGCGCCAGTCGCGCCGAGTTCTGCAAGATCGAAGAGTCGAAGTGCGACGAGTACTGAACAGCGGCGAGCCCCGGTATCGATCGACGTCGTCGTGGCCGGGCTCGTCCCGGCCATCCACGTCTTCAGGGGGCAGCGGCGAGGAAAGACGTGAATGCCCGGGCCAAGCCCGGGCGTGAGGGCGCGAGTGTCGTGTTGCCGTGGCAGGCTCGGCTTCATATAGAGTCGCACCATGCCGGCACGATTTCAGACCTTCGACGATCCGTCCGACGGCGCCGCGAGCGGGCCGCGCGTCACGGCGTTGCGCGGCGAGATGGCGAGGCACGGTCTCGACGGCTTCATCGTGCCGCGCGCCGACCGTTACCAGAACGAATATGTGCCGCCGTCGGACGAGCGCCTCGCCTGGATTTGCGGCTTCACCGGATCGGCCGGCACCGCGATCGTCCTCGCCGATCACGCTGCCCTCTTCGTCGACGGCCGCTATACGCTGCAGGCGCCCGAGCAGGTCGACACCGCGGTGTTCGAGATCGTCAATATCGCCGACACCCCGCCCGACCAATGGATCGAGAAGACGCTGCACGAGGGCCAGAAGCTCGGCTTCGACCCGTGGCTGCACACGATCGAGGGTGCCGAGCGGCTCGCCAAGGCCTGCGCGGCGGCGGGCGCGCACCTCGTGGCGGTGGAGCACAATCCGCTCGATGCCGTGTGGACCGACCGACCGCCGCCGCCGCGCGGCGCGGTCGTGCTGCACGACGAGAAATATGCGGGCGAGCCGGCCGCGCACAAGCTCGAGCGCATCCGCGCCGAGCTCGGCAAGCTCAAGGCGTCGACGGTCGTCATATCCGATCCGCATGCGGCGTGCTGGACGTTCAATATCCGCGGGAGCGACGTCGGGCACACGCCGCTCGCGCTCGCGACCGCGCTCGTGCCGCGCGAGGGCCGGCCGTCGCTCTATGTGGATGGCCGCAAGCTCACGAACGCGGTGCGCGCCGCGCTCGCCGACCTCGCCGAGCTGCGCGAGCCGGAGGATTTCGCCGCCGACCTCAAGTCGCTCGGCGCCGCGCATGCGGTCGTGCGGCTCGACGGCCAGGTCGCGCCAGATGCGGTGAGCCGCCTGATCGGCGGCAGCGGCGGAAAGATCCGCCGCGGCAGCGACCCGATCGCGCTGATGAAATCGGTCAAGAACGCGACCGAGATCGCCGGCGCGCGCGCCGCGCATGTGCGCGACGGTGCCGCGGTGGCGCGCTTCCTCGCCTGGCTCGACCGCGAGGCGCCCAAGGGCAAGCTCACCGAGATCGACGCGGTCGAGGCGCTGGAGGATTTTCGCCGCGACACCGGGCTGCTCAAGGACGTCTCGTTCCCGACCATCTCGGGCTTCGGCCCGAACGGCGCGATCGTGCACTACCGGGTGACGCGCAAGACCAACCGTCGGATCGCGCCGGACGGGCTCTATCTCGTCGACTCGGGCGCGCAATACGAGGACGGCACGACCGACATCACGCGCACGGTCGCGGTCGGCAAGCCGACGGCCGAGATGCGCGATCGCTTCACCCGCGTGCTCAAGGGCCACATCGCGATCTCCCGCGCGGTCTTTCCCGACGGCACCAACGGCGCCCAGCTCGACAGCTTCGCGCGCCAGAACCTGTGGGCCGCCGGGCTCGACTTCGATCACGGCACCGGCCACGGCGTCGGCAGCTACCTGTCGGTGCACGAGGGACCGCCGCGCATCTCCAAGATCCCGGGCGTCGCGCTCAAGGCCGGCATGATCCTGTCCAACGAGCCGGGCTACTACAAGACCGGCGCCTTCGGCATCCGCATCGAGAACCTGGTGCTCACGGTCGAGGGGCCCAAGGTCGAGGGCGCCGAGAAGCCGCTGCTCGCCTTCGAGGCGCTGACCCTCGCGCCGATCGACCGCCGCCTGATCGCCACCGCGGCGCTCAACGCCGACGAGCTCGCGTGGCTCAACGCCTATCATGCCAGGGTGCGGCGGGAGATTTCGCCGCTGCTCGATCGCAGGGCCGATGCGACGACGCGTACGTGGCTCGCGCGCGCCACCGCCCCGCTGCGGAGTTCCAGCAGGGCACCGTCGCGGCGTTGACCAGCGGCAAATTGCGGGGCCCGCGGGCATGCGATAAGCCTCGACAAGCCGGCTGGAACTTTTCTAAAACAAATCCGTAGCTATCGCCCGAGCGGCGGATGATGGGGCCCGCCGGTAAGGCCATACGCGTACACGACACGCGGAGACCCTCGTCTATGGACTACAGTGCCTATTTCAGTGGCGCGCTTGCCCGCCTGCGAGACGAGCGCCGCTACCGGGTCTTCGCTGACCTCGAGCGCATCGCCGGCCGGTTTCCGCGCGCCATCTGGCATGCGCCGCACGGCAAGCGCGACGTCATCATATGGTGCTCCAACGACTACCTCGGCATGGGCCAGCACCCGAAAGTGATCGGCGCCATGGTCGAGACCGCGACCCGCATGGGCACCGGGGCCGGCGGCACGCGCAACATCGCGGGCAACAACCATCCGCTCGTCGAGCTCGAGCGCGAGCTCGCCGACCTGCACGGCAAGGAAGCCGCCCTCATCTTCACCTCGGGCTACGTCTCGAACGAGACCGGCATCGCGACCATCGCCAAGCTGCTGCCGAACTGCCTGATCCTGTCGGATGCCCTCAACCACAACTCGATGATCGAGGGCGTGCGCCAGTCGGGCGCCGAGAAGAAGATTTTCCGTCACAACGACATGGCGCACCTCGAGGAGCTGCTGCGCGCCGCCGGCGACCGGCCCAAGCTGATCGTGTTCGAGGGCCTCTACTCGATGGACGGCGACGTCGCGCCGGTCAAAACCATCTGCGACCTCGCCGAGCGCTATGCCGCCATGACCTATATCGACGAGGTGCACGCGGTCGGCATGTACGGCCCGCGCGGCGGCGGCATCGCGGAGCGCGAAGGCGTGATGCATCGCATCGACGTGTGCGAGGGAACGCTCGCCAAGGCGTTCGGCTGCCTCGGCGGCTACATCGCGGGATCCGCCGACCTGATCGACGCGGTGCGCTCGTACGCGCCGGGCTTCATCTTCACCACGGCGCTGCCGCCGCCGGTGTGTGCGGGGGCGACCGCCGCGATCCGCCATCTCAAGACCTCGAGCTTCGAGCGCGAGCGCCACCAGGAACGCGCGGCACGCACCAAGGCGGTGCTCGGCGCGGCGCGCCTGCCCGTGATGCCGAGCGATACCCACATCGTGCCGGTGCTGGTCGGCGATCCGGAGAAGTGCAAGGCGGCAAGCGACATGCTGCTCGAGGAGCACGGCATCTACATCCAGCCGATCAACTATCCGACGGTGCCGCGCGGCTCGGAGCGGCTGCGCATCACGCCCTCCCCGTTCCACGAGGACGCGATGATCGACGCGCTCGCCGAGGCCATGGCCGACGTGTGGGAGAAGCTGCAGCTGCCGTTCAACCGAAGGGCCCTGGCGGCGGAGTAGAGACAGTGGTCGCTCAGAACGCGACGCGCACGCCGCCGCGCGCGCTCCACACCGTGCTCTGATCCGAGAAACCGATCGCCTCGGCGGCGCCGAACAGCGCGATGCCCTCGCGCGTGCGCCACTCGAAACCGCCGCCTCCGACGATGCCGGCGACGTCGTTCCTGCCCGGCGTGACGAACGGCAGGTCGAGACCGAGCAGCACCGTATCGATCGTGCGGTCGCCGATGCGCTCGACCCCGATCGCACCGAGATGCACGCTGGTGAGGAGCAGGTCGGGGCCGACCGGCACCGCGCGCCTGAGCTTCAATTCGGCGCGCTCCTCCATGTCCTGCGTGGTTCGGCTCGCGACCGCGAGCGGCGCCGTCGTGCCGGTCTCCGAATAGCCGCCGAAGAAGCCGGCCACGTAGCGCAGGCGCAGCGACGGCGTCAGCGTGTACTGCGCCCACAGCGGGATGACGAGGCCGTACGCAACCTCGGGGCTGACATACGAGCTCGCATAGCGCGCGGTCGCGATCTCGATGCCGCTCGCGAGCGTGTTGTCGTTGATGGTGCGCGACGCCGCGTTGGTCGAGCCGCCGCCGTGCAACGCGACGTCGAGGAACGAGGGCCGCCCGAACGACACGAAGCTCCAGCGCCCGTACATGCCGCCGAATGCCGTGTCCGTGTTGGTGGATCCGCTGTTGCCGGCGAGCGCCAGGCGGCTCTCGCCGCCGCCGGCGAACAGGCCGAGCCGCAGATCCGGCCGCGCGAGCACGTCGAAGCCGACCGCGCCGCCGAGGAACGTCGTGTGAGCGGCCAGCATGGCGCCGTCCGCATCCTGCGTGCGCCGGCCGCCGAAGCCGCGCGCCCAGATGGCGCGGCCGTCCGCCGTCACGATGCCCGGCGCCTTGAACACCGGCGCCTGGTCGTCGGCATCGGCGAGCGCCGGGATCGCTGCGAACGCCGCATCGAGCCGCGCCGCGACGCTGCCTGGCACGCTCGGTGCGAAGGCCGACGAGAGCGGCCCGCTCGCGGCCGCGCCGGCGCCGATCCCGTCGAGCAGGCCGGAGACGGCACGGGTGAAGTCCATCAGGGTCTTGTCCGCAAGCCCGAACGGGGTCGGGTCGATCGAGACCAGCTGGTTGCCCGCGACCACGAACGGAACGTTGCCGTTCACGGTGGCTCCGGCGAGCGTGTTGAAGGTGAGGTTCTGGTTGCCGGCGAAGACGTTGACCGTGTCGTTGGCGCCGACGAGGTCGATGCCGCCGATGATGGTCGAGCCGGGCAGCAGGTTGAGGGTGTCGAGGCCGCCGTTGAATTGAATTGCGGTGCCGCCGAAGTTGCTGATGACGCCGGAGTTGGTGAGCGTCGCGTTGCCGCTGCCGAACGTGGTGAGCGTGACGGGCCCGATCACCGTCCCGGTGTTGATCGCGAGCGCGCTGGCCGCGTTGCTCGTCACGACGGTCAAGCCGCCGAGACTGGTGCCGGAGTTGATCGCGACCGCGCTGCCGACGCTCGCCTGCGTGAAGAAGCCGTTGCGCGCGGTCCCGGTGTTGGTCGCCGCGGCGCTGCCGCCATTGGCAAACGTGATGAGCGCGCCGACCGTCCCGGAATTGAAGGCGAGCGCGTTGCCGTTGAGCGACATCGTCGTGAGGAAGCCGCCGACCGTTCCGGAATTGGTGCTCGTGGCAAGGCCGGGGCCCGAGCTCGTGGTGAGCGTCAAAGCGACCGTCCCGGTGTTGAGCGTCGCGGCGATGCCGGCGCCGGCATTCGTCGTGATCCGGCCGGCCGCTCCGGAGTTGATCGTCGTGGCATTGCCGGTGCTCGTCGCCGTGATCAGCTGGCCGCCGATCGAGCCGGAATTGACCATGATCGCGTTGCCGGCGTGCGTGGTGGTGAAGACGCTGATGCCGACCGAGCCGGAATTGGTCGCCGTGACGTTGCCGGTTGTCGCGGTGGTCGTCATCGCGCCGGTGATCGCGCCGGTGTTGGTCGTCGTCGCGTTGCCGGTGTCCGTCACCGTCGAGGTGCTGCCCGCGACCGTGCCGGCGTTGATCGTCGTCGCATTGGCGCCGGTCGCATCGGTGTTGATGTCGCCGCTCGATCCGGTGTTGCTCGTGGTTGCGTTCTGCCCGGGCGCGCCCGTGGTTGCCTGCGGCCCCGCGGTACCCGAATTGGTGCAGGTGAGGTCGGTCGCGGTGCTGGTGCAGACATATTGCGCGCTCGCCGGCGACGCCGCGGCCAGCGCCAGCACAACGGCCGCGACCGCTGTCGCCCGGGACGGCAGCGAGCCCGACGCACGATCAGCAATCAGCCCGCCCAGGCGCCGCATGTAAGCTCCGACCCGGCAAGACCTCGCGAGATTCCGAGCTCATCATCGCCCATCGGCCGCGTCCGTCCAATCCGACGGGACGCGGACGGCGGTCGAATAGCCGCCGCTGTGCCATTTCTGCCACGCCGTGCCAAACGCGGCGCGCCACGCCGCCCGATATCGCCCGGCGCGCTCCGTGCGCCAGAGGCGTGCGGCGCGTCGGCGCCGCCTCACGCGGCTTTGCGGAAGTCTCCCATCTGCGCATCGAAGGCGCGCTGGAAGGCCGGACGGCCGGTGCATCGTGCCACGTACGCCGCCAGACGTCGGTCTTCGACGAGCGCGGGCATGATGCGCAACACCGTCGTCATCATCAGGTCGCCGGCCGTGAAGGTCGCGCCGTCCAGATAGGGCTTGTCGGCGAGCGCGTTCGCCAGCGCATCGATGCGGCGGCGCGCGAACTCCACGGCCGACGGGCGCCGCAGCTTCGCCCACTCCTGATCGGCATAGAACAGGTCGATCAGCGCTACGTTCATGATGAACGGTTCGATGGAATTGAGCGCGGCGATCAGCCACTGGGTCGCCCGCGCCCGCGCGCCCGCATCCTTGGGCAATAGCGCTTCGCAGCGTTCGCCGATGTGAAGAACGATCGCCCCGCTTTCGAAGAGGACGCTACCGTCCTCCTCGTAGATCGGCACCTGCCCGAACGGCTGCAGGGCGCGGTAGTCCGGCTTGTCCTGGTCGCCCGCCTCCAAGAGGCGGGTCCGATACGGGAGGCCCGCCTCCTCGAGCGCCCAGCGCACGCGGAGATCGCGCACTTGCCCCTGGGCGAACGGGGGAACCCAGCGAAAGGCGGAGATGGTGATCATTCGTTTGCTCCTGTGTCGTCGTCATTCGCGAATGGCGCACCGGCTGGCCGGGCGCGCCGCTCTCCGTCGCAATGAGCTCGTCAGCAAAGCTCCTGCAGGGCGCCGCGCAGCGTATCGGCGCTCGACCGGGTCAGAAGAGCTTCGCTTTCGGCGTGCGTGCGCGTCCACACCGGCACCGCGGCGAGCAGCAGCGCACGGCCCTCGGCCGTGAGCGTCAGCCGCCGGCCGCGTCGATCCGCCTCGTCCCGCCGCACCTCGACGAGGCCGCGCCGCTCCAGCGGCTTGAGATTGGCCGTGAGCGTCGTGCGATCCATCGCCAGCAGGGAGGCGACGTCGCCGATCAGCGGCGGCTCGGGACGATTGAGCGACATCAGCAGCGAGAACTGTCCCTGCGTGAGCGCGAGCGGGCGGAGCGCATCGTCGAAGCGCCGCGCCAGCGCCCGCGCGGCGCGCTGGACGTGCAGGCACAGGCAGTTGTCGCGCACGTGATGCGTGGTCGCATAGGAGACCACGCCCGGCCTTGCACCGCCCTTCCGCGCGCGATTTGACATGCGCCAATTATGTTGATATCAACTTATTTGTCAAGATCGCCGCGTTTCCATCAGGAGAATCCTCAGTGAGCACGAACGATACCTTTCTCGCCGTCTTCATCGGCAACAAGGAAAGTCCACGCATGAAGGCGTGGAACGCCCTCTCGGAGCAGGCGCGCGGCGCGAAGATGCAGGAGGGGATGGCGGCATGGAAGGCCTGGGTCGAAAAGCATCACGCCGCGATCGTCGGCATGGGCGGGCCGCTCGGCAAGACCAAGAAGGTCGGCGAGCACGGCATCAGCGACATCAGCAACCAGCTGAGCGCCTACACGCTCGTGCGCGCGGATTCGCACGAGGCCGCCGCAAAGCTGTTCGAGAAGCACCCGCACTTCACGATCTTTCCGGGCGATTCCGTGGAGATCATGCCGGTCCTGCCGATCCCCGGCGCCTGACGCGCGCAGCCGGCGTGCTGCACGCCCCGAAATAGCGGGGATAGACCATATTCCGCTTGCGTTCCCGGCACGCGCGGCGCATGGCAGTAAGTGCAGAGTGACATTCGCGCGTCCGCAGCCCGCCGCTCCGGGCGCGCTTTGCTTTGGGAGCGCAAGTCCTCCGCCGAGAGCGTGATATCATCCGCGCACGTTTTGCCGCCGGCTTGCCTGTTCTTCCTGTTTTTCGCCCCCCGTTTTCGCCTGTTCGGCGCTCGCGCCTTTTCCTCCAGGATCTCAGTGACTTTTCCTGTATTTTGCAAAGCTCGGCGCCCTGTAAATCGCCTGTATTTTTCATCGATTTTTTTTCGCCGACCGCTGGAGCCATCAGGGTCCACGCGGCCGTTGCCGCGATGGCTGCCGCGACGGCGGCCTCACCAATTCGTCATCGATCCGACCCGGGCGTAGCCGGCGCATCTTACTCGGCGAAGGTCTCTTCCTTCGCGGGCAGCGGGCGGCCGCTGGGTGTCTTCTTCGCGCGTACCGGCGCGAGCGCGCGCGTGACGATCGGCAGCGCCAGCGTCACGGTGAACACCCGCGCGAGATGATGCGCGCCGACGAACACCGGGTCGAGGTGCAGCGCGAGCGCGAGGATCATCATCGCGTCGATCGAGCCGGGCGCGTAGGCGACGACCACATCGCCGACGTGCAGCGACAGCAGTTGCGTCACCGTGAGCGCGAAGGCGGCCGCGATGACGAGGGCGACGAAGAATGACCCGATCGCGGCGCCGAGATAGCTCAGCAACGAGCTGAACGGCGTGCCGGTGAAGCGCGAGCCGGCGACCGCTCCGAGCGCGACCATCGCGATGCTGGCGAACCACGGCGGGAAGGTGACGTGGATGTAGCCCCCGCCGTGCAGGATGCCGGAGACGACCATCGGCCCGAAGATCAGCCCGCCCGGGAAGCCGGCGCGCAGTGCCGCGAGCGCGACCGCGACCGACAGCGCGATCAGGATCGCGAGCTCCCACGGCGCATCCATGATCGCGACCGTGCCGATCGGCAGGCGCGTCGGGCCGGCGAGCCCGGCAAGGCCGAGCCCGGCCGGCACGCACACCGCGAGGATCACGACGCGCATCGACTGGACGATGGCGATGCCGCGCAGCTCGATGCCGTACTCGGCCGCCAGCACCATCACCTGCGAGAGCCCGCCGGGCGTGCCGGCGAACACCGCAGGCAGCGTCTCCCAATCGTGCACGCGGGTGAGATAAAGCACGGTGCCGACCGTCACCGCGCCCATCGCGACCGTGACGGCCGCAATGCTCAGCGGCCATGCCGCCATGCCAATGACGGTCTGCGGCGTCGCCACCGCGCCGATCGACATGCCGAGCACGATGTAGAAGGCGCGCGCGAGATTGTTGGGCAGGCCGAGCGGCCGCCCGGCGAGCGCTGCGGCGGCGCAGCAAATCATCGATCCGGCGATCCAGCCGGCGGGAAATTTCGCCAGATTGAAAAGAATGCCGCCGCCCCCGGCGATCAGCAGCGTCTCGATCGTGCGGCGCAGCGTTTGCGTGGCAGGCGCGGGCATTGAACGTTGGATGTGAAGAGGACGGAAGGCGGCAGCCTGACCTCGGGCTTGCCCGCGATCAGCACTATTGGTGGGCAAGTCGGGCAGGCCCGACTTGCGTCGGCTGCCGCGAGATGAACGAGCGGCGATCAAAGCAGCGGGCGATGCATCAGGTCAACGAAGAGGCTATTGCACTGCCGCATTGCAGGTGCGCGCTCGCGCGCGGCGCAGGTTCGTCATGAGGCCCGCGTCATCAGCGCCGCGGCGAGCGGGAGAGGACGATGCGCACCAGATCGGCGGCGTTGCGGGCGCCGAGCTTCTCCATGATGTGGGCGCGGTGCAATTCGACGGTGCGCGGGCTGATGCCCAGCCGGCGGCCCGCCTCCTTGTTGGAGGCACCGTCGGCGATGAGCTCAGCAACTTGCAGCTCGCGCCGCGTCAGCTCGGCGCGCGTCTCGTGCGTATCCGTCATGGCGACGGTCATGTCCCCTCGGTCCTTTACGTCTACCGCAATCCGCATGCGCGTCAACAGTCGCGTTGCGATTCGATCACACGGTGATGCAACGAGGCGACACTTTCGCCGGTCGGCGGCAACGGCAGTCGTGGCGACAACGGCACCGATGGACAATTGCGCACGGAAGTGATGATTTGTAGCGGGCGATACGCATCATGACCCAGGTTATCGCCCGTATGGGTGACGCAGGAACCGGCATGCTGCAAGGCTGGATCGTCGTCGCCATCGCGCTCGCCTATATCGGGCTTCTGTTCGTGGTGGCGAGCTATGGCGACAGGTTGCGCCTGCTCGGGCGCGAGGGCCGCTCGCGCCTGATGATCTACCCGCTGTCGCTGGCGATCTACTGCACCTCGTGGACCTTCTTCGGCTCGGTCGGCCTCGCGTCGCGCACCGGTTACGACTTTCTCGCCATTTATGTCGGGCCGATCCTGATGATCGCGCTCGCCTATCCGCTGATCGTGCGGATCGTGCGCCTCGCCAAGGCGCAGAACATCACCTCGATCGCCGATTTCATCGCGGCGCGCTACGGCAAGCACCAAGGCGTCGCCGTGATCGTCGCGCTGATCGCGATCGTGGGCACGATCCCCTACATCGCGCTGCAGCTCAAGGCGGTGTCGAGCTCGCTCTCGACCGTCCTCACTCCCCTCGCGACCAGCGCCGAGGCGCGCCAGCAGCCGGTGTTCGGCGATCTCGCGCTGCTCGTCGCGCTCGCCATGGCCTCGTTCGCCATGCTGTTCGGCACCCGCCACATCGACGCGACCGAGCATCAGCACGGCCTGATGCTGGCGATCGCGACCGAATCCCTGGTGAAGCTCCTCGCCTTCCTGGCGGTCGGCGCCTTCGTCACCTTCGCGATGTTTCACGGCCCCGCGGCCCTCTTCGACGCCGCGATGAAGCAGCCGCAGGCGGCCGCGGTGCTGTTCGGCGGGCCGAGCTTCGGCACCTTCGCGGTCATGACCCTGCTGGCATTCTTCGCCATGCTGCTGCTGCCGCGCCAGTTCCACGTCGCGGTGGTCGAGAACAACAACGAGGACGAGATCCGCCGCGCCGCCTGGCTGTTTCCACTCTATCTCGTGCTGATCAACCTGTTCGTCGTCCCGATCGCGATCGCCGGCCTGCTGACCTTTCCGGCCGGCCATGTCGACGGCGACATGTACGTGCTCGCCCTGCCGCTCGCCGCCGGCGCGAAGGTGTTCGCCATCGCGGCGTTCGTCGGCGGGCTGTCCGCCGCGACCGCCATGGTGATCGTGGAGTCGGTCGCGCTCGCCATCATGGTATCGAACGACATCGTCGTGCCGATGGTGCTCAAGCGGCGCGAGGCCTATGTCACGGGCGGCGGCGACGTCGGCACGCTGCTGCTCGCCTCGCGCCGGCTCGCCATCATCGCGATCCTGCTGCTCGCCTATCTCTACTATCGCTTCGCGGGCGATGCCCAGCTCGCCTCGATCGGGCTCCTCTCCTTCGCGGCGGTGGCGCAGCTCGCGCCCGCCTTCTTCGGCGGCCTGGTCTGGCGGCGCGCGACCGCGCGCGGCGCGATCGTCGGCATGTCGATCGGCATTCTGGTCTGGGCCTACACGCTGCTGCTGCCGAGCTTCGCCGATGCGGGCGTCGCCGGGTCCGGCATCGTCGCGCACGGCCCGTTCGGCCTCGCCCTGCTGCGGCCGCAGGCGCTGTTCGGGCTCAGCCTGCCGCCGCTGGTGCACGGTGTCGCCTGGAGCCTGACGCTCAACATCATCGCCTATGTGGTCTGCTCGCTCGCCCGCGCCCCCGCCTCGATCGAGCGGCTGCAGGCGGATCTGTTCGTGCCGCCGGATCTCGCGCCGATGGCGCCGAGCTTCCTGCTGCGGCGCTCCTCCGTCACGGTCGGCGAGCTGACCGCGACCGTCGCGCGTTATCTCGGCGAGGAGCGCACTCGCGCCTCGTTCGACGGTTTCGCGGCGAGCCGCCACATCAGCCTCGCCCCCGAGGCGCCGGCCGACTTCCAGCTCTTGCGCCACGCCGAGCACCTGATCGCCTCGGCGATCGGCGCCGCCTCCTCGCGCCTCGTGCTCTCTCTGCTGCTCCGCCGCAGCACCGTGTCGACGCAGGACGCGCTCAAGCTGCTCGACGACGCCAGCGCCGCCCTGCACTACAACCGCGAGATCCTGCAGACCGCGCTCGACCACGTGCGCCAGGGCATCGCGGTGTTCGACAAGTCGATGCACCTCCTGTGCTGGAACCGGCAGCTCGGCGACGTGCTCGGGCTGCCCAACGAGCTCGTGCGCGTCGGCATCGGGCTCGAGGAGATCCTGCGCTACAACGCCGAGAAGGGCGCCTTCGGGCCGGGCGAGATCGAGCAACTGATCGAGGAACGCATCGCCGGCTACGTCGCGGGCGAGCCGTTCCTCGAACGCTTTCCCGATCGCGGCCTCGTCATCGAGGTGCGCGCCAACCGCATGCCGGGCAGCGGCATCGTCACCACCTTCACGGACATCACCCCGAGCGTCGAGGCGGCCGAGGCGCTGGAACGGCGGGTGCACGAGCGCACCTACGAGCTCGAGCTCCTCAACGACGAGCTCGTGCGCGCGAAGGCCACTGCCGACGAGGCCAATATCTCGAAGACGCGCTTTCTCGCGGCGGCGAGCCACGACATCCTGCAGCCGCTCAACGCGGCCCGGCTCTACGTCACGAGCCTGGTCGAGCGGCAGACCGGCGGCGAGGCGGCGCGGCTCGCCTGCCACATCGATGCCTCGCTCGAGGCGGTCGAGGAGATCATCGGCGCGCTGCTCGACATCTCGCGGCTCGATACCGGCGCGCTCAAGCCGGACATCGCGACCTTCCGCATCGACGAGTTGCTGCGCCAGCTCGAGGTCGAGTTCGCGCCGCTGGCGCGCGAAAAGGGACTGTCGCTCGTCTTCGTCCCCTGCTCGCTCACGGTCCGCTCGGATCGCCGGCTGCTGCGCCGGCTGCTGCAGAACCTCGTCTCCAACGCGATCAAGTACACCCCCGCCGGGCGCGTGCTGGTCGGCTGCCGGCGCCGCGGCGAGCACCTGCGAATCGACGTCTACGATACCGGCATCGGCATTCCGCGCGCGCAGCAGCGCGCGGTGTTCAGCGAATTCCAGCGGCTGGAGCAGGGCGCGCGGGTGGCGCGCGGCCTCGGCCTCGGGCTCTCGATCGTCGAGCGCATCAGCCGCGTGCTCGACCACCGGGTGACGCTCGACTCGATCGTCGACCGCGGATCGCATTTCGCGGTCGCGGTTGCGCTCGCGCCGGCCGCGGCGGCGCGCGGCCGCGGCGAGCCGCGCCCGGTGGACGCACGCGGGCTCACCGGCATGGCGGTGCTGTGCATCGACAACGATGCGAAAATCCTCGACGGCATGACGACGCTGCTCGGCGGCTGGGGCTGCCGCGTCATCGCGGCGACCGATCTCGCCGCCGCGACCGCGGCGTTGCAGGATGAGCCGATGGCGCTCGCCGGCCTGCTGGTCGACTACCACCTCGATCAGGGCGACGGCATCACGGCGATCGGCGAGCTGCGCCGCAGCCACGGCCCGTCGCTGCCCGCAATCCTGGTCACCGCCGACCGCTCGGCCGCCGTGCGCGCGCAGGCGCACGCGCAGGATATCCAGGTGCTCAACAAGCCGATCAAGCCGGCCGCGCTGCGCGCGCTGCTGGCGCAATGGCGGATCCAGCAGGTCGCGGCGGCCGAATGAGTGCGAATGGCGAGCAGCGAATAGCGAGTAGTCCCTATTCGCCGTTCCCTATTCGCAATTTCGCTCTTCGCTCAATGCAGCGGCGCGGCCTGCGGCCACTGGCCGACCTCGATCTTGGCGGCGGCGATCACGGCTTGGGTGCGGCTCTCGACGCCGAGCTTCTGCAGGATCGCCGAGACGTGGGCCTTGACGGTCGCTTCCGAGACGCCGAGCTCGTAGGCGATCTGCTTGTTGAGCAGTCCCTCCGACAGCATCATCAGCACGCGCACCTGCTGCGGCGTCAGTGTCGCGAGCCGCGCGAGTAGTGCTGCGGTCTCGGCGTCGGCCGCGGCATTGAGATCGATGTCGGGGGGCGTCCACACGCCGCCGCGTAGCACCACCGCGATGGCGTCGCGCATCGCCTCGACGCCGAGCGTCTTCGGGATGAAGCCCGAGGCGCCAAAATCCATGCAGCGGCGAATCACCGCCGGCTCGTCGTTGGCCGAGACGATCACCACCGGCACGCTCGGATACTGGGCGCGCAGATACATCAGCCCGGAAAAGCCGCGCACGCCCGGCATGGCGAGATCGAGCAGGATGAGGTCGACCTCGCTCGTGCGGTCGAGCATGGCCGACACCTCGTCGAAGGTGCCGGCCTCGGCGATATCGGCGCGCGCGAACAAGCCGGCCACCGCCTCGCGCAAGGCGCCGCGAAACAGCGGATGGTCGTCGGCGATCACCAAACGGTATTGTGCGCTCTCGCTCAACGAAAGGTCCGGTCCCTGCCCACCGAATGTGGTCCCGCGTCACGACGCCCGGAACCCTAATCCGCAGCTTCCTCAGCCACAATGCCGATTTTCCGGGCCGCGGCGCCTGCGGCGCCGGCAGCCGATCCCGCTGACCTTTGGGCAGGTAACGCGCGGTTAACCTTTGTGGCGCAATCTGGATGATCAAGGCTTCGACATGCCCCGGGTCGGAGCCGCGCGGCACGGCCTATGCATAGGAATTGGGCGGAGGCTGCCGCCGGGTGGCGTCTTGCAGGTTGGATCGCGCGCGAGCGCGGCCCGAATGACGGCATACGAAAGGACCCGGACGATGCAGAACGCATCACGCTCAGTGGCCGCCTCCGCGGCCTATACGGCCATCCTGGCCACGCCGATGCTCCAGCTGGAGCGGCATTTCGGCATCCGACGCCTCAAGCGCGGCATGCTCACGATGCTCGGTGCCTGGATCGCCTACTTCATCATCATCAGCATGTGGTCGCGCGCGCTCAATAAGGTGGTCGTACCGCTGCTCGGCATGCCCCTCGGCATCTTCCTGGTGGTGCAGGGCACGGCGATCATCTTCTTCGCCTCGCTTATCCTGCTGTTGCGGACGGGGCGGCCCGCGCGCTGAGCCGAACGGGCGCCGAAGGGTTCATCCCCGCGCGCCGACGAACTGCATGACCACCTCGCGCCGATGCGGGCGTGAGCGGTGCTCGGCCACGTACACACCCTGCCAAGTGCCGAGCGCGAGCGCGCCGCCGATCACCGGCACATGCAGCGATGTTCCCGTGACCATCGCCTTCACGTGCGCCGGCATGTCGTCGGGGCCTTCGGTATCGTGCACCCAAGGCACGTTGCTAGGCGCGATCCGCCGCAGCGCGGTGACGAGATCGGTCTGCACGTCCGGATCGGCGTTCTCCTGTATGGTGAGCGACGCCGAGGTGTGGCGGATGAAGAGGAAGAGCGCCCCCTCGCGTGCGCCGATGTCGGTCACGAACCGCGCGACCTCGCGGGTGATGTCGACGAAGCCCTCGCCCGCCGTTTCGACCGTCAGGGTCGCGGTTGCGGTGAGCGGGGTTTGGCTGATCGACGAGCGGATGGCGGCCATCCCAACCGGCTTGCTGCGCAGATATCTGCCAATCGCGCGCAACCTAACACTAACGGGCGCAAGCGGAAAATGACCCTGCGGCAGCCGTGCTCGCAGGGCCTTGCATCCTCGCACAGAACGATATGTCGGCGCCGAACGATCGCGCGGAAATGACAGTTTCCCGCAGGATGTCATGAACTTAAGTCAATAATGGCGATTCTTGACTCGCCCCGACCCACTCAGTATGGTCCGCGCGCCTTGAGGGGGCGGAAGTTCGAGCTCGGATTTGCCCGCGGGTGTCGGAAATGAGCGACGACACGGGCGGAAAAAACGATCCGGACCGCCGGTCCTCCGACGAGGTTGATCTCTCCGCGCGGTTGCGGCGTCTTGGCGAGCGGCTCGACCAGGTTAGGGCGAGCCAGCCATCCGAACCGACCCCCGATGCCAGCCCTGGTCCCGATCGTTCGGGGGTGGCGCGCGCCTTGCGCCTGTCCTCCGAGTTGGTGGGGGGCGTGGTGGTCGGGGGTGCAATCGGATACGCACTCGACTACTGGCTCGGCATCCGGCCGTGGGGGTTCATTGTGTTCGTGCTGCTCGGCTTCGTCGCAGGCATCATCAACCTGATGCGCGAGGCCGGCGTGTTGGCCAAATCCGAGGATCGCCCGCGCTAGCGCCGGTCGCGGATCGAGGACGTTGAAAGGGATTTCTGCGGTCATGGCTGCTGCCGCCAACCCGATCGAGCAATTCGAGATCCACGAGTATTTTCCCGTCGTCAACATCGCCGGGCATCAAATCGCCTTCACCGATGCGGCGATGTTCATGGTGCTCGCGGTCGTGCTGACCGCGGCCTTGATGCTCGGGGCGACGGCGGGACGGCGGCTGGTCCCGACCCGCATGCAGTCCGTTGCCGAGCTGCTTTACGAATTCGTCGCCACCATGATCCGCAGCACCGCCGGCGAGCATGGGATGAAGTTCCTCCCGCTGGTGTTCTCCGTGTTCATCTTCGTGCTGATCGCGAACCTGGTCGGGCTGATTCCGCTTTCGTTCTCGATTACGAGTCAGATCGTCGTCACCGCCTCTCTCGCCCTCCTCGTCTTCTTCACGGTCATCATCCACGGCTTGTGGCAGCACGGCTTCCGCTTTTTCAAGCTGTTCGCGCCGAGCGGCGTTCCCGTCGTCATGCAGCTGCTGATCGTCCCCATCGAGATCATGTCGTTCCTCGCCCGCCCGGTCTCGCACAGCTTGCGTCTGTTCGCCAATATCCTCGCCGGCCACGTCACACTCAGCCTGGTCGGCAGCTTCTCCGCCATGATGATCGCCGGCTTCGGCGTCATCGGTTGGTTCGGCGCACTCCTGCCGCTCGCCTTCGCGGTGGCGCTGTTCGCCCTCGAGCTCTTGGTCGCGCTCCTGCAGGCCTACGTTTTCGCGATCCTTACCTGCATCTACCTCAACGACTCGCTCCATCCCGGACACTGAAGCGCAGTCGTCCGATCCCTTCACCTGATCCAATCTCTCTCGAAAGGAGCTTCACATGGATCCGCAAGCAGCGAAATTCCTCGGCGCCGGACTGGCGTGCATCGGGATGGGAACGACCGCCATCGGCGTCGCCAGCGTCTTCGGTCAGTACCTGACCGGCGCGCTGCGCAATCCGTCGGCCGCGGCCGGCCAGTTCAACAACCTCATCCTCGGCTTCGCGCTCGCGGAAGCCTTCGGCATCTTCTCGCTGCTCGTGGCCTTCCTCTTGCTGTTCGTTCTCTAAGAGGTCGAGCCGGCAGAGCGATCCTTGCCGCGTCCGGAGTGACCGATGGCTACCCAGAACACCACCGCCCATACCGAAGTGCCGGGCGCTCCGCACAAGGCGGTGTTTCCGCCGTTCAACCGCGAGACCTTTCCCTCGCAGCTGTTCTGGCTCGTGATCTGCTTCGTCGCCATCTATGCGATGACGGCGTGGCTGGTGCGACCGCGGGTTGGCGGAATCATCGACAGCCGCAGCAAGCGGGTCTCGGGTGACCTCGGCGAGGCAGGCCGCCTCAAGGGCGAGGCCGAGGCCGCGATGGCGGCCTACGAGAAGGCCCTCGCCGACGCGCGGGCGCGCGCCCAGACAATCGCGAACGAGACCCGCGACCGCCTGCAGGCCGAAGCCGATCGCAACCGCAAGGCGCTGGAAGACCGGCTCGCCGGGAAATTGGCCGAGGCCGAACGAGCGATCGCCACGACCAAGAGCTCCGCCATGTCCAACGTACGCGGTATTGCGACGGACGCGGCGGCCGCGATCGTCACGCGGCTGACCGGCGTCACCGCTCCCGAGCCGACGGTCGGCGCGGCAGTCGATGCCGTGCTCAAGCGCTGACGAGGGAGTGGGGCCATGCACATCTTCCTCGAGGCCGAGTTCTGGGTCGCCGTCGCATTCGTGATCTTTCTCGGCGTGCTCGTGAAGGCCGGGGCGCACCGGATCATCACCGGCGCGCTCGACGACCGCGCCGCCCGCATCAAGGCCGAGCTCGACGAGGCGCGGCGCGTGCGCGACGAGGCGCAGGCGCTGCTCGCCGACTATCAGAGGCGGCGCGGCGAGGCCGACCGCGAGGCCGAGGCCATCGTGGTCGCCGCCAAGGCAGAGGCGGAGCGGCTCGCCGCCGAAGCCAAGACCAAGGTCGAGGAGTTCGTCGCTCGCCGCACTCAGATCGCGGAGGCGAAGATCGCCCAGGCCGAAGCCCAGGCGCTCGCCGATGTGCGCGCGGCGGCTGCCGACGCGGCGGTGGCGGCGGCGGAAAAGATCCTCAGCGATACGACCAAGGGCAAGGTCGGCGACGACCTGATCGCCCAGGGCATCCGCGAGCTCAAAGCCAGGCTGAACTGAGCGAGCTGAACCGAGCGAGCTGAACCGAGCGAGCTGAACCGAGCCGTGCGCGGCGTTCCGCCGCTGGAATCTGCCGATTCGGCACCCGAATAGCTGTGCAAAACGGTACCGACCGCGCCCCGCGCAGGCCGCCGGCCTTGCTATCGCTGCGTGATGGTACCCATGATTCCGCGAATCACGTATGCGATGCGCTCGGCCGAGGTGACCGAGGCCGGATTTCAGGTCCGACTGATTGCGGTCCGACTCAATTGCGCCATCGCGTTGGCTCATTGACCCCAAGCCATTCGATTTGCGTGACGTCGTTCGAGTTCGCAGCGTCCTTCCAAGTCGGGTGCTCCCAGTAGCGTCGTTGCGGGTCGTGTCGCGCGTTGAGTGGATCAACCAACGGCGGCGTATCTGCTGGTTGCCCGGGGGACTTGGTGATCATCTTCGATTGCAATGGCGTGCTCGTCGACGGCGAGACGATCTCGGCCGCGGTGGCGGCGGAGGAATTCACCCGCGCAGGCTTTGCGATGACGCCGCAGGTCGTCGCGCGCTTCTTCACCGGACGCCGCGCGACCGACATGTTCGCGGACGTCGAGGCGGCGACCACGCGCAAGCTGCCGGCGGGCTTTCCCGCCACGCTGGCGGCGGCGACGCTCGCCCGCTTCCGCGACGAGCTGCGGCCGACCCCGCACGCCGCCTATGCGCTCACCTGGCTGCGCGGGCCGAAATGCGTCGCCTCCTCGGCGACGCTCGATCGCATCCGCGTGAGCCTCGAGACCACCGGCCTCGTGCGCTTCTTCGAGCCCAATCTCTTCTCCGCCAATGACGTGCCGCGCGGCAAGCCCGCGCCCGACCTCTTCCTGCACGCCGCCGCGAAGATGGAGGTCGCGCCCGCCGACTGCATCGTGGTGGAGGATTCGCCGGTCGGCGTCGCCGCCGCCGTCGCCGCCGGCATGACCCCGATCGGCTTCGCCGGCGGCAGCCACGCGCAGTCGCAGCTGCCGGCGCAGCTCACCGCCGCCGGCGCGCACGCCGTCATCGCCGACATGCGCGTGCTCAAGAGCACGGTGGTCGCGCTGCGCGGCTGGTGAAGGGTCTTGCGCGAAGCTACTGCGGCTGGGGCTGTGGTCGCGGCTTCGGCTTGCGCACCGGCTTGGCCGGCCTCTTCTTCGGCTCCGCCGCCATGCTCTGCGGATCGAAGCCGGCATAGATCACGTATTGATCGAACTGGTTGCCGGGCGGCATCGGGAAGGTCATGTCCTCCTCGACATGGGTGAACGTGACGTTCTCCTGGCCCGGCGCCAGCGTCACCGGCACCTCGTAGAACTTGGTCCAGATGGTCTGCGGATTGATTCCTTCCTTGACCACCGCGAGCCGCACCGGCAGCGTAACCTCGCCCGGCGTGCCGGCGGGCCCGAGGATGACGCGGCCCTCGACGCCCACCTTCAAAGTGACGTTGGCGCCGTGCAGCGCGCATTCGCGCGCGAACCGCACGAAGCTCGCCTGGAAGCGCGTCGACAGTGCGGCCGATCCGTTGTCCTGCGCCGACTGCGAATAGGTCGATGCGCCCTGGCGGATCTGGACGTCCGGACAATCGAGATCGGGCTGCCCCGGCGGCGTGTCGCTCTGCGCCACCGTCGAGGTGTTGCCGGTCACGAAATTGGTGAAACGGTCGGTGAACGATGACGAGGACGACGCGGGCGGCGCCGCCGCCGCCGTGGTCGATGGACGCGAGCCGAACATGCCGTCATAGCCCGAGCAAGCCGACAGCAGGGCCAGCGCCGCCATCGCGCCCATCCCGCACGCCCACGCTCGCGCCCTGCTGCGCCGCTGCATCATCCCGTCCATGGGAGCATGATCCCGAAAAGTGGATCCCGGTTTTCGGAAAAGATCATGCTCGAAGATAAGCCCTGATTTGTTATATCAGCCGAACCGTGGCGACCCCAAGGCCGCGGCTCGGCGCAAACGCCGCACTTTTGGCGCAGCCCTCGTCACGTGCCCTCGTCCTTGAGCCGTGCGTACAGCAGATGGTCCTGCCAGATGCCGTTGATGCAGAGATACTGGCGCGCATAGCCTTCGCGCGCGAAGCCGCAGCGTTCGAGCAGGCGCATCGACGGGGTGTTGGTCGGGATGCAAGCCGCCTCGACTCGGTGCAGCCGCAGGGTCCCGAACGCGAACGGCAGCACCGCCTTGACGGCCGCCGTCATGTGGCCGCGGCGCACGAACGGCAGGCCCATCCAGTAGCCGATGCTGCCCGCCTGGGCGACGCCGCGCCGGATGCTCGCCAGCGTGAGCCCGCCGACGAGCACGCCGTCGGGCTTGCGGAAGGCGAAAAAGGCATAGGACTGGTCGCTCCGCCAATCCTCGGCATAACGCTTGAGCCGTCGGCGGAAGGCGCCGCGGGTGAGATCGTCCGCCGGCCATGTCGGCTCCCAAGGCGTGAGGAACTCGCGGCTCGACGCACGCAGCTCCGCCCATTCCTCGAAGTCCGCCATCTGCGGCAGCCGCAGCGTTACGCCCTCGCCGTCGAGGCTGGGCGAGGACTCGGCAAAGCCGACCGTGCGGAAGAACGCCATAGTCCCTATCCCTGGCGCATGATCTTGCCCGAAAAACGGTACCCACTTTTCGGGATCATGCGCGATCCTCGGCGTCTGCGCTATGCGGCCTTGTGGACGAGGCGCTCGGCGATCGCGGCGGCGCTTTCCAGCCCGGCGGGACCGAGCGCCGCCACGGCGGGCCGGCCGCGCGTGATCAGGTCGCGCCCGGCGACGCGCGCGCTCTCGACCGTCACGGCGTCGATGCGCGCGACCACCTCCTCGAGCGGCATGGGGCGGCCGTAGATGTGGATCTGGCGCGCGAGCTGCGAGGCGCGATCGCTCGCGCTCTCCAGCGCCATCAGCAGGCTCACCTTCATCTGCGCCTTGGCGCGCGCCACCTCGTTCTCGTCGAGCGTCTCCGCGGTCGCGGCGAGCTCGCCGACGACGACGCGCATCAGCTCGGGCGCATCGGCGATGTCGGTGCCGGCGTAGAGGCCGAACATGCCGGTGTCCGCGTAGGCGGAATGGAACGCGTAGATCGAGTAGCACAGCCCGCGCTGCTCGCGCACCTCCTGGAACAGCCGCGACGACATGCCCCCGCCGAGCGCGTTGGTGAAGACCTGCAGGCTGAACAGCGAGGGATCGCGCTGCGGCACGCCCTCGAGCGCGAGCGCGATGTGCACCTGCTCGAGGTCGCGCGTCTCGACCCGCACGCCGCCGCGGAACTGGGCCGGTACCGGCGCGGGCGCGACCGGCCCTGCGAAGGCGGCGAAGCGGCGCTCGGCCTCGCCGACGACCGTCGCGTGGTCGACCGCGCCGGCGGCCGCGATCACGGTGCGCGGTCCGCGATAGTGATGAGAAAGATAGGCCTTGAGGCGCTTGCCGTCGAACGAGCGCACGGTCGCGCGGGTGCCGAGGATCGAGCGGCCGACCGGCTGGTCCGCGAAGGCCGTCGCCTGCAGGTACTCGAACACGAGATCGTCGGGCGTGTCCTCGACCGCGCCGATCTCCTGGATGATCACGTTCTTCTCGCGCGCCATCTCGTCGGGATCGAACGACGGCGCCGTGAGGATGTCGGAGAGCACGTCGAGGGCGAGCGGCACGTCGGCGCGCAGGGTGCGAGCGTAGTAGGCGGTCATCTCGACCCCGGTCGCGGCATTGAGGTCGCCGCCGACCGCCTCGATCTCCTCGGCGATCTGCCGCGCGGTGCGCCGCGTCGTGCCCTTGAACGCCATGTGCTCGAGGAAGTGCGAGATGCCCTGCTCTTCCGGCTGCTCGTTGCGGCTGCCGCACGCGACCCAGACGCCGAGCGCGGCGGTCTCGAGATGCGGCATGGCGTCGGTGACGACCGTAAGACCCGTTGGCAGGCGGGTGACCTCGACGCTCATGCGGCTCTCCCTTCGCGCGCTGCGCGGCTTGCTTCGACGACGAAACGTTCGACCGCGGCCTGATCCGCGGGCAGGACGGTGACGCGCTCGCGTCGCAGCGTCAGATCGGCGAGCCAGTCAGGCAGGCCCGGGCGCACCCCGCACGCCGCCTCGACGGCGTCGGGAAACTTGGCCGCGTGCGCGGTCGACAGCACGACCATCGGCACCGCCGGATCGCGGCTCTCCTTCTCGGCGACCGCGATCGCGACGCCGGTGTGCGGATCGATGGTGACGCCGGTCTCGCGCAAGGTCGTGCGGATCGCGGCGGCGGTCTCGGCCTCGCTTGCGCGGTCGGCGGTGAACATCGCGCGGATCGCGGCGAGCGCCGGCGCCGGAATCGAGAAACGTCCCGACTGGGCGAGCGAGCCCATCGCGGCGCGCACCGGCGCCGCGTCGCGCCCGCAGGCCTCGAACAGCAGACGCTCGAAATTCGAGGAGACCTGGATGTCCATCGACGGCGAGGCGGTCGCGACCACGCCGCGCACCTCGTAGGTCCCGGTTGCGATCGTTCGGGCGAGGATGTCGTTGACGTTGGTCGCGACGGTGAGCCGGTCCACCGGCAGCCCCATCTGCGCCGCGACGTAGCCCGCGAAGACGTCGCCGAAATTGCCGGTCGGCACCGTGAAGGCGACTTTGCGGTGCGGCGCGCCGAGCGCCGCCGCGGCGACGAAGTAGTAGACGACCTGGGCGGCGATGCGCGCGAAATTGATCGAGTTCACGCCCGAGAGGCCGACGCGATCGCGGAATGCATGGTGGTTGAACATCGCCTTCACGATCGCCTGGCAGTCGTCGAAGGTGCCCTCGATCGCGAGCGCGTGGACGTTCGCATCGGTCGCGCCGGTCATCATCCGCCGCTGCACGTCGGAGATGCGTCCATTGGGGAAGAGCACGACGAGATCGACTTGGGCGCGCCCGCGAAAGGCCTCGACGGCGGCGCCGCCGGTGTCGCCCGAGGTCGCGACCACGATCGTCGTGCGCTCGCCGCGGCTCGCCAGCGCATGATCCATCATGCGGGCGAGGAACTGCATCGCCAGATCCTTGAAGGCGAGGGTCGGCCCGTGAAAGAGCTCGAGAATGAAGGTGCCGGGGCCGATCTGCGCGAGCGGCGTCACGGCGGGATGACGGAACGTCGCATAGGCTTCGCGCGCCATACGGGCGAGATCGGCGTCAGCCACGGCGCCGCCCGCGAACGCACGCAGCACCTCGACCGCGACTTCCGCATAGGGCCGTCCGGCGAAGCTCGCGATGGTGTCCCGATCGAGCCGAGGCCATGATTCAGGTACGTAAAGGCCGCCGTCGCGGGCGAGACCCGCGAGCGTCACGTCGACGAAGCCGAGCGCGGGGGCTTCACCCCGGGTCGAGATATAACGCACCGATCGGGTCCTGGGCGGCAGGGTTGCCGGGGCCATCCCGGCACCCTGGCACAGTCCTTAACTTGTTGGAATCACGAAGGTTAACGCCGGTCTCCGGGATCGCGCCGACGCCGGCAGAAGACTAGTCGGAAGGGTCACGGCGCACAAGGACCGGTTGGCTAAAGTGCTAAACGGGCGCCCCCTGACGCGCCCGCAGGCGGCCGACGAGCCAGATGCCGAAGGAGACGGCCAGGACGGCGGCAAGGCCATACCAGGTGAAGGCGTAGCCCAAGTGATTGTTGGGAAATGATGGTTTCATGGCACCGGCTTGCGGAAGCCCCCCCGGGGCAGCCGGCGATTCCTGGTCAATATAGAAGGGGGCGACGGGGCCAATCCGCTTCGCCGCCGCGATCGCGGTCGAATCGCGGGAGAACCACAGGTTAGTGGCTGGCTCGCCAGCGGGGGTGAACAGGCCGGGGCGCTCCGGCCAGCGCATGATCCCGACGATATCCACGGGTCCGGCGATCTCGCCCTGCGGGCGGGTCGCCGGATTCTGGCGGCCCTCCGGGACGAAGCCGCGATTGACCATGACGGTGCCGCCGGCGAAGCGTGCCGGCGTAAACACCCAGTAGCCCGGCCCGGTATCGCCGCCGCGCAGGGTCGACCCGGTCGTGTAGACCAGCGCTTCTTTGTCATTCTCGAACGTGGCGCTGACGGTGACGCGGCGATACTCATCGCGCGCCGGATCGAGCCGCGCCCAGTCGGCGGGCGGCGGCAGCTGCGCCGGCGGCGCGGCAAGGCGCGCCGTGACGGTTGCGATCAGCGCCTCCTTCCAGGCGAGGCGCTTGACCTGCCAGGTGCCGAGCCCGATCAGCAGCGCGAAGACGCACGCTGCCGCGATGCTCGGCCCGACGAGCCCGCGGCGCTCCGCCTTGTCGGCTGTCACGCGTCGCCTCGCCGCTCGAGCCGGCCTTCCGCGGCTTTGTGGTGATACTGCAACGCGATCAGCACGCCCTTCATCAGCCGGAGCGGCACGACAGTGGTGATGAGAATCAGCGGCAGCCACAGCACCGCGTGGACCCAGAATGGCGGCGCATACACCACCTCGGTGACGAGCGCCGCACCGACCACGACGAACCCCGCGAACAGAATGACGAACACCATCGGGCCGTCCCCTGCGTCGGCGAACGCATAATCGAGCCCGCACGCCTCACACGCAGACTTCAGGCCGAGAAAGCCCGCAAACATCTTGCCTTTGCCGCAATGCGGACAGCGGCCCGCGAGGCCGGCGAGGATCGGATTGGGAGGTGTGGTCGTGATTTGGCTCATCGCACGTCGCTGTGCTTGCCCGCCCCGGCGGTCATAGCTCCCGTCATGGGCGTCCGCAAATGCAAAAGGGGGCGGCGCTCGGCCGCCCCCTCGCATCTTTGCTCGCGCTCAGCCGGCGACGCCGGCGAGGTGCGGCCCCTCGCCCCAGACGTAGATGCAGGAGAAGAGAAAGAGCCACACGACGTCGACGAAATGCCAGTACCAGGCGGCGAACTCGAAGCCGAGGTGCTGCTTGGGCGTGAACTGGCCGTCGAAGGCCCGCACCAGGCAGACGATCAGGAACACCGAGCCGATGATGACGTGGAAGCCGTGGAAGCCGGTCGCCATGAAGAAGGTGGCGCCGTAGATGTTGCCTTTGAAGGCGAACGCCGCGTGGCTGTACTCCCAGGCCTGCACGCAGGTGAAGGAGAGGCCGAGCGCGATGGTGCAGATCAGGCCCCATTTGAGGCCCTCGCGATCATCGTGCAGGAGCGCGTGGTGCGCCCAGGTTACGGTCGTGCCCGAGGTCAGCAGGATCAGCGTGTTGAGGAGCGGCAGGTGCCAGGGATCGAAGGTCTCGATGCCCTTTGGCGGCCATACGCCGCCGACGAACTGGTCGCGCACGACCTGGTGCAGGTCGGCCGGGAACAGCGCAGTGTTGAAATAGGCCCAGAACCAGGCGACGAAGAACATCACCTCGGAGGCGATGAAGAGGATCATGCCGTAGCGATGCGAGAGCTGCACCACGCGGGTGTGATACCCCTCCTTGTCGGCCTCTTTCACCACGTCGCTCCACCACCCGAACATGGTGTAGAGGACACCCAGCACGCCGGCGAGCATCAGCCAGATCGAGCCCGGGAAGAGGTTGTGCATCCAGCAGATGGCGCCGACCGCCATGACGAAGGCTGATATCGACCCCACGGCCGGCCACGGACTCGGCTCGACCAGGTGGTAGTCGTGGTGCTTGACGTGGGCGTCGGCCATTTGCGTCATCTCCGTCTTGAATTCTGTCGCGGCGCGTGCGCCGCAGCGTGTTTCCTGATCTCTAAAGCCGCCGTCCCGGCGTCGCCAGCTCCGCGTCGCCGGCCGGGCGAGCCGGCGCGGTGACGGGAATTGGATAGAACGTATAGGAGAGCGTGATGGTGTTGAGATCGTCCTGATCGGAATCCTTCACGATCGACGGGTCGACGTAGAACACGACCGCCATCTGCCGCTTCTCGCCCGGCTTGAGCCGCTGCTGGGTGAAGCAGAAGCAGTTGATCTTGGTGAAGTAGGCGCCGACCTGCGGCGGCGACACGTTGTAGGCCGCCTGCGCCTCGGTGACGCGCGCGGCCTCGTTCGTCACATTGAAGTAGACGGTGGCGACCTCGCCGATGTGCAGATCGATCGAGTTGACCTCGGGCTCGAACTTCCAGGGCAGGCCGGGGCCGACATTGGAATCGAACCGCACGGTGATCTTGCGCTCGATCATGCCGGCGGGGGCGACCTTGGAGATCAGCGGGGTGCCGCCAAACCCGGTGGTGCGGCAGAACCAGTTGTAGAGCGGCACCGCCGCATAGGCCGCGCCGACCATGGCGGCGACGAAGACGCCGCACACGAACGCGACGGCCTTGTCGCGCCGCCGCCGCGCAGGATTGGGGGAAGCATCATTCATGGGATCGCTCTCATGGCGGCTTGATCGGATGCAGCCCCACTTTGACGATGGTGAGCGCGTAGAACAGGACGACGAGGGCGGCGAGCGCGAGCGCAATCGCGATCGAGCGGGCACGGCGGCGGCGCTTCTGCTCCTGCGTCAGCACGACGCCTTCCTGGTCGTCATGCTCGCCGTGCTGGGCCATGGCCGTCATCCGCCGCTCACACGGTCCAGCCGAGCAGGTGCGCAAGCCGATCGTCGGCGAAGAGCATCGCGAACAGAACGAACAGGTAGAGGATCGAGAAGCCGAACAGCTGCTTCGCTCCGGTCAGGCCGCTCTCGCGCTTGACCCGGATGGCGAGCGCGATCATGCCGGCGCCGCCGACCAGCGCCGTCGCGCCGTAGAGCACGCCGGCGTAGCCGATGAGCCAGGGCAGGACGCCGAGCGGCGCGAGCACCAGCGAATAGATCAGGATCTGCCGCCGGGTCTCGGCCGGACCCGAAACGACCGGCAGCATGGGAATGCCGGCGCGCGCATAGTCGTCGGAGCGCCAGAGCGACAGCGCCCAGAAATGCGGCGGCGTCCAGAAGAAGATGATGAGAAAGAGGAGAATCGACTCGACGCCGATCCCGCCGGTCGTCGCCGCCCAGCCGACCATCGGCGGAAACGCGCCGGCGGCACCGCCGATCACGATGTTCTGCGGCGTCGCACGCTTGAGCCACATCGTGTAGATCGCGACGTAGAAGAAGATCGTGAAGGCGAGCAGCCCGGCGGCAAGCCAGTTGGCCGCGAGCCCGAGCATCGCGACCGAGCCGACCGCGAGCGTCATGCCGAAGCCGAGCGCCTCGCCGCGGGTGATGTGCCCGGCGGGGATCGGCCGGGCCGAGGTGCGCGCCATCACGGCGTCGACGTCGGCGTCGTACCACATGTTGAGGGCGCCGGCGGCGCCGGCGCCGATCGCGATGCACAGGAGCGAGATGAAGCCGACCACCGGGTTGAGATGGCCGGGCGCGACGACCATCCCGACCAGCGCCGTGAACACGACGAGCGACATCACGCGCGGCTTGAGCAGCGCAATGTAGTCGCCCACGCTGGCGATGCTAGGCTCGGCGCGCGCGCCCGTCCCCGCGGGACGGGCGAGCTCGGCGCCTTCGGTGAGCAGCGACATCGTGTCCAGATCTTTTGCGCTGTGTCTTTTGCGCTGTCTTGCGTTGTCTCAAGTCGTTCCTTGCGCCCATCCGCCTCACTTGATCAGCGGCAGGGTCTCGAACTGGTGGAACGGCGGCGGCGAGGAGAGCGTCCACTCGAGCGTGGTCGCGCCCGCCCCCCACGGATTGTTGCCCGCCACCTCCTTGCGCATGAACGCGCGTGCCATGCCGTAGAAGAAGATCAGGATGCCGAAGCCGGCGATGTAGGAGCCGATCGACGAGATGAAGTTCCAGCCGGCGAACGCATCGGGATAGTCGACGACGCGGCGCGGCATGCCGGCGAGACCGAGGAAGTGCTGCGGGAAGAAGATCATGTTGACGCCGATGAACGTCACCCAAAAATGCAGCTTGCCGATCGCCTCGTCGTACATGTAGCCGGTGAACTTCGGGAACCAGTAGTACCAGCCGGCGAAGATCGTGAACACGGCGCCGAGCGAGAGCACGTAATGGAAGTGCGCGATCACGTAGTAGGTGTCGTGCAGGGCGCGATCGACCGCCGCGTTCGCGAGCACCACGCCGGAGACGCCGCCGATCGTGAACAGGAAGATGAAGCCGATCGCCCACAGCATCGGCGTCTTGAACTCGATCGATCCGCCCCACATCGTCGCGATCCAGGAGAAGATCTTCACGCCGGTCGGCACCGCGATCACCATGGTGGCGGCGACGAAATAGGCCTGCGTGCCCGCCGACATGCCGACCGTGTACATGTGGTGCGCCCAGACGACGAAGCCGATGCCGCCGATCGCGACCATGGCGTACGCCATGCCGAGATAGCCGAACACCGGCTTCTTGGAGAAGGTCGCGATGATCTGGCTGACCATGCCGAAGCCGGGGAGGATGAGGATGTAGACCTCCGGGTGGCCGAAGAACCAGAACAGGTGCTGGAACAGCAACGGATCGCCGCCGCCCTCCGGGCTGAAGAAGGTGGTGCCGAAGTTGCGGTCGGTGAGCAGCATCGTGATCGCGCCGGCGAGCACCGGCAGCGCGAGCAGCAGCAGGAACACCGTGACCAGGATCGACCACACGAACAGCGGCATCTTGTGCAGCGTCATGCCGGGCGCGCGCATGTTGAAGATCGTGGTGATGAAATTGATGGCGCCGAGGATCGAGGATGCGCCGGCGAGATGGATCGACAGGATCGCAAAGTCGACCGCCGGGCCCGGGTGGCCGGAGGTCGAGAGCGGCGCGTAAAGCGTCCACCCGGTGCCGGCGCCGGCGGAGCCCGGCTCGCCCTCGACGAAGGCCGAGGTGAGCAGCAGCGCGAACGAGGCCGGCAGCAGCCAGAACGAGATGTTGTTCATGCGCGGGAACGCCATGTCGGGCGCCCCGATCATCAACGGCACGATCCAGTTGCCGAAACCGCCGATCATGGCCGGCATCACCATGAAGAAGATCATGATGAGGCCGTGCGCGGTGGCGAAGACGTTGTACTCGTGCGTCTGATGGAAGATCTGCAGACCCGGCTCCATCAACTCGGCGCGGATCACGATCGACATGCCGGCGCCGATCACGCCCGCCGCCATCGCGAACACGAGGTACATCGTGCCGATGTCCTTGTGATTGGTGGAGTAGACGAAGCGGCGCCATCCGGTCGGGTGGCCGTGGTCGTGCGTGTCGGCTATCGCGTGCGTTGCCATCTGCTTCCTAGTCCTTCGACCTGGTCCTTCGACGCTCGTTCAAACGTTGGGCCGGCGAGCTCCCTCGCCTGCTCTCATTTGGCGCATGTTCTTGTCGGCGAACCGGCGTCCACTTCGCCGGAACATGCGGTGGTCGCGGCCGCGACCGTCACCGGCGCGTCCGCGCTCGCATACTTCTTCTTGGCATCGGCGAGCCAGGCGGTGAATGCCTGCTCGCTCACCACCCGCACCGCGATCGGCATGAAGGCGTGATCCCGGCCGCACAGCTGAGAGCACTGGCCGTAGTAGACGCCCTCGCGCTCCGCCTTGAACCAGGTCTCGTTGAGGCGGCCCGGAATGGCGTCGATCTTGATGCCGAACGACGGCACCGAGAAGGAATGGATCACGTCGGCGCCGATGACCTGCACCCGCACCACCTTGTTCACCGGAACCACCATCTCGTTGTCGACCGCGAGCAGCCGCGGCACGTCCGCCTTCGGATCCTTGTCGAGCACCTTCTGGCGCTCGTCGTCCTTGAGCATCAGCGAATCGAACTCGAACTTGCTGTCCGGATAGCTGTAGCTCCAGAACCACTGCTTGCCCGTCACCTTGACGGTGAGGTCGGCGGGCGGCGTGTTGAGCTGAACGAACAGAAACTTGAACGACGGGATGGCGATGCCCAGCAGGATGACCACCGGGATGACGGTCCAGAGGATCTCGATCAGCGTGTTGTGCGTCGTGCGCGACGGCGTCGGATGGGCGCGCGCGTTGAACCGCACGATCACGATCACCAGAAGGGCCAGGACGAACAGCGTGATGGCGCTGATGATCCACAGGAGAAAGTCGTTGTGGAACCACTCTATGTCGTCCATCACCGGGGTCGCCGACTGCTGAAACCCGAATTGCCACGGCGACGGCTGGCCGGACCCGGCCCACGCGGCGCCCGCGCCCGCGATCGCCATCACGGCGAGCAGCGCCGCAGCGTAAAATCGGGAAATGACTCGCATCGTCGTCCGTGCTCCTTCGACGAATGGCGGCTGTCGCCGTCCGCTATGTTGGCGCATGTCCTTGACGGCGGACCCATACCCACTCCGCCGGAGATGCGCGTTATCGTTCGCGCATCGGCTCCGGCGAACCCCTTGACGCTCCGCCGAAACATGCGCTTCGCACCGTACTCGCGAGGCGGGTGCGATTTTGACCGGCCGCCGCGACCGAGGGCCGCATTGGTCGAGTTTCGAGCGCGCGGGGGGCGCGCCCGGGAAAACCCGGGCTTCTAAAACCACAATTCAGCCCGCCTCGCAATGCGCCTCATTGCATGACGTGCGGCATCATCCCACAGCGGACCGGAATGCTCGATTCGCCGGCAGATGAGCCGGATTCCGACGCGCCCCCACGCGAGGGCCCCTCATTCTTGACACGATGGGCCGGTTCTGTACCTCAGGCTGCGGCCTTGCTGCTGCGTGCGATTCGGACAATTCGACCGCCGGCGGGGGCGCCGGTCCCCAAAGGAAGTCCACGAGGACTCAAGAGGAAGCCCGATCATGCCACATCTTCGCGGGGGCGCACCGCGACTGGCCGTTATGGCCTTGATCGCGATCGCTGCGTGCCTGCTCGGATCGACCGGCAGTGCGACCGCCCAAGGCGCGATCCGCTCCCAGCATGGCGACTGGCAGATTCGCTGCGAAACCCCGCCCGGCGCCCAGAACGAGCAATGCGCGCTGTTTCAGAGCGTTGTCGCCGAGGATCGCGCGGGCGTCGGCATTACGGTGTTGGTGCTCAAGACCGCCGACCAGAAGACCCGCCTCATGCGCGTCCAGGCTCCGCTCGGCATCCTGCTGCCGGCCGGTCTCGGCCTCAAGGTCGACAATGTCGACGTGGGGCGCGCCGGCTTCGTCAAATGCCTGATCATGCCGCGCGGCTGCTACGCCGAGGTGGTGATGGACGACAAGCTGATCAATCAGCTGCGCAACGGCACCACCGCGACGTTTTTCATCTTCCAGACGCCCGAGGAAGGCATCGGCTTTCCGCTCAGCCTGAAGGGATTCGGCGAGGCCTACGACGCGTTGCCGTGATGGAGCGAGTAGCGAATAGGGAGTAGCAAATAGTTGCACCCCACTCGCTGTTCACCACTCACTATGCGCTCCTCGCTACTCGCTACTCGCTACTCTCTCACCGTTCGCTGACCGCCGTCGGCGGCGCGATGGCGAGCAGCGCCGCGTAGGCGTCGACCAGGCCGGCGCCATATTCGTCGTTGCGTCCCATGTTGGGTCCCATGTTGCGTCCCATGTCGGGTCCCATGTCGGGCCCTTTGGGGCCGAGCGCCTTGGCGCTGCCCATCAGAATCGCCTGCACCGCCTCGGGCCGAAGGCGCGGATTGCGCTGCAGCAGCAGCGCCACCAGCCCGCTCACATGGGCGGTCGCAATCGACGTTCCGGTGGTGAACGTGTAGCCGCCGTTGGGGGCGGCGACGAAGATGTCCACTCCGGGCGCGGCCACCGCCACATAGGTGCCGTGGTTCGCCACGCCGAGCAGGTGGTCGTCGATATCGGTCGCCGTGACGGCGATGACACCGGGATAGGCGGCCGGATAATCGGGCGGCGCCTGCGGGCCGTCATTGCCGGCGGCCGCCACCAGCACCATGCCCGTCTGCCGCAGGGCCGCGATCGCGCTGCGGATACCCGGATCGTCCGGGCCCGCGAAGCTCATGTTGACGACGCGGGCGGCGGAACTCGCCGTCCATCGCAACGCATCGATGAGATGGGCGGTCGTGCTGTGTGAGCCGGCCGCGTCGCTGTCGAAAGCGCGCACCGCAAGGATGCGCGCGCCCGGCGCCACGCCCATGAGCTTGCTGTGCGCCACGATGGCGCCCGCCATGGCGGTTCCGTGCTTTTGCGGCCGCAGATCGCCGGTGAAGGCGTCGAACGCGCCCGCGACGACACCATTGAGCTCCGGATGCTGCGTATCGATGCCGGAGTCGATGACGGCGACCAGCACGTGATTTCCAGTCGCGAGGTCGTGCGCCTGGCGCAGATGCAGCTTGTCCACCACGTACTGCATCGGATCGCCGATCACCGCACCGGACGTGCGGTCGTCCTGCAGCGTATAGATGTAGTTCGGCTGCACGGCAGCGATGCGACGGTCTCCCCGCAGACCACCCACCACCGTCGGGACCTCGCGGCGGTCGGTGATCCGGAACCGGTACATGACCGAATTGCTCAACGGCAGCGGATGGCGGCTGAGCAGTGCCAGCCGCTGATCCTGGGCAAAGCCGACGATCGCCCGGGGCCGAATATTGCCCGCGAACGTGACGAGCACCTCGTCGGGGACGAACCGGTTGTTGGTGGCGGCTGCCGCCGGCGACGTACCACCGCCGGCGGCACTTGGGGCGGATGGCCCGGGCGGCGCTGGTGGCGCGACATTGGTCACCCCGGTCGGCCCGGGTGGGACGACGTTGATCACCCCAACCGGTTCGGATGGCCCCTGAGGCGAGCCCAGGACGATCGGCGGATGCGGCCATCTGATGGGATGATGGTAAGGCGGCCTGCTCGGGGGGGTCGGCTTGGGTGGCAGGACGACCACGATGCGGGAGCCCTGACGTGAGCCCAGGCGGCGATTGCCCCAATGGGAACCGTAGTTGGCGGTGCCCACGCGGCTTGCGCGGTTCGTGGGGCGCAAGACTTGGCGGTGGTTGACGTTGTGGACGGCCGGGTGCCCACCGCGGAAATTCATCGCGGCGGCGCTGTCGACGCCCGCCCATAGGGCCGGCGCGGCAGCGATCGAGAGCCATGTGAGCAGGATCGCGCGTGGCCGCCCGAATCGCCGCCGCCGCCATGGACGGGCCGTCCGACCCTGCTCGCCGGCGTGTCGCTCATCCCCGGACATGGCGCGCTCCTCATGTTTCGCCGCGTCAAACCGCCCGGTGCGCCCTGCACGAGCCGGTGGCGCATCACCGGCCGGCCACGCACGTGGTGCGGCTCGTGGGTTAGTCGATCCGCCGCACGCAATGGTTCAAAAGGGGTGCGAATTGGCGGCCGATAACCTATTTGATGGGCTACGTGTTTCTTACCCGGAACTCCCCATGACCCTGCCGACCTCCTCCCTCGTCGACCGTGCCGGACTCGACCGGACGCGCCTCAACAAGATCGTCGCACGCGGGCTCGACGGTGCGGACGACGGCGAGCTCTATCTCGAGTACCGCCAGACCGAGGTCCTGGTGTTCGACAACGGGCGGCTCAAGCAAGCGACGTACGATACGTCCCAGGGTTTCGGCTTACGCGCCGTGAAGGACGAGGCGGTCGGCTATGCGCATGCCTCCGACGTTTCGGAGGCGGCTATTGCGCGCGCCGCCGATTCGGTGCGCGCCGTGAAGGGCGGCTATTCGGGCACCGCCGCGCAGGCCCCGGGCCGCACCAATGTGCGGCTCTACACCGACGAGAACCCGCTCGGCGCGCCGTCCTTCGATGTCAAGGTGAAGCTGCTGGAGGAGATCAACGCATATGCACGGGCCAAGGATGCGCGCGTGCGGCAGGTGACGGCGAGCGTCGCCGCCACCTGGCAGGTGGTGGAGATCCTGCGTGCCGACGGCGAGACCTATCGCGACGTGCGGCCGCTGGTGCGGGTCAATGTCTCGGTGGTCGCGGGCGAAGGCGAGCGCCAGGAATCCGGCAGCCACGGCTATGGCGGGCGCGAGGGCTACGAGCGTTTCATCGCCTCCGGCGCGTGGAAGGCCGCGGTCGACGACGCGGTGCGCCAGGCGACGGTCAATCTCGCGGCGGTGCCGGCGCCGGCGGGCGAGATGGACGTGGTGCTCGGGGCCGGCTGGCCGGGCGTGATGCTGCACGAAGCCGTCGGCCATGGGCTCGAGGGCGATTTCAACCGCAAGAAGACCTCGGCCTTCGCGGGCCTGCTGGGCCAGCAGGTCGCCGCCCGCGGCGTGACGGTCGTCGATGACGGAACGATCGTTGCGCGGCGCGGCTCGCTCTCGATCGACGACGAGGGGACGCCGACCAACCGCACCGTGTTGATCGAGGACGGCATCCTGGTCGGATACATGCAGGACCGGCAGAACGCGCGCCTGATGAGGATGCGGCCGACCGGCAACGGACGGCGCGAAAGCTATGGTCACGTGCCGATGCCGCGAATGACCAACACCTACATGCTGGCGGGCGGGCGCGATCCCGCCGAGATCCTCGCATCGGTGAAGAACGGCATCTACGCGGTGAGCTTCGGCGGCGGGCAGGTCGACATCACATCCGGCAAATACGTCTTCCAGTGCACCGAGGCCTATCGCATCGACGACGGCAAGGTCGGCGCACCGGTCAAGGGCGCGATGCTGATCGGCAACGGGCCGACCGACCTGCACCGGGTCACGATGGTCGGCAACGATCTCGCGCTGGATACCGGGATCGGCACCTGCGGCAAGAACGGCCAGGGCGTGCCGGTCGGTGTCGGCCAGCCGACGCTGCGGATCGACCGCATCACCGTCGGCGGCACAGGGGGCTGACTGAAGACGCCCGTCACCGCCCCGTAAAAGAGCGCCGTCGAGCGAGCCGCCGGGGCGTCGCGCGCCTGCATTTCGGGCTCCGTCGTCCGAGCGATCCGAGTTTCGAGGGCTGATGATTCTGCAGCTCTGCCAATCACATGACGCCGGGCGACAGAAATAAAAGGTATTACTCTAGCGATTGCGCGAACGATTCGAACAATTCACCATGTTGCGTCGCAAAATGACCCAATTTTGAACAGGAAACCGCAAAAATCACCTAGCATTCCGCGCCTCCTTAGCCTCTCTAACCATGGAAGGGGGAACCGGATGAAATCCAAAACCCTTGTGACGTGTGCGTTCGCTACGGCAATTCTCGGCGGGACCATGAGCTTTGCTCATTCTACTGAGCTCCGATCGCGAGCACATCTGCATTATGCCCATCATCACGCTTTCGCGCGTTGGGCCCGGCATCATGAAAGCCGCGGCGAGCGTGAGGTCGCGTGGCATCGCGGCACGCACCATCGTCACGCCGCTGGCGTGCTCGGCACGCACCATGGCGACGTGGCGGAGCAGAGCCGCGCGCCGGGCGGCGCGGGGCCGTACTCCGGCATCGCCTCGGTCTATCGGGGTGGACACACGGCCAGCGGCGAATACGCCTCGGCTGGCGGGCTGACCGCGGCTCACCGCAGCTTGCCGTTCGGCACGATGGTGCGCGTCACCAACCGCAGCACTGGCCGCTCGGTCGTGGTGCGCATCAACGACCGTGGCCCCTTCGTGCGCGGACGGGTCATCGACCTCACGCCGGCGGGCGCCCGCGCCCTCGGCTTCTCGGGCCTGGCGCCCGTGACCTTGTCCGTCGTCGGCCGCGGCTGAGCACCCACGCACCCGCTTGATGTCTGCGAAACGAGGACGGGAGCACCCCGTCCTCGTTTAGCTATCAATCGGCCCTTGCCTTCCCGGTCCATGCGCATTAATCTTGCGCATACTCAGACTGGGAGGCGCAGATGATGAGCCAGCGCCAAGTCAAGAAGCGCGCCGTCAATCTCTTCGTCGATGCCGAGCTGCTCGACGAAGCGCGCCGTCTACGCATCAACGTCTCGGAGACCCTGGAGCGGCGCCTGCGCACGATCGTCAGCGCCGAGCAGGAAAAGCATTGGCTGGAGCAGAACCGGGGGGCGATCGACGCCTACAACCGTCGCGTCGCGACGCACGGCCTTCTCGCCGATGACGCGACGCTGCTGTAGGCCGCCGTGCAGCAGTTCGACGTCGTCGCCAATCCGTTTCCGCGCAGCCGCGAGCGGCAGCCCTTTTTGGTCGCCCTGCAAAGCGATCTGCTGACACGGACGCTCGACACGCTCGTCGTCGCGCCACTCGAGCCGGCGGCGTCCGGCACCTTTGCAGACCGTCTCAACCCGCGGGTCGAGATCGACGGCAACGCGTTCGTGCTGATCACCCAGGAGATCGTCACGGTGCGCAAAAGCGTGCTCGGCATGACGCAGGCGTCGCTCGCGGGCGAGCGCGACAAGATCATAAGCGCGCTCGACATGCTGTTCACCGGGTTCTGAGCGAATTACCGGCGCATGTTCTTTTCGGCGAACCGGCGTCGATTTCGCCGGAAGATGCGCTAACGCACCACGCCCGAGATGCAACATGGCTTCTTGCGCGGCGGCTTGACCTTGTCCTTGAGAAAGCAGCGAGCCGCCGCGCCCGCGTAGCCGGGCCGCAGGTAGGTCCAGGCACGACAGTGATTGTCGGCCTCGCAGACGGCTTTGCACGACAGGCCGGAGGGATCGGGCGCGAGCTCGAAGCTCTTGTAGTCGCCCCCGACCCGGTCGATCGCGAACTCCACCGGTCCGTGCCGCGGCGCGATCACGCCCGCGCCACGCACACCCGAGACGCTGCCGGGCTCCTCGATGCGCGCCGGCACCTGCGATTTCAGCCAGCAGGTCGCGGAACTGTCGCCGGTCGGATAGCTGAAGGCCCAGGCGCGGCAGTGCGCGTCGCGCTCGCAGCGCAGCGCGCAGAAATTGGGATCGCCGCTGCGCACCGTGTAGTTGTAATAATCGCCGCCGGGGCGATCGAAGCCGACCTGTCCGAAGGACGGCGCCAGCGACGACGCGATCGCCAGAATCAGGGAGAACCAGGCCAGCACAATAAATCGCATCGAAATCGCCCGCCGGTCGCCATTCTGCGCGCGCCCCGCTCGCATGCGTAGCACATGTTAGAGAACCGCGCCCGCGGAAGCGAGGCGCGCCGACCGCATGCCCCCAACAAAAGCTGCCCCCAACAAAAGCTGCCCCCAACGAAAGCCGCCCCCGACAAAAGCGGGGCAATTGGCCTCACCTCGCCGACGGCCTTGCTGCATGACAACGACATTCCGGCCGTCCAGTATCGACCCGCACGACGTGCGACTGCCGGGATGAAGGAATGAGAATTGCCAATTGGGCCGTTGCGGCGCTCGCCGCAATCGTCGCCTTGCTCGCGCCCGCCTTGTGGAACGGCTTCCCGCTGCTCGAATACGATACCGGCGGCTATCTCGCCCGCTGGTACGAGGGCTACCTGGTACCGAGCCGATCGACCGTCTACGGCCTCTTCGCCGTGGCCGGCTGGCCGCTCGATTTCTGGCCGATCGTCGTGCTGCAGGCCATCGCGGTCGTCTGGGTGCTGGCCCTGGTGCTGCGCTCCTACGGCTTCGGCGGACGCCCCTGGACCCTGCTCGCCGTCATCGTCACGCTCGCGCTGACCACCACCCTGTCGTGGATCGCGGGCATCCTCTTGACCGACGTCTTCGCCGGCCTCGCCGTACTGGCGCTGCATCTCGTCGTGATGCGCCCGGATACGCTGAGCCGGATCGAGCGCCTCGCGCTCATTCTCTTCATTGCGTTCTGCGGCGCGACCCACAGCGCGACCTTCGCGGTGCTGCTCGGGCTCGCGCTCGTCGCGTTCGCCGCCGCGCTCTCCCGCCGCCGCATCGTCACCCTCATCGGCGCGCTGCGCGGCGCCGTCGCCGTGGGGCTCGCAGCCGTCATGCTGCTGGCGGCGAACTTCGCGCTGTCCGGGCAGTTCGCCTGGACGCCGGGCGGCTACGGTATCGTCTTCGCGCGGATGCTCGAGGACGGCATCGTGGCGCGCTATCTCGATGCCCACTGCGGCGACGAGAGCTTCAAGCTGTGCGCCTATCGCCACCGCTTGCCGCCGACCGCCGACGATTTCCTGTGGGCGTACGGCAGCATCTTCGACAAGCTCGGGCGCTTCAAAGGCCTCGGCGACGAGATGCGCACCATCGTGCTCGGCAGCCTCGTCGACTACCCCGGCGAGCAGCTCGAGACGGCGCTCGCCGCGAGCGGGCGCCAGCTCATCAGTGTCGGCACTGGCGAAGGCGTGGTGAACACGCTCGCCCATACCTACGGCATCATCGAGCACTACATGCCATCCGTCGCCCCGGCGATGCGCGCCGCGCGCCAGCAGCACGGCGACTTGCACTTCGCGGCGATCAATGCGGTGCACGTGCCGGTCGCGCTCGCCACCATGGCGCTGCTGCCGCTGTTGCTCGCGCTCGGGCTGCGGCAGCGGGACTATCTCGACATCGGGCTCCTTGCCGCGACCGTCACGCTGGCGCTCCTCGGCAACGCCGTCGTGTGCGGCACGCTGTCGAACCCGCATGACCGCTATGGCGCGCGGCTCGCCTGGGTCCCCCTGATGGTGGCGGCGCTCGTCGTGCTGCGCCGGCAAAGCGTCGCGGGCGAGGCGCAGACCCGGATTGTCGTCGCGCCGTCCAGCGCACGGGTCTGACCTTCCGTCAGTTTCGCGGGGGCCCGACATCCCATATGGTGACTGCGACGGCGGCGCGCCGGTCCGCGCGCTCGCGGATGGGCACATGAATCACCTTCCCGACGACTTCGGTCTTCTGTTGCTGCCGCTCGCGCTGCTTGCGGTCGCGGTCGTGAGCGTGCCGATTGCGCGCTTCTTGCGGCTCTCGCCGATCGTCGCCTATCTGGCGGCCGGCGTCGTCATCGGCCCCGACGCGATCGGGCTCTTTCGCGATTCGCAGACGATCCTCACGGTCGCGCAGCTCGGCGTGGTGCTGCTCCTGTTCCTGATCGGCCTCGAGCTCGAGATCGGCCGCCTGCTGGCGCTGCGGCGGGCGATCTTCGGCCTCGGCGCCGCCCAGCTCGGCCTCACCGCCGTGGTGCTGGGCGGCCTCGCGCTCGCCTTCGGGCTGGTGACGTGGCGCGGCGCCGCCGTCGTCGGGCTCGCGCTCGCCATGTCGGCGACCGCGATCGCGCTGAAGATCCTCGAGGAGCGCGGCGACCTCCAGCGCAGCTATGGCCAGCGCGCGTTCGCGATCCTGCTGTTTCAGGACATGTCCGTCGTCCCCCTGCTCGCGCTGCTGCCGCTGCTCGCGCCGGGCGGCGGCGAGAACCATGGCACCTTCGTCGACGCGCTGTTGTCGGTCGCCAAGATCGCCGGCGCGATCGCGCTCGTGGTCGTGGCCGGACGCTGGCTCCTCAATCCGTTCCTGCGGCTGCTCGCCGGCACCGGCGCGCACGAGGTGATGACGGCGGCCTCGCTGCTGGTCGTGCTCGGCGCCGCGGCGCTGATGCAGGCGGTCGGCATGTCGATGGCGCTCGGTGCGTTCCTCGCCGGCGTGCTGCTCGCGGAATCGAACTATCGGCACGAGCTCGAGGCGGACATCGAGCCGTTCCGCGGCCTTCTGCTCGCGCTGTTCTTCATGGGCGTCGGCATGTCGATCGACGTCGCGGTGGTGCGCGGCAATCTCGCGCTCGTCGTCGGCGCCGCGCTCGCGATCACGCTGCTCAAGATCTGCGTGGTCTGGCTGCTCTTCATTCCGATCTGCGCCACCAAGCGCGACGCCCTGCGCGCCGGCGGCGTCCTCACGGCGGCGGGCGAGTTCGCCTTCGTGCTCATCCCACTCGGCGTCGCGCTGGGCGCGCTGAGCGCACCGCAGGGCAGCCTGTTCGCCGCGATCGCGGCCGTCACCATGCTGATCGCCTCGCCGACGGCGGCGATCACCGAGGCGATCATCGCGCGGCTCGACCGCGGCGTCGAGCGCCCGGCCGACGATTTCGACGGCGCGCGCGGCTCGATCCTGCTGATCGGGTTCGGCCGCTTCGGCCAGCTGGTCGCGCAGTGCCTGGTGGCGGAAGGCGTTGACGTCACGGCGATCGACAACGATCCCGAGATGATCGAGGCCGCGACCCGGTTCGGCTTCAAGCTCTACTACGGCGACGGCGCGCGCCTCGACGTGCTGCGTGCGGCCGGCGCGCAGGCGGCGCGCGTGGTCGCGGTCTGCGTCGACGATCCCGATACGGCCCTGCGCATCGTCGATCTGGTGCGCGCGGAGTTTCCCGGCACCGTCCTGCTGGTGCGCGCCTACGACCGCCGCCATTCGCTGCGGCTGATCGCGCGCGGGGTCGATTTCGAGCTGCGCGAGACGTTCGAGTCGGCGCTCGCGTTCGGCCGCCGCGCACTCGAGGGTCTCGGCCTCGATCCGGAGCGCGCGCAGGCAGTCGAGGATTTCGTGCGCGCGCGCGATCTCGACCGCCTCGCGATCCAGCAGGCACAAGGCGTCTCGGCCGGGCTGGAGCTGTTCGGCTCCCGCTACGTGCGGCCGGAGCCGCTGTCGCCGCCGCGGCGCGAGACCGTCGCGCTCAATCCCGAGGCGAGCGACGTCGCCGATCCGGAATAGCCGCGCAGGTCAAAAAAAAGCGCCCGCCGGAGGGGCCGGCGGGCGCGGGACTCGAGCACGGGAGGGGGCCGCGGTCGAGTCGAGCGGCCGATCGGGAGTGGATCGGCCGAATGCGGATCAGATGGCGAGCCGTCGCGGCCGATCGTTCCAGGCGAGCGCCGACGCGTCGGCTGCCGGGACGATCGAGGGCGTGGCGCGGCTCGGCAGCAGATCGATCACGGCGCCGGCAAGGCGAACGGAACGCCGCTCGCGCTGACGGCGAACCAACACCGCGGTCGGATCGCGCCAGAGGGGCTCGGCGAGGGCATCGTTGAGGTCGCCGCGGGTGAGACCGATGTCCCGCAGCATGCGGTCGTCGAGGGACGAAAGGAGAACGAAGTCACCGCGGTGGCGCCATGCCGCTACGACGCGCTTGCCGAAGCGCGCAGCCGTCGCGGCGAAGCCGGCGAAAGCCTGGGCGAAGGCGAGCGGAAGGGTCGATGTCGTCGTGGTCATGGCCGTGTTTCCTTGCGTCAACCATGCCGCAGAGGCGCGAAATCGCGGCCGCGAGCGTCATGCCCGCAGCCCGAACACCCCGTCGGATGGATCGGACAGCCTGTTTATTTCAGATATCGATTGATAAGGAAAACGAATGTTTTTAATCTGACCAATCAGAGTGTGTGATATAACTATTCTCTCACGCTCGACCCCACAGCCTACAGAGAGCCTACAGAGAGCCTGCCAGGAGCCTGCCATGACGGCGCTCATCGATATCGACCAGCTACGTACCTTCATTGCCATCGCGGAGACCGGCAGCTTCACCAGGGCGGCCGAATTCGTGCACAAGACCCAGTCGGCGGTCTCGATGCAGATGAAGCGCCTCGAGGAGCGGCTCGACCGCCCGATCTTCGCCCGCGACGGACGTGCCTCCAAGCTCACCGAGGACGGCGAGCGGCTGCTCGACTACGCGCGGCGCATCGTCAAGCTCAACGTCGAGGCGCTCGCCGCCTTCTCCAAGACCGAGCTCAGCGGCCGCGTTCGCATGGGCGTGCCGGACGACTATGCGGACCGCTATCTGCCCGAGATCATGGCGCGCTTCTCGCGCGCCTATCCGGGCGTCGAGCTCACCGTCTCGTGCCAGCCGTCGGGCGAGCTGATGACGATGATCGACGAGAACGAGCTCGACCTCGCGATCGTGACCAATTTCGACTGCCGGCGCCCGGTCGAGGTGTTTCGCCGCGAGCGTCTGCTGTGGGTTTCGTCGAACCGGCACTCGATTCACCTCGAGCCGCGGCTGCCGCTCGCGCTCGGCCGACCGAGCTGCATCTGGCGGCGCGCCGCGATCGAATGCCTGGAGGCGACCGGCCGGCCCTACCGCCTGCTGTTCACCAGCCCGAACTCCGGCGCGGTCGGCGCCGCCGTATTGTCCGGGCTTGCGGTCTCGGTGTTTCCCGAATCGGCGTTGCGTCCCGGCATGCGCGTGCTCACGCCCGCGGAGGGCTTCTGCGAGCTCTCGCCGTGCGAGGTCGGACTGATCCGCAACCCACATGAACGACCGAAGCTCGCCGATGCGCTCGCCGGCCACATCATCTCGTCGCTCGACAATCTTTCCGAGGCGCGCGAGGCGGCGGAGTAACATTGCGAGATTCCGCCTAGGCTGGGCAAAATCGCGTACGCGTTCCTATCCGCGTCGGCACCCGCCGGAGAGGCGATTTCCACGCCGGCATCGGGGCGCGGTTGCCCACCCGACGGAGCTGCGCGCGCTCCGCAATGACGAGAATCAATACGCGTATTCGGTATAGACCGGCGCGACCGAGCCCTTCCACGGGCCATGGAATTTTTCCAGCAGCTCCTCGGCGGGCGTGCGCCCGGACGTCGCGATGTCGCCGAGCGGCTCGAGATAGAGCGTCTCGTCGCGGCCGTAGCCGTCGATGCGGTTGCGCCGCTTGAGCCCCGCATGCGCGAGGGTGAGGCATTCCTTGGCGAGATCGAGCAGTGTGCGGCCGCGGATCGCGGCGGCAAATCCGAGCCTCGGCACGTCGTCGCGCAGCTTCTGCCGCTCCGCCGCGGTCCAATCCTTGACGATGTCCCAGGCGGCATCGAGGCTCGCCTGGTCGTAGAGCAGCCCCACCCAGAACGCCGACAGCGCCGGCAGGCGCCGCCACGGTCCGCTGTCGGACCCCCGCATCTCGAGGTAGCGCTTGAGCCGCACCTCGGGAAAGATCGTCGACACGTGGTTCGCCCAATCGGACACGCTTGCGCGCTCGCCCGGCAGCCCGGGCAGCTTGCCCGCCATGAGATCGCGGAACGACTGGCCGGCGACGTCGATGTAGCGGTCGCCGCGCTTGACGAAATACATCGGCACGTCGAGCGCGTAGTCGACCCAGCGCTCGAAGCCCATGCCGGGCTCGAACGCCCACGGCAGCGTGCCGGCACGCTGGTTGTCGGTGTCGCGCCAGATTTCCGAGCGGAACGAGAGGAAGCCGTTCGGCTTGCCTTCGGTGAACGGCGAGTTGGCGAACAGCGCGGTGCCGACCGGCTGCAGCGCGAGCGAGACGCGCAGCTTCTTGACCATGTCGGCCTCGGACGAGAAGTCGAGATTGGTCTGCACCGTGCAGGTGCGATACATCATGTCGAGGCCGTAGGTGCCGACCTTCGGCATGTAGGCCGTCATGATGCGATAGCGGCCCTTCGGCATCATCGGCATGTCGGCGCGCGTCCAGTCGGGCGTCATGCCGAGGCCCAGAAAGCCGATGCCGAGCGGGTGCGCGACCTCGCGCAGCTGGGCGAGATGCGCCATCACCTCGGCGCTGGTCTGGTGCACGGTCTCGACCGGCGCGCCGGAGAGCTCGAACTGCCCGCCCGGCTCGAGCGAGATCGCGCCGCCGCCGGTCACGTCGGCAAGCCCGATGATGTTGTTGCCCTCGTTGATCGGCTCCCAGCCGAGCAGATGCTGCATGCCCTCGAGCAGCGCGCGGATGCCGCGGTCGCCTTCGTACGGCACCGGTCGGCGCCCGGCGACCGTGAAGGGAAATTTCTCGTGCTCGGTGCCGATGCGGAACTGCGATCTCGGCTTGCTGCCCTGCTCGAACCACGCGACGAGCTCGTCGCGCGTGCCGATGGGCGTCATGTCGATTTGATCGCGAGCCATGGGGGATCCGTCGCCGAAAGGGCGGCGACCTTACACACGCGGGCCAAGGAAGGGCAATGACGGTTTCGCGGCGGTCCGCATGCGCCGCAACGGCGCGTCGAACACGCGAATGTGACCCGCCGCGCCGGCTGCCGGGTGCACGCCGCAAGGAACATATTCCTGCGGCGCGCGCCGCCTAAAAGGCGCAATTTCGCAAGGATTGACGGCTATTGTCGCGTCCATCGGATGGTCAGGGGTCTCTCGCACTTGTCGTTCTTTCACCATGCGCACGGCGCGCCGATGCGGAGCTGCGCCGGCGCGCAGGTGAGGTTGATCCGGCGCTCGATGTGGCGCGGCATCCCGCTGCACACAATGCTTGTCCCGGCGCTTCTGCTTTGCGCGGCGCTCGGCGGCTGCGCCGGCGGACTGCAGAGCGTTTACAGCACCGACTTCTGGGTCGAGCCCGGCAAATACGACTTCCTCAAATGCCCCGACCTCGTCAAGCAATCGGCGAGCTTGGCCGCAAGCGAGAAGGCGTTGATGAGCCGCATGGAAAAGGCCAACCAGGATGCGGCGGGGCCCCTCATCAATGCCGGCGTCTACGACGTGCAGCTCAAGCAGACCCACGCCAACCTCGAGCTCGTGCAACGCACCGCCCGTGACAAGGGTTGCGATCTCAACGCGCCTCCCGCGCGCAAGTAGGGCCGCGCTCAATCGCGGCGGCTCAGCAGGAAGACCGCCTGCTCGCCGAGCAGGTTCCAGAACCACCACGGCGCATTGAAGCGCAGCGGCCGGCCCCAGGCATTGAGGGCGACCGCCTTCTCCATCTTCGCCCCCACGACGTCGCACAGCTCGCGAAAGTCCTTGATGGTGCAGAAGTGGATGTTGGGCGTGTCGTACCAGGTTTCCGGCAGGTTGGCGGTGGTCGGCATCTTGCCGCCGAACAGGATCTGCAGGCGAATGCGCCAGTGCCCGAAGTTCGGGAACGACACCACCGCGCGGCGGGCGATGCGCAGGAGGTTCTCGAGGACGATGCGCGGATGCTGGGTCGCCTGCAGGGTCTGCGACAGGATCACGTAGTCGAAGGCGTCGTCGGGATAGTCGGCGAGGTCGGTGTCGGCGTTGCCCTGGATCACCGCGAGGCCCTTGGCGACGCATTCGTTGACGCCCTCGCGCGAGAGCTCGATGCCGCGCCCGTCGACGCCGCGCGTCTCCAGCAACTTGAGCAGCTCGCCGTCGCCGCAGCCGACGTCGAGCACGCGCGAACGCGGCTCGACCATATGGGCGACGAGCAGATGATCGAGCCGCGCGCCGGTCGGCGCGCGCGCCGAGTCGGCCATGGTGCGATCGCGTTGGCGGCGCATGAGCACGCGCGTCACCTCTTCGCGGCGGCGTCGAGGCCGCGCGCAGTGCCGCGCGCGTTTCCCCGCGCAACTCCCCGAGCTTGCGCCGCCGAATCGAGGAAGCCGCGCACGATCGCGAACAGCTCCGGCTCGTCGAGCAGGAAGGCGTCGTGGCCCTTGTCGGTCACGATCTCGGCGAAGGAGACGCGCGCGCCGCCGGCGTTGAGCGCATGCACGGTCGCGCGCGATTCCGAGGTCGGAAAGAGCCAGTCGGACGTGAACGAGACGACGCAGAAGCGGGTCGGGGTGTCGCGGAACGCGTTCGCCAGCACGCCGCCGTAGTCGGCGGCGAGATCGAAATAGTCCATCGCGCGAGTGAGATAGAGATAGCTGTTGGCGTCGAAGCGCTCGACGAAGGTCGAGCCCTGATGGCGCAGATAGCTTTCCACCTCGAAGTCGGCGTCGAACGAGAAGGTCGGGTTCTCGCGATCCTGGAATTTGCGGCCGAACTTGCGGTGCAGCGCCGCGTCGGAGAGGTACGTGATGTGCGCGCCCATGCGCGCGACCGCGAGCCCGCGATGCGGGCGCGTCCCGGCCGCGAAGTAGCGCCCGCCCTTCCATTCCGGATCGGCCATCACGGCCTGGCGGCCGACCTCGTGGAAAGCGATGTTCTGCGCCGAATGGCGCGCCGCGGTCGCGATCGGCAGCGCCGAGAACACGCGCTCGGGATAGCTCGCCGCCCACTGCAGCACCTGCATGCCGCCCATCGAGCCGCCGGCGACCGAGAACAGCGTCTCGATGCCGAGCCGGTCGAGCAGCATCGCCTGCGCGCGCACCATGTCGCGGATGGTGATCACCGGAAAATCGAGACCGTAGACTTGCCCGGTCTTGGGATCGAGCGAGGCCGGGCCGGTCGTGCCCATGCAGGCGCCGACGACGTTCGGGCTGATGACGAAGTAGCGCTCGGTGTCGATCGGCTTGCCCGGGCCGACCATCGTCTCCCACCAGCCCGGCTTGCCGGTGAGCGGATGGTTGTTGGCGACGTGCTGGTCGCCGGTGAGCGCGTGACACACCAGCACCGCGTTCGAGCGCGCCGCGTTGAGCGTACCATAGGTCTGATAGGCGATCTGGAACGGCGCGAGCTCGACGCCGGCGTCGAGCTTGAGCGGCTCGTTGGCCGCAAAACGCGCGACGAGCGAATGCGGCTTCTCGGCTTCGCGCTCGCGCAGGTCGCGCTCTTCGGTGATTTGCGTGTCGGCCATGCGTATCCCGGGTCCCACAGGTCGACCATCGTCGTCGACAATACCTCAATATTCGATTTTCGGCGCCCGGTGGGTGAGCGCGGCTTAGATAGGCTCAGCGCCGCAAGTGTCAATGTTTTCTTTGCTTTCCGGCCCACCCGCACCTATCAATGGCCGCGCGAAAACGGCCCACCGGGGCCCATATCCGCGACTTCAGAGCGCCAACCACGTCGCTAACCATGTCCGATACCCTGCAACCGCCGCCGCTCGCCGAGCTGCGCGCCGAGATCGACCGGATCGACGCCGAGATGCATCGTCTGCTGATGGCGCGCGGCGACATCATCGACCGCCTGATCATGGTCAAGCGCACGACCGAGTCCGGCTCCGCGTTCCGTCCGGCGCGCGAGGCCGCGATGATGCGGCGCCTGGTCGAGCGTCACCGCGGCATCCTGCCGCTCGACACCGCCGAGAGCATCTGGCGGGTGATCATCGCGACGTTCACCTACGTGCAGGCGCCGTTTCGGGTGCATGTCGACCTCTCGGCCGGCGAGGCCGCGATGCGCGATAGCGAGCGCTTTCATTTCGGCTTCACGGTGCCGCTCGTCGGCCACATGGGCGCGGGCGGCGTCGTCGCGCATGTCGGCGCCTCGAAAGGCGATCTCGGCCTCGTGTCGGCGACCGCCGGCGGCAGCGCCTGGTGGAGCGCGCTCGAGGGCGACGATGCGCCGAAGATCATCGCCCGCCTGCCCTTCGTCGAGCGGACCGATCATCCGGCCGGGCTGCCGGTGTTCGCGATCGCGCGGCCGCATCCCGACGCGATCATCCCCGAGGTCACGATCTTCAGCCTGCGCGTGTCGGGCTGGGGCGGCAGTGCGGCGCGCGCCGCCTCGGCGCTCGCGGACCTCATCGCCATTCCGGAAGGCGCCTTCGACGGCGCCGCGCTGCTCGTCTCGGTGCCACAAGGAAAAACGATCGACGACATCACGGCGGCGTTGCGCGGCGCCGGCGTCTCGGTGCGCGGTCAAGCCCTCGTCGGCAGCCATGCGACCCGCTATATGGTCGGCGCCGACGGCGCCCGGCCGGTCCCGACCGGGCGTTGAGCGGCTTTCGGAGCCTCCTTCAATGTCCGCCTCGCGTCCCACACCGCGTGCCGGCGTGCTCGACATCCAGGCCTATGTGCCGGGCAAGAGCAAAGCGCCGGGCGTCGCAAAAGTCTTCAAGCTGTCGTCGAACGAGACGCCGCTCGGGCCGAGCCCGCGCGCGATCGCGGCTTACAAGCACGTCGGCGAGCATCTCGAGGACTATCCGGACGGCGCCGCGAGCGAGCTGCGCGAGGCGATCGGCCGTGCGTTCGGGCTCGATCCGGCGCGCATCGTGTGCGGCGCCGGCTCCGACGACCTGCTCAATCTGCTGGCGCGCGCCTATCTCAAGGACGGCGACGAGGCGATCCACACCACGCACGGCTTTCTCGTCTATCCGATCGCGACGCGCGGCACGGGCGCGACGCCGGTGGTGGCGGCGGAGAAGAACTACACCGCCGACGTGGATGCGATCCTGGCGGCCGTGACGGAGCGGACCAAGCTCGTCTTCCTCGCCAACCCGAACAACCCGACCGGCACCTATGTGCCGTTCGACGAGGTCAAGCGCCTGCACCGCGGCCTGCCGGCGCATGTGCTGCTCGTGCTCGATGCGGCCTATGCCGAATACGTGCGCGCCAACGACTACGAGTCCGGCATCGAGCTGGTCGCGACCTCCGACAACGTGGTGATGACGCGCACGTTCTCGAAGATCCACGGGCTCGCGGCGTTGCGGCTCGGCTGGATGTACGGGCCTGCGCACGTGGTCGAGGCGGTCAACCGCATCCGTGGGCCCTTCAACGTCAGCGCGCCCGCGATCGCGGCCGGCATCGCGGCGATCGAGGACGTGGCGCATCAGGAGCGCTCGCGCGAGCACAATACGAAGTGGCTCGCCTGGCTCACCGCGGAAATCGGCAAGCTCGGCCTGAAGGTGACGCCGAGCGTCGCCAATTTCGTGCTCATCCATTTCCCGACCGAGACCGGGAAAACCGCGCAGGACGCCGACGAGCTGCTCACCTCGCGCGGCGTGATCCTGCGCCAGGTCGGCGGCTACAAGCTGCCGCATGCGCTGCGCATGAGCGTCGGCAGCGAGGAGGCGAACCGGCTCGCCGTGAAGACGCTTGCCGAGCTCGTCGGGAGCGCACGGTGACCGCAGCGATGTTCGACCGGCTGGCGCTGATCGGCGTCGGCCTGATCGGCTCGTCGATCGCGCATGCGGCGCGCCAGCACGGCCTCGTCGGCGAGATCGTCGCGACCGCACGCACCGCGAGGACGCGCCAGCGCGTGGTCGAGCTCGGCTTCGCGGATCGCGTGGTGGAGACGAACGCCGAAGCCGTTCGCGACGCAGACCTCGTCATCGTCTGCATTCCGGTCGGCGCCTGCGGGCCGGTCGCCCAGGAGATCGGGCCGCACCTCGAGGCGGGCGCGATCGTCTCCGACGTCGGCTCGGTCAAGGGCGCGGTGGTGCGCGACATGGCCCCGCACCTGCCCGCCAACATCCACTTCGTGCCGGCCCATCCGGTCGCCGGCACCGAGCATTCGGGACCCGACTCCGGCTTCGCCGAGCTCTTCATCAACCGCTGGTGCATTCTGACGCCGCCGCCGGGCGCCGATGCGGCCGCGGTCGAGCGGCTCGCCGCGTTCTGGCGCGCGCTCGGCGCCAAGGTCGCGACCATGACGCCGGAGCATCATGACCTCGTGCTCGCGATCACCAGTCACCTGCCGCATCTCATCGCCTACACGATCGTCGGCACCGCCAACGAGCTCGCCGAGGTGACCGAGTCCGAGGTGCTGCAGTTCTCCGCCGGCGGCTTCCGCGATTTCACCCGCATTGCGGCCTCCGACCCGACCATGTGGCGCGACGTCTTTCTCACCAACAAGGACGCGGTGCTGGAGATGCTCGGCACCTTCCAGGAGGACTTGTCCAAGCTCACCCGCGCGATCCGCCGCGGCGACGGCGACACATTGTTCGAGCATTTCGCCCGCACCCGCGCGATCCGCCGCGGCATCGTCAGCATCGGCCAGGATTCGGCCGCGCCGGATTTCGGCCGGCCGATCGCCAAGCCGGAGGGCTGAGCGGGATTTCGGCGGTCTCTGCCGATGGCTGCCGGCTCATCTCCCGGGTGTCAGCTCGCGCCCCGCTGAAATCATTGGCGTTTTTGACCTCGGTTCGTTCGGCCAAAACGGGACCGCTCCCAGCGCTTGTCGCAGGCGCTGATCGGTCCTTTGGGGGAGGCAGCTGCGCTACAGCTATCCATCGTCCGGACCGTCACCTTCGATCCGATGTCCGATCCGCGCGGCCGCGCCGCGACCCATAACCAGTTGAAATTCCGTCTGTTATCCCAGTTGGGTTCGTTCTGCAGTTTTGCCTTGTGCCCTTCCGCCAGGATGGCGCCCTTTGGCCCTCTTTGGCTCGCCACTGATATCGTTGGCGTTTCCTCCCACGGCTTTGTTCTGCCGTTCTGCCGTTCTGCCGTTCTGCCGTTCTGCCGACCGGCGCTCCACGACATCGGCAGCGACGCTACCCTTCGAACGGATATGCTTGGGCATGCGCAAGGGCACGGGCAAAACACCTCGCCTTCCTCCTCGGAATCGTATCAGCCAAGGACATCACGGTCAAGAACAAAGAGAGAACATTTTCCTTCAGACGACAATCCCTCGCGTCATCCTGACGCCGATCGCGAGCGGCACGAGCCAGCACGCCCAGGCAGCGACTGCGGTAGGCCTGGTCGAACGGCAGCGCGGCCATGTTCACGGCGGCGATCGTGAGGCGCAGCGAGATCGCCCCCGACGCCACGCCGCCATCGCGATCATTTCGGCGCGGCGGGGCGCTGTTTGCGCCTTGGCGGATCGCCGCCACGGCACCAATCAGAAGCGCGAGCCATACGAGGCCCTGGGTCGCGAAGCCGGCGCGGGCCGCCGCCGCTTTCGCTCCCGGCCGCGACCGGCACCGCGGCGACCGCCCACCGCGACGGCGATTGCGGCGAGGGTTGGTGTGGCATCGAGGTGCGCGATGGCAAGTGCGCCGCGACGGCGCTGCGGATGACGGCGAGCCAAACGCAGGAGCAGGCGGCGTCGTTCGACGGCCACCTCGCGCTTGCCGACCGGGGCCGGCCTTTTGGATCTCGGCCACCCTGTACGTGCGCGACGGCGCGATGCGGCTCCAGTTCCTGGGCAACCCGGCGACGAGCTCGAGCTGTGGCGCCGCTGGTACCCGCTCGACGAGCTGATGGCGCGCAGCGGACCGTCGCAATGCAAGCCGATGCGTCAGTATCCCGATGCCGCAAACGCGGCCGGCGATGCCTAAAATTGCACGCCCGGCGTTTGCCCGGCGGCAACGGCGCGCGTGGCACTGAGGGGGCGCTCCCGCTTATCGGGTTTCCGCAAGGAGCACGATCATGAGCGTATCGCCGATCTCGCCATCGCTTCCGGTTTTCCCGCTGCGGCCGCCCGGGCAGACCACGAACGGGCCCAACGGCACGAACAACAACACGACGACGAATGGCGCGAGCGCGAACAGCACGACCACGAACAATACAAGCAACACCACAGGCACGAACGATACCAACGGCACCACGGGTGCGCACAACGTCGCCGGCACGATCACGACCAGCGCGGTGAACGGCGTCGGCACCACGAGCACCGACAACACGGCGAACGGCACCAAGCGGCCCAATGACGCGAACGCGGGCAACGCCAGCGGACACGCCAACAACGGGGCTGCCGGCAACGCCGCCAACAACAGCGCGCCGACGACCGCCACGAACCGGCCGCCGCCCTCCCCACCCAGCCAGCCGACCCAACCGACGCTGCCGCCGCTGCAGCAGCAGTCGGCGAATGCGCCGACGAGCGGCCTCACGCTCAATATTCTGGTCTGACGGCCGCGATCGCCTTGCCGATATGGGTCTGATCGATGACCCTGCCGCCTGCCGCGAGGCGGCGCGCGCGTGCTCGATCGTGCCGAGCGTGGCGTGGATCAGCCCGCATATGAGGCGAGGCACGCTGCCTGGGGCCCTGAGCCCCCTTGGGGGGAGAAAGGTCGAGGTGAGGGGGCGCTTCCGCAAACGCCGACGTCACGATGCGTGGAGGGCCCCCCTCACCCCAACCTCTCCCCCTAAGGGCGCCTAAGGGGAAGAGGGAGCGCCCGCACTGTGCTCACCTTATCGGCGATTGTTCGGAAACCGATGCGGGCCGACGCGAGCGAACCATTCCTGCGCGTCCGGTGTCGCTGCATCAGTGATGCCAGGATGACGCGATCGCGCTCTGCAGGGTCGGATCGTTCGGCATCTGCGTGGCTGTCGCCGGGTTGAAGCCCGGGTTGCTCGACGAATAGGTCGCCATCGCGCTGATGAGCTGGGCGAGGCTGTTGTCGAGCTTCGCGCCGTCGGCGGTGCCGAAGCTCAGTGTCTGGCCGTTGCCGCCGGCGTTCCAGCTCTTGATCGTGAGCTGATCGCTGGTGCCGATCTCGTCGACCTGGAGATCGTTGCCCTGCTGGGCGAACCAGAGGAGCCCCGACGAGATGCCGGTGCCGAGCTGGACCGCATTGGTCACGTTGGCGCCGGTGCCGGGGTTGATGGTGACGGACCCGTCGCCCTCGGCATATTCGTAGGTGTTGCCCCAGCCGGTCGCGCCGGTCGCGACGTCGTTGGGGCCGAGCTCGTACACGTTGTTGCCGAGGATCGCGCCGTTGAGGGTCGCGTTGCCGCCGCCGCCGAGCCACGTCCAGGTGAAATCGTTGCTCCAGCCGCGCTCGAGGCTGATGCTCGTGCCGTCGGCGAAGTCGATCGCGGTCACCTGGCTCGCGATGCCCCAGTTCTGCACCGAGAGGTCGTTGGTGGCGGTGATCACATCGCCGGTGTCGCGCAGGCGGACGATCAGGTCCTGGCTGGCGTCCGACTCGAGGACCACGTCGCTCGCCGAGATGCCGGCCGCCATCTGGATGACGTTCGTGACGTTCTGGCCGCTCGCCGGATTGATGGTGACCGGGCCATCCCCTTTGGCGAAGTCGTAGGTGTTGCCCCAGCCGTACGCGCCGGTCACCACGTCGTTCGGGCCGAGCTCGTACGTGTTGTTGCCGAAGCCGGCGCCAGTCAGCGTCATGTTGCCGGACTGCCCGAGCCAATCCAACGTGAACGGCGTGCTCCAGGGCCGATTGAGGCTGATGCTGGTGCCGTCCGCGAACGCGAGCGTGCCGACCTGGCTCGCAATACCCCAATACTGGCCCGAGAGATCATTGGTGACCTTGATGGTGTCGCCGGTCGAGAGCAGCTTGATGAACAGGTCGCCGGCCGCGTCGGCCTGGAAGATGACGTCGCTCGCCGTGATGCCGGCCGCCATCTGGATCGTATTGACGGTGTTGCCGCCGCTGGTCGGGTTGATGGTCACCGGACCGTCGCCCGTGGCGAAGTCGAAGGTGTTGCCCCAGCCGAACACACTGTTCGCCACGTCGTTCGGGCCGAGCTCGAACACGTTGTTGCCGAAGCCGGCGCCGTTGAGCGTCATGTTGCCGGACTCGCCGAGCCAGTTGAAGGTGAACGGCGTGCTCCAGCCGCGATTGAGGGCGATGCTGGTGCCGTCGCCGTAGACGAGCGTGCCGATCACGCTGGCGATGCCCCAATATTGGCCGGAGAGGTCGGCGTCGACCGTGAGGGTCTCGCCGGTGTCGCGCAGCCGGATGGTGAAATCGCCGGCACTGTCCGCCTGCAGCGCGACGTCGCTCGCCGCGATGTCGGCGCCGAGCGTGATCGTGGTCGCCATCCCGGGGTGGATCGTGAGGTGCCCCTCGCCTTTGTCGAAGGCGTAGCTCGCGGTGCTCGGCGCGAGCATCGCCTGCACCTGCGCGGCGGTCCATACCGTTGCGTCGGCGAACGTGAAGGACTGCAGCGTGCCGGCCGCGATGCCGCTGAACTGGTTGTGCACCGTCACGGTCTTGCCGGTGGCGAGCACCGTGATCACGAGGTCGTTGGTGCCGGTCGGCCAGGCGAGCGCGACGCCGGCCGGGTCGATATCGGTGAAGACGAGCTTCGACTGGTTGCCGCCGTCGTCGATCGTGTCGTTGCCGCCGGCGGACGAGTACACGTACGTGCCGACGCCGCCGACGTCGCCGAGCGCATTGAGGTACTTGTCGCCGAGGCCCGCGACCAAGGTGTCGGTGGTGTTGGCATAACCGAAGATCGATCCGCCGTTCTGCGCGCTCTCTTGATTCAAAAGCATCTGCTTGACTTGCGCTGCCGTCCACATCGCGCCGTCCGCGAACGTGAAGCTTTGCAAGGTGCCGGCCGCGATGCCGCTGAACTGGCCGAGCACCGTGACGGTCTTGCCGGTCACATCGTCGGTGATGACGAGGTCGCGGCTCGCGCCGTTGCGGCTCAGATTCACGTCGGTCGCATTGATGTCGCTGAACACGAGGCTCGACTGGTTGCCGCCGTCGTCGATGGTGTCGTTGCCGCCGGCCGCGGAATAGACATAGGTGCCGATGCCGCCGACGTCGCCGAGCGCGTTGAGGTACTTGTCGCCGAGGCCCGCGACCAGCGTGTCGGCGGTGTTGGCGTAGCCGTAGACCGAGCCGCCGGTCTGCGCGCTCTCCTGGTCCAGCAGCATCTGCTTGACCTGGCCCGGCGTCCACGCCACGCCGTCCGCGAACGTGATGGACTGCAGCGTGCCGGCGCCGATGCCGCTGAACTGGCCCGCGATGGTCAGCGTCTTGCCGGTCGCCAGGATGGTCATCGTCAGGTCGCGGCTTCGCCCGCTGCGGCTCAGGCTCACGCCGGACGACGCGATGTCGAGGAACGTCAGCTTCGACTGGTTGCCGCCGTCGTCGATCACATCGTTGCCGCCGGCTGTCGAATAGACGTAGTCGAGCGGCCGGTTGCGCCCGCTCAGGGTCTTGTCGCCGGTGCCGGCATAGACCGTGTCGGCATTGGCGAGCACGGCGACCTCTGCCGCGGTCCACGTCACGCCATCGGCGAAGGCGAAGCTCTGCAGCGTGCCGGCCGCGATGTTGCTGAACTGCCCGAGCACCAGGACGGTCTTGCCCGTGACATTGTTCGTGATGATGAGGTCGTTGGCATTCTGCGACGAGGTCGCGAGGCTGACGTCGGTCGAGTTGATGTCGGTGAGGACGAGCTTCGACTGGTTGCCGCCATCATCGATGATGTCGTTGCCGTCCGCCGACGCGTACACGTAGGTGTCGGCGCCGCCCTCGCCGTTGAGGTACTTGTCGCCGAGGCCGGCGACCAGTGTGTCGTTACTGTTGGCATAGCCGTAGAGCGAGCCGCCGGTCTGCGCGCTCTCCTGATAGAGCAGCATCTGCTTGACCTGGGCGGGGCTCCACACGGTGCCGTCCGCGAACGTGATGGCCTGCAGGGTACCGTCGCCGATGCCGCTGAACTGCCCCTTCACGGTGACGGTCTTGGCCGTCGTGGTGTCCGTGATCACGAGGTCGAGGCTCGCGCCGGCGCGGCTCAGGCTGACGGCGCCCGCGTCGATATCGGTGAAGACGAGGCTCGACTGGTTGCCGCCGTCATCGACGATGTCGTTGCCGCCGGCCGACGAATACTTGTAGGTGTCGGCGCCGCCGTCGCCGTTGAGGTACTTGTCCCCCGGGCCGGCGATCAGCGTGTCGTTGCTGTTGGCATAGCCGTAGACCGCGCCGCCGGCGGCGGCGCTCTCCTGGTCGAGCAGCATCTGCCTGATCTGCGCGGCGGCCCACACCGTGCCGTCCGCGAAGGTGACGGTCTGCAGCGTGCCGACGCCCAGATAGTTGAACTGGTTGCGCACCGTGACGGTCTTGCCCGTCGCGTCGATGGTGAGAGTGAGATCGTTGCCGGCGCCGTTGCGGCCGAGCGTCACGCCCGCCGCGGCGATGTCGCTGAAAACGAGAACGGAATGACTGCCGCCGTCGTCGACCACGTCGTTGCCGCCGGCCGACGAATAGACGTAGGTGTTGGTCCCGCCCCTGCCCTCGAAGGTCTCGTCGGAAGCACCGGCCGTGAACGTATTGGTGCCGTCGACGAAGCCGACGATGGTGGCGTCGCCGCCGGCGATCTCCTGGTTGATGATCATCTGCTCGACCTGGGCGCGCGTCCAGGTC
>DATGLS010000027.1:0-80032 GCA_035293985.1 Xanthobacteraceae bacterium
TCGGCAAAATCGGCGTCTTCCGCGGCGTAATTGCCGCGGCCTCATTGAAGCATGACCGGCATGGCGTGCCCCTAGACGAACATCGAGGCGTCTTCCGCGGCGTAATTGCCGCGGCCTCATTGAAGCGCGATCCGGCAGAAATATTGCCAGTTCTTGATGTGCACGTCTTCCGCGGCGTAATTGCCGCGGCCTCATTGAAGCGCGACGGCGCCGGAGACGCTCACGCTGCCCTGGCCGAGTCTTCCGCGGCGTAATTGCCGCGGCCTCATTGAAGCCCCTGGATGGCCTTGTAGGCTTCCATGGCCGTCTTGGTCTTCCGCGGCGTAATTGCCGCGGCCTCATTGAAGCGCGTCAGCGTCGCCACCGCCTTCAGGAACTGCGGCGCGTCTTCCGCGGCGTAATTGCCGCGGCCTCATTGAAGCCCTACGACCAGCCGTCGGGCTCGGTGACGGGGAATGGCGTCTTCCGCGGCGTAATTGCCGCGGCCTCATTGAAGCTCACGACCCGGATCGACGCCTTCCTCGAGCTTCAGGGTCTTCCGCGGCGTAATTGCCGCGGCCTCATTGAAGCAAGCCGGCCGACCAGCCGGACTACGACAAGGCGAAGGCGTCTTCCGCGGCGTAATTGCCGCGGCCTCATTGAAGCTCGGCCTTGTTAATGCGCGCGTCGACGCTGCCGAGCCGTGTCTTCCGCGGCGTAATTGCCGCGGCCTCATTGAAGCTACGCTCTGCGCGTGCGCGCGGATCAGCCCGGTTCCGGCGTCTTCCGCGGCGTAATTGCCGCGGCCTCATTGAAGCCTCGTCATGGGGACCGGCAACGACAACAATACGTGGGGTCTTCCGCGGCGTAATTGCCGCGGCCTCATTGAAGCGAGATCCACGCCAACCTCCTGTGGCCCGAGCACGCCGGTCTTCCGCGGCGTAATTGCCGCGGCCTAATTGAAGCGGGCAAATCCGAAAGGGTGATGCCAACGATCCGGAGGTCTTCCGCGGCGTAATTGCCGCGGCCTCATTGAAGCTTCTGATGCCCGGCGGCTATCACAATCAAGCACGGATGCCTTCCGCGGCGTAATTGCCGCGGCCTCATTGAAGCGACGAGCCGGTGATCTGCAGCGTGCGGGCAACGGCGGTCGTCTTCCGCGGCGTAATTGCCGCGGCCTCATTGAAGCACATACGAGCGCACGACCGCGACGCCGACCGCGCCGACGTCTTCCGCGGCGTAATTGCCGCGGCCTCATTGAAGCTGCCTGGCACGGTCGGATTTCTCTAACGGCGAGTAACTGTCTTCGGCGGCGTAATTGCCGCGGCCTCATTGAAGCGAGAGTGGCCACGTTCGATTGAGATCTCGCTTGATGCTGTCTTCCGCGGCATAATTGCCGCGGCCTCATTGAAGCGACCAGAAGCCGCTCTACGGGCAGAACCAGTGGCCGAGTCTTCCGCGGCGTAATTGCCGCGGCCTCATTGAAGCACGTCCACGAGCGTGGGCGCACCGACAATTGTGATGTTTTCCGCGGCGTAATTGCCGCGGCCTCATTGAAGCCTGATTAACGATCGATATGGCGAAATCGGAGTGCGAGTTTTCCGCGGCGTAATTGCCGCGGCCTCATTGAAGCACCGTGCCGCGCTCGCCGCGGCCGCTCTGTGCTGCGCGACGCCGTTTTCCGCGGCGTAATTGCCGCGGCCTCATTGAAGCATCGAAGGGCCGTCGATAAAGTGCGCGAACAACGTGTCGCGTTTTCCGCGGCGTAATTGCCGCGGCCTCATTGAAGCGAAGAAGCCGGGCTGATGTCGCCGATCGACATCCCGAAGTTTTCCGCGGCGTAATTGCCGCGGCCTCATTGAAGCTGGGGGCGCTGTGCTTCATCGCGGCGGTCGTCTTGTGGAGTTTTCCGCGGCGTAATTGCCGCGGCCTCATTGAAGCGGCGAGCGCGAGACGATGATCTGGGCTGGCGGTGACGGGTTTTCCGCGGCGTAATTGCCGCGGCCTCATTGAAGCAAATGTGTAGTCATTTCAGTATCTTCCGGCTTATTTCATGTTTTCCGCGGCGTAATTGCCGCGGCCTCATTGAAGCATAGTCGACAGAGTTGAGCATATGACCGCTGCGGATCAGGTTTTCCGCGGCGTAATTGCCGCGGCCTCATTGAAGCGAGGGCCATTCTGTTGGCGCTTGTGGATTGTTCGGGTGTTTTCCGCGGCGTAATTGCCGCGGCCTCATTGAAGCGAAACAGTGCGCATCTACCCCGGTCCCGACGGAGTGCGGTTTTCCGCGGCGTAATTGCCGCGGCTCATTGAAGCGGGTGGCCGTCGATCCGCGGGTCGGCAACGCCCATCGCGGTTTTCCGCGGCGTAATTGCCGCGGCCTCATTGAAGCGCCATAGTCTGCCACGGCACCACGAGCGGCGTGCCGTCGTCTTCCGCGGCGTAACTGCCGCGGCCTCATTGAAGCTAGCCGGTCCCGGCTGCGGTCAGCGTGAGGCGAGATGCTCGTCGGCGCGGAGCGCCGACGAGCCCTCAGGATGAGGTCGGAGCAAGTAAGGCCATGGAAGGAACCCATGTCGCTTAAGCGTCTCATCCTCGCGCTGATCGTCCTGGTCGTCGCCGGCGGCCTCGGGTTCTGGATCATCACCATCCCGCAGCGCGTGTCGGTGGTGGCCACCGAGCCCTATCGGGCGCCCGATCTCGCCAACGGGCGCACCATGTTTCTCGCCGGCGGCTGCGCGGCTTGCCATGCGGTGCCGAAGCAGGACGACAGCACGCGGCTCGGCGGCGGGCGCGCGATCAAGACCGCGTTCGGGACCTTCTACGCGCCCAACATCTCGTCCGACCCCAAGGATGGCATCGGCGGTTGGAGCGAGGGCGATTTCGTCACCGCCCTCACCAAAGGCACGTCGCCGACCGGCGAGCACTATTTTCCGGTCTTTCCCTATCCGTCGTACCAGAACATGCGGGTCGACGACGTGCGCGATCTCTTCGCCTATCTCAAGACGCTGCCGGCGGTCGCCGGCCGCGTGCGCGATCACGACATCCGTTTTCCCTTCGGCTTCCGCCGCCTGATCGGCGGCTGGAAGCTCCTGTTTCTCGCCCGTGAGGCTTATCGGCCCGACCCGGCGCAATCGCCGGCGTGGCAGCGCGGCGCCTATCTGGTCAACGGGCCCGGCCACTGCGCCGAATGCCACAGCCCGCGCCACCCGCTCGGCGGCGTCGTGGCGAGCATGCGCTTCGCCGGCGGCCCCGATCCCGAGGGCGGCGATGGTTGGGTTCCCAACATCACCCAGGCGAAGCTCGCCGACTGGTCGGTCAAGGACATCTCCTACATGCTGGCGACCGGCGACATGCCGGACGGCGATTCGGTGGGCGGCAGCATGGTCGAGGTGATCAAGAACCTCGCCCAGCTCCCCGCCGCCGACCGCGACGCGATCGCGACCTACGTGAAATCACTGAGCCCGGTCACCGGGCCGCCGCCGCCGAAGAAGAAAAAGAGCGAATAGGGCAGAAGGGCGAGTGGTGAGTGGCGAATAGCGAATAGGGGCCGTGCTGTCGCCGAGGTGTTCAAGCCGCATCATATTCGCTATTCGCTATCTGCTACTCGCCCCCTCGCGGCTCGCCGCGATTCGCCCCCACGCGCGCATCCCCGCATGAAAGTCGCCCACGCGATCCTCATCAAGATGCTGTCGGTGCTGCTGTTCGCGATGATGTCGGCGCTCATCCGCTGGCTCGGCGACCGGGTGCCGCTGGGTCAAGTGGTGTTCTTCCGCAGCGCGTTCGCGATCCTGCCGGTGCTCGCGATCTACGCGCTGCGCGGCGAGCTCTTCAGCGCGGTGCGCACCGAGCGGCCGTTCGGGCACCTCGGCCGCGGCATGATCAGCGTCGCGGGCATGTTCCTGAGCTTCGCGGCCCTCGCACGCCTGCCGCTCGCCGACGCCAACGCGCTCTCGTTCGCGTCGCCGCTGATCACGGTCGCGCTCGCGGCGCTGATCCTGAAAGAGCAAGTGCGCATCTACCGCTGGACCGCGGTCGGCATCGGCTTCGTCGGCGTGGTGGTGATGCTGTGGCCGTTTCTCGACGTCGGCCACATGACCGCGTCGGCCGAGGCGAGCGTCGGCGCCGCCTGCGCGCTCGCGGCGGCCTTCACGAATGCGGGCTCCGTGATCCAGACGCGCCGCCTCACCGACAGCGAGACCACCTCCTCGATCGTGTTCTACTTCTCGTTCATCTGCGCGCTTATCGGCGCCTGCACGCTGCCGTTCGCCTGGCACCAGCCGACGCTGATCGAGCTCGCCGCGCTGGTGTGCATCGGCTTCATCGGCGGCATCTCGCACATCCTGCTCACCGAGAGCTACCGCTACGCGGCGGCCTCGGTGGTGGCGCCGTTCGACTACACCGCCATGCTGTGGTCGTTCCTGTTCGGCTACTGGCTGTTCGACGAGGTGCCGACCACGTACGTTTTCGTCGGCTCCGCCATCGTGGCGGCGAGCGGCCTGTTCGTGATCTGGCGCGAGCGGCGCCGCGGCATCGAGCGGATTCGCACCAGCGCCATCGCGGGACCGCCGGTCGGGCGGTGAACAGCATCCACAGGGCATAAGAATTCCGCAGCCGCTCGTCCTCGCGGAAGGTTATATAATACCGCAAAACCGCAGCGCTGTTGCAACGCCGCAACGGCCCGCCATGAAAACGCGCGCGCCACACTTTCCACGGTCGGGATTTGCTGGTTTTGGAACCGTCGTAGCGATTAGGCTCGGGGTTGGATGGGTTTGGATACAGGGCGGGGCGGCCTACATGCGGAATTTCATTCTAGGAAGTGCGGCGCTGCTGCTCGCCGCTGGCGCCGCGGGTGCGGCCGACATGCCGGTCAAGGCGATGCCCGTGAAGGCGCCGCCGGTCGTGATGTATGACTGGAATGGCTTCTATATCGGCGGCTTCTACGGCAGCTCGCTGCAGGAGACGAAGGCTCACACGGATCCGCCCGGCGTGGTCGGCGGCACGCATGCCGGCATGGTGCACATCAACGGTCAGGGCATCACGTTCGGCGGAACGGTCGGCTACAATTGGCAGTTCCTGCCGGCATGGCTGGTCGGGGTCGAGGCCGATTTCGGCGACATGGGCCTCGACAAGACCTTCAAGGACTGGGACGACCTCATCCTGACCGGATCGAAGGCGACCTGGTACAGCACGCTGCGTGGCCGCTTCGGCTACGTCACGGGCCCGTCCTTGATCTACGCGACGGGCGGCGCCGCCTGGGTGCACGTGACCGATACGTTCGGCGGCGGCGCGCCCGGCATCGCCACCGCGAATTCGTCGACCCCGGCGGGCTTCGCGGTCGGCGGCGGCATCGAAACCAAGCTGTCACGCAACTGGACGGCCAAGACCGAATATCTCTTCATCGACGTCGGCAGCACCAATTTCGGCGCGAATGTCTTCGGCCTTCCGGGCGTGCCGACCACCTTCGACCACACGTACCATGTCATCAAGACCGGCTTGAACTACAAGCTCGACGGCAACTGGGAAGGCCTGCCGTTCTTCGGCGCGCCGCTGCTGCCCTCGAACCACAGCTGGCAAGGCCTCTATGCCGGCATCAATGTCGGTGGCGGGATGTCGCTGGTGCGCGCCATCGGCAACCCCTTCGCCCCCGGTGGCCCCGGCGGCGAGGAAAACCCGCAGGGCACCGGCGCCTCGGCGGGCGGCCAGGTGGGCTACAACTACATGCTCGGCCGCACCCCGATCGGGACCTGGTTCGTCGGTCTCGAAGGCGACATCAGCTATCTCGGCATCCACTCGCAGGTCGACGACTGGTTCGACACCGGCTTCGCACGGTTCGAGGCGGACACAAGCTGGCTCGGAACGGTGCGCGCCCGCGCCGGCACGACCACCGGCCCGGCGCTGCTCTACATGACGGCCGGCGCCGCGTGGGTTGGGCTCAAAGACGGCTTTGCGCCGACGATCGCGGTCGTTCCGGGCGATCTCGCGTCCCGCACCGCCTTCGGCTACGCGGTCGGCGGCGGAACCGAGGTCGCGATCAACGAGCGCTGGTCGGCCAAGGTCGAGTCGCTCTTCGTCGACGTCGGCCACACCAACCATCAGGTCTTTCCGGGCGGGGCGTTCTATGCCGACTTCAAGGACCGCTTCATGGTGGTCCGCGCCGGCCTCAACCTGAAGCTCGGCGACTGGTAGCCACGCCAATTGCGATCGTCATGCCCGGCCTCGTGCCGGGCATGCGCGTCTCGGCGCGGACGTAAGACGTGCATGGCCGGAACGAGCCCGGCCATGGCGGTTCAACGATAGAATCTCAAAACGCCTTGAACGTGATGATGGTGCGGGTGTCCTGGATGCCCGGAATGGTCTGCACCTTCTCGTTCACGAAGTGGCCGATGTCGGTGTCCTTGTCGACGTAGAACTTGGCCAGCAGGTCGAAGTCGCCGGCGGTCGAGTAGATCTCGGAGGCGATCTCGGCCTCGGCGAGCGCGGTGGCGACGGCGTAAGCCTTGCCGAGATGGCACTTGATCTGCACGAAAAAAGGAATCATGCGCGCCTCCGGCACGACCGTCGTCGGTCGCAATCCAGCAAAATCGCGCCGGATTGACAAGGCGTCGCATCGGCGGCCGAGCCCTATCGAAATTCCTCCCGGTCGCATAGCGTGCGCGCAAATCGGATGTCTCGGGAGGAGATGATGGCTCGCGCGTGGCGCCTTGCGGCCGTGGCTCTGATGCTGGCGGGGACGGGCGCTGCCGCGGCGCAGGATTATCCATCCCGCCCCGTGACCATGGTGGTGCCGTTCGCGGCGGGCGGGCCGATCGACCTGCTCGGCCGCATCATCCAGCCGGCGCTCGCCAAGGCACTCGGCCAGCCGGTGGTGATCGAGAACGTCACCGGCGGCGGCGGCATGGTGGGCGCGAACCGGGTGAAGCAGGCGGCGCCCGACGGCTACCAGGTCGTGCTCGGCTCGATCGGGACGCACGCGCTGAGCCCATTGCTGGCGAAGCAGCCCCTGTACGATCCGGTGACCGATTTCGCGCCCGTGATCCTGGTCGCCGACCTGCCGCTGGTGCTGCTCGCGCGCAAGGATCTGCCGGCGCAGAACCTGCAGGCGTTCATCGCCTATACCAAGGCCAATCACGCCCGCATGCAGTTCGGCTCCGGCGGCACCGGCACCTCCTCGCATATCGCCTGCGTGCTGCTCGATCAGACGATCGGCGTCGACGTCACCCACATTCCCTATCGCGGCGGCGGGCCGGCACTGACCGACATGATGGCGGGCCGCGTCGACTATCTGTGCGCCTACATCTCGCTCGCCGTGCAGGCGGTGGCGGCCGGCCAGGCGCGCGCGCTCGCGACCTTCGGCCGCCTGCGCTCGCCCGTGATGCCGTCCGTGCCGACCGCCGACGAGCAGGGGCTCAAAGGCCTCGACGCGCCGACGTGGAATGCGATCTTCGCGCCCAAGGGCGCGCCGCCAACCGTGGTGGCGAAGCTCAATGCGGCGGTGTCGCAGGCGCTCGACGATGCGACCGTGCGCGCGCGACTCGCGCAGCTCGGCCTCGACGTGCCGCCGCCGCAGGAGCGCACGCCGGACTATCTCGCGAGGTACGTCGCCGCCGAGAAGGTGCGCTGGGCGCCCGCCGTGACGGCGAGCGGCGCCGGGGTGGAGTAGGGGACGCGAGTTGCAACTTGCTCCTCCTCACGGTGAGGAGCGTCGCGCAGCGACGCGTCTCGAACCATGGGCCGCGAGTCGACGCGGCGTCATAGGGGCCGCGTCGTCCTTCGAGACGCCTCGCGCGAAGGGACGCGAGGCTCCTCAGGAACGAGGCGGGTCGGCACTCGCATTACCTCGCTCTACTGCGGGCTCGACGCGCTTGCGCGCCGTGCCCGGCCACGTATGCTGCCCACCCTCTGCTGTCGGGGAAATCCGTGATGATCCGCATTGCATGCCGCCTGATCCTGCTCGCTCTCGTGCTCGCACCCGCGAGCGCGCCGGCGCAAAGCGGCTATCCGAACCATGCGGTGAAGATCATCGTGCCGTTCCCGCCCGGCGGCATCAACGACATCCTGGCGCGCGTGGTCGGCGAGAAGCTGCAGGCGAAATGGGGCCAGCCGGTGGTGGTCGACGATCGCACCGGCGCGGGCGGCAATATCGGCGCGGCCGTCGTCGCCCAGGCCGATCCGGACGGCTACACGCTCCTCGTCTCGGCCGCCGGCCCGTTCGCGATCAACGGCGCGCTCTACAAGCATCTCACCTACGTGCCGGACAAGTTCGTGCCGATCGCGCTGGTCGGCTCGGTGCCGAACCTGATCATCGTGCGCAAGGAGCTGCCGGTCGACAACGTCAAGGACCTGATCGCATATCTCAAAGCGAACGACGGCAAGGTGATCTACGGCAGCCAGGGCGTCGGCGCGACGACGCATCTCACCGCCAACATGTTCATGACGATGACGGGCACCCACATGGTGCACGTGCCCTACCGCGGCGAGACGCTGGTGCTGCAGGACATGCTGGGCGGCCGGGTCGACCTGTTCTTCGGCAACGTCTCGGCGGCGCTCGCGCTCTACCGCGCCGGCAAGGTGAAGGTGCTCGCCGTCACCGACACCAAGCGCGCGCCGCTGCTGCCCGAGGTGCCGACCACCGCCGAGGCCGGCCTGCCGGGCCTCGTCGCGGTCGGCTGGTTCGCGCTCGCCGGGCCGCCCGGCATGAAGCCGGAGCTCGCCGAGCAGATCTCCGCCGCCGTCAACGAGGCGCTGGCGATGCCCGACGTGCAGAAGCGCTTCCATGACCTCGCGGTCGATCCGATGGGCGGCACGCCCGCGCATATGGCCGACTTCATCAAGGACGAGAAGGTGCGCTGGGGCGACGTGATCAAGCAGAACCACATCGTGCTGGAGTGACGTGGAGTAGGGGGCAACCGCGCCCGGGAGCCCGCATGGGCAAAATCGCTCTCGCGCGGTTGCCCACGCGGCGAGGTCGCGCTACGTGATTTTGCCCCCCACGGCTTGATGCGTGGCGTCGATAGGAATAATTACATCGCAATCTCAATGGGGTGCCCGGCGCGTGCCGGGCTGAGAGGCTTTCCGCCAACCCATCGAACCTGATCCGGATCATGCCGGCGGAGGGAGCTTGAGATGCATGCGCCGCGTGAGCTTCCCGACATCGCCGCCGACGTGCTGGCGCGCATACGCGCGCGGCGGCCGCGCGTGCATTGCATCACCAACTCGGTGGCGCAGAATTTCACCGCCAACATGCTGCTCGCCGCCGGCGCGGTGCCGTCGATGACGATCGCGGCCGAGGAGATCGCCGATTTCGTCGCCGGCGCCGACGCGCTGCTGGTCAATCTCGGCACGCTCGACCCGGAGCGCCGCGCCGCGATCGATCTTGCGGTCAAGGCGGCAGGGGAGCGGGTGCCGGATCGGGTGCCGGATCGGGTGCCAGATCGGGTTCCTTGGGTGCTCGACCCGGTGCTCGTCGATCGCTCGGCGCCGCGCGCCGCGTATGCAAAGACGCTGGTGGCGCGCCATCCGCATGCGATCCGGTTGAACGGCGCCGAGTTTCGCGCGCTCGCGGGCGCGGAGCCGAGCCCGCAGGCGCTCGCGCAGTACATCTCGTTGCACGGCAGCGTGATCGGGCTCACGGGCGACCGCGACGTCGTCGCCGACGCCAGCCGCTCGGTCGCAATTTGCAACGGCGATCCGCTGATGGCGAACGTGACCGCCATGGGCTGTGCGGCGTCCGCCGTCGTCGCGGCGTGCATCGCGGTCGAGGCCGATGCGTGGCGTGCGACAGTCGCCGGGCTGATCCTGATCGGCGTCGCGGGCGAGATCGCAGCGTCGCGTGCGCACGGGCCGGGTACATTTGCGGTCGCCATCCTCGACGCGCTGCATGGGCTCGATGCTGCGACGATCGCGCAACGGGCGAGGCTGGGGGCGAGGCTGGAGACATGACTTTCGTCGATCCGGAAGCAAAGCTCACAGTCGACTTGCGCCTCTACGCGATCGTCGATCCCGAGACTGCGGGCGGCCACGCATTGCCCGACCTCGCCCGGATGGTGGCGGCGGGCGGCGCGACACTGGTCCAGCTGCGCGACAAGATCCACGACACCGCCGCCATGGTCGCGCTCGCGCGCGCCATCAAGGCGGCGCTGCCGGCCGACGTGCCGCTCCTGGTCAACGACCGCGTCGACGTGGCGCAGGCGGCGGGCGCCGACGGGGTGCATCTCGGCCAGGAGGATATGAGCGTCGTCAAGGCGCGCGAGTTGTTGGGTCCTGGGCCGTTCATCGGGCTGTCGATCAAGACGGTCGAGCAAGCGCGCGCGGCGCCACTCGGCGCGATCGACTATGTCGGCATCGGCGGCGTGTTCGCGACCACGTCGAAGGACCAGAAGAGCGCGCCGATCGGCCCGGCCGGGCTCGCGCGCATCGTGAAAGTGTTTCGCGAGCGCATCGGCAATTTCCCCACCTGCGGCATCGCGGGCATCACGGCGAGCAATGCCGAGCAGGTGATCGCCGCCGGCGCCGACGGCGTCTCGGTGATCTCGGCGCTGTCGCGCGCCGCGGATCCGACCGCGGCCGCGCGCGAGCTGCGCGCGATCGTCGATGCGGCGCGCGCGAAGTACGCGCCGACGCCGCCCGCGGTGGGGGCGGGCGGGCACAATGCGGGGAATGCATGAGCGTGCCGCGCGCCCGCCTTTCTTCTCCCTCTCGCCGTTCAGGGGGAGTGGGTCGGGGCGAGGGGGTCTCTCCCCGCATTCGGCGTCGCGGGTTTGCGCAAAATTGCTTGCTCGGAGCAAGCGGCGCCCCCCACCCCCGACCCCTCGCCGCCACGCGCTTCGCGCGCGGGGGGAGGAGAGCACTCGCACCGTGCTTCGCGCTATGACGGCGATCGCGCTCACCATCGCGGGCTCGGACTCGGGCGGCGGGGCCGGCATTCAGGCCGATCTCAAAACCTTCGCGGCGCTGGGTGTCTACGGCGCCTGCGCGATCACGGCGCTCACGGCGCAGAATACGCGCGGCGTCGCGGCGATCCACGATGTTCCGGCGGCGTTCGTCGCGGCGCAGATCGATGCGGTGTTCGGCGATCTTGCGGTCGGCGCCGTGAAGATCGGCATGCTCGGGCGGGCCGAGGTGGTGGCGGCGGTCGCGGCCGCGCTGGCGCGCTGGCAGCCGCGTAACGTCGTGCTCGATCCGGTGCTGGTCGCGAGCTCGGGCGAGCGGCTGCTCGCGCCCGATGCCATCGCGGTGCTCAAGCGCGATCTCATCCCGCTTGCGCGGCTCGTGACGCCGAACATTCCCGAGGCAGCGGCGTTGCTCGGCGCCGCGCCCGCGACCGACGAGGCACAGATGCGCCGACAGGCCGAGCGGCTGCTCGCGCTCGGCGCCAAGGCGGTGCTGCTCAAGGGCGGGCACGGGGGCGGCACCGAGAGCGTCGACCTGCTGGTCGACGACAGATCCGTCACGCGGCTCACGGCACCGCGCATCGCGGCCCGCAACACGCATGGCACCGGCTGCACGCTGTCCGCGGCGATCGCGGCCGGGCTAGCCAAAGACCTCGAGTTTGCGATCGCGGTGCGTGACGCCAAGGACTTCGTCACCGCCGCGATTGCGGCCGCTGATCGGCTGACGGTCGGCCGGGGGCACGGGCCGTTGCACCATTTCCACGCGACATGGCGCTAGATTCTTGGCGCTAGCTTCCGGGAGGCGACATGGCGAAACCTGACCGGCGAAGATTTCTGAGCGGCACGGCGCTCGTCGCCGCGGGCGTTGCGGCGCCGGCGGTGGCGCGCGCCGACACGCTGCGCTGGCGCATGGTGACGTCGTGGCCGAAACGGCTGCCCGGCCCGGGCATGTCGGCGGAGCGCATCGCCCAGCGCATCGGCGCGCTGTCGGGCGGGCGGATCGCCATCACGGTGCAGGCGGCGGGCGAGCTCGTGCCCGCCTTCGAGGTGCTCGACGCGGTCGGCGGCAGCGTCGCCGAAATGGGCCACACGGCCGCGTTCTACTGGCAGGGCAAGCAGCCGGCCGCCGCCTATTACACGACGGTGCCGTTCGGACTCACCCCGCTCGAGCACGTCGCCTGGGTCGACGCCGGCGGGGGGCAGGCGCTGTGGGACGAGCTTTATGCGCCGTTCGGCGTCAAGCCGTTCATGGGCGGGAACACCGGCGTGTGCATGGGCGGCTGGTTCCGGCGCGAGCTCAAAAGCCTCGACGACCTCAAGGGCCTGAAGATCCGCTCGCTCGGCCTCGGCGGCGAGATTTATCGCCGGCTCGGCGCGACGCCGCAGACGACGCCGCCGGGAGAGATCCTCACCAGCCTGCAATCGGGCGTGCTCGACGCGGCCGAGTTCGTCGGCCCCGGGACCGACATCGCGCTCGGCCTCTATCGGGTCGCGCCGTTCTATTACGGCCCCGGCTTCAACAAACCGAACGGCACCGGCGAATGCCTGGTGAACCTGAAGACGTGGAACGGGCTCGACGCCGCGACAAAGGCGATCATCACGCATGCCTGCGCGGCCGAGGCGTCCTATGCGCTCTCCGAGATGGAGCGCCTCAATGCCGAGGCGCTCGCCGCGCTCACCGGACGCGACAACGTGAAGCTGCGGAGCTTCGCGGCGGACATCATCGGCGCCGCCCGCAAGCAGGCGGCCGACGTGCTCGCCGAGCTCGGCGACAAAAGCGCAATTGCGCGGCGGATCAGCGAATCCTATGCGGCGTTCCGCAAAAGTACAGCGGCGTGGTCGAGCGTCTCGCTCAAAGCCGTGCTGGAGGCGCGGGAGGGGTAACCGTAAAGGGGCAAAGGCGGCCGAGGTGCGGCGGCGTTGCGCGATTTCCGACCCGCCGTGCCCCCGCAGGTTGCGTCGCCGGTCACGTGGGCACGGCGGGTCGGACGCTTGTGCATCGAAGGAAGATCGGGGCCGCCTTTGCCCACCTGACGGCGTCTTAGCGCGCGTTCTTCGGCAGCGGGTAGCTGCCCTGGGTCATCAGCTTCTTCAGCGCCTGCGGAAAGGTGAGGTCGCGCAGCTTGCCTTTCGGGCACTTGTCGATCTCGGCGCCGGTGGTGCACTCCTGCAGCGGCCAATCCGACCTGCGGTCGTAGGACTTGAGCATGCGGACCCACGCGTCGTCGACCTCGCCGACGAGGCTCTTGGCGGCGACCCAGGCGCCGAGGAAGCCGTTGGCGTGCCACAGCTTCGGGTCCTTGCGCGCGTCGGCCTCCATGTCGCGCACCTTGGCGCGCAGGAAGTCGCGGTATTTCGGGTCGCCAGAGACGTCGGTGATATCGGTGCCGACGAGCCTGGCGACGCGCGTCGGCGCGAACGAGTCGGCGTACGACGCAAAGGCATAGAGGAAGTCGTTGTCGTAGCTGATCAGCTCGCTGGTCCCGTCATGGGCGAGATCGGCGAAGGTGTAGCCTTCGTCGCCATCGAGCTGTTGCCCGTCGACGACGTGCCAGGTGTCGGGCGTCGTCATGGTGGCGATCTTGGTCACGGTGCAGCAATGGGCGCCGAACGTGAAAGCGGTCAGCACGACCTGCGGAAACGCAGCGCCGTGGTCGAGCCAGATGACGCGCGCCGCGGCGACCGGCGCGTCGGCTTCGGCGTCCTCGACCTTGATCGAGAAGATCTCGCGGTCTCCGTAACGTCCCTCGAGGACCGGCACGCGGCTGCCGGCGTCGGCGCCGGGCGCGCTGTCGATCGTCACGGTGAGCTCGCGGTAGCGCAGCGTCACCGGCTGCTTGCCCTCGTATTTGACGCTCGGCAGGTCCTCGGCGAACGCTGCCGGCGCGAGCGCCACACCCAACGCAATGCCGATGATCGCAAGCCACTTCATATGAGCCTCCGCGCTTGGCCCTACTCTAACAGACTGCGTCAGGCGACTGCGTGGCAAAAAACGGCAATGGCCGGGAAAGACCCGGCCATTTCCGCAACATCGGTTGCAAGGAAACGCAGGCGGCGGCGCTAGGCCTTGAACCTCACGATCTTCTGCTTCTGCTCGCCCAGTCCTTCGATGCCGAGCTGCACCACGTCGCCGGCCTCGAGGAATTTCGGCTCCGGCTTCATGCCCAGCGCGACGCCGGGCGGGGTGCCGGTGACGATGATATCGCCGGGCTCCAGCACCATGTACTGCGAGCAGTACCAGACGATGTGCTCGCAATCGAAGATCATCGTCTTGGTCGAGCCCTTCTGGCGGCTTTCGCCATTGACGGTGAGCCACATGGCGAGGTTCTGCGGGTCCTTGACCTCGTCCTTGGTGACGAGCCAGGGGCCGATCGGGCCGAACGTCTCGGATCCCTTGCCCTTGGTCCATTGGCCGCCGCGCTCGATCTGGAAAACGCGCTCGGACACGTCGTTCGCCAGGAAATAACCCGCAACGACATCGAGCCCCTTGCCCTTGGCGAGGTAGCGCCCGCGCTGACCGATCGCGATGCCGAGCTCGACCTCGTAGTCGAGCTTGGTCGAATCCTTCGGGATCATGGTGTCGTCGTCGGGGCCGCAGATGCAGGACGGCGCCTTGTTGAAGATGATCGGCTCCTTCGGGATCGGCATGCCGGTCTCGGCGGCATGATCCGAATAGTTGAGACCGATGGCGATGAAATTGCCGACATGGCCGACGCAGGGCCCGATGCGCGGCTTGCCCTTGACGATCGGCAGCCGGCCCTTGAGCGCCTTCTTGATCTTGGCGAGGCCGCGCGGCGAGAGCGCGTCGCCGGCGAGATCCGGCACGACCTTGGAGAGATCGCGGATGCGCCCCTCGGCGTCGAGAACTCCGGGTTTTTCGCGGCCGGGCGGGCCGAAGCGCAAGAGCTTCATGGGCGTTCCTCTTCGTCTTTTCGGGGGTTCAGGGTCGACAATCGCCGCATCATGCGTCGTGCCACGCCGACGTACAAGCGGCCTGGTGGACCCTTACCCGCGTCAGAACGCCCCCGGAAACAGCCCGCCGTCGATCAGCAGGTTCTGCCCCGTGATGTAGCCGGCATGGGCCGAGCACAGGAACGCGCAGGCATAGCCGAACTCGTCGGCCTGGCCGAAGCGCTTGGCCGGGATGGTGGCCGCGCGGGCGGCGGTCGCCTGCTCGAGCGGCACGCCCTGCTTCTTGGCGTTGGCCTCGATGTTGGAGCGCAGGCGGTCGGTGTCGAAGGCGCCGGGCAGCAGGAAGTTGATGGTGACATTGGCGGCGGCGACCGAGCGCGCGACGCCGGCCATGAAGGCGGTCAGGCCCGCGCGCGCGCCGGACGAGAGATCGAGGCCGACCAGCGGCATCTTCACCGAGCCGGACGTGATGTTGACGATGCGGCCGAATTTTTTGCGCACCATCGGGTCGATCACTTTCTGGGTGAGCTCGATCGCGACCGCCATGTTGGCGACGACGCCGTCGAGGATCTTCTGCCGGTCGAGCTCGCGGAAATCGCGAAACGGCGGGCCGGCATTGTTGTTGACCAGGATGTCCGGCTCCGGACAGGCGGCGAACAGCGCCTTCTGGCCGTCCGGCGTGCCGACGTCTCCTGCGACCGCGGTGATCTTCGCGCCCGTGGCCTTGCGCAACTCGGCCGCGACGGTTTCAAGCCGCTCGCGGTCGAGGCCGTTGATCACCACCTCGCAGCCGGCTTCGGCGAGCCGCGTCGCACAGGCTCGCCCGAGCCCGCGGCTCGAGGCGCAGACGATGGCCTTGCGGCCGGCGATGCCGAGATCCATGGGCGCTCCTCAGGGGCGCCCGAAGGAAGGGTCTTTGAATGGGCGCGCGGCGAGTTCCTTGGCGGCGCACGGGCCTCGTGTCAACGGGCGGCCCACGACCACTTATCCACCCCCGTCGCCCTGAGGCGCTCGGCGCGGAGCGCCAAAGGGCGGCGGGCCGTGACGGTGCCACTTGCGCGTCTGCGGCACCACCTCGGCCGATGCTTCGAGGCTCGCGTCGCTCGCGCCTCGGGAATGACGGGTCCAGCTCGTGTTTCGCGGCTAAACGCCTGGCCGTCCTCGACGATGGCGTCCTCGGCGAAGGCGCATGCACAGCTTGTCATCGAACCGCAACACGGATCAGCCAGACACGTCGCATGAACGTCAACGAGACCGCCGCACGTGGCTGCTGAAAACGGCACGCACCGGTTCCGCTCGCTCTTCATCTCCGACGTCCATCTCGGGACGCGCGGTTGCCAGGCCGATCAACTGCTCGACTTCCTGCGCTGGCACGAGGCCGATACGATCTATCTGGTCGGCGACATCATCGACGGCTGGCAGCTGCGCACCGGTTGGTACTGGCCGCAATCGCACAACGACGTGGTGCAGAAGCTGCTGCGCAAAGCGCGCAAGGGCGCGCGACTGATCTACGTCCCCGGCAACCACGACGAGTTCCTGCGCGATTATTTCGGAACCCACTTCGGCGGCATCGAGGTGGTGGACTCGGCCATCCACGAGGCGCCGGACGGCGTGCGCTATCTGGTGGTCCACGGCGATCACTTCGACTTGTTGGTCACGCAGGCGAGGTGGCTCGCGTTGCTGGGCGACAAGGCCTACGAGCTCGCCATCGTGGTCAATCGCATCTTCAACGCGATCCGCCGCCGCCTCGGCTTCGGCTACTGGTCGCTGTCGCGTTGGGCGAAGCTGAAAGTGAAGAACGCGGTGAGCTACATCGGCGAGTTCGAGAGGACGCTGGTCGCCGAGGCGAAGCGCCACGAGGCCGGCGGCGTGATCTGCGGCCACATCCACCTCGCCGCGATCCACCGCGACTTCGGCATCCGCTACGTCAACTGCGGCGACTGGGTCGAGAGCTGCACCGCGATCGCCGAGCACCAGGACGGCCGGATGGAGATCCTCACCTGGACGCAGATCTCGCAAGAGCGCGGCGGCGACGAGGGGACCGACGAGGAAGCGCGCCTGGAGAGTCGGGCGGCGTAAAATTGATTTGCGTCATGGCCGGGCTTGTCCCGGCCATCCACGTCTCCGTTCGGCTTGCTGCAAAGAAAGACGTGGATGCCCGGCACAAGGCAGCACAAGGCCGGGCATGACGGGTGGTATTCTTGGCAAGCGGACTTGCCCACCCGCAGTCCCCGGCGCTACCCTTCCGCCATGCCCGACCGCCCCGAGCAAACGCTGCCGACCGCTGCCGATGTCGATGCGGCGGCGGCGCGCCTGCGCGGGGTCGCGCTGCGCACACCGCTGATCTCTTCCCCGGCGCTCGATGCCCTCACGGGCGGGCGCGTCTTCCTCAAGGCGGAGACGCTGCAGCGGACCGGCTCGTTCAAGTTCCGCGGCGCGTACAACAAGCTTTCATCGCTCGCGGCGGAAGCGCGCGCGGGCGGCGTGGTGGCGTTCTCGTCGGGCAACCACGCGCAGGGCGTGGCCGCGGCCGCGAAGCTGCTGGCCATGCCGGCCGTGATCGTCATGCCGTTGGACGCGCCGCGGCCGAAGCGCGAGCGCACCAAGGAGTTCGGCGCCGAGGTCGTGCTCTACGATCGCGCGCGCGACGATCGCGAGGCGATCGCGCGCGGCATCGCCGACGAGCGCCATGCGGTCCTGGTGCCGCCCTATGACGATGCGCTGGTGATCGCCGGCCAGGGCACGGCCGGACGCGAGATCGTCGAGGATCTGGCGGCGCTCGGGCTCGCGCCCGACACGGTGATCGTCAATGCGTCGGGCGGCGGCCTCGCGGCGGGCATCGCGCTCGCCGTCAAGGCGCGTGTGCCGGCCGCGAAGGTTTATACGGCGGAGCCAGCCGGGTTCGACGACCATGCGCGCTCGTTCGCGAGCGGCCATCGCGAGAGGAACGACGCGATCAGCGGCACGATCTGCGATGCGCTGATGGCGCAGTCACCGGGGCGCATCACGTTCGAGATCAACCGCGCGCTGGTCGGCGCCGGCGTCGCGGCGAGCGATGAGGAGGTCGGCCGCGCCGTGGCGTTCGCGTTCCGCGAGCTCAAGCTCGTGGTCGAGCCGGGCGGGGCGGTGGGGCTCGCGGCGCTGCTCGCCGGCAGGATCGACGTGCGCGGCAAGATCGCGGTCGCGGTGCTCTCCGGCGGCAATGTGGACCCGGAGCTGTTCACGCGGTTGGTGGCGTGAGCGAGGCTTTTCGGCTTCTCATCCGGGTGAAGCAAGCTCCGGGCCATAACCTGCGTCTTCCAACAACCGGCGCGCATCCGAACCGCAACAATCCTGCACGATGATGCGGATCGGAAACGCCTGAAGCGAACCCGTGAGAACGCTCAGGTTGTAGTCGGCCACCATGAAAGGGATGTGTGCCGCGGTGAGCAGCGCCGTGATGGCGGATAGCGCGACTGGATCATTCGTCCGCACCAGCTCGACGGCAGCCCAGTCGGCGTGAACTTTTGCGCGAGGATGATCGGGTGCCCGCGACATCCAGACCCCCTCCATGCTTTCCTGCGTCCTGGCCGATGATACTTAGGCGCGAGAAAGCCCGTTCGAAGTGCATGGGCATCCGAATTGGTTCGTGCGAGCGCGGGCCGCCACCGGCGCCTACAGCCGGTTGATGATGGTGCGGCGGCTGTGATATATGAGCGGCTGTGATATATGAGACATATGTCAGAGGCGGCGACGTGACCCGAAGCAGGACCAGCGTTGTGCGCACGCCCGCGCGGCCGCGCTCCGTCGCCGCGCCGGCGCCGCCCGCGGAGACGCTCACCGAGCAGGCCTACCGCGCGGTCGAGGAGCAGATCGTCACGCTGCGCCTCAAGCCGGGCGATGTCCTTTCCGAGCAGATGCTGTCGGCCAACCTTCGCTTCGGCCGCACGCCGATCCGGGAGGCGCTGCAGCGGCTCGCGCGCGAAGGGCTGGTGACGATCCTGCCGCGCAAGGGGATTCTCGTCTCCGACCTCAATCCGCGCACCCAGCTCCTCGTCCTCGAGGTCCGCCGCGAGCTCGAGCGGCTGCTCAGCCGGGCCGGAGCCGAGCGCGCGAGCGCCGAGCAGCGCGCCCAGCTCATCCGCATCGCCGACGGCATGGACCGCGCGGCGAAAACCAACGACGACATGGCCTTCATGCGGCTCGACCGCGAGATGAACGCGCTGGTGGTCGAGGCGGCGCACAACGACTACGCGGCGCGCTCGATGAAGCTGCTGCAGGGCCTGTCGCGCCGCTTCTGGTACATGCACTACCGCGAGGCCGCGGACCTGCCGCTGTGCGCGCGCCTGCACGCGAACCAGGCGCGCGCGATCGCCAAGGGCAACGCCGAGCAGGCTTCCCGCGCGAGCGACAAGCTCATGGACTACGTCGAGACGTTCACGCGGGCGACGGTTTCGGTGTGAGCCGAGGCAAGCCGAGGGGTTGAGTGATGACGACGTACGAGGGAAAACGCACCATCGACGGCCTGGTCGTGACCGCCGACGGCAAGCGGCTCGACGAGCACTACGAGGTCAAGCGTTTCACCAAATACGGGTTCGAATGGACCTATGAGGGCGAGAGCCCGCAGCAGCTCGCGCTCGCCATCCTGTACGACCATCTCGGCGACAAGGACCGCGCCATCCGCTTGTCGGAGCCTTTCATGAAGCGGGTGGTCGCGAATTTCGACAATGACTGGACGCTCGCCGGCGAGGAGGTCGCGGCCTTCGTCGGCGGGCACGAACGGTAGGGTGGGCAAAGGCGGCCGAGGTGCCAGCATCATCGCACGCCCTCAGACCCGCCGTGGCCACGCGGACGCATCAACGCGCGGGCACGGCGGGTCGGACAGCGTGCCGTCGCCGAGGTATCTCGGCCGCCTTTGCCCACGCTACGGATCGGCCGATTGAACACGTCGATCGCTTGTGATAGATCTGTGATATATCAGGTGGCGGCAGGGACGGCCGCCGGGAGAGCAGGCGATGATCGGCCAACGGCAAATCGACTTCCGCAACGAGTACCGCTCGCGAATTCTCGGCTGGTACGACGGCTACTTCCACATCGTGCTGATCTACGCGATCGGCGCGGCGGTGTTCTACATCTATGTCGGGCACATCCATAATGTGACCTGGGCCGAGTGGCTCACGGTGCCGGCGACCTTCCTGTTCACCAACCTGTTCGAATGGGCCGTGCACAAATACGTCATGCACCGGCCCGTCAACATCAAGGGCCTGCGCGCGATCTACGAGCGGCACACGCTCAACCATCACCAGTTCTTCACCGACAGCGAGATGCGCTTTCGCGACCACAAGGACTGGCGCGTCACGGTGTTCCCGCCCTATGCGCTGGTCGTCTTCACCCTGATGTCGCTGCCGGCCGCGATCATTCTCGGGCTCCTGCTCACGCCCAATGTCGGCTGGCTGTTCATGTGCACGACCACCGGCATGTATCTCGTCTACGAGTTCATGCACTTCTGCTGCCACGTCGACGAGAATGCGTTCGTGCGTCACTGCCCGTTGGTCAACACGCTGCGCCGGCACCACACGGCGCACCACAATGCGCGGCTGATGATGGAGGTGAACATGAACCTCACCTTCCCCATCGCCGACTGGCTGTTCGGCACCTCCGACCTCGATCGCGGTCTCGTCGGCACGCTGCTCAACGGCTACGACACGCGCCATCTCAAGAAGACGCTGCGCAGCACGCCGCGCCGTCCGGACGAGGCCGCGGCCGAGCCGGTCGGCACCCACTAGGGGGGCGCCATGCCGACCGACGTCAAGGCAGGGGTCTCGGTGGTGGTGCTGATCGTCGCCGCGATACTGGCGTGGTGGCACGGCTCGCCGATCCGGCCCGACTACGCGATCGCGGTGATTGCCACCGCGATCTTCATGGTGATCGCCATGTGGATCTTCCCCGAGGCCGGGGTGAAGAAGAGCAGGGCGAAGTAGGGCGCTCGCCGCAACGATGACCTTGCAGTACGAGGCTGCCGTCCTGCACGCCGCCGGGGCCGCGCTCGCGATCGAGCGGGTGGAGGCGGTGGGGCTCGCGCCCCATGACGTGCTGGTGCGGGTGCGCGCCGCCGGCCTCTGTCACACCGACCTCGAGGTGATCGAGGGGTCGCTGCGCTATCCGATGCCGATCGTGCTCGGCCACGAGGCGGCGGGCGTGGTCGAGGCAGTCGGCAGCGCGGTGACGAAGCCCCGCGTCGGCGACCACGTCGTGCTGTCGTGGAATCCGCACTGCGGTCATTGCTTCTATTGCGACCGCGGCCTGCCGATCCTGTGCGAGCCCTATCTCGCCAAGGGGCCGCAGGCGGTGCAGTTCGACGGCCAGTGCAAGGCGCGGCGCGTCGACGGCGGCGGCGAGCTCAGGCACCTCATGTTCCTCGGCGCCTTCGGCGACTACTGCATCGTGCAGGACCAGCAGGCGATCGCGGTCCCGAACGACATTCCGTTCGATCGCGCCTGCCTGATCGGGTGCGGCGTGATGACCGGGGTCGGCGCCGCGCTCAACGTGGCGCGCATCGGCCGCGCCGATACGGTGATGATCGTCGGCTGTGGCGCGGTCGGCCTTTCGGCCGTGCAGGGCGCGCGGCTCGCCGGCGCGGCGCGCATCGTCGCGGTCGATCTCGACGACAAGAAGCTCGCGCTGGCGCGGCGGATGGGCGCGACGGATACGGTCAATGCGAAGATCGAGGACGCGCTGGCGGTCGCCAAGCAGCTGACGGACAACCGCGGCGTCGATGCGGTGATCGAGGCGGCCGGCAGCGGCGCCGGCTTTCGCCTCAGTGTCGAGGCGGTGCGGCCGGGCGGCGAGGTGGTGTGGCTCGGCAAGATCGACGTCGCCAAGGACGTTGCGTTCCGCTGGGGCGCGCTGATGCAGGAAAAGCGCCTGCGCCGCTCGAGCTACGGCGAGGCGCGGCCGGCGCGCGACTTTCCGCTGCTGGCGCAGGCCTATCTCGACGGCCGGCTGATGCTCGACGAGATGATCACGGCGCGCATCGCGCTCGGCGCGATCAACGAGGGTTTCGCCGCGCTGCGCAACGGCGAGGCGATCCGCAGCGTGGTGATGTTCGATCAAGCTAACGCGCCAGCTGCTCGCCGGATTTGAGCCCCGCATTGCCCGACACGTCGAATACCGTCAGCCGATTCGCAAGGCCCGCCGGAACGGTGCCTGTGAGGTGGTTGTGGTCGAGGCGCAGCACTTGCAGGGCCGGCGCGCTCGCGAGACTCGGCGGGATCGGCCCGGTCAGCTGATTGCGGTTGAGCCGCAGGTCGGTGAGCTGCGTGAGCTGGCCGAAAGCGTCCGGGATCGGACCGGACAGCGCATTGTTCGTGAGCAGCAGCAGGCCGAGGCTCGGGCTCAGCGCGGCCGGAATCGGGCCGCTCAGATGGTTGTTGTGGAGCAGGAGGTTCTTCAGCCGCGGCTGGCGCAGCAGGGCGGCGGGCAGCGGGCCTGAGATGCGATTGTCGTTGCCCCAGAACTCGGTCAAATGGGGCGTATCCCATTTCGCCGGCAGCGGGCCGGACATCTGGTTGGCGTGAATATCGAGGTACTCCAGCTGCGGCAGCATGGCGACCGAGTCGGGCAGCCGGCCGGTGATCTTGTTGCCCTTGATCCACAGGTTCTTGAGCGCGCGGCAGTTGCCGAGCTCATCCGGCAGCGTGCCATAAAGATTGCTGAAGGAGAGATGCAGCGTCTGCAGCCGCTGCAGGCCGCATACCGCCGCCGACAGCCGTCCGGTGACGTTGTTGTCGTAGATCGTTAGCGTGATGACGTAGCCGTCGGCATCGGTGGTGACGCCATGCCATTTGCCGACGGGCTGATCGCTGCCCCAGAAATCGCGCTTGAGCCAGTCCGGCCCGCCCATGGCATTGTAGAACGCCATCAAAGCCTGCCGTTCGTGGTCGCGTACGGCGGGATCGCGCGGCTCCGGCCGGCTGGGCGCGGCCGCCGGCGCGGGCGTGTCGTCGGCGATGGCCGGCAAAGGCGCCGCCGCCAGAAGGGCTGCGAGCGCCAGCATGGCCGCGCCAGCTCGGGGTCTCGTCATCGGGGCCTCGTCGGAGAAAAAGCGATGCCGGCAAATTCCATCCTACGACATCAATTCGCGGCGCGCCGGTCGGCTTTGACGAATTTCTTCACCGTCATGTTGGCGGTGAAACCGCCGAAGACGTTGCCCTCGGCGTCGGCCGCGACGCCTTCCGGCAGCTCGGTGGTGCCGGCGCTGTCGATGAAGGCGATCACCTTGCCATCCTTGACGCTGCCGATGCGGATGCCCTGCTTGAAGCCCTTGTTGAACTTCTCGCCCGACTGGGAGTCGGCGACGTAGAGCATGTCATGCTCGTCGATGAACACGCCGCTCGGGCGGCCGAACTGCTTCCATTCGGCGATGAACTTGCCGTCCTGGTCGAAGATCTGGACGCGGCTGTTCATGCGGTCGGCGACGAAGAGGCGGCCTTGCGAATCCATCGCGAGGCCGTGCGGCGTGTCGAACTCGCCCGGCCCCGGGCCCTTGCGGCCCCAGGCGAGGATGAACTTGCCGTCCTTGGAGAACTTGACGATGCGCGCATTGGTGTCGCCGCCGTGCCCGTCGGCGACGAAGATGTCGCCGTTCGCCGCGACCACGACGTCGGAGGGCGCATTGAAGTGATGCTGGTCGTTACCGGCGACGCCCGGCGTGCCGAGCGTCATCAGCACCTTGCCGTCCGGGCTGAACTCGACGACGACCTGGCCCTTGCCGCCCTCGTCCTTGGCGTCGGTGACCCAGACATTGCCGTCGCGGTCGACGAACAGCCCGTGCGGCCAGTTGAACATGCCGGCGCCGAAGCTCGTCACGAGCTTGCCCGAGGCGTCGAACTTCTGGATCGGCGCAATCGATGAGCCGGTGCAGGTCTTGGCCCCGCAGCGGTCGAACACCCACACGCTCTTGCCGTCGCGATCGATGTCGATGCCGATCGCCATGCCCCAGACGCGGCCGGGCTGCAGCTGCGCCCAGTTGTCGATCACGCGATAGCCGTTGGGCGCGGAGTTGACGGCGGAGTTGACGTCTTGCGCGCAAACCGCGCCGAACGCGAGGGCGGCGGTGACGAAGGCGCCGCCGAGCATAGCCATGGTCGAAGAGCGCATGGAAGTCCTCCCGATGACGATGCGCGTTGGCCGCGCCTATTCGGGCTTGATGTCGGCGCATGTTCTCGTCGGCGAACCGTGACGACTTCGCCGGAACATGCGCTCGCCCGCCGAGCATGCGCCTTTGCGGCCGCACCCGCAATCGGGTTGCGGACGGGCCACGGGCGTCGATCAGCTGAACAGGGCGAGCTTTTCCTCGTCGCTCAGCGCCGCAATGGCGGCGAGCAACGGGCGCAGCGCGGGCGAGATCGGCTGCGCGGTCTGCCGGAACGTGGCCGTCACCACCGGCATCGTATCCGCTTTGGCTGCCGGCTCCGGAGCAGGCGCTGCGGCCGCCGTCGTCTCGGCGGCAGCATCGGGCGGCGCCGTGTTGGCGATCGTGGCGGCGATCGGCGCGGGCGGCTCGTCTGGCGGCGCCGGCGCGGCGATGAGCTGATCGACCGGCGGCGCTGTTGCTTCGGCGCGGACCGGCTCCGGCGGCAGCGGCTCCGGCGCTGCGGGCGCTGCGGCCACGAAGGGTGAGGCCGGTTCGAGCGGTACGGGCTCGGCCGGCGCGGGCGCGACCGGCACCGGTGCGATCGTGAGCTCGGGCACCGCGAGGGCGAACGGCGCTTCGGCGTGGGCAGCCGCGGTTGGCATGACCGGTTCCAGCGGCATCGGACCGGCGCGCATCGGACCATTTCCGAGCAGGTCGCTGACGGCCTGGTCGACCGTGAGCGGCCCGCTCAGTGGCTTGAGAATCTCGTTGATCGCTTCCTTGAAGACATTGGGCGCAACGGCGTTCGTTGCGAGGGCATAGGTTACGGCGGGCGCCGCCCCGGCGATCGCGGCCGCCACGACCGGCGTCTCTGCGACCGGCGCGGCCGCAACGGGAGCATCGGCAACAGGTGGCTCTGCGACCATCAACGCGGCGACGGCGCTGCTCGGCGCCGTCACGGGCGTTGCCTCTGCGGCGGCAGGCGGCTCCGTCACCGCAAGGGTCATCACCAGCCCGGGTGGCGCGCCGGCGTCAGCGGACGCGCCGGCGGGCGGATCGACGACATTCACCTCGAGCGAAGCGCCATTCGGCGTGCGGATCAAGGCGAGGATGCGCTTGAGCATGGCGGCCGGATCGGAAAACTCGTCGTCGGCGGCGGGCGCGACCGCGGGCGAAGGCGCGGCGGGTGGCTCGGCTTGCAGCTCGATTGGCGACTCGATTGGCGACTCGATTGGCGGCTCGACTTTCAGCGCGGATTGCGGCTCGGCCTGGATCGCGGCTTGCGGCTCGACCTGGAAATCGGCTTGCGCTCGCGGGGCGGCGGCCGCTTCGTGCACCATGTCGGCTTCCGGCGCAGCCTCGACCGGCGCCGGCTCGAGCGCGAGGGCGGTCGCACCGATGACCGCGGCCGCGTTGACGGGGGGCGCGTCGTCTGGCGCCGCGGCGCCAGGCAGATCATGACTGGGCGCCGCCAGGACCGTTTCTGCGATTGCCGCATCGCTGCCCACCGCGACGACCTGCGCCGCGACGGCGTGGACCATTCCGTCGACGGGCGCATGGGTGTCGATTGGGCTCTCGATCGGGGCCTCGGTCTCGATCTCGGTCGCGCTCTCCGCATGAGCCGACGCCACGGCGGCGGTCGCCGCGGCGGCGCGCTCGGCAGGCGCCGGTATGATCCGATCGATCTCGGGCTGCGCGAGCTGGGAGGCCTCATCGCGGCCGAGGTGCGGCGCGGGGACCGACTCGGCCGGCGCCGGGCCGGCATTGCCCCAGATCTCGATCATCGCGCGGATGCGATCCTCGAGGAAGCGCAGCACCTCGACCACCTTGCGGGTGCGCTGGCCGGTGAGATCCTGGAACGAGCACGCGCTGTAGATCTCGGTCGCGCGCTGATCGAGGGCGTCGCACGACGTGGCATCGGCCCCGTGCTCGCGCAGCGTCCAGGCGATCTCCTGCACCTGCTCGGCGGCGGCGAGGATGTCGGAGGTCGCCTTCTCGGTGGTGTGGACGATCGAGTCGAGCTCCTCGCTCGCCTCCGAGAGGCTTCCCTTGGCCTCGCCGTCCGGCTTGATGGCGGCGATCTCGCTGCGCGTCTGGGCGATCGCCTTGGCCATCTCGACGAGGTCGAAATGCACGCGCGCGACCGGCGAGGGGGCGGCGCCCCGCTCGCGCCACAGCGCCTCGACCCGGTCGATCGCGGCGAGGATGAGCGACGTATCGGCATGTCTGTTGCGCTTGGCGTATTCGGACAGGAACCAGCGCCCGCGCACCGTCTCCATCACGGCCGCATGAATCGCCTCGTAATCCGCCTCGGTCGGAGGCGGCGGCGCGGACGGCGAGATCACAAAAGGCCCGTCGGGCATGGCGATTCCCGAGATTCGCTTTGAGGAATCAGCACGATCGACTACGCAGTGCAACGGATTTGATGGTGCCGGCCCCCGTCCGGATGCCGGTTTCCACGGAATTGCGGCCGGGCGGGCGACGGTAACCGATTCCCTGTGGGCCAACGTGTCCGGATGCCGCACGCGGGATCGACGGCACGGATGCGCGTGATGGCCGACCGAATGGCGCTTCGCCTCTCCTTCTTCTACGGCGCCTATTTCCTCTATGGCGGCCTGTCCTTGCCGTTCTTGCCGGCCTGGCTCGGCGTCAAGGGGCTCGACGCGCGCGAGATCGGGATCGTGCTCGCCGCGCCCATGGTGGTGCGCGTGCTTGCGGTGCCGCTGTGGTCGCGCCTCGCCGACCGTCTCGGGATGCTCCCGCGCGCGCTGGTCGCCGCCGCGGCGGCGAGCGTCGCCGCGTTCGCGCTGGTCGGCGTGCTGTCGGGATTTGCCGCCATCCTGATCGGCTTCGCGGTTGCCGCGACGGTATCGGCGCCGGTGCTTCCGTTCGGCGATGCGCTGGCACTGCGCGCGCTGCGCGGCCGCATGCCGCGCTACGGCGGTGTGCGACTGTGGGGCTCGGTGACCTTCATCGCGGCCAATCTCGGCGGCGGCCTGTTGCTGGCGCGGCTCGGCGCGGCCGACGTGATCTGGGCGGTGGTCGCCTCGCTCGGGCTGACGGCAGCGGCGGCCTTCGGGCTCGCGCAGCGCGAGCCGCCCGCGCCTGAGCGCATCGAGGCAGCGTCGACGCAGGACGCGCTGTGGCGCTCGCGCGCGTTCGTGGCGGTGGTGCTCGGCGCGAGCCTGATCCAGGCGAGCCACGCGGTCTATTACGGCTTCTCGACGCTGCAATGGAGCGCGCGTGGCATATCGGGGCCGGCGATCGGCGCGCTATGGGCACTTGGCGTCGTCGCCGAGGTGCTGCTGTTCGCGCTCTCGGGACGCGTGGTCGGCGCGGTCGGGGCGACCCGCATGATCATGCTCGGCGGCATCGGCGGCATCATCCGCTGGGGCGCCATGGCGCTCGATCCGCCGACCGCGGCGCTGCCGGTGCTGCAATGCCTGCACGCGGCGACCTTCGCGGCGACCCATCTCGGCGCCATGCATTTCATGGCGCAGGCGGTGCCGGCGGGGCGCGGCGCGACCGCGCAGGGCGACTTCACCGCCGTGCAGGGCATCGTTTCGGCCGGCGCCATGAGCCTGTCGGGGGTGCTCGTCGCGCATGTCGGCAGCCTCGCCTACGGTGCGATGGCGATGGCCGCAGGGCTTGGAACCCTGCTCGCCGCCGCCGCGTTCGCCTGGAGGCGCGGTGCGGACGGTAACGGGTGAAAAAATTGCGCCGCGCCGCGGGTTCACCAGGGTTTCGCTGTTCACCCGGGGGCTTCACTCGGGGCGATATCATTGCGAAGGAGAAATTGGATGGTCGACCGACGCACACTTCTGCGCATGGGCATGCACCTGGGTGGCGCCGCCGCGATGGCCAGCGCTCTGCCGATACTCGCGCGCGCGCAAATGGCCGCTTCGCCGCCGGCGAGCGGGAAGGCCGATTACACCATCCGCATCGCCAGCGGCCTCGTCGAGCTTGCGCCCGACCACATCGTCTCGACGACGCTCTACAACGGACAATTTCCCGGACCGCTGCTGCGCCTCAAGGAGGGCAAGCGCATCGTCGTCGACATTCACAACGACACCGACACGCCGGAGCAGCTTCACTGGCACGGCCAGTTCGTTCCGGTCGACGTCGATGGCGCGGCCGAGGAGGGCACGCCCTACGTCCCGGCGCACGGCATGCGCCGCATCTCGTTCGAGCCGAAACCGTCGGGCTTGCGCTTCTATCACTCGCACGTCGTCGCGATGAACAATCTCAGTCTGGGCACTTACAGCGGGCAGGCCGGACCGGTGTACATCGAGCCGGCGAGCAATCCCGGCGCTTACGACCGCGAGATCTTCCTGGTTCTCAAGGAATTCCTGCCGACCTTCAGCAAAGGGGGCGACATGCCGCAGGATTTCCTCGCCGGCGAGGAGATCGAGGAGCTCAAGGACATCGGCAAGAAGGCGGAGGATCAGTTCAAGGGCCCGAAAGGGTACGAGGTCGGCTATGACCTCTTCAGCATCAACGGCAAGATGCTCGGGCAGGGCGATCCGATCCGCGTCAAGGCGGGCGAGCGGGTTCTCTTTCATGTGCTCAACGCCAGCGCCGGCGAGATTCGAAGCCTTGCACTGCCGGGCCACACCTTCCGCATCGTCGCGCTCGACGGCAATCCGGTGCCGACGCCCGCGAACGTGCCGGTGCTGTGGCTCGGGACCGCCGAGCGCATCTCGGCGATCGTCGAGATGAACCATCCGGGCGTCTGGATCATGGGCGATCTCGCCGACGACGACCGCGGCCACGGCATGGGCATCGTGGTCGAGTACGCCGACCAGAAGGGCGACCCGCGCTGGGTCAAGCCCGCGCCCTACAAGTGGGACTACACCCTCTTCGGCCAGAGGGGCAGCCCGGCGCGGACGCCGGATGAGACGATCGAGATGCTGATCATCAAGCAGAACGGCGCCGACGGCGGCTTCAACCGGTGGACCCTCAACGGCGAGGCCTTCTCGATGGAGACCCGCAGGCCGATCATCACGATCCACGAGGGCCGGCGCTACCGGCTCAAATTCCGCAATGCCAGCGACGACGTGCATCCGCTGCACCTGCACCGGCACAGCTTCGAGCTCACCCGGGTGAACGGCAAGCCGACCGCGGGCGTGATCAAGGACGTGGTGATGCTCGGCGGCTTCCAGGAGGTCGAGCTCGACTTCGTCGCCGACCATCCGGGCAACACGCTATTTCACTGCCATCAGCAGCTGCACATGGACTACGGCTTCATGGCGCTGTTTCGCTACGCGTGAGCGCTCGAATGCAGAGCCCTGCGCGGCTGGGCCGCGCAGGGCTCGCAGGAACGCCAGCAAGCGGCGCGATCAGCGCGCGGAGTTCGCCGCGGCGGAATACTCGATGCTGCGGACCGGACGGCCGCCGCGACGATGCGCTCGCGCGGTTGTCCCTGGTCGCGGCTCGCCGCTGCCGCACATCGGATACATCGAGGCGAGCTCGCGGCCGCGCAGATATTTCATCTGCGGCGTCAATCCCCCGCGGTGCGAGATCCAGCTGCGCACGCGCGTCGGATAGATGTCATAGAGGGTGCGGGTCGCCGACGGGCTGGTCACGCGGCGGCCACTCTCGTCGAAATTCCACGCGGCGTGGAAGCCGAGCACCGCATTGGGGGTGACGCAGACCTGCTCGCGCGGCAGCATGCCGAGCAGCATGGTGCACGCCGAATAGCACGGGCCGTCGATCACGACCTTCTCGCCGCTGTTGCGCACCTCGGCGAAGCGCGAGGCGTATTCGGTCATCAGCCCGCCCATGTCGTCGGTGATTCGCATCGTCGCGCTGGCCGATCCGAAGGTCAGTGCCGCGATGGCGGCGGCGAGGAGCACGATTCGCATATGCATTCTCGTTTTTCCCCCTTAACGCTGAGTGGCCTCTTGTTTATGCGAACTTAACACCGACCATTTCGCGTGGCGACAATTTTCGTAATGGAACTGCGAAAAAATCGTCACAACCGGAACGTCTCGCAACCGCACAGGGATACAAAATTACGCACGAAATTGCAGATGCGGCAGCCAAGTGCATATGCCGCTGCGTCATCCCCATAGCTCCCGCGCCGCAGGATGAACTTGCGCGGCGTCGTAGCGCAGGCCGTGCGGACGGTCATGTGCGAGCAGCAGCGCGCCATCGAGATCGACGACGCGGGCGCGCTGGGCCACCAGGAGCGCCGGCGCGAGCGCAAGCGACGTCGAGATCATGCAGCCGACCATCAGGGCGAGACCCGCGCGGACGGCCTCCTCGGCGAGTGCCAGCGCCTCGGTGAGGCCGCCGGTCTTGTCGAGCTTGAGGTTGATCGCCTGGTATTTGCCGACGAGGCGGGCAAGCGAGGCGCGATCGTGGACGCTCTCGTCGGCGCAGATCGGAACGGGCGGCGAGAGATTGGCCAGCGCCGCATCGTCATCGGCGGCCAGCGGTTGCTCGATCAGCGTGACGCCGGCCTGCGCGCAGGCGTCGAGGTTCTCGCGGAGATTGGCCACGGTCCAGCCCTCATTGGCATCGACGATCAGCTCGGCCTTCGGCGCGGCCGCGCGCACGGCGGCGATGCGGACGGGGTCGCCGTCGCGGCCGAGCTTCACCTTGAGGAGCGGGCGGGCGGACGCCTTGGCGGCCGCCGCCGCCATCGCATCGGGCGCATCGAGCGAGATCGTATAGGCGGTGACGAGCGCCCGCGGCGCCGGCAGGCCGGCGAGCTCGTGCACACGGCGGCCGGCGCGCTTTGCGGCGAGATCCCACAAGGCGCAGTCGAGTGCATTGCGGGCGGCGCCGGCCGGCAGGACGCGCTGCAGCTCGGCGCGATCGAGGCCCGCCGCGATTTGCGGCGCCAAGGCGGAAATCGTGGCCGTCACGCCCTCGACGGTTTCGCCATACCTCCCATAGGGCACACATTCGCCGCGCCCGACATGTACGCCATCGCTCACTTGCGCGACCACCACCTCGGCTTGCGTTTTCGAGCCGCGGCTGATCGTGAATGCGCCGGCGATCGGCCAGCGTTCGCTTGCGGCGCGTAAGGAGGGTGCGGGGGCAGCCTTCATGGATGGTTAACGCGCGCTTAAGGATTGCGAAACCCGTGCGGGCCTATGGTGCGATTATGGTGAATGGGCTCTTGCGGCGGCAAGGGTGCGTGCTCCGCGCGCCAGCGCGTTGCAAAAGTATGCCCCAATCGATGAGCCTGGGAGCTGACGGGTGAACGGCGAGCCTTTGCTCGAAAGCGCCGGTGCAAGCGCGGATCAAAGTGCTGGATCTGGCGGCCGCCTGGCGCTCACCGCCGCCGGGCTGTGGACGGCGGAGCGCGCGGGCGAGCTTGAGCGCCTGATCGAGCGCGTGATCGCGCGCCATCCGCGCGTCGCCGGCGTCGACATCGACATGGCGCGCGTCGAGCGGCTCGACACATTCGGCGCGTGGCTCCTGGAGCGGCTGCTGCGCAGCCTCGCGGCCGCGGGCGCGGAGGCCCGCATCACCGGCCTCGCCGAGCACTATCGCGCGCTGGTGCTGCGGGCGCGCGAGGTCAACCTGACGCCGCCTAAATCCTCGCGTCGCGTGATGCTCGCGGCCTCGCTCGAGGTCGTCGGCCGCACCGTGGTGCGGATCGGGGGCGACATCGTCGGCGTCATGGCGATGCTCGGCGCGCTCGCGGCGGCGCTCGGGCGCGCTTTCGCGCATCCGCGCGGCTTCCGCTTCACCTCGATGGTCAACCAGATCGAGCGCGTCGGCTGGCGCGCGGTGCCGATCATCCTGCTGATCACCTTCCTGATCGGCGCGATCCTCGCCCAGCAGGGCCTGTTTCACTTCCGCCAGTTCGGCGCCGACATCTACGTCGTCGACATGGTCGGCATCCTGGTGCTGCGCGAGGTCGGCGTGCTGATGGTCGCCGTGATGGTGGCGGGCCGCTCGGGCTCCTCCTACACGGCCGAGCTCGGCTCGATGAAGATGCGCGAGGAGATCGACGCGCTGCGCACCATGGGCTTCGATCCGATCGACGTGCTGGTGCTGCCGCGCGTGCTCGCGCTGGTGATCGCGATGCCCTGCCTCGCCTTCCTCGGCTCGATGGCGGCCCTCTACGGCGGTGGGCTGATGTGCTGGGCCTATGGCGGCATGAGCCCCGACGTCTTCATGACGCGCCTGCGCGAGGCGGTCTGGCTCGGCGATTTCGCCATCGGCCTGATCAAGGCGCCGTTCATGGGCCTGATCATCGGCGTCATCGCCAGCGTGGAAGGGCTCGCGGTCAAGGGCAGCACCGAGTCGCTCGGCCGCAAGACCACCGACTCGGTCGTCAAATCGATCTTCCTCGTGATCCTCATCGACGGCGTGCTGGCGATGTTCTTCGCCGCGGTCGGCATGTAGGCAGCCGCGGTCACGGCCATGGACACCGCAGTGGATACGCTCGACGAGGCCGATGCGGTGATCCGGGTGCGCGACCTGGTGGTCGGCTTCGGCGGCGCGCCGGTGCTCGACCGCCTCTGCCTCGACGTGCGGCGCGGCGAGATCCTCGGCTTCGTCGGCGCCTCCGGCGCCGGCAAGTCGGTGCTGATGCGCACCATCATCGGCCTGGTGCCGAAGCGGTCGGGGCGCATCGAGGTCGACGGGGTCGATCTCGGCGCCGCCACCCGATGGGCGCGGCGCCGGATCGAGCGGCGCTGGGGCATCCTGTTTCAGCAGGGCGCGCTCTTTTCCTCGCTCACGGTCCGCCAGAACGTGCAGTTTCCGATCCGCGAATACCTGCGACTCTCGAAACGTCTGCTCGACGAGATCGCGGTCGCCAAGCTCGAGATGGTCGGGCTCAACGCCGACGTCGCCGACAAGTACCCGGCCGAGCTCTCCGGCGGCATGACCAAGCGCGTCGCGCTCGCCCGCGCGCTCGCCCTCGACCCCGACATCGTCTTCCTCGACGAGCCGACCTCCGGGCTCGACCCGATCGGCGCCGGCGAGTTCGACGACCTGATCCGCACGCTGCAGCAGACGCTGGGGCTCACGGTGTTCATGGTGACCCACGATCTCGACAGCCTGCACACGGTCTGCGACCGCATCGCCGTGCTGGCGGAGGGGCGGGTGATCACGGCGGGACCGATCGCGGCCATGCTCGCCTTCGAGCATCCGTGGGTGAAATCGTATTTTCACGGAAAACGCTCGCGCGTCGATGGCGCGCGGGCCGCATAGCACGACCAAGCGCACTACCGAGGCACGGGAGAGTTCTGATGGAGACGCGCGCCAATTATGTGTTGATCGGCCTGTTCACGCTGGCCGTGATCGTCGGCGGCTTTGCCTTCGTTTTCTGGTTCAGCACGGTCGGCGGCGCCGGGGCGCGCATGACCTATCGCATCGTGTTCGACGGCTCGGTCTCCGGCCTCAACACCGGCGCTTCGGTGCTGTTCAACGGCATTCGCGTCGGCGAGGTCACCAGGCTCACCCTCGACCCAGCGGCGCCGCGCGCGGTGGTCGCGATGGTATCGGTGGAAAAATCGGTCGCCGTGCGCGCCGATACGGCGGTGAGCCTCGAATACCAGGGCGTGACCGGCACCGCGTCGATCGCGCTACGCGGCGGGTCGACCGATGCGGCGGCGCTTACCGGCAGCCCGCCGACGCTGCACGTCGACGCCGCCGGCGCGCAGGACGTGACGCAGGCCGCCCGCGAGGCGATGCGCCGGATCGATTCGCTCGTCGCCGACAACGAGACGGTGCTCAAGACCTCGCTCAAGAACATCGAGGTGTTCTCGCAGACGCTCGCCACCAACTCGAAGCGCATCGACCAGATCCTGGCGGGTGCCGAAGGCCTGCTCGGGACCGAGACGCAGCCCGGCGACATCGCCCAGGCGGCACGCGCCATCAAGACCGCGGCCGAGCACCTCGACGCGCACATCGGCGAAATCTCGACCGGGCTTGCGCACTTCACCAACAGCGGCCTGCGCCAATGGGAGGCGCTCGCGATCGACGGGCGGCGCACGCTGGGCGAGGTCGATAAAATGGTGCGCAATATCGACCGCAACCCGAGCCGACTGATCTTCGGCGGCAGCCCGAGCCCAGCGGCGGACGATCAGGCGCCGAAAGCGAAGCGGCAGTGATGGAGCAATGATCCCGAACGGCGGGCAGCGGTTTCGGAAAAGACAGACCCCGTACGGCGCCTCTCGAGCCACGGCGAAGCGGGCGCGCCAACCAGCGCGCCCGCGCTCCGTGACGTCACGGCCTCGCCGCCCCCGCCTCAGATGCCGCGATTCCAGTAATCGTAATATCGCTCGATGTTCATCGGCAGGAACGGCTTGTAATTCGGCCAGCTCTCGTATTTGGGGAGCGTGATCTCCTTCTCGGCCTCGGCGTAGCTCTTGTTGTCGTCGACCGCCTTTTTCACCGCGGCGGAGAGATCCTGCAGATAGGCGAGCTGGCTCCTTGCATCGTCCTTGCTGCCGGTCTGCGCGCCGCCCGGTCCGGGATGGCCCGGGATGAGGGTCTCCCAGTCCATCGCGATCACCTTCTTCAGGCCGTCCTCGATGTCCGGCAAATAGGTATCCGCCATGCCGCGGAACTGGATGCCCTTGATCGGGATCCAGTCGACCGTGAAGATGATCTTCTCCTTCGGCAGCCGCATCACCAGCATGTTGTCGGAATGGTTCGGCCCGACATAGTCGAGCTCGAGGGTGGTGCCGCCGAGCGAGATGACCTTCTTCGTATCGACCACCTGGTCGGGCACGACGACGTCGGCGGGCTTGAGCGCGAGGATGCGCTTCTTGGCGTTGCGCTGGGCGATGAAGGTCGCGCCCAGGTCCTTGAATGGCTTGCCCCCGGCGATGTGATCGAAGTGGCTGTGGCTGTAGATGACGTACTTGATCGGCGCCTGGGTGATCTTGCGGATTTCCTCGATATAGGCCTTGGCGGCCGGGCGCCGCTCGCTGATCGGGTCGGTGACGATGACGCCCGCCGGCGTGACGATGAACATCGACTGGTGATTGTCGTAGCGGAAAATGTAGACGCGGTCGGTGACCTTGGTGGTCGCATAGAGCGGGCGCGCCGGCGCCGGCGCCGCGGCCGGGGCCGGTTGGGCCGGTTGTGTCTGCGCCTGCCCCCCGCTGGCGAGCGCAGCGGCGATCAGCGCGGCGGGAAAGCCGGCGGTGACGGCTCGAAACATCGTTCGGGGCATGGTTCGAGGCATGGTTCTAGGCATGGTTCTAGGCATGGTCCTAGGCATGGACGTTCCTCCATTCTGGTCGGTCGGGAATTCTTGTTGGCGGGCCGCTTGGGATCGGCTGGCGGACGGGCAAGTGTCCTCGTCCTCAACCCCGCGCGCAATCGGTTATTCCCCGCAGTAAAAAGGGCGCGCCGTGCGGGCGCGCCCTTGATCGTCGAGAATGGAGCGGGGAGCGGCGGCTCAGTCGAACCGGCCCGCCGCGTGCGCCAGCATGGTGTAGACCTTGCCGGTCTCCGAGGTCAGATAGGTGCGCGCCGCCACCTGGCCGCGGTCGTCGCGCGAGACCTCCTCGAGCAGGCGCTCGAACTCGCCGATGTAACGGTCGACCGTCTGCTTGAACTCGCGGTCATTGCGGTAGCGCTTGCTGATCTCGTCGAACGCCTTCTGCCCCTGCATCGTGTAGAGCCGCTTGGTGAAGACGTTGCGCTCGCCGCGATTGTAGCGATCCCACAGCTCGGTCGCGGCGTTGTGGTCGATCATGCGGGCGATGTCGACCGAGAGCGAATCGAGCGACTCGATCGTGCTGCGCGTCGCGCGGTCGTCCGGACGGCCGCGGTCGTCGCCGCGGCCCCGATCGTCCGACCGCATCATCGGCGGCAGCGGGGGCATCGGCGGCCGGTCGTCGCCGCGCATCCGCTCGCCCCCGCGCATGCGGTCGTCGCCGCGCGGGCGATCGTCCGGACGCGGGCGGTCGTCCGCCATGTCGGGATCACGCGAGGCGCGGCTCAGGAGGTCGGTGAGCCAGCCGCCATTGTTGCCGCTGTTGCTGCCATTGCCGCGCGGGCCCGGGCCACCCGGGCTCGGCCCCTGCGACGGGCTGAGCGAAGGCGACTCGGCGCGGCGCGGCGCGAACGCCGCCGGCGGAGGGCCCATCGGCGGCTGCATCGGCTGCATCGGCGGCGCCTGCATCGGTCCGGGCGCGCCGGTGACTTCGGCGCTGCGCGCCATCGGCCGCGAGCCGCGTCCGCCCATGCTCACCACCACCGATTCCTCGGGGTGGGCACGGCGCACCGGCTCCGACTGCTGCGCGTCCATGCCGCGGCCATGGCGGGCGACGATGCGGTTGAGCTCGGCGAGCGCCTCGATCTGGTCGACGATCACGCGGCGCATCTGCGAGGCGCTTTCGGCGGTCTCCTGCGGCAGCTCGAGAATGCCGCGGCGCAGCTCGCCGCGCGTCGTGTCGAGCTCGCGCTGCATCTCGGCCGCCATCTGCTTGATGCTGGAGACCATCTCGGCGAAACGGTCCTTCGCCTCCTGCAGCATGTTCTGCGCTTCGCCGGCGCTGTCGCGGAACAGCATTTGCGACTCGTTGGTCGCCTGCTCGTAGAGGGCGCGCAGCGCGTCGGCCGTCCGCAGGCGCTCCTGCTCGGAGGTCATGCGCACCGCCTCGTGCTGCTCGGCGATGGCGCGGGTGCCTTCGGCTGTCGAATCGGCGACCACGCGCGCGATGTCGCGCGCGCGCGCCTCGGCGGCGGCGAGCGATTCGTCGAGCAGGCCGGAGAAGCGCTTGAGGCGCTGATCGAGCTCCTCGGTGCGGCTGTCGAGGCCGGCGATGGCCGAGTCGATCGCCGCGCGGCGGGCGCCGAGCGTCTCGTCGGCGCGCCGGTTGCTGCCCTCGACGGCCTCGACCGCCGTGGCGAGCGCGCGGCCATGCGCGTCGAACTGCGTCGCCAGCTCGGTGAGATCGCGCAGCGTCTTGGTGGTGACGCCGTAGAACGCGCCGATGTGCTGCTCCATCCGTCCGGTGGTGTCGCCGGTGCGGTCGAGCAGCTGGTTCATGGTGCCGACGAACTCGGTGACGCGGTTCGCCAGCATGTGCTCGATGGTGCCGAGGTTGTCCTGGGCGCCGCTCAGCACCTCCTGCAGCAGCTGGTTGCCGTCGCGCAGCCGCTCGAACATCGTGGTGGTGTCGGAGCGCAGCATGCCGTGCGTCTCCAGCATCTCGGCGACCGTCACGGTGGCGGTCTGGCGCGACTGCTCGACCGCGCTCTGGGTCCGCTCGTGCAGCTCCTTGACGGCGCGCGTGATGGTGTTGGCCGACTCTTCGGCCGATTGCGCGATCGCACCGGTCGACTGCTCGATGGTGTGCGCAATGGCGCTGGTCGACTGCTCGACCGTGCGCGCAATTGCGCTGGTCGACTGGTCGACGGTGGTCTTCGCCGTAAGGGCGAGGTCCGTCATGGTGCGGTTCACCGCCGCGGTGGCATTGGCGCCGGCATCGTTGATGATGCGGGCCAGCTCCTGCGAGTTGTCCATCATCGTGCCCGTGAAGGCGAAGCCGGTGGACTGGATCGACTGCACCGCGCTTTCGGTGACGCGGCTCACCTGGGTGGAGAACTCGTCGGTCTTGCTCGAGATGGCGGCGAGCAGCCCGCTCGACTTCTCGTCGAGAATCTTGGTGAGCTCGGCCGAGCGCTTGCTGACCGCGGAAGCGATCTCGTCGGCGCGGCCGACGAAGTTGCGCGCGACCTCGGAGCTCACGCCGAGGAGCGTGCGCTCGACCTCGTCGGCATTCTGCTTGAGCACGCTGCTGACGCCGGTCGACAGCGAGGTGAGCGCGCGCTCGACGTCGCCCGCGACGGCGCGCAGGCCGTCCGTCGACGCGGCCGTCGCCGCGCGGATGCTCTCGCTCGATGCGGTCGCGGCGGCGCGCATGTTCTCGCTCGAGCTCGACGCCGCACCCGTGACGGTGCGCTCGGCCTCGCCGGCGCTCGCCCGGATCGCCTGGGTGGCGAAATTGGTGAGCGTCTCCAGCGCATGGGCGGCTTCGCCGGTGTTGGTCTTGATCGAGGTCGAGAGCTGCTCCATGCGCGAATTGAGCAGGTCGGCGGTCGCCTTGCCGCGGGTCTCGATCTCGCGCGTCACCGCCTCGGCGCGGCCCACCAGCAGCTCCTCGAAGCGGTTGATGCGGGTGTCGATATTGTCGGCGAGGTGGGTGGTGCGCTCGCCGAAGGTGCGGTCCATGTCCTGGATGCGGGTGCCGAGATTCTCGGCGAGCTCGGCGCCGCGCAACGTGATCGCGGAGGTGACGTCGCTGATGCGTTTGTCGAGCGCCGCCACCACCTCCTTGCCGCCGTCCGCGACCGTCTTGGCGATGTCCATCACCCGGGTCGAGAGCGCGTCGTTGAGGCTCTGGGTACGGCTGTCGAGCGCCTCCTGGAAGCGGGAGAGGCGCTGGTCGAGCGAGGTCGTGACCTCCACCGCCTTGGTGGTGACGCGCCCATCGAAGCCGTCGAGATAGCTCTTCATCGCCTCGCCGAGGTCCTGGGTGCGCTGACCGAGGCGCTCGACCAGCTCGCCGCCATAGGTGCGCACGGTGCGGTCGAACTCGGCGACGTGGCGGGTGATGAGCGTGCCCAGCGTGGTCGAGTCGCGGCCGATGCGCTCGGCGAGCTCGGCGCCGCCGTGCGTGAACATCTCCTCGAACGCGGCGAGCCGCTGCGCCAGCATGTCGCGCACCGCGTCGCCGCGCGTGCCGATCTCGCCGGCGAGCGCCTCGGCGCTTTCGCTGAAGGTCTGCGTGACCTTCTCGCTGCGCGCCACCAGGGTGTCGGTGATCTTGGTGCCGGTCTCCTGCAGCTTGGTCACGACGTCGCCGCCGCGCAGGCTGAGATCGAGCACGATCGAGTCGCCGGTCGATTTCAGCGTGTTGTTGACCTCGTCGGCGCGCGTCGCGATCGTCTCGGCGAGTTGGCTCGAGGTCTCGACGATCGTCTGCGTCAGCGTGTGCGAGCGGGACTCCATCTGGTCGACGATCGAGGCCGCCTTCTCGGCGAACCCGTCGGCGACGCGGTCGAGGCGCGACGACATCATCTGCTGCATGTTGGTCGCGATCTCGACGAACTCCTCGTTGAGGTGGTCGGTCTTGAAGTTGAGGCTCGAGGTGAGGCGATCGCTCGCCGCCTCGATCGCGTGCGTGGTCTCGCGGCTGGTGCGCTCGAGCCGGTCGAGCAGGTCGCCGCCGCGCTCGCCGAGCGCGTCGATCATCGAGTCGCCGGCGTGGCCGAGCGCAACCGTGATGTGCTCGCCTTTCTCGGCCAGCGCGCGGGCGATGCGCTGCGCCGCCTCGTTGACGCGGTCGGCGACCGCCTCGGAGACCGAGGTGATGTCGTGCGAGAGATCGAGGTGCACGTTGGTGATGGCGGTGCGCACCTGCTCGGCCTGGCCCACCAGCGTCTCCCGCTGCGACGCGAGGCCGTCGAGCAGGGTGCGGATGCGCAGCTCGTTGTCATTGTAGGCGCGCTCCAGCGCCGTCACCTCGTTGTTGACGAGCGACTCGAGCTCGGCGGCGCGGGCGAGCGCCCGCTCGACGCCGTCGCCCATGGCGGCGACCTCGCGGCGGACCGCCTGGCCGACATTGACGATCGAGTCGCGCGCGAGCGTCTCCGGCTCGGCGAGCCGGACCGTGACCTGGGCCAGCGACTGGGAGATGGCGCGCAGCTCCTGCGAGCGCGCCAGCATGTGGGCGAGCACGAAGAAGAACACGACCGGGGCGAAGAAGCCGACGATCAGGCCGGCCAGCACCGGCACCGCGGTGCCGCCCTGGGCGACGAGCGACGAGAAGGCGCTCTCGTAGCCATAGGCGAGGCCGAGCGCACAGATGATCCAGGCGGCGGAGAAGATCGCGGCGACGACGTAAGGCGTGCGCGACGGCCGGCGCTGCAGCGACTGCAGGATCTGGCCGATGTTGGCGCGATCGTCATTGGCGGCGAGGTTGGACGCGAGGTTCGAGGCGGCGCGCACGGACCGATCGTCCGTCTTGTCACCGCCGGCCTCGTCGAACAGGTCCTCGTCGGCGACCCCGCGCGGGGTATCGCGTTGGGCTGAAAGACTGGCCCGCGGCTCCGGCGCGCGCATCTCGAGCGCGTCCTGGATGGCCGACAGCGCCACCTCGGTCGGATCCTTGGACTTCTTGGGACTATTCGCCATGTCGATCGTCGCCTCGTCGTACGCAAAACCAGGACCGCGACCCGCTATGATCAATTTGGCGGGGTCGCGTCGCGGGCGTTTGATATCGAGCGCGGCAGCGGGCCTTGAATTTGGCCGCTCGTATTCCCCCCTGCCACTCTGGTATCCTACTCGTTGAGCAGGCCCGAATAAACCGTCTTGGTAACGTCTTTTTAATCATCGTTAACAGGTGACGGCATGAGCGCGCATGGGCACGAGCGGGAATCCGCAAGTTCCAACATGGACTTGAGCCATTCCCCCGCGTCCCCGTCTCGCCATGATGAAGATACCAATGCGGCAGCTGTGCGGCCGAGCGGTGCACAACGCCGCTATCTCGAGCGCGGTCTCGACCAACCCGGTGGAAAACTCCCCCTGTTCGATCGCGACGGCCGCGAAGTTCCAAAAAAGACGGTACAGGCTTGCATCGTCCATGGCTGGGCTGAGCCGTGGACGCGGAACCCGATCAAGCCGGAATGGTTGGTTTGCCGGTTGACCGCAGCGGGCTACCAGGTGCTCGGCCGCACGGCGCCGGCCCGCAATGCCGCGGAGGGCGCAGGAGCCGCAGAGCGCGGCTGAGCGCGCTTTAAAGTCGCTTAACCATCGCGGTGCTTTGGGAGCGATCTGCCGCGGCGGCGGGCCCTTCGTTTACGCGGCCTTGGCGCCAAGCAGCCTAGAGTGGGCGTCAACGAGGAGGCCGAAAGAGCCTCCGGGATGGCGAGCATGCAGCAAGACCACATGGCCGCGGCGGTCGAGCCGCGCGTGCCGGCGCAAGAATCGAAGCAAGAGCCGGCGATCGACATCAAACATCTTTATCGTATGACGCTGGGCGATCATGGGCTCGAGCGCGAGGTGCTGGCACTGTTCGACCGCCAGATCGACTTGCTGATCGCCCGCATGCCGTCGCTCGATGCGGCCGGCGTGGGCGCGCTTGCGCACACGCTGAAGGGATCGGCGCGTGGCGTCGGCGCCTGGCCGATGGCGCGGGCTGCCGAGGCGGTCGAGGCGGCATCCGCCGGCGAGCTTGCCGGCGCGGTCGCGGCGCTCACGGCGGCGGCGCGCGAGGCGCATGCGGCCATCGCCGATATCCTGGGCGCGGCCTGAGGCCCTGTCGATTTCAGCGGGATGGTGCACTGGCGCGGTGCGCCGCGAGCCTATATAGGATGCGCAACCGGCCGGTCGGGCCGGCAAGCCATCCCCGCAAGCGCACCGAATGCCGAAAATCACCTTCATCGACCCTTCCGGCGCTTCCCACGTGGTCGACGCCGAGGTTGGGGCGACCGTGATGGAGACCGCGATCCGCAACGGCGTTCCCGGCATCGAGGCCGAATGCGGTGGCGCCTGCGCGTGCGCGACCTGCCACGTCTACGTGGACGAGAAATGGCGCGAGGTCGTCGGCGGCCCCTCGCCGATGGAAGAGGACATGCTCGATTTCGGCTTCGACGTGCGGCCGAGCTCGCGCCTGTCCTGCCAGATCAAGGTGACGGATGCGCTCGATGGCCTGGTGGTGAGCGTGCCGGAGCGGCAGGCCTGAGCCGAACGGCCGGGCTGTCTCGGCCCGAGGCAATTTCCTTCCGGAATTCCGAGGGTTGCGCGCGTTCACGAAGCGGGCGGAGAAAAGGGCGTGACCTCTTTCCCTGCGCCGAAGCCTTGGCTAGACAAGCGCCGGACAATCAATTGAACGCGGAACTGTTGTGAGCCGCCGGGCGGCCGTCGCCGGCGAGTGGCAAGAGTTGGCGAAGTTAGGGGTTTCGAGAGAAGAGACATGCGAGCTGTGAACGAACCGATCAAGACCGACGTCCTCATCATCGGGGCGGGCCCGTGCGGCCTGTTCGCGGTGTTCGAGCTCGGCCTGCTCGACATGAAGTGCCACCTGATCGACATCCTCGACAAGCCGGGCGGCCAGTGCGCCGAGCTCTATCCCGAGAAGCCGATCTACGACATTCCCGGCATTCCGTACGTCACCGGACATGGCCTGACCGAGGCGCTGATGAAGCAGATCGAGCCGTTCGGCCCGACCTTCCATTTCGGCGAGATGGTCGAGACGGTGGAGAAGGTCGGCGAGCCGCTGTTTCGCGTGAAGACCGACGCCGGCAAGATCTTCGAGACCAAGATCGTCGTCATCGCGGCGGGCGGGGGCTCGTTCCAGCCCAAGCGCCCGCCGGTGCCGGGCATCGAGGCGTACGAGGGCACTTCGGTGTTCTACGCGGTGCGCAAGATGGAGAATTTCCGCGACAAGCGCCTGCTCATCGTCGGCGGCGGCGACAGCGCGCTCGATTGGACGCTCAACCTGCAGCCGGTCGCGAAGAGCGTCACGCTGATGCACCGGCGCGACCAGTTCCGCGCCGCGCCCGACAGCGTCAACAAGATGAAGGCGCTGGTGGCGGATGGCAAGATCGACTTCAAGCTCGGCCAGGTGACGTCGCTCGCCGGCGAGGCCGGCCAGCTCACCCACGCGCACGCCAAGCCCGACAAGGGCGAGCCCTACACGATCGAATGCGACGCCATGCTGCCGTTCTTCGGGCTGACCATGAAGCTCGGCCCGATCGGCGAATGGGGCGTGAAGCTCGAGGAGGATCTGATCCCGGTCGAGACCGCATCGTTCGAGACCAACATCCCGGGCCTGTTCGCGATCGGCGACATCAACACCTATCCGGGCAAGCTCAAGCTGATCCTGTGCGGCTTCCACGAAGGCGCCCTGATGGCACAGAAGGCGTATCACTACGTCTATCCGGACAAGCGGCTCGTCTTTCAGTACACGACGTCGTCGACGAGCTTGCAGAAGAAGCTCGGGGTGAGCTGAGGGGCGCTCGGCCGGAGGATTGCGCGGCCAACTTTGAAGCGAAGGCTCGCGACCGTGCCTTCCTGAGAGATCGTGGCCGCGAACCCAAATTGACGGTGGCCCAGAGGCACCGCTGGAAGCCGCTTCCTCCCAATCCCGATCTGCTGCGAATAGCCCCAAGTGTCATCTGGTCCGGGCCGCCTGAATGGCTCTGGCTGAGCCTGTGCGCTTTCTCGCCTACGTGATGACCTATGCGACCATCGAGGAGATCGGAGTGGTTCGCCGCTACGTGGAGCTCGACAAGTTCCGCGAGGCTCTCGAACATGCGCCTGCGGGCATCACGGATAAGGGATCATGGGCTTACTGGAACGTGATGGCGGGGTGTTATCCCACGCCACCCGTGCCGAGCCGCCATATTCCATAAGGCGGTTTTCGCCCGAGTGAGCGTGCATTGCGGTCGGTAGTCTACCGCTGCGGCGGTGGCGCCGGCGTGTATCCGTCGTCCGGGCCCAGCGCTGCCGGCGGCGCCACGGCCGGAGGGGCTTGTGGCGCCGGCTGCGCGAGCCCCGGCGCCTGCGGCTGAACCGGCGGCGGCAGCGGCGTCTCCTTCACCGGCTCGACCGCGGGGCCGAGCTTGAGGACCACGCGGGCGACGCCGAGCGCCGCGTCCGCCATAGCGGCATAGCCTTCGGCGGTCGGATGCACGGCGCCCCCGTAAACCGCGGACAGAATCCCCCACGTCGCGTCGTGCAGATCGGCGGGTTGCATGGTCGAGGGTAGGCCTTCCGGGAAGGTCATCGCCGTGAAGTAGCTGTCGTTGGCGGTGCGGATCCAGCGCGCGCGCGACGCATAGGCGCGGAATTCGCTGGCGCCGAGATCACAGGTCATCGGATCGGTCGCGCCCTCGACCAGGTTGTTGGTGAAGCTCGTGCCGTCGCGCTTGAAGCATTCGCGGTCGAAATCGGGATCGGCGTCGGAATGGGCGCAGAAGCCGTGCTGCGCGAACGCGGCCTGGTGGGCATCGGCGAAGGCCATGCTTTCACCGGCGCCGCAACGAACGCCGGCCGCGCAGGTCGCCAGCGCCTTGATGCCGGGCAGGAACTGGTTCTGCACGAACAGCGTCGCCCTGCGCAGCCGCTCGCCGTTGACGTTGAAGGAGGGATGCACGTCGAAGCCGTCGCGCCCACCGGGGCAGAAGCCTCCGTCGGCGGCGAGCGCCGGATTGCCGTACGAGGTGAACACCACCTTGTCGAGGCTGCCGCCGAGCAGGGATTTGAGCGCCGCGCGCAGCCGCGCGAAATTTCCGGGGAGCACCTCGGTGAGCTGCGACTGCGCATCCTCGAGGGTCGAGATGATGCCGCCGCGGCGGGCGAGCAGGCGCTCGGCTGTGGAGTCGATGATCACGTCGGCGACGAGGCCGGCGAAATAGACATCATTCGCGCCGACGGTCAGAAAGACGAGATCGAGCTTGCGGCCCGGCTGCGTGCGCCGGGCGTGCTCGAGCAGCACGCGCAGCTGGGTGATCTGGCCCGGGATCGTCGTCGGGCAGGAGCCGCCATTGTCCTCGCCGCAGTTGAGCTCGCGCGCGCGCTGGGTGCCGAACAGGCCGGTTTCGATGGTCGCGCCCGTGCAGGCGAGCGGCAGGAAGGTCACCGCGATGTGCGGGTTCTCGACCGCGAGCCCGAGCGCCGCGCGCAGCTGGTAGCTGTAGAGCGAGCGATGGCAGGCGGACGACATCCAGCGCGCGGAGAGGCGCGCCCATTCCGCCATGTTGGAGCCGCCGCCTTGGGTCGCGTCGCAGGCCTTGTCGCCGTTGAAGCCGACGCGGCCCGGCCGGAAGTAGTCCTTGCGGCCGGTGGCGAGGAAGTTGCGAAAGCAGAAGCCGTCGTCGGACAGCGCGACCGGCCGGTCGGGATCGCCTTCGCCCGACGCAATCGAGTCGCCCAGGCCCGCGATCAGCAGGTCGCGCACATCGATCGCATCGGAGGTCTGCCGCGTGACGCCGCCCGACGTGACGTCGACGGTGACTTTGGTGGTGCGGCCGTAGAGCGCGCGCAGGTTCACGGGCTCGCCGCAGCCGACGTCGAGCGTCTGCGGCGGCCCCTGCCCGTTGTCGAACGACCAGGCGCAGCTCGCGTCAGCCGGCACCGCGCCGGTGAGCCGCACGGTGACGCGATGGTCGACCGGATCGAGGTAGGATTCGCGCACGCCATCGCGCATGCAGCTGTCGAGCACGTGGCCCGAGCCGTCGACGCACAGCCTCGTCACCATGTCGCGCGCCCAGCCGCGACCGTCGGTCTCCTGCGCGAGCGTCTGCTCGGCGGCGAGAATGGTGGTGCCGCTCTCGGCGGCGAGATGGCGGTTGAAGTCCTTCTCGTCACGAAACAGCCGGAAGCGGTTGCGCACCTCCCACGAGATGCTGACGTCGGTCGCGACCTGCGGCGGCGTGATCGGAAGCTGCGCGTGCGCGCGCCCGCCGAGGAGGCAGGGGAGGGCCAGAAACGCCATCGCGACGAGGCGCAGGAGCATGGACTTCAACATGGACACTTCAACATGGAGACTTCAACATCGCGGCACCGCGGGATGCCCGGAGGTTGAGCACCCAACCTGATCAATTGATCAACCGGCTATGCGCGGCAAGATCACGGCAAGAGCATGACGCGCAAGCGCAAAAGAAGAGCGGCGGCGCGCAATTCTGCATGCCGCGCCCTGATTTTGCTGATCCTGCAGGCGCTACTCCCGCGCGCCGCACGGGCGGTGTATGGTCGCAACGATCGCCACCGGATCGAGCCGCTTGCCATGCGCCCATTGCTCGTATTCGTCGCCGCCGCGGCGGCACTCGCCGCGACGCCGGCTGCCGCCGAGACCTGTCATGCCTTCGAAGGCCAGTTCGCCAAGACACGCATCTGCGTGAGCTCGGTCCTGGCGTCGCAGGCGGGCAATACGTATGGACCCGATCATCTGCTTGCCACGGGCGACGGCGCCTGGTGCGAGGGCGTCGCGGGGCCGGGCATCGGGCAGACCGTCACGCTGCACCAGGATCCGCCGCAAGTCATGCGCACGATCATGGTCATGGGCGGCTATAGCAAATCGGACGAGACCTATCGCAACAACGGGCGCGTCAAGAAGGCGCTGATCGAGACGGACCGCGGGTCCAAGCGGATCGTCACCCTCAAGGACGTGCGTGAAAGCCAGGACATCATCATTCCCAAAGCGAAGATCGCCTGGGTGAAGCTCACGATCCTGGAGGTCTATCCGGGCGCGCGCGGCAGCGACACCTGCATGAGCGAGTTTCTCACCAATCTGGAAGAGTTCGCGAACGAGTGAGGGAAAGAGCGAATAGCGAGTGGCGCATAGCGGATAGATGAGATCGACTTCTATTCGCTATTGCCTATTCGTTACTCGCTTTACTTTTTCAGTCCCGCCTCGCGCGCGACCTCGTCCCAGCGCGCCATCTCGCTGGTGATGTAGCGGCCGAACTCGTCCGGCGTGCCGCCGATGAGCGTGATGCCCTGCGGGCTCAGCGCCTTGACGACGGCGTCGGTCTTGATCGCCTCGTTGGCGGCGGCGGCGATCTTGTCGATCACGGCGCGCGGCGTGCCGGCGGGCGCGACGAGGCCGAACCACAGGCCGGTGTTGAAGCCGGGCAGGCCCGCTTCCGCCATGGTCGGAACGTCGGGCGCGATCGCGATACGCTTCGACTCGGTGGCGGCGAGCGCCACGAGCTTGCCCTCGTGCACCATCTGGACCACGGTCGAGGCCGGCGTGAACACGAGGTCGACGCGGCCGGCGAGCAGGTCGGTGATCGCCTGCGCGCTGCCCGCATAGGGCACGTGCACCATCTTCACGCCGGTCAGCACCTTGAACAGCTCGGCCGACAGATGCGTGCCGGTGTTGACGCCGGATGAGCCGAACGTGAGCCCCTGGGGCTTGGATTTGCCCAATGCGATCAGCTCCTGCACGTTCTTCACCCCGAGCGAGGGGTTGACCACCAGCAGGTTGGGGATGGTCGAGACGAGCACGACCGGCGCGAAATCCTTGGCGTAGTCGAAGTTGAGATGCGACAGCACCGCGGCGTTGATCGGTTGCGAGATGGTGGAGAGAAAGAGGGTGTAGCCGTCCTTCGCCGAATGGGCGACGTACTCGGCCGCAATGCTCGATCCGGCGCCGGTCTTGTTCTCGACGACGATCTGCTGGCCGAGCAGCTCGCTCATGCGCGCGCCGACCACGCGTGCCGTGATGTCGGCGCCGGATCCCGGACCGAATCCGACGACGATGCGGATCGGGCGCGTGGGAAAATCATCGGCGCCCGCGGCGCCGGCGGACAAGCCGGCCATTGCGCACATGATCCAACACGCCGCCAGTGCGAGCCGCCGCATCGTCCACCCTCCCAAAGCTGTCCAGGAATTATCGTTGCCGTTTGTCTACGCCGAACCCGCCCATGTGGCCAGTATCGGCCCCTCGCGCCGCCGTGCGATAGCGCCCACATGTACAACGGAGGCTATCCCATGTCAGACAATCCAACCCTGGGGCCCTTGGTCGCGCTGTCCGATCATGCGGCCGCGCTCGTCGAGCGGGTCGCGGGCGCGACCGTCGCGGTGCGCGCCGGGCGCGCGTGGTCGAGCGGCATCCACTGGCGCTCGGGCGTGATCGTGACCGCCGAGGAGGTGCTCGAGCGCGACGACGACATCAAGGTCGTGCTGCCCGGCGGCCGCGAGGTCGTGGCGACGCTCGCGGGCCGCGATCCGACGACCGACGTCGCGGTGCTGCGCTTCCAGCCCGATGGTCTGGCGGTCGCCGAGATCGCCGAAAGCGGGTCGCTCCGGCCCGGACACATCGTGCTCGCGGTCGGCAATCATGCCGGCGCGCCGGTTGCCAATCTCGGCAGCGTCGCCTTCGTCGGTCCTGCCTGGATGAGCCAGCGCGGCGGCACGATCGACACGCTGCTGCGCCTCGACCTCACGCTCAGCCCGGCCGCCGAGGGCGGCGCGCTCGCCGATGCGCATGGCCGCGTGCTCGGCATGGTGGTGGCGGGGCCGCGCGGCCGGGTGTTGGCGATCCCGCGCCCGACCATCGACCGCGCCGTGGATGCGCTGCTCGCCAAAGGCTACGTGGGCCGCGGCTATCTCGGCGCAGGATTACAGCCGATCCGCTCGCGCGAGCGCGGGGGCGTGCTCGTCGCCAGCATCGATCCGGACGGGCCGGCAGCTCGCGCCGGGCTGATCGTCGGCGACATCGTGACGGCGTGGAACGCGACGCCGATCGGCCGCGTGCGCGAGATCATGCGCCTGCTCGGCCCGGACAGCGTCGGCACCTCGGTCGACCTCGCGCTGTCGCGCGGCGGCGCGCCGGCGGCGCTCAAGGTCGTGATCGGCGAGCGGCCGCGCCACTGAGGCCGAGCTCGCCCGTGACGCTCGCAGCCACATCGCAATCATCAGGTGCCGCACCGGGTGCGGCGCCTGCCGCCGCGGCGGTGGCGATCTGCTCGGCCGATCCCGCGCTGCGCGCCCGCGTCGTCCGGATGGCGGAGGCCGATGCCGGTCTCACCGTCGTGGGCGCCGTCGCCGATGCGCCGGCGCTCACGCGGCTGCTCGACCGCCACGGCATCGATCTCGTGCTGGTGGACACGCCGCAGGCGGAGCAGCTGCGGCGATGGTGCCGCCGCGCCGCGGTCATCGCGCTCGCCGAGGCGACGGCGTCCGATGCCGCTGACTTGCTGCGCGCCGGCGCCCGCGCCGTGCTGCCGCGCACGGCAGACGCAGCCGACGTCGCGATCGCGCTGGCGGCGATGCGGCGTAGCCTCTGCGTGCTCCCGCACGACCTCATGCGCGAGGCGCCGCCCGCGCCCGCGGCGGCGGGCGAGACGGCGCTCACCGCACGCGAGCTCGACGTGCTCGGCGCGCTCGCCGATGGTCTGTCGAACAAGGCGATCGCGCGACGCCTCGGCATCTCGTTCCATACAGTCAAGTTCCACGTCGCCGGCATTCTCGCCAAGCTCGACGCGGACAGCCGCACCGAGGCGGTCGCCAAGGCGGCGCAGCGCGGGCTGGTGATGCTATGATCGGGCCATGACAGCCCCGACCTCAGCTTCGTCTTCGTCGCCTTCTCCTCAATCTCCGTCGTCGTCCGCAACGTCGCCGCGACATTGGCTCGTGCTCGCCGTCGTGCTGATGGGCACGTTCATGGCGATCCTCGACGTCGCGATCGTCAACGTCGCGATCCCGTCGATCCGCGCCGATCTGCACGCGAGCTTCGGCGAGGTCGAGCTGGTGGTGACCGCCTATACGCTGACCTATGCGTGCCTGCTGGTGAGCGGCGGGCGACTCGGCGACCTCTACGGCCGCAAGCTCCTGTTCGTCACCGGCCTCGCCGTGTTCGGCGCGGCCTCGGCGCTGTGCGGGCTCGCGCCAAGCAGTTGGACGCTGATCGCGGCGCGCGCCGCACAAGGCGTCGGCGGCGCGCTGATGTACCCGCAGGTGCTCGCCATCATCCAGGTCACGTTCGCGGGAGAGGAACGCGGCAAGGCATTGGCCATCTTCGGGTCGGTCATCGGCGTTGCGGCGATCGCCGGGCAGATCCTCGGTGGGGCGCTGCTGGCCCTCGATCTGTGGCATCTCGAATGGCGGCCGATCTTCCTCATCAACGTGCCGCTCGCCGTCGGCACCATTCTGGGCGCGGTCTTCATTCTGCCGCGCGATCAGCGACAGGCGAACGTCGGGCTCGACATTGGCGGCGTGGCGCTCGCGGTGCCGGCGCTGCTGCTGCTGATCGTGCCGCTGCTCGAGGGCCGCGAGGCCGGCTGGCCGACCTGGATGATCGCTTGTCTCGTCGGTTCCGTTCCGGCGCTCGCGCTTTTCGTCTGGTACGAGCGTTGGTTCGGCAAACGGGGCGGAACGCCGCTCGTGCCCACCGACCTCTTCACGAGCCGCCGCTTCGCGGTCGGCGTCCCGATCGCGGCGCTGTTCATGGCGTCCACCGCCGGATTCCTCCTGGTTCTTGCGATCTATCTGCAGGTCGGGCTCGGGTTTTCGCCGATCGGTTCGGGTCTCACCTACACGCCGTCGGCGGTCGGCTTCCTGATCACGTCGCTGGCCGCGCCACGCTACGTGCCGCTGCTCGGCCGCCACGTGCTCACCCTCGGATATGTGGTCGGCGCCTTCGGGCTTCTCGGGACGGCGGCGACGGCCTTCGCGGCCGGCACGCACTTGCAGGGTTTCGAGCTCGCCCCGTGTCTCTTCATCGCCGGGCTCGGGCAGGGGCTGGGCATGAGCCCGCTGGTCGGCACGGTGATCGCGGGCCTCGGCCCACGCGAGGCGGGCGCCGGCGCGGGCGTCGTCACCACGACGCTGCAGGTCGGCAACGCGCTGGGCGTCGCCCTCATCAGCCTGTTGTTTTTCGCGCAGGTCGGAAATGTGGGAGCCGGCGAGCCCGGCGCGGCGTACGCGAACGCGTTCGCCAAGGTCCTGCCGGCGAGCGCGGCGCTGTTGCTCATCGCCGCCGTCCTGGTGCGGCGATTGCCGAGCACGCCGTACGAGGTGAGCAACGCGCTGCTCGAGCGCCTGCCCGGGTGGAGCGGTCTTGCCTACTCGATGTTCCTGATGACCGGCGGCAGGGTCGGCGAGGGCCTTTTTCATGACGTGCTCGCGCGGGTGACCGAGCGGCGCACGTTGCGCACGCAGCGGGCGCCGGCGCCGCCCGGCGAATTCCTCGCCTTTCACTTTCACGCCGCCGAAGCCGATATGGCGTGGCTGCGCTACCTGATGCGCGAGGCGCTCGTGTGCGGCAACGGCGACGTCCCGCACGAAGCCGAGCGCGTGCCGGTGATCCAGGCGCAAGTGGACGAGGTTCGCCGCCGGCAGGCGGACGGATTGCTGCCGGCGCACATGGATCCCGCCCTGCTGCGGCTCGTCGGCTTTGCGCTCGTGAGCTATCCGCGGATGATGGCGCCGATCACCCGCATGACCACCGGAATGACGCCGGACGATCCGCGTTTCGTCGCCGCGTGGGAAAACATGCTGCGCGAGGTCGGCTCGCTGTTCCAGGACCAGGCGGCACGCGAGAGGGCACGAAGGCTGCCGTGATTGGCGAGGGTGCGAAGGACCGCGACGGCAAGTCTGGTCGGCATTCGGTTCTCTCCAAGGCCCGGCGGCGGGCAAATTCTTCTAGTGCATGGCTATTGAGGCGCGGATGCCCTGGCAAGCCGGCCGTGTGCTTGCCCACCCCGGCTGCACAACTTGCGGCGAAAATGTTCTAGTATGCCTCGCGCCGACGATACCGGCGGCCCGGGGATGCTTGCGCGGCATCCTGCAGGCGGATCAGTGGCGTGGGAGCCGGAATGCGTCGATGCATCGCTGTCTTCGTGGCGACGGTCGCCATCGCGTCGGCGGCGCCGCTGCCGGCGGGCGCCGCCTTTGCGCCGGATTCCGGGCTGGGCCGCTCATCGTCGGAGCGGGTCGGCCCGTCATTGCGTGTCCCGACCGAACGCATCGACGCGGCCGCGAAGGCCAGCATCAGCGCGCTCGACCTGCAGACCACGTTTCCCCGCCGCGAGGACCCGGTCCGATACAACATACCGGTTCCGGAAGTGCTCATCTGGATCGCCGTCGCGGTGGTCGCAGGCTTCGTCCTTTATGCGCTGCGCGATCCGCTGCTGGCGCTGCTGGGCAGGCGCAGCGAGCAATGGGAGACGGCGGAGGCCGGCGGCGACACGACGATGCCGGCGCCCGGCGCCGACGCGCTCACGGCCGCCGATGCGCTGAGCCGCGAAGGCCGTTTCGTCGAAGCAATGCACCTGCTGCTGCTGCAGAGTCTCGCCGACATCCGTGAGCAGTTGCGCGAGACCTTCGCGGACTCGTGGACCAGCCGCGAGATCCTGCGCGGCGCGCGGCTCGACCCGGCGGGGCGCTCTTCGCTGCGCGAGATCATCGCGGCGGTGGAGCGCACCTATTTCGGCGGCTACCCGGCGCAAGGCGACGACTACGCGGCGTGCCGGCGCAATTTCGATTCCTTGCGCCGCATCTTGCGCGGCGGCGCGCCCGCGTGACGGCCATAGCACCATGAGCAGCTCCGGCAACTCGCGCACGATCGTCATCTGGCTCGTGGTGCTGATCGCGCTCGGGGTCGGCACGCTCTTCTACTTCGTCGTCGGCGGCAGCCAGAGCACCGATACGGTCGGCGCGTCGACCTTCTCGCGCTCGGCGATCGGCTATGCCGGCATCGCCGACGTCATGCACCGGGTCGGGGTGCGCGTGATCAAGAGCCGCGGCGATTCGGTCGCCAAGGTCAATCTGCAGGGCGTGCTGGTCGTCGCCGAGCCGTCGGGCACCGCGTCGCCGCAACTGATGAGCAGCCTGCTCAACGCCCGCACGGTCCTGCTCGTCCTGCCGAAATGGACCGGCGTGCCGAGCACCAGCCACGCCGGGTGGATCGATTCGGTCACCGACCTGCGCGCCTTATCGGTACGCGAGGCCTCCCATCTCTCCATCGACGTCGTGCGCCTTCCCGTCGCGCCGACCTGGACGCACAACGAGATCGGCCGGGTCCCGGTGTTCTCCGACAACGTCCAGCTCATCAGGTCCTCGCGCCTGCGGCCGATCGTCGGCAGCGACAAGGGCATGCTGGTCGGCGAGCAGCGCAGCGGCGCGCGGCGCCTGTGGGTGCTGGCCGACCCAGACGTGATGGAGAACTACGGCCTCGGCTCCGCCGCCAACGCCGAGTTCTCGGTCGCGCTGATCGACGCGCTACGTGGCGAGGACGGCAATGTGGTCTTCGACGAGACCGTGCACGGCTTCAGCGACGCCGGCAGCTCGCCGCTCGCGATCCTCTTCCAGTTTCCCTTCGTGCTGGTGACCGTGCAGGGCGCCGTCGCGGTAGCGCTGCTGCTGTGGGCGACCATGCGCCGGTTCGGCGCGCCCATCGCGCTGCCGCCGGCGCTGCAGGCGGGCAAGCGCAGCCTGATCGAGACGACCGCGAACCTGTTCGCGCATACGCGTCACCGCCCGATCATCCTGCAGCGCTACATCCACGAGATCGTGCAGGACGTGGGGCGCCAGTTGCATGCGCCGGCCGGGCTCGGCGAGGCGGGGCTGGTGGACTGGCTGCGGCGCGTCGGCCGCTCGCGCGACGTCGAGGCCGATTGCGGGGAGATCCTGCGGCGCGCCGACGAGCTGGTGGCGAGCCGGCGCGGCGGCGCGGCGCTGTCGGCGCTCGCGCGCGACATTTTTCGATGGAAGCGGGAGGTGACGGATGGAGTTCCGGGATATTCGCGGCTTGACCGAAACGATCCGGAGCGAGATCGGCAAGGCCGTCGTCGGGCAGGATGACGTCATCGACCTGATGCTGACCAGCCTGCTGGTCAACGGCCATATCCTGCTCGAGGGCGTGCCCGGCACGGCTAAGACGTTGCTGGCGCAATGCTTCGCGGCGAGCCTGTCGATCAAGTTCGGCCGCATCCAGTTCACGCCCGACCTGATGCCGGGGGACGTGCTCGGCACAAACCTGTTCAACTTCCAGACCAACGCTTTCACGCTCACCAAGGGGCCGATCTTCACCGAGCTCCTGCTCGCAGACGAGATCAACCGCGCGCCGCCGAAGACGCAGGCCGCGCTGCTGCAGGCGATGAACGAGCGCATCGTGACGATCGACGGGCGCGACTATGCGCTCGGCGACGACTTCATGGTCATCGCGACGCAGAATCCGATCGAGCAGCAGGGCACCTATCCGCTTCCCGAGGCGCAGCTCGACCGCTTTCTGTTCAAGATCGTGATCGACCATCCGGGCCGCGACGAGGAGCGCGAGATCGTGCGCCGGCACGGCCATCGCTCCGCCATGCCGCGGCTCGAGGACTTCGGCCTGAAAGCGGTCGCCGATTCACACATGCTCACGGCGGTGCGCGACGAGGTGATGCGCATCCACCTTTCCGAGGAGCTGCTCGACTACATCGTCGACGTCATCCGCGGCACGCGCGAGCATGCCTCGCTCGACGTCGGCGCCTCGACCCGCGCCGCCAACATGCTGGCATCGGCGGCGCGCGCGTTCGCAGCCCTCAACGGGCGCGACTTCGTCATCCCGGACGACGTCAAGATCCTGGCGCTGCCGGCGCTGCGCCATCGCGTGATCCTGTCGGCGAGCGCCGAGATCGAGGGGCTCTCGGCCGACCGGGTCGTGAGCGAGATTCTCGACCGCACGGCGGCGCCGCGATGATCCAGCCGACGCTGCGCGCGTTCACGATCTTCGCCATCGGCGTGCCGCTCGCCCTGTTGCTCGCGATCTACGATCCGGCGCTGTGGCTGTGGTCGTTCGCGTATGGCGCGCTGGTCTTGGCTGTGATCGCGGCCGATTTCGCCCGGGCCTTTCCGCCGCGCCGCCTGCAGGCGACCGTGGACACCCCGCATAGCCTGCAGGTCGGCGACCATGGGCTCCTGACGGTGACGATCGCACCGGCCGCGCGGCAGCGGCGGCTCTCGTTCGAGCTGGTGCGCGAGCAGTCGCCCGACGCCGACCCGGGCGAGATCGTCCGTGTGGTGCGCGAGCCCGGGCAGGCCGCGCAGGTGCGCTTTCCGCTGTGGGCGCAGCGGCGCGGCAAGATGCACATCATCGGGATCTGGGTGCGCTGGCGCGGCCCGTTCGGGCTCGTCCAGCTCAGCCGGCGCATCGCCGTCGATCGCTTGATCGACGTCGTGCCGAACGTGCGCGGGGTGCGCAGCTCGGCGCTGCAGTTCTTCTCACGCGAGGTTCTGTTCGGCAACAAGGTGCAGGAGCAGCGCGGCGAGGGCACCGAGTTCGACGCACTGCGCGAGTATACGGCCGGGCTCGACAGCCGCTTCATCGACTGGAAGCACTCGGCGCGCCATCGCAAGCTCTTGAGCAAGGAGTTCCGCACGGAGCGCAACCACCAGATCATCCTCGCGTTCGACACCGGCTACCTCATGGTCGACCCGGTCGACGGGCTGCCGCGGCTCGATCACGCCATCAATGCGGGCCTGCTGCTCGCCTGGATCTCGCTGCAGGGCGGCGACTTCGTCGGGCTGCTCGCTTTCGACGAGGTGCTGCGCCAGTATCATCAGCCGCGCCGCGGGGTCGCCAATTTCCCGCGCCTGCAGCGCGCGACCGCCGGGCTCGACTATCGCCACAGCGAGACCAACTTCACGCTCGGCCTCGCCGAGCTCGGCGCGCGGCTGCAGCGGCGCGCGCTGGTGATCCTGTTCACCGATTTCGTCGACACCGTCACGGCCGAGCTGATGATCGAGGCGACGCAGCGGATCGCGAGGCGCCACGTCGTGGTCTTCGTAACCCTGCGCGATGCGATCCTGCACGGGCTCGCCGACGCGCCGCCGGTCTCGTTCGGGGCCGTCGCCCAATCCGTGATCGCGCACGGCTTCCTGCGCGAACGTCTCACCGTGTTCGAGCGGCTGCAGCGGATCGGCATCCACTGTCTCGACGTGCCGAGCCGCTCGTTGCCGGTCGGGCTGATCAATCGTTATCTTATGATCAAGCAGCGAGGCCTGTTGTGAGCATCGAGAGCGAGATCGCGAGCGAGGTGGCAGGGCTGCAGCCGGGGCAGCGGCCGGCCATCACGCTCAAGAGCGCCGAGTTCCGCCGCACCCGCGAGCAGGGCTGGGCGGATTTGGAAAAGCTGATCGGCATCACCCAGGGCAAGGGCGTGCGGGCGCTTTCGCCTGACGAGCTCGAGCGCATGCCGCAGCTCTACCGTGCGACGCTCTCCTCGCTGTCGGTTGCGCGCGCGATCGCGCTCGACCGCAACCTGCTGCTCTACCTGGAAAGCCTGTCGCTGCGCGCCTACCTGGCGCTGTACTCGCCGCGCATCGGGATCATCGAAGCCGGCCGCCAGTTCCTGCGCGCGTTTCCGGCCGCCGTTATTTCGGCGCGCTGGCACGTGCTGATCGCCTTCCTGTCCCTCGCGCTCGGCATCGTGGCGGGCTTCTGGCTCACGATCGGCGACGAGAGCTGGTTCACCACCTTCGTGCCGGGCTGGCTCTCCGGCGGGCGGGGCGTCGCGAGCACGCGGGCGTCGCTGCTCAACGGCGAAATCTTCGCGCCGTGGCCCGGCTTTGCGGTCTCACTCGGCATCGTCTCCAACTACCTGTTCAGCCACAACACGCTGGTCGGCATCCTCTCCTTCAGCCTCGGCCTTTTCGCCGGCGTGCCGACCGTCCTGCTGCTCGCCTACCAGGGGCTCACTCTCGGCGCCTTCCTGGCGCTGCACTACAATCGCGACCTCACCGTCGATTTCCTCGGCTGGTTGTCGATTCACGGCGTGACCGAGCTCACGGCCATCGTGCTGTTCGGCGCGGGCGGGCTCGTGCTCGCCGAGAAGATGCTGTTTCCCGACCGCTATTCGCGCGTCGACAGCCTCGCGCTGCACGGCCGCCGCGCCGCCGAGATCGCCGTCGGCGCCGTGATGATGCTGTTCGTCGCCGGGATCCTGGAAGGCGAGTTCCGCCAGCTCGTCGCCTCGACGCCGTGGCGCTTCGTCATCGCGGCCGCGAGCGCGGTCGGCTGGCTCTGCTATCTCATCTTGCTGCGGCCGCGGGAGCCGGCGCTGTGACCACGACCGACGCCGCCGCCAATGTGCTGCGCCGCGAGTGGCGCAAGCGGCGCGAGATCGTGACGCCCGAGGCCGTCCCGCTGACCGTCGAGCTCGCCGAGTTCAGCGAGCGCGCCATCGCGCTGCTGATCGACCTCGTGATCCTGTTCGTCGCGATCTTCGTGCTCCTGTTCATGCTCGCCTTCCTGACGGTGAAAGGATTGAGCGGCGTCGTGTTCGTCGGCGTGCTGATGCTCGTGCTGTTCTTCTCCCGCGTCGTCTATTTCATCCACTTCGAGCTCACGGCGCGCGGCGCCACGCCCGGCAAGCGCGCGGTCGGCATCCGCGTCGTCGACCGCCGCGGCGGCCCGCTGCAGGCGTCGGCGGTGATCGCCCGCAACCTGACGCGCGAGATCGAGATCTTCCTCCCGCTGAGCATGCTCATCTCCGCGGGCGGCGGCGGCCCGGGCGTGCACTGGGGCTACCTGCTGTTGCTCGGCTGGATGATCTGCTTCCTCGCCTTGATGTTCTTCAACCGCGACCGCATGCGGGCGGGGGACCTGATCGCCGGCACCATGGTGATCGCGCTGCCGCGCCAGCGCCTGCTCGGCGACCTGGTCGAGGCCCGCGCGCGCTTCGTGTTCGCCGACGACCAGCTGGAGGCCTACGGCAAGCGCGAGCTGCAGGTGCTCGAGGACCTGCTGCGGCGGCCGAACGACCGCGAGACGCAGGTGCTGCTGCGCGACGTCGCCGACCGGATCTGCCGCAAGATCGCCTGGCCGCAGCCCCTGCCGCCGGCCGACACGGTGCCGTTCCTGCGCGACTTCTACACGGCGCAGCGCGCCTTTCTGGAGCGCGAGCAGCTGTTCGGCCGCCCGCGCGCCGACAAGTTCGAGGCGGCGGCGAAGCGCGACTAGCTTCGTCTCAGTCGAAGATCGACGCGATCTGCGAGGTGTCGACGCCTTCCTTGGCGACTCGCAGGTCGTGATACGTCATGATCACGACGCAATCGATGTAGGCGATCAAGATCACGAACCAAGCCAAGCCGACGAGGACGGAGAGCACGGGGCTCGCCACGGCGACCGCGAGCTGGATGAGCCGCTCGGCGACGATCACGGCGAAGATCAGCAGCACGATGCCGGTGATCTTCCAGCGGTAGCCCCGGGTCAGCTCGGCGCTGCGGACCATGCTGGAGAACCCGCCCAGGCCTTCGACGACGCAAGCTGGCGCCGCCACCAGCCACATGACGATCAGAAAGAACGGCGGCACCGCGACGAGCGGCAGCAACACCAACGCGAAGCCGCCGAGCACGCGGCCGATCGCCGCGAAGACGAAGGAAGCAAAGAGCATCACGAGGATGAGCGCGAGCCCCACCAGCAGGCTCAGGCCCGTGAGCGGCAGGATCCTCGTCAGCACCCGCTGCAGTGCCTCGAGTGGGCGCAGCGGCTGACCGCGCAGGCGCTGAAAGGCTCCCATCAGGAGCACGCCCTGGCCGATCATGTTGAAACAAAGGATGAGGAGGGCAGCGACGATGATGACGACGATCCCGGCGAGGCCGAGTGTCCACGGCGAGCCGGCAGGCCCGCGAGGGCCGGCGATCATCACGGTCCCGCTCGCCCCGCCGAACACGAAGCCGACCCCGACGCCGATTATCACGTAGGACAACAGGAGCAGGATCGGGACCGTGAGGAAGAAGATGATGTTGCGGGTGAGAATGCTCCACGCCCGGCTGATCACGTCGCCGACGCGAAAATCTCCGCCCGCGTTGATCGAGGCGAGCGTCATCGGATGCCTCCCATCACGACGGAAATCGCGCGCAGGCGTTGTCGCAAGTCAACCGTGCACCCATCGGCTTGTCAATCGAGGGCGCCTGCAGCGGCCGCGTCGCCGCGCAGCGGCAGGACGAGCGACCAGCGCTGCGGTGATCTCAGTCGAACACGGAGGCGATCTCTTTGGTGTCGACGCCTTCCTCAGCGACGCGCAGATCGGGTACGTCATGATGACGACGCAATCGAGATAGGCGATCCACACCACGTACCAGGAGAGGCTGAAGAGCCCGGCGAGCAAGGGGCTGGCGGCCGCGATGGCGAGCTGGAGGACCCGCTCGATCACGGCCGCGCCGAAGAGCAGACGAGGACCTCCCATCAGGAGCACGCCTTGGCCGACCATGTTGAGACACAGGATGATGACGACGGTGACGAAGCCTGTGAGGGCGAATTGCCAAGGCGAGGCCCCGCCGCCGACGGCGGTGAACACCACGGCGACGCCGGCGGCGATGACGAAGTAGGACACCAGCAAGAGGATCGGGACGGTGAGGAAGAAGATGATGTTGCCGCTGAGAATGCTTCACGCACGGCCTAGCACCTCGCCGACGCGAAAATCTCTCCCGCGTTGATCCACGCAACGGCTCATCGGATACCCCGGTGGCGACGGAAAGCGCGCGAGTTGAATCGCGCCCCTGTCGGCTTGCAATCGCGGCGGCCGCGCGCCGCGGGAATGCGAATAGAAAATGCGACCTCAGTCGAACACCGAGGCGATCTCCTTGGTATCGACGCCTTCCTTGGCGACGCGCAAGTCGTGATAGATCATGATCGTGACGCAGTGAAAGTAGGCGGTTAGGAGCGCCGAGACGACGAAGCCGGCGATCGATGCGAGCGCCGGACTGACCAGCCGCAGCGGCAGCTCGACGATCTGAGTGCCGACCAGATTGATGAGCCAGAGCAGCGCAACGATGCCGAAGATCTTCCAGCGGTGACCGGAGGTGAGGTCCGCGCTGCGAGACATGCTGGCGGTCGGCCCCAAGCCTTCGACGACGCAGGCCGGCACGGCAACGGCCCACATGCAGAGGAGGATCAAGAACGGTACGACGAGCAGGACGAAGCCGAACATGAGCGCTAGGCCCATCAAGACGGCAAGGCCAATCAGCGCGCCAAACCTCGACATGGCTCGACTCAACGACTGGCCGACGCGGACGGGCATGCCGCGCAGGTACTGGAATGCGCCGAACAGCATCGCCGCCTGACCGATGAAAGTGACGACGATGATGACGAGAAATGCCACGCCGCCCAAAACGATTAAAAGCGGTCCGAAGCGGCCGGGACCGAATTGCCCTGCCGCCACGGCGAGGAACACAACGGCGACAACGGCGACGATCATGATGACGTAGATCAGCGCACTGATGCCGATGAAGAAAAGCAGATTGGCGGTCAGAACGGTCCACGCGCGGCTCAACACGTCGCCGACGCGAAAATCTCCGCCCAAGACGGGCGCATCTGCCATTTGTGCCATGTGTTCCCCCACGACGACCTAAATCGCGTCGCGAGTGAACCTTGCGTCAGCCGCCATGTCAATTGCGGCGCACGCAAGCCACGGCATGCTCCCGCGGTGTGGGTCGGCGCCGCGCGGCGCCTGGTAGTGTAGCATGTGGTGTGGCATTACGGCGGGGCTTGCACGCGAGCCGCCGACACGGGCTTCTGCAATGTTCGTCACGTTCTTTCATGAGCTCAAGTCCGCCGGCCTGCCGGTGACCTTGCGCGAATACCTCACGCTGATGGAGGCGATGCAGGCGGACCTCGCGTCGCGCCGCGTCGAGGATTTCTACTACCTCTCGCGCGCCGCGTTGGTGAAGGACGAGCGCAATCTCGACAAGTTCGACCGCGTGTTCGGCAAGGTCTTCCAGGGTCTCGAGCTGATGAGCGATGCCGTCACGGCGGAGATTCCCGCCGAATGGCTCAAGAAGCTCGCTGAGAAATACCTCACCGAGAAGGAGAAGAAGCAGATCGAGGCGATGGGCGGCCTCGACAAGCTGCTGGAGACGCTGCGCCAGCGCCTCGCCGAGCAGAAGGGACGCCACCAGGGCGGCAGCAAATGGATCGGCACCGCGGGCACCTCGCCGTTCGGCGCCTACGGCTACAACCCGGAAGGCATCCGCATCGGCCAGGACAAGAATCGCAACTTCCGCGCCGTCAAGGTGTGGGACCGTCGCGAGTTCAAGGATCTCGACGACGAGGTCGAGCTCGGCACCCGCAACATCAAGATCGCGCTGCGCCGCCTGCGCAAGTTCGCGCGCACCGGCGCGCCCGACGAGCTCGACCTCGACCACACCATCAAGGAGACGGCGCACAAGGGCTATCTCGACATCCACATGCGGCCCGAGCGGCACAACGCCGTGAAGGTGCTTTTGTTCTTCGACGTCGGCGGCTCGATGGACTGGCACATCAAGGCGACCGAGGAGCTCTTTTCCGCGGCGCGCACCGAGTTCAAGCACATGGAGCATTTCTACTTCCACAACTGCCTGTACGAGCGGGTGTGGAAGGAGAACCGGCGGCGCCACGATCACACCACGCCGACCTGGGACGTGCTGCACACCTACCCGCACGACTACAAGGTGATCTTCGTCGGCGACGCCGCGATGAGCCTTTATGAGATCGTGATGCCGGGCGGCTCGGTCGAGCACATGAACCCGGAGCCCGGCGAGGTGTGGATGCAGCGCGTGACCCGCACCTATCCGGCCTGCGTGTGGCTCAATCCGACGCCGGAGAACCAGTGGGAGTACACGCAGTCGACCCGCGCGATGCGCCAGCTGATGGGCGGGCGGATGTATCCGCTGACGCTGGAGGGGCTCGACCGGGCGATGCGGGAGCTGGTGCGGTAACGTCATTGCGAGGAGCGCGAAGCGCGACAACGCAATCTCGACCCGACAACGCATGAGCGTGCCGATCGAGATTGTTTCGCTTCGCTCGCGATGACGGCCTTGGGTCAGCGTGTCACGTGGGCGCGGTCGCAATCCGTCCCGGGCACATACGCCATCTTGCGCGCCATCGTGGCGAGCGCGCAGCCCTCGCAGTAACGCGCGTCCTTGAAGTCGATCCAGTTGTGCGCGTAGATGTGCGCGGCCGGGATGCCGTAGCGCTCCTGCAGGAAGCGCACCAGGACGAGCCAGGTCTGCACCTGCTCTTGCGTCGGCGGCCTGGCGACGTCGGGGAAATTGCCGTTGAACTCGACGCCGATGGTGTTGGCCTTGATCACCGCGTGGTAGGTCGGGCCGTTGTCGATATACTTGTTGTCGTTTCGGTTGGCGCCGTCGCCGTGGGTCGGAATGGAGCTCTCGGCAGTCGACCAGTAGACCGTGCCGTCGGTCTCGACCCAGATGGTCACGCCGCGTTTGGTCGGGTTGGCGAACTGCGCCGCCGCCAGGCTCCTGGCCGACCCGGGGGCGCCCTCGGTCTGATGCGCAAGGATGTTCTGCCAGCGATTGGCGGCGGCCGGATCGCCCAGCGGATGCAGATAGACGATGCGCAAGCCCGCTATCTGCGGGCGGCCGGGCGCATGCGCGAGCTCGCAGAAGGTCGGCGCCGGCGCGCCTGGCAGTTGTTTCGATTCGCGCTCGATTGCGCGATCGGCCGCGGCGAGCTCGGCCGCCGTGACCGCGCCGATGCCGTCCGGGCGACCGCTGAGCTCGCGCGCCGCCTCCGCGCGCATCGCTTTGAATTCGTCGCTCGCCTGCAGGCCGGCCGCGGCAAGCCGCGCCGCGAGCTCGACGCGCGGCACGTCGAGGCGGCCCGCGCGCGCCTGCGCGATCACTTGCGCCGCGGTTTGCACCGCCGCCTGCACCGTCGACGCCGGGTGATCAGTGCTTGCCGCGTGCGCCGGCACCATGATGATGGTGGCAATGAGCGCGCCGATGCCGAGCAAAATTGCGATCCACCGGTGTTCTCTATGAGGCGGGCTGCGCCGGTGTGGCATTTGGGGATCACTGATCAGGATTTCGTCGATCATTGGTATCATGCGGGCTCGACTTGTTCCCCATTCGCTGGAATTTGCGCGCCCGCTCGCTTAGGTGTCGCACCGTTCGTGGAATCCTGCGGGGCCTGCATAATGAAAAAATCGCTGTCTGTCGTCGCTTTCGTTGCAGCGGCAATGAGGCTGCTGGCGCCGGACGCGCGCGCCGGCGACTTCCAGCTGTTTCGTGGCGACCCGAAGCTGATCGCGCCGGGCGTCGCGGTCGGCGCCGCGACGACTGGCGCCTACTTTGCGCTCCACAATCGCAGCGTTGCCAATCGCATGTCGGCGGGCGGCGCGATGGGGCTCACGACGGTCGGCTGCATGGCGCTGACGCCGATGGTGAGTGCAGCCGTCGTGCAGCGGGAGCTGACGCGGCGTGAGGTGCACGAGATGCTGGCGAATTGCGTCATTCCGTTCGTCGGCGGCTGGCTGATCGATGCCTATTTCGACGCGCATCCCGAACGCGACTCGGCTCCGCCGCCCGTGCGTGTGTCGACGCGCCATCGCCATCGCCACTGATTCCCGCGCGACGGCGGCGACATGTGGAAAAAACCGGCCAACTGGCTGGCTTTTTTGTGTTCGAATACGTCGAAACATGCATCTGGCGCCTCGCCGTGAAGCCAAAATGTGAACCAACGTGAAACAAGTGTGACATTTCGGCTGCACTCACCAGAATCTTGCGGCTGCTTATGTCGGAAAGACTCGACGCGAGGAGCGGCTCGTCTCAACATGCACCCGGTCGCGCAAGGCGGTCGTGGTGCGCAAAACGGGGGGCACCGGTCGGGCCGCGCGGGCCGCAATTGGGCGGGGGGTAGAATGGCGCTCGAGTCATCGCGCCAACGAAAGAGCCGGCCGAAAGGCCGGCTCTTTTGCTTCGTGAAGGCACATCGGCACGCCCGATGAGCGCAGACCCGATCAATCCGTCTCCTCATCGAGTGCGTGGCATTGCGCGGCGTCCGCCGGCTCGAGCCGCATCCGCATGACAGGCGAGGCTGGATGCAGCTCGCCGCGGTTCATGCGCGGCCACGCGTCATCCTTGAAGACGAGGGTCAGGGATTTGTCGCTCGGGCTGGCCTCGATCGCGAGTGAGCCGCCGTCGCACTCCTGCGAGCACGAGAGCGTGTTCGTGCTCGGCCCATCGATGATCTTGCCGGTCTTGGGATCGACCATCGCGCGGTCGCGATACTGGCATTCGAGCCCGCCGATGAGCGGCTCGCCGTGTCCGGCGACGCGCGCCGCGAGCATGAGCTGGTAGCGGCGGTCATAGCCCCAGCCGTCCTGGCTGTAGTCGATCGGCTCGGCATCATCCCAATAGACCTGGGCCGCAACGCTTTGCAGGCGCTCTTGCCCGCCTTTGGCGTTCACGAGGTCGACGCGGGCGTCGTCGAAACGTGCCGTGAAGCAGACCTTGTGGTTGCGGGTCTGCGGCAGCAGCCGGGCGATCGGTCGCGAAGCAGGGGCCGGCGGCTCGGCTGCGCGGGCCGTGCCGGCGAGCGCAAAAAGTGCAGCGATCGCGATGAGCGCGGCGCGCAGGGTTGCCGGGCCGCAAGCCGGCAGCAACACCGCCGGCCGGGGGGCGAGGGCGGGCTGCTTCGTGGCCTCTGACTTGCGGACCGCGGCGGACGTGCACTGACAACATGTCATGCCGATTGGTCGCACAGCGGCCCCGGTCGGTTCACCTGGTCGATCGACCGCTGATGTCAGTGCCGCACCGCGAAGAAGGCGCCGAAGCCCGCCATCAGCATGGCGGCGGCGAGCGCCGCGAGGCTCGCGAGCGCCTGGTGGCCGGCATCGCCGGCAGCCGCCGGCGGCACGAGGCTGCCGATCCATGCCAGCACGACGGTGAGCGCCGCAGCTGCGACGAAGCGCAGCCAGCGGAAATAGAGCCATGTCACCCGCGAGAACACGAACGCCAGCACGAAGCCCGCCGGAAATGCGCCGCCCGTGATCGCCCACCAGGCGAGCGCCGCGCGCAGCGGCGTGCCACCGCTGCGGTGGACACTGTGCCAGGCGCTCACGAGCAGGATGCCGCGCCGCGCCAGCACGATCTCGACGATCATCGCCACCATGGCGCCGCCGACGACGGCGGCTGCAGCAAGCGCGGCGCGGCGCATGGAATTCGAGGGCGGCATGGATGGGCAGGAATCCGACAGCTGGGAGGGACCATGTGCTTACTGGCAGCCCTGGCAACAAGCAATCGCGCAGACCGGGTCGAGGCGAGCGCCCCAAGGCGCGCCAGGAACGCAACCACGGTTCCGCAGTTTTTCCCACGACAATCGGAACAACAGCCGGAAACCGAAAGGATATCAGCTCATGGGCCTGTTCTCCCGGGACATCAAGACGCTCACCGATCTGTTCGTGCATACGTTGCGCGACGTCTATTACGCGGAAAATCAGATCGCGGGGGCGCTCCCCGACATGATCGAGAAGGCGAGCGACGTCGGGCTCAAGCGCGGCTTCAAGACCCACCTCGACGAGACGCAGAACCATTTGGCGCGCCTCGAGGAGGTCTTTCGCATGCACGGCGTCGACATCAAGGGCATCGATTGCCCGGCGATCGACGGCATCATCGAGGAAGCCGACGATGTGGCGGGCGAGGTCGCCGACAAGAAGGTGATGGACGCCGCACTCATTGCCGCCGCGCAGGCAGTCGAGCACTACGAGATCACTCGCTACGGCTCTCTGATCGCCTGGGCAAAGCAGCTCGGCCGTGCCGACAGCGCGAGCGTGCTGCAGCGCACGCTCGATGAGGAGAAGGCGACCGACAGGAAGCTCAGCCAGATGGCCGAGAGCGCCCTCAACTTGCGCGCCGCGAGCTGAGCGTCACTTCGGTATCGTGCGCTGATCGCCACCGGGCGTGCCGGGCGGGGGCACGACCTTGAGCGTCCCGCCCTGGGGCGGTGGGACGCGCATGTCGGGATCGACGCCGGCCGGCGGACAGATCACGCCGTTCGAGTTGGCGAGCTTGTCGCTCGGATTATTGCCGGACTGGGCGCTGCCGACCGTGCCGCTGGCGCCGGCAGGCGCGCAGCCTTGCGTGGTCGTCTTCGGCGTGACCGGGCTCGTCTGCGCGGCCGCGACGCCGACGCCGAGCGAGAACACGACAACAGAGGCGAGCGCGATCGATCGGGTCATGTGGACATCTCCCTTTCTGGCGTGCGCCTCGAGGAAAAACGCCTGCTGACAATCGGGGTTCCGGTATTTGGCATCTCTGCGTCGGGGTGGACAAATCAAGGCGCGAAGCGCCGTGCCCTCGCGGACCGCCGCGGCAAAAAGCGGTGGGCACGCTGCGCTTTGCCGACCCTACGCGGCAATTCCGCAAAACTTCGCGGTAGCGCACGCGATATCCAGCAGGGCCTCGTCGCCGCCGGCCCAGCCGATGAACGACAGGCCCGCGGGACAGCCCGCCACGGTGCCGACGGGGATCGTGATCTGCGGGAGGCCGGCGAGCACGGCCGGTGAGCCGAGCCGGATGACGCGCACGCGGAACGCTTCCGACTCCTCGGCCGACATGTCGATCGGCGGCGCGATACAGGGCGCGGTCGGCAGCGCGACGACCGTTCCGGGCGTCACGACGGCGCGCAGTTGCGCACGCGTGGCGTCGACGATCCTGCGCGCGGCCTCGGCCTGCGGCTGGGTCACGGTCGCGGCGTACGCCATCCGCTCCTTGATGCCGGGACCGAGCGCCGGCGTCGCGCGGGTGACGAAACCGCCGAACGACGCCCAGGTCTCGCGCCCTTGCACGACGCGGAACGCTTCGCGCCATATGTCGAACCCGTCGGGCGCGATCGTCGTCTCCGCAGCCTTCGGCAGGGCACGCGCGGCGCGCGCGAGGAATTCGCGGCAGAGCGCCGCGACCGGCGCATCCGCCACCGCAAGGGCGTCCTGCGCCACCAGCAGGCGGCTGATCGGCGCACGCACGGGCTTGTCGTCGAGCAGCACCGCGCCGACGCGGCGAGCGATGCCGGGCGCATTGGCGAAGAACCCGGCGGTGTCGAACGAGGGCGCCATCGCCATGCCGCCGGCCAGGTCGATGCGGCCATGCGTCGGGCGCAGCGCGTAGACGCCGCAGTAGGACGCCGGCATGCGCACCGATCCGCCGGTATCGCTGCCGAGCGCGAAGTCGCAGGCATTGGCGGCGACGGCGGCCGCCGAGCCGCTCGATGAGCCGCCCGGAATGCGCCCGGGCGCGCGGATGTTGAGCGGCGTGCCGTAATGCGCGTTCATGCCGGTGCCGCTGAAGAAGAACTCGTCGCAGATGGCCTTGCCAGTGATGGTCGCGCCGGCGGCGAGGATTTTCGCTACCGCCGCCGCATGCGTCCGCGCGGGCTGCTGCGCGGCGAGCCACGCCGGGTTGCCGCCGCCGGTGCGCGTCCCCGCGATGTCGAACAGGTCCTTCACGACTGCGGTGAGGCCGGCGAGGGGCCCGTCCGCGTTGCCGACGATCGGCGACTCGAGATCGTGCGGGACGAAGAAGGAGCCGAAAGCGTTCGCGCTCATGCGGATTTGCCTTGTGCCAGGTGCCAGTCGAGAATTTTCGCCCCGTCCCAGGCGGCGACGCCGGGCCGGCTCAGGATCTCCTCGAAGGCGCGCTGCACATGGCCGATGCGATGCGGGACGCCGGAGAGATACGGGTGCATCGCGATCGACATGAACTTCGGCCGCGTCGCCGACTCGGCGTAGAGCCACTCGAACTGGTCCATGATGCGGCGATACATCTCGACCGAGGGATGGTTCTGCAGCGCCATCATGACGATGTCGTGCAGCTCGAAATTATACGGCAGGGCGACGACCGGCTTGTGCTCGGTCCTGAGCGTGACCGGCTCGTCGTCGAGCACCCAATCGCCGATATATTCGATGCCGGCGGCGGAGAGGTGGTCGAGCGTGTCGAAGGTCTGCGTGAGCCCGGGGCCGAACCAGCCGCGCGGCGGCTTGCCCCAGAACTTCGATATGATGTCGACCGTCTTGTCGATCACCGCCTTCTGGTCGTCGAGCTTGTGCATCGGCACCTGGTCGAAGCCGTGCGCGTTGAGCTCCCAGCCGTTGTCGACGCAGGCTTGCGCCACCGGCGGATAGGTCTCGCACACGCGCGCATTGAGCGTGACGGTCGGGCTGATCTCGAGGCCCTCCATCATGCGCTTGAGCCGCCAGAAGCCGACCCGCATGCCGTACTCGTGCCAGCTCCAGTTCGGATGGTCGGGCAGCATGGGCTGGCCCTGCGGCGGCGAGATCACCATGCGGGCCATCGGGCGGGCCATGTCCCATTCTTCCAGCGCCAGCAGCGGCCAGACGATCAGCCGTAGCCCATCGGGCAGCTTGGGGACGGGTCGTGACTCGATGGCGGAGAAGGCGAGGCGTTCGCGCGGATGCATGGCGGGTCTTCGGCGTTCTCTTGTGCGTCGGGGCGCGCAGGATGGCGAATGGACGGCAAAGAAGCTAGCCTGTCCGCGAAGGAGCTTCTGGTGTCCGATTTTCCCGAAATGCTGAAGACGTTCGCGGCGGCGGTCGAAACCAATGACGGCGCCGGCCTTGCGGCGCTGTTCACCGCCGACGGCATCTACGACGACGGATTCTATGGCGCCTACACGGGCGCGGCGGCGATCGCCGGCATGGTCGCGCACTTCCATGAGACCGGCGAGGCGTATCGGTGGGAGTTCTTCGATCCCGTCAGCGACGGGCGCGCCGGCTACGCGCACTATCGTTTCAGCTATCGCTCGAAGGTCGCGGGCGCGGAAGGCAAGCCGGTCGCGTTCGAGGGCATCAGCCATGTCACGCTCCGCGACGGCAAGATCGCCCGCTATTGCGAGGTGTTCGACCGCGGCCTCGCGCTTGCCCAACTGGGGTTTGCGGCCGACCGCATCAAGCGGATCGTCGAGAAGGCCGCGGCCCGGCAGAACGGCACGCCCGAATTTGCCGCCCACCTGCGGCGGTTCGCGGACCGCCCGGCCTGACGCGCCGATCATCACGTCACTGAAGGAAGAACGTGCATGTCTCGCATGCTGATCAAGGGCGGATGCGTCGTCACCATGGATGCGCGGCTCGGCGAGCTGCCGCAGGGCGACGTGCTGATCGAGAACGGGCGCATCGCGGCGATCGCGCCGCGGCTCGACGCGCCGGACGGCGCGGAGGTGATCGACGCCGCCGGCATGATCGTGATGCCGGGCCTGATCAACGGCCATCTGCACACCTGGCAATCGGCGCTGCGCGGCATCGCGGGCGATTGGACGGTCGCGCGTTACATGCAGGCGATGCATCGCGGGCTTGCGACGCTCTACCGGCCCGAGGACATCTACATCGCCAACCTGACGGGCGCGCTCAACCAGATCAACAACGGCGCGACCACGCTGGTCGACTGGTGCCACAACAACCCGACGCCCGAGCACACCGACGCGGCGATCCAGGGCCTCGCCGATTCCGGCATCCGCGCCGTCTTCCTGCACGGCTCGCCAAAACCCAATCCGAAGCCGGGGCAGAAGCATTTCAGCGAGATCCCGATGCCTCGTTCCGAGGTGGAGCGGCTGCGCAAGGGCCGCTTCGCCGGCAACGACGGCCTCGTGACCTTCGGGCTCGCGATCCTCGGGCCCTACTACTCGATATGGGACGTGACGCGGCACGACGTGGCGCTCGCGAACGAGCTCGACCTCATCTGCAGCATGCATGTGGGCGGCGGCACCGCGATGACGCCGGAGGGCTTCGAGCGCCTCGTCGCCGAGGGGCTGATCAAAGGCAACTTCAACGTCGTGCACGGCAACGACATCGCGCCGGCGACGATCGCAAGGATCGTCGAGCGCGGCGGCACCTTCACGACCACCGCCGAGGTCGAGCTGCAGATGGGCTACGGCCATCCGCTCACCGGTATCCTCCAGTCGCTCGGCGCGCCGATGTCGATCGGCACCGACGTCGAGGCGATCTCGCGCGGCGACATGTTCACCGCCATGCGGGTGACGCTGCAGCATGAGCGCAACCGCGCGATCACCGAGATGCTGGAGAAGGACGGCAACCGGCCGGTCGAGATGCCGATCAGCTGTCGCGAGGCGCTCGCCTGGACCACGGTGCAGGGCGCGCAGATCGCGCGCCTTGCCGATCGCACCGGCTCGCTGACGGTCGGCAAGGCGGCCGACATCGTTCTGTTGTCGGCTGACGATATCGCCATGTTCCCGGTGCGCGATCCGATCGGCTCGATCGTGATGCAGGGCGGACTCGCCGGCGTCGACACCGTGCTGATCGCCGGCAAGGTGCTGAAGCGCGGCGGCAAGCTGCTCTGTCCGGGGTTGCCGGAGAAGCTAGAGGCGCTCCGCCGCTCGGGCGACCGCATCCTCACCGACTTCGGCTACCTGCCGCGCAAGGCGGCCTGAAGGGCTCGGGGAAATCGTCTCTGAATTCGGGGAAATCGCCTGGAAATATTGACATCTGCGCCTGAAAGAACGAAATAGGAACAATCCGCCTCGCGCATTTGGAAATCGCATGCCCCACCGCTCCGGAAGCGCCGACCTGCCGCTGCACGGCGGCCGCGTGCCGGCGTGGCTCGGCGCGCGCATGAGCCGGCTCGGCGCCGTCGTCAGCCAGGCGATCGTCCATCATTATGGACGCGACGAGCTGCTGCGGCGGCTGGCGCATCCGTTCTGGTTCCAGGCGTTCGGCTGCGTAATGGGGATGGACTGGCATTCGTCCGGCATCACCACGAGTGTGATCGGCGCGCTCAAGCGCGGGCTCAGCCCCCTCGAGCGCGAGCTCGGGCTGCATGTATGCGGCGGGCGCGGCGCGCATTCGCGCAAGACGCCGCAGGAGCTCACGACGATCGGCGAGCGGGTCGGCTTCGACGGCGGCGCGCTCGCGACCGCGAGCCGGCTGATCGCCAAGGTCGACAGCGCGGCGGTGCAGGACGGCTTCGATCTCTACCTGCACGGCTTCATCGTCGCCGACGACGGCCATTGGGTGGTGGTGCAGCAGGGCATGAACGGCGATCGCCGGCAGGCGCGGCGCTATCACTGGCTCTCCGAGGGTCTGACCAGCTTCGTCGACGCGCCGCACACCGCGATCGAAGGCGCGCAGCAAGTTGAGATCATCAATTTGACCGACCGCCGCGCCGACGCGTCGCGGCGCCGTCAACTGGATCTTTTGGCGACGCTTGGACCGGATCGGATCGCACACGAGCTTTCCGCGCTCGAGGCGCGCCATGACACGCGCGCGGCGGTCGCGCCGGAAGCGCAACCCTTGCTGCCGCATCTCGTGATGCCGAGCCATCACGACGTGCGCGCGAGCGATGTGCACCTGCCGCGCCTGCACGCCAATCTCGCCGCCGCGGCCGACCGTGCGCCGGCCGATTTCTCCGAGCTGCTGCTCACGCCCGGCGTCGGCCAGCGCACCGTGCGCGCGCTCGCGCTGGTCGCCGAAGTGGTGCACGGCACGCCCTGCCGCTTCAGCGATCCGGCGCGCTTTTCCTTCGCCCATGGCGGCAAGGACCGCCATCCGTTTCCGGTGCCGCTCGAGGTCTATGACCGCACGATCGACGTGCTCAAGTCGGCGGTGCGCAACGCCAAGCTCGGCCGCGACGAGGAATTGTCAGCGCTCAAGCGGCTCGACGACCAGGCGCGCCTGGTCGAGCGGCGCGCGAGCGGCCCCGCGGTCGAGACGATCATCGCCGGCGAGCTTGCGCGATCGCATGCCTATGGCGGCCGCAGCGTGTTCGGCTGGGAGGCGCCGCCGCCGTCGCGCGAAAGTCGAGCAGGGCGTCGCTAGACGCAAATCATACTTGTCGACTCGCCGACTTGCACGTGTGGACGCGCGTCATGTCCGCGGAACGAATGCAAAAGCCTCATCGTTTTCGAAATAGAACCTCGATGAGGAGAAAATGATGACCAGAGTTTCGATCAAGGGAAGCTTATCCACGGTAGCGGCGGCTGGCGCGCTCGCGCTTGCCGCGTTCGCGACGTCGACGCCGACCGCCGCGCAACCTCATGGTTACTGGCATGGTTATGGCGGGGCTTACCAGGCGCACTACCATTGGCGCTCGTTTCGCGGCTCGACCTGCGATTTCAAGACCTACAGCCGAGACCGCCAGATGAACGGCCTCTGCTGAGCCGCCGCGCGTCGGAACCTGGAGTCGAGCCGAACGTTATCCTACGGACTCACAGGGAGACGTTGATATGAGCAAATTTCTCACCGTTTTTGCGGCCAGCAGCGCGCTCGCGCTTGTTGCAATCGCGGCTCCGACCAACGCCGATGCGCGTTGGCGCGGCGGCGGCATCGCGGCGGGCGTGGTAGGCGGCATCGCGGCCGGCGCGATCATCGCGGGCGCGGCGGCGAGCAGTGACCCGTACTACGGCAGCTACGACTATACGCCGGGCTATGCCTACGGTCCGGGCTATGGCTACGCGCCGGGCTACGCCTATGACTCGCCGTATGGTTACTACGGCTACGGCGGGTCGGCCTGCGATCGCAAGAACCTCGGCTACGACAGGCAGCAACAGGGTACGTGCTGATTTCAGCAAGCTTGGCGTGAAACGAAAACCCGGCGGGAAACCGCCGGGTTTTTTCGTGTTCGGCCCGCTCCCGCCTCTCAGGAACGGAGTCTTGCTGCCCTACGTTGACTGTCGGGAGGCAAGCAGAAGGCGCAGGAGTCTTCGATGAACAGGATTTCGACATTGTTCGCCGCCGGGCTCGCGGTCATGGCGGTCGCGGTTGCGACGCATGCGCAGGCCCGTTGCTACGGCTACGAGTGCGGCCCAGGTTACCGCTACTACGGAAGTCCTCGCCATTACGGCTGGAAGCCTGGCTATCCGCACTACAATGCCGATGACTACTACAATCAGCATCGGCAGCTGCAGGGCACCCGCTGACTTGGCCCGCCGCTGCCGGCCGGCGTTGGAAATTCGCCGCCGTCGGGAACGCGATGCCCGCTTCTGCGTTACGGGACCATGTGGGCTCATTCCCTCAATTTCCAGGTGCCGTTCGGCGCGCTGGTCGGGCTTTCAAGCGTGGCGTTTCTCGTCGGCTTGATTCTGCACTGAAATTCGGGGCGTCCGAACAAAAGCGTCCCGCCGGCGGATTCACCGCCAGCGGGACGTTACGTCTTGGGTACCTGCCGGACTACCCGTGCGGCGCCACCGACAGCTTCGCGATGTCCGGGAAGAACAGGTAGCACGCCACCCCGATCACCACGAGGTAGGCGAGCAGCACCAGCGTCCAGCCGAAATTGTGCCGGATCACCTCGCCCTCGTTGCGCACGAATTTGCTGGTGGAGACCCCGACGCTCGCGGTCTGTGGCGCGATCGGCTTGCCGATCTCGGCGCCGACCGAGTTGAGGGTCGGCAGCAGCAGCAGCGGGAAACCGAGCACCTTGCCGACCAGCGCCTGGAACGTGCCGAACATGGCGTTGGTCGACGTGTTGCTGCCCGACAGCGCGACGCCGATAAAGCCCAGCAGCGGCGCTACCACGATGAAGGCGACGCCGAGCTTGGAGAACGCGCTCGCGAGCGACCCGGCCATGCCCGAGTAGTTGAACACATAGGCGAGGCCGAAAATGAAGACGCCGACCAGGCACGCGCCCCACATCTGCGACCATGTCTTGGCGAAGATCTCGCCGATCTGCTCGAGCCGCAGGCTGCCCATCGCCAGCATCAGAATCACGACGATGAGCCACGACGCGAGGATCGCGCTGCCGCCGACGAAAGGCGTCCAGTTGAAGATCGCGTTGACGGCGGCGCCGCCGGGCAATCCGGAGGTGGCGCCGACCTGGAGGTGCAGGCCGATGATGCCTGGCAGCTTCGACCATGGGCCGGTCCAGGCGACGACGACCGCGATCAGCACGATGATCGGCAGCCAGCCCTGAAAGACTTCGCCGAACGACATGCCCTGTCCCTCGGCCTGCGCCTCCTCGGCGGCCGAGATGGTTCCGCCGCCATAGCCGAGCGTCTGCGCCGGTCGCCAGACCTTCAGCAGGATCAGCAGGCACGCGAAGCAGATGATGGCGCCGATCACGTCGGGCAGATACGGCCCGAGATAGATCGCGGTCGGTAGCTGGCCCGCGATGTAGCCGAGCGATCCGACCACGGCGAGCGGCCAGGCGGACCACATCCCTCGGCGGCCGGAGACGAGGTACAAGAGAATCCAGGGCGGCAGCAGCGCCAGGATGGCGACGATCTTGCCGACCGAGGCGGAATAGATCGGCAGGAGTTGGATGAATGGAATGCCCAGCGTCCCCGCCGTGACGGTCGCGAGCGCGATGATCGGCGCGCCGAGCGCCCCGTAGGAGACCGGCGCATTGTTGGCGATCGCCGCAACCCGGATGGCGTCGAGATCGGGGATACCGAGCGCGATCAGAATCGGTGCGACGAACGCCCACGGATAGCCGAATCCGACCAGGCCCTCGAGCAGGGCGCCGAATGCCCAGGCGAACAGGATCGTCTGCACGCGAACGTCGCGGGTTCCCTGCCGCACCAGCCAGCGCCGCAGCTTATCGAACGAGCCCGTCGTCACCAGCGTGTTGAACAGCATCACGCCCCAGAACGTGATCCAGTCGACGTTCCACACGCCCGTCGCGGAGCCGTAAAGGTAGGCTCGCGTGCCGTCGCCGAGCGGCATGCCCCACACCCACAGCCCGAGCAGATAGGTGACGGCGGAGCCGATCAGCACCGCGAGCCACGCCGACAGGCGGAAGCCGGCGAGCAGCACGAGCAGCAGCACGACGGGAATGAGCGCAACCAGCCATGTGAGGAACAGGTTGCCAAGCGGGTCGAGTATTTGCGTGAACATGGACGATCCCCCGGTATGCGGCGTCTTGTTGCGACGCCTGCACGATCGTCATTCGCACCGCACCTGCAGCGCGGACGACGCAATCACCATACGCGTGGTCATCCGTGAAATCCATTGCAAAGCCGCCGCGCCCACAATTGTTACGCGACTAACTTTCATGCGGTGCAGCATGTCGGAGCGACAACGTAGTCCGGCCTATCCGCAGATAAGCTTTCCCCGCATTCCGCTTTGCTCCAGGCGGGCTATCAGGGCCGTGCGCTACATCACGGCCCCGATCTGCCACGGCACGAACTCGAGATCGCCGTAGCCGAGGTCCTCGGATTTGGTGCGCTCGCCCGAGGCGACCGCCAGAACTTTGCGGAAAATCTCCTCGCCTTTCTGCGCGACGCTCACCCCGTCGAGGATGTCGCCGCAGTTGACGTCCATGTCGTCGGTCATGCTGCGATAGACCTGGGAGTTGGTCGCGAGCTTGACCGAGGGCGTCGGCTTGCAGCCGAAGGCCGAGCCGCGGCCGGTGGTGAAGCACATCACGTTGCAGCCGCCTGCGACCTGACCGGTGGCGCCGACCGGGTCGTAGCCCGGCGTATCCATGAACACGAAGCCCTTCTCCTTGACGGGCTCGGCATATTCGTAGACGGCACGCAGGGTCGTCGTGCCGCCTTTGGCGGCGGCGCCGAGCGATTTCTCCAATATCGTGGTGAGGCCGCCGGCCTTGTTGCCGGGGGAAGGGTTGTTGTTCATCTCGCCGCGATTGCGCGCCGTGTAGTCCTCCCACCAGCGAATGCGCTCGACCAGCTTCTCGCCGACTGCGCGATTGACGGCGCGGCGGGTCAGCAGGTGCTCGGCGCCGTAGATCTCCGGCGTCTCGGCGAGCACGCCGGTGCCGCCGTGCTGGACCAGGAGATCGACCGCGGCGCCGAGCGCCGGATTGGCGGTGATGCCCGAATAGCCGTCGGAGCCGCCGCATTGCAGCGCCAGCGTGATCTCGGAGGCGGGCCGCGTCTCGCGGCGGGCGCGCGCCGCGATCGGCAGCATCGCCTTGATGCGCTCGACGCCCTCGGCGACCGTCTTCCTGGTACCGCCGGTCGCCTGGATCGTCATGGTCTGGAAGTGGTCGCCCTCGACCAGGCCATAGGCGTCCTTGAGCCGGTCGATCTGAAAGGTCTCGCAGCCGAGACCCACCATGAGGGCGGCGCCGAGATTGGGATGGGTCGCGTAGCCCCATTGCGTCCGCTGCAAGACATCCCAGCCTTCGCCGCGCGCCGCCATGCCGCACCCCGTTCCGTGCACGAAGGCGACGACGCCATCGACCTCGGGATAGTCGGCCAAGACGTTCGAGCGGTTGACCGCGTCGACGATGAACTTGGCGGCCGAGGCCGAGCAGTTCACCGAGGTCAGCACGCCGACATAGTTCCGCGTGCCGGTTTTGCCGTTGGCCCGCACATAGCCCGCGAAGGTCGCGCGCAACTCGGGCGGCAAAACCTCGTCGTTGCGCGCGCCCTCGCAGAAGCGATAGTCGCGGGCGAAATCGTGCAGCGTCACATTATGCTCGTGCACCCAGTCGCCGGGCGAGATGGGCCGCGACGCGAACCCGATCACCTGCCCGTATTTGCGCACGGCCTCGTTCGTGCCGATGGCGGCGACCGCCATCTTGTGTCCGCGCGGCACCCGTTCGCGCGCGGTTGCATCCGCAACCGTGGTGCCAGGCGCGATCGGGTCCACCGCGACCACCACATTGTCCTCGGGCGCGAGTCGGATGGTCCGGGCAGTTGTCGTGGCGCCAGTCATTGAGAGCCTCGCTGCTCATCCTGTGGGCAAAGCCGGGTGGGCGCGGTTAACGCGCCAGCCGGCCAAGTGCCGGTGATTTCATGCTCACTGCGGCATTGCTGACGCAACGTTCGGGCTAGCCGCAACCGAAAGATCAGGGTATCATTTTTTCAAATGCCCGCCATTAAGGCGAGAATTTTGGGAGGACTAACTGATGCCATCTGCTTCACGTCTCACGCGCCGTAACGTCATCAAGTCGGCCGCCCTCGGCACCGCGGCGGCGATCGCGGCGCCATATGTGCACGGCGCCTATGCGGCCGGCTCGCTCTCGCTCGGCTGCTGGGACCACTGGGTGCCGGGCGCCAACAATACGCTGACCAAGCTGTGCAACGAGTGGGGCGAGAAGAACAAGGTCGAGGTGAAGATCGACTACATCACGTCGCAGGGCGAGAAGGACAAGCTCACCGCCGCCGCGGAAGCCCAGGCCGGCACCGGCCACGACATAATGTCGCATCGCGACTGGAACATTCAGGTGCACCACCGTGTGCTCGAGCCGCTCGACGACGTGATCAAGCAGATCATCGCCAAGGCGGGCCCGGTGAGCCCGGTCGCGGAATATCTCGACACGGTCAAGGGCACCTGGCACGGCATTCCGGCGACCGTCGGCAGCCAAGTGAAGCCTTGCGCGTCGCGTCTCGACCTCTATCAGAAATACTGCGACCTCGACCTGCGCGACATGTTTCCGCCCGACGAGGCGAAGTACGACAAGGCGAAGACCGACAAGTGGACCTGGGATCTCTATCTCGAGACCGCGCAGAAGCTCCACAAGGCGGGCTTCCCGGTCGGCCTGCCGATGGGGCAGACCAGCGACGCGGTCGACTGGGTCGGCGCGCTGTTCAACTCGTTCGGTGTCGTCCTGGTCGACGACAAGGACAACATCAAGGTCGATAGCGCCGAGACGCGCGCGGCGCTCGAATATCTCAAGAAGCTGATGGCCGTGAATCCGCCCGAGGTCTATGCTTGGGACGACGCCGGCAACAACCGCTGGCTCATCTCCGGCAAGGGCTCGAGCATCATGAACCCGCCGAGCGCCTGGGCGGTCGCCAAGCGCGACAATCCGACGGTGGCGGCGCAGGTCTGGCATCACGGCATGCCGAAGGGCCCGAAAGGTCGCTTCGTCGGCCAGCTGCCGTTCTCGTATGGCCTGTGGTCGTTCTCCAAGAACAAGTCGGCCGCCAAGGACCTGCTGCTCTACATCTCGCAACGCGAGTCGGTGCAGCAGCTCGTCGCCGCCTCCAACGGCTACGACATCCCGGCGTTCAAGAGCATGCACGACTTCGACACCTGGAAGAAGGTCGAGCCGCCGCTCGGCACCGCCTACTCGTATCCGCCGCGCGGAGACGAGGTCACCTCGATCACGGGCCGGCCGGCGCGCGCCGAGGTCGGCGCCCAGATCTACAACCAGGCGATCAACACCGTGATGGTGGCGAAGTTCACGCAAGGCAACGAGAAGCTCGATGACGTGATCAAGTGGGCCGCGAACGAGCTCGAAGGCACTTTGCGCGCCTGATCTTGCATTGACCCGGCCGCGTGCCGCCTCGCGCGGCGCGCGGCCCTTGCTATCCAGCGAAAGGCCGACGACATGGCCGTACAACAGACATGGACACCCGCGCTCGCGGGCGACCGTGCCGCGCCGCGCCGGGGCATGCGCCACTTCCTGCGCCAGCGCTCGACCATCGCGTTCCTGATGTGCCTGCCGCTGATCGCGATCGTCGCCGGGCTGGTCGCCTATCCGGCGCTCTACGCGATCTATCTCTCGATGCTGAACCGGTCGCAGACCAAGTTCATCTGGCTCGCCAACTACAAGTGGCTCCTCGGGCGCGACGTGTTCTGGGACGTGGTCGAGCAAGCGGTGATCTTCACGGGCTGCGCCGTCTTCTTCAAGGCGCTGATCGGGCTCGTCACGTCGCACCTCATCAACAACCTGCCCGCCAAAGGCCAGCGCAAGTGGCGCGGCATGCTGCTGGTGCCGTGGGTGATTCCGCTCGCGCTCTCCTCGCTCGGCTGGTGGTGGCTGTTCGATCCGACCCATTCGGCCTTCAACTGGGTCATCGAGGCGTTCGGCGGCACCGACGTGCCCTGGCTCTCCAACCCATACTGGGCCCGCTTCTCCGTCATTCTGGTGAACATCTGGTACGGTTCGCCGTTCTTTCTGATCATGTATCTCGCGGCGCTGAAATCGGTGCCCGAGCAGCTCTACGAAGCGGCCGCGATCGACGGCGCCAACGGATGGCAGAAATTCGTGCACATCACCTTCCCGATGATGCGCAACATCATCGCCATCACGGTGCTGTTCTCGCTCATCGTCACCTTCGCCAATTTCGACATCGTATGGATCATGACGCAGGGTGGTCCGCGCAACCTGACGCATGTGTTCGCGACCTACGCGTTCGTGCTCGGAATCAAGACCGGCGACATTCCGGACGGCGCCGCGGTGTCGTTGTTCATGCTGCCGCTGCTCGCGGTCGCGGCGGTGGTCGTCCTGCGCGGCGTTCGCAAGCGCGGGAAGGAGATCGGATGACGGCCGCGACGATGACTGCCGGCGGGGCGCCGCGACGCGCCGGCTCGAGCCTCAAGCGCAGCCGACGCTGGGCGCTGTGGGCGTCCTATTTCTTCCTGGTGCTGTTCGCGATCTTCTTCCTGATCCCGCCCTATTACATGATCGTGACGTCGCTCAAGAGCGACGCCGAGGTGGCCCACATGGCGACCAATCCGTGGTGGATCTCCGACTTCACGCTCGACCAGTTCAAGATCCTGTTCACGCAGACCGACTTCCTCATCTACTTCAAGAACACCGTGATCGTGACGGTCTGCGTCGTCTGCATCACCATGGTGGTGAGCGTGCTCGCCGCGTTCTCGCTCGGGCGCATGAAGTTCTGGGGCTCGGGCGTGCTCGCGGCCGGCATTTTCCTCACCTACCTGGTGCCCGACACCCTCCTCTTCATCCCTCTGTTCCAGATCGTGCGCAGCGTCGGCCTGCTCAACTCCTACTGGGGCATGGTGCTGGTCTATCCGACGCTCACGGTGCCGTTCTGCACCTGGATCATGATCGGCTACTTCCAGTCGATCCCGAAGGAGCTGGACGAGGCGGCGCTGATCGACGGCGCCGGCCACATGCAGATGCTGTGGAAGATCTTCATTCCGGTCGCGTTGCCCGGCATCATCGCGGCGACCATCTTCGCCTTCACGGTGTCGTGGGCGGCCTTCGTCTACCCGATGGCCTTCCTCTATTCGTCCGACCAGCAGGTGCTGACCGTCGGCACGGTGACGAGCCTGATCCGCGCCGACGTCTACAAGTGGGGCATGCTGATGGCGGGCGCGCTCACGGCGGCGGCGCCGCCGCTCGTGATCTATGCGTTCCTCATGGACTACTACATCGCCGGGCTCACGGCCGGCGCCACCAAGGGATAAGCCGAGGGTAAGCCGAGGGTTCAACAATGGCCGAAGTCGCGCTGCGTAGCGTGGTGAAGCGATACGACAACGTCGAGGCGGTGCGCTCGATCGATCTCGACATTCCCAACAACGAGTTCGTCGTGCTGGTCGGCCCGTCGGGCTGCGGCAAAAGCACGACCTTGCGCATGATCGCGGGCCTCGAGGAGATAACCTCGGGCGAGATCTACATCGGCGGCGAGGTGGTGAACGACCTGCCGCCGAAGGACCGCGACATCGCCATGGTGTTCCAGAACTACGCGCTCTACCCGCACATGACGGCGTTCGAGAACATGTCGTTCGGCCTGCGGCTGCGCAAGTTCTCCAAGGCCGAGATCCGCCAGCGGGTCGAGAACGCGGCCCGCATTCTCGACATCACCGAGCTGCTCGACCGCCGGCCGAAGGCGCTTTCCGGCGGCCAGCGCCAGCGTGTCGCCATGGGCCGCGCGATCGTGCGCAACCCCAAGGTCTTCTTGTTCGACGAGCCGCTGTCGAACCTCGACGCCAAGCTGCGCGTGCAGATGCGCACCGAGATCAAGCGCGTGCATCAGAAAGTGAAGACCACGACCGTTTACGTCACCCACGACCAGGTCGAGGCGATGACGCTCGCCGACCGCGTAGTGGTGATGAACAACGGTATCATCGAGCAGATCGGTTCGCCGCAGGAGCTCTATCACAGCCCGAAGACGCGCTTCGTCGCCGGCTTCATCGGCTCACCGGCAATGAACTTCATTCCCTGCAAGCTCGAGCAGAACGGCTCGGGATTGCGCGTGCGCGTCAACGACGCCATCAAGCTCCCGGTGCCGCAGACGCACTCGCCGCGCTACCAGGGCTCGATCGGCAAGGACCTGATGCTGGGGCTGCGCCC
>DATGLS010000028.1:0-27049 GCA_035293985.1 Xanthobacteraceae bacterium
TCAATCCCGACAAAAGCTGCGATATGCTCGTCCATGACTCGCCCTCCTTGCGTGAGGCTCTGCCCGGCCTATCCGGGTAACCCTCGCACTCGCATCGAGGGCGAGTCGCCTCCGCAAGGAAAGGGACATACAGTCTTCGGCGCGGTGCGCGCGCCTCGCAATGACGCCATTACACAATCTCATCCGCATTGACCACACGCGCACCGATCTCCGCCAGCGCCCGGTGCGTCGCCGCGACTGACCCGTCGATGTCGATGCCGCGGCACGCGTCCTCGATCACGATGGTCGCAAAACCGCCGCGGTGGGCGTCCTCGGCCGAGTAGCGGACGCAAAAATCGAAGGCGAGGCCGGCGAGGAAGATGCGGGTGAAGCCGCGCTCCCTGAGATAGCCGGTGAGACCGGTCGGCGTGACGTGGTCGTTCTCGTAGAAGGCCGAGTAGGAATCGATCTCGCGGCGAAAGCCCTTGCGCACCACGAGCTCGGCCTGCGGCGCGACGAGGTCGCGGCGAAACGCGGCGCCCTCGGTCTGCTGCACGCAGTGATCCGGCCACAGCTCCTGCGGACCGTGGGGCGCCGTGATGACCTCGAACGGCTGGCGGCCCGGGTGGCTCGAGGCGAACGACAAGTGGCCGGGCGGATGCCAATCCTGCGTCAGCACCACGTGGCGGAATTTTTCGCATAGCCGGTTGACCGCCGGCACCACCTCGTCGCCACGCGGCACCGCGAGCCGGCCGCCGGGGCAGAAATCGTTCTGGATGTCGACGGCCAGCAGGACATCGTGGTCGTTCGGCGCAAGTGTGCCCGCCATGGCGATCTCTCCGGTGGATACGGGATGATCGGCCTGGGCGGGCACGGGTGCAACCGCATCTCACGGTCATGCCCGGGCTTGCCCCGAGCATCCACGTCTTTCTTGTCCGCAACAAAGACGTGGATGGCCGGGACAAGCCCGGCCATGACGGAGGATATGATCACCGCGTCACGATGTCCTTGCGCATCGGGGCGAGGATCGCCACCAGCTCGTTGGTCGCGCGCTTCGGGACCTTGAACTTCTTCAACGTCTTGCCGAGGTCGGCGACGAGCGCGTTGAAGTCGCGGTCGCGCACGCCCATGCCGGCGTGCGTCTCCTTCATGCTGCGGCCCGTATAGGTGCAGGGGCCACCGGTGCCCTGGCAGATCTGGTCGACCAGGTTGTGCTTGAGCCGCTCGATGTCGGTGTGGGCGAAGAATGCGTTGATCCGCTTGTCGGCCGCGACGTTGGCGACGAAATCGTCGACCACGGCGCGGATGGCGTCGATGCCGCCGAGCCGCTCATAGAGCGACTTCTTCATCATGTGGTGGCCCATCATCTGGGCGGAGGCCGGGCTTGCGGCCAGGACGGCCGCGACGACCGCGGCAGTGACGATGCGCATGGAGGTCTCCTTGAGGGCAGTGTCGGGGATGCCATTCCCTCGGGTGCGAGGGGGCTCGATCAGCCGCCGAGGTACGGATGGGGCTGCGGGAGGTTTCAGTCGTGATCTTCACCCTTTCCGGCAGGGGGAGGCATAGGCGGCCTTCGGCCGCAGTTCGAAGGATGCCGATGCGAAGCATCGGCTATTGAGCCAAGCGAGGGGGGCTGCCGCCGACAGCCTCACCCCATCCCGGATCGCACCTCGCTTAGCTCGCTGCGCTCCGACCCTCCCCCTGCAGGCCCTGCAGGGGGGTAAGGAGGCGGCCGCGACGGTGAACGCGGAGAAAACCTGAGTTACCTCGGATTAAGCAAGATTTCCTACCCTTTCCCCGGGCATGGGGATTCGCGGGCCGCAGCGGCGGCCGCGCGACCGCCATGCGGTGCTTGCTGGAGAGCCCCCCATGCGCGGAATTGCCATTTCCCGCCTGCTGATGTTCGCGGTCTGCGTCCCGCTCGCGGGGCTCGCCCTGTTCGGCGGCCGCATGAGCTTCGAGAGCTGGTCGCGCTACAGCGATCTCAGCCGCGCCTCCTCGGTGCTGCATCTTGCGGTCGCGACCGCGCGCTTCTCCGGCATCGCGATCCCGGCGGAGGGCGCCGCGACCCGCGAGCTGATCGGCGGCACGGGCAGCCGCGCCACCATGGAGGCCGCGCGCCGGGTGACCGACGATTACTATGCGCAGGTACGCGCCGCCACCGCGGCGCTCACGATCCATGCGCCCAAGCTCGACGACCAGCTCCGCGTGCTCGACGAGCGCATGCAGGCCGCGATCCGGATGCGCGCCCAGGTCGACGCCAACGAGCTCAAGTCGCCGGTCGCCAGCACGACCGTGCTGGCCCCGGTCGCCGGGCAGGGCATCGACGTGATCGGCGCCGCATCCGCGATCGTCACCGACGCGGCGCTGTCGCGCCGCATTTTCGCGCTTTACGCGACGCTGCAATTCAACGAAGGCACGCTGATCCAGCGCGGCACCGGCGAGCAGTCGCTGCGCGAGGGCAAGCTCGCGCCGAACGCATTCTTCCTGTTCTCGCGCGGCGTCACGCTTCAGGCCGCCTTCGGCAAGCTCTTCCGCGATTATGCGCCGCCGCAGGTGGTCGAGCAGTTCAATGCCTTCGATGCCGCCAACGGCCACGAGCTCGAGGAGCTGCGCAAGATCGCGCTCTCGGTTCCAGGCACACCCGCGAGCGCGGCGCAGCACCAGCGCTGGCTCGACATCAACCGCGACCTGACCGGCGTCATGTCCAATGTTCTCAACACGACCGCCGCCACGGTCAGCGCCGAGGGCGACGACATGGTCGCCGACGCGCGGCGCGGCATTTTCATCTATCTCGGCATCTGCCTCGTGGCGCTGCTGGTCGTCATCGCGCTGAGCCGGCAGGTGCTGCGCACCCTGCGCGACCTGCTCGGCGAGCTCGCCGGTGCCATGGACAAGATGCGCGACGGCAACTACGAGGTCGCGATTCCGCATACCGGCCGCGCCGACGAGATCGGCGTGATGGCGCGCGCGGTCGAAGGCTTCCGTGAGAATTTCGTCCACTTCGCGCACAGCGACAGCGAACGCAAGAACGCGCAGGCGACGGCCGAGCGCAAGTCGCTGCTGGCGAAGCTCGCCGGCGACTTCGAGGCGGTGATCGGCGGCATCGTCGGCGCCGTCTCGTCGGCCTCGGGCGAGCTCACCGCCGCGGCGAGCACCTTGAGCAAGACCGCGGAGACGACGCAGCAGCTCGCGACGACGGTCGCGGCCGCGTCGGACGAGGCCTCGAGCAACGTGCAGTCGGTCGCCTCCGCGACCGCGCAGATGACCGGCTCGATCGGCGAGATCGGCCGGCGGGTGCAGGAATCGAGCGAGATCGCCGGCGAGGCCGTCGGCCAGGCGCAGCGCACGGATCAGCGCATCGGCAAGCTCGCCGAGGCGGCAAGCCGCATCGGCGACGTCGTCAAGCTGATCACCGCGATCGCCGAGCAGACCAACCTGCTCGCGCTCAACGCGACGATCGAGGCGGCGCGCGCCGGCGCGGCCGGCAAGGGTTTCGCGGTGGTCGCCCAGGAGGTCAAGCAGCTCGCGGCGCAGACCGCCAAGGCGACGAGCGACATCGGCAATCAGATCGCCGAGATGCAGAGCGCGACCCAGGACTCGGTCGGCGCCATCAAGGAGATCGGCGGCACCATCGCGCGCATCTCCGAGATCGCGACCAAGATCGCCGCTGCCGTCGAGGAGCAGGGCGCCGCGACGCAGGAGATCGCCCGGAACGTGCAGCAGGCGGCGGCCGGGACCACCAAGGTCGCCGGCAATATCTCCGACGTGAATGCCGGGGCGGCGAAGACCGGCGCTGCGTCCGCCGGGGTGCTGTCGGCCGCGCAGTCGCTGTCGCAGCAGAGCGATCGGCTCAAGGTCGAGGTGGGTAAGTTCCTGGCGACGGTGCGGGCGGCGTAGGCTTTCGCCCACGATTACCTACACGATGTCAGTGCTTCTTCTTTATCGCACAAGTAGAAATAACATGCCTCGTGCTCGCGGCGGCGAAGTCGCTGTCGGGCCAAGGTGATCGCCTCAAGATGGAAGTGGAGAATTTCCTCGCCACGGTGCGAGGCGGCGTAGCCTCGACAGCATCATTGCGAGGCGTGCGCCAGCACGCCGAAGCAATCTCGTCCAGCGAACGCATGAATTTAGTGGTCGGTTTTGCTTCGGCCGCCTGCGGCGGCCCTCGCAATGACGCCGGTTCCCTCTTGATCCCACCCACATTGCCTGCCACATGCAGCGCACCATGAACGATCAACTGGCCACCGATTCCGTGACGGCCGAGGCGCCGGCGGAAGCTGCGCCCGCCGCCTCTGCGCTCGCGCGCGAGGTCGCGCGGCGGCGCACCTTTGCGATCATCTCGCATCCGGACGCCGGCAAGACCACGCTGACCGAGAAGCTGCTGCTGTTCGGCGGCGCAATCCAGCTCGCCGGCCAGGTCAAGGCCAAGCGCGACCGCCGCTCGACCCGTTCCGACTGGATGGCGATCGAGCGCGAGCGCGGCATCTCGGTCGTCACCTCGGTGATGACCTTCGAGCACGCCGGGCGCGTGTTCAACCTGCTCGATACGCCCGGCCACGAGGACTTCTCCGAGGACACCTATCGCACGCTGACCGCGGTCGACTCGGCCGTGATGGTGATCGACGCCGCCAAAGGCATCGAGGCGCGCACCCGCAAGCTGTTCGAGGTGTGCCGACTGCGCGACATCCCGATCCTGACCTTCATCAACAAGATGGACCGCGAGAGCCGCGACCCGTTCGAGCTGCTCGACGAGATCGAGAAGACGCTCGCGCTCGACACCGCGCCGATGACCTGGCCGCTCGGCCGCGGCCGCGATTTCGCCGGCACCTACGACATCGCCAGCGGCCAGATGCGGCTGCTGGGCGAGGAGGCCGACGCGACGCTGGTGCCGATCGACCTCGCCGCACTCGCGGCCCGCAATTCCAACCTCGATGCAGCGGCGCTCGGCGAGGAGGTCGACCTCGTGCGCGATGCCTGCCGCAAGCTCGACCTCGCCTCGTTCCGCGAAGGCCATCTCACGCCGGTCTATTTCGGCTCGGCGTTGAAGAATTTCGGCGTCGGCGACCTGCTCGACGGCCTCGGCGCGCTCGCGCCGCCGCCGCGCGCGCAGGATGCGGATCGGCGTCGGGTCGAGGCGGACGAGCCGGCGATGAGCGCCTTCGTCTTCAAGATCCAGGCCAACATGGATCCGAACCACCGCGACCGCATCGCGTTCGCGCGCATCTGCTCCGGCAAGCTCACGCGCGGCATGAAGGTCAAGCAGGTGCGCACCGGCAAGCCGATGAGCCTGCGCACGCCGCATTTCTTCTTCGCCCAGGACCGCGCGCTCGCCGACGAGGCGTTCGCCGGCGACGTGGTCGGCATTCCCAATCACGGCGTGCTGCGCATCGGTGATACGCTCACCGAGGGCGAGGAGCTCTCGTTCGTCGGCGTGCCGTCGTTCGCGCCGGAGATTTTGCGCCGGGTGCGGCTCACCGACGCCATGAAGGCGAAGAAGCTCAAGCAGGCGCTCCAAGAGCTCGCCGAGGAGGGCGTCGTGCAGGTGTTTCGCCCGCGCGACGGCGCCCCGGCGATCGTCGGCGTGGTCGGCCCGCTGCAGCTCGATGTGCTGAAAGTTCGGCTCGACGCCGAATACGGCCTGCCGGTCGAGTTCGACGTCTGCGAGTTCGAGCTCGCGCGCTGGATATCGGCCGACGAGCGCAAGACGCTGGACGAGTTCGTCGCCGCCAATGGGTCCGGCATCGCCGACGATCTCGACGGCGCCCTGGTCTATTTGGCGCGCAACGAGTTCTACCTCGGCTACACGGCGGAGCGCGCGCCGGGGATCAAGTTCGCCGACGTAAAGGACGTGAAGCGGGCCGCGTAACTACCGGCAGGCCGGGTAGCCGAAGCGCGAGATCATCTCACGGCCCGAGATCGCATGGAACTCGAACGTGTCCATGAAATGGTGCTCGGTGACGTACTGGCGCAGCGCCGGATTGTAGGCGGCGAGCATGTGGTCCGTCGACGACCGGCTGATGTTGGCCCTTTGCCGGCTGCCGCCCGCGTGAAACAGCAGCGTCGCGCCAGGCGTGATGCAGACGTTGCGGATCGACAGGAACATCGTGCAGGCGGATTGGCAGTGGCTGTCGATGCGGAAGCGCTCGCCCGAGGCATTGTACTTGGCGATGACGGCGTCGAACTGCATCATCGCGTAGGAGTCCTTCGCGCCCATGCCCATGTGCAGGGAGGAGACGGAGCCGTCCGCGTAGGCCGGCGTCCAGGCGCCAAAGGTGCAAAGAAGGGAGCAAAGAAGCATCAGCGCGCCCAGCGCGCATCCCGATCGCCACGAGTTGGTCATGAGATCCCTGCCACGTAGATGAAGCCCTCCGCGACATCATAGGCGGCCGCGAGTCGGCCTCTCAAGGTCGCATTTCGAGGCCGAGGGCCTGCAGATATCTGTGCTTGATGATGCCGTTGCGAAACGCGATTGCCGAGAGATAGTCGTCGAACGCGCGCTGCGCGACCGCGCGCGGCGGCAGCGGAATGTCGGCGCCGTTGCGGGCGCGGTTGACGTAGTCGGCGATCACTTGCCAGTCGGCCGGCTTCTTGACGGCCACGATGGTCGCCGGGCTCGCCATGTTCTTGTAGGTCCACAGCACCAGGCCGACGCCGTTCGTCTCGTTCAGGCGGCGGAACGCCACCACCCAGTCCGCGTCCGCCTCGCCGGTCTCGGTCAGCACCAGGGGCACGTCGTAGCGGTCGCGGAAATTCAAGAGATTCTGGATCGAGCTGCGCTGCGGGCGGGCCCAGAACATGTGGTACGTGTACGCGACATTACGGGCGAACGGGGGGCCGAGCGCGTCGACCGTGGTGCTCCAGCGGCCGCCGGTCAGAAACACCAGATGATTGGGATCGACGGCGCGGATCGCCGCGGTGATCTCGTGCAGCAGCGGCTCGAGCCGCGGTTCGAGATACTTCGTGTCGTGATAGGGCGCGACCGGCTCGTTGAGCAGATCGTAGCCGAGCACGGCCGGCTCGTCGCGATAGCGCCGCGCCAGCACCTGCCACAGCCGCACCGTCAGCGCGCGGTCGGCCGGCACGTAGAACAGCAGCGGATAGCCGGAGCCGCCGTCGAAGCTCGCACCGGTCTGGCCGCCCGGCGCCGCATGCAGATCGAGGAGCACGCGCAGGCCGGCGGCATGCGCCCAGCCGAGCAGGCGGTCGATCAGCGCGTAGCCGGGGCCGTCGAAGATCGGCGCGCCATGCGCGTCGCGGCGCACCAGCATGGTCCAGTCCATCGGCACGCGCACCGTGTTGAACCCGGCCGCGGCGATGAAGCGGATGTCGTCCTCGGCGACGAAGGTCTCGCGAAAGCGCTGCCAGAAGGCGTCGGCGCCGGGGGCGCCGAGCAGGCGCGCGAACAGGTCTTGCATCTGCGCCCGCGTGGTGTCGCCGTCGAAGCCGAGCATGTAGGCTTCCGGCACCAGCCAGTGGCCGAGATTGACGCCACGCACCGCGAAGTCATGGCCGTCGGCGTCGACCAGGCGCTTGCCCTCGGCATGCACGAAACCGCGGACCGGCTCGGCGCGCGGCGGCTGGCCAAGCGGCGCGAGCAAGGCGCATGCGATGATGAAGCTTGCGATCGCGCGCGAGGCGTGAAACCAGACTTGAGGCCGCATACAACCTCGATCGTCGCCAGAATATTCGCCGGACCTGCTGTCGCGCGTGCTTGACGACCGGCGATCCGATCGTCGAACATTCGTGCGGCACGTTATCCCGCCGCACAACCGATTTCGAGCATGGAAATCCATCAAGCCGCGATCGCGGCCGTATCGTTCGCGCTGATCATTATTCTCAGCCGGCGCACGAAGCTGCCGACCTTTCTGTCGCTGCTGATCGCGGCCTTTGCGTTCGAGCTCACCTCGCAGCGCGGCCTCGGCGCGAGCGGAGAGGCGATGAGCCTCGGCTTCGCCCAGACCGTGGAGACGGCGGGCTTCGCCATCCTGGCCGGGGCGATCGTCACCGCGATGCTCGAGGCGACTGGCGCGGCCGATCGCATCGCGGCGTCGCTTGGGAAGGGGCCCTTGCGCCACGCACCGGTGACGGCCATCCCGCTCGGCCTGCTGGCCGGTGTCGTCCCGTCCGCGACGGTAGCGCTGGCGCTGCTGCGACCCTGGTGCCGCGTCCTGCAAGGGCCATCGGCCGCCTCGCGCGCCGTCGCCACGACGACGCTTGCGCTCGCGCTGTCGGCCGGGCAGGCCTTCGTCTATCCATGCGTCGTCGCAGTCGCGACCGGCACGATCCTCAAGATCGGCCCGCTGTCGATGCTGCTGATGGGGCTTCCGCTCGCGCTGGCCGCAAGCCTCGTCGGCGGATTGTTCGTCGCCTGGGTTGCGCCACGCATCGTCGGCGCGGACCTGCTGCCGGCGAGGGTCGCGATGCCGGGCCGCGCCATGGCGCCCGACAAGGCCGGCCTCGCACTGCCGACCCTGCTGCCGATCGCCTTGCTCAGCGTCGCCGGATTTGCCCAGACCGCGACCGAGCCCCTCGGCCGCGATGGCCGCGATATTCTCGGCTTCTGGGCGAAGCCCGGCGTAATCCTCATCTTGTGCTTCGGCCTGATCGTCGCGCTTGCCTGGCGGATGCGCCCGCCGGGCGGCATGCGAACGCCGGGCGGTCTGTGGGCATCGAGGCGGACGTCCATCGAGCGTGCGCTGACCGCATCGGTTTGGCCGCTGCTCATCACCGGGATCGCGGGCGGCTTCGCGGCGGCGCTGCAGAATGCCGGCATGGCCGAGACGCTAGGCGAGCGCGTCTTTGCGCTCAAGCTCGGCCTCTTCGTCCCGTTCCTCGCCGCCGCGCTGATGAAGCTGCTGCAGGGATCGAGCCTGGTCGCCACGCTGACGGCGGCCGGCATCCTCGAGCCGCTGCTCCCGGCGCTGGGGCTCGACGCGGCGTCAGGCCGGCTGCTCGCGGCCGGCGCGATCGCGGCCGGCACGCTTCTCTCGCACGTCAACGATCCGTTGTTCTGGCTTGTGGGCGATATCGCCGGGCTCAACGCCACCGAGACGCTCGGCCTGCATTCGGCCGGCACGGCCATCCAGGCCGCTGCCGGCATTCTGCTGTTGTGGCTCGCGGGCGTCGCGCTGATCTGACGCCGCACAACATCAGCTGAAGCAGATCTCCAGCGCGCGGCTGGTACCTCTCATCACCTCGGTGACGAAGAGATCGTGCCCGCCGATGGCCGGGTGCGTCACGCGCACGGACTCGGACGCGATCGAAAATGCCGGCGGTGCGCTGAACGTGATCGCGAACGGCTGGCGGAACCGCGCTGGCGCGGCCGGTCCGCGGCGAACCTCGCTCAGCGTCACCGGGTGGGCGCCTACCGTGAACTGCGTGCCTACCAGCGGCTCGAAGTGCTCGGCGGCCAGGTCCGCCGGAGTCGACGGAAAGGCGGCGCTGGACCCGCACGCCTGCACGCCGCCGGCAAACAAAAGGGACGCCGCGGCGGTGCCGCCCAGCATGCCGGCGAGCGCCGGCCCGCCGGCAAAGAGCGTCACCGCGCCGCGCCGGCTCAGCCTGCCGGATTGATTGGTGTCGGTCATGGTTGGCTGCCTCTCTCCTTTGCGCGCACCCCGTGAGCAAACGGCGCGGCGAGCCTCGAGTGATCGAATTCCGTGAAGCAACTGCGAAATGCCGAAAAAGAGTCGGCAACCGGAAGAATACGCCAGATGTGAGCCGGATGAAAGCAGCCTTCGCGTCTCGCGGCGTTTCGCCGAAAGCGTTCCCGGATCACCGCACCAGGCACGGGCGCTTGTCGTCGAAGGTCCACCCCGGAATGAGGAACTGCATCGCGGCGGCATCATCGCGCGCGCCGAGGCCGTACTGCCGGTAGAGCGCATGCGCTGCGTCGATTGCGGCGCGGTCGATCTCGACGCCGAGACCCGGCTGATCAGGGACCGCGATGCGGCCGCCGCGGATTTTCAGCGGCTCGCGGGTGAGCGCCTGGCCGTCCTGCCAGATCCAATGCGTGTCGATCGCCGTCACGCGGCCGGGCGCCGCGGCGCCGACATGGGTGAACATGGCGAGCGAGATGTCGAAGTGATTGTTGGAATGCGAGCCCCAGGTCAGGCCGTTGTCGCGGCAGGTCTGCGCGACGCGGGTCGAGCCCTGCAGGGTCCAGAAATGCGGGTCGGCGAGCTGGATGTCGACGGCGCCGAGGCGCAGCGCATGCCCGAGCTGGCGCCAGTCGGTCGCGATCATGTTGGTCGCGGTCGGAAGACCGGTGGCACGGCGGAACTCGGCCATGATCTCGCGGCCCGAGAAGCCGGCCTCGGCGCCGCACGGGTCTTCGGCATAGGCGAGGATGTCGTGCACATCCCGGCACAGGCGAATTGCCTCGTCAAGCGACCAGGCGCCATTCGGATCGAGGGTGACGCGCGCCGTCGGGAAGCGGCGCTTGATGGCCGTGACGGCTTCCATCTCCTGCTCGCCGCGCAGCACGCCGCCTTTGAGCTTGAAGTCCGCAAAGCCGTAGTGGTCTTGTGCCGCCTCGGCGAGGCGCACGACCGCCGCGGCCGTCATCGCCTCCTGGTGGCGCAGGCGAAACCAGTCGCCCGTCTCGTTCGCCCCATCCGCATAGGGCAGCGTGGTCTTGCGGCGATCGCCGACGAAGAACAGGTAGCCGAGCGTCTCGACGCTTTTGCGCTGCTGGCCTTCGCCGAGCAGCGCCGCAACCGGCAGGCCGAGATGCTGGCCGAGGAGATCGAGCAGGGCCGCCTCGACCGCCGTCACGGCGTGAATCATCACCCGCAGGTCGAACGTCTGCCTGCCGCGTCCGCCGGCATCGCGATCGGCGAACTTGGCATGCATCGCGGCCAGGATGTTGTTGCAGGCGCCGATGGTCTGCCCGACGACGAGATCGTGGGCGTCCACGAGCGTCTGCCGGATTTTTTCCCCGCCCGGCACCTCGCCGACGCCGGTGTGACCCGAATTGTCGGTGAGGATGACGATGTTGCGGGTGAAGAAGGGCGCGTGCGCGCCGCTGAGGTTGAGCAGCATGCTGTCGCGGCCGGCGACCGGGATCACCTCCATGGCGGTGACCACCGGCGCGCCGGCGAAGCCAGTGCGAACTGCGTGCTCGATCATACGGACTCTCCACGGTGGCGCCCTACGCCTCTGGAACGATCTCTCCGACTATATCCGTGATGCCGCACGGCGCGGCAACCACACGGCCGCGATCGCGCCGGCGAACGACAGCAGCGCGGTCACGGCGACGGCGGCCGCAAATCCGCGGCTGAAGCCGGCCGCGCTGGCACGGCCGCCGAACAGCCCGAATGCCGCGACTGCCAGCGCGACCCCGAACGCGCCGCCGAGCTGGCGGATCATGCTCAACACGCCGGACGCCTTGCCGATCTGCGCGGCCGCGACCGCGCTGACGACGCTCTTCTGCACGATCGGGATCGCGAGGCCGAAGCCGACCCCTGCCGCAATCATCGGCACCACCAGGGCGCCGTAGGGGACGTCCGGCGCGGCGACGAATGCGAGCCATGCGAGTCCCAGCCCCTGCAAGGCGAGCCCGAGCACGACGGCGAGCTGCTCCCCGCAACGCGCCGGCACGGGGGCGCCCCGCGGGGCGGTGACGAACAGCGCGATGCCCCACGGCAAGAGGCGCAGGCCGGCCTCGAGGGCATCTTGCTTGAGCACGACCTGCTGGAATTGCGCCATGAAGAAGATGGCGCCCATGACGGAGCCATTGAGCAGAAACATCGCCGCATTGCCGGCCGCGAACGTCCTGATCTTGAACAGGCTCATCGGCACCATCGGCTGCGCGCAGCGCCGTTCCCAGCGCACGAAGACGAGGGCGCAGACGACGCCGACGGCGAGGAACGCGACCGTCTGCGGGTTCGCCCAACCGAGATCGTTGCCGCGCACGAGGCCCAGCTCGAGGCCGAGCATGCCAATCGTGACCAGGGTGAGCCCGACGAGATCGGCCTTTGCGGGCGGCCCAAACGCCTCGGGCAACCGACGGGCCGCGAGGAACGCCGCGACGATGCCGATCGGCACGTTGAGCCAGAAAATCCACTGCCAGGCGAGGCCGTAGGTGATCGCGCCGCCGACCACCGGCCCGAGCACGCTCGAAAGCGCGGTGACGCTGCTGTAGATGCCGAGCGCCCAGCCGCGCCGCTCGGGCGGAAAGGCCGCGGTCACCTGCGCGAGCGCCATGGGCATCAGGATCGCGGCGCCGACGCCCTGGACGGCGCGCGCCGCGATCAGCCAGCCGACGCTCGCCGCGAGCGCGCAGCCGGCCGACGCCGCGGTGAAGAGAAGGAGCCCGATCACGAATACGCGGCGGCGGCCGTAGCGGTCGCCCGCGACGGTCGCGGTCATCAGCAGCACCGCGAAGGTGAGAATGTAGGCGTTGACGGTCCATGCCAGCGCCCCGACCGGCGCTTGGAAGTCGCGGCCGATCTGATCGAGCGCGGTCGAGACGACGAGCACGTCGAGCGCGATCATCAACGACGCGGCCGATGTGAGGGCGAGCACCCAGATCTGGGATTTGGTGTTGTGGGAGCTGGTGTGCGGTTTCCCGTTGATCGGATCGTCCAAAGCATTGCCTCCCGTTGCGATGGCCTCGCGCCGCGGCCGTGGAGCACAGTGCGCGATGCGGTTACGACGACGGGCGTGCGCGGAAGGATGCGGGGAGGGAGATGGAATTATTTTTGTCGTGGCGCGAATCCTTTGCGGGTCGCGCAACGTCTCGGGAGCGGTACGGCCAACAGAAAGGTCACTTGCCATGCCCCTGAGACTCATCCGCTACCGCGCCAAGCCGGAAAAGGCGCAAGAAAATCAGCGACTTGTCGAAGACGTCTTCGCCGAGCTGCAGGCCCAGGCTCCGCCGCAGGCGCGCTACCTGGTGCTGCGGCTCGCCGACGGCACGTTCTGTCATCTGGTCGACGACGAGGGGAAGGCGATCGCGAGTCTCTATGCGTTCGCGGCGTTCCGCCGCGGCAGCGAGGCGCGTCGTCTCGACGAGCCGCAGCAGCTCGAGGCGACGGTGGTCGGCAATTATCGTATGCTCGCCGGATCCTGAGCCCCGATCATATGGACCCCGCCGGACAAGATGCCTCCGCTTCCGCGCCGTTCGGCGCGGAAGCCCTCGAGCAGCTGCTGGTGCGGTTGCGACCGCGGCTGCATCGCTACGCCGCCCGCATGCTCGGCTCGGTGATCGACGGGGAGGACGTCGTGCAGGAAGCGTCGATCAAGGCGATCGAGGCGGTGGAGGGATCCGCCGCGATCGCCAATCCTGGGGCTTGGCTTTTTCAGATCGTCCACAACACGGCGCTCGATCTTCTGCGTCGGCGTGCGCGCCAGCCGAAGCTCGGCGGCGACGAGGAGCTCGCCATGGTCTCCGATCCGCTCGACGAGGTGCATCAGCGCGAAGCTGCAGCCGCGGGGCTACATTTTTTCATGCGCCTGCCGGTGGCGCAGCGCAGCAGCGTGATCCTGATGGACGTGCTCGGCTATTCGCTCGACGAGGTCGGTGGCATCACGGGGGCGAGCCTTCCGGCCGTTAAAGCGTCCCTGCATCGCGGGCGCGAGCGCCTGCGGGCGGTTCTGCGCGAGCCGGACGATCGGCCGCCGCCGACGATGAGCCCGGCCGAGCGGGCCCGGCTCGAGGCCTATGTGGGGCGCTTCAATGCGCGCGACTTCGAGGCGCTGCGCGACATGCTGGCCGAGGACGTCCAGGTCGATCTCGTGACACGGACGAGGCTCAAGGGCCGCGCCGAGGTCAGCGGCCGCTATTTCGGCAACTACGCGCGCGCCGATGACTGGCACTTTGCGCCGGGCTTCGTCGATCGCCGGCCCGCGCTCATTGCCAGCGATCCGCGCGATCCGGCGGGCCGGCCGACCTATTTCATGCTGCTGGAGTGGACGGCCGATCAGGTCGCCAGGATCCGCGATTTCCGCCATGCGTCCTACGTGATCGACGGCGCGGAAGTGCTCGGCGCGTAAGGCGGAAAATATTCAAGGCTCGTTAAGCTTGCGACGCTACGTTCGCGTTGGAACTGCGTGATTCTGCCTGCCCTCCGTACCTCCTCGGTCGCGCGCGCTACCCCCTCGGGTCCGGCGTTGATGGACGTGCGTGCAGGCGGCGGACGTCGCGCCTGCACGACCCGGGGGAAATGCCGATGAAATTCAACCTGACGATCTCGCGCCGGCTCGGATTGCTGGTCGGCGCCGCCATCGTGGCGAGTCTCGCCATCACGGCGATGCAGCTCGTGATGCTGCGCTCCTCGATGCTCGAGCACCGCCAGGCCGCCATCAAGGGTCAGGTGCAGTCGGCGGCCTCCATCGTCCAGGAATTCATGACCGCGGTGCAAAAGGGAGAGATGAGCGAGAAGGACGCGCAGGAGAAAGCGAAGGCGACGCTGCGCGACGTCCGCTGGAACAAGAACGACTACTTCTTCATAACGACGGAGGCGGGCATCAACATCATGGCGGGCCCGCTGCCCCAGCTCGTGGGCAAGAACATGATCGACTTCAAGGACGCGAACGGCGTCTACTTCGTCCGCGAGCTGATTGCGGCTGCCGCCAAGCCGGACGGCGGGTTCGTCTCCTACCTCTTTCCGCGACCCGGCACCACCGTGCCGTTGCTCAAGTTGTCCTACGCGCTCGAGGTTCGGCCGTGGAACTGGGTCATCGGGACGGGCGTCTGGGTCGACGATCTCGACACCGAATTCTATGCCGCGCTGTGGAAGGTGCTGGGCTGGGCGGCGGGACTGATCGCCGCGTTGTGCGTCGCCGCCTATTTCCTGGCGCGCGGCCTCGTGAAGCCGGTCAATGCGATGACGGCCGCCATGTCGGATCTCGCCGGCGGCAACCTCGATGTCGCCATTCCGGGCGCCGAGCGTCGCGACGAGCTCGGTCGGGTCGCCAAGGCGATGGAAGTGTTCAAGCGCAACGCGGTGGCGCAGAAGAAGCTTGAAAGCGAGCAGCAGGCATCCGAGGCGCGATCGGCCGCGCAGCGCAAGAGCGAGATGGCCGGACTCGCCGACCACTTCGAGCGCGCCGTCGGCGGCATCATCGACACGGTCTCGGCCGCCTCGAGCGAGCTCGAGGCGACCGCGACGACGCTCACCCGCACCGCCGACATGACCCGGCAGATGTCGGCGGGCGTCAACACGGCGTCGGGAACGGCCTCGACCAACGTTCAGGCGGTCGCGGCCGCGACCGATCAGATGGCGACGTCGATCGCCGAGATCGGACGCCAGGTGCAGAACTCGAGCCGCATCGCGGCCGACGCTGTCGCGCAGGCGGAGAAGACCGACGCACGGGTCAACGAGCTCTCGACCGCAGCCAACCGGATCGGCGACGTCGTCAAGCTGATCACCGCGATCGCCGAGCAGACCAACCTGCTCGCGCTCAACGCCACGATCGAGGCGGCGCGCGCCGGCGATGCCGGGCGCGGCTTCGCGGTGGTCGCCCAGGAGGTCAAGGCGCTCGCGGCGCAGACCGCGCAGGCGACCGGCGAGATCTCGACCCAGATCGCCGGCATGCAGGCCGCGACCAACGACTCGGTCGCGGCGATCAAGGAGATCAGCGGCACGATCGGGCAGATCGCCGAGATCGCCTCGGTGATCGCCGCCGCGATCGACGAGCAGCGCAACGCCACCGGCAACATCACCCGCAACGTCCGCGACGCCGCGGCCGGCACGAGCGAGGTCGCCTCCGGCATCACCAAGGTCACGGAAGGCGCGAACGAGACCGGGGCGGCGTCGACCGAGATGCTCAACTCCGCCCGTTCGCTAGCGCGCGAGAGCACGCGCCTGCGCGACGAGGTCGGTCGCTTCCTGCAGTCGATCAAGGCGGCATAAGTAGAGCCGTAGCCCGGATGGAGCGAAAGCAGAATCCAGGCTAAGCCTATCAACGGATGAGAGCCTATCAACTGATGGGCTTTCCCCGCATTGCGCTTCGCTCCATGCGGGCTACAGCACGCGCTACCGCTGCATCTGCATCATCCGCTGCTGCATGTCGCCGGTCGGCATGACGCGGTCGTGCAGATAGCCCATGATCCACAGCGACCCGAACACCACGAGCAGCACGATCAGCACCCCGAACGCGAGCGCGAGCGCGTTGTTGGTGTTGTCCGGGTCGCTGGTCATGTGCAGGAAGAAGACGAGATGCACGCCCATCTGCGCCACGGCGAGCACGCCCAGCATCACGGCGATGCCGGGGCCCCAGATCAGCGGCGTCTTCACCGTCGCGAATGACGCGACGGTGAGCAGCACCGCGAGCGCGAAGCCGATCGCGTAGGTGGTGATGCCTTCGCGGATGCTGTAGCCGGCGGCCTCGGTGACCCCGGGCGCGATGTCGTTCTCGCCTATCTCGGCAAGCACCTCATTTTCCCCGGTCATCGACCCTCTCCGATCAGGTAGACCATGGTGAAGATGGCGATCCAGATGATGTCGAGCACGTGCCAGAACAGATTGAAGCAGAGCAGGCGGCGCAGAATGTTCGGCCGAAAGCCTTTGACGAACACCTGCGCCATCATGGTGCCGAGCCAGAGTAGGCCCGCCGTGACGTGCAGGCCGTGACAGCCGACCAGCGCGAAGAACGAGGACAGGAACGCGCTGCGCTGCGGCCCGGCGCCGATCGCGATCATGCCGGCGAAGTCATGCGCCTCGAGCGCCAGGAAGGCGACGCCGAGCACGCCGGTCACGGCGAGGAAGAACTGGGTCCACAGCTGGCTGCGCGCGCCGGTCGCGACCGCCGACATGCCGCAGGTGAAGCTCGACACGAGCAGGCACGCGGTCTCCAGCGCGACGCTCATCGGATCGAACAGGTCGCGTCCCGTCGGCCCGCCGGCGGTCGCGGTCTGCAGCACCGCGTGGGCGGCGAAGAACGCCGAGAACATCACGATGTCGCTGAGCAGGAAGATCCAGAAGCCGTAGGCGACGACGACGCGCTTGCGCGCCGGGCCGCCTTCGCCATGGCCGCGCGCCAAGTGGTGGGCCTCGCGGTGGCCGTGGCCGAGCCGGTAGGGATCGCGGCCGCGGCCGCTCGGCATGAATGCGTCGACGGTGCTCATGCGGGCCTGCCTGCGGCGTTGCGCTCGAGCCAACGCGCGCGCGGCGCGCGGCGCTCGCGGTCGAGCCGGGCGACCTCCGCGGCCGGGATTTCGTACTCCTCGATGTCGCGCCACGCGAACCAGACGAACACCGCATAGGCGGCGACGAGGCCGACGCCGACCAGCCACCAGATATGCCAGATCAGCGCGAACCCCGTGATGGTCGAGAAGAAGGCGGTGATGAAGCCGGTCGGGCTGTTGTGCGGCATCTCGATCGGCTTGTAGTCGGGCTCGGCCGACATCTGCTGCGCCTCGATGGCGCCGCGCTTCATCTCCCAGTAGGGCTCCTCATTGCTGACATTCGGCAGCACCGCGAAATTGAAGGCGGGCGGCGGCGACGTGGTCGCCCATTCGAGCGAGCGGCCGTCCCACGGGTCACCGAGCTCGTCGCGCAGCAGCTCGCGCTGCCGATAGCTGACGACGAGCTGAATGACCTGCGCGACCGCGCTGCCGACCAGAAAGATCATGCCGAAGCCGGCTGCCAATACCCAGGGGCGCCACAGCGCGAAGTCATAATGCTGCAGGCGGCGTGTCATGCCGAGCAGGCCCGCGCCATAGAGGGGGATGAACACGGCATAGAAGCCGACGACAGAGAGCCAGAAGACGGCCTTGCCCCAGCCCTCGTGCAGCCGGAACCCGAATGCTTTGGGAAACCAGTAGGTGATGCCGGCCATGACGGCGAACACCACGCCGCCGATGATCACATTGTGGAAATGGGCGACGAGAAACAGGCTGTTGTGCAGCATGAAATCGGCCGGCGGCACCGCCAGCAGCACGCCCGTCATGCCGCCGATGATGAAGGTGACGATGAAGGCGACCGACCACATCATCGGCGTCGCGTAGCGGATGCGGCCGCCGTACATGGTGAAGAGCCAGTTGTAGACCTTCACGCCGGTGCCGACCGCGATGACGCTGGTGGCGATGCCGAACACCGCATTGACGTCGCCGCCCGAGCCCATGGTGAAGAAGTGATGCAGCCACACCATGAACGAGACGATGCAGATGAACATCGTGGCGATCACCATCGAGCGGTAGCCGAACAGCGGCTTGCCCGAGAACGTCGAGATCACCTCGGAGAAGATGCCGAACGCCGGCAGCACCAGGATGTAGACTTCCGGGTGCCCCCACGCCCAGATCAGGTTGATGAACATCATCATGTTGCCGCCGGCCTCGTTGGTGAAGAAATGGAAGCCGAGGTAGCGGTCGAGGGTGAGCATCGCGAGCGTCGCGGTGAGGATCGGGAAGGCGGCGACGATCAGCAGGTTGGCGGCGAGCGAGGTCCAGCAGAACATGGACATGCGCAGATAGCTCATGCCGGGGGCGCGAATCTTCAAAATCGTGGTGACGAAGTTGATGCCGGTCATCAGCGTGCCGACGCCCGAGATGAGCAGCGCCCAGTCGTAATAGTCGACGCCGACGCCGGGCGAGTACTGCGTCTCCGACAGCGGCGGATAGGGCAGCCAGCCGGTGCGCGCGAACTCGCCGATCACGAGCGAGATGTTGACCAGGAGCGCGCCGGTCGCGGTCAGCCAGAAGCTGGTCGAGTTCAGCGTCGGGAACGCGACGTCGCGCACGCCGAGCTGCAGCGGCACGGCGAAATTCATCAGCCCGATGACGAGCGGCATGGCGGCGAAGAAGATCATGATGGTGCCGTGCGCCGAGAACACCTGGTTGTAGTGCTCGGGCGGCAAGTAGCCGGCGGCGTGGAACGCGAGCGCCTGCTGCGAGCGGATCATCAGAGCGTCGATGAAGCCGCGGAAGAGCATGACCAGGCCGAGCATCACGTACATGACGCCGATGCGCTTGTGATCGACGCTGGTGATCCACTCGTGCCACAGGTAGGGCAGGTGGCCTTTCACGATCACCCAGACGACGACGGCGAAAAAGAGCGCGAACACCACCGCGCCGGCGATGAGCGGGATCGGCTGATCCCACGGGATCGCGCCCCAAGTCAGCTTGCCGAGCATGTCAATCCGCTCCTCTCGGCCGCACCTGCGGCGGCGCGACGCTCGGGCCGGGCCCCGGTCCGGGCGCGATCTCGAGGGTCGTGACGGCGTGGAAGATGTTCGAATCGATCGCGCGGTAGGTGAACGGCTTGACGTCCTGGCTCTGCTGGGCGAGCTGCTCGTAGCCGGCGCGGTCGAGCGTCGGCCCCTCTGCCTTTGTGGTCGCGACCCAGCGCGCGAACTCGTCCGCCGGCACGGCGCGCATCAGGAAATGCATGCCGGAAAAGCCGTCGCCGCTGTATTGCGACGACAGGCCGTAGTAATCGCCCGGATGGTCCGCCTGCAGATGCAGCTGCGTGACCATGCCGTTCATGGCGGCGATCATGCTGCCGAGCTGCGGGACGAAGAACATGTTCATCACGCTCGCCGACGTGATCGAAAAGTGCACCGGAGTGCCGACCGGCACCACGATCTCGTTCACGCTGGCGATGCCCTGGTCGGGGTAGATGAACAGCCACTTCCAGTCGAGCGAGACGACCTGGACCTCGAGCGTCTTGGACTGCGGCGGGGTATTGGGCTGCGGGTTGGGCTTCTCTTGCGGATTGGTGCTCGCCAGCGCCGAGATCGGGTGAAACGGATCGAGCTCGTGCGCACCGATCCAGATGACACCGCCGAGAAACATGATGACGAGAATGGGAATGGACCAGACCAGGAGCTCGATGCGGCCCGAATGGACGAAGTCAGGCCGGCGCCGCGCGCGCGTGTTGTCGGCGCGGTACCACCACGCGAAGACGAGCACCGCGATCATGGTCGGCACGCCGATCACGCACATGATGCAGACCGCGTCGAGCAGGATGAGCGCGTTGGCGCCACCGACCGGCCCTTTCGGCTCGAGCACGCCCCCGGAGCAACCCGCGAGAATCGCGGCCAAAAAGGAGACAAGCGTCACCCGCCCCGAAAACGTGCGAAACACAACACAGGGCGTGCCGGCCTTGGCGCCGTCGCGGGATGGAAGCATCATAAAGCTCAGGATGCGATCGCAATGAGGGCTTAACACTGCGCCGGGCCCGGAGTTCCGGCGGGCCGCGGCACGGCCGGCGCGCGCGAACCGTAAAAGCGGCCAGCCGATCGGCAAGTAGCTGCAAGTACCGGCAAGTAGGGCTAAGGACCGACAAAGTGATGCGAAGTGACGCATGCGCCTCGTCTTGCGGTAGCGCTGCGCCAAGGTGACACTCCGCGCCGGCGCGGGAGCCGAACCACCCACCGCGCACACAAAAACCCGGGGGAGGACACATGAGCACTTTTCGCGCGCTCGCGCTGCTTCTCGCCACATGCCTCGTCGCGGCCGGAGCCGCGTCGGCGCAGACCTATCCGTCGCGCCCGATCACCATGTTCGTCGCGTTTCCGCCGGGCGGCGTCGATGATGCCGTCGCGCGCATCATCCAGCCGGCGTTCGAGAAGGCGATCGGACAGACGATCGTGATCGAGAATGTCGGCGGCGCGGGCGGCATGATCGCGGCGGCGCGTGCCGCGCGCGCCGCGCCCGACGGCTATACCATCCTGCTGCATCAGGACGCGCTTTCGGCCGGCATGACGCTTTACAAGGATCTCACGTTCGACGCCGTGAAGGATTTCGCGCCGATCGGCCTCATCAACAACGCCGTCACCACGCTCGCGGGGCGGCCGACCCTGCCGGCGAACAATTTCGACGAGATGGTCAAATGGGTGAAGCAGACCGGACCGGGGGTGAAGTTCGGCCATCCTGGCGTCGGCTCGTTCGGGCATCTCGCTGATGCGCTGATCTGCCAGGAGCTCGGCCTCAAGGTCACGCAGGTGCCGTATCGCGGCGCCGGCCCGGCGCTGGTCGACCTGCTCGCCGGCCAGGTTGATCTCAGCATCATCGGCGGCGTCGTCGCGGCGCCGCTGGTCAAGGCGGGCAAGCTCAAGGCCTACGCGCTCATCGGCCACAACGAGTTCGACGGGCTGCCGGGCCTCAAGACCTTCCCGGAGCTCGGCTACAAGAAGCTCGACATCAACTTCTGGCACATGCTGCTCGCGCCGGCCGGCACGCCGAAGCCGATCATCGATAAGCTGAATGCGGCGTTGCGCGCCACCATGGCGGATCCGAAGGTGAAGGAGCGCTTCGCGGCCAACGGCTTCGAGCCTTTCCCCGACGACCAGATGACGCCGGAGGCCGCGGCCGCGCTGCTCGAGCGCGAGATCCCGCAGTGGGGCGAGGTGATCAAGGCGAACCACATCACGGGCGGATGATCACCGCGAAACGTGCCTTGCCGCACCGTGCCGCTTGATGAAGGCGATCATCTCTTTGAGCGCCTTCACCGAGTTCGGCTCGAATGGATGCTCGTTGAGGAAGGTGTGCTTGACGCCATCGAGCAGCAGCAGGTCGAATGCTGCCGCCGGCTTGGCGATAATCCACGGCGAAGCGCTGGGCGAGGTCCGGTGATGTCCATTGATCCGTCGTCCCTGAAAGACCAGGGCCGGCGGTAGGAAAACCTTCTCGCCGCGCTCGATGATCAGGGCGGGCGTCGCCTCGATCCGCGTCGCCTCATCGGTTTTGGTCGGCGGCGAAGAGCGCGAGTGTGGCGTCGCATGCGCCGGTTTTGCGATCATCATCCGCCTGCCTGGTCCGCAACGACAAGGCCCGCCGGCTTGTGCCGGCGGGCCTTGCGTCGAGTGCCGAGCGATGCGTTCAGCTGGCGCGGAACGCGATCGCGCCTGCGATCGAGCGCGGCCGCTCATGCGCCGCGTTATGGCCGTCATTGCCGCTCTTGACGATCCACTGCCCGTTGGGCGCCTGGCCGGTGATCATGCCGACGTGATGCGGCCACACGACCATGACGCCCGGGCCCGGGCTCGCCGCATGGCCCCAGTGGGCCCAGTTGCGGGCGAGATTGTACGCCGGCCCGGGATCCTGGCCGACCAGCTGGCGTGCATACCAGCCGCACCAGGCGCGCGGCCGTGGTCCGAGGCCGCCCGCGTGCAATTCGGTTGAGCGGAATTCGGTCGGACGGCTGTCGTGACGTGCGTCATCGCGCCAGCCGGCTTCGGCGTAAGCATTGCCGAACGAGGCATCGCGCATACGGTAGCGGCGCGCGACGGCGCCGTGGCGCCATCCCGTGCGGTCCCAGGCGAGATGACGGACGCCGTAACCGTGATGGCGATAGGCCATATGGGTTACGTGCCGGTAGCGATGCGCGGCATGCGCCGCGGGCATCGAGAGGGTGAGTGCGAGCGCCGATGCGCCGAGGAGTTTCATCATCACTTACGCAGTACTCCGTGCTTTTGGTCTTTGAGGAACATTGGAACGCATGATGTCAGTCTTGGCGACAGGTCTCCTTTTCGCTTCAGGTTGATCGGAAGGTGTCACGGATGGCGGAAAGAGCATTCTGCTCTCCCTCCGGACAAGCCGAGATGACGCTAGGTACAGTCGGCTTGGGATTACGGAGCTATACGTTCTGACCTTGGCCGAATATCGATCCGGCAGGCATCTGGCGGCGCCGTACTGCTTTCAAACGCCCGGGAAATGCGTCGGGAATGCGGCTTCGTCTTGCAGTTCCCGTATGGCAGGGTCCCGCAAATGCTTGGAACGATTTGCGATTTGGTTAACCAGCCCGGCCGGGCGAGAGCTCCTCGAGCGTCTTGCCGGCGGTCTCCAGGGAAAACAGCCCACTGGTGATGCCGCCGATCACCGCGAAGGCGGCGAACATGGCAAAGACGCCGCTGACGCCGTAGACGGGCAGGATCAGACCGACCATGGCGGGGGCGAACACCGAGGAAAGCCGCTGCGAGATGCTGGTCGCGCCGTGGCCGAGCGCGCGCAGGTGGTTGGGGTAGTTCTCGGCCGTGTACATGCCGAGCGAGCCCGGGATCATGCCCATGGCGCCGAATGACAGGGTGGCGCAGGCCGCAAGCCCGAGCGCCCCGATATTGGGCGCGAACGCGGCGACCAGCAGCGGGATGGCGCCGAGCAGATAGCCGCCCGCATAGGCGCGGCGGCGGCCGAGGCGGTCGATCGTGAAAGCGGCGAGCAGCAGCACCGCGAGCCCGGTGATGTTGACGACGAAGCCGTAGAGGTTCGATTGCGCGACGGTCTGGCCATAGACCTTGCGCATGATGCTCGGCAGCCAGCCCGTCATCGCGTAGGTGATGGCGTAGGTGCAGAACCACAGCACCCACAGCGAGAGCGTGCGCCGCCGATAGGGGGCGGCGAGGAGATCGCGGAAGCGGCCCTGCGCCGCCACGGCGGGCGCGATCCCGGCCGGGATCGGCGGCAGCGGCGCGCCCGTCTGCGCCGCGACGGTCGCCTCGATGCGCGCGAGCACGGCGTCGGCCTCGCCGAAGCGGCCGCGGCTCGCGAGCCACCGCGGGGATTCCGGCAGCAGGGCGATCATCGGCAGCGCGAGCAGCACCGGCAGGCCGCCGATGGCAAACATCCAGGGCCACCCGAAGTGCGGCACCACGACGACGCCGATCAGCGCCACGGTGGTGAGCCCGATCGGAAACATCATCTGCTGCATCAGCACGAAGCGGCCGCGGCCCTTGGAGGTCGCGAACTCGCTCACATAGATGTTGGCGATCGGCACCTCGCCGCCCAATCCGAACCCCTGCAGCAAGCGCAGGACGAACAATACCGCATAGTTCGGGGCGAACGCGCAGGCGAAGCTCATGAGCGAGAAGAACACGAGATTGCCGGTCATCACCCGGACGCGGCCGTAGCGCTCGGCGAGCCAGCCCGACATCACGCCGCCGATCGCCTGGCCGACATAGCCGATGGCGATCAACAGGCCGATCTGCGCCTCGCCGAGATGCCACAACGGGATGAGGACCGGCAGCACATACGCGATGGTCAGCGCGTCGAAGGCATCGGAGAAATTAGCGCTGCCGACGATCAGCCGCATCTTGTGGTGCCAGCGCGTGACCGGCAGCCGCTCCATGCGAGCGGCGATCTCGAAGGTGTCGACGGTCCCGCTCGTCATGCGCGTCCCCCGGCCGGTTTTTTACTTGCACGCAGCCTACACGATTTCACCCCGGAAGGTGATCGCGCAACAGCGTGCCGTAGCCCGCAATGCCATCGTGGCGGTCGAGCAGCCGCAGGCCGGCCCATATGCTCACGGCATTGTTGCAGAGCACCGGTTTGCCGACCTTCTGCTCCAGCCGCTCGACGATGCTCATGCAGCGCCAGTTGCCGCCCGGCATGATGATCGCGTCGGCCTCGCGGCGGTCGGCGCGCAAGCCGAGGTCATAAGCCTGCTCGGGATCGGCGCGGCCGAGCTCGACGCCGGAGACGAAGCCGACCACCTCGCTGTGCACCACCTCGAACCCGCTCGCCTGCATGAACGCCACCATGGGCTTGTCCATGGTCTTGCTCCACGGCGCGCCAATCGCGATCTTGTTCGCGCCGAGATGCCGCAGCGCGTCGACGAACGCGGTGGCGGCGGTGGTCGCGCGCCGGCCGGCCGCCTCCTCGATGCGGGCGATCAGCTCGCGGTCGTAGCCGATGCCCTTGGCGAGCGTCGGCGCGGTCGCGGCGAAGACGATGCAGTCGACCTCGGCGTCGGCGAGCTTGCGGCTCTCGCTTTCGAGCTCGAGCACGCAGCGCTCCTGCTCCTCCGGCGTGATGTCGCGATAGGCGACGCGGCCGGTGTGCAGCGTCACCTCGCGCGGCAGCGCGGCGAAGAATTCCGGCTCCTGCGTCGTGTTGGAGGAGGGGGTGAGCAGGCCGAAGCGCTGCATCTTCGGCGCGCCGCTCATCGCGCCGCTCACTGCGATCCTTCGAGCCCGGCCGCCTGGATCACGGGATGGAATTTGTCCATCTCGGACTTGATGAAGCGGCCGAAGTCCTCCGGTGTCTTGCTGCTCACGGCAGGGGAGCCCTGCGTCGCGAGCGTCGCCTTCACGTCCGGCATGGCGAGCACCTTGACGAGGCCGTCGTGCAGCTTGTCGACGATCGGCTTCGGCACGCCGGCGGGGGCCAGGATGCCGCTCCAGCCGACGACGACCACGCTCGGATAGCCCTGCTCGACGACGGTCGGCGTGTCGGGAAACTGGTCGTCGCGCTTGTCGCCGAAGGTCGCGAGCAGCGTGAGCTTGCCCGATTGGATGAAGCCCGCCGCGCCCGCCATGGTGGTGAAGCCGACCGGCACCTGGCCCGCCATCACGTCGGTCATCTCCGGCGTCTGGCCCTTGTACGGCACGTGGGTCATCTCGATGCCGGCTGCGCTCGAGAGCAAGAGGCCCATGAGGTGGGTGAGGTTGCCGATCCCGAAAGAGCCGAAGTTGACCTTGCCGGGCGCCGCCTTGGCCCGCGCGACGAGATCCCCGATGGTCTTGATGCCGGAGGCCGGGTTGGCGATCGCGCCCAATGGGTTCGCGGTCGTCTGCGTGATCGGGGTGAGATCGCGCAGCGGGTCGTAGGGCAGGTGCTTGTAGATGAAGACGTTGGTGGTCACCGAGGTGATCGGCGAATAGACCAGCGTGTAGCCGTCAGGCGCGGATTTGGCGACGTATTCGGTGCCGATGATCGCGTTGGCGCCGGGCCGGTCCTCGACCACGATCTGCTTGCCCCACATCTCGCCGAGCTTCTGCGCCAGCAACCGCGCCTGCAGGTCGACGCCGGAGCCCGCCGCTTGCGGCACGATGATGCGCACCGGACGGCTGGGGTACTGATCGGCGGCCTCCGCCGCCGCCGACGCGATCGGCAGGACCGCCGCGCTCGCGGACGCAGCAAGAAATGTGCGGCGATCGATCATTGCGGCTCCTCCCGACGGCTTTTTGCTTGCGTCAGCGTAGCATCCGACCGGCGGGCGGCCTAGCGCGCCCGAATGACGCTGTCGCGCGCTCAGTTCACCTTGATGTTCGCCGCCTTGATCACCGGTGCCCAGCGGGCGATGTCGGCATCGATGCGGGCGCGGAATTCCTCAGGCGTCGACGGGATCGGCGCCATGATCTGCGCGGCGAGCTTCGCTTTCACGTCGGGTGCGTCGAGTGCTTCGACGACGGCGGCGCGGACCGTCGCGATGATGGCGGGCGGCGTGCGCGCCGGCGCGATAAGTCCGCTCCAGGCGTCGGCCTCGACGTCGATGCCGGACTGCTTCAGCGTCGGGACGCCGGGCATCAGCGCGGAAGGCTGCGCGGTCGACACCGCGAGGATCTTCAGCTTGCCGGCCGCGGCCTGCGGGGTCACCGAGATCGCCGGCAGGCACACCATCTGCACGTCGTTGCGCAAGAGCGCCGTCACGGCGGCGGGCGAGGACGGGTAGGGCACGTGCACGATCTGGGTGCCGCTCTCGAGGGCGATCGCCTCCATGGCGAGGTGCGAGAGTGAGCCGACGCCGATCGAGCCGAAATTGTACTTGCCGGGATTTTTCTTGAGCAGTGCGACCAGCGCCGCGACGCTGTCGACGCCGAGCTCGTTGTTGACCGCGAGTGCGCTCGGCTGCGTCGCGAGCGTGGTGACGAAGGCGAGATCCTTCTTCGGGTCGTAGGGCAGCTGGCCGAACAGGATCGGATTGATGGCGAGCGGGCCGCCGATCGAGAGGCCGAGCGTGTAGCCGTCGGGCGCGGCCTTGGCGACCGCGTCGGTGCCGAGATTGCCGCTCGCGCCCGGCTTGTTCTCGACGATGAAGCTCTGCCCGAGCTTCGCCCTCAGGTGGTCGGCGATCAGCCGCATGATCACGTCCGGCGTCGAGCCGGCGCCGAACGGGACGATCAGCTTGACCATGTGGGTGGGCCAGGTTTGAGCCGCGACGGGAAGGGCGGCGTAGAAAAAGGCGAGAAGCATAAGAGTGAAACGTCGAGTCATGGTGGGGTCCGGTTGTTTGCGCCCGTTTTGTCATTGCGAGCGAGGCGAAGCAATCTCGCGCCACGGACTCATGCATGCGCGGGTCGAGATTGCTCTTATGTCCCCTGTCAAGCAATGAGGCGCGATTGTTTTTCTGCCGAGGCATTGGCCTCGGCAGGTGTGTCGCGGGATGATCGTGCAAAGGTG
>DATGLS010000029.1:0-2112 GCA_035293985.1 Xanthobacteraceae bacterium
TACGACGGCTCGACGAGAACCGTCCGCTCGGATGAGTGAGGTGTGAAATGTGCGACCACGCTCCGCCGACGTCAAGAAAAGCCGAGGGATCGGCGATGCCGGCGCGCGGCGATACACGGCACCGGCGCGATTATCTCGTCAATCCGTGTGCAAATCGTTGATGCGCGTGGCGCCGCCGTCACAAGCGATCGCGGGGATAATGCGGCGATCGCGCCGACTCGGGTCCGCGGTCAGTCAGGCCGCGCTGTGGCGGATCAGCGCGACGACCGCGTCGACATCCTCGGCGCGCGTGTCGAACGCGGTGACGAGGCGGAGGCAGCTCGAAGCCTCGCCGCCCCAGCGGTAAAACCCGACGCCCGCCCTATCGAGCGCGGCGATGACCGGCTCGGGAAGCTCGACGAAGATCTCGTTGGCCTCGGTCGGATGGCGCAACCGAACACCCGGCAAGCCCGCGACGCCATCGGCGAGCCGCCGCGCCATGCGGTTGGCGTGGCGCGCATTGCGGAGCCAGAGGTCGTCGGCGAGGTAAGCCTCGAGCTGCGCCGAGAGGAAGCGCATTTTCGAGAAGAGATGGCCGCTCCGCTTGCGGCGGAAGGCGAGATCCCCGGCCTTCGCCGGCGCGAAGAAGATGACGGCCTCGGCGGCGAGCGCGCCGTTCTTGGTGGCGCCGAAGGACAGCACATCAACCCCGGCCCGCCAGGTGAGATCGGCCGGCGCGCAGCCGAGCGCCGCGACGGCGTTGGCAAAGCGCGAGCCGTCCATATGCAGGCCGAGTCCGTGCCGCTGGGCAACGGCCGAGAGTTGGGCGATCTCCTCCGGGCGGTAGAGCGTTCCGGCCTCGGTCGCCTCGGTGATGCTGATGCAGGCGGGCTGGGCATGGTGGACGATGCCGCGATCGCCGAGCCGCGCTTCGATCGCTTCCGGGGCGATCTTGGCGTCGGCGCCCGGCAATCCCATGAGCTTGGCGCCCCCGGCGTAGAATTCCGGAGCGCCGCATTCGTCCGTGTTCACATGCGACGCTTCGTGGCAATAGATGACGCCCCAAGGCGGCGTCAGAGCGGCCAAGGCGAGCGCGTTGGCGGCGGTTCCGGTGGCGACGGGAAAGACCGCCACCTCATGCGCGAAAAGCGCGGCGAAACGCTGCTGGAGGCGCTCGGTCACGGGATCGGCGCCGTAGGACGGCATGGTGCCTTGATTGACCGCGGCGATCGCGGCGAGGATCTCGGGCGCTACTCCCGTCACGTTGTCGCTGCGGAAATTCATGGCTTGGCCGCACCGATCTTCAGCTCGATGGTGCCGAGACGGGCGCCGGAGCGCGTATCGAGCAACACCAGCTCCTCACCACCCTGCGCCAGAGCGACGCGCAGCACCAGGCGCTCGCCGGCGATCTCGACGCCGAGGACATGCGCTCCGTCAGGCAGATCGACCGAAGCATGGTCGAAGCCTCTCCCGGAGGACAGAGGCGGGGCCGGCATCGCCGCCCTCCGGCTGGCGCGATCGATGATCGCCGCGATCAGCGCCGCGGTGCCGCCGACCAGCAGCACTCCCATGACGATCACCAGGAGCTTGAGAGCCCGCATGCTTCCGGTCCACTTTAGCGGCCATGATCGAGCAACCGATATCGGTCGAGACGAGCAAGGCGACGCGGCGCGTCATCGCCGAGCCCGAGGATGCCGGCGCGCGGCTCGACCGCATGCTGGTCGCGCGGCTCGGCGAGATGTCGCGCACCCGCGTCAAGCATCTCGTCGAGAGCGGCCGGGTGACCATGGACGGCGCGACGATAACGGACCCCTCGATGCGGGTCAAACCAGGTCAGGCCTTTCTCGTCGCGCTGCCCGAGGCCGTCGCCGACATGCCGGTCGCCCAGCCGATGGACCTCGCGATCCGTTACGAGGACGCGCATCTCCTGGTGCTCGACAAGCCTGCCGGCCTCGTCGTCCATCCCGCGCCCGGCAATCCCGACCGCACCCTCGTCAATGCGCTGCTGGCGCATTGCGGCGAGAGCCTCGTCGGCATCGGCGGGGTCAGGCGGCCGGGGATCGTCCATCGCCTCGACAAGGATACCAGCGGCCTGATGGTCGTCGCCAAGGACGATACGACGCATGCGCGCCT
>DATGLS010000030.1:0-45188 GCA_035293985.1 Xanthobacteraceae bacterium
GATGTCGGTCTGCCCGGTCGCCGGCGCGAGCGCGTTGGCGATCGAGGTGCCGCCCTGCACCGCGTTGATGACGTCCTGGCCGAAGTGGGCGCCCATGACGAAGTTGTCGTCGCCCGCCGAGGCGTTGACGGTCTGGTTGCCGGCGTTGAGGTAGTAGATGTCGGGCTGGCCATTGCCGGTGAGGGTGCTGCCGCCGGCGATCACCATGTCGCTCGGGACGCCGAGCGCTGACGCGGTCGCGATGCGGGACCGGACATCCACGGTGTTCCCGACACCGGAACGGGATAGCTCTTTACGTAGACGGTCATTGAGCAATCCTCCCCAGTCCTGAAATGCCACCGCGACCAGCTTGTTGTAGTCGACGAGCGACAGGCTCGCGCCGGCGCCGAGCGCGGCATAGCCTCCAAGCTGCGAGCGCAGCGCCGATATGTCGAGGACGAGCTCGGCATGACCCACGCCGACGACGGCGGCGAGCACGACGATGGCGACGAGAAGCAATCTCACGGCGGGTCAATCCCGGTTTCGACTTGCACCAAAAAAGTCCCGCGTGTCGCCACGCGGGACCTCAGTCGTCAGCCATGCCAGGAACACCGTCGGCGATCACCTCTCGATCGCGTCTCGATCGCCTCGATCACTGGCCCGCGTTGGCGAGCTGGGTGTCGACGGACGAGAACGTGTTGACGAGCTGGCCGCCCAACGCGTTCACGACCGCGATGATGGCAACCGAGATGCCGGCGGCGATGAGGCCATACTCGATGGCGGTCGCACCGGACGTGTCGCGCAGAAAACGAAGCATCGGGGATTTCATTCCCACCTCCCTGAAGGGCAACCATTGAACGATCGACGGTGCTACCTAAACGGGAAGTGCCTGCGTCCGGATTAATACGTAGCGTTAAACTTGAGCGAATTTCGCTTTTCAGGGCGCCGCCCCGCGATCCGGCATGGCCACCCCGCGAAATGCGCGGATCTCGGCCGCGACACGGGCGACGACACCGTCCCAGTCCCCCGCCGCCGGCTGGCGAAACAGGCGGACCGTCGGGTACCAGGGGTTGTCGTCGCGATCGAGCAGCCAGCGCCAGTCCGCGCGCAACGGGAGCATGATCCAGACCGGCTTGCCGATGGTCGCGGCGAGATGGGCGACCGAGGTGTCGACCGTGACGACGAGGTCGAGAAGGCTGATGATCGCGGCCGTGTCGGCGAAATCGGCGAGCTCGGCGCCGGGATGGAGGATGTGCGGACGCGCGCGCAGGATGGCGTCGTCGCCGGGCCGCAGGTCGCGCTGCAGGCTGACGACGTCGATATCGGGCAGATCGAGCAACGGCCGCAAGCGGGCGAGCGCGATCGAGCGGTTGCGGTCGTCCTTGTGGGCGGCACTCCCGGCCCAGACGAGGCCGATGCGCCTGGCGTGCCGTGGCGGCAGCTTTTGCGCCCAGGAGGCGATCCGCTCGGGCGGCGGGCGGAGGCGCAACCCATCCGGAATCGTGGCGAGCTCGGTGCCGAACGCGCGCGGCAGGCTGAGCAGCGGGCAATGCAGGTCGAACGGCGGAATGGGCGCCTCGCCGGCGAGCACGGTGACGTTATCGGGCAAGGCCGGGAGGACGGGCGCGAGGCTCGGGTGGATGCTCATGAGCACGCGGGCGGCACGGCGCGCGACGAGCGGAACGTAGCGCAGGAACTGGATGCTGTCGCCGAGCCCCTGCTCGGGATAGAGCATGATGGTCGTGCCGGCGAGCGGCTCGGCGCCGGTCCATTGCGGCGCCGCGCCGGCGAGCGGGTTCGCGGGCGCGCCATTCACCTTCCAGCGGAACTCGTAACTGGGCCAGCCCGCTTTGAAGTTGCCCATGGCGAGGCGGATCATTCCGGCGTTGAACTGAGCGTCGGCATGGCCGGGCTCCAACGCGATCGCCCTCTCGTAGCTCGCGAGCGCCTCGGGAAAACGGCCGAGATACTGCAGCGCGTTGCCGCGGTTGACGAAGGCATTGGCGTAGCGCGGCGCGACGACCAGCACCCGCGCGGCGGCCGCCAGCGCCTCCTCGTGGCGGCCGAGCTGGAACAGGATGCAGCTGCGCATGTTGAGCGCATTGGCCGATCCCGGCGCGATGCGGAGCGCCCGGTCGACGAGCGCGAGCGCCTCCGCGCCCCGGCCCTGCGCGTGCCGCAGGTTGGCAAGGAGATTCAAGGCGTCGAAGCAGGCGGGATCGAACTGCAGGAGGCCGAGGTAGATCTTCTCGGCCTCGGCCAGCTTGCCGAGCCGGTGCAGCTCCAGGGCCGCCGCGATTCCCTCGGCGAGGAGCTGCGCTTTTCTGGCCTTGGCGTGCGTCTTGCCCATATGACCGTTCGCCGCTCTTGCGCCGCCTTTCCCCGAAGGGGATAGGGAAGAAGCCACCCGCTCAGCGTCCTTTGGCGATCAGCGCCTCTTGCACCGCCTTGCGGATGTCGGCGAGCGAGAAGGGCTTGGCGATCACGTCGTGGATCAGCGCGTCGAGGCCGTGCGCGCGCTCGCGCTGGTCGGCATAGCCGGTCATCAGCAGGATGACGAGTTCGGGATAGTCGCGCGCGGCGGCGAGCGCGAGCGCGATCCCGTCCATCACGGGCATGCGGATGTCGGTCAAGAGGAGGTCGAACCTGCCCTGCTCGCGGACGAGCACCTCGAGCGCCTCGCCGCCGTCGGCGGTCGCGACCACCTCGTGGCCGTCCTGGGTCAGCGCGCGGGCGACGAAGGCGCGCAGCGCCTCCTCGTCCTCGGCGAGCAGGATGCGCGACACGCGGCGCTCTTGCTCCGACACGTTGCGCTTCCTCAGTGCACGCCGGCGACGAGGTCGCGGCGGGTGAAGAAGCGCACCACCACGAACTGCCCGTCGGCGGGCGGCGAGGCGAGGCGGGTCTCGAACGGCTCGCTCTCGCCGGGCGCGAGCACGCCGCGGGCGGGCAGCGACGTCCACGCATAGACCTCGTTGCCGGCGGCGCTGCGCATGGAAAAACGCAGCCGCGTCACGTCGCGCGGCACCCGGCTGATATTGGTGATCTTCCCCTTCACCAGCAGGACCGGCACGTTCTCGCTCATCTCGATCGACGTGGTCACGTCGTCGAAGGCGAGGCCGCGCAGGTTGACCGGCAGGCCGATGGCGGCGAACAGCGGGGCGGTCTGCGGCAGCACGCGCACGACGTCGGTGCGCCAGCCGAGCAGCGCCGCGTCGAGGACGATGAGCGCGACGATCACCGCCGTCAGGCTCTTCGACATGCGCCGGGGACCCGAGCCGGCCGCCGGGCGCTGGGCGCGGCGCGCCGCGATGCTCTCGATGTCCTCGCCCGGCGTATAGGCGGCGCCGGCGGCCGCGGGATCGCCCGGCTCCGGCGCGAGCGGGGGCGAGTCATGCGCATCGACCCCGGCATCGCCGAACGCGGACGCCTCGTCATAGTCCACGTGGGTGCGACCGGCGGCGCGCGCCGCCAGGTTGGGATCGATGTCGGCATCGTCGCCGGCGGCGAAATCGTCGACCGGCGCATCCGGCTCGGGCGCGGGCGCGGCCGATGCGGCGCCATGCCGGTAGGCCGAGGCCGCGGCAGCGCCGGCGAAGCCTTCCGCGGCTTGCGGGGTCGCGTGCCATACCTCCTGGCAGCGCACGCAGCGCACCGAGCGCCCTTCGGCGCCGAGGGAGGCGGCCGAGACGTCGTAGGAGGTCGCACAGTTCGGGCAGGTGATCAGCATCGGCGAATCGTGAACAAGCCTCGCGAGCCAGCGACGGGACGCTAGCAGCGGTCCGTTAACGCATCGGAAACCATGCGGCGCGCTCTTCAACGACCGACCGGTAATCGGGTCGGGGCGGGCCACCTGAGGCAAAAGGCGCGGCAAAGACCCGAACTGCCATGAACCCGCCCACCCGGGTTCCTGTTAAAAGGGCGAATCACTGCAACATGATCCATGGTGGGATGTGGTGCCGCTGAGGGGTGCGGAGGCGCCGGAGCCAACATGATCGGGGTGCGACGCGCGGAGAGGTCACCCCGAGCCTCTGCACCCTGAACGGCGGGGCGGTCGTATCGGTCTCTTTCCTCTTCCCCGCAAGGGAGAGGACGACGCGCCCTGGTCTTGCCTTGGGCAAGCCCAAGGGTGAACTGCGCGGTCAGGTGAGGGGCTCTCGGACCAGAATTGAACCACCGAGCGCCCCTCAGCCGGCTCGCTGCGCTCGCCACCCTCTCTCCTTCGGGGTCTCCTTCCGGAGAGGGGGAAGAAGCCATGCGATCGCCCTCCCCGAAGGGGGAGAGGGGAAGAGGCGCGGAGAGGGTCTTGGTCCGGTTCGAAAACGTCGGATTGCGCTACGGGCTCGGGCCCGAGGTTCTGCGCGACCTCACGTTCCACATCGACCCGCATTCGTTCCAGTTCCTGACCGGGCCGTCGGGCGCCGGCAAGTCGACGCTGCTGCGGCTGCTGTTTCTCTCGCTCAAGCCGACGCGCGGGCTGATCAGCCTGTTCGACCACGACCTCGCGACGCTGTCGAAGGACTCGCGCGCGACGCTGCGCCGGCGCATCGGCATCGTGTTTCAGGACTTCCGCCTGCTCGACCATATGAGCACGTTCGAGAACGTGGCGCTGCCGCTGCGCATCCTCGGGCGCGAGGAGGCGAGCTACCGCCACGAGGTGAGCGAGCTCTTGAACTGGGTCGGGCTCGGCGAGCGGATGTGGTCGCTGCCGCCGGTGCTCTCGGGCGGCGAGAAGCAGCGCGCCGCGATCGCCCGCGCCGTGATCGCGCGGCCGCAGCTCCTGCTCGCCGACGAGCCGACCGGCAACGTCGATCCCTCGCTCGCCGAGCGGCTGCTGCGGCTGTTCATCGAGCTCAACAAGTCGGGCACCTCGGTGGTCATCGCGACCCACGACATCGCGCTGATGGACAAGTACGACGCGCGCCGCCTCGTGTTGCATGAAGGGCGCATGCACGTCTACGAATAACCCTATGGCCGAAGCCCCCTATGATCCGGAACTGGCGGTGGCGGCGGAGCACCTGCCGAGCGGGCAGCAGCGCGCGTCCTCGATCGTGCCGCGCAGCTCGATTTCCGGCCGCGCCCTGATCGCGGTGGTGGCGATCATGACGTTTCTCGCCTCGCTCACCACCGGCGGCGTGATGCTGGTGCTGGGCTCGGCGGCCGAGTGGCAGTCGGACGTGGCGCGCGAGATGACGATCCAGATCCGCCCCTTGCCCGGCCACGATCTCGACGCCGAGGTCAACCAGGCGGCCGCGATCGCCCGCGCCACCCCCGGCGTGACCGAGGTGCGGCCCTACAGCGCAGCCGAGTCGGCGCGCCTGCTCGAGCCCTGGCTCGGCACCGGCCTCTCGCTCGACGCGCTGCCGGTGCCGCGCATCATCGCGCTGCGCATCGACGGCGGCCACCCGCCCGACGTCGTGGCGCTGCGCGCGGCGCTGAGGGCGAAGATTTCCGGCGCGAGCGTCGACGAGCACCGCGGCTGGATCGACCGCATGCGCACCATGGCCAATGCGGCGGTCGCGGTCGGCATCGGCATCCTGGTCCTCGTCTTGGTCGCGACTGTGCTGTCGGTCGCCTTCGCGACGCGCGGCGCCATGGCGACCAACCGGCCGATCGTCGAGGTGCTGCACTTCATCGGCGCCAAGGACGCCTATATCGCGTCCCAGTTCCAGCGCCATTTCCTGATGCTCGGCCTGCAGGGCGGGCTGATCGGCGGCGGCGCGGGACTGGCGGTGCTGGCGCTCGCCGGGTTCGTCAGCAACCTCTCGCTCGGCACCGCGGCGCAAGAGGAGACGGCGGCGCTGTTCTCCACCTTCTCGATCGGGTACGCGGGCTACGCCGCCGTGGTCGGGCAGATCGTGCTGGTCGCGGCGGTGACGGCCGGCACCTCGCGCCACGTGGTCAACCAGACCCTGGCGACCATCGGGTGATGGTTTTGCGACCCCTGCCAGGCGATCGCCTTTGAGGTCAGCACGGCGGCCGCGCGCCTTCTCCCCGCCGAACCCGGGCTTGCCCGAGCTCGGCATTTTCAATGTGCAGGTCGGGCAGGCCCGACCTGCGTGGGAGAGGGCTGGGGCGAGGCGCTCTCGACGCCAGAATTGAAGCGCCGAGCGCCCCTCACCCGGCTCGATGCGCTCGCCACCCTCTCCGCTTCGGGCTCCGCTTCGGGGAGAAGGAAGAAAGAGCCCGTCCATTCATCGCTGGTTCATCTCGCATGGTTTTAGCGGAGGCGGCGCGCCGGCGGCGGCGGCCCGCAGGTACAGCCATCCGGGCGCCGAAATCTGCCGTATGATGGTGCGGCACGCGGAATGAATGATCGATGCCTGACGGCGACGCGAAACCGGCGGATGGGGCGACAGTGACCCGCGGCGCGGCGATGCGCAAAGGCGCCTTCGCGCGCGCGATCGCGGTCGTCCACTACGGCATCCTGCTCGGCTTCTTCGGCGGCGTGCTCGCGCTGGGCTTGGGCTTCCTCTGGTTCCTGCACCGCGTGCCCACGGCGGAGACGCCGGCCGACCGCAGCGCCGAGGGCATCGTGGTGCTGACCGGCGGGGCGCTGCGCATCAACGACGCGGTCGAGCTGCTCGCCGCCGGGCGCGGCCGGCGGCTCCTGATCACCGGCGTCAACCCGATCACCCATTCGCGCGAGCTCGCGCGGCTGACGCCGCAATACCGCGCGCTGTTCGGCTGCTGCATCGACCTCGACCACACGGCGCAGAACACGATCGGCAACGCGGTCGAGACGCGGCGGTGGACCCGCACGCGCGGCTTCCATTCGCTGCTGGTCGTGACCTCGGCCTACCACATGCCGCGCGCGATCGCCGAGCTCGCGCACGAGCTGCCCGACGTGGCGCTGATCGAGTTTCCGGTGCTGACCGAACGCCAGCGCGCCGAGCCGTGGTGGTCGAACGGCGCAACGGCGCGGCTGGTGATCTCGGAGTATCTCAAGTTCGTCGTCGCGGTGGTGCGCATGCGCGTGCTGCCGGACCGCGACGACGAAGGCGCGATGGCGCGCCGCTGCTGCGCGCCCGGCTGAGCGCGGGCACCGCCGTGATCGCGCTGCGCTCGCTCGTCTTCAACGCGCTGTTCTACCTCGTGCTCGCGGTCTACCTGGTGGCGGCGCTCCCGACCTTGCTGATGCCGCGCCGGGCGATCTTCGCGCTGGCGCGGCACTGGGCGCGGGTCAATCTCGCGATGCTGCGCGTCATCTGCCGCATCGGGGCCGACTGGCGCGGGCTGGAGAAGATCCCGCAAGGCGCGATCCTGGTCGCCGCCAAGCACCAGTCGGCGTGGGAGACCTTCGCGCTGCTCGCGCTGTTCGACGACCCGACCTTCATCGTCAAGCGCGAGCTGCTGTGGCTGCCGTTCTACGGCTGGTACGCGCGCCATGCCGGCATGATCCCGGTGGAGCGCGGCGGCGGCAAGCCGGTCCTCACCGCGATGGCGGCGCACGCGCGCGCGGCGCTCGCCGACGGGCGGCAGCTCGTGGTGTTTCCCGAAGGCACGCGCCGCGCGCCCGGCGCCGAGCCGCGCTACAAATACGGCGTCGCGCATCTTTACGGCGAATGCGGCGTGCCGTGCGTGCCGATGGCGCTCAATTCCGGGCTCTTCTGGCCGCGCCGCCGGTTCATGCGCTATCCGGGCACGATCGTGGTCGAGGTGCTCGATCCGATCCCGCCGGGGCTGCCGGTGGATGAGTTCTTCGCGCGCCTCCAGCGCGAGATGGAGACGGCGACGGCGAGCTTGTTGGGGAACAGGGAATAGCGAATAGGAAAAAGCAAATGGCGAATGGCGAGTGGCGGTCAAGGCGTCGTCGATTTTCTATTCGCTACTCGCTATTCTCCATTCGCCACCCCAAGCAATGGCGGCGGCCGGCGGGTCGGCCAGGCGGTCGCAATGTCATACGCGTGGGCCAATTGCAGGCAGGCGAAGTCGGCCTGGTTGGGCGCGACGATCTGGATGCCCATCGGCAGGCCCTGCGCGTTGAAGCCGGCGGGCGCGGCGAGCGCCGGGCAGCCCGACATGGTGACCGGCAGCACGCCCTTCATCCACTCGTGGTAAGTCTCCATCTTGCGTCCGGAGATCTCGCGCGGCCAATGCGTGTCGATATCGAAGGGGAAGACCTGGGCGGTCGGCATGATGACGTAGTCGTAGCGGGCGAAGAATGTCCGCACGGCCTGGTACCATTCGGTGCGCACCGTCGAGGCGGCGGTGATGTCGAAAGCCGAGAGCTCGAGCCCGCTTTCGACCTCGAACACCGCCTCCGGCTTCATCAGCGCGCGCTTCTCCGGATCCTTGTAATAGGCGAGCAGGTTGCCGCCGTTCTGCCAGGCCCGCAGCTTGAGCCAGGCCCGCCACATCGCCTCGACCGAATAGTCCGGCTGCGCCTCCTCGACGATGCAGCCCATCGCCTCGAAGACCGCGAGCGCGTCACGACACACGTCGAGCACGCCCGGCTCGTAGGGCAGCTCGCCGTTGAAATCGCCAACCCAGGCGATGCGCGTGCCTTTGAAATCGCGCTCCAGCGGCGCGCGAAACCGCGCCCCCTCGCCCGGCATGGACAGCGGCACGCGCGCATCGTGCCCGGCCTGCACCGAGAGCAGCAGCGCGAGGTCGGCGACGTTGCGCGCCATCGGCCCGAGCACGGACATCGACGGCAGAAAGGCGTCGGACGCGTCGCGCGCGACGAGCCCGTAGCTGGTGCGAAAGCCGAACACGTTGTTCCAGCCGGCGGGATTGCGCAGGCTGCCGCCATAGTCGCTGCCGTCGGCGACCGGCAGCAGCCGCAGCGCCAGCGCGACCGCGGCGCCGCCGCTGCTGCCGCCGGCCGAGCGCGTCTGGTCGTAGGCATTGCGGGTCGCGCCATAGACGTCGTTGTAGGTGTTCGAGCCGAGACCGAACTCGGGCGTGTTGGTCTTGCCGATGAAGATGGCGCCGGCGCGCCGCAGCCGCTCCACCATGATGGCGTCGGCGGAGGGCACGAAATCCTTGAGGATGCGCGAGCCCCTGGTCATCGGAATGCCTTTGACCGGGACCAGATCCTTCACGGCGAAGGGAAAGCCGTGCAGCGGCCCCATCGGCGCGCCGCGCGCCAGCAGGTCGTCGCGCTCGCGCGCCTGTGCGAGCAGCCCGGCGCGGCCCTGCAGCGCGACGATCGCATTGACCTTCGGATTGAGCCGATCGATGTGGTCGAGGTAGGCCGTCATGACCTCGACGCAAGAGACGCGCCGCGTGCGGATCGCGGCGGCGAGCGCGACGGCGTCCATCATGACGATGTCGGACGGAGCGGCGGCCGCGAGGGCCGGATGGCCGCTATCGGATCGGATCGATGTCACTGTCCCTCCTCCGCGCTTTGCCATTTGTCGCGGAACCGACAAGGTTTGCAGATCATTCAGCCATGAAACGGCCCGGCATCGTCGCCCATCGTCGCCCCGTGCGCGCCCCAATTCTAGGGCTTGAGTGCCGCCGCCGACGAGCGGGGGCGGCTCTCGTGCCCCTTGAGGCGCTCGGCGAGGCGATGCAGGTCGGTGTCGCGAATGCCCTGCGCCTCGATCTCGGCGACCGTCGCCAGCACGTAATCCGGATTGGCCCCCGAGCTGCCATGCCCCTGTCGCACGTAATGGAGCTGCTGATCGAGATCGAGCCGGCCCGCATATTGCGGATGGCCGCGGTCGACCACGTAGACGAGCGCGCGCACGCGCCGCTCCGGCTCGCCGGCGACGAGCACGTCGCGCCAGGCCTCGCGATAGACCATGGTGACCTGCTCGCGCGCCCGCAGATAGGCGATGGTCTGCGCGCGCAGCGTCTTGTCGACCCGGTACGCGATGCCGCGGCAGGCGCCGCCGCGGTCGAGGCCGAGCACGAGGCCCGGCTTCTCCGGCGTGCCGCGGTGGACGAAGGAAAAGACGCACAGCCCGCGGTGCAGCCCGATCAGCCGCGCCGGCGCGCGCTCCAGATACGCGAAGCCGGGCCGCCACATCAGCGAGCCATAGGCGAAGACCCACAGGTCCTCGTCGGCGTGCTCGAAAGATTCCATCGGTACGAATGTTGCGACAGTGGCGTTGAACCCCGGCAGGAGTTTCGCCTAACAGGCCGAACCGCCGGGCGCAACCGCGGGAACAGATGCGAGGCCCGATGTCCGTGAGCTCCCAGACCTACGACGGCGCCGCGACGCGCCCCCCGCGCCGCTGGCGCTTCTTCGTGCCGCTCGCCGTGGTGGCGGTGCTGGCGCTCGGCTGGACCGGCTTCTGGTTCTACGCCTCGACGCGCGCACAGGCGGAGCTCGCCGCCTGGAGCAAGCGCGAGGCCGCGGCCGGGCGCGAGCTGAGCTGCGGCAGCCAGGAGCTCGGCGGCTTTCCGTTCCGCCTCGAGCTGCGCTGCGCGGCGCCGCAGCTCGCGCTGACCAAGGCGCACGTCTCGCTCAAGGCGCAGGATATGCACGCCGCCGTGCAGGTCTATCGACCGACCCTGGCGATCGCCGAGTTCACCGGCCCGCTCGCGGTCGCGGACGACCAGGGCGAGGTCGCCACGGTCGACTGGACGCTCGCGCAGATGAGCGTGCACGCGCAGCTGTCGGGGCCGCCGCAGCGCGTCTCGGTCGTGGTCGAGCAGCCCAAGGTGACGCGCAGCGCCAACCAGGAGATGCTCGGGCGCGCCACCCATGCGGAAATCCACCTGCGACAGGCGCCGCGCCTGCCGAGCGATCCGCCCGCGTTCGATCTCGCGCTCGATCTCACCCAGGCGCTGCTTCCCGCCGTTCCGCGGGTGCCGGAGACGCCGATCGACGCGACCGTCGCGGGCACGCTGCGCGGCCTCGACGACCTTTCGCCGCGGCCGTGGCGGCAGGTCCTGCGCGACCTGCAGGCCGGCAACGGCCGGCTCGACGTGACGCAGGCGCGCATCCGGCAGGGCAACGTGCTGATCGTCGGCAACGGCACCCTGCAGCTGACGGCGCGCGGGGCGCTCGACGGCCAGCTGCAGCTGACCGTCGCGGGAATCGAGGAGCTGGTGACCGCGCTCGGCCTCGACAAGGCGATCGGCCAGGCCTCGCAGAACGCGCTCAACCGGGTCGTGCCGGGCCTCGATCTCAACAGCCTGCTCGGCTCGCACGGCAACGCCGCGCTCGCCGCCATGGGCGCCAGCATGCTCGGGCAGCCGACCCAGCTCGAGGGCCGCCAAGCCGTCACGCTGCCGCTGCGTTTCGCCGACGGCGCGGTGTTTCTCGGGCCGCTCAAGGTGGCGGACGTCGCGCCGCTTTATTGAGGGGCACTCAATTCTTCAATGGATAGATGCGGTCGTACTTGATCAGCTGCGTCTGCCCGCCCTGGCGGCGGTACTCGCGGGCGAAAACGAACTTCAGGTCGGGCGAGTAGAGATCGGTGTAGACGAATTGCGGCGGCAGCGCGCTCGACGACTCGCGGCGCTCGATGCGCAGCACCGCGTATTTGCACGGTCCGATGAGCAGGTCCTCGATTTTTCCCACATCGAGCTCGACGTAGAGGCGGCCGAAATTGCCGTCGCGCTCGGTGATGAATTTGGCCTGCAGCTGGGCGCCGGGCTTGAGCGGAAACAGCGTCTCGAGGTCGGTGCGCGGCTCGTATTTCGTGCGCCGGCCGCGGTCCACTCGCTCGATGAAGAACAACCCCGCGTATTGCGTGCTCTCGAGCACGGTCTCGCCGGCATAGCGCGTCACCACGTGCACGAGCCCCTGGCCGGTGTCGTAGACCTCGCTCTTCTGCGACACGTTGCGCTCGACGACGAAGCCGTGGGCGGCCGTCTGCGCGGTCGGGCATTCCTGCGCCGCGGACGGAGGCGCGAGAAGGCAGGCCGTGGCGAACGCTGCGAGCGCCGCCGAGCGAACCCACTTCCAACGCGAGCTGAATTGAACGCGCGGCAGTTCGCGCAAAGCGGTTATTCTCCCCTCACCTGAGGGAGAATAGGCGATTCAGTATCCCTTCAACAATCGCTCGATGTAGTCGAGCTCGAGCTGCGAGCGGGCCGTGTCGCCGTAGCGCTTGCGCAGCTCCTCGAGAATGCGGCGGGCACGCTGCACGTCGGCCTCGAGCGGCACCTTCTGGCCATCCTGGTAGCCATGCAGGGGGCGGCCGAGCGGGTCGGTGTCGTTCTGCGCGCGCTGGCGGCCGGGGCCGCGCGGCGGGCCGTTGCCCTGCTGCTGGCCCATCTGCATTTGCTTGTCCATCTCCTGGGCGAGGTTCTGGGCGCCCTTGCGCAGGGCCTCGAGCGCGCGGCCCTGGCTGTCGACCGCGCTGTCGGCATTCCTGTCGCCGAGCGAGCCCTGCGCCTCGTCCATGGCGCCGCCCGCCTCGCCGAGCGGATCGGGCTCGCCGCCGTTCTGTTGCTGGTCGCCCTGCCCCTGCTGCGGCTGGCCGAAGCCCTTCTGCTTGAGCTTGTCCATCAGCTGCTTGAGGCGGTCGCGCAGCGCCTGCTGGTTCTTCTGCAGATCGCCGAAATTGTTCTTGTCGCCCGGCGCAGGCTTCTGGCCCTGGCGCTGCCCGTTCTGCCGGCGGCGCTGATCCTGCCCTTCCCTGAAGGTGCGGTCGCGCAGCTGCTGCTGCTCGCGGATCATGTTGCCGAGCTCGTCGAGCTCGGCCGAGGCGTCCTCGTCGCCCTGGTCCGACTGCTGGCCGGGCTGGGCCATCTGCAGGTTGCTCAGCATGTTGTTGAGGTCGTCCAACGCCTGCTTGGCCTTTTCCTTGCTGTCGCCGATGCAATGATTGAGCTCGTCGATGGCGTGATCCTGCGCACGCGTTCCGCCGTCCTTGTTGTGCTGATCGAGGGCTTCGCGCGCGCTGCCCATCTGCGGCTCGGCGGGAACGCAGTCGTCGCCGCCCGGCGTCGCCGCACCGGCACCGACGCTCGTCGCCAATGCCAGCGACAGGCCGACGACGAGAGCCGACAAGGCGCCACTCCATCGCGGACGGCTCGCGTCGCTTCTTTCGTATCTCGTCTGCATGCGCATTCTCGATGCTAGTTCGGAATCTGGTCGATCTGGCGCTTGAGATATTGCAGCAATTTTCCCTGATCGCGCGCGACCGGGCCGAGCTGCGCTCCCTCGCGCTGGCCAGCGCGATCGCGCAACTGCTGCTGCTCGGCCAGAATTTTCTCCAACCGCTTGACCTGCTGCATGCTGCGGGCGACCCGGTCGATCATGTTCTGCAGGTCGCGCTGGCTCAGCATCTTCGCGTTGGGATCGCGTGGCCGCGCCGATTGCGGATTCTTCTGCATCTGCTCGGCGAGCGCCTGCAGATACTTGTCGAGCGCGGCGCGAAGCTGCTCGGTCAGCCGCTTGATCTCCTCCTCGCTGGCGCCGTTCTCGATCGCCTGGCGCAGGTTCTCCTGCGCCTGGCGCAATGCCGCCTCCACACCCGCGACGTTGCCGTCCTCGATCTCGGTCGCCATCTCCCACAGGCGCTTGACCACGCCGCGCAGGTCGTCGTCGCTCTTGGCGGAGGCGAGATTGAAGAAGATCGAGCGCAAGCCGAGATAGACCGAGGTCTCGGGCGTGAAGGTCTCGGGCGCCATCGCGAGCGCGTCGAGCGCGATCAGCACGCGGTCGCGCGCATTGGCATCGAGCGCGAGGTCGCGCCGCTGCTCGATCAACGCGCGGGCGAGCGGCTTGTAGAAGGGCCGCTGCGGCAGCGCGAACTCGTAGGGCTCGCTGTGGCCCTCGTTGCCGCCATCGTCGCGTGCCGTCAGCGTCATCACCACGCTCGCACCCGCCCACGGGTGCTCGGTCAGATCCTTGGTGGTCTGGCCGACGCCGTTGCGGGTGTGCGCCTGCGGCAGCGAGAGCGGGAAATCGGGCGCGCCATAGAGCGGCCGCGGCCCGTTCGCCTGGTCCTGATCCTTGAGCCGGAACGTGGCCTTGGCTTCGGCGACGCCGTAGTCGTCCTCGAGCTTGTAGGAGAGCGCGAGCACGCCGCGCGCCTGCGGCTCGGGCTCCTTGGTGAGCGAGATCGTCGGCGGTCGGTCCGGGATGGCGTTGAAGGCCCAGACGATGTCGTCGTTGGCGAGGCCCGACAGCGTCGCGGTGCCGCGATCGGTCACCGTGAAGCGACGCTCCTGCGTGCCGGACGGCGCCTGCGGCGACTTGTCGGCGGGGATCTCCTTGAGCCCGCCCGTGACCGCGACGTCGAACTTCACCTGGCCGCTGGCGCGGATGATCAGCACGCTGTTGACCGGCACCGCGACGGCGGAGGCCTCGGTCGGCGGCGGCTCGCCCGGCCGCACGCCGGGCAGGATCACGGGCGGCTTTGCGGTGTAGGTCGGCGGCGAGACCCAGGCGTCGAGGCGGAAGTTCGGCGGCAGCACCACGCCCTGCCAGTCGAAGGCGGCAGCGATGCGATGGCCGCGCTCGCCGCCGGCCGCGAAGAAGGTCGCGACCGCGAGAATGAGCACGAGCGCGCGCAACGCGAAGGGATCGCGCAGCGGCAGGCGCGGGCTCGGCCGGCCGGCGCGCAGGTTGCGCACCCGCGCGAGCGCCTGCTCGACATGGGCACGCCACAGCGCCTTCGACCAGGCGTCGTTCTCCGGCGTCGCCATGGTGTCGGCGATCGCCGTGGCGGGCCGGTGCGCGAGCCCGGAGACGAGATCGAGCCGGCGCAGGCGGTCATGGCGGGTCGGGATGCGCAGAAAGAAGGACGGCAGCGTCGCGGCCGCGGTCAGCACCGCGAAACAGAACAGCGCGACCGCGCGACCCATCGGCGGCAGCCACAGCCACAGGCCGAGCCACGAGACGGCGAGGAAAAGCCCGACCGCGGTCGCGATCGAGGCCAGCGCCGGCCACAGCCGCTCCCACAGGATGACCCATTTCGCGCGCACGAGCGCGTGCTCGAGCGATGCGGTTGCCGCCTGCACCCCTTGCGGATCAGGCCGACGGGCGGTCGGGTCAGGCATCGATTCCGTCAAGCAGCTCTCCGGCCGATTCTCCGGCGTGTGTTGCGGCGCAACACCCTATCACGACTGCGACATCCTGCCATCCCGAGAAGGCCGAAATGGGCCCGATATCCGGACGGGGCCGGGATTTCACGGAATTTTGTGCGGCCCAATCTATCTGCCCAGAGAACTACTCGAGCCATCCCGGAAGCCGGTCGAGCGCAATCAGTTCCTCGACCTCCACGCGTGGCCGCACGACGGCCCATTCGGCACCGTTCACCAGCACCTCGGGCACGAGCGCGCGGGTGTTGTAGGTGCCGGACTGCACGGCCCCGTAGGCACCGGCGGACATGACGGCAACCAGATCTCCGGGCGCCGGTTCCACGAGAGCTCGGTCGAGCGCGAGGTAATCTCCCGACTCGCACACCGGCCCGACCACGTCGGCGCGAATGCGCGCGGCGCCGGGCGGCGGACGGCGCACCGGCCAGATTTCGTGATGCGCCTCGTAGAGGGTCGGGCGCACGAGATCGTTCATGGCGGCATCGACGATCACGAAGGTCTTCGAACTGGCGTCGCCGCGCTTGAGGTAGATGACGCGCGTCACCAGGATGCCGGCATTGCCGACGATCAGGCGGCCGGGCTCGAAGATCAGCGTGCAGTCGAGGTCGCGGGTCGCGCGCTTGACCACCGCCGCATAGGCGTCGGGATCGGGCGGCGGCTCGTTGTCGTCGCGGTACGGAATGCCGAGGCCGCCGCCGAGGTCGACGTGCTCGATATGATGGCCGTCGGCGCGCAGCATGCGCACGAAATCGGACAGCAGCGCGAAGGCGTTGTCGAACGGCGCGAGCTCGATGATCTGGCTGCCGATGTGCATGTCGACGCCGGAGACGCGCACGCCCTTGAGCCTGGCGGCATGCGCATAGACGTCGCGGGCGCGGCTGATCGGGATGCCGAACTTGTTCTCCGACTTGCCGGTCGCGATCTTGGCGTGGGTGCGCGCGTCGACGTCCGGATTGACGCGCAGCGAGACGCAGGCGGTGCGGCCTTTGGCGGACGCGATCTGCGACAGGAGATCGAGCTCGGGCTCGGACTCGACGTTGACGCACAGGATGCCTTCGTCGACCGCGGCCGCGAGCTCGCGCGCGGTCTTGCCGACGCCCGAGAACATGATCTTGTCGGCCGGCACGCCGGCGGCACGGGCGCGCTTGAGCTCGCCGAGCGAGACGACGTCGGCACCGGCGCCGAGCCGCGCCAACGTCGCGATCACGGCCTGGTTGGAGTTCGCCTTCATGGCGTAGCAGACGAGCGCGCGCACGTCGGCGAACGCGCCGGCGAAGACCTTGTAGTGTCGCGTGATGGTCGCGCTCGCGTAGCAATAAAACGGCGTGCCGACCTCGTCGGCGAGGGCGACGAGGTCGACGCCCTCGGCGTGCAGCACGCCGTCGCGGTAATCGAAGTGGTGCATGAAAGAAGCTCCGCGGCCACTTGTAGCCCGCATAGAGCGAAGCGCAATGCGGGACGGCCCCTCAGCCGAGAAGCCGGCGCCGGATTACGCTTCGCTCCATCCGGGCTACACGCCTCCCGGCGATGCGCCAAGCCGCTCGGCGACCCAATCGGTGATGTAGTCGACGATCAGCGAGCCGTTGTCGGCGCCGCAGTGCTCGGCGCCGCCGTCGGCGAGACTGAAGACCTTGAGCTCGCGGTCGGGGCTGTTGACGGCGGCGGCGTAGAGCTTTTCCGCATGCCAGAGCGGGATCTGGCGGTCGTTCTCGCCGTGCACGATCAGGAACGGGCAGGTGATGTTGGCGGCGGCCTTCTCGAGAGTCATCTGCCGCGTCACCGCCAGCGTCTCCTCGTGGCTCTTGGTGCCGAACACCCATTGGCCATGCTCGGCATAGCCCGGCACCGACGGCTCGCCCGAGCCGCCGACGCGGGCCGCGAAGGCGACCCCGAAATCGAAAATCGCGCCCCAGGCGACGCAGCACTTGAAGCGCTTCTCGAAGGCCGCCGCACGCGGGGCGTAGTAACCGCCGAGCGACAGCGCGACGATGCCGATGCGGTCGCGATCGACGTCGGCGCGCGTCTCGAGGTAGTCGACCGCGGCGGCGGCCGGCTTCTCGGTGTCGGGGCCGGAGGCGAGGCCGCGCAGGCGCAGCGCCTCGCCGACGCCGGGGTGATCGACGATCAGCAGCGAGATGCCGCGGCGGCGATATTCCTCGGCGGTCGCACCGTAGATCGTCTCCTTGGTGGCGTCGAAGCCGTCGAAATGCACCATGCAGGGCGCGCGGCCGGCGACGGGCGCCTTGACGAAGAAGGCCGGGAGCGAGGCCGCGCCGTACGGCACCTCGACGCGCTCGACCGGCTCGCGCCGCAGCCTGAGGCCGCGCTCGTAGAGCTCGATGCCGCGCTTGTAGGCGATCATCCGGCGCGGATCCTTGTGGCTCGGCATGCGCTCGGCCAGCAGATAGTAGAGCCCGGCGCGCATGTATTTGCGGCCGGCAGAAAGCGGATGGCCCTTCTGCGCGTCGCTATCGGCGAGCCGCTCGACCCGCTCGGCGAGCTTCATCCAACTTTCGAACCAGGCCATCTGCGCGGCCGGATCGTTCTTCCTCGCGGCGATCTCGCGCAACGGCCGGCAGGCCTCGTCGACCTCACCGATCATGCCGCCGCGCGACAGCGCGCCCATGACGGCGAGGCTCCAGGGATAGTTGTTGGGGAAATACTCGAACATCGGATCAGCTCGCGGCGGCGTGGGGCACAAATATCGCCGCGTCATGCCCGGCCATGACGAAACGAATTACTTGATGAGGAAGTCGAGGAAGAAGCTGCGTTGCTGGGGCGGCGCGGCCGGGGTCGTCGATGGGGCCGCGGCGACGACGTTCTGCTGCGGGGTGCGGCGGAAACCGGGCGTATTAGGATCGTTGATCTCGCCGAGCGAATGCTCGTCGGGCGCCGGCGGCGCAACCGCCGAGGCGGATGGCGGCGGATCGAGCATGCCTTTGCGCCCGCAGCCCGCGAGCGCACTCACCAGCGCCGCAAGCACGGCCAAACGGGCGCCCAAACGGAGCAGCCGACGGTCAGCGATACGGGTCAACACCACCCTCCCCCGGGTACACCCCATTCATAGCAGATCGCGCCGCAGAGGCCATCGTGCTCGCCACCCCGACTCACACGCGGCGAGATTTATAAACGATTTCAGCTTGTTGGATTTGTGGCGGGCTCAGCAGCGTAGGAGGGGCAAAGCGAAGCGTGCCCACCGTGGTATCAGCGTGGGCACGGCGCTGCGCGCCTTAGCCCACCCTACCGCTGCTTCAGCCGCTTGAGCCAGTGCTTGGCCTGGGCCGCGACGTTCTTCGGCGCGGTACCACCGAGGCTTGCGCGGCTCGCGACCGAGCGCTCGACCGACAGCACCTTGAGAGCGTCCTTCGTGATCTTCGGCTCGATCGCCTGCATGGCGTCGAGCGGCAGCTGCTCCAGCGCGACGCCGCGCGCGTCGGCGGCCGCGACGATCCGCCCGGTCACGTGATGGGCGTCGCGGAAGGGCATGTTCAGCTCCCGCACCAGCCAATCGGCGAGATCGGTCGCGGTCGAATGGCCGGCGCCGGCGGCGGCCTTCATGCGCGCCGCATCCGGCACCATGTCGCGCACCATGCCGGTCATGGCGGCAAGACAGAGCGAGAGATCGCCGAGCGCGTCGATCACGCCGGCTTTGTCCTCCTGCATGTCCTTCTGGTAGGCGAGCGGCAGGCCCTTCATCACGATCAGCAGCGCGTCGAGCGCGCCGATCAGCTTTCCGGCCTTGGCGCGCACGAGCTCCGCCGCATCCGGATTGCGCTTCTGCGGCATGATCGAGGAGCCGGTGGTGAATTTGTCGGTGAGCCGCAGGAATCCGACCAGCGGCGAGGTCCAGATCACGATCTCCTCGGCGAAGCGCGACAGGTGCACGGCCGCGATGGCGGCAGCGGAGAGCGCCTCCAGCGCGAAATCGCGGTCGGAGACGGCGTCGAGCGAGTTCGCGGCCGGCCGGTCGAAGCCGAGCTTCTTCGCCGTCATCGCCCGGTCGAGCCGGAACGAGGTGCCGGCCAGCGCGGCGGCGCCGAGCGGCGATTCGTTGAGGCGTTTCCTCGCGTCGGCGAGGCGGCCGCGGTCGCGCGCGGCCATCTCGACATAGGCGAGCAGATGGTGCCCGAACGTCACCGGCTGCGCAGTCTGCAGGTGGGTAAAGCCCGGCATCACGGTCGCGGCGTGGGCGAGCGCCTTCTCGGCGAGCGCGCGCTGGTAGTCGGCGAGCATCGGGTCGAGGGCGTCGATCTCGTCGCGCACCCACAGCTTGAAATCGGTGGCGACCTGGTCGTTGCGCGAGCGCGCGGTGTGCAGGCGGCCGGCGGCCGGGCCGATCAGGTCGGCGAGGCGCGCCTCCACGTTCATGTGGATGTCCTCGAGCGCGCGCTTGAACTTGAACCTGCCGGCCGCGATCTCTGACAGGATCGTGTCTAGACCGTGAACGATCTTTTTCGCATCCTGCGCCGAAATGATGCCTTGTTTCGCCAGCATCTCGGCGTGCGCTTTCGACGCGGCGATATCCTGGCGAAACATCTTGCGATCGACGTCGATCGAGGCGTTGATCTCGGCCATCACGGCGTCGGGTTGCGCCGAAAACCTCCCACCCCACATCTTGTTGCTCATGGTGATCCGATCGAGTGATCCGATGGTCGCAAGGTTGGGGGCGGGCTCGGAAGCGGAAAGTCCACGGTTCGTACGATCATGACGGCTGACAACGAGGCGCCCGCAGCGCGCAAAAGGCACAGACGCCCGGTTCTGGCAGCGGTTTCGATCGCGGTGCTCGGACTCGCGGTATACGTGATTGCGGGCTACGCGCGCAATGGCGCGGGCACTGATCCAGCCTGCACGCAGGCCGCGGCGACGGCGAAGCGCCTCGCGCCGCTCGCCCGTGGCGAGGTGGCGGCGGTGAGTGTCGCCGACGATCCGCACGTCCTGCCGACACTGACGTTTCATGACGCGAGCGGCGCCGAGCGCCACCTCAGCGAATGGAAGGGCCGCGTGGTGCTGCTCAACCTGTGGGCGACCTGGTGCGTGCCGTGCCGCAAGGAGATGCCGGCGCTCGCCGCCCTCGAGCAGAAGCTCGGAGGCGACAATTTCCAGGTCGTCGCCGTCAATATCGATACGCGCGATCCCGACAAGCCGCAGGCCTGGCTCAAGAATGCCGGCGTGACCGGCCTTCCCTATTACGCCGATGCGAGCGCACGCGTCTTCCAGGAGCTCAAATCGATCGGCAAGGCGCTCGGCATGCCGACCTCGCTGCTGGTCGACGGCTCGGGCTGCGAGATCGCCTCGCTCGCCGGCCCCGCCGAATGGGCAAGTCCCGATGCGCTCGCGCTGGTGCAGGCGGCGCTGCAGAAATAGCGCGTCGCAGTAGGCCGCTGCGCCTCAGGCGAGCCGGTCGACTTGCCGGCCCGAGGTCTGATCGGTCGTCGCTTGGGTCTGCGCCGCGGCCTGCACTGGATCGAGCGGCTGCTGCGGCTCGAGACCGTCGGCCTGCAGTCCGCTCTCGATCGCATCGATCAAGGTGCGGTTGGCGGGCGCGGGCTTCGCCTGCGGGACCTCCTGCACGTAATGCTGATAGGCGGCCGACCGCGCGCGGTAGACCGCATCGAGCCAGGCGGTGGTGAGGACGGCATTGTCCATCGCGGGAGCCTCGCGGGACATACAATGCCAGGAGACGAGCGAAAGGTCCTGCCCGTCCGGACACCACCTGCGATCCGAGTCAAGAAAGCGTTAACGGCGCCGCTGCACCACGGCATGTCGGTAAAGTTTACGTAAGAGCCGGCGCCCCGGCCGATCAGGTCGTGACGTTCACGGTCGGCGGCGCGTGCGGGATGATTTTGTCGAGGGTGGCCAGATAGCTGTCGATGCTGAAATTCTTGCCGGTCGGCGTCGCCGGGGCATTGCTGGTCGATACGCCGGTCGCGATGTTGTCGAGGTTGTTGAGGAACGACTGAAAGTTGAATGGCTTGGCGGTGCTGGTTGTGCCGGTAGACTGCGGATGGCCGTCGAGCGCCGCGAGCACCCCATCGATGTTCTTGAAGGCGAGGTTCTGGCCGGTCGCGGACGAGCTCTTGCTGCTGCTCGACGGCGATTTGGTGGTCGACGACGAGCTCGACGATGGCAGGTTGACGCCGAGGCGCTTGGCGGCCGCATCGGCGGCGTTGTTGACGGCGCCGCTGAGCTCGCTCGTCGTCGCCGTGCTCCAGGTGCTGGCGAAATTGGAGATCGCGTCGGAGAAGAAATTTATCGCATCCGAGGTCGATGCCGAGGTCGTGTCGGACCAGTCGGGCAAGCCGCTCGGCAGCCCGGTGCTGAGAGCCGCGGTCGTGCCGCCGAACGACGGGGTCGACGACTGCCAGCTCGGGGTGCTGAACAGCGAGCTCGAAGACAGGCCGCCGCCGCCACTGATGATCGACATGGTACGCGCCTCAAACCGCCGCCCGACGCGACGGTCGCGAAGCCCCTCGCTGTCGTTCTAGGCGGGGATCGTTAACGAAGCGTAATTGCGCGGGAACCGGCGTTAACGGGTCGGGATCGGCTTCTCGCCGCGATAATCGTAGAAGCCGCGCTGGGTCTTGCGTCCGAGCCAGCCGGCCTCGACGTATTTCACCAGCAGCGGACAGGGCCGGTACTTGGAGTCGGCGAGGCCTTCGTGCAGCACCTGCATGACCGACAGGCAGGTATCGAGGCCGATGAAGTCGGCGAGCTCGAGCGGGCCCATCGGATGGTGGGCGCCGAGCTTCATCGCGGTGTCGATCGCCTCGACCGAGCCGACGCCTTCGTACAGCGTGTAGATCGCCTCGTTGATCATCGGCAGCAGGATGCGGTTGACGATGAAGGCGGGAAAATCCTCCGCCACCGCGGCCTTCTTGCCGAGCTTGTGGACGAACTCCTTGATCGTCTCGAAGGTCTTGTCCTCGGTCGCGATGCCGCGGATCAGCTCGACCAGCTCCATCACGGGCACCGGATTCATGAAATGGATGCCGATGAACTTCTCGGGCCGGTCGGTCGAGGCGGCGAGCCGCGTGATCGAGATCGACGAGGTGTTCGAGCCGACGATCGCCCCCGGCTTGAGGACCGGGCAGAGCGCGGCGAAGATCTTGCGCTTCACCTCCTCCTTCTCGGTCGCCGCCTCGATGACGAGATCGGCGTCGCCGAGCGCCTCGAGCGTGTCCGCCGTGGTGATGTGCTTGAGCGCACCCTGGCGCTGCTCCTCGGTGATCAGATTGCGCTTCACCTGGCGCGCCAGATTGCCGTTGATGGTGGCGAGGCCGGCCTTGATGCGGTCGGCGTTGATGTCGTTGATGCGCACGTCGAGTCCCGCGAGCGCGCACACATGGGCGATGCCGCTGCCCATCTGGCCCGCGCCGATCACGCCGACTTTGCGAATGCTGTGCGCCATCTGGTTCGTTCCACTCACCAGGTTATCAGGGATCAGGTTATCAGTGATCAGGTAGCAGGTATCAGGATATCAGAAATCAGCTCGATCTGTTTCCTGATCCCTTCTTTCTGATCCCTGATCCCTGATCCCTGATCACTGATCCCTGATACTCACTTGCCGATCTTGCCGAGCTCGTCGGCGAGCTCGGGCAGCGCCTTGTAGAGGTCGGCGACGAGGCCGTAGTCGGCGACCTGGAAGATAGGCGCCTCCTCGTCCTTGTTGATCGCCACGATCACCTTCGAATCCTTCATGCCTGCGAGATGCTGGATCGCGCCCGAGATGCCGACCGCGATGTAGAGCTCGGGCGCCACAACCTTGCCGGTCTGCCCGACCTGCCAGTCGTTCGGCGCGTATCCGGCGTCGACCGCGGCGCGCGAGGCGCCCATCGCGGCGCCGAGCTTGTCCGCGACCGGCTCGATGTACTTGGTGAAGTTCTCGCGGCTCTGCATGGCGCGGCCGCCGGAGATGATGATCTTCGCCGAGGTGAGCTCCGGGCGCTCGGACTTCGACAGCTCCTCGCCGACGAAGCTGGAGACGCCGGGATCGGCCGCGGCGGCGACCGCCTCGACCGAGGCCGAACCGCCCGCGCCCGCCGCCTGGAACGCGGTGGTGCGCACCGTGATGATCTTCTTGGCATCCTTCGAGCGCACGGTCTGCACCGCGTTGCCGGCGTAGATCAGCCGCTCGAAGGTATCGGGCGCGATCACCTTGGTGATGTCGGAGATCTGCATCACGTCGAGCAGCGCGGCGACGCGCGGCATGATGTTCTTGGCGTTGGTGGTCGAGGCGGCGACGATCGCGTCGTAGGCGGGAGCGAGCGCGACGATCAGCGCCGCGGTCGGCTCCGCCAGCATGTGCTCGTATGGCGCGGCGTCGGCGATCAGCACCTTGGCGACGCCGTCGAGCTTGGCGGCCGCATCGGCGGCGGCGCGGCAGTCCTTGCCGGCGACCAGCACGTGCACGTCGCCGCCCAGCCCCTTGGCGGCGGTGAGCGCCTTCGCGGTCGCGTCCTTGAGCGTCTTGTTGTCGTGCTCGGCGATGAGAAGCGCGGTCATCACAGGACCCCCGCTTCGTTCTTGAGCTTGGCGACGAGCTCGGCGACCGAGCCCACCTTGGCGCCCGCCTTGCGGCCGGGCGGCTCGGTGGTTTTCAAGACCTCGATGCGGGGCGCCGCGTCGACGCCGTAGTCGCTCGGGGATTTCTCGTCGATCGGCTTCTTCTTCGCCTTCATGATGTTCGGCAGGCTCGCATAGCGCGGCTCATTGAGCCGCAGATCCGTGGTTACGATCGCGGGCGCCTTGAGTTTCACGGTCTGCAAGCCGCCGTCGACCTCGCGCGTCACCGAGATGCTGTCGCCGTCGACCGTGAGCTTCGAGGCGAAAGTTCCCTGCGGCCAGCCGAGCAAGGCCGCGAGCATCTGGCCGGTCTGATTGCAGTCGTCGTCGATCGCCTGCTTGCCGAGGATGACGAGGCCCGGTTTTTCCGCCTCGACGATGCCCTTGAGGATCTTTGCCACCGCGAGTGGCTCGACGAGCTGGTCGACCTTCACCAGGATGCCACGGTCGGCCCCCATCGCGAGGGCGGTCCGGATCGTTTCCGTCGCCTGCTGCGGCCCGATCGAGACCGCGACGATCTCGGTTGCCTTGCCGGCCTCCTTGAGGCGGATCGCCTCTTCCACGCCGATCTCGTCGAACGGGTTCATCGACATCTTGACGTTGGTGAGCTCGACGCCGCTGCCGTCGCTCTTCACCCGGATTTTGACGTTGTAGTCGACCACCCGTTTGACCGGGACGAGAACCTTCATGCGCGTAAGCTCCTACGGGGGCAGGAAAATTATGGCCGGCCGATCGGCCTGTCAACGTGCTGCATTGCAACAAAGACGGGCTTGCCAATGGTAACAAGGATCCAACCGAGGCTTATTAGCGATTCTGGCCCGGCACCCACAATATATCGTTGGCCCCCTTGCGGTTGAGGAAACGGCTGGCGACGAAGAGAAAGTCCGACAGCCGGTTGATGTATTTGAGCGCCGCAGCCGACACCTCTTCGCCCGGCCTGTCGGCGAGCTCGACCATCAGCCGCTCGCCGCGCCGGCACACCGTGCGGGCAAGATGAAGATAGGCTGCGGCCGGCATACCGCCAGGCAGCACGAAAGAGCGCAGCGGGCTGAGCTCGGCATTGAGCGCGTCGATCTCCTGCTCGAGGCGCGTCACCTGCGCGTCGGTGACGGCGAGCCGCGCGCCGGCGGGACCTTTGCCTTTAGCATCTTGCGGCGTGCACAAATCGGCACCGAGATCGAACAAGTCGTTCTGGATGCGCGCCAGCATGGCGTCGACGGCCGGCTCCTCGGCCGTGTGCAGGCGCGCAATACCGAGGCAGGCGTTGAGCTCGTCGATCGTGCCATAGGCGGCGACGCGCGGATCGTGCTTCTTGCGCCGCTCGCCGGTGCCGAGCGCGGTCGTGCCGTCGTCGCCGGTGCGCGTGTAGATGCGATTGAGGACGACCATGGGTCCGCCGCCCTAGTGGTGCAGGAACCAGACCGTCGCCATGAGGACGATGATCGCGATGAACTGCAGCAGCACGCGCAGCCGCATGAGTTTCTGCGACGTGTTGGGTGAGCCGCCGCGCATCATGTTGGCGAGGCCGAGCAGCAGCACGACCGCAACGGCGCCCACGGCGATGTAGGACAGAAGATACGAGGACATGGATCTGTCATAGCACCCAGGCGCAGGCGGCGCCAACCTGCGGCATTTTACAACGCCCGCGCGCTCTGCTCTGATCCCGCCATGCGCAAGAAAGACGCAACGAGCCGCAAGCCGCGAACCATAGCGGCGCAGGGCCTGGGCGGCGTGGAGCCCGCGACCAGGGCCGTGGTGCCGCCCGTTCACGTCGCGACCACGTTCGTGCGCGACCCCGACAACCAGTATCGCTCGGGCTTCATCTATGGCCGCGCCGACAATGCGACGGTGCGCCAGGCCGAGGACGTGGTCGCGGCGCTGGAAGGCGCGCAGGCGGCGCTGCTGCTCGGTTCCGGCATGTCGGCCGCGACCGCGGCCGTGATGGCGCTGCCCGAGCCCTCGCACATCGTCGCGAGCCAGGTGATGTACTGGTCGTTCCGCAACTGGCTCATGACCGAGGCGCCACGGTTCGGTCACCGGGTCGACATGGTCGATACCAGCGACCTCGCGGCGGTGCGCAAAACCGTCAAGCGCGGCAAGACAGGGCTCGTGTGGATCGAGACGCCGGGCAATCCGTTGTGGACCATCACGGACATCGCGGCGGTGGCCGAGATCGCGCATGCCGCCGGCGCGCGGCTTGCGGTCGACTCCACGGTGGCGACCCCGGTGTTCACCCAGCCGCTCCGGCTCGGCGCCGATCTCGTCATGCATTCGGCGACCAAATATCTGAACGGCCATTCCGACGTGATCGCCGGCGCGCTCGCGGCCGCCAAGCTCGACGCGTGGTGGGAGCGCATCCGGACGCTTCGCACCCAGCACGGAATGATCCTCGGCCCGTTCGAGGCCTGGCTGCTGTTGCGCGGCATGCGCACGCTCGATGCGCGGGTGCGCGCCGCGAGCGAAAGCGCGGTGCTGCTGGCGACTTGGCTGCGCGGTCATCCGGCGGTCGCGGCGGTGCTCTATCCGGGCCTGCCCGCGCATCCGGGCCACACGATCGCGGCGCGGCAGATGAGCGGCTTCGGCGCCATGTTGTCGATCCGTATCGCCGGCGGCGAGCGGGCGGCGATCGCGACGGCGGCGCGGGTGCGCCTGTGGAATCGGGCGACCTCGCTCGGCGGCGTCGAAAGCCTGCTCGAGCACCGCGCCTCGGTCGAAGGAAAGGGCTCGCCCTGCCCGCCCGATTTGCTGCGGCTGTCGGTCGGGCTGGAGGACGCCGACGACTTGTTCGCCGATCTCGATCAGGCGCTGCGCGGCGCACGGCCATCACGGCAGCGCGCGGGCAAAGCTTGAGGCTTGCGCGCAACGATGGCGCCCATGATCGATGCTGCGACTCAGCCAATCGACCTGCGGCCACACGCCAGCTTGGTGGTGGCCGTGACAGGTTATCGCGATCTCGGGATCTACCCGGCGGCCGTCAAAGCGCTGGCGGCGACGCTCACGCGGGTATTCGCCGATCTGCGCGACGCGCTGGCGGACGCGGGCGCGAACGCAGCCGGCGTACTCTCGCCGGCGCGCCCGATGCTGCGCACGATCTGCACCGGAACCGAAGGGGCCGACGCGCTGGCGGTCGACGCCGCGCGGGCCGCGGGCAGCACGATCACCCGGGTGCTGCCGTTCGGCACCGAGGGATCAAACCCGCTCCCTGCGTCGACGCACGCCATCGGCGGCCCCACGGATACATGGCTGATCCTGCCGGGGGCACCGGAAGAAGGAGCCCGCGCCTATGAGCGAGCCAACGAGATCATGCTCGCCAATAGCGATCTCGTGGTCGCGGTGTGGGACCAGAAGCGTCCGGGCCAGCGCGGCGGCACCGGCGAGGTCGTGCAATCCGCGATCACACGTGGAATTCCGGTCATCGTTGTCGCGCCGGCGCTCCCGACGCCGATGCTGCTCACAGCGCCCGGCAACGGCGAGCTCGCGTGGCCGATCGCCTCGGATCTTCCGCTCAAGCCGCTCCCCGACGATCTGCGCGATCTCGTCGCCCGCATCGTCCTGCCGCCTGCCGGCGAGGACACGCGTCGAGCGCTGCTCGACCTGATCAACGAGCCTGCCCACCTGCGCAGCGCGCGTTTCGAGTACCAGCTCCTGCTCGAGATCTTCGGCGTGGCGCCGCGCAAGCGCGCGGCCGCGACCGGCGAGGCCCCGCCTGCCCCTCTCGCAGAGCCGGTCGAGTCGCTCGGCCGCGAGATGACGGCCACGCTGCAACGGATCGACGAGCTCGCCGGCCATTACGGACGGCTCTATCGATCGAGCACGACGACGCAGATCCTGTTCAACATCATCGCGGCCTTTCTCTCCGCAATGGCGTTGATCTACCTGCCGACGCTCGCGGGCGCCACGCTCGTCGTGTCGGTCGCCGCGAACACGCTCGTCCTCTTCGACACAAAAACGCGGGCCGCGCAGCGATGGCACGAGCGATGGCTCGACTACCGGGTGATCGCGGAGCGGCTGCGCTGCCTGCAGTTCCTGCAGCCGCTCGGCCTCGGGCTGAGCGGTACCGAGCAGGCGGCCTCGCGACGCCACCTGTCGTGGGTCGACTGGTACGTGCGCCGGCTGCAGCGCGCGCTCGCGCCGCCGGATGGCCCGATCACGGAGGCCGACCTGACCCGCCTGATCCGGCAGATTGCCGAAGGCGAGGTGCCGGGGCAGATCAAGTATCACGATGGCGCATTTCGCCAGCTTGGGACGCTCGATCGGCGCCTCGCGGTTGCTGCCCGCGTGTCGCTCAACGCCGCGATCGTCGGGGCCGTCGCCTTCATGGTATCCGCCGCGCTGCAAGGCGGCGGCGAGTACGTCGCATGGCATTCGCTCGGCTGGGTGATGATCTTCGTATTGCCGGCCGCGGCGGCGGCATTCACGGCGATGCGCGCGGGCGCGGATCTCGCACTGCTCGCCGAACGATCGGCGGCCACCGCCGCGGCCTTGACCGAGCTTCAGGGCGTCATCCGGGCGACGCCGATGACCTACGACCGCGCCGCCGTCGCCGCCACCCGGGTCGCCGGCCTGATGGGCGCCGAACTGTCGGAATGGCGGTTCGTGTTCGAGAGCCGCCGCACGCGCACGCGGCGCGCCAACGCGGCGGCGGAGCGCAGCCCGCGCTGAGGGATCCGCTGATTACGACGCCTTTGCTTCGTGCGTCGCGTTCTCGTATTTGCGTCGGAACTGTTCCGGCGTGAGATAGCGCTGCTCGATCGCTTCGAGCTCAGCGACACCGACCAGCGCATTCAGCTCCTCGAACGAGACGAGCAGGTCGGGACGGTCGACCGCCTCGCCGCTCTTCAGCGACTCCCCGAGCGCCGCCATGGCATTCTTCATTCCTTTGACCGCCGCCGCGGTGAGCAGCCGCGGATAGATCACCACCCCGACGCCGAGGTCCTGCAGCTGGCGTGCCGAGAACAGCGGCGTGGTCGATCGCCGGCGGATGCCGAAGCCCATGTTGACGCAAACCGGCTTCGATACGTTTTTCGTCACTGCGGTAATGTGCTCGGCCGACAGCACCGCGTCGGCAAAGAGAAGATCGGCGCCCGCCTCGGCGTACATGTTGAGCCGGCGGATCACCTCGGCGATGCCGTGCGTCGCGAGCGCGTCGGTGCGCGACATGATGACCGTGTCGGGATCCCGCCGCGCGTCGGCGGCAGCGCGGATCTTCTCGGCCCCCTCCTCGGCCGAGATGACCTCCTTGCCCTTCATGTGTCCGCAGCGCTTCGGCCACACCTGATCCTCGATCATCAGCCCGGCGAGGCCCGCCTGCTCGAACGCGCGCATGACGAAATGGACGTTGACGGCATTGCCGTAGCCGGTGTCGCCGTCGGCGAGCAGCGGCAGGTCGCAGCACGCCACCAGGGCGCGGCAGACCCGCAGGTTTTCCTCGAGCCCCATCACGCCAACGTCGGCCCAACCGAGGCTCGCCTCGCTGATGCCGGCGCCGGAGATGAAACCGGCCGCAAACCCGGACGCTCCGACGAGCCGGGCGCTGAAGCCGTCGAACACGCCGGGCAGCACCAGGATTTCCGGCGCGTTGATGAGATCGCGCAGCTTGCGAGCCTTGCTCATGGAAGGATGTCTCCTTTGTTTCTCGGCGAATGGGGAACAGCGAATGGCGAATAGAAACGAGCTGTTTGCTTTTCCCTACTCGCTATTCGCCATTCGCCACTCGCGCTAGCGAATAGCGAGGCCGAGACGCTCGGCCACCTCGTGCAGGGCATCATACTCACGGGCGATCATTTCTTTCGTCTCTTTCGGATCATGCGTGCCGGGCGTCGTGCCGTTGTTCTTCATGGCGGCGAGAACCGCCGGCGCATTCGCGGCCTGCCGATAGGCGCGGTAAAGCGTGTCGACGATGTCGGACGGCAGTCCTTGCGGTCCGATCAATGCGTACCACAGCCCGACGTCGAGCCCCTTGGCGCCGACGGCCTCGAGGCCGGAGGCCTGCGGCGCCTGCGGATTGTCGCCATTCGACGTCAGCAGCAGGCATTTGGCAGTTCCGTTCTTCATATACGGCAGGATCGGCTGGAGCGAGCCGCCGAAGATATCGACTTGATGGCCGAGGAAGGCCTGCAAGGTCTCGCCCGAGCCTTTGAACGGCACTGCGACCTGCTTGATGCCGAAATGGGCGAAGATGCGCTCGGCCGCGAGCTGCATGGTGCCGCCGGCGCCGTCGTTGCCATAGGTGTATTTGCCCGGATTGCGCTTGAGCTGCTCGATGAACTCCTTGGCGTTGCTCGCCGGAAAATCCGGCGCGACGCACATCACGTAAGATGCGTAGCCGATCTCGATGATCGGCGTGTAGGAGTCGCGTGTGTAGGAGACTTTCGTGGTGTTCGGCGTCGTGGTGAGCGGGCCGTTCCACTCGAAGCCGAGCGTGTAGCCGTCGGGCTTGGCGCGCGCGACGAAGCCGGTGCCGATGGTGCCGCCGGCGCCCGGCCGGTTCTCGATGATCACGCTGGTGTGCAGGATCGGCTCGACGGCCTGCGCGGTGAGGCGCGCGAAGGTATCGGCGCCGCCGCCGGGCGGCGTCGGCACGATCACCCTGATCGGGCCGGTCGGATAAGGATCGGCGGCACGCGCGGGCGCGAGATAGACGAGCGCTGCGATACCGAGACACGCGGCAGCGAGCGGGCTCGTTATGGTCATCGATGTCCTCCCGGAGCCGCTTGGCTCACTTGGTGATGTAGAGATCCTTGCGCCAGCGATCCTTGAAGATGCCGATCACGTCGAGCTGGTCGACGTAATAGAGGATCTTGCCTTCGATCGTGGTCGGGAAGCTCGGCGCCTGCGGCGAGTGCGTGAGCAGCACGTGGACGACTGGGTCCGGGACGCCGTGACGCAGCGCGAGATGCGCCGCCCAGAACGCATGCGGGTATTGGCGGGCGAGATCGGTCGCGACGGCGCCGCCGTCCGGTCCCGGCGCCGACTCGATCACCTTGCTCGCGTCCTGCAGCACGGCGGCAGCGATCAGATGATCGCGGTTCACCTTGACGCCGTGGTGGCGCTCGAACGCGTCGGCGACCGAAAGCGCCATGTCGAGAACACACTGATTGTGCGGCAGCGTCGGATAGGGAATTTCGATCGAGGTCGGCACGTCCTCCATCCGCTTCCACGCGCTCATCGACCACAGCTCTTGCCACACCGCATCCACGGCGGCGCGCAGCTTGGCATCGGCGATCTGCGCGACGGCGGGAAACATTGCCGCGACGTCGATCGGCTGCTTCACGTGGTCATTGCGCTGATCCATGCGATCCTCCCTACCGGCGGCGCTCGCGTTGAGGCGATATCTCTGTGCACAAATGTTAGCGGCCGCGCCTATCGCGAGCCACGCGCGATTTGTCCATTGACCTATTCGCGACGCGCAGGCCTGCACACGTCGAGAAGGCGCAGACCTACGAGTAGAAGGTGTAAGCCTCAGTGATTGCGAGCGTAGCGAAACAATCTCGAACCGCGAGTCATCCTATTGCGGATCGAGATTGCTTCGGCGCGCTGCGCACGCCTCACAATGACGGCGTCAGTTCGCCCCATCGAGCAGGCGTCGCGCGATCACCTGCGCCTGGATCTCCGCGGCCCCCTCGAAGATCGACAGGATGCGGGCGTCGCACAGGAGCCGCGACACCGGATACTCCAGCGCGAAGCCGTTGCCGCCGTGGATCTGCACGGCGTTGTCGGCGGCGGCCCAGGCGACGCGGGCGGCGAGCAGCTTCGCCATGCCGGCCTCGAGATCGCAGCGCCGGCCCTTGTCCTTCTCGCGCGCTGCGTAATAGGTGATCTGGCGCGCGATCATGATCTCCACCGCCATCATGGCGATCTTGTCGGAGACACGCGGGAACTCGACGATCGCCTGGCCGAACTGCACGCGGCCCTCGGCATAGCCGAGGGCCGCCTCCATCGCGGCCTGGGCGACGCCGATCGCGCGCGCCGCGGTCTGGATGCGCGCCGACTCGAAGGTCGCCATCAGTTGCTTGAAACCCATGCCCTCGACGCCGCCGAGCAGATTTTCGGCCGCGACCTCGAAGCCGTCGAAGGCGATCTCGTATTCCTTCATGCCGCGATAGCCAAGCACCTCGATCTCGGTGCCCGACATGCCCTTGGCCGGGAATGGCTTGGCGTCGGTGCCGCGCGGCTTCTCGGCGAGCAGCATCGAGAGGCCCTGGTAGCCCGGCTCGTTGGGGTTGGTGCGCACCAGAAGCGTCATGAGGTCGGCGCGCACCGGATGGGTGATCCAGGTCTTGCTGCCGTGGACCTTGTAGACGTCGCCGGCGCGCGTCGCGCGCGTGCGCAGCGAGGCGAGGTCGGAGCCGGTGTTGGGCTCGGTGAACACCGCGGTCGGCAGCACCTCGCCCGACGCGATCTTCGGCAGCCACTTGCGCTTCTGCGCCTCGGTGCCGCTGCCGAGGATGAGCTCGCAGGCGATCTCGGAGCGCGTGCCGATCGAGCCGACGCCGATATAGCCGCGCGAGAGCTCCTCGGAGACGACGCACATCGATTCCTTGCCGAGCCCCATGCCGCCGTATTCCTCCGGCAGGGTGAGGCCGAACACGCCGAGCTCGCCCATCTGCGCCAGCGTCTCGAGCGGAATGTAGCTGTTGGTGCGATGCCAGCCGTGCGCCTGCGGCACCACCTCGCTGTCGGCGAAGCGGCGCATCTCGTCACGGATCTGCTCGAGCGTGTCCTCGAGCAGGCAATCGCCGACCGTCGCCGCATGCTGCGCGCGCATCAGCTCGACCAAACGAGCGCGGTTCGCGGCCGAGTTGCCGGCGGCGACGGCTTCCGCGAAGGCGGGCGTCACCCGCGCCGCGATCTTCGCCGGGCCGAGCCCGATGTCGGCGAGGCGCACGATTTCGCCCTGGCTCATCGGGATGCCGCCGAGGATTTGCGCGAAATATTCCGCGACGCCGATGCGGACGATCAGCTCCTCCGTCTCGCCGAGGCGGCCGGCATCGCGCGCGTGCACCGCATAGGCGGCGAGCTGACGCAGGGCCTGCACATAGGTCGCGAGCCAGGCGAGGCCGTGCGCGGCACGCTGCTCGCGGTCGAGCATGCGCGACACGGTGCGGCCGTCGACGGTGACGCGCGCGCGCAACTCGATCGTCGCGTCGGCCAGCAGGGCCTCGGCGGCGGCCGCCGCCTCCTGGGCGAGGACGACGAGGCCGCCGGCGGAATCACGGGCAGGGTGGGTCTGGGCAGCTGGCATCGATTTCTCCAGGCAAAAATCGCGCCGAGGGACCCGGCAGCCGGCGCATGGCGGTACTATGCGTGCACTGCACAAATTTGCCAACCCGCCGGCTCGAACCGCCGGGGCGGGAACCTATTTATCCCTCGTCATCATTTCTGATGCATGTTGGCGCCGCATGATCCTGTTCGAGAATCGCGCCCCATCCCGCGCAGGGTCGGGGGTGTCTAGCGCCATGCGCCGTTTTCTGCGCCCCCGCCCCGTGCGCCTGCTGCGCCGTTGGGTCGCCATCGGATATGCGGCCTATGACGGCTTCGTGCGCGACGACGGCTGGGCGATCGCCAGCCACATCTCGCTCACCACGCTGATGTCGCTGTTTCCGTTTCTGATTTTCGTCACCGCGCTGACCGGCTTCCTGGGCTCGGAGGCGCTCGCCGACCAGGTCGCCAAGCTCCTGCTCGAGGCCTGGCCGCCGGAGGTCGCGGGCCCGATCGCATCGCAGATCACCGACGTGATGACCCGCAGCCACGGCGACCTGCTCACCATCGGTGTCGCACTCGCGCTCTATTTCTCATCGAGCGGCGTCGAGAGCCTGCGCATCGGCCTCAATCGCGCCTATGGCGAGCTCGAGGTGCGGGCGTGGTGGCTGCTGCGGCTCGAATCGATCGGTTACGTGCTGGTCGGCGCGGCGGCGCTCATCGCGTTCGCGTACCTCATCGTGGGTGCGACTGGCGCATTGAACCGGCTGGTCGAGCGCGCGCACTGGCTCGCGCCCATCCACAAGAGCTTCACGTTCTGGCGCTATGCCATCGCGACCGGCGTGCTCGTGGTCGCGCTCGCGCTGGTGCACAAGTGGCTGCCGGCGGGACGGCGCCGCCTGCTCGATACCTTGCCCGGCATCGTGGTGACCCTGCTGTTGTGGGTCGTCACCGGCGTCGGGTTCGGGAACTACCTGGCGAGATTCGCCGGCAACTATGTGTCGATGTACGCAGGTCTCGCCTCCGCCATGGTGGCGCTGGTCTTCCTCTATTGGACGGCGGCGATCTTCGTCTACGGCGGCGAGCTCAACAACGCGATCAAGAAGGCGCGGCGGGAGCGGGTGGAGCGCGCCGCCGAGAGACCCTGAGCCTCAACCGCCGCCCGCCTCGATCACGTCATCGAGCGTGCGCAGACCCGGCCGCGGCGCGTTGACCAGCACCGCCATGTTGCCGGGCTTGTGCTGGTTCTTCCACATCATCTGATGGGCGTGCGGAATCTTCTCCCAGGGGAGAACATCGCTCATGCACGGATCGATGCGGCGATCGAGCACGAACTGGTTGGCGGCGCTCGCCTGCTTCAGGTGGGCGAAATGCGAGCCCTGCACCCGCTTCTGCCGCATCCAGACGTAGCGCGCGTCGAACGTGATGTTGTAGCCGGAGGTGCCGGCGCAGAAGACGACCATGCCGCCGCGCTTGACCACGAGGCACGACACCGGAAACGTCGCCTCGCCCGGATGCTCGAACACGATGTCGACGTCGCGCTTGCCGGTGATGTCCCAGATCGCCTTGCCGAACTTGCGCGCCTCCTTCACCCAGGCGTCGTACTCGGGCGAGCCCACCTTGGGCATGGCGCCCCAGCAGTTGAAATCCTTGCGGTTGATCGCGCCCTTGGCGCCGAGCTGCATCACGTAGTCGCGCTTGCCCTCATCGGAGACGACGCCGATCGCGTTCGCGCCCGAGGCGGCGGCGAGCTGCACGCCGAACACGCCGAGGCCGCCCGACGCGCCCCACACCAGCACGTTGTCGCCGGGCTTCAACGTATGCGGCGGGTGGCCGAACAGCATGCGGTAGGCGGTGGCGAGGGTGAGCGTGTAGCAAGCCGACTCCTCCCAGGTGAGATGCTTCGGCTTGGGCATCAGCTGGCGCGACTGCACGCGGCAGAACTGCGCGAACGAGCCGTCCGGCGTCTCGTAGCCCCAGATGCGCTGCGACGGGGAGAGCAGCGGGTCGCCGCCATTGCAGTCCTCGTCGTCGCCGTCGTCCTGGTTGCAATGGACGATGACCTCGTCGCCGACCTTCCAGCGCTTCACTTTCGAGCCGACCCGCCACACGATGCCGGATGCATCGGAGCCGGCGATGTGGAAGGGATTCTTGTGGACGTCGAGGGGCGAGATCGGGACGCCGAGGCCGGCCCAGACGCCGTTGTAGTTGACGCCCCCGGCCATGACGTAGACCAGCACCTCGTCCTCGCCGATCGGCCAGGTCGGCAGCACTTCCAATCGCATCGACGATTCGGGGGGACCGTGGCGCTCCTTGCGGATCGCCCAGGCGTGCATCTTCGCCGGCACATGGCCGAGCGGCGGCACCTCGCCGAGGCCATAGAGGTCCTTCAGCTCGTCCGATGATGGCGTCTTGAGCTGGGTCACGGGAGACATCGTGATCCTCCCAGGCGAATGATTACCGGCGGAAGCAGTCTGACTCAGAACATGCTGCAGTGCAACAATCTTTGAAAAGCTTAAAGGTTCCGCAAGGGGCGTGCGGCTAGGTCTGCCGTAGCGCCACCAGATCGCACCAACCGAATCGCCCGTGACGACACTTGCCAGTGTCCCGCCTCTCGCGCCGACCGACCCGCGCCGGCTGATCGCCGTGGCCGGACTCGCGGTGCTGCTCGCCGCGGTCGTCTTCCTCGCCGGCGCATTCTTCCAGGGCTTCTTCATCGCGGACAAATCCGGCCACGGCATCGCCAACGACTTCGTCAACGTGTGGGCGGCGGGCCGGCTCGTGCTCGATGGTCATGCGGCGCAGGCCTACGACTGGACCATCCATCGTCAGGTGCAGGAGGCCGCGGTCGGTCACGCGTTCGCGGACGAATACCGCTGGCACTATCCGCCGCCGTTCCTGTTCGCGGCGGCGCTCGCCGCCATGCTGCCCTTCGTCGCCGCCGGCGTCGCCTGGCTTCTCGCCACCGGCGCGCTCTATGCGGCGGCGATCCGTGGCATCGTCGGCGATCGCGTCGGTTGGCTGTTCGCGCTCGGCTTTCCGGGCGCGCTGTGGAACGTCACGGCGGGACAGAATGGATTTTTGACCACGGCGCTGATCGGCGGCGCGCTCGGCCTGATGGAGCGCCAACCCGTGCTGGCCGGCTGCTGCCTCGGGCTGCTCACCTACAAGCCGCAGTTCGGGGTGCTGTTTCCGCTCGTGCTGATGGCGACCGGGCGCTGGCGCGCCGTCTTCTCGGCCGCGCTGACGGCGGCCGCGCTGGCGGCGCTGTCATGGCTCGCCTTCGGCAGCGCGCCGTGGCTCGCCATGGTGCAAACGCTGTCGACCGCCAACCAGCTCGTGCTCACCGACGGCGGCATGGGCTGGGGCAAGCTGCAGAGCGTCTTCGGCCTCGTGCGCGCGCTCGGCGGCGGCGAGACGATCGCCTGGGTCGTGCAAGGCGGGCTGGCGCTCGCGGTCGCGGCGGCGCTGGTCTGGCTATGGCGCGGCGATGCCCCATTCGAGCTCAAGGCGGCGGCGCTCGCGGTCGGCACCGTGCTGGTGACGCCCTATGTGTTCGCCTACGATCTCGTCGTGCTCGCGGTGCCGCTCGCGTTCCTGCTGCGCTACGCGCTCGGGCACGGCTTCTTGCGCTGCGAGGGATGGGCGCTCGCGGCCGTCGGCGCGCTGCTGCTCATCTACATCGTCGCGACCACGCAGGTCGGCCTGGCGGCTAGCATCATGGTGGCACTGTTGGTCGTGCGTCGGGCCTGGGACACGAGGTCAGGCTTGCCGGCCGGCTGATTTACGTCGATCGCGGGCGAAGCGGCGTGCCTTCGTAAAGATCGGCAGCCTACGGCGGGCGAGCCAGGTAGATGTCGCGCTCGACCTCGATCCACTTCTTGTTCGCTGTCCGGATGTTTCAGCTCGTCAGTATCGGAAACCACTTGCGCCGCTAGGTACACTCGGCCGACAAACCGTTGCTTGGCTTCGTAGTTGGCATCGATAATTGCGACGTCAGGCCCAGGTTTGTAATCGCCCGATGCAAGCTCGCCTCCGGGACGCGCGATACCTCTCGCAAGACCATTCCAGCCCGAATCGATCGATTTCTCCCCAGCTCTCCCATGGCCGGCTGACTCCCTGGCCACGTCGCGATAACGTCGGCGTGGACCGCCTGGACCGGACCAGGTCCGGCGCACATGGGGAGGGAATCCATATGAGCGTTGAAGCAATCATCATCTGGCTGGTCGTCGGCGCGATCGCGGGCTGGCTCGCCGGCATGGTCGTCAAAGGCGGCGGCTTCGGCCTCGTCGGCGACATCATCGTCGGCATCATCGGCGCGCTCATCGCGGGCTGGCTGCTGCCGCGGCTCGGCATCGTGATCGGCACGGGCTTCATCTCGGCGATCATCGATGCCTTCATCGGCGCCGTGATCCTGCTGATCATCCTGCGGCTCGTCAAACGAGCCTGACAGAATCTTCGTCGCTTCGACGTCACGCTCGCCCGTCACAGCCGTGACGGGCGAGCGTGATATTTTGCATTCGCTTCTGTTGCGGCGTGCACGCGCGTCTCGCAAACTCCGTAGGGCATGAAGTGATTCCACATCTGGAGAGCCGCTCGTCATGTTCGAGACCCATAGTCTGCTCGTCATCCTGCTGGTCGGCCTCATTGCCGGCTGGCTCGCCGGCAGAGTCGTGTTCGGCACGGGCCTCGGCATCATCGGCGACATCGTCGTCGGGGTCATCGGCGCCTTCATCGGCCGGTGGCTGTTCAGCCAATTCCATATCGGTCGCTGGATCACGGCGAACTTCCACGTGCATCTGGGCTTCTGGGGCGACGCGATCCTGTCGGCAACGCTCGGCGCCATCGTTTTGCTGCTCATCATCAGACTCGTCCGCAGCATCTGAGCGCCGGCGGCACAAGTCGGGCGATTTGCCAGTGCGTGTTTTGCAGTGCACAATAGGGGCGCCGGGCGGTTAACCGCACGAGGAGCCTTTGACCGACGCACGCGCGCAAGCCGACACGCCACGACGCGACAAGCCGTGGATTTTCCGCACCTATGCGGGCCATTCCACGGCGCAGGATTCGAACGCGCTCTATCGCAAGAACCTGGCCAAGGGACAGACCGGCCTCTCGGTCGCCTTCGACCTGCCGACCCAGACCGGCTACGACAGCGATCACGCTCAGGCCAAAGGCGAGGTCGGCAAGGTCGGCGTGCCGATCTGCCATCTCGGCGACATGCGGGCGCTGTTCGCGGGCATTCCGCTCGGCACGATGAACACGTCGATGACCATCAATGCCACCGCGGCGTGGCTGATGGCGCTCTATGTCGCGCTCGCCGACGAGCAGGGTGTCGCGCGAGCCTCACTGCAGGGAACCACCCAGAACGACATCATCAAGGAATATCTCTCGCGCGGCACCTACGTGTTTCCGCCGGCGCCTTCGATGCGGCTCACCCAGGACACGATCCTGTTCGCGGCGCGCGAGATGCCGAAATGGAATCCGATGAATGTCTGCTCCTACCACCTGCAGGAGGCGGGGGCGACGCCGGTGCAGGAGCTCGCCTTCGCGCTCGCGACCGCCGTCGCGGTGCTCGACAAGGTGAAGGCCTCGGGCGAGGTGCCGGCGGAGGAGCTCGGCGCCGTGGTCGGCCGCATCTCCTTCTTCGTCAATGCCGGCCTGCGCTTCATCACCGAGCTGTGCAAGATGCGCGCCTTCGCCGAGCTGTGGGATGAGATCACCGCACAGCGTTACGGCGTGACCGATCCGAAGCACCGGCTCTTCCGCTATGGCGTGCAGGTCAACTCGCTCGGGCTGACCGAGCCGCAGCCGGAGAACAACGTCGCCCGCATCCTGATCGAGATGCTCGCCGTCACGCTCTCGAAAAAGGCGCGCGCCCGCGCGGTGCAGCTGCCGACGTGGAACGAGGCGCTCGGCCTGCCGCGTCCGTGGGACCAGCAGTGGTCGCTGCGGCTGCAGCAGATCGTCGCCTACGAGACCGACCTGCTCGAGTACGGCGACATCTTCGACGGCTCGGCCGAGATCGACCGCAAGGTCGCCGAGCTCAAGCGCGAGGCGCGCGAGGAGCTCGCTCGCATCGACCAGATGGGCGGCGCGGTCGCGGCGATCGATACCGGCTACATGAAGCAGCAGCTCGTCGAATCGAACACACGGCGGATCGAGGCGATCGAGCGCGGCGAGCAGGTCGTGGTCGGGGTGAACCGCTTCGTCGAGAGCGAGGAGTCGCCGCTCTCGAGCGGGCAGGATTCGATCCTGACCGTCCCCGACCATGTGGAGAGCGAGCAGATCGCCCGCCTCGAGGCCTGGCGGGCGGCGCGCGAGGACAAGGCCGTCAAAGCGGCGCTCGCCGAGCTCGCCCACGCCGCAGCCGCGGGCGAGAACATCATGCCGGCCTCGATCGCCTGCGCCAAGGCCGGCGTCACCACCGGCGAATGGGGCGCGGTGCTGCGTCAGGGTTTCGGCGAGTACCGCGCGCCGACCGGCGTCGGCCGCGGCATGCGCAACGACGCGACCGGCCTCGACGATCTGCGCGCCGCCGTCGACGGCGTATCGCGCAAGCTCGGCCGGCGCATGAAATTCCTGGTCGGCAAGCCCGGCCTCGACGGCCACTCGAACGGCGCCGAGCAGATCGCGGCACGCGCGCGCGACGCCGGCATGGACGTGGTCTACGAGGGCATCCGCCTCACGCCGGCCGAGATCGTGCGCGCGGCAACCGCCGAGAAGGCGCACGTGGTCGGCCTCTCCATCCTCTCCGGCTCGCACCTGCCGCTGGTCAAGGAGGTGGTCGCCGGCCTGCGCGAAGTGGGACTCGACGAGGTGCCGGTCGTGGTCGGCGGCATCATCCCGCCCGAGGACGCGCGCGCGTTGAAACAGCTCGGTGTCGCCGCCGTCTACACGCCGAAGGATTTCGAGCTCAACCGGATCATGAGCGATCTGGTCGAGATCGTGGATGAGCGCGCCGCAAGCAAGGCACCGTAGTTCTTCGCGATCGTGCTGCGGCCCCGAACCAAGGGAGCTCAACGATCATTCGTCGGGGCCGCGTGGCGCACGCCCGAGGGCGTGTCGCCGAACCGGCGTCGAAAGCGGCGATTGAAGTAGGACACGTCGCTGAATCCCACTGCGATCGCGATGTCGGCTATTCTCTCTGTGGCGCCACGCGGCGCGCGCAACAGATCGACCGCCCGGTCCAATCGCCGGTCCAGCACATATTGGGAGAAGGTCTGTCCAGTCCCTTCGAGCAGACGGTGGATGTAGCGCGGCGACACGCCGAGCACGGCCGCAATCCCGGCTGCGCTCAGGCCGGGGTCCGACAGGCGCTTGCTAACCTCGTTGAAGACCGCGACCAGCCGCGCGGCGCGCACGCCGCGCGTCGTAACAAGCTCGCGCGCGGCGCCCGTTGTACCCAGCGCGTGGGCGGCGAGGTCGATCAGATGATCGCCGAAGAGTTGGGCCGCACGATCGTCGGCCCCTAAGTCGTGGATCCGGGTCGCTTCCAGATAGCCGAACAGAAGTCGAAGCGAGAGATGGTTGTCCTTCAACTGGGTGCCGGCAAACCGACCGGCGTGCGGGACCACATCCGACACCCGACTGCGTGGCATCCGCACCGACCAATAGCGCGTGTCCGACTTAATCGAGAGGCCGCCGAGCTCGGCGCTGTCGCAAATGATGGCCTTGCCTGGTTCGAGGCGGTGGCGGTGCGCACCTTGGGTGCAGAACGCGGTGCCCTGCGTGAACAGCACTGCGAACAGCGAATCGTCGCCGTCGCGGATGAACGTGGGCGTGCGGGCGTAGTCGGCCGACGACGTGACGACGACCCCAAGGTCGACCGCGCCGGCACGACGCATCTCGACCATGCCGCGAAACGGCGCGTCGCCGCGCCGCACGACGTCGAGCGCCACGACCCGCCGCACGAACTCCTCGCAAAATGCCGGAAACCGCTCGGGCTCCGGCAAATCATCGGTACTGAAGCGAATCCGTCCGGAGCTGATGTCAGCCATTCGTGAGCTTTCCTCCCGAACGTATTGCACCCGGAACACAGGAAGAGTCCGCTGTTGGCCGCGTCAAACGCGCGACGCCTGTGATCACGCCGCAACACGGCATCGGAGAAAGCGCCGTCTGTTCGCTGTCGGCAAACCGCTGTCGCTCCGCTCCAAGACAAAGCAATCACCGCGATGCAACGTGATCGCCGCAAGGCAGCGTGATCGCGGCGGGCATACCACGTGACCGAAGAAATTCGCAGAAAAATCCTCACGGCGGCGACAGAGGCTCGCGTTGGCGGACATCTGTTCCGCCGAGTCCCAGATTCAGTTCCCCATAGTCCCAGCCGCACGGGGCGAGCCCGCTTCAGGGTCAATCGTCGCCCGGGGACTTTTATGAAGGATTGCGTCCCGGGTTTCGATAAGGGCTTCTTGCAGGCGCATGCGCGCGGGCGCGCAACGCGGTGGAGCACGGCTCTGCTGTCCATTGTCATCGCTGCAGCAGCAATTTGGTGGCCCGCCGCCGCGCAGAACCTGGTCAGCAATCCGGGATTCGAGAGTGTTCAAATCCCGAGTGGTATGGGCGGGTATTGCCAAGCCGCGCCCTGGATAAGCCTTGGCAGCTGCAAAGGTACTTACCTATATGGCGGCGGCGCGCATACCGGAAACTACGATCTCTCAATCGGCAATTCCGGCAATTTGGCAAACATCTCTCAAACGATCAGCGGCCTGCAGGGCGGACGATATGACTTCTCGTTCTGGTACAAAATCTATAGTCCCGCTGCCGGCGGCAACTTCATGGCTGGCGTCGGCGGGCAGACCTTCTCGTTCAACGCCTCGAGCGCCACGGCTTACGCTCAATTCAGCCAGGCAGTGACGTTGGCGGCGGGAAACACCAGCGTCGTCTTCACGAACGGAACCGGCGCATTCACGTATGGGGCTGCCATCGACGACGTGAGCCTCGCGTACCTGTCGCCAGCATTCCTGGCGCCGCAGCTCCCCGCGGGCGCCACGATCAACCAGGTCAGCGTCGCGAGCGCGATCGACAGTTTCACCAACGCGGGCGGCACGCTGCCGGGCGGATTCCAGAACTTGTTCAACCTCAGGCCCACGCAGCTGCAGGGCGCGATCGACCAGCTTTCGGGCGAAGGCGCCTCCGGCGCGCAACAGAGCTCCTATCAGCTGATGAACGATTTTCTGCTGCTGATGATGGAGCCTGCGACGTTGGGCAATGGCGCCGGGGACTTCACGTCGCTGCCATTCGCGCCCAGTGAGGCGCCCGCGTTCCCACCCGACCTCGCGATGGCCTATGCGTCCGCGTTCAAGTCGCCCTCAGTGCCGACGGTCGCCGGCTGGCACGTCTGGGGCTCGGCCTATGGCGGCGCCGGCCACGTCAATGGCGATGCAGCCGCGGTCGGCAGCCATGACCTCTCGACCAGCGCCGGCGGATTCGCGGCGGGCGCCGATCGCTTGATCACGCCCGACACGCGGCTGGGCTTCGCGCTTGCCGGCGGCTTTACCGGCTGGGGCCTTTCCGACGGCCTCGGCGGCGGCCATGGCGATGCGTTCCAGGCGGGCGTTTATGCCCGCACCACGCAGGGCCCTACCTATCTCGCGGGCGCGCTCGCGTTCGCTGAGCACTGGGTGTCGACCGATCGCTTCGCAATGGGCGATCACCTCACCGCGGATTTCGCCGCGACGAGCCTCGGCGGCCGGCTCGAGGGCGGCTATCGCCTGCCCGCCGCGTACACATCTTCATCCATTGGCGTGATCCCGTACGCCGCGATCCAGACGCAGCGCTTCCACACGCCGGGCTACAGCGAGAATGATCTGACCGGTGGCGGCTTCGGGCTCGCGTTCAACTCGCAAAGCTCGACCGACACGCGCGCCGAGCTCGGCAGCCGGTTCGACAAGCTCGCCGCGCTCGATCAGGGAGCGCTGCTCGCGTGGCACGGCCGCCTCGCCTGGGCGCACGATTGGGTGACGAACCCTGCCCTCACGGCGACCTTCCAGACGCTGCCCGGCGCGAGCTTCGTCGTCAACGGCGCGCCGCCGAAGCGCGACGCGGCACTCGTGACGTTCGGCCCCGAGCTGACATGGCGCAACGGCTGGTCGCTGATGGCGAAGTTCGACGGCCAATTCGCGAGCGGCGAGCAGCTCTACGCCGGCACCGCCCGCCTGCGCTATGCGTGGTGATTTTCCTCCCGTCACACGAAGGCAGCAACGCCAACTCAACCACAACCCGAAACGAAGACTGCATGAAAATGCCTTTTACTGCCGGCGCCGTGCTCTTTGGTTTGATCGCGGCTGGTCCGGCGCTCGCCGCCGACCTGCCGCTGAAGGCGCCGCCGGCGCCGATGCCTACGCGGCGACCTGGATCGGCCTCTATGTCGGCGTGAATGTCAGCTTGGGCCGGCAGAGTGCGGACTCGACGTATACGGGCTCGAGACCGGGCAACTTCATCCGCAGCGTCGCGTCGGGTGCGCTTCCTGCCGAGATGACACAGACCGGCAGCGGCGTCCTGGGTGGGTTCGCGCTCGGCTACAACCTGCAAGGCGGCCCATTCGTCTACGGCATCGAGGCCGATGCCATGTGACCCACCTCAGCGGCACCAGCGCGGCGACGACGACGACTGGCTTCAACCCGACATTAACAACGGCAACGACGACCAGCACCGATTGGCTCGCCACCGTGCGCGCGCGGGTCGGCCTGCTCGTCGCCCCGCAGAGCCCTGCTCTACCGCACCGGCGGCGTCGTTCGGCGGCGCCAAGGGATCGACCACCGTCACGCCCAGCGGCGGTGGTAGCAGTTGCGCCAACAATTTCTTCTGCTCGACGGGATCCGGCTCGGCAACCAACACGGGATGGGTGGCCGGCCTCGGCGGCGAACACATGTTCGCGCCGCACGCAACGGCCAAGGCCGAGTATCTCCACTACGACCTCGGCAGCTTCAGCTATACGGTCAACGAGGTGTCGCCGGCTTTCCCCGCGTTCGCGGGCTCCCCCAATCTCGGGGTCAGGACGAACGTGAGCGGCGACATCGTGCGCGCCGGCGTCAATCTGAGATTCTGATCGTAACCGACGAGCCGCTACGACGCCGCCAGCGCCGACAGATACGTATTGAGCTTGCTCGGGCTGATCGGTTTGGTGAGATATCCGTTCACGCCCGCCGCGTGCGCGCGCGCTTCTTCTTCCCTGCTGCTGCGACCTGACACCCCGATCACCGGGGTGCGCGCGGCGGCGCCGGCGAGTGCGCGGATGCGGCGCGTCGCCTCGATGCCGTCGATGTCGGGCAGCGCGACATCCATCAGCACGGCGTCGTAGCCGCCGCGGGCGGTGGCCTCGACGGCGGCCTCGCCCGAGCCGACGAACTCGGCGCGATGACCGAGCTCGCCGAGGATGGTCTTGAGGATGACGCGGCCGTACGGGTTGTCCTCGGCGCACAGGATGCGCAGGCTGCGCACCGGCGCGGCGCGGCGGGCCATGCGGGCGGCCGCCTTGCCGTCGGGGGCGGCCGGCAGCTCGCGATCGGCGGCGACGACGACCGTCAGCGTGAAGGTGCTGCCATGGCCCGGACGGCTCTTCACCGTGAGGCCTCCGCCCATCGCCTCGGCGAGACGCTTGACCAGCACGAGGCCGAGGCCGGCGCCGCCATAGGTGCGGGAAATGTCGTCATTGCCCTGTGCGAACGGGCGAAACAGCCGCTTGAGCTCGGCCGCCGACATGCCGATCCCGCTGTCGGTGATGGCGAAGACGAGGCGCGTGCGGTCTCGCGTCGCGCGCGCCGCCGACATGCGCAAGACGATGTCGCCGCGCTCGGTGAACTTCACCGCATTATCGATCAGGTTCTCGATCGCGGCACGCAGCCGCACTGGATCGCCGATCACCTGGCCCGGAAATGCCGCGGCGATCTCGGTCTTGCAGCCGAGCCCCCTCGCCTGCGCGCGCGCCGCGCAGGACGCCGCGATCGATTGCGCCAGCGCCCGCGCGTCGAAGCGCTCGCGCCGCGCCGCGACGCGGCCGGCGCCGGCGCGCGCCGCGTCGACCACCACCGTGGTGAGCGCGACGATGTGCTCCGCCGCCTCCTTGAGCGCCACGACCCAGCGCCGCTCGCGCTCGCCGAGCTCGGAGGTCGAGAGCAGCTCGCCGATCGCGATGATGCCGGTGAGCGGCGTGCGGATATCGTGGGCGAAGCCCGCGAGCGCCGTCTCGACGGCGCGCGTCGACGCGCGCGGCCGCGCCGCCGGCGGGCGGGATTTCTCTTTTCTGCGGATACGCTTGGCCATGACCCCCATCGGCCCGAGCATCGCATGAAAGGCGCGAGACGCGTAGCCCGGATGCAGGTGCGAAGCACCGTAATCCGGGAATGGGCTTTCCGCCGGGTAGGCGAGGATGTTGCCATCCTCGCCCCCCACAGACCCGGACGTGCAGATTTCCCGCATCCGGTTCTTCGCGCAAGAGCTTCGCTCACGTGGCGTATCGATGGACGATCCGCGGCTTCGGCAATGGATAGCGC
>DATGLS010000031.1:0-312560 GCA_035293985.1 Xanthobacteraceae bacterium
TTTCCCTGGGTTGTTCCGAACTGAAGGGTACGTTCCCACGTGTTACTCTCCCGTCTGCCGCTGCCGTATTGCTACGACCGCTCGACTTGCATGTGTTAGGCCTGCCGCCAGCGTTCGCTCTGAGCCAGGATCAAACTCTCAGGTTGGACCGAGAACTTGAACCGGCTGATCACGTTTCGCATGTGACGACACGAAAGATGCGATCTCCCGCGCCGTCACCGTCACATTGACGAGGTCCCACTTTGATCGCTTGCGCGACCATAGTGTTGACCAAGAAACGTTGACCGCCGAAGTCTCTTCCAACGACCGCTACCTGCGAACGGATTGCTCCGCCCGAGGACGCGGCCCGCAAGGACCCCGCCGTCCACGTTTCTCTTTCTTCCGATTCACCTGTCAAACAGCCCGGGACCAAGGTGATCCCCTCCCCGGAGGCCCGGAGAGCCGTCGAAACCCCACACCTCCGACCGAGATCGGAGGCTGGTCACCGAATATCAGTGAGGAGCTTCGGGGGCGCGCCATCGCACCGAGGCGGCGGCGCACCGTGTGGGGCGTATATAGGCCCCTCGCTCGCGCGTTGTCAACACCGGTTTGGCGAAAATCGTCCCGAGGTTTTCGCCGGAGCTGATATGCTTGTGCACCTGCGAGATATGGTGCTGCCGCGGGACCAATACGAGGGGAGGATCCGAGGCAGGACCGCGGCCATGCGCAAGACCCCTGCAGCAAGACCGTGCAGGAACCCGATCGGGGCGCGCGGTGCCGCACTCCAGCCATAATCCTCGGACGAATTTACAGGGTCTTGATCCGGGTCAGCGTCGCGCGGGGTGTGGGGCGTTTCGATCCGAGCTGATTGCCTGGCGGCTTCCATTTTGGAGTCCGCAGGTCACGTGAGGGGGCGCGGCGTGCAGATGCCGCGTCTAGGGAGGCCCGGCTCGCTCGAGCCCGGCTTGGGAAACGCGACGGCGGTTTCGGCGCAGCCGCCCGCAGGCAGGGGACAGCGCACTTGGATCAGGCGAGGCTGCGCGGCCCGCAGCGAGCGGGCCTCGTTCCGGCAACAATTGATCTCGGTAACGAACCGCCGCTGTCGGTCGACGGCGCAACCGGCGTCGGCGTCGATCGCCGGCGTGTCTCGGTGCAATGGTTCAGCGGCACGATCCTGACCGGCCTGTGCGGCGCAGCCCTGATGGGCGGCGCCGTTTTTGCGTCCCTCGACGGCGAGACCAATTTCGCCGTCAGCGCCGACCGCCTCGAGACGGCGCATGAAATCGCCGCCGATGCCGACAAGAACGTCTCGCACAAGAGCGACAGGCTGCCGGCGCTGGGCGAGGCCAATCTCGCGCGCCAGCTGATCCCGATCTCGATCACCACCAAGGTCGGCAACCACGAGGTGATGCGCAAGCGCACGCTGGTGCGCGTCGAGACCAACCTGTCGCTATCGACCTCCGAACTTTCCGCCAACCTTCCCCCGTTCAACCCGCAGCGCATGCTCGCCGACACCGCCAGCAATGGTGCGGCCGACGAGCCGGCCGCGCCCGAGGCGGACGACGCCGTTTCTTTCGTCACCCGCGACCTCGCCGCCATCCTGCCGCGCGTGCGCATCAGCGAAACGGTCCCGATCGAGGACGTGATCGCCCGCGTGCGCGACGCCGCCAACTGGACCGGCAGCGTCGCACAGCCGAGCTACCTCGTTGCCAGCACCCAGCCGAACGCCCGGCTCGGCTACGCGGCTGAGGGCAACGATCTCTATGCGCCGTTCGGCGCGCGCGGCGTGCCGCAGAACATCACCTTGCTGCAGAAGACCGCGAGCCAGACCACCGGCGGGACGGGCGCGAGCGAGCGCACGGTCGCGGCCCACAAGGGCGACAGCGTCGGCACCATCCTGCGCGACCTCGGCGCGACCGCCGACGACATCAAGGCGATCACGGCCGCGCTCGGCGCCAAGGGCCGCGAAGGCGCGCTCAAGGAAGGCGAAAAAGTCCGCGTGCTGCTCTCGCCGCTCCCCGGCGCCACCCCGCGCATGCAGCCGGCCCGCGTGACGCTGATCGGCGATACCGCCGTCGAGGCGGTGATCGCGCTCTCCGACATGGGCAAATACGTGTCGGTCGACGTGCAGAGCGCCGACACCCCGGTCGCCGACAATGCGAGCGACCAGGACGACGACGACGGCAGCGGCGTGCGGCTCTATCAGAGCATCTACGAGACGGCGCTGCGCAACCAGGTGCCGCGCCCGGTCGTCGACGAGCTGATCCGCATCTACTCGTACGACGTCGACTTCCAGCGCAAGGCGGAGCCCGGCGACTCGTTCTCCGTGCTCTACTCTGGCGAGGACGAGGCGGGTGGCGTCGATGCCAAGAACGAGATCGTGTTCGCCTCGCTCACGGTCGGCGGCGAGACCAAGAAATTCTACCGCTATCAATCGCCGAGCGACGGCCTCGTCGACTACTACGACGAGACCGGCAAGAGCGCGAAGAAATTCCTGGTGCGCAAGCCGGTCGCCGAAGGCATCATGCGGTCGGGCTTCGGCATGCGTAATCACCCGATCCTCGGCTTCGTGCGCGCGCACACGGGCGTCGACTGGGCGGCGCCGAACGGCACGCCGATCTACGCCTCCGGCAACGGCACGATCGAGGAGGTCGGCCCGAAGAACGGCTACGGCAAATATATCCGCATTCGCCACGCCAACGGCTACGAGACCGCCTATGGCCACATGTCGGCGTTCGCGCGCAACATGACGGTCGGCACCCACGTGCACCAGGGCCAGATCATCGGCTATGTCGGCTCGACCGGCCTCGCCACCGGCCCCCACCTGCACTACGAGATTCTGATCAACGGCCGCTTCGTCGATCCGATGAAGGTGAAGCTGCCGCGCGGCCGCGTGCTCGAGGGCTCCGAGCTCGCCGCGTTCGATCAGGAGCGCGACCATGACGACGCCATCATGGCGCAGTCGGTCTCGCCGACCCGCACGGCGACGCGGTAGGACCGCCCGCCGTAGGGTGGCAAAATCGCTCGCACGGCATCGCCGAGCTACGGCCTCTCGCGGGCGATTTTGCCCACGCGCCGTGCGTCGGCGCGGGCAACCGCGAAGGCGCGGTTGCCCACCCCACGGCTCGCAATGACGTTTGATCAGGCCGCCGCGGCGACCTTCCCGTTGAACGACAGGCCCTGCTTGGTCGCCGAGACGTTGACCGTATCGCCGTCCTTGACCGCGCCCTGCAGGATCAGCTCGGCGAGCGGGTCCTGCAGCGACTTCTGGATCACGCGCTTGAGCGGCCGCGCGCCATAGGCCGGGTCGTAGCCCCGGTCGGCGAGCCATTCGCGCGCCTTGGCGTCGAGCCGCACCGTGATCTTGCGCTCGTCCAGCAGCTTCTGCAGCCGGCCGAGCTGAATATCGACGATGCTTCCCATCTCGGCGCGTTGGAGCCGGTGGAACAGGAGGATCTCGTCGACCCGATTCAAGAACTCGGGGCGGAAGCTTGCTCGCACCACCGCCATGACCTGCTCGCGCACGGCGTCGGTGTCCTGGCCTTCCGGCTGGTTGACCAGGAACTCGGCGCCGAGGTTGGAGGTCATCACGATCAGCGTGTTGCGGAAGTCGACCGTGTGGCCCTGCCCGTCGGTGAGCCGCCCGTCGTCGAGCACCTGCAGGAGCACGTTGAACACGTCGGGGTGCGCCTTCTCGATCTCGTCGAACAGCACGACCTGGTAGGGCCGCCGCCGCACGGCTTCCGTCAGCGCGCCGCCCTCGTCATAGCCGACATAGCCGGGCGGCGCGCCGATCAGGCGGGCCACCGAATGCTTCTCCATGTATTCCGACATGTCGATGCGGATGAGCGCATTGTCGTCGTCGAACAGGAACGAGGCCAGCGCCTTGGTGAGCTCGGTCTTGCCGACGCCCGTGGGGCCGAGGAACATGAACGAGCCGATCGGCCGGTTCGGATCCTGCAGGCCGGCGCGCGCGCGACGCACCGCGGTCGACACGGACTTCACGGCCTCGGCCTGGCCGACGACGCGTTTGGCGATCTGCTCCTCCATCTTGAGAAGCTTCTCGCGCTCGCCTTCGAGCATGCGATCGACCGGAATGCCGGTCCAGCGCGACACCACCTGCGCGACATGGCTCGCGGTGACCGCCTCTTCGGCCAGGACGCCCGACGCGGCGCCTTTCGATTCCGCGGCCTCGATCTCCTTGAGCTTCCCGGTGAGCTGCGGGATCACGCTGTACTGCAACTCGCCCGCACGCTGGTAATTGCCGCGGCGGATCGCGTCGGCGAGATCGTTCTTCGCCGTGTCGAGCTGAGTCTGCAGCTGTGCGGCCGAGGTGAGCTTGTCCTTCTCGGCCTTCCATTTGGCCGTGAGCGCGTCGGCCTTTTCCTGCAGCCCCGCCAGATCCTTCTCGAGCCGCTTGAGCCGCTCCTTCGAGCCCGCGTCGCTCTCCTTCTTCAACGCCTCCTGCTCGATCTTCAACCGCACGATCTCGCGGTCGAGATTGTCGAGCTCCTCGGGCTTGGAATCGATCTGCATGCGCAGGCGCGCCGCGGCCTCGTCGACGAGGTCGATGGCCTTGTCGGGCAGGAAGCGATTGGTGATGTAGCGGTTCGACAGCGTCGCGGCGGCAACCAGCGCCGCGTCCGCGACCTTCACCTTGTGATGCGCCTCGTATTTCTCCTTGAGCCCGCGCAGGATCGAGATCGTGTCCTCGACGGTCGGCTCGTCGACATAGACCGGCTGGAAACGGCGGGCGAGCGCCGCGTCCTTCTCGATATATTTCTTGTACTCGTCGAGCGTGGTGGCGCCGACGCAATGCAGCTCGCCCCGGGCGAGCGCCGGCTTGAGGAGGTTCGACGCATCCATCGCGCCATCGGCCTTGCCGGCGCCGATGATCGTATGCATCTCATCGATGAAGAGGATGTACTGTCCGGCCGAGCCGGTGACTTCCTGCAGCACGCCTTTGAGCCGTTCCTCGAACTCGCCGCGATATTTCGCGCCGGCGATCAGCGCGCCCATGTCGAGGGCGAGAAGCTTCTTGTCCTCGAGGCTGTCCGGCACGTCCTTGTTGACGATGCGCAGCGCCAGGCCTTCGACGATCGCGGTCTTGCCGACGCCGGGCTCGCCAATCAGCACCGGATTGTTCTTGGTGCGCCGGGAGAGCACCTGGATGGTGCGCCGGATTTCCTCGTCCCGGCCGATGACCGGATCGAGCTTGCCCTCGCGCGCCGCCTGGGTGAGATCGCGGGCATATTTCTTGAGCGCGTCATAGGCGTTCTCGGCGGAGGCGGAGTCGGCGGTGCGACCCTTGCGCAGCGCCTCGATCGCGGCGTTGAGATTTTGCGGCGTGACGCCGGCGGCGGCGAGAACCTTGCCCGCCTCGCTGTTCTTCTCGAGGGCGAGCGCGAGCAGAAGCCGCTCGACGGTGACGAAGCTGTCACCCGCCTTCTCACCGGCTTTCTCGGCGGTATCGAACACGCGCGCGAGCGACGGGTCGATGTAGAGTTGCCCGGCGCCGGCCCCCTGCACCTTGGGGCGCTTGGCCAGTGCCGCTTCGACATCCGCCAGCGCCTGGCGCGAGTTGCCGCCGGAGCGGTCGATCAGCCCGGCCGCCAGGCCTTCGGGGTCGTCGAGCAGGACCTTGAGCAGATGTTCGGGGGCGAACTGCTGGTGCCCTTCGCGGAGCGCCAGCGACTGGGCCGACTGCACGAATCCACGGGCGCGGTCGGTGTACTTCTCGAAATTCATGAAAACCCTCCATGCCTGTACCGAACGCCCATAGGTGGCGCGATCGGGACATCGTTTACGCGAGAGGTTCGGGCAGCCTCGACGGGGGTCAAGACAGCGGGCCGGAACCGGCGGACCCAGGCAGGCATCCGCTGCATGAAATGTGGGGGCCGTCGGTCGGCTGGTGAAGGGGGCGACGGTGACCGATGGTTAAAATCGGACACTGCCCGCGCCCCCTCCGGCCCTACTTAGGGGAGAGGGGGCGCAGGGCAGTCATTCCCGGCTCCAAAAAGCGAACAGGCCACCAGGACGGCGGCCTGCTCCTCCGATGCGGCATCCCGAACCGACGCCGCGACTACTCGGTGCCGTGGCCGCGGCCACGACGAAGCTTCCTCACGCCGCCGCGCGATCGATACCCTCCGCCGCAACCAATGTGGCGAGGCGCTTGCGGGCATAGAACATGCGGGTCTTGACCGTGTTGTCCGGGATGCCGAGGATCTCAACGATCTCTTTGATCGATTTTTCCTGATAGTAGACGAGGTCGATGATCTCGGCGTGCTCGGGCGAGAGCGCCTTGAGGCAGCGGCGGACCACCGCGCCGCGATCGCGATCGCCGAGCTCGGCCTCGGGGTTATTGGCGGTATCGACGACGTTCTGGGCCGCATCGCAGTCGAGCGACTCGGTCTGGCGGCGGTTCGCGGCAGTAAGCGCCTTGTGACGGGCGATGCCGAGCAGCCAGGTCGAGACCGAGGACCGGCCCTCGAAGCGATCGGCATGCTGCCAGGCGTCGATGAAAGTTTCGCTCACCACGTCCTCGGCGAGCGCGGCGTCGCGGACGATGCGCAGCGCGAAGCGATAGACCTTGACCTGATGGCGGGCGAACAGCGCCCGCATCGCGAGCTTGTGCCCGGAGGCCATCTGCCGGACCAGTGCCTCGTCGGCAATCGCGCGGCGGGGCGTCGTGGCGAGGGTCTGTGCGGTCATCAGTTCCTCCCCGGAACCGGACGACGGAACTAATGTCGTCCTCCAATGGCGCGGAACCTAGTCGCCGCCTGTTTCGCCCGGATTTCGCGACAAGGACTTTTTTGTATCGTCCGTATCGTTACGTCAGGGGCGCGGATCGCAGAGGAAGACACAGGCCCCACGATACAAACGATACAAATTCGCCGGCCCGCGAAACACCGACGATACGTGGGCCGGCCAAGAATGGCGCCCCCTGGAGTCTCTTGATGCCGACGCAGGCCTCTCCGACCAGCCGAAGCGCCCATCCCGATGCGCGGCGCCCGACCCCGGGCAAGCCGGCCGCGTCGGAGGAGCGCTATCTGCTGGCGCTGCAGTCGCTCAACTACGGGGTCTACGACTGGAACATCGAGGCCGGCACCGTCTCCTACTCGCCCGAGCTGCGGATGATGCTGGACCTTTCCGAGGCCGAGCTGGCGACGCCCGCCGACTGGATGGCGCGCATGCATCCGGACGACCTGCCGCTCTACCGCCACAAGCTCGCCGAGCACCTCCGGGGCGCGACCCCGCGGTTCGAATGCGACACCCGCTATCGCAGCGGCGACGGCACCTGGCGCTGGGCGCGCCAGACGGGCGTCGCGCAGCGCCACGCCGACGGCCGCGCCTTCCGCCTGGTCGGCGCGACCGGCGACGTCACCGAGATCAAGAACCACGAGCGCGAGGCCGTGGCGGCGGCGGCGGCCCACCGCGCCGCCATGTCGATCGGCCACGGCCGCAGCGGCAACGAGGAGCGCTACGCGCTTGCGCTGCAGGCAGTCGACGAGAACGTCTACGACTGGGACATCGAGCGGGACACGCTTTACCTCTCGCCGACGCTGCTCGCGATGCTCGACCTGCCGGCCGACGCGACGCTCGCGCAGTGGGCCGACCGCATCCACCCGGACGACCGTCCCTATCATCGCAGCCTGCTGCTCGCCCTGTTCAAGGGCGATATCCCCCGCCTCGACTGCGAGTTCCGTTATGTCATGCCGGACGGCACGGTGCGCTGGGCGCGGCAGCACGGCATCGTGCTGCGCGGGCCGGATGGACGCGCCCGACGCATGGTCGGGGCGTCCGGCGACATCACCGAGAGCCGCCGGCGCGCCGAGGAGCTCGAGCGCGTCAAGGCGGCCGCGGCCGCCGCCTGGCGCGACATCGAGCGCACGCGCGAGGTCATGACCGTCATGCTCGACAACATGACGCACGGCGTCGCCATGTTCGACCGCGAAACCAGGCTCGCGGCGCACAACCGGCGCTTCGAGGAGATGCTCGAGCTGCCGGCCGCGTTCGTTGCGGGCGCACCGACCTACGCGGAGATGATCCACTATCTCGCGCGGCGCGGCGAATACGGCGACGTCGACATCGACCGCTTCGTCAACGCCGTCATCGGGAAATCCGACCAGCAGTATGGGACCGAGCGCACACGGCCGGACGGCACCGTGCTGGAAATCCGCCATAACCCGCTGCCGGGCGGGGGCTTCGTATCGATCTACAGCGACATCACCGAGCGCAAGCGCTACGAGGAGCAGATCGAGGCGAACGCGCACCGCATGCGCTCGATTCTCGAGGGCGCCCCGGTCGGCGCCGCGCTGTCGATCGCCGACGGGCGCCTGCTCTTCTGCAACGAGGAATTCGCCCGCCAGAACGGAATTTCCCGCGACAACCTCGCCGCCGTCGACATGCTCTCGTTATACGTCAATCCGGACGAACGCGCGCAGCTGCTCGAGCGGCTAGCGCGCGACGGACGCCAGCGCAACGTCGAGACCGAGCGCCGTCGCACCGATGGGACGACATGGTGGTCGCTCAACTCGGTGAATCTGACCGAATACCAGGGCGAGAGCGCACTGCTGAGCTGGCACACCGACATCACCGAGCTCAAGGAGCGCGAGGCCGTGCTCGCTGCCGCGCGCGCCGAGGTCGAGCGCACCCGCGCCGTGATGCAGGTCGTCCTCGACAACATGAGCGAAGGCGTCATGCTGTTCGACCGGGATTTCCGCTGCCAGTTCGTCAACCGGGAGGCCCTGCGCTTCAACCTGCTGCCGCCCGAGCTCGGCCGTCCCGGCACCCCGGTCTACGACATCATTCGCTTCCTGGCCGCGCGTGGCGATTACGGCACCGCGCAGCCGCTCGAGGACACGATCCGCGAGCGCGCCGAGATGATACGCAAGGCGGGCGGCAGCCGCTACACGCGCCGCACCGCGAGCGGGCGCGACGTGGAATTCATCTTCACGCCTCTCGCGGACGGCAGTCTCCTGTCCGTCGGGCGGGACGTGACCGAGCTGATCAAGCGGGAGGAGGCGCTGACGGCGGCCTCCGGCGTGCTCAAGCTGATCAGCTCCACCAACTTCGACCTGCGCGCCGTGCTCGACACGCTGATGCGCGAAGCGGCGCGGCTGTGCGACGCCGACATGGCGACGCTCAACGTCGAGGCCGACGGTGTCTCTCGGCCGATGGCCGGCCACGGTCACCCGGCGGGCTTCGAGGAGCGCATCGCCGGACAGGTACCCTTCGCAGCCAGCCGCGGAACGCTCACCGGCCGCGCGTTGCTGGCACGCGACGCGGTGCAGATTGCCGACATGCAGGCCGACCCGGACTACATCCTGGCCGATGCGCAGGCGCGCGCCGGCGTGCGCGCCGGCCTGGGGGTCCCGCTGATGCACGGCGACAGGATCACCGGCTTGATCGTGCTCGAGCGCAAGGTCGCGCGCGCGTTCACGGAAGACCAGATCGCACTCGCCAAGGTGTTCGCCGACCAGGCCGTGATCGCGATCGAGATCGTGCGGCTGTTCGAGCAGGTGCGCGAGCGCACCACCGAGGTCGAGCGCACGCGCGAGGTGATGCAGACCGTGCTCGACAACATGACCGACGGCGTCATGCTGTTCGGCGGAGCGGAAGACGGCACCACTTTCCGCCGGCTCAAGTTCATCAACCAGCGAATCCTCGACATCCACCGCTATACGCTCGCCGACGTGCATCCCGGCATGCTGTCGTCCGACATCCTGCGCTTTCTGGTCCGGCGCGGAGACTTCGGGCCGGCCGACGACGTCGAGGGGCTGGTGCGCCAGCACAATGACCGCGTGCTCGGTCCCGACGGCTGCCACTACGAGCGGCGCACGCCGAACGGCCGCTACATCGAGTTCGACTTCATGCCGCTCGCCGATGGCAGCATCCTCTCGGTCCAGCGCGACATCACCGAGCTCAAGGAGCGCGCCGACGCGGCCGAGCGGGCGCGCGTCGAGGCGGAGGCCGCGAACCTGTCGAAATCGACCTTCCTCGCCACCATGAGCCATGAGATCCGCACGCCGATGAACGGCGTGCTCGGCATGATGGACGTGCTCGAGCACCAGGGGCTCGACCAGGGTCAGCGCCGCAGCGTCGCCACCATGCGCGAGTCGGCGCAATCGCTGCTGCGCATCATCGACGACGTGCTGGACTTCTCGAAGATCGAGGCGGGACGGCTCGAGCTCGAGGCGACCGCATTCTCGCTTTCCGGCCTGATCGACGGCGTGGTGAGCACGTTCCACGCCCAGGCAACCGGCAAGCGCCTCACGCTGACGGCCGAGATCGACGCCGGCTCCGACGACGTGCTGGTCGGCGACCCGACCCGGGTACGGCAGATCCTGTTCAACCTGCTCGGCAATGCGCTCAAATTCACCGAGCGGGGCGGCATCCGGGTGCACGGCGCGACCGCTCCGCTCGGCAACGGCCGCACGCGCGTGACGCTCAGCGTGCGCGACACCGGCATCGGCCTCGACGCCGAGCAGCGCGCGCGCCTGTTTCGGCCCTTCGCCCAGGCGGACTCCTCGACCACGCGCCGCTTCGGCGGCACCGGCCTCGGGCTCTCGATCGTGCGCCGCCTCGCCGAGCTGATGGAGGGCAGCGTCGGGGTCGAGAGCACGCCGGGGGTCGGCTCCGAGTTCACCGTCACGCTGACGCTCACCACGGCGCCGGCCGACTCTCCGCTCAAGACGCTGCTGCGGCCGGCCGCCCCGGGCGCCGTGACGGCGCCGATTCGCACCAGCGGCGGTCCGCGCGTGCTGGTGGTCGACGACCATCCGGTCAATCGCGAGGTGCTGGTGCGCCAGCTCGGGCTGATCGGCATCGACTGCGACACCGCCGAGGACGGGGTGCAGGCGCTCGAGCTGTGGGCGCCCGGGCGCTACGCCGCGGTGCTCGCCGACATCCATATGCCGCGCATGGACGGGCATGAATTGAGCCGTCGCATCCGCGAACGCGAGGCCGGCGGGCCCGAGCGCACGCCGATCGTCGCCGTCACCGCCAATGCGCTCAAGGGCGAGGAGGAGCGCTGCATCGCGGCCGGCATGGACGCCTATATCGCCAAGCCGGTGAACATCGAGCGCCTGCGCGCGACGCTGGAACGCTGGCTCGCCCTGCATGGCGATGGGGACGCTGCGCCCGCGGCCGCAGGCGCCGCGGCCGGCGCCGCCATCGACCGCAGCGTGCTCGCGGCCTGGCTCGGCGACGATGTGGCGGCGATCAACTCGCTGTTCGCGCGCTTCCGCGAGACCGCCGCCGACAGCGAGCGCGACATCGAGACGGCCGCGCGCAGCGGCAACCTCGCTCGCCTCGCCGCCGCCGCCCACAAGCTCAAAGGCGCCGCGCAGGCGGTTGGGGCGCATGCGGTCGGCACCGCGGCCGCGGCCCTCGAGCAGGCCGGCAAGGCCGGCGACCGGGCGCGCTGCCAGGACGGGCTGGGACGACTTGCGACTGAGCTGCGGCGGGCGCTGGCGGAGCTGGCGAAGCCGGCGGCATCGTGAGATGGCGCCGAGCCAGCATTGCTATTGCTGATCTTTCTTTCCCGCTTCGTTTTGCGAAAAGTCGGGACGCAGGCCAGCCGCCGAATTTTTCACTTTGCCCCGGCGCAACCGGGCAGGTCGAACAGGGCCGCCAGCCCGCAGGCCGAGGTGAGCATCTTGTCGCCATCGTGCCCGACGCCCGGCACGTCCCAGACACTGTGGTTCGGTGTGCCCTGATCACGCGCCTTCATATAATTCGCGTAGGCGTGGCCGCGCGCATAGCGGTAGGGGCCTTCCGCCTCGCCCTTGCAGCTCTTGTCGAGCGCCGGATGGTTGGGGTTGGTATCGGCAGTGCCGAGCAGATAGATCACGCGGCGGGCAACGTAGTCTTTCTCCAGCGCGGTCGGCGAGCGGTCCTGCAAGTAAGGCGGCAGGGCTTGCATCCCGTATTTCCAATCGTCGTAGCCGGGACATGACCCCGCGATCGCGGGCTGCGGCCGGTCGGGGCTGAAATAGGCGTAGGACGAGGGATTGGCGACCACATAGCGGATCGCGATGCCGGCCTGCTCGAGCGCCGCCTCGCCGCGCGTCGCAATCGCGTATCGCTGCGCAACCTGGCCGCCGCCCGAATGGCCGGCGACGACGACGGTCGCGAGATGCGGGAACAGCGTGCGGTCGGCGAGGCGCGCCAGAATTGCGTCAAGCACCTCGAACGAGCTGACCGGCGCCGTCGCCAGCGCCGGCTCACCGCCTTCCCAGCCGGTCAGGCTCCAGCGCAGCGTATCGGCCGGAAGATGCCAGGCGTCGACATCTACCTGGGCGAGGAATTGCGGGACGATCATCAGCGTGGCGCGTCCCGCATCGCCCGCGGCGGCGTGGGCGCGCTCGGCCGATTTGAAATAGACGTCGGCGTTACGCAGGACGCCGTGCAGGATGATGACCGCGCGGGTGATGCTCGGCTGTGGTTTCGACCAGTCCGCCGACAGGTAGAGCACGCCCGCACCGCGCCCGCCGACCGAGATGCGGATATCGCCGACCGCCTTCACGGGCCGGTGGTGCGGCGCATTCTCCTCTTGCGCGACGGCGGAGCGGCTGGCGAGGACACTGAGCAGCGCCGCCACCACGGCGAGCGGCCAACAGCGCAACATGATCGGGGCCTCCTCCAGCATCGAATGCGCCCACCGATCTTTTTTACCGCGGCACTCAGCTCAGGCTCAATCCTTCGCCAGCAGACGATCGAGCGTGATCGGAAAATCGCGCACGCGCACGCCGGTGGCGTGCCACACCGCGTTGGCGACCGCGCCGGCACTCCCAGTGATGCCGATCTCGCCGACGCCCTTGATGCCGAGCGCGTTGACGTGCGGGTCATGCTCCTCGACCAGGATCGCTTCGATCGAGGGCACATCGGCATTCACCGGGACGTGGTACTCGGCGAGGTTCGCGTTCATCGGCCGGCCGGAACGCGGGTCGATCACGGCGCGCTCGTGCAGCGCGAACGACACGCCCCAGATCATGCCGCCGTTGAGCTGGCTCGTCACCATGCGCGGATTGATGATGCGGCCGGCCGCGAAGGCGCCGACCAGGCGCGTGGCGCGGATCTGGCCGAGATCGGGATCGACCTTGACCTCGGCGAACACGGCGCCGTGCGCGTGCTTGGCGTAGTCGCCCGGCGCGGCATGATCGGCCGCACTCGAGCCGTGGCCTTCGATCTGCGCAAGACCAGCGCGGCCGAGAATGTCGCCATAGCTTTCGCTGCGGCGTTCGTCGTCGCGGCGATGCAGGCGGCCGGCGCGCGCGATCACGCCCGCATTGCCGGCGCCGAACAGCGGCGAGCGCTCGTCATCCGTCGCGAGCTCGGCGAGGCGCGCGATGGCATCGGCGCCCGCATTGTGGATCGCCGTGCCGGCCGTCGCCGTGTGGGCAGAGCCGCCGGCGATGCCGCCATCGGGAAGGTCGGATGTGCCGGAGCGGAAGTCGAGCCGGTCGAGATCGAGCCCGAGCGCATCAGCCGCGATCTGCGCGAGCGCCGTCCAGGCACCCTGCCCCATGTCATGGGCACCGATCTCCATCACGCCGTGGCCGTCACGGCGCAACACGGCCCTGGCGTTCGCGGCGAACATCAGCGCCGGAAACGTCGCGGTGCCGACGCCCCAGCCGACCAGGAGACCATCGCGATCGCGCATCTGCCCGGTGGCAAGCGGGCGGCGCGCCCAGCCGAACCGCTCGGCGCCCTGACGGTAGCACTCGCGCAAGGCTTTCGACGAGAACGGCTTGCCCGTGATCGGCTCGACCTCGGCATAGTTGGCGAGCCGGAAGGCGAGCGGATCCATGCCGCAAGCATGCGCCATCTCGTCGATCGCGCTTTCGAGCGCGATCGAGCCGGTCGCCTCGCCGGGCGCGCGCATGAACAGCGGCGTGCCGATGTCGGTGCGCACGGCTTCGTGCGAGGTCGCGATCGCCGGGCTCGCATAGAGCGTGTGGGAGACGTCGGAGGCGGGCTCGAAGAAGTCGTCGAAGGTGCTCGACGTCGTCTTGGTGTGATGATCGAGCGCCGTGAGCTTGCCGTCGCGATCGGCGCCGAGCCGCAGGGTCTGCCGCGTCGCTCCGCGGTGGCCGACGGGACCGAACATCTGATCACGGCGCAGCGCCAGCTTGACCGGACGGCCCACCACCCGCGCCGCGATCACGCCGAGCACCTGCGGCCCGGCGATGAAGCCCTTGCAGCCGAAACCGCCGCCGAGGAATGGGCTGCGAATGTGAATCTTCTCGGGCGAGATGCCGAAGATACCGGCCAAGCGCCCCTTTGCCATGACCATGCCCTGGCTCGGGGTGTCGATCGACAGCGTATCGCCATCCCAGGCGGCGACGATCGCGTGCGGCTCCATCGGATTGTGATATTGCGCCGGCGTCGTATAGGTCGCCGTCAGCTTGCGGCTCGCGGCCGCGAGCCCGCGCGCGACGTCGCCGCGCGCGACATGCGATGGATTGCCGACGCCAACGGCCGCGGGCACGAAGCTTTCGTCCGCGTCGAGCCCGACGCGGGCGGGCTCGATCTCGTAGCGCGGCGCGAGCAGCGCGGCGCCTTGCGTCGCGGCTTCGAGCGTCTCGGCGACGACGACCGCGATCGGCTGGTTGGCGTAGCGCACGCGGTCGCTCTGCAGCAGATCGAGCCGGAACATGAAGGGATTGGATTTCTCGTCCGGATCCTGCGCGAGTGGCGGGCGGTTGGCAGGCGTGATCACCTCGACGACGCCGGGATGCGCCTTGGCGGCGGCGACATCGAGGAAGGCGACGCGGCCCCGCGCGATGGTGCTCGTCGCCAGCACCGCGTGGAGCATGCCGGGCGGATGCTGGTCGGCCGCGTATTTGGCGGCGCCCGTGACCTTGAGCACGCCGTCGAGACGGGTGATCGGCTGACCGATGTTCGAGCCGTGGCGGATATGCGCGGGGCTCAGCGTGAGTGCGGTCTCAGGCAAGCTCTCAGACATGAACGGAAACTCCGGACGTGACGGCAAAGGGCGAGCCGGGCAGCGCGGGAAGGCGGTCGGGTGTGCCGGCAGCGGCAAGGGTGAGCGCCCGCACGATGACGCGGCGGGCAAGCTCGATCTTGAAGGCGTTGTCGCCGGACGGTTTGGCGTCGACGAGCGCGGCCTCGGCGGCGCGGGCGAAGGCCGCAGCGTCGGCGCGGGCGCCGCGCAGGAGCTGCTCGGCCTTGCGCGCCCGCCACGGCTTGGCGGCGACGCCGCCGAGCGCGAGGCGCGCCTCGACGATCACGTCGCCATCGAGGCGCAGCGCAGCCGTGGCGGAGACGAGCGCGAACGCATAGGAGGTGCGATCGCGGACCTTGAGATAGCGGGCATGCGCGGCGAACTGCGCGGCTTGCGCCGGCAGGCGCACCGCGACGATCATCTCGCCGGGGGCGAGCACGGTCTCATGATCGGGCGTGTCGCCGGGCAGCAGATGAAACAGCTCGAGCGCGACCTCGCGCGGACCGCTCTTGCCTTCGATCTCGACGACCGCATCGAGCGCCGCGAGCGCGACGCAGAAATCGGACGGATGAGTCGCGATGCAGCTCGGGCTCCAGCCGAGAATGGCATGCAGCCGGTTGTCACCACCGCGAGCATCGCACCCGGCGCCGGGCGCGCGTTTGTTGCAGGCGCTGGCGGGATCGTAGAAATAGGCGCAGCGCGTGCGCTGCACGAGGTTGCCGCCGACGGTCGCGGCGTTGCGCAGCTGCGCCGAGGCGCCGGAGAGCAGGGTCTCGGCGACGGCGGGAAAGCGGCGGGCGAAGTCATGATCGTGGGCGAGATCGGCGTTGCGCACCAGCGCGCCGATGCGCACGCCGCCGTCCGGCAGCGTCTCGATGCGGTCGAGATCGGGCAGATGCGTCACGTCGACGAGCCGGGTCGGCGCGCTGACGCCGCCCTTCATCAGGTCGAGCAGGTTGGTGCCGGCCGCCAAATAGGCAGCACCGGGCTCGGCGGCAGCCGCGACGGCCTCACGCACCGTGGCGGGCCGGACATAGTCGAAGCGGTTCATGCGACCTCCTTGCGCTGTGCGGCGGCGATCGCCCGCGTGGCATCGAGCACGGCAGCGGTGATTCCCTGGTAGGCGCCGCAGCGGCAGAGATTCCCGCTCATGCACTCGCGCACGCGCTCGGGGTCATCGCCCGCCTGCCCTTCATCGATGAGTCCGACGGCGCTCATGATTTGGCCAGGCGTGCAGTAGCCGCATTGCAGGCCGTCATGGGCGATGAACGCCTCCTGCACAGGATGCAACCGCCCGCCCTGCGCGACGCCCTCGATGGTCAGCACCTCGGCGCCGTCGAGGCTCATGGCGAGCGCGAGGCAGGAATTGATACGCCGGCCGTCGACGATCACGGTGCAGGCGCCGCAGTGGCCGCGGTCGCAGCCCTTCTTGGTGCCGGTGAGGTCGAGGCGCTCGCGCAGCAGATCGAGCAGCGTGACGCGGGGATCATCGAGCGCGATGGTGCGCGCGACGCCGTTGATGGTGAGCGTGGTGGAAAGGCCCATGCGGTAACTCCCTCCGGCGTCGGCGCGGCTGTTGCGGAATGCAGCGACGAAACAATGGCTTCGCCAGCCCCGCCGGCCTCGCGACGCGTGGCATCGCGGCGCCGACGTGCTATCTCTAGCCCTGACGCCTCGGGAAATACGGAGGCACCCTCCGCTTTTCAAGGGGCGGATTTTGCGAACCCGCATTAGACCAACGGATAAGACCGCCGCGCGAAAACCCCGCGCCGACGCCGCGCGCAACCGCGAGCGGGTGCTGGAGGCGGCGAAAACCGTGTTCAGCGCCGGCGGCGCCGAGGCGAGCCTGGAAGCGGTCGCGCGCGCGGCCGGCGTCGGCATCGGCACGCTCTACCGGCATTTTCCGACGCGCGAGGCGCTCTACGAGGCGGTCTATCGCCGCGAGGTGCAGCAGCTCGCCGATCTCGCCGAGCGGCTCAGGGACGAGAAGGATCCGGTCGAGGCGCTGCGGCAGTGGATGCATTCGAACGTGCGGTTCGTCGCCACCAAGAAGGGCATGGTGGCGTCGCTCGCGCTCGCCGCCTACACGAACTCGGAGCTCTACGCGTTTTCGTTCGAGCGGCTGACGCGCGCGGTGCGCGGACTTCTCGACCGCGCCATCACGGCTGGCGACATCCGCGACGACATCAGCGCGGAGGATCTGCTGCGCGCGCTCGTCGGCATGTGCTACCTGCACGACCAGTCCGGCTGGCAGAAGAGCGTGCTGCGGCTGATCGATGTGTTCATCGACGGACTACGAGTGCGGCGACGGAAGGCGAAATAGAATTCGGTGAGGTGAGCACAGTGTCTGCGCGCCTTCTCCCCTTAAGGGGGCCTGAAGGGAGAGGGGGCGCAGGCGAAGTGCTCAACTCACTTGCGTTCCCCTCACCTCAATCCTTCGGCGGGACGAACATGTAGCCGACGCCGCGGACGGTGCGGATGGCGTCGGGGTGGGCGGGATCGTGCTCGATCTTGCGGCGCAGGCGGGTGATGCGAAGGTCGATCGCGCGATCGAAGGCTTCCATCTCCCGGTGGGCGGCGCTTTCGAGCAGCCAGTCGCGCTGCAGCGGACGGTTGGGGTTCTCGGCAAACAGTTTGAGCAAATCGAACTCGCTCGCAGTCAACGGCTGCTCGCTGCCGTCGGCGGGATCGACCAGCACGCGCTTGTCGAGGTCGAGCACCAGGCGGCCCATGCGCACCCGCGGCGCGCTGGTGATGATCGCAGCGCCGGTCGTGCGGCGCAGCACGCTTTTCACTCGCGCCAGCAGCTCGCGCATCTCGACCGGCTTGGGGATGTAGTCGTCGGCGCCGGTCTCGAGCCCGACCACGCGGTCGACCGTGTCGGTCGCGGCCGTCACCATGATGATGCCGACGCGGCCGCTCTTCTCGCGCAGCCAGCGCGCGAGCGCAAAGCCGTCCTCGCCGGGCAGCCCAACGTCGAGCAGCACCAGCGCGGGCAGGTCGCGCTCGCACAGCCGGCGCAACGCGACGCCACCCTCGACGCCGGTGACGCGAAAATTCTGCCGGCCGAGATATTCGACCAGCAGCTGGCGTTGGGTCGCCTCGTCCTCAACCACGACGATGTGCGCAGGCTCAGCCATTGCCGTGCCACCACTCGCCATGATTTTCGGGTACAGGCCTACCGCAAAACGCGAAAAAGCGTCCTGATGTGCCCACCGGATATCGCCCCGTGGCTTTACCGCCGCATCACGGCGGCGAGTACCGGTTCCATCCATAGCATGCCCCCCAGGTCGCAGCCATCGATCGCCGATCTGGCTGCATTGCGAGGACGTGCGGGGAAGCCGCCAAATGACATGACACGGGTCCAATTTTGGGCCCAACCCGACCGATCATTTTCCTGCTACATCCCTGCCCGCCCAACCCACCTGCCTACCGGTCCGAGTGTAATGACCATCGAACAGCCCAGCCTCCAGCGGATCTACCGCTACCCCGTGAAGGGCCTCTCCCCCGAGCCGCTCGCGCGGACCATGCTCGCGCCCGGGCACACCCTGGCGGCCGACCGCCTCTATGCGATCGAAAACGGGCCAAGCGGCTTCGATCCGACGGCGCCCAGCTATTTCCCGAAATCGCGCTTCCTCATGCTGATGCGCAACGAGCGCCTTGCACGCCTCGACACGCGGCTTGACCAGACGAGCCACGTGCTCAGCATTCGCGAGGTCGATCGCGAGGTCGCGCGCGGCGACCTGCGCACGGCGGAAGGGCGACAGGCGATCGAGGAATTCTTCGCCGAATTTTGCGCCGACGAGCTGCGCGGGCCGCCCAAGGTCTTGCACGGGTCTGGGCACAGCTTCTCGGACGTGGCCAAGAAGGTGGTGTCGATCATCAACCTTGCGTCGGTCGCGGCGGTCGAGACGCTCGTCGGCCAGCCGGTCGATCCGTTGCGTTTCCGCGCCAATCTCTACGTTTCGGGTTGGTCGCCGTGGAGCGAGCTCGACCTGGTCGGTCGGGAGCTCGCGATCGGCGATGCGCGCGTCAAGGTGGTGAAGCGCATCGTGCGCTGCGCCGCGACCAACGTCGATCCGGCGACCGGCATCCGCGACCTGCATATCCCCGAAAGCCTGCTGCGCGCCCTCGGCCACATGGACTGCGGCATCTATGCCGAGGTGATCGCCGGCGGCGAGATCGCGGCAGGCGATCGTGTCGAGATTTGCGGCGGGAACTAAGCCATGCAGGTGATGGTCATCGGTGCCGGCGTGGTCGGGCTCGCGATCGCGCGCGCGGCGGCGCTGCGCGGACACGACGTGATCGTGGCGGAAGCCGCCGACGCGATCGGCACCGGGACCTCGTCGCGCAACAGCGAGGTGATTCATGCGGGCCTCTACTACCCGACCGGCAGCAAGCGCGCCCTGCACTGCCCGCGCGGCCGACGCATGCTCTACGCCTACTGCGCATCGCACGGCATCCCGCACAAGAAGATCGGCAAGCTGTTCATCGTCACCAAGGACGCGGATATCCCGAAGCTCGACGCCATCCATAAGCAGGCGCTGAGCAATGGCGTCGAGAACGTCACCATGCTCGATGCAATCGACGCCAAGCGGATGGAGCCGGCGCTCTTCTGCGTCGCCGCGTTCCATTCGGCCGAGACCGGCATCGTCGACAGCCATCGTTTCATGCTGGCACTCGAGGGCGACATCGAGGACCGCGGCGGCGTCATCGCGTTCAACACGCCGGTCGAGCGCATCGTGCGCGACGGCGCGAATTGGCGCGTGAGCTTCGGCGGCGCCGAGCCGGGCGAGATCACGGTCGACGCCGTGATCAACTCGGCCGGCCACGGCGCACAACGCCTCGCGCACGCGGTCGAGGGCTATCCGCGCGCGCGCGTGCCGAAGCACGCGCTCGCCAAGGGCAATTATTTCGGCTTTGCCGGCCGCGCGCCGTTCTCGCGGTTGATCTATCCGGCGCCGGTGCCGGGCGGGCTCGGCATCCACGTCACGCTCGATCTCGCCGGCCGCATGCGCTTCGGGCCGGATGTGGAATGGATCGAGGCGATGAACTTCGACGTCGATCCGCGCCGCGGCGACGCGTTCTACGCCGCGATCCGCACCTACTGGCCGGGCCTGCCGGACAATTCGCTGTTTCCCGACTATGCCGGCATCCGCCCCAAGATCACGGGCCAGGGCGAGCCGGCGGCCGATTTCATGATCGACGGTCCGGCCGAGCACGGCCTGCCAGGGATGGTGCACCTGTTCGGCATCGAGTCGCCGGGGCTCACCAGCGCGCTGTCGCTCGCCGAGGAGGTGCTGGATAAGGTCGCGCCGGCATGACGGCCACATGTGAGGTGAGCACGCGCCAGCTCACCTGACATGCGGATTCACGATGGACGATCTGGTCGGCGCGGGCAGGTCAGTGCAATCAACCTCGCAACCTCTTCCCGATCATCTATCTGCCGACATTCTGCAACCAGCTCTGCATATTGCTGCTCTCCGATGGAGACCACTGCGCCAACCGGCGACAGTCTTTTCGCCAGCTGGTCGAAACTCATGATGAACTCGCGGCCAGTTGCCTCCAACGCGTGCGCAATGCCGTCGCGCGTGTGAATGGTCACGCGCGGGGCGAAGAGCGGTTGCGTGTGCGAAGGAATGACGCGGACGCGCTGCATCATGTCGTCGATGCCCGGCGGATCGGCTTCGCCGACCTTTTGCTGCACGTTTTTGGTCACCGGGAATGACCCGGTGAGGACGGCATAGGCGGCGTAATACTGGGGCTGCTCGCGTGCCGGTTCGATGTCGGTGCGACGCGACGGGAAGGCGGGGCTCGGGTACTGTGTCTCGAGCCAGTTCACGACGCACTCGATCTGGTCGACGTCCTCGGGCCGAAGTCGGTCACGCTTGCAAAGAGCCGCGGTGACGTCGACATGGGCGATGTTGTAGCCGGACGTCGAATAGATGCGATAAAGGGTCTCGAGGAACACCCAATGCTCGCCGAGCTTGGCGGTGATGGCGGCGAGATCGGCGTAGCGATGACCGGCGAAGCTGTGGCTCAAGCGCCCTTCCCGGTTTCCCGCATAGGCGAAATAGAAGCCCGCCTCGCCCTCGAAGACCGTCTCGCCGCCGGGAATCCCCTGGCGTGCGAGACCGACGGCCAGCAGCGCATTACGCACCGCCGCGCCCTCGCGCACGGAGCGGCCGCCACTACGGCCGCCTTCGAGGTTGCCCGCGGCGAGGTTCACGCATTGGGCGAGCGCACCGTGAATTTGGTCAGCATCGAGGCGCATGATCTTGGCGACGGCAACCGCCGCCCCGAAAATGCTGAACAGGGGACCGGCATGGAATCCCCGCGCCAGAATGGTCGGGACGAAATCCGCCGCCAGACGTTCGGTGACCTCGTAGCCGGCGACCACTGCGGTCAGGAGCTCGCGGCCGGAGCAGCGGGTCGCCTCGGCGGCCACGAAGGCCGCGGGCAGGATGGCGCAATTCGGGTGAACCACCATCCGGAAGGTGTCCCACTTGCCGCCGGCGAACATCATCTCCGAATTAATGAAGGCGGCGCCGGCGCGGGTAAAGCGACGCCCGTCCACGAGTGCGGTGGTCATGCCGCTGCAACCGAGCTCTTCCTCCTCGACGAGACGAATGGCCTGCTTTGTCTCTGGGAAATCACGGCCGAGCAGGCATGAGGACAAGCCGTGCAGAATGACGCCGCGCGCGCGGTCAAGGACCGCCGGCGGAATGTCCGGATATTCGAGCCCCGCCACCCAATGTGACAGGCGTCGGCTGATGCTTGCCGTCGACATGCGCTCTCCTGCAATGAACGAGCTGGAGCATACTACGGCATCGCCGGCGCATCGAAGAGGGTGCCGTGGAAGGTGAGCACCGTGCCCACCTCACATGCGATCGCGCGACATCAGCGCAGTGGCTTCAGCGTGTCGTGGCCGGTAGAATGCCCGCAACTCGCCGAGATCAAGTTAGAATCAAATCCGCAAGGGAGGACTGAAAATGCTCAACCGCCGCACCGTGCTCAGAACCGCCGCGCTCGGCGCCGTCACGGCCCCGTTCGTGGCACGTCCAAGCTTCGCGCAGGCGCCGGCGCACACGCTCAAGCTCACCTTCGCGGACACCCGCAACCATCCGCTCTACCAGGTACTGCTGCGCTTCGCGGACAACGTGAAGAGGAAGACCAACGGCGCGGTCGAGGTGCAGGTCTACGGCACCGGCGAGCTCGGCAGCCAGCTCAACATCCTCACCGGGCTGCAGACCGGCATCATCGACCTGTGCGCCCACACGTCGGGCTACATCGACACGCTGATCCCCCAGTTCCAGGTGATGGACCTGCCGTTCCTGTTTCCCGATCTCGCCAGCGCCGAGAAGGTGCTCGACGGCCCCATCGGCAAGCAGCTCGCCGACCTGCTCACGCCCAAGGGCATCTACGGCCTCTCCTACGGCTACTGGGGCTGGCGCGTGACCTCGACCATCAATCGCAAGGTGCCGAAGCCGGAGGACATGAAGGGCTTGAAGATCCGCGTGCAGCCCGGTCCGATCTTCGCGGCCACGTTCCGCACGCTCGGCGCCAACCCGATCGCGATCGACTACAGCGAGGTCTATCTCGCGCTGTCGCAGCACACGATCGAGGCGATCGAGACCCCGATCATCGCGCTTCCGTCGGCCAAGCACTACGAGGTGGTGAACACCATCAACCTCACCAACCACGTCTACAATGCGGGCGTCATGATGGTGAGCAAGCGCAAGTTCGACGGCATGGCGAAGAACTTGCAGGAGGCGTTGCGCGCGGCCGCGCAGGAGCTCACCGGCGACTGGCGCAAGACCATGGTGGCCAAGACCGACGAGACCTCCACCTTCCTGAAGGGCAAGGGCCTCACCATCAACGAGGTCGACCGCGACGCCTACCGCAAGGCGACCGCGAGCGTCTACAAGGACTTCCGCAATGTCATCGGCGGCGACCTGGTGGATGCGGTGGTCAAGCAGGTCGGGAGCGCGTAGCGGCAGCTTCGTAGGATGGGCAAAATCGCCGGGATATTCCCTCCGCGTGGGCAACCGCGCATGCGGCGATTTTGCCCGCGCGGACATCCATACGCGGTTGCCCGCCCTACGGCGCCCCGCCGCGTGGCGAAGGCGAGATAAACGAATGAGTAGCGACAGCGAAACAGTGGTGATCGCCGCACCGCTCCCTGCTCAACATCGCGCCGCAACGCTCATCTGCTCGGTGCTCAACGCGATCGACTGGACTGCGCGCGGCATCGTCGTCGCGGCGCTGATCGGCGAGATCGGCGTGGTGCTCACCGACATCACGATCCGCTCGCTGTTCACGCTGTCGCTCCTATGGAGCGACGAGGCGTCGAAGCTCTGCCTCGTCACGCTGGCGTTCATCGGCGGCGCGGTGTCTTACCGGGCGCGCCATCATACGGCGATCCAGTTCGTCACCCGGTTCCTGCCAGAGCGGCTGCGCGCCGCCATCGCGATCGCGGCGGATGCACTGATCCTGTTCGTCGCGCTGACCACCCTCATAGTCTCGTTCGACCTGCTCGCGGTCGCCGAGACCTCGCTGATGCCGATGCTGCAGATCAACGCGGCATGGGCAGTGGTGCCGTTCACCGTCGGCATGGCGCTTATCGCGCTGTTCGCGCTGGAGCGGCTCGTGTTCCATCACGCGCGCGCCATCGTCCTCGTCGCCGTGCCGATCGTTGCGATACTGCTCGCGATCGTCGCCGCGATCGGCAACTGGCAGCTGGTCGCGCTCGACAACGGGACGGCGCTCGGCGTGATGCTGATCCTGTTCTTCGCCGCGGTGCTGCTCGGCCTGCCGGTCAGCTTCTCGATGCTGCTCGGATCGCTGTTCTTCCTGGAAGTCACCAACTCGGCGCCGCTGGTGGCGGCGGCGCAAAATACCGTCGACGGCACCGGCAATTTCGTCCTGCTCACCCTGCCGTTCTTCATCTGGGCCGGGCTGATCATGGAAAAGGGCGGCATCAGCGTGCGGCTGGTGCGCTTCGCGAGCGCGCTGGTCGGGCACCTGCGCGGCGGGCTGCTGCAGGTCGTGGTAGTGACGATCTATCTCGTCTCCGGCATCTCGGGCTCGAAGGCGGCCGACGTGGTCGCGGTCGGTTCGGTGCTGCGCCGCGAGCTCAAGCGCCAAGGTTACCCGCCCGAGCAGGGCGCGGCGGTGCTGTCGGCGGCGGGCGCGATGTCGGAAACGATCCCGCCCTCGATCGCGATGCTGGTGCTGGGCTCGGTCGCGCCGATCTCGATCGGCACCCTGTTCGTCGCCGGCCTGCTGCCGGCGGCCGTGATCGCGCTGTTTCTCATGATCGCCATCAACCTGCAGGCGCGGCGCCTCGACCTGCCGCGCTCGCCGCGCGCCGGCCTCGCCGAGCTCATGCCTGCGATGGGCGGCGCGATTCTGCCGCTGATCATGCCGGTGATCATGATCGTCGGCATCAAGGGCGGCTATGCGACGCCGACCGAGGTGTCGTCCATAGCGGTGCTGTACGGCATCGTTCTGTCGGTCGCGGTCTATCGTTCGATCGGTTGGCGCAGCTTCTTTGCCATCGCTACCGAGTGTGGCCTGCTTGCCGGCATGGTGCTGTTCATCATCGCGGCCGCCGGCTCCTTCGCGTGGACGCTGACGGCGGCCAACCTGCCGGCGGCGCTGGTCGAGACGCTGCACCTCATGGGCGACAGCCCCGCGCTCTTCCTGATCGGCTCGATGGTGCTGCTGATCGTGGTCGGCACCCTCCTCGAGGGCCTGCCGGCGCTGATCATCCTAGGGCCGCTGCTGCTGCCGCTCGCCAACGGGCTCGGCATCGACAGCATCCATTATTCGATGGTGATCCTGCTTGCCATGGGCATCGGCATCTTCATTCCGCCGATCGGCATCTGCTTCTATATCTCATGTGCGGTTGCCGAGGCCGACGTCGAGGCCTCCGCCAAAACCATGCTGCCCTATCTGGTGGTGCTGATCCTCGGCGTGCTGACCGTCGCGTTCGTTCCGTGGTTCACGCATGCGGTGCCGCACCTGCTCGGCGACCAATGAGGATGAGGACAGAGGGAGGCTCCCATGCTCGAGCGATTGACCGTCGCAGCCCTGGCATTGGTCTCATTGTCACTGCCGATGGCGGCGCAGACGCCGCCGGCGCCGATCGTGAAGACGGACGGGCTGCGGCAGATATCGCCGCACGTCTGGATCATCCCGGACAACAGCGTGCCGCTGGTGCCCAATGTCGGCTACGTCATCGGCGACAACGCCGTGCTGGTGATCGACACCGGGCTCGGGCCGCGCAACGGGGCGGCGGTGTACGAGGTCGCGAAGAAGCTCGGCGGCACCAAGGCGCTTTATCTCGTCACCACGCACGTGCATCCCGAGCATGATCTCGGCGCGCAATCATTTCCGGCCACCACCAAGCTGATCCGCTCGACCGACCAAATGAAGGACATCGCCGAGTTCGGCCTGCAGCTCGCCGACATCTTCGCCAAACGCTCGCCGATCAATGCGGAGCTGCTCAAGGGCGCCGAGTTCCGCAAAGCCGACATCAGCTTCGAGCACGACTACGACGTCGATCTCGGCGGCGTGCACGCGAAGCTCATCGCGATGGGCGCGAACCACACGGGCGGCGATACGATCATCTGGATCGACGCCGACCGCGTGCTTTTTGCCGGCGACATCGCCATGAGCAAGCAACCTGCGTTCGCAAGCCCGCATTCGAGCCTGAAGCGCTGGCTCGCGAGCCTCGATCAATTGGAAGCTCTCAAGCCCAAGATCATCGTGCCGAGCCACGGCCCGACCGGCGACGGGGTCGGCTTCATCACCGGCTATCGTGCCTATCTGACGGAGATCCGCGACCGCACGGCGGCGGAGAAGCACGCCGGACATACGGTCGATCAGGCCGTAGCGACGGTCACGGCCGCCTTCGGCGACCGCGCGCCGGACCAAGGCCGGCTCACCGGGGCGATAAAGACGGCCTACGCCGAAGCGCCCTGACGACTGCGGAGATCAGTCGCGGGTGGCGGCGATGCGGCGCGGCTCGGCGGCCGCGGCCGTTTGGTCGAGCCGCACTGGCGTGAAGCCGGCACCCTTGTGCAGCTGCGCCTGCGAGCCGGTGAACATCGCAAAGCCGCTCCGGGTCGCGACGATGTCGCCGGCGCGCAGCGTCGTGTCGCTGGCGAGATCGATCGGCGCGAGGCCGAACGAATCGCGGCCGTTGCACGTGCAGCCCGGCACGATCTTCTGGCGATAGACGAAGGCGTTGTCGATGTCGGCATAGCGCTGGCCGTCGGACGCAGCGGCATGGTCGATCGGCGAGCCGCTGAAGACCTTGGTCTTGGCCGCAGGGCAGAAGGCGCTGCACATCTGGATCGGGCTCGCGCCGGCATGGCGCTGCATCGGGAAATAGCGGCCGTCGCAGAGACGCACACAGTAGGTCACCGACCCGATGCCGACGGACGGCACAGCGGTGACGGCCGGGACCGACGACACGGCCGGGATGGCCGCAAAGGCCGGCTGCTGCGGCTGGGCGAACGCGGAAGATCGCGTCGAGGTCGGCGCGTAGGGCAGCGCGGCGGACGAGTCCTGGCGGTGATCGCTGAACAGATTATCGAGCGAGCCGGCAGATACCGTGGCGGTCCCCAACAGGCAGACGACCAGCGCTAGGCCAGCAACGGCGAGCGGGCGACTCTTCTGGCGGCTGATACCCATGAGCCCATCCATCCCCGACGCGATGCACGCTTTGGATTGAGTCGGCCGCAGCCGCGAAAAGGTTCACAGACGTGGGCGGTTATCCGGCAAACCAGTAAAAATCCCGTAATTTCAACCGACTGGATGCAGGGCATAGAGGTAATTGGGCCGGTCTTGGATCGCGGCATGGCGGCCCAAACGTAAGCACTTCGCGCCGCCCCACGTGCCCAACCGCGCTCAAATACGTCGTGGCCGGTCGTGCCGGACGCTCTGCTATAGTCCCCGCCCCGGCACATGCCCGACAACACAAGGCCGGATCAGGAAACGCTTCAGGAGAAGCCCATGGCTGCCAATGTCCGCTTCGACAATCCAAAGACGCTCGCGCATCAAACCGGCTACAGCTACGTGGTCGAGACCACGGGGCCGGGGCGCACGGTCTACATTGCCGGCCAGCTCGGGCTCGACATGGAGAACAAGCTCGTCGGCGCGCCCGGCGATTTCCGCGCCCAGGCGAACAAGGCGATCGAGAATCTCAAGGCGGCGCTCGCGAGCGTCGGCGCCACCCTCTCGGACGTGGTGAAGATCACCAACTTTCTGACCGACATGTCCCACATCGGCATCTACCGCGAGGTGCGTGACGAGCATTTCAAGATGCCGCGCCCGGCCAGCACGGCGGTCGGAATCTCGCAGCTCGCGCGGCCCGGCGCCCTGTTCGAGATCGAGGCCATCGCGGTGCTGCCGCCCGCGAAGGCGGCCAAGCCCGCCAGGGCGCGTAGCGCCAGCCGTTCGAAGGCCAAGGCTGGGGCTAAGACCAGCCGAAAGAGACGAAAGTAAGCAGCACGAAGATCGGCACCAGCACGGCGCACGACCAGCCGAGATAGCCGAAGAAGCTCGGCATCTTGACGCCGCGCTCGATCGCGATGGCGTAGATCATCAAATTGGGCGCGTTGCCGATATAGGTGAGCGCACCCATGAGGCACGCGCCCAACGAGATGGCGGCGAGCGTCGAGGCGAGCTCGCCCATGAGGCGTGCCGCATCGCCGCCCGCGGCCTCGAAGAAAACGAGATAGGTCGGCGCGTTGTCGAGCACGGCCGAGAGGACCCCACTCGCCCAGAAGTAATACGGGTCGTTAGGGGCGCCGGTGCGGCCGGAGACGAGGGCGAGAAGCCACGCGAAGGCGCCGTGCTGACCGGCCCGCAGCGCCGCCAGCACCGGGATGGCACAGACGAAAATGGCCGCGAACAGGACGGCGACCTCGCGGATGGGCTCCCAGGAAAAGCCGTTCGCCTCGCGATGTTCCTCGGGGGTCAATCGAAGCGACCCGGCCGCGATGCCGACGAGCGCGGCATCTCGCACGAGATTGTGCAGCTCCATACGCGTGCCGTAGACGTCGAATGCGACGCCCGGATTCCACAGCACGGAAAGCAGGATCGCGCCGACGATCAGGGCGATCAGGACGAGGTTGACCGATCCCTTGACGGCGAGCGCGAGCGGCGGCCGCGGCTCGCCGACGAGCTCGACCCGCCTATCGCGGCGGTAGTGCCAGAGATCGACGGCGACGAAGACCGCAAGAACGAGCCCGGCGGTGAGCAGCGTGCCCGGCCACAGGTGCCGTGCAGGCCAAAGGAAATCGACGCCGTGCAGAAAGCCGACGAACAGCGGCGGATTGCCGAGCGGCGACAGCGCACCGCCGATATTGGCAACGAGGAAGATGAAGAACACCACCACATGCGCGTTGACGAGCCGCGCCGCATTGGCGCGCAACAGCGGACGGATCAGGATCATGGCGGCGCCGGTGGTGCCGACGATGCTGGCGAGCGCGGTGCCGAGAACGAGAATCGCGGCGTTGACCCAGGGCGTGCCGCGCAGGTGGCCGGTGACGAGGATTCCGCCGGCGACGACGTAGAGCGCGAACAGGAGAACGATGAAGCTCATGTAGTCGGCGAGCATCGCGTGCACGAACGCGGCGGCGGTCGCCGGCGCGCCGTAAAGCGAGGCGAGCGGCGCGAGCGTCAACGTCGCCCACGCGTAGGCGATCTTGCCGTAATGGCGATGCCACAGGCGCGGAAAAAGCTGCGGCCCGACCGCAATCGATGCCAGCAGCCCGATGAAGGGCAGCGCCCAGGGCCAGCCGAGGCGAGCACCATCGAGCGCCGCAGGCTCGGCCGCGGCGGCCGGCCACGGCATGGCGACGGCCGCCACCGCCAGCCCAACAAAGCGAACCGCGACGATCGCCTGGCGATGCCCCTTCACGTGCTCATGCCGCCTCGGGCCGGCACCGCGACGCCGAACATGCGCGCGGCGTTGAGGCCGATGATCTTGTCCTTGTCGGCATCGGAGATGCCGGGCGTGTTGCGCACGAACTCGATCGGCTTCCATTCGCCGACCGGATAGTCGGAGCCGAGGATCACCTGGCTCGCGCCGACGCGCTCGACCAGGTGGCGCAGCACGTCGTGATCGTAGACGCAGCTGTCGTAATAGAGCTGGCGCAGGTAGTCGTCCGGGCTCTTCTTCATGTTGGCGCGGGTGGTCGGCTTCTCGTGATAATTGCGGGTGATGCGGCCCATGCAAAGCGGCATGTAGCCGCCGCCGTGGGAGATGCAGATCTTGAGATTCGGAAACGCGTCGAGCACGCCCTCGTACATCAGCGAGGCGATCGCCATCGCCTCCTCGAAGTTCTGCCCGACGCTGTTCCACAGAAAGTGCTTCTGGAAGCGCGGGCTCGGGTTGCCGGCGGGGTGGACGTAGACGATCGCGTCGTGCGCGGCGGCCTTCTCCCAGAACGGCCACAGGCGGCGGTCGCCGATTTCCATGTCGCGCGCCTGGGTCGAGATGTTGAACCCGGCGAGCTTGAGCTCGCTCATGCAGCGCTCGGCCTCGCGGGCGGCGAGCTCGGGCGCGTGCAGCGGCACGGTGCCGAGGCCGATCAGCCGCTGCGGGCTGGTCGCGACCATGGCGGCGCATTTGTCGTTGAGCTTGCGCTCGAGCCGCAGGCTTTCGGCCGGCTCGGCCCAGTAGGTACATTGATGGACGAGGCTTGCGCTGAGCACCTGGACGTCGACGCCCATCTTGTCCATCTCGCCCATGCGCTCTTTCGTCTCGCTCATCTTGGCGCAGACGAAGTCGCTGCGTTCCTTTGCCTTCTGTTTCGCGTCCGGACCGAGCGAAGGCTCGACCGTCGATTTGCCGAAGGCGCTGTGCGCGACCGTCACGGCGTAGACATCGAGGTCCATCATGTGGGCGTGGATGTCGATCGCGATCGACGGGCTCTTCGATGGACCCTTGCCGGCGAGTTCGTTCATGTCTGGCTCCTTGCGGGACTTTCGGCGGGCGGCGCGAACACGACGCGGCGCTGCAGGGGAAAAATCTGCCAGTCGAGCTTTTGCACGATCAGGCCCCAGATGCCTTTCGGGGCCCATAGCATGACGATGATCGCCACGGCGCCGAGCATGAGCAGGTAGAGCGCGCCGAGATCGGCGAGCGTCTGGCGCAGCGCGAAGAACACGATGGTGCCGATGATCGGACCCTCGATGCGGCCGATGCCGCCGATGACGGTGATGAAGATCACGAATGCGGTCCAGTCGTTGACGCTGAAGGCGGCGTCCGGCGAGATGCGCAGCTTCTGCAGGAAGATCAGCGCCCCCACCATGGCGGTGCCGAAGGCCGTGAACACATAAACCACGAACTTGACCCGCGCCACATCGACGCCATTGCTGCGCGCGGCAAGCTCGTTGTCGCGGATCGCCGTGAGCGCAAGACCGTAGCGCGAGCGCAGCAGCAGCAGGATGAGGCCGAGGATCACGACCACGAGCGCGAGCGCGATCCAGTAAACGACGAACTCGCGCATCGCGCGCGAGGGCGCGATCGCGATCACGATGCTCGCCGGCAGGCTCGTGCCGGAGCCGCCGCCGAGCGCGGAGACCTGCGAGGCGAGCAGGCGGAAGACCTCCGCCACCACCCAGGTGCCGATCGCGAAATAGTGGCCGCGCAGGCGGAAGACGAGCGCCGCCACCGGAATGGCGGCCGCGGCGCCGATCAGCCCGGCGAGAGGGATCGCCGCCAGCGGCGGGATATCGGCGAAGATGGTCAGCGCGAACAGCAGATAGGCCCCGAGGCCGACATAGGCCTGCTGGCCGATCGAGACGAGGCCGGCGTAGCCGGCGAGCAGGTTCCACAGGCTCGCCAGGGCCACGTAGGCGAAGATTTCTTCGAGGAGATAAAGAGTGTCGCGGCCTGCCCACCAGGGCGCACAGACAAGCGCGACGAGCGCCGCCGCAAAGGCCGCGAGGCTGATGGCGCTGCGGCGGTCGGTGAAGCGGACGTTGAACTTCGTCTGGAAGGCCGCCGCGCTCATCCGCGAATCCTCGGAAATAAGCCCTCGGGCCGTACCGCCAGCACGGCGAGAAAGACGAAATGGCCGGCGAGGAGCTGCCAGCCCGGGTCGAGCTGGGCCCCGATCGCCTGGGCGACGCCCAGCACGATGCCGCCCGCGAGCGTGCCCCACAGATTGCCGAGCCCGCCGATGATCACGGCCTCGAAGCCGAAGATCAGGCGCGCCGGGCCGATCGACGGATCGAAATTCGAGCGCACCGCGAGCAGCACGCCGGCGAGCCCGACCACCGCGAGCGACAGCGCCATGGCGAGCCCAAAGACGTGGCGGTTGTCGAGCCCCATGAGCTGGGCGACGGCCGGGTCGTCGGAGGTCGCGCGAAACGCGCGGCCGAAGGCGGTGCGATAGAACAGCGCCTGCAGGGCGCCGATCACTGCGACGGCGGCGACGAATTGCAGCAGCGGCAGCAGGCCGACCGACAAGCCCTGGGAGATCTGCCAGGTCGCGACCTCGACGGCACCCGCCTGGAGGCGGCGGCTGTCGGCGGTGAACAGCTCGAGCAACCCGTTCTGGATGATGACCGAGACGCCGAAGGTGACGAGCAGCGGCGGCAGCAGGTCGTCCCCGAGCGTGCGGTTGAGGAGGCCGCGCTGCAGCGCGTAGCCGATCGCGGCCATCAACGGCACGACCATCAGCAGCGCCGGCAGCGGGCCGATGCCGAGCGCCTCGGTGACGACGAGCGCGAGATAGGCGGCGAGCACGATGAAGTCGCCATGCGCGATGTTGACGAGGCGCATGACGCCGAAGATGAGGGAGAGCCCGGCCGCGAACATGGCGTAAAGGCCGCCGGTGAGCACGCCCTGCACGATGGTGTTGACCCACTGCATCAGGCAGGGCCTTCGATGAGAACGGGGTCCGGTGAGATCATTCGCCTACTCCCCGAAATATGCCGCCGCGACAGCCTCGCGCGTGGCATCGCGGGCGGCGCCCGCGAAGGCGACGCGGCCTTCCTGCAGGCAATAAACCTGCGAGGCGGCCGCGAGCGCCTGGGCGATGTCCTGCTCGACGATGACGAGCGACGTCCCCTCGGCGACGATCGCGGGCAGGCGGGCATAGATGTCGCGAATGATGATGGGAGCGAGGCCGAGGCTGATCTCGTCGCACAACAGGAGCTTCGGGTTCGCCATCAGCGCGCGGCCGAGCGCGACCATCTGCTGCTGGCCGCCCGACAGCGCGGTGCTCGGCAGGTGCCGTCGCTCGGCGAGCGCCGGGAATAGCGCGTAAACCCGCGCCAGCGTCCACGGACCGGGGCGCCGCAGCTGGCCGCCGATCAGCAGGTTCTCCTCGACGGTGAGCGAGGCAAAGAGCCGGCGCCCTTCGGGCACCAGCGCGATTCCGCGCGCGACCACCTCGTGGGCGGGCATGTCCCCGATCGCCGCGCCGTCGAACATGATCGCGTCGCGCCGTGCCGGCATAAGACCAGCAATGCTCTTGAGCAATGTGCTCTTGCCGGCGCCGTTCGCGCCGATGATGGCCACCACCTCGCCGCGCCCGACTGCGATCGAGACACCGAACAGCGCCTGGAAGTCGCCGTAGAAGGCCGCGAGGTCGCGCACCTCGAGCAATGGCCCCGTGGGCCCGTTGGCGTCAGGCATCGGCCGCGATCCCCATGTAGATCTCGGCGACCGCCGGCGTGCGGATCACCCGCTGCGGCTCGCCGTGGGCGATGATGGCGCCGCCGTGCAGCACCGCGAGGCGGTCGACCACGGCGACCAGCGCATGCACGATGTGCTCGATCCAGATGATCGACACGCCCTCGCGCCGAACGTCCTTGATCAGGGCGACGAGCGCGGCACATTCGTGCTCGGTCAGGCCGCCCGCCACCTCGTCGAGCAGGAGCACCTTCGGCCGGGTCGCCAGCGCCCGAGCGAGCTCGAGGCGCTTGCGGTCGAGCAAGGTCAGCGCACCGGCGAGCCGGTTCGCCTTATCGGCAAGTCCGCACCGGGCAAGGATGTCGATACAGCCGGCGTAGACGTGCCGCTCGCCATGGCCGCCCCCGAAGGCCGCGGCGACCACCAGGTTTTCGAACACCGTCATGCCGCCGAACGGCTGCGGAACCTGGAAGGAGCGCGCAATGCCCATGGCGCAGCGGCGCGCCGGCTCGAGGTGCGTGACGTCGCGGCCCGCGAAGGTGACCCGGCCGGCGTCGGGCGCGACGGTCCCGGTCATGATGCCGAACAAGGTGGTCTTGCCGGCGCCGTTCGGGCCGATGATGCCCAGCGCCTCGCCCTCGGCGAGGGCGAGATCGATCGCATCGGCGATGACGATCGCGCCGAAGCGCTTGGAAATCCGGTCGAGGGCGAGGATGGGAGACATGATGCCGCTTCACGCCGACAGACGAAAACTAGAGCAATTTCCCATTCCGCAGGAAGGCAATTTGATCTAGAAGCGCAACCGACGCGGCAGATACGGGTGCAGTTCGATGGCGGATAACAGGTCGATCCTCCGGTTGCTGATTCTTCTCGTCGCCGTCACCACCGGCCTCACGGTCTATGCCAGCGTCAATCTCGAGCGGACGCTGCCGCCGCAGCTCCTCGCCTTCGTCCACCAGCGCGACGATGCAACGACGATCTCGACGTCCATGGCGGTAACCACCCTTGTGACCTTCCTGTTGCTGGTGTTGCTGATCGCCGGGATGGTGGGCATGTGGTGGTGCCGGCGGTGGGCACGCTGGTCGTTCACCATCGCGGCCCTCTCCTTTCCGGTGCTCAATGTCATCATCGGCATGACGGACCCGACGGCGCTCGTCTCCAACGCCATCCAGAGCGGCGCCAACTCGGCGAGCGACATGTCGATCGGCGCGACGCTCGCGTTGATCTGGGTCGGCATGGAGCACGATTTCACGACGCAGCCGGCGCGCGAATCGAAAGCGTGACCGCATTCAAGACAGCAGCTGCAGCTTCCCACCGACCGGAATCTCCGGTGCCGGCTTGTTGGCGATGATGACCAGCTCGAACTTGTCGTTCTTGCGCTGCCACTGGCCGGCGACGAGCGGGGTCTTGGTGACGTTCTTCACCGGCTGGCCGGTCCATTTCACCGGGCCGACGATCGAGTGGTAGTCGGTCGCGACGATCGAGGCGAGGATCGACTTCGGATCGAGCGCCTTCGAGCGCTTGAGCACGTCGATCGCGACCTCGAACAGCGCGTGCTGGAAGCCGATCGGCTGCGTCCACGGGCGCTTGGTGGTGCCGGTATAGACGTCGGTGAGCTGCTGCGCGCTCTGGCCCGTGAGGCCCGACTTGAACGGATGATGCGGCGTCCACCAGATTTCGCTGGTGAGGCCGTTGCCGCGGGCGCCGAGCGAGTCGATCACCGAGGGAAAGAGCAGCGCCTTGCCGATGGTGACGACCTTGGGCTTGAAGCCCTGCTGCGCGGCCTGCGACCAAAAGGTCGCGAAGTCGGGCGGGATCATGTTGCCGGTGACGATCTCGGCGCCGGCGCTCTTGAAGGCGGAGATCTGCGCCGTGAAGTCGTTGTTCATCACCTGATAGCGGCCGGGGTCGTGCAGCTTGTAGCCGGCCTTGGCGAGCGCCGGGGGCAGGCCGAGCTTGGCATCGCCCCAGGCATTGCCGTCGGCGTCATTGGGGAAGAGGCCGCCCACCACCTTGTTGGTCGGCGCGCCGTCCCACAACGCGAGGAAGGCGGCGATCACGTCCTCGAGGCCCCAGAAGAAATGATAGGTCCAGGTGAAGCCCTTCTTCGGATCGCCGCGGCGGCCGAAGAAATAAGGCTGCCACGGGCAATTGGTGGTGATGCACGGCACCTCGTTGACCTCGGCCTGGTCGGCGACCGGATTGGTGGTGTCTGGCGTCGCCGAGGCGACGATGAGATCGACCTTGTCGCCGAGGATCAGCTCGGAAGCGACGTCGGAGGCGCGGCTCGCGCTCGACTGGCTGTCCTTGCTGATGATCTGCACCGGATAGGTCTTGCCGCCGACCGCGATCCCCTTGCCGAGGACGCCGTTGACCTGCGCGATGATGAAGGGATCCGCCTCGCCGAAGCCGGCGAGCGGGCCGGTGCGTGGGCTGACGAAACCGATCTTGATCGCGCGCGACTGCGCATTCGCGGGGATCACGCTCAGCACCGCGGGCGCCGCGAGGACGCCGAGGCCGGCCTTCACGATGGTGCGACGGGACGGACCGGATGCGAACTCTGTCATGACGACCTCCCTTGGTTCGATTTTGATGCGGCGTCGCTTTCGCGCGCCTGCTTGAGATGCCGAAGGACTTTTGTACGGAGCTCAGCCTGCTGCTCCGGCGTCCAGGTGCGAAAGCCTTCGCCGCTCTTGAAGCCGAGCTTGCCATCGGCGACGAGCTTTTCCAGGTAAGGCGACGGACCGGCCCGGCTCTCGATTGCCGGCAGCACGGTCTGATGGATCGCGAGCGTGAGGTCCGTGCCCACCATGTCGGCATTCTCGAGCGGCCCGAGCACCGCGAGGCGGCGGCCGAACGCCGCCTTGATCACGGTGTCTACCGTCTCGGCGTCGCAGATGCCGTGCTCGACCAGGGCGATCGCCTCACGCCAGAGCGCGTGCTGCAGGCGGTTGCCGATGAAGCCGGGCACGTCCTTCTTCACATGCGCGGGCGTCTTGCCGACGTCCTTGTGCAGCTTCATCGTCCATTCGATGGCGGCGGGTGACGTCCATTCGGTGCCGATCACCTCGACCAGCGGCACGAGGAAAGGCGGGTTCCACCAATGGGTGCCGAGCGCGCGCTCGCGCAGGCGCAGGCCGCGCATGATGTCGGTGATCGGGATCACCGAGGTGTTGCTGGCGAGGATCGTCTCGTCGCCCACATGCATCTCGATCTCGGCGAAGAGCTTCTGCTTCAGCGCCAGATTCTCCGAGACCGCCTCGACCACGTAGTCGGCGCCGCGTACGCAATCGGCGAGGTCACCGGTTGGCCGCACGCGCTCGAGGGCGCGCAGATCGTCGCCGAGATCGCGCAGGTTGGCCGAGATGCGATCCTTGACGGTCTTGAGGCTCGCGTCGGCCGCGTCGTAGATCGAGACGTCATGGCTGCCCAGCGCAAACACCTGGGCGAGGCCGTGCCCCATCAGGCCGGCGCCGATGACGGCGATGCGCGGCTTTCCAGCCATCGCTCAGCCCGCCGTATATCCGCCGTCCGCATAGAGGACGTGGCCGGTGTAGAAGTCGGAGGCCCGCGAGGCGAGGAAGAGCAGCGGGCCGGCGAGATCGGCGGGCTCGCCGAGGCGACCCTTGGGCACGCGCGCCAGGAAGCCTTTGCGCACGTCGCGGGCGCGGTCCGTGTCCTCGTACATCCAGGCGGTGAGCGGCGAGCGGAAGACCGTGGGCCCGAGGGCGTTCACCGTGATGCCGGTGTCGCCCCACTCGCAGCCGAGCGCCTTGGTGATGCCATCGACCGCGGACTTCGAGGCGCAGTAGGCCGTGTAGCCCGCCGGGTGACCGAGCAAGCCGCGTGCGGACGATGTCAGGATCACCTTGCCGCCCTGCCCCTGCTTGAGCATCTGCCGACCGGCCGCGCGCGCCATCAGCCAGGACTGGGTGACGTTGGCATCCATCACGTCGAGGAAATCGGCCGCTGACTGGTCGACGATCTTCGAGACCTTGTTCTGGCCCGAGGCGACCACGAGGATATCGACACGGCCGAACTTGTCGACCGCCGCCTTGACGATGGCGTCGCAGTTCGCCTCCGAGCTCGGCCGCTTGGCCACCACCTCGACCTTGCCGCCGAGCGCCTCGCATTCGCCGGCGACCTTCTTCAGCCCCGCGGCATTGCTCGCGGCGATCACCACATTGGCGCCGGCGCCGGCGAGGGTTTTGGCGGCGATCGCGCCGAACGCGCCGGTCGCGCCGGTGATGATCGCGGTTTTGCCGCGTACATCGAACAGGGAGAGCGGGTTCTTGAGGAAGTCTTCGGACATGGGCGGATCCTCACACGAGTCCTGACTCGTCACGCCCGGCCTCGTGCCGGGCATCCACGTCTTCGCGCAGAAGCAAGACGTGGATGGCCGGGACGAGCCCGGCCATGACGGCAACGGGCGTTACGGCTTCGGCGGCGTCGACATGGCGACGACGATGGTGCAGACGTCGTTGCCGCGGTTGATGATCTCGCGCTCCTCGTTGGGGCCGATGAAGCAGGAGTCGTTCGCTTTCAGCACGGTTTCCTTGCCGCCGACGATCACGGTGAGCTCGCCGGCGAGCACCACGTAGACCTTCTCGGTCGGCGAGGCGTCGGGGCCGGCGCCGCCGCCGGGGAGAAAGTGCGAGAGTCCCATCAGGAACTGCTTCGGCCCGCCCGCATCGGCGCCGAACAGGCGCAGCGACGAGTAGGCGCGGTGGTTGGGGGCCTCGTAGGCCTTGGCATCGGCGAAGCGTTTGACCAACATCAGAACTTGCTCCCCTTCTCGATGCGGTAGGCGCCCTTCGGGTCGATGATCGCGACCAGGCGGATGATGCATCCGTCGCCACGGTCCCAGTTCCACGGGAAGAACGCGAAGGTGCAGCGCCGGCCCGTGACCTTGTCGAGATCGCCGCCGACGTTCTCGATGCCGAGGATGCCGTTCTTGAACAAGATGCGGTGCACCGGCTCCCAGTCGGGGAAATCATCCTTCCAGTCGCGGCCGCCCGACCACTCCTTGTATTCCTCGGCGAGGTGCGGATGCAGCGGGCCATTGCGCTGCGGGCCGATCGCGGTCGCGAGCGGATGGTCGTTCGCCTGGGTGTCGTGGCCGACCACCTTGACCTTCTTCTCGACGAACCACTCGCCCGCCGACGGCACGAAGCCCGGCGCGTAGCAGAAGTAGTCCTCGCTGTCCTCGTATTTGTGGTGCCAGCCGGTGTTGACGATGACGACGTCGCGCGGCCGCACGATCTTGCCGCACGCTGCCTCGAGATCGTCGCCGGTGATCGGCTCCCACTTCTTCTTCGGGATCGAGACCACGATGCCGGAGCCGAAAAAGTGCGGCAGCGGCACCTCGTCGATGAACGGCGTGCCCTGCACCACATGCGCCGGCGCGTCGATGTGGGTCGTGTTGTGCATGCTGGTGGTGATGCGCTGCGACAGCACGCCCGATTTCGCCATGTAGTGGATGCGCTCGATCTTCACGTCCTCGAAATAGGGCCAATTGGGCGACTGATAGCCGAAGCGATGCGACAGGTTGTAGAACTCGAGCCCCATGTCGTTGTCGAGGTTTTCCTCGAACGCGACGCCACGAATCTTCTTGGTCACTGCCGGCCTCCTGCGCGCTTCCCGCGATGGCTTGTCTGTCATCGTCCCGAAGGATGGTACGATCTGTATCACATAACGGTCAACTTTGTTGGCGCGTGTCCTTCGGCCGGCATCCACTTCACCGAGAGATGCGCTATTCCGCGGCTTCGGCCGTGGTCAGCAGCCCCTCGATGCCGCGTTTTGCCGCAAGCAGCCGCGCCGCGATGCGGCTCTGGTGCTGCTTGAAGCGCATCGTCGGCACCGGCACCGAGATCGCGGCGTAGTTCCCGGCCGGATCGCGCACCACGACGCCGGCGGCGCTGATGCCCATGGTGTGCTCCTCGCGATCGTAGGCGACGCCGCTGCGCCGCGCGGCCTTGAGCTCGGCGAGCAGCGCCGGCAGCGTGGTCAGGGTGTTGGCGGTGCGCGCTTCGAAGCGGCGGCCGAGCAAGGCCGCGATCTCATGCTCGTCGAGCTCGGCCAGATAGGCCTTGCCGTTGGCGGTGCAGTGGAGCGGGAAGCTCTCACCCACCGCCGACACGGTGCGCAGGCGCTGCGGCCCGACCACCTGATCGACGAACATGAGATGGTCACCCTTGATGGTCGCGAGATCGACGGTTTCGTGCAGCTCGTTCGAGAGCTGAACCAGAAAGGGCCGCGCCAGGGCGACGAAATCGGTGCGCACCGAGGCGGCGAGGCGCAGGATCGCGGGCCCGAGCCGCACCCGCCCCATGGGCGAGGCGGCGATCACCAGCTTCTCGGCCGCGAGCGCCGCGACGATCCGTTGCACGGTCGAGCGGGCGAGGCCGACGCGCTGGGCGATCTGGCCGAGGCTCAGCCCCGCCGGCTCGTGCTCGAGCGCGCGCAGGATCGCGCCGGCCCGCGCGATCACCTGGATCTGGCTCTTCTCCTTGTCGCCGGTTTGCACGATCTTGGGCACGGTCACTCCGCCATCTTGCCTGCGCCGCGTCCGCTTGCGGCTCGTTTCCGCATCATGATACGCATGACCCGGGATACAGTACAGACGCAAGTGGGCCGGCCGGGACGACGCCATGAAAAACAAGATCGCGCTCGAGGAGCATTTCCTCTGCCCGGGCTTCGAGGACTACTGGAAATCGACCGTCGCGGACGTCGACCCGAATATCCTCAGGCAGGTCGCGGCGCGGCTCACCGACTTTGGCGAGCTGCGGCTCAAATCGATGGACGACGCGGGGATCGCCCGCGCGGTGCTCGCGCTGACCGGCCCGGGGGTGCAGGCCGAGCGCGATACCGCGACCGCGATCCGCAAGGCGCGCGCCGCCAACGATTTTCTGGCGCGCGAGGTGCAAAAGCGCCCCGACCGCTATTCGGGCTTTGCGCACCTGCCGATGCAGGACGCCGGAGCGGCGGCGGACGAGCTCGCCCGCTGCATGGGCGAGCTGAAATTCTGCGGCGCCATGATCAACGGCCACACCAATGGCCAGTATCTCGACGATCCCGCGCTCCATCCTTTCTGGGAGCGCGCCGAGGCGCTGGGCGCGACGATCTACATCCACCCGACCGATCCGCTGACGCCGGCGCCGGTGCTCGACGGCTTCACCGGGCTGCGGCGCGCCACCTGGGAATGGGGCTTCGAGACCGGCTCGCATGCGCTGCGCCTCGTGTTCAGCGGGCTGTTCGACCGTTTCCCGCGCGCCAAGGTCGCGCTCGGCCACCTCGGCGAGACCCTGCCCTATCTGCTGTGGCGGTTCGACAGCCGCGCCAGGCTCTACGGCATCAAGCTCGGCAAGCCGCCGTCGCAGTACATCAAGGAGAACATCGCCGTGACGACGTCGGGCATGTGCTCGGCCGAGCCGCTCGCCTGCGCGCTCAGCGCGCTCGGCGCCGACCGGGTGATGTTCGCCGCGGATTATCCGTTCGAGCAGGCCGAGGAGGCCGGGCATTTCATGGACACGGTGGCGCTGCCCGACAAGGTGCGCGAGGATATCGTGCGCAACAACGCAAAACGGTTTCTGAGGCTGCCGTGACCAGCGTCCTCGTCCTCGACAAATTCGCCGACGTCTATGAGCGCGAGCTCAAGAGACGGTTTCCCGGTCTGGCGATCCACAAGGCCGCGACCATGGCGGATATCGCGGTCGATCCGGCGCGCGTCGACGCGCTGTTCGCCTTCGGCATCGCGATCGACGACGGCCTGATCGCCCGCGCCACGAACCTCAAATGGATCGCGTCGCTGGCGACCGGCGTCGATCATTTCCTGCGTTGCCCGTCGCTGCGGCACGAGACGATCCTGACCTCGGCGCGCGGCATCCATGGGCCGGCGATGCGCGAGACGGTGGCGACGCTGATGCTTTCCCTGTCGCGCGATGTCGCGCGGCTCGTCACCAACAAGGCGGCGCATCGGTGGGATCGCGGCGAGCGCTGGCCGCTGCTCGCGGGCAGGACCGCGGTGGTGGTCGGCATCGGCGTGAGCGGCATCGCGATCGGCGAGCTGCTCAAGGCGTTCGGCATGCGCCTGATCGGCGTCACCCGTACGCCGCGGCCGATCGCGGGCTTCGACGCGATGATGCCGACCGCGCAGCTCGCCCGCGCGGCCGCGGAGGCGGACTTCCTCATCAACGTGCTGCCGGGCAGCGAGGAGAACCGCGGCATCTTCAGCCGCGCGGTCCTCACCGCGATGAAGCCCGACGCATTCTTCATCAATGTCGGCCGCGGCGAGACCGTGGACGAGGCGGCGCTGATCGAGGCGCTGCGGTCAGGGCGCATCGCCGGCGCCGGCCTCGATGTCTTTCAGCATGCGCCGCTCAAGCCGGACAGCCCGTTCTGGGATCTGCCCAATGTGGTGATCTCGCCGCAGATCGGCGGCTATTTCGTCGGCTACGAGGAGCAGGTGATTCCGCTGCTGATGGAGAATATGCGGCTGTTTCTCGCCGGGCGGCTCGGCGAGATGCAGAACGTGGTGGCGCATTGAGGTCGCGGCTCTTGCTTCCCCTGCGCGCAAGCGCGGCAGAGGGACGCAGGCGGTGGTGCAAGCGGCTTCAATCCAGCGGCTCGACCCTGACGATGGCGGCGCCGTGGTTGTTGCCGGTCCAGAAGCTCACCGGCGTGGTCGAGTTGTCGACGAAGACGCGGCGGATGTTGGTGCGCCGCGGCAGCAGGTACTCGACGAAGTCGCCGGTTTTCGGATCGAGCCGCGAGACGCGGTCGCTCAGCATCGAGCCGGTCCACGCCTCGCCGTTCTTGTCGGTGACGACGTCATAGGGCTCGGCCCATGGCGTCGGAAGCTGCCATTCCTGCACCTGGCCCGATTTCGGATCGAGCCGGCCCACGGCATTGCCGCCGTATTCGGCGAACCACAGGTGATCCTGCGCGTCGAAGCGGCCGCGGCGCGGGCGCGAGTTGGCGATCTCGCCCTTGAACACCGTGAGCTCGAGCGTCTTGGCGTCGAGCCGGCCGATGTCGGAGGAGGAGAAGTCGAGCAGATAGAGATTGTTCTCGGCGTCGGCCGGGATGCCGTAGGAGGTGATGCGCTTCTTCGTCGCCGGGTCCTCGAACGAGCCGAAGTTCTCCCATTTGCCGGTCGCCGGATCGAGCCGCAGGATCTGGGCGCGGTCCGAGTTCTTCACCCACACCTTGCCGTCGACGTCGGATGCGACCGGCGTCACGAATGCCTGCTGGGTCGCGTCGGTCTGCCATTCCTTCGGCACCGACCAGGTCTCGAACCTCTCCGTCTTCGGATCGAAGCGGGCGACGCCCGCCTGGTACATCATCGAGATCCACAGCTTGCCGGATTTCTCCATCTCGAGGTCGAGCGTGCCGATCGGGAAGCCGGGCTTGATCACCGGCAGCGGATATTCGGTGACCCTGAGCGTCCTCGGATCGAAGCGGCCGAGGAACTGCTCGCCGAACTCGGTGAACCAGACCTGCCCTTGCGCGTCGAGGATCACGTCGTGCGGCTGGATCTGCTTTCGCGGCAGGTCGTACTCGGTGACGATGACGTGCGTCGCGCGGCCCTTCGGGCGCGCCAGCGTCTTCAACGGGTAGCTCCAGGTCTCGTCCTTGGAGAGGTTGACCGAGGCGAGATACTCGGCGATCGCGCGCATGCCCGGCCCCTGGCCGAGGCTGCGGCGTGCATCGCCGATCAGCCGCTGGGGATATTCCGGCGTGCTGCCCGGATAATAGCCGGTCATGCGGTCGAACACCTGGACGAACTCGTCGGCGTCGTGGGTCGAGCGCGCGATGCGGTCGAGGTCGTGGCAGCCGATGCAGTTGAGCAGCGCCTTCTTCTGCCGATCGGCGCCCGGGAAGCTCGCGAGCCACTCGGCGTTGCTGAGCTGCGCCGGCAGGTTGCGGGTGGGCTTGAGCTTGAGGTCGACCATCGCGGTCTTCGCGGCCTCGACCTGCGCGGTCGCCTTGCCGTCGAGATCGTAGCCGATCGCGCGGATGGTCAGCGTATAGGCGCCGGGCTCGAGACGATCGGCCGGAAAGCGATAGTGCCCCTTGTCGTCGCTCACCACCGACACCGTGACGATCGAGCCCGCCTTCTTGGCGCTGACCACGACGCCTTCCATGGCGCCCTCGCGGTCCGAGCTGACCTGCCCGGCCAGCGCGTCGGTCGACTGCGCGATGGCGCCGCCGGGAAAGTGCAGCATGCAGGCCGCGAACACGGCGGCGATCAGGCGGGCGCGCATCAATGACCTCCCGGAAATCGTTGTTTTCGGAAATGCCGAATAGGGCGAGGCTAGACCTTCGCCAGGGGGTCTTCAAGAATACGTCAGTTCCGCTTTTGCATTTTCGAGCAAGCGCCGGCCTATGGCAGCATCGCCGTTGTCATGTCGTCATGCGCGGGCTTGATCCGCGCATCCACGTCTTGCTTTTGCTGCCAAGACGTGGAGGCCGGGACCCGGCCATGACGGAGTGAGATAGAGGGTCAACCGGCTCTACGGCGTGCGCGATCAACACGGGCGCCGAGCATCACCGAGGAGTCGCGCAGGATCCTGTTCGGGCAGACCGCCTCCGTGGTGCGCTGAGCAGCCCCTGCGGCGGCAATTGAGCGCGGCGGAATGAGTCGCTAACCTGCCTCACTTGTCGGTCGAGCATGATCGTCCCAAAAAGCCGCCAGATGCTTTGGGCTCATGCTCCTAGGGGTCGGGAGCGCACATGGCGTCAGGATACAAGCTGGTCACCTATGCGTCGGCGAACGGGCCGCGCGCCGGGCTCGTGATCGGCGAGGAGGTGTATGACGCCGCCGGGCTGACCGGCGAGCCCGCCTACGCGACGGTGAAGGGAATCCTCAACGACTGGGAGGCTGCGTCCGCCCGCTGCAAGGTGGTGGCGGCGGAGGCAAAGGACAGCATCGTCGAGCATTTCCCGCTGGCGCAGACCACCCTGCTCGCCCCGGTGCGCTGGCCGTCGGCGATCTATTGCGCGGGGGCGAACTTCTCCGACCACATGCTCGAGATGGCCAAGGTGCAGAACATCGCGCCCGAGCCCGATCCGCGCAGCGTCGGCCTGAAGCCGTGGCACTTCATCAAGGCCTCGCGCACCCTCGCCGATCCGGGCAAGACCGTCGTCCTGCCGAGCTATTCGAAGATGGTCGACTGGGAGGTCGAGCTCACCGCCGTGATCGGCAAGCCGGCGCGCAACGTGCCGGTCGCGCGCGCGCTCGATCACGTCGCCGGCTACACGGCGGCGAACGACCTCTCGGCGCGCGACCTCACCAAGCGCGCGCAGGTGCCGGATACATCGCCGTTCAAGTTCGACTGGCTCGGGCAGAAGAACTTCGACGACGCCTGCCCGCTCGGCCCCTGGATCGTGCCGGCCGAGGACATTCCCGATCCGCAGAACCTCGCGCTCAAGCTGTGGGTCAACGACGTGATCAAGCAGGACTCGCACACCTCGAAGATGATCTTCAGCCTCGCCGAGCAGATCGCGCACATCTCCTCGCGCCTCACCCTGCATCCGGGCGATCTCGTCCTCACCGGCACGCCCGCCGGCGTCGGCCTCGCGCGCAAGGAATTCCTCAAGGCCGGCGACGTGGTGAAGATCTGGGTCGAGGGCGTGGGGACGCTGACGAACACCATGGGGTGAGGTGAACGGTGCGCCGAACGCTGATAGCGGGCCCCATGCTGCTCGTGGCGGCACTCGCGTTTGGGGGCTTCGGTCGTTGGGGATACGCGATGGTCTTTCCCAAGGGATCCACGGAGGTCGTGCAACTCACCCCGGCGAAGCGCCTCGTGCTCCAGAGCCTGCGAGCCGAGACCAAATTCCAGCCGAACGACTATCCGCCGCTCGGCTATACGGGCGCAGAATCGGCCCAGGATCGGGCGCGCGGAACCGCCGCCGTGAATGGATTCATCGACGCGGTGCTCGCGCAACCCGACGGGCCCGTCCATGCCGAGGCGGTAAGTGCGCTCATCGATCCGGTCCTACAGCAGGTGGACCTGCTCGACACCGAGGATCGCGAGCGCACTTACGGCTATGTCCTGGAGGTCTGGTACATCCTCGGCTTCAAAGGGGCGACCGGGCACTTCGATGCCGGCTCCGCTTTTCGCAAACCCGAAGGATACGCCGAGCCGCTTCCGCCCGGCTGGCAGGCACCTGACAAGCCGCGGCCGATAGGTCAATGACGCGACGCGCTCCCTCTCGCCGCAAGACGCGCAAATCGGCGCGGCGCGCACCGAAGCGCGCGAAGATCGGCCGCATCTTCACCGGGGATCAGGCGCTGCACGAGCTGTTTCGCGAGCAGGCGGCCGCGGTGCTCGACGATGCGGAGATCGGCGAGGAGGAGAAGCAGGGCATCCTCGCCGCGATGACATGCCCGTGCTGCGGCACCGGGACGATGGGGTTCAGCGTCAGCCTGAAGCCGAAGCGGGGGAAGTTCGTCGCGGAATCGTAGGGTGGGCAAAGGCGCGTTGCACGCACCATCCGCGTGGGCAAAATCGCCGAAGCGCCTTTGCCCACGCGGCAACGTCAGCGCAAGGCGATTTTGCCCACCCTACGGCCAGCAATCAGCGTCACACCTTGATCTTCTCGTCCTCGGCGACGCGCTGCACGGCCGGGCGCTTCAGCATGCGGTCCTTGAAGGCGGTGTAGTTCTCGAGCTCGCTCATGGGCAGCTCGCTGCGCACGCCCCAGGTGTAGAAGACGAAGGCGTAGGGATCGAGCACCGAGTAGCGGTCGGAGAACCACTCGCGGCCCTCGAGCATGGCGTCGGTCTGCTTCATGTAGCCGTGGAAGGTCTTGAGGCCCATGTCCTTGAGGCCGGGGAAGGCGGACGTATCGGCAGTGTAGCGCTCGGGCCGGCGCGTATGGGCGTAGGCCGGATGCACGTTCACGGCGAAGAATCCGATCAGCGAAAGCGCCTTGGCCTCCGCTATCGCGTCGGTCGGCCACAGGCCGAAGCGCTTGCCGAGATAGGGCAGGATCGCGGTGTTCTCGGCGAGCGGCTCGCCGTTGTCGAGGCGCAGCGCGGGCACGCGCCCGAGCGGATGGATCTTGAGATAGGCCTCGGTCCTCTGCTCGCCCTTGGCGAGGTCGACGCGCTGCGGCGTGTATTTCTCGCCGCTCTCCTCGAGCACGATATGCGCCGCCATCGAGCAGGCGCCGGGGGAATAATAGAGGGTCAGCATGTTGCGCGTTTCTCCAAGACCGATCGTCATTGACGGAGTGCGTAGTTTACGACGTCATGGCCGGGCTTGTCCCGGCCATCCACGTCTTCATCGCGTGCAGAAAAGACGTGGATGCCCGGGACAAGCCCGGGCATGACGACGAGGAGTTGGCTTCGCTCACCTAGGACTTCGCCATGCGGAAGCCGAGCAGCGCCTCGCGCTCGTTCTCGTGGCGCCGCGCGTGCGAACGGATGCGCAGGAGGTCGCGCCGGGCGACGAGGCCGACCAGCGCGCGGTCGGCGCGGCGCAGGATCGGAACGCGCCCGGCGTCGGTCAGGGCCATGCGGTCGGCGAGATGGCCGGCGAGCTCGTCCTCGTAGCCGATGGTGAGGTCCTGCTCGGCCACCACGTCGCGCAGGCACTGGCCGGTCGGCCATCCCTCCATGGTCCAGCGCAGCACGTCGGAGCGCGACACCATGCCGACGAGGGTGCCGCTCTCGTCGACCACCGGATAGCTCTTGTGCCGGCGCGGCGCCGTCGGCGCGGAAAAGAAGGCGATCACCTCGGCGATCGGCATCTCGGCCGGCAGCGTCTCGACGGGCGTCGCCATGATGTCGAGGACGCGCGTGGTCTCGAACGGATCGATCGCGTATTCGCGCGTCACGTGGTGGCCGCGGCGCGCCACCTTCTCGGTGAGGATCGAGCGGCGCAGCAGCAGCACCGTGGTCGCATGGGCGAAGATGCAGCCGACCGTCACGGGCAGGAGGCCGCCCACGTTGTGGGTGAGCTCGAGCGCGAACACGATCGCGGTGAGCGGCGAGCGCATGGTGCCGCCCATGATCGCGGCCATTCCGACCAGCGCCCAGTCGTTGGGGTGGCCGACGGGGAGCACGACGCCGAACAGGGCGCCGAGGGTGCCGCCCATGATCAGGAGCGGCGCCAGCACGCCGCCCGAGGTGCCGGAGCCGAGCGCGATCGACCAGATGATCGCCTTGACGAGCATGAGCCGGATGACGGCACCGTTGCCCATGTCGCCGCGCAGCAGCGCCGCGATGTTGTCGTAGCCGACGCCGAGCGCGTGCGGCTCGATCAGCCCGCCGAGGCCGATGACGAGGCCGCCGATCGCCGGCCACCACATCCAATGGATGGGCAGGCGCGCGAACAGATCCTCGGCGGCGTAGACCATCTGCGTCAGCATGCCGGAGAAGAGGCCGCCCGCGATGCCGACGCAGGCCGCGAACACGAGCCCGAGCGGTCCGAGCGTCGCGGTGTCGGGCATCGGAAACAGGACGCCGCCGCCGAGCAGATAGGGCCGCCAGGCGGCGGCGATGATGGACGCGATCGCGACCGGCACGAAGCTGCGCGGCTTCCACTCGAACAGCAGGAGCTCGACCGCGAGCAGCATGGCGGCGACCGGCGTGCCGAAGGTCGCGCTCATGCCGGCGGCGGCGCCGGCCACCAGCAGCGTCTTGCGCTCGGCGTTGGAGAGCTGGAAGAACTGCGCGAACAGCGAGCCGAAGGCGCCGCCCGTCATGATGATCGGACCTTCCGCGCCGAACGGGCCGCCGGTGCCGATCGAGATCGCCGACGACAGCGGCTTGAGCAGGGCGACGCGCGGCTGGATGCGGCTCTTCCCGATCAGGATCGCCTCCATCGCCTCGGGAATGCCGTGACCGCGGATCTTCTCCGAGCCGAAGCGCGCCATCAGGCCGATGATCAGGCAGCCCACCACCGGGATGAGCACCGACAGCGGGCCGAGATGGTCCGGGATCCGCGTCGAGGCGGCAGAGAACTCGCTGTAATATGCGATGTTGGTGGCGAGCGCGATCATGCGCGACAAAAGCCAGGCGGCGGCGGCGCCGGCGGTGCCCACCACGACGGCCATTCCGACCAGCAGAAGGACGCGCGGGTCGGTGCTGAAATCGCGCAAACGATCGCCGCCGTGCGGCTCGGCGCCGTGTCCGGAGCCAAGTTTGGAGCCAAGTCCGGCGCCAAGTCCGGCGAGCGCGGCGGAATTCGACTGGCCCCGCGCACCGCGCGCAGGAGAAGCATCGCTGGTCATGCAAAAAATCCGTGTCGGGAGAGAGCCGGCGCTTTATATCGCACTGCGATATGATTTGAAGACCTCGTTTGCATGACTCTGGAGGGGAGTTCCGCATGGCACGCAAGGCTCGAGCTGGCCGGCTGCGGCCGGCCGATTACCGGCGGCTTGCCGAGTTCCGCTACCTGCTGCGGCAATTCCTGATGTTCAGCGAGGAGGCCGCCGAGCGCGCCGGCCTCACGGCGCAGCAGCATCAGGCGCTGCTGGCGATCAAGGGATCGGGCGCCGCGCAGCCGCTGACGGTCGGCGAGCTCGCCGGCCGGCTCGGCATCAAGCACCACAGCGCGGTCGGCCTCGCCGACCGGCTGCTGGCGAAGTCGCTGGTGCGGCGGCGGGCGGGCTTGCGCGACCGCCGCCAGGTGATGCTGCGGCTCACGCCCCGGGCCGAACGGCTGCTCGCCCGGCTGTCGGCCGCCCACCGCGCCGAGCTGGAGCGGCTCGCGCCGCTGCTGCAGGAGCTGCTCGCGCATTTCGGCAAGGCCGGCGCGACGAGGGCCGGTTGAGGCGGCTTGCCACGGCGCACGGGCGAGCGCGGGTTCGTTCCGCCGGACTGCGCCTTCGCGCGTTCGGCTTCGGCGGACCGGCGCGCAGCGGCGGGCGGCGGCAGCAGCGCGTTGATGGCGTGCGCGGCCGAAATCGGGTTTGCTCCGCCAAAGTCCGCCCAGCCGCGCGGCGGCGGCGACCGCGGCCCAAGGGTCGCGTCTTTCGTCGCGTCTTTCGCCGCGTCTTTCGCCGACATCGGGTTTGTTTCGCCAAACGCCCCGCAGCCTTGCGGCGGCGGCGACCTCGCCCCAAGGGTCGCGGCATGGCCGCGGCGCGGCCGGGACCCGCGCGGCATCGAACGCCCGGATGGCCGACTTTCGCCGCGACAGCGCGCGGCGCTCGTAGCGCTCGAGCCGCATCAGCCGCGCCGTGATGTCGCCGGCGGCCGCGAGCCCTTCGGCCATGATCTGCGCGCGCACGCGGCGGATGCGGGCGATATCGACCTGCGCCTCGGCGATGCGCAGCGCGGCGGCGCGGCGCGGCTCGCCCGCATCCTCCCCGGCGATCCGTCGCGCCAGGGCGGCCGCTTGCGCCGCGAGCGCCGGATCGGCGAGCACCGGCTGGTTGAGCCCGTGGCGCAGCGCGTTGCGCGCGCTCTTGCGCTTGCCGGCGGCCGTGCGCGGCCCGGTGCTGCGCGCCGCATTGGCGCGGTTGGCGGCGTGCACTTTTTCATTGACGCATGGCGTTGCGGGCGAATGGGCATCGAGCCCGCCGCGATCGCCGGTGAGGTGAGCACGATGCCCGCGCCCCCCACCCTCCCCCGCAAGCGGGCGAGCGGGAGAGAGCGGCACGAGCGCGGGAGGGAGCCCGACCTCGGTGCTCACCTCATATCCCCTCGCGCTGGTCATGCCGGCTCGTTCCCCGCGGCGGGCACCAGGGTCAACTGCCCGTCCTCGACCGGCGCCAGGGCGGCCCGCTCGGCCGCCTCGGCGGCGGCGCGCGCCCGTTCCGCCGCGCGGCGGTTGTCGATCGCATGGAGGGCGGCGGCGCGGCGAAGCTCGGCCGCGGCGAGCATGCGCTCGATGCGGTCGAACTGATCGATGCGGGCCGCGAACGTGCTGGTGGCGACGTCGCTGATGTCGAGCCCGGCGGCGGAGAGCTGGGCATTCACCTCCGCGAGCGCCGCCGGCTTGCGCGCCGCCCAGTCGCGCGCCTTGATGTCCGCCTTGACCGCATACTCCATCCCGCGCAGGATTTGCGCCATCCCGTCGCTCGCCCCGACCGTGAACATGCCCGCCTTGATGCGGCGCAGCCGCACCACGTCCCAGGTCAGGTCGGCGACGTCGCGCGCGCTGATCTCCTCGATCACATTGGCCGGCGCGATCGCCGCCCTGATGCGGGCGGCGAGCTGCTGATAGGCCGCCGCATCCTCGCCGTTCGCGAGACTCGCCGGCGGCAGCGGGTCGGCGGAAGGGTCGGCGGTGATCACGTCGCGTGTGCCTGCCATTGCGGCCTCCATTCAGATCGGAATTCAGATCGGGTCCTCGTCCGGCGCAGCCCAGCGTGCGCTTGCGCCGGCCCCAGTGGTGACCTATGCTGCGGCCGCGTGCAACACGAATGATGCGTATCCGTTTCGATAGTGTATCTGAAATCAAAGGGGACGGCATGGCACGGGGCGGACGGCGGGCGGGCGCGGGACGCAAGGCGAGCGGCAAGGTCGCGATGCTGGTGCGGGTGAGCCCGAAGGTGCGCGGCGCGATCGAGCGCGAGGCGCAGCGCAGCTCCCGCTCGCTCTCGGCGCAGGCCGAGGCGATCCTGCTCGACGCGGCGCTGGAGCGCTCGCGCGGCGAGCGCAAGTCGCGCGCGCTCGCCTACCTGATCACCCAGGCCGGCAAGGTGATGGAGGCCGCCGCGCGCAACGAGGGCGCGGCGTTCGACTGGCAGACGAGCCGGTTCGACTGCGAGGCGCTGCAGGCCGCGATCGCGCGCCTGCTCGAGCGCATGGGACCGCAGGGCGCGGCCGAGCGGTCACGCTACGCGCCATATCCGACGCCGGCCGACCTCGGCCGCACCGCCGCCGAAACCGTGCTGGCGATCGCGACCCTCGACAAGGCGCGGGCGCACGAGCTCGCGGCCCTGCGCAACGCGCCGATCGGGTCGCCGTTCTACGGGTTGCCGCAGGTGGCGGAGGATCTGGGGTTGGGGTGAACAACGCGGGTGGCGTGAGCGCCGCGCGAAAACGGTCGCACGAACCCGGAGCTGCGCGGTCCATCGCGCGACGGTGCCATCGGGCGCGAGGTGGAACGCAGCGCACGGGACCATTCGTGGTGGCGCGAGGGCGTCGTCATGCTATACTGTTTCCATGAGTCCCAACGCCAAAGAGATTCTTCGGCACGTGGAGTCCTGGCCCGAAGAGGATCAGGAAGAGCTGGCGGCGCTGGCGCGCGAGATCGAGGCCCGCCGAACGGGGGTCTATACACTGAGTGCCGATGAGATGGCCGCGATCGATGCAGCCCGCCGCAGCGGACTTGCATCGGATGACGTTGTCGCAGCTTTTTGGAGGCGGTACGGCGTTGCATGAAGGTTCGCTATCGCGAACTGGCGCTCTCCGATCTCGACCGGATTTTTCGCTACCTCGACGCGCGCAGTCCGAACGGCGCGCGGAACGTCATTGACGCCATACACGCGGCAATCGAAGACATCGCGGCGCATCCGCTCAGTGCCCGGCGCAGTTCTGATCCAAGCGTCCGTATCAAAGTCGTTGGACGATACGGGTACAAAATCTTCTTCAGCGTGGAGACGGAGTGGGTGGAGATTCTGCACGTGCGTCACGGGGCACGACGGCCTTGGCCGCCGGAAGGTGGGTGACACTGCAAGCAACATAAGGATCGTCCCATGGAGCGGGCAAAGATTTTCTGGTTGGGCCGGTCCCAGGCGGTGCGGCTTCCGAAGAATTACCGCTTTCCAGGAAAGGAAGTGCGCATTCGCCGACACGCCAATGCGGTGATCCTCGAGCCGGTCGCCCAAGATTGGGCATGGCTCGATTCCATCGACGGCGAGCTGGACCAGGACTTCGTCGAAGCCGTCGGCGAGTGTCCGAACGATCAGAAGCGTGCCGCTCTCCAGAAGCAGTTCCGCTGATGCGCCAAGTGCTCGACGGAAAGCCAGCGGCAAGGTGGCGATGCCGGTGCGGGTGAGCCCGAAGGTGCGCGGCGCCATCGAGCGCGAGGCGCAGCGCAGCTCCCGCTCGCTCTCGGCGCAGGCCGAGGCGATCCTGCTCGAGGCGGCGCTGGAGCGCTCGCGCGGCGAGCGCAAGGCGCGCGCCCTCGCCTACCTGATCACCCAGGCCGGACGCATGCCGGCAAGGTGATGGAGGCCGCCGCGCGCGACGAGGGCGCGGAGGCTCGACTGGCAGGCGAGCCGGTTCGACCTCGAGGCGCTGCAGGCCGCGATCGCGCGCCTGCTCGAGCGGATGGGACCGCCGGGCGCGGCCGAGCGGTCGCGCTACGCGCCATATCCGACGCCGGCCGACCTCGGCCGCACTGCCGCCGAAACCGTGCTGGCGATCGCGACCCTGGACGAGGCGCGCGCGCACGAGCTCGCGGCCTTGCGCAATGCGCCGATCGGGTCGCCGTTCTATGGGGTGCCGCAGGTGGCGGAGGATCTGGGGTTGGGGTGAGGGCCAAAGCCGTTGCGGCTGTCGCGCCTCAATGCTATATATCAATGATATCTGACATGAGGTGGCCCCATGGAGCGGGCAAAGATCTTCTGGTCGGGCCGATCCCAGGCGGTGCGGCTTCCGAAGAATTACCGGCTTCCGGGAAAGGAAGTGCGCATTCGCCGACACGCCAATGCGGTGATCCTCGAGCCGGTCGCCGATGATTGGTCTTGGCTCGATTCCATCGCCGGCAAACTGGACCAGGACTTCATCGAAGCTGTCGCCGAGAGTCCGGACGAGCAGAAGCGTCCCGCTCTCCACAAGCTGTTCCGCTGATGCGCTATCTGCTTGATGCGAACGTGGTCATCGGTCTGCTGAACGATGCGAGATCGAAGCTCGCGCGGCGCGCGCGACGGGAAAGACCTGCCGATATCTCGATTTCCGCGATGGTCGCGCATGAGCTTTTCTATGGCGCGTTCAAGAGTGCGCGGGCGAGCCAGAACGTGGCGTTGGTCGATGGCCTCCAATTCACCGTCATCGAGTTCGATAAGGAGGACGCGCGACACGCCGGCGAGGTGCGCGCCCTGCTCGCCTCCAGAGGAACGCCGATCGGTCCCTACGATGTCCTGATCGCCGGACAGGCCAAGGCGCGCAACCTGACGCTCGTCACGCACAATGCGAACGAATTCGGGCGGGTCCCCGGGCTGCGCCTGGTTGATTGGCAGGCCTGATCGGCTCGAGGTGCGAGATGCAGCGATGCTGGTGCGGGTGAGCCCGAAGGTGCGCGGCGCCATCGAGCGCGAGGCGCAGCGCAGCGGACGCTCGCTCTCCGCGCAGGCCGAGGCGATCCTCTTGGAGGCGGCGCTGGAGCGCTCGCGCGGGGAGCGCAAGGCGCGCGCGCTCGCCTACCTGATCACCCAAGCCGGACGCATGCCGGCAAGGTGATGGAGGCCGCCGCGCGCAACGAGGGCGCGGAGGCTCGAGTGGCAGACGAGCCGGTTCGACGCCGAGGCGCTGCAGGCCGCGATCGCGCGGCTGCTCGAGCGTGGGCCCGCCGGGCGCGCCGGAGCGCTCACGCTACGCGCCATATCCGACCCCGGCCGACCTCGGCCGCACCGCCGCCGAAACCGTGCTGGCGATCGCGACCCTCGACAAGGCGCGGGCGCACGAGCTCGCGGCCTTGCGCAACGCGGCGATCGGGTCGCCGTTCTATGGGCTGCCGCAGGTGGCGGAGGATTTGGGGTTGGGGTGAGGAGGGGAATCTGCCATCGGGGCTATCTACAGGCGGCGCCCCGATTCCCATTCTGTTGACCAGGGATGAAGTGCACGATTGACCGGTGCGCTCACGACCGAACATCAGGCGGAGTTTGCGCCGACATCGCGTTTACTAATTCTTCGCCTGTAGTTGTTTTCGTATAATTCATCCAAGTACGCGGCCACATCGACGTCTAGCATGGACGGCTTGTGACCGATGTCCCAGGTAGTCAGATACACGATCAGGGTACGCCAGATGTTCGTCCATTCAGGGTGATGGTCGATGCGGTCAATGAACCGCGAGGCAGTGCTCATAAAGTGAATGGCATCATCAAAGCTTTCAAAATCGAACGTCCTCATGAGTTCGACCCGCTCTCCGTCGTCGCGTGCTCGGCTCACGACGCGCCACGCGGCTAGGCGAGTTGCCAACCGTCCAAGATTCTCTTCGTCTAAAGGCTGGATTTTCAGCAGAGGAAATGGATAGTTTACTTTCACTAAAATAGGTGCCTTGCCTATCAAATTCCCAACTTCTTTGACTAGATCAGCGAGATCATTGGCAACGCTAGTTATGTTTACCGAGCGCGCCTGCAAGTCAACGAAACTCCGGATGGAGTCCGGCAAAGCGTCCCGCGGTGGAAGTTGAGCGCCATCGATTAGCAACGGCACAATGGTTTTGTTTTGCTGAAGACTGGCATCGATTTCTCTCCGGACCCAGTCATCCGTCTGATCTATACGACGCCGACCAACTTCATCGGAAATGGATAGCCAACTCTTGCCGATTACGACTATTACGACCTTGGCTTGGCGCTGAGCGCCTTCGATGCGGGATGGCCAAACCTCGGCGGCTCTTACATTCTCGGTATCAATGAACACGCAGTCATGGCCGTAGGCGCTCCGCAATTGCGCCGCGAGCCACTGAGAGAAGATGGCACTATCGAGCCGCCGATAGCTGATGAAAACATCACACGCCGACATTGGAGCCCCATTGGCGAAGGAAGCTTCAAGATTATCAGGCAAAAATGTCTCATGCAACTGTAGTGAGAATATACTCGAAGGTTCCCGTTCAGCTTCGGGGCCTAAATGACGTCTCCGCTTCGATGCTATCCATAGCCTCGGCGAGTTTGAAGTCGAGGGAAGTCAAGCCACCAGCGTCGTGGGTCGTCAGCGTGACTTTTATCTTGTTGTATACATTCAACCATTCCGGATGGTGGCCCAATTTCTCCGCCACCAAAGCAATTCGAGTCATAAAGCCGAAGGCTTCGCCGAAGTCGTTGAATATGAACTCCTTTCTTATCGCATCTCGATCCGGAAGTTCTTGCCATCCCTTTAGGCTAGCTAGGGCGCTCTCACGAGCTTCACCCGCAATGATTGTCGCTGGCAAGACAGGCCTCCCCTGGCAAATGACAAGCGCGAGACGTCCGTGGACCAAATGTCTACCTCGGCCCAGGGATTATTCAAGACATGGCCTGCGGTGGGTACATCCAGACCAGCACGTCACGGTACGCGATCCGTCCGGGCCGAAAGCACCGCAGCGCAACTCATCCTCATGGTTGCGCAGAGTCGATCTCACGGTCCCTCGGAGCATCCCAGACTTGAGCGGTCTTGTCCAACGAGCCGCAAATCGTCCGGGCGAACGGCAACGGAATGATGCACCCAGCTTGCATGGCGGCGGGGCTTGCGATCTCACAGCCCCTCGCACTGTCCCAGACGCGGGCGGTCAGCAATGCGTGGCCCGTCGGGCTGCAGGCGGCGAAATAAGCCCAATTTTATGGCCGCAGAGCAGCCCGCCGAAACCATGCTGGCGGGCGCGATCCTCGATCAGGCGCGGGAACTCGCGGTCTACCGCAATGCGCCGATCGGTCGGTGTTCTATGGGCTGCCACGGTCGGCAGGAACCTGGGTCTCGGATGAGGGCCGGGGACTTCGATTTCCCCCAGCGTACCAGCTGCAGGCCTGGGGGTCGCGAGTTCAAATCTCCCCGCTCCGACCACTTACCCCCATGATCCGGCGCGATTTATAGCTGCTGCTCGAATCATAGCCAATCGCCCCAAGTCGCCAAGCAAAGGCCTCGAGCTTTGCGACATCGACGTCTCAAAGGAGCTAGGCGGACTTGCGCTGATCACAGATGAACACTCGAGCAGACCGCCGCATCCCTACCGAACCAATCCATAGCCGACTGCTAGATGGTCGATTTCAGGTTTCGAATCGTCTACCATGGGGCTTCTACACCGAAAGGGCATTTTGGCGCCCTCTTGTACCCTGTCCCGTGCGCCCAGGGGCCGACGATGGCCAACGATACAATCAGGAACGTGTTCATCAGTCACGTCCACGAGGACGATGAAGGCCTGGGCAAGCTGCGCGACTTGCTTGGAAAGAGGGGCATGACAATCCGGGACGGTTCGATCAATGAGGACAAACCTAACGAGGCCAACTCGCCGGACTACATCAAATTCAAGATCCTCGCCCCGCGCATCAACTGGGCCGGCACGTTCATTACCTACATCACGCCGCACACCAAGGACAGCGAGTGGGTGGATTGGGAGATCGAATATGCGGAAAAGCAGGGGAAGCGGATCGTCGGCATTTGGGCGCACGGTCACAAGGAGTGCGAGGTCCCGGAAGCCCTGAAGAAATATGCCGATACGGTGGTCCCTTGGAACGCCGAAAAAATCATGGATGCCATCGACGGCAAGCGCACCGATTGGGAGAAGCCCGACGGGCAGTCCCTCCCACCGCGCGATATCGCGAGGGCCAATTGCTGATGGAAGCCCAGCCGAAAATCTACTCCTATGTCGTCGCACGGGACTTCGGTTTCGCTCCGAATCCGTTCCACGGCGTCTGTACGCTCGCGACCTGCAAACCGAGGATCAGGAAGGCTGCGGCGCTCGGGGACTGGATCGTCGGTACGGGCAGCGCGGTCCGGAATCGGGCAGGCTTCACAGTCTTCGCAATGAAAGTAGAGGAGGCGCTGACGTTTGACCAGTATTGGTCTGACGAGCGGTTCTTCCAAAAGCGTCCGGACCTCCAGGGAAGCAAGAAGCAGGCTTTCGGGGATAACATTTATCACCGGAAGGCCCTGGGCTCCGGGTGGCTACAATTGAATTCACACCACTCTCTACCCGACGGACGGCCCAATCCGCGCAATGTCGGGACGGACACGAGCGTGAACCGCGTCCTGATCTCCCGGACCTTCACATACTGGGGCGGCTCTGGCCCTCAGATCCCTGCGCGTTTTCGCGATTATCACGGCGAGGACATCGTACTCGCAGGCCGTAATCACCGGAGCAAGTTTTCCGACGCGTTGGTCAAGGAATTTCTGGAATGGCTCGTACCGCTCGCGCATGAGGGATATGTGGGAGAGCCTCTCGACTGGGATCGGACGGCATGAAGACCCCGCCCCCAACATTCTTCATTGGTGACTACGACCGGCTGACTCGAGAAACCGACCGGTTCGGTCCGAACGAGATCGCCCCTGTGTTGCTAGGACTCTTCGGAGAGGTGGGCGGCGTCATGGCGGCGGCGAAGAAGCACCGACGGGAAGGAAGCGCTTTCGTCGGCTATCGTCGGGCGGTCGAGGAGGAGTTCGGCGACGCGCTCTGGTATCTTGCGGCGCTCTGCCGGCGGTTCGGCATCGGTCTGGACTCGGTGCTAGTTTCCGCCACTTCGCAGCAAGATTACGCCAGGATTATCGCAGCGAGCGATGTTCCGGCCGGCGCGGTCTCGCAGGTCTCGGCTCCGCCTAATGCAGGAGTTCTTGACGATGTACTGCTCCGCCTCGGTGCTGCCGCCGCGGACCTCCTGAACGTTGCGAACGATTCAAGAAACGTCGCACAGAAGATAACGGCTTTTGCCGACTCGTTTCTCAAGTCCCTCAGGGCCGCTGAGGTATCTTTCGCGGAGATCGCAGATTCGAACGTCAGGAAGGTGCGCGGCCGCTTTCTCGATCCCGTGGCTTCCGAGCTTCCGACGTTCGACCAAGATTTCGGCGAGGATGAGCGTCTGCCCGACCATTTCGAGATCGTGATCCGTGAGCGCAGTGGCGGTCGAAGCATCCTTGAGATGAACGGGGTCGTGATCGGCGATCCTCTCACCGACAACATCGCCGACAGAGATGGTTACCGTTTCCACGATGTCTTTCACTTCGCCCATGCCTCGATCCTGCACTGGTCACCGACCTTCCGTGCGCTGATTAAGCGCAAACGCAAGAGCGATCTCCATGTCGACGAGACCCAGGACAGCGGTAGGGCTATTGTGGTAGAGGAAGGCCTATCAGCATACGTGTTCTCCCACGCGAAACAGCTCGATTTCTTCATGGGACAGAAATCGCTGTCATTCGATCTCCTTAAGACCGTCCGCCAGTTCGTTGAGGGCTACGAGGTAGATGCATGCCCTTTGAGGCTCTGGGAAGATGCTATCCTGCAAGGGTACGATGTCTTCCGTCGGCTGCGTGCGGAAAATGGTGGGATCGTTTCTGGCAGTCGGTTGCGGCGGCGGCTCGAATTTCGTTCGCTCGGAGGATCCAGATGAGCGCAGCAAGCGAGTTCGTGGCCGGGATTCAGAGCGCTTCGTTCGCCGACGTCTTCAATCCCTATTCGGACGTTTGCGCGGTACACGACAAGCCAGCCGCCCCCGTGAAACGGTCGAAATCCTTGCGCGACATACTCGAGGCCGCCGCTGCGAGAGGAGTGCATTCCTTGTGGATAGGTCGCGATCTCGGTTATCGCGGCGGCCGCCGCACGGGGCTCGCGTTGACCGATGACATGCATGTCTCTGTTCATGCCGCGCGTTGGGGCGTCGCAACCGACCGCTACACCAAGGGGCAACCGGTCAAGGAGCGTACGGCGGAGATCGCTTGGCGGGTGCTGGAGCGCATCGACGTTCCAGTCTTCCTCTGGAACGTGTTCCCGCTTCATCCGCACGAGCCGGAGCGCCCGTTCACGAACCGATCGCACCGCGCGCGTGAGCGCGCGGCCGGCGAGGAAATGCTCTCGGAACTGATGTCGTTGGTCCGCCCGGAGGTGGTCGTGGCTCTGGGCGCCGATGCGGCGCGCAGTTCGGCGCGGATGGCGCCGGCTCTTACGGTGCGCGTCCGCCATCCGAGTTACGGCGGACAAGCGCAATTTCTAAGCCAGATGTCCGAGCTTTACCAGCTGCGCGCCTGCGCGATGCGGAAAGATGATCTGTTCGACCGCTCGTGCGCATCGTAGTGTGTTGTTGGCGCCGATCGATGTCGCCGGCCGCCTTCCGGAACCTGACGTATCGAACTTAAGCACGTCGAAACATATGGTGCAGACATGCCGCTAACTTTGTTATTCGGCGTGGAAAATTGACCCCCTGAGCCGGGGGATCGGCGTCCAAAATTGACCCCCTGAAGTGTAGCCGTCGCAGGCTTCCCGCTTTGATTCGAAGCGGGTGGTCAGGGGATGCTGGTCGTGGAGACGATTGCGCGGATTCGGCGCGAGCACTTCGTCAAGGGCAAGACGATCCGGGAGATTGCTCGGGACCTCGGGATATCCCGCAACACGGTCCGCCGGGTGTTGCGGTCGGGCGAGACGTCATTCGAGTACGAGCGCGAGGTCCAGCCGCGACCGAAGCTCGGGCGATGGACGGCGGAGCTCGACGACCTGCTGGCCAGCGACGCGGCCAAGCCCGCCCGCGAGCAGTTGACGCTGATCCGGCTCTTCGAGGAGCTGCGCGGCCGGGGCTATGACGGCGGCTACGATGCGGTGTGGCGCTACGCCAGGCGGTGGAGCAAGGAGCGCGGACAAACGACGGCGGCGGCCTACGTGCCGCTCAGCTTCGCGCCGGGGGAAGCCTATCAGTTCGACTGGAGCCACGAGATCGTCCTGCTGAGCGGCGTGACGACGACCGTGAAGGTCGCGCATGTCCGGCTGTGCCACAGCCGCATGCTGTTCGTGCGCGCCTATCCGCGCGAGACGCAGGAGATGGTGTTCGACGCCCACGATCGCGCGTTCGCGCTGTTCCGGGGCGCCTGCCGGCGCGGCATCTACGACAACATGAAGACGGCGGTGGAGACGGTCTTCGTCGGCAAGGACCGGCTCTACAATCGCCGCTTCCTGCAGATGTGCAGCCATTACCTGGTCGACCCAGTCGCCTGCACGCCGGCCTCCGGCTGGGAGAAGGGGCAGGTCGAGAACCAGGTCGGTCTCGTGCGCGAGCGCTTCTTCACGCCGCGGCTGCGGTTCAAGACCTACGACGAGCTGAACGCCTGGCTCACCGACAAGTGCATCGCCTACGCCAAGGCGCATCACCATCCCGAGCTGGGCGAGCAGACGATCTGGGAGGCGTTCGAGGCGGAGCGGCCGAAGCTCGTTCCCTACGCCGGTCGCTTCGACGGATTCCACGCCGTGCCGGCCTCGGTCTCCAAGACCTGCCTGGTTCGCTTCGACAACAACAAGTACTCGGTGGCGGCCAGCGCGGTCGGCCGGCCTGTCGATGTTCAGGCCTATGCGGATCGTATCCGTCATCCGCCAGGACGGCAGGATCGTCGCCGAGCATCCTCGCGCGTTCGGCCGCGGCGACACGGTCTATGACCCTTGGCACTACGTGCCGGTGCTCGCCCGCAAGCCGGGCGCCCTGCGCAACGGCGCGCCGTTCAAGGACTGGGTGCTGCCGGCCGCGATGGAGCGTGTGCGGCGCAAGCTCGCCTTAGCCGACGACGGCAATCGGCAGATGGTCGATATCCTCACCGCGGTGCTCACCGACGGGCTGCCGGCGGTCGAGGCCGCTTGCGCCGAGGCGACCGCCCATGGCGTCCACTCCGCCGACGTCGTCCTCAACATCCTGGCTCGTGAGCGCGATCCCGGCCCGCCGGCCACGATCATGACCCCGGCCGCGCTGACGCTGCGCCATGCGCCCATCGCCGATTGTGCCCGCTACGACAACCTCAGGAGGACCAACTGATGAACGATCCCAGCTCTTCGACCTCATGGGCGAGCTCAAGCTCTACGGCATGAAGGCCGCCTTCGACGAGATCATGGCCACCGCCGTCAAACGCCAGCATGAGCCCCAGCGCATCGTCGGCGATCTGCTCAGCGCCGAGATCAGCGAGAAGCAGACGCGCTCGATCAAGTACCAGCTCACGATCGCCAAGCTGCCGCTCGCCAAGGACCTCGACGACTTCCGGTTCGAGGGCACGCCGATCAACCAGACGCTCGTGCACGATCTCGCCGGCGGCGGCTTCATCGCCCAGCAGCGCAACGTCGTGCTGGTCGGCGGCACCGGCACCGGCAAGACTCATCTTGCCATCGCGATCGGGCGCAGCTGCATTCGATCCGGCGCCCGCGGCCGGTTCTACAACGTCGTCGATCTCGTCAATCGGCTCGAGACCGAGGCCCGCAATGGCCGCCAGGGCCGGCTTGCCGATCAGCTCACCCGCCTGGACTTCGTCATCCTCGACGAGCTCGGCTATCTGCCGTTCGCCCAGTCCGGCGGCCAGCTCCTGTTCCACCTCGTCAGCCGGCTCTACGAGCGCACCTCGATCGTCGTCACCACCAACCTTGCCTTCGGCGAATGGCCGAGCGTGTTCAGCGATCCCAAGATGACAACCGCGCTGCTCGATCGGCTCACCCACCACTGCGACATCATCGAGACCGGAAACGACAGCTGGCGCTTCAAGAGCCGGGCCGACGATCAGCCCACAACCCGCGCTCGCGCCGTCTCCGCTACCCCGACCGGCTCCGACGGCGCGAGCGCTACCGTCCGGACTCGTGGCTCAAAGGGGTCAAAATTGGACGCCGATCGAGGGTCAAAATTGGACGCCGATTGACAGCTAACTTTGCGCCGCCTGCACGCCGGCGACCTTGCCTCGGCCAGTCCGCCTCGGCCCACCGAAATTCCGTCGCTGGGTGTGAAGCACCTCAGAATTCACGCCGTTTAGGTGTGGGAAAAACAAGCATGGCGGTCCCGCGCCTACAGATCAATGTTGCCATTCGGTATCCTCGAACGGTGAAGCGGATTGTACCTGCATGTCCGCCACCTACGCCGACGCCGCAGCAAACGCTGCTGACGAGCGGACATTGTGCTCCCCGTTGGACTCGTTCGGCTTGCCGGCAACGCCGTGCGCCCCTCAGGCCTGCAGCTGCCGCGCAATGTCGACGTTCGAGAGCCAGCCGAGCATCGCCTCGTCGGGCTTGCCGGTGGCTGTGACGATCACGTCCTGGCACCCGGAAATCGCCTCCATGGCGCTCTTGGCGTCGGCAAGAGTGCCGCTCTGCGCGACATAGGCCAGTGTCTTGGTAATGAACTCTCGGAACTTGCTGCCGACCTTCGATTGGTATGGAAGGTCCAGAACCTTGCCCAGCGCGTCGCTCTGGATGATGACCGGGGTTGCCTGCTGCGCCCCGAGAACCAGCATCTCCATCCATACGGAGCGGTGCAGGATGCCGACACAGACGCCATCCTTCCTGACGATCAGCACCCGCGAGATCTTCTGCCCGTTACTGCCGACATGATCGAACAGGCCCTGGACGTCCTTCAGCGTCAAGTCGTCAAGCTTATTGCTGTCGGAGAGAAACGCCTTGATGATGGAGTTGGCAGGCATCATCTTCTCGGCAATGCGGATGACCTTGAGCCGTTCCGAGACGGAGCGGACCACGTCCAGGGTGCTGCGGCTCGCCGACTCGAAATTCTCCTTGGAAAAATAGAACGCGAGGACGGTGCCAACCCAGGTTCCGAGCAAGGGCAGCAGCCCAGTGAATATCGTCTGGGCCGTCGCTTGCACGTCGGCCGCCCCACCTCTAGCGCCCGCGGCGATGATCACCGTGAGCCCCAGCAGCACCACTCCGATGGAGGAGCCGATCACGACGTATATGCCGAGCTTGGCACGATAAATCGTCTGCTTGTCTGAATCCGAATCTGCCATCCTCACCGTCCTCACCGAGCCTGTCGTCTCATTCCTGGCGCCCGCATGTGGGATAGCTGATCGCCGCCGGCCCCGATTGTTTATGCCGAGCGGATGCCGCGTGGCCGATCCTCGGGTCGGCCACGCGGTGACCACCGAGCCATCACCTGCAACACGCGGCGCGAGGCCTCTTCCGGATCTTCCGCTGCGGCTGCGGCAGTCAGGTCGAGCCAGCAGCCGCGGGCCTCCGCGGCCTCCCGGTATCCGCCGGCGAATTCGGCGATGTCGTCCAGCGTCTCGCGATAGCCCGAACCGATCTCCTCGTGATCCAGCGCGTCGCTCGCATCCAGCAGATGCAAGGCGATCGCCACGTCGCGCGTCGCCCCGCCGAAGCCGCCGAGCGCCACCAAAGCATGATGCTTCTTCAGGGCCAGCAGAGCCTCGTGCGGGATCCCAGGACGGCCGCCGCCGTAGCCGGCGACCCGGCCACCGATGATGATCCGTGCGGTGACGTCGTCCTCCATGGCGTTGCGCAGGGCCTCGAGGTCGGTCTGCGAGCCGCCGCTCGCGCGCGGCAAGTCCGTCACGAAAGCGACGAGCTTGGCCGGATCGCCGCTCCGCAGTTCGGCATGCGACGTTCGCAGGGCGCCATTTGCGGTGACGATCCGTGTGACCACGCCTTTGCGATCGACCAGTCGAACTTCGGCGAAACTGCCGACGTCGGCCAGATGCCTGGCGAGCCGCTCCGGCTCCTGAGCCAGATAGGCCGCAACGTAATGCACGAACGGCGGGCGCGCCGCACGCACGGCCGCCGTAGCATAGGCCTGCGCAACGGCTGGGAAGAGCTGGTAGGTGTAGCCCTTGCGATCGAGATTGCCGCCATAGGCGATCCGCGCGCCGTGGCTGACTAGCCGCGTCACGATGGCCGAAACCGTTTGCTGCAGGCCGCGCTCCAGCAGGCCGAGCCGGCCGAGGTCCGGGCTATCCGATACCGAGATGGCGACGGTCCGGTCGGCGAGTGCCCGCTCCAGCGCCGTTCGGGCCGTGCTCATGGCTGCGCCTCAAGCTCGGAGAGCGACATTACCTCAATGCCGAGCTCCAACGCTGGAATGAGCTCGCGCTCTTCGTCGCTCAGTACCGGGTCCGGATAGACAATGAGCTGCGGAAGCGGATTTGCCTTGCGCATTTTGATGTGCGCCAGATCGACCAGCTCCGGCGTGCGCGCCAGGGTGACCACCTTGTCGGTCAATTTTTTGCGCTCGATCGCCGCGTCGGCGAGGCGGGCCCAGACCATGCCGCGCAGCACGATGGTCATGGCCGCAAGGAGAATCCGGTCAATGGTGGCGTTGCTGAGGTCGTTGACGACCAGCAACGGCGCGTTGCCCCCATAGGGAAACACCCTCGTCTCCCCCTGCTTGAGCCGGTGCACGATGTAGATCGGCCGACGATGGAACTTTGCCCGCAGAATCTCCCAGCGGCAGAACGGCCGCGAGCTGTAGGCATCGGTCTGAACCGCCAGCAGCGTGGCGTCGGCGATTTCAGCCTCGAGCTCTTCGGTAAAGGCTTCGCCGGCATTGAGGTCGTTCGCGTCGACGAAGGGTTCGATCCCGAAATCCGTCTCGTCGAGCCGGCGGCGGATGCGCACCGCGTCGTCCGCGCCGTCGAGCTTAGCGTGGCTGATGAACAGGCGCTGCTTCGGTGTCCGGCTGAGCTTGTCCGGTGGCTTGGCCGCTTCCAGCAACAACGCACCGCAGCGATTGGTGAGCAGAAGCAGGAGCCGGGTATTGAACGCATCCGTGCCCGCCTCGCTGTCCCATTCGTCGGTGCGGATCGACTGTATCCCGGGAAAGGCGGCCAGCGAGCGGACCGTCGATTCGAGACAGACCAAAACGAAGCGGTCGGCGTTGCCGCGCCGCTTAACGCCCTTTCCCAGATCATCGAACCAATTCGCCCAAGCCTGATCGTCGGCAAGGCGCTCGACCAAAAAATGAGTGCCTACTGCAACGAGCAGATTATGCTCGGCGGCCTCGAGATCGATTGGGCGGGGCGCGGCCGAACCCGGCGAGAACGCGGCATAGCGCACGAAGACTGGAATGCGGATCCCGCCGAAAGCGCGCGCCTCCTCAGCATTATCGAAGTGCCGTGCAATCACGTCGGCGAGCGGGAGACCGACAGGATCATCCGGCGACCAAATGACAGTGATCCTGAGGCTGTCCACGTGTCCTCCTAGTGCCCTCAATCAGCATGCCTCGGTAGCCATGGGGTGCGGTTTGGCGCGTCTGCCCTCGGTTCGACTATTGATTGCACCACTCAATACTATGCGCAAGGCGCAAATCACGACCCCCGCATGCCCCGAGAGGCACGCAGCCCTCCTCCTCAGGCCGATCGGGGCCGAACGAGACCGCCCCTTAGCCGTACAGGACGCGATGATCTGACCATAAGTCCAACAACCTGCCGTTCGACCCTCGCTATCAGCGTCACGTTGCGGCCGTGCTTGTCGCGACTGCTGACGCCGAGTCGATCGCACGGGCGGATCCGCGATCCGATGCCAGATAATCAACATCTTCTGATTGACTCAGGAGCGTCTCCACTGAAAAATAGTGGCAAGGGCGGCCATCACAACAGATAATTGCGAAGGGGAAGGAAATGACAGAAGGAGCGTCTCATTGGATTACGGACGCGCAATTCGCGAAAGACATCGACGAAGAGGGACTGTTGGTTTCGAACCAGAGAATTAAGAGGTTTCTCGCTGGTCATTCTTATGATCAATTTATAATCGTCGCGTCAAAAGGCATGGGAAAGACACTTCTTTTGCGTCACAAACGCAAGCTGATAGAGAAAGAAAATAAAAGTATTCTCCTGATCCCGCGAGATGCGACGTCTGACTACGTGTCTCTTCCAGCGACTTTGCCGCAAGAGCTACTTGCACTTATGGACGAGGATCTTTTTTGGGAAGACTTATGGAAACTGGCTATCGCTATTTCCGCTCTTCTGAATTTTCCGCATCGTATTACTCCCCAAGAACGAAATGCAGCTCTCAGCGAGATAAAGCAATCGGACATTCCCCAACAAGTAGCGAACGAATTGCAGGCCGCATTTCAAGGCATGCACGTAGTTCAACGGACTCCTTCCAGCGTACTCGACAACCTGCTAAATACATCCCGGCGCAACTTGGAAAAATTCCGATCTTCAGGACTGCGAATGGTATGGGCTCTGTTTAACAAATATGTGAGCAGCGGATGCTTTGTTTTTATCGATAGCTTTGATCAGGCACTAAACAGGCTTTTCTCTAATGACCTTGCTAAGTGGTGCGCCGCCCAACGAGGATTATTAAAGGCTGCATGGGAACTGTCACGTCATAACCGACACGTCAAGGTATATGTTACGATTCGGCAAGAAGCATACGCGAGTTTTGTCGATCCGGAAAAAATCAATATTAGAGGTTCTGTTCTCCTACTTGAATACTCGAAGCGCGATCTTGAGGATATCTTTTCCAAGGCAATAAAATATTACGATAAAATTTCGACTATCGAGACCTTTGTCGGGTTTAAGACAATATACAATGGATATTTACGCGTTCACGAAGGCGTATTCGATTACATTTATCGACATACAATAGGCATCCCGAGATGGTTGATGACACTGGGCGCCGAGATTTCCGATAGCAGGCCGGAAAAGTATACGATATCGGACGAACGCGAAAGACGGGTCCATCAAAAGAGAATTGCGGAAATCGTCAACCGTGTCTCCTCCGAGGAGCTGGCCTTAGACTTCCTGAGGAACGAGATGAGGTTATTCTTTAATAGCCAAAATCCGGAGTCTTATATAGATAATATGTTATCTAAAATAAATTCGACCGTGTTATCTCAGGCCAATATTGCTCGTATCGCCACTAAGGTGACGTGCGACCCTACATGGCGTGGAACACAGCACCCCTTCTGCTTACTGTATAATTTAGGACTGCTTGGGTGTGTTGCGCGAACTGGCGAGAGTACAACTCGACGACAGACGTTCAAGAAACCTTATCAGTTCGATTGGGAATTTGAGCATATTCTACCGCAGGACCCAAAGACATTTTATTTGATCCATCCTTGCCTTCACCATCTTATACAGTTGACAAATTTCAAATTTAAATATAGCAGAGTAAAGATTGGTGATGGAACCGTGTGGAGTGACAAGGAGGATGACGTCATCGAAGCGGAAAAACTTAAACTTTTTATATCGTATGCGCAGGAAGACGCGCTAACGGTGGAGCGAATTGCCGACGAAATTGAACGCTGCCTGAGCGAAAAATCAATAATTCACGATATCTGGTTTGATCAATGGAAAATGCGAGCGGGCAAGTGGCATCAGGACCAAATGGCTCAAGGTCTGAGAAATAGCGATCTCCTGATTTTTGTTGTTTCACAACATAGCCTTGGATCTAATTCTGTTTCTCTGGAGTGGAAAGCGAAGTTCGGAGAGAAGATATCCGAGAACACCGATAGCGTATTTCCATTTTACATCGATAAGACGTCGCCGGATGACCTAGACATCTATCTGAGGCATATACATAGTTATAGATACGACAATGATCCGACCAAGGTTGCGCGTTTGGTCGATGATATACTGAATTGGAAAGAGGAGGCCCCTGCAGTACCAGTTAGAAAGCGCGTGCGGCGGTCATCGAAAACGTAACGTGTTCTGAAGGATTGAGTGGCCTTGGCGATCTGCAGCTCGGCCCATACACTGGGCACCGGCGGCTCGTCAACCGTTTCATCGAGATTTGCGGCCTGACGCAGTCTGCGAGGACTTCTTCCGCATCGATTTTGCGTTGCTAGGTCTCTCCCGCAACCTCCGCGTCCCCTTCTCATCCACCACCCCCGTCACCCCTCCACCACCACCCCATACATCTCATTCGCCGCCTTCACCGACACGTACCCCTGCCGCACATCCTCCGCGACCGCCGCCGCCGGCCGCTCCCGCGGATCGCCGTACCCTCCCCCGCCGCCCGAGCGCATGCCGTAGGCATCGCCCGCGCCGAGCTGCGCCACCAGCACCTTGGCGTTGGGAAAATCCTCTTTCCACTTGCCGCCGATGCGGACCGAGACCTGGTTGCCGGCCCCTTCCCGGCCGCCCTCCAGCCCCCACGGCTTGCAGGGCGCGCGGTCCACCTGCGTGTTGACCGTCATCGGCGAGCGGGCGCGCACGACGCGGTCGATGCCGAGGCCGCCGCGGTGGCGGCCGGCGCCGCCGGAATCCTGGGCGAGGCGATAGTGCTCGACCAGCACCGGATACTTCGCCTCGGCCTGCTCGATCGGCGAGTTGTGGGTGTCGCCGTCGTTCATGCACACGGTGGCGGAGACGCCGTCCTCTGAGCGCTTCGCGCCCCAGCCGCCGCCGAGCGGGCCCCAGTTGGCGATGAAGAACTCGGAGGTGCGCGGGTTGATGCCGTGGAACGGCGAGGTCAGGAGATCCGCGTGGTGGCCCGCGATGACGCGGTCGGGGATGGCGGGCGCGAGCGCCTTGAACACGGTGTCGACCAAGTCATCGGAAAGATCACCTTGCAAAACGCGATCATCTTCGGAAGCCATTGCGCTCTCGCGGACGAATGCTATATATTTTTGATATATGACAGCGAGGTCATTCAATGGAGCGGGCCAAGATCTTCTGGTCGGGTCGATCCCAGGCAGTGCGGCTTCCGAAGAGTTACCGCCTCCCAGGAAAGGAAGTGCGCATTCGGCGACACGCCAACGCGGTGATCCTCGAGCCAGTGGCCGATGATTGGGCTTGGCTCGATTCCATCGCCGGCAAACTGGACGACGACTTCGTTGAGGCTGTCGGCGAGGGTCAGGAGGAGCAGAAGCGTCCCGCTCTCGGGAAGCTGTTCCGCTGATGCGCTATCTGCTCGACGCAAACGTGGTCATCGGCCTTTTGAACGATGCGAGATCGAAGCTCGCACGGCGTGCGCGACGGGAAAGACCTGCCGACATCGCGATTTCCGCGATCGTTGCGCATGAGCTTTTCTATGGCGCGTTCAGAAGTGGGCGGGCAAGTCAGAATGTGGCCTTGGTCGATGCCCTCCAATTCACCGTCATCGAGTTCGACAAGGAGGACGCGAGACACGCCGGCGAGGTGCGCGCCCTGCTCGCCTCCCGAGGAACTCCAATCGGCCCCTACGACGTCCTGATCGCCGGACAGGCCAAGGCTCGCAACCTGACGCTCGTCACGCACAATACGGATGAATTCGGACGGGTCCCCGGGCTGCGCCTGGTCGATTGGCACGCCTGATCCGATCGGGCTGCGTTACACGGGCACTCGATCAGCCGCGAATGGCTGCGGCCAGGACACACCCTTCGAGTCGAAAACGGAAAGCCAGCGGTCAGCGCCAGGATTGATCCAAAGGACGCAGCATCGTCACCTCAACTCACGTTCTCATAAGGAACTAGCCGTTCGAGGCGTTCCGGCATTTCACCGACCGCCGGGCACTTGATATCGCCGTAGCTCGTCACCAACGGCTTAGCGGCGTCCCAGACATGCAGGAAGAAGGCAATACGAAAATCCCCGCCCGGCGAGCCGGAAGGCTCCACGTCGGTCAGCGATTTTCCGTCAGGCGAGAGGAAGGCTTCGGCATACGCGGCCTGCCAGTTGTCTTGCGCCACGCCATCAAGACGCTGAGTGAAATCGCCGATGTTGAAACGCTCGTCGGGATTGCGCACCATTGCCTCGATCAGGGCGACCGACTCGATGAGCTCCCGTGACTCCTGCTCGGCCGCCGACCGTTTCTCGGGCGTGTCGACCTGATCCGGAGAATACGAATATTGGATCCGGTCCTGGATCAGCGCGTCGGTTGCGCGCACGCGATAGACTCCGAGCACCTCGACCGTCGGCCGGGTCATGCCCCCACCTCAGCGTTTGACGCGCTGCCTGCGTCCAGTGATCTTGCGCGGCTTTCCCTTTGGCGCTGCGCGCAGCCGCGCCGTCGCTCTCTCGTCGACGGCGAACGTGACCGGATCGACGCGTACACCGTACAACTTACGGGCGGCCTCGGTCGACACATACCCCTGCCGCACATCCTCCGCCACGGCCGCCGCCGGTCGCTCTCGCGGATCGCCGTACCCACCGCCGCCGCCCGAGCGCATGCCGTAGGCATCGCCTTCGCCGAGCTGCGCCACCAGCACCTTCGCGTTGGGAAAATCCTCTTTCCACTTGCCCCCAAGCCGCACCGACACCTGGTTGCCCGCCCCTTCGCGCCCGCCCTCCAACCCCCACGGCTTGCAGTGCGCGCGATCCACCTGCGTGTTGACCGTCATCGGCGAGCGCGCACGCACCACGCGGTCGATGCCGAGGCCGCCGCGGTGGCGGCCGGCGCCGCCGGAATCCTGGGCGAGGCGATAGTGCTCGACCAGCACGGGATATTTCGCCTCGGCCTGCTCGATCGGCGAGTTGTGGGTGTCGCCGTCGTTCATGCACACGGTGGCGGAGACGCCGTCCTCTGAGCGCTTCGCGCCCCAGCCGCCGCCGAGCGGGCCCCAGTTGGCGATGAAAAATTCCTGCGTGCGCGGGTTGATGCCGTGGAACGGCGAGGTGAGGAGATCGGCGTGGTGGCCCGCGATGACGCGGTCGGGGATCGCGGGCGCGAGCGCCTTGAACACGGTGTCGACCACGGTCATCGGATAGGTCATCCACAGCCGCATCGGCGCCGGGCGGACCGCGCTCACCACCGTGCCCTTGGGCGAAATGACGTTCAGGCTGCGGAAGGCGCCGTCGTTGATCGGATAGTCGGTCGGCGAGGTGACGCACTTGTACGCCATCTGGGCGCAGCCGAACGCGGTCGAGGGGCCGGAGTTGTAGAAGCCGCGCACCTGGCGGGCGACGTTGGTCAGGTCGATCGTCATCTCGTCGCCTTTGATCTCGACGCGGACTCTTATCGGCACGCGCCGACCGATGTCGACGCCGTCGTCCTGCGCGACGTACTGGCCGCCCGACAAGATCAGCGCGTCGGCGCCTGCTTGCGGCTTCGTTCGTCATGGTGCCGGTGCGCGCTGTTGTCCGCCGTTCGCCACCAGCGCATTCGCCCCCCGCTCCATTCGGAACGGCGAGCGCTCGCCGAGATTTCGCTCGAAGGCCTCGCCGTAATTGCCGACATGCACGATGACGCGCGCCGCCCAGTCGGCGCCCAAGCCGGCAACATCGCCATACGGGCCGTTATCGCCGAGCAGCCGGCCCACCGCCGGGTTCCCGAGTTGCCGTGCGGATCGGATGACAGCCTGCGACACACCCAGGTCCTCGGCCGCGACCATGGCGTAGTGCGTCCAGGTGACGAGCTTGAGCCATTCGTCGTCGCCGGCGCGCACGACCGGCGCGAGCTGTTCGTCCGAGATCAGCCCGGGCAGGATGACGTACTGGTTTGGTGCCGCCATCCTGCTGAGGAAGAGATAGAGCTCCGAGCGGTCGGTCGCGATTGCGTTGCAGCGGCCCTCCTCAAAGGCTTTGAGTTGCTCCTCCCCACTGGCGAACGGGTGCCGAGCCAATTTCATCTTGTGGGCGCGAAAATAGCGGACGACGTCCTGCTCGCTCGTATTTCCAGCGCGGACGCATACGTCGGCGCCGTCGAGCTCGAGGGGCGATTTGAGCGCCAGGTCGCGGCGGACCATGAAGGCGGTGCCGTCGTAGAAATTCGTCGCGCCGAAGCGCACACCGAGCTTCTCCCGCTCCGCGCTCCTCGCCGTATTGCGCGCCAGGAGGTCGACGTCGCCGGCGAGCAGCGCCGTGAAGCGCTCCGCGGCTGGCAGCGCGAGGAACTTGACCCGGGCGGGATCGTCGAAGATCGCGGCCGCGATGCCGCGGCAGAGGTCGACATCGAGGCCGGACCACGCGCCCTGCGGATCCGGGATTGAAAATCCGGGTATTCCGATCGACACGCCGCAGCGCAGGACTCCCCGTCGGCGCACGTCGGAGAGCGTGGGCGACGCGGACCCGACCGGCGGCACGCTTGCCGGCGGCGGGTCGGCGCGCGCGGCTGCGGCGATCGCGGCAAACTCCTGGCTCCCCGCCGCCATCTCGGCGACCGCCTTCGGATCGAGCCGCTCGGCGGCCACGTAGTCGGTCACCGCGCGCGCGCGGTCGCCCTTGAGCGCATAGGCGAGCGCGCGGCTCGCATGCGCCGTGACGTTCTGCGGCGCGAGCCTGATCGCCTCGCCGCAGTCCACGATGGCGCGGTCGAGGTCGCCCTGCGCAACATAGAGGCCGCCGCGATAGATCAGTGCGTCGGCGCGGCTCGTTGCCGGCTCCTCGGCATTGTCGATGATGCGGCCGCAGGCCGCGATGGCGCGCGAAGCGTCGCCGCTCGCGCAGTCGTCCCACTCCTGCTGGGTCGCCGCGGCGGCGAGAACGATCCCAGCTTGCCCGGCCCAGATGGCGAGGGACAGCGCAAGGACGGCGAAAACTTTGGCGCAGCGCTCGAGTAGCGTCATCCTGGTCACGGCAAACGAGGCCGGCGCGCGGAAGGGATTCGGCTCATTGCTTCTCCAGCGCGTTCACGGCGTCGTCGAAGCCGACGAAAGTCATCGGCAGCGTCATGTCGGTTTGCAAGGCGTTCTTGTAAACGACTCGGGCGGGCTCCTTTTGCGACCGCAGTCTCTTCACATCGGCCTCGACGAGGTCGAACTCGGCAAGGCAGCGGACGCTGAGACACCACTCGAAAGGAGCCGAGAGCGCCGGCGTATCGTCGGCAAATGCGATCTTCAAGCCCGTCGCAAGCCACACGTTCGCTGCGATCTGGACAGTCGCAGTAAAGTGCCCGCTCTTCGACGATCGTCCGAACGAGATCTGTGCCGCCGCGACATTGCCCTGCTTGACGAGATGGATCAATCCGCAGGATTTGCTGCCGTTGGCGGCGACCGCGCAGGATAGGGTCCAGTCCCCATAGGTGGCGGATGTCCGCTGCGGCGTCTGCGCGTTCGCGGCGCCGGGTGCGAGAAAAAGCATCGCGAGAATCGCGGCAAGCGGCATAAGTCGCTTGCTGTTCAGCGCCGTTTTCATTGCGGAACCCTCCACACCGGTTCACTCCAATTCGTCCCAATCCAAGGTCCAGTCGCCTGGAATATAGCGGCCTTGCCAGGGCGCGAGACCCCTCAGATCTCTCAGCCGGTCGCCCGGCGTCGGCAGGTCCGCTCCGGGAAAGTCCGGCAGCTCACAGTGCCACTCGTCACATGCGAGGTCTTGCTCGATTCTCGGATCCTGCCAAACGACCGGCTCATAGGGCCGCTCCATGCTGGGGCCATCAGGCTTGGATTCTCGATAACGGACATCGTCGAGAAAGGACTCGTCGGAAAAAGACAACAGCCAGTCGGCGATCAGACTCGTGAGCGCGGCGTCCAGATCGGGCGTTCCCTGCACGCCCAGCGGCATCGGGCCGGTGGTGCCGATGCCGACGTCTCCATTCCCCATGCTGTTCCATCCCGGACAGCCGGTGGGCGCGCCCGCGTTCGATGGATTGAGGCCCAGCCCCCCATAAAAAATCGGGTTGCAACTGGCGGAGATTTTGTTCGGGCTCCTGGCCGCCCCGGGCGCCGGCGGCGGATAAACAGGACGCCACGGCGGCGCCGTGGGCTGCCGCGGGACCGCATTGGCCGGCTGCAATCCTGCTCGCATCGTAGCGAGCGTCGGGCGCGCGGCAGGCGGCGTCGGCGGCAGATCGCCCGGAGGACGCGGGCCCATGCCCGGCAGCCCGGGCGTTTTGTGGTGCGTTGGCCCGGGATTCGCCACCGTCGTGCCGGCACCAGGTCCTCGGTTCGGCGGCGAGACCGGCAGCAGCGCGGGCGACGGCAGGCGCGGCGGCGGATGATGCGTTGGCGACGGCGCCAGCGTCACGTTGGGCGAAACTCCGGGGGGCGGCGACGGCAGGTGCGAAGGCGTGGGAGCCGCGACCGCAGGTATCGCCGGGCTCTTATTCGGAACGCCCGGTGCGGTCGTGGGGACGGAAGGCACGGGCGGCCGCGGCGGGTCAGGAACCTCCACCAGTCTCGTCACCCAACGGCACTCTTGACGAGTCTCGCAAACGGAGGTCGTGGTTGTTCTGGGCTGGCAGGTGCGAACCGTGTTGCATACGTTTTGAGACGTTGTGATCGGAACGCATCGCTGAACCGGCTCGCAAACCTGCCGGTACTGGGTATATGTCTGGCATTGATTGAATGTGTTGCAGAACCTTCCGTTACATTGCCGCACCGGCTGACAGTTCTGAACGGCATACGGCACGGAACGGCATTGATTCGTATAGGTGCACTCCTGCCGAGTGGTCGCGCGAGGTGTGCAGACTTGCTGATTTGAACACTCCTCCGTCGTGCGTTGCTGAGGGTGACAGGTTTGTCGCGGCTGGCATTCCTCGAATCGCCTTTCCACCACGGCTCCATGCGCCGCGATGCTGCCAAGGAGCATAGCGCATAAGACGACGAAAGAAGAATATGAAGCCGTCACGGCTCCTCGGTATTGGGGCTTCATCTTGAGTTGATCCGCGCCATCAAACAGGTCCCGAGTCCAGATAAAGGATAAAAGTGTTATCGTTCGACCGGCATGCAGTAAACATAATTGCACAGTAATCTTACATTGCTTGATCAGACGGATCAGACGACCATCGTTATCCTGAACTCCGACGATTCGCGACTTGGTCGTCGAGAATCGATTGCAGCAAGACGACCCCTCCGCCGATTGCCGCTTCCCCAATATCGAATCCTGCCAACATGGGGCCGCCCCTTCTTGATGGCCAAGAATTAAGCTTCGGCTGGGCTTCTGCAAGCTATGCTTCCTTGAAAATGCAGATTAATTCCAGAAATTCCCGCTATTTTTCCGAAAACAGCAAGCGCGCGGTAGAACACGAAGCAGCAGCAGTCCGATTTCAGCCGGACCCTGCCCGAATGTTGGGCGCATCCGGGTGTATTGCGATAGCGAACATCTTGCGTTCGATATCAGTGAGGCGCGAATTGATGTCGGCGTAGTCCGCAGCCGTCGTCGGGATCGGTCCAACGGCCGAAACCATTGATTCGAGCGTCGCAGCGCTCTGCTTCACGAACAGGATCGCGGAGGTGGCGGGTTGATAAAAGTCGTCAAGCGCAGCTTGGGTCAGCACGACGCCGCGCATCGTCCTCGCGTTCCTCAAGCGCGTGAGCGTCACGAGCCGGATCGCGCCCTCGTGCCTGGTGACGAAGTGCAGAAGGCCGATGGCGTTGCTCACATAAATTTCGCCATCCTGACTGAAGTCGACGTCGCCCTGGGGTGACGCGAATTTCTGATGCTCGGCGAACACCATGCACTTCTTTTCGTCACTCCACTCGAGGGAAAAGACCGACCGGATGATGTTCCCCTTGTATGAAAAGCTTCGTCGGTAGGAAAAATAATTTCCGAGATATTCCTTGTATTGAGGCAGGGTGTAGGAGCCGTGGTCTTCGCTCGCGACCTCGATCTCCTGATCCGAATCCTGGTCCTTGAGCCTCACGCAGTCGCAGATGTCGAGGACGGTTCGCGGACGCGCGCCCTTGCCGGAGATGACATTGCGGATCGTACGCTCGTCGTAGCCGGTCTTTGCGGCCACTTCGCCCAGCGTCAGACCAAGGGCCTTCCGGGCCTCGTCGATGCGCCTGCCCAGCTCAGGCTGCTCAAATCCCATCACCCGCATCGCCCACGCCCCCGATCGCAGGATTTTTTCCGAAATTTACCGTCATTTTTCCAGATTGGCAAGAAAACGGTAAAATTCCAGACTTCCTGCGTAGGATCGCAAGTAGAGCGGAGTTAAAGAAAAGTTCATTCAGGCTGCTGCTCGGTTAACGCCTGCTATTTTCCAAGTCTCCGCAGCATATCACGATGCAACAGCGGTGCACCGCCGCTGCGTGTGCACGGCGACCGACGTCTGCAACAGAGCCGGCCGCCCAGTCCCCAACTGCTCTGCCAACCAAGGAGAACTCACATGCGCAAGTTCGTCATCGCCACCGCGGCCGCCGTGTCTCTGCTCGGAGCGGCGTCCGCCGCGCACGCCGGATGGTGGGATATCTACGGCTACTATCATTGCAACTGGATCTACTGGCCGTACTACGGCTGGGTTTGCAGCTAAGCGTCTCGAGGCAGCCGGCGCGAAGCGTGCCGGCTGCCTCAGCGACGAGCGCCTTGCTCCGTTCAACCGCGCGAGAACCCCAAAATGCCCCGAGTTAAACAACTTTGTCGTCGGATGTTCGTGCTGCTGACGCTTCTTGCCCTGCCGCTCGGCCTCGGCGGTTGCTTCGACAGCGACTATGACATTGCGCACCAGCTGAAGCCAGTTCGTCCGATTTCCAACGGCGCCTATTCAGGAGAGGGTCTCAAGAAGGATGTGACGATCTCCGGCGACACCTATGAGGCGAGATCACCCGAGGACGGTGACGTTACGTTCCTGCGGTTTTATCGCGTGCCGGAGAGCGATACTTACCTGATCGTACAAACATGGAGGCGAGACGATTCGCATCGCTTCAAATACGGCTACGCCAGGGTGCTCCCGGACAAGATCGACATCTTCATCGCGGACCATGCCGATCTTACCTATCTCGACCGCTTGCTGAAAAAGGCGCCGAGAAATAGCGCGACGATCGCAGATGAAATCATTGATGGTCCCCGCGATACCCTTTATGTCTTGCGCGAGGTTCTGCGTCACCGGCCCGAAATGAAGAAAATCTTGACATATATGAGGGTATCGTGAGCTGAGAAGCAATGCGCGATCGACAGTCTGGATTGCCCATATGTCTTCGAGGTCCAGCGTTGCGGTTTATGCTTGAAGCAAGGCTGCGCCTGCTATCCCACGACTCCGGCTGCCGCGCTGGCCGCAATCGGCATCGCGGCCCGCGTGTCGCGGCGATTGCCGGCGTCCGCGTTCGTTGTCGGTCGCGAAGCGGTCCGGGAAGCCGATTTCATCAGCGATCGGGGCGTGGTCAGCCGGAGCAGCCTCAGGCCGCGAGACTGATGAGATTGGTCCGGTGTGTGCGCCAAACGCTCGACCCGTCGATGAAAATAGCCATCGACATTCACCGGGGTCCCATATTTTTTGAGGAGACATACGGTTGGCATCGTGGCAATATGGGATCGCGCTGTTCGATGCGCGCGATATTCATAGGGGGGCGAAATGAAGCTTGTCGTCACATTGCTCTTGGCGCTGGTGCCCGCGGCAGCGGCAGCCCAGTCGGTCTCACCGTGCGCGACGCAAGATTGCGGGCTGTCGAGGCCGATAGTAACCGTATCGCTACAGCAGAAGCAGCCCTGTACCGGTTTGAACTGTATGCACCACGCGCCACCAGTGTCCAACGCGACTGTCATTCCTGACCGTCGCGACCGTGGTAACTCGTCCAAGCCCAAGGAGCTGCAGTTCGCATGTGTAGCCAGGGGGTACATCTGCTACCGGCCCGGCTGGCCTCAAACCCTCGAGTGCTGCGGGTTGGATGCATGCGTTTGTTTCGATCAAAGCTGTGTATATCAAGTTTGCCACCCCTGAGCCTGAGCCGTTTTGCGGACTTCGGACACCCGGCTAAGACCGGCACCCGTGGGCGGCGCGCGACGGCATCAATCAAAGCGCTGGCCCGCGCCACAAGCGCGGGCCAGGGGGGTACCGACGACGGTCAGATCGGGTGCAGAGCGATCGCAAGCAGGGTTACTTCATCGCTGGGTGCTCGAGCATCCAGGCGTACATCGCTAGAATCTTCGAGCGATCGTCGGCCTTTGCAGCAAAAGACATCAAGAGGTGCTCGTTTCCCTTCTGCATCAAACGTTGGCGCGTGAGGAGGATATCCTCGGCAGCCGTGATTCCATTTAGGTCGGCCGGGAAGCTGATTGCATGCGCGTCGATCCTGAGCGGCGTTCGTCCCGAAGCATCTATGTTCTCGATGGCATCAAAGCTGAGGTTGAGCTCGTTACCTTCAATCCATAACTCCCCGTGATGGCGTGGAACATCAGCGTCCGCTTCCGCAAGCTCAACAACCGTCAGCCCGTGTTCGTCGATGTCAACTACCCAGCCCACCCGTGACGCTCCCTATTTGGCTCTCGTGATTTCGTCCGCATGCCGAACCAATCGGTCGATCAGAGTCGCTTCATCGCCGGGCGCCCATAGATCGCTATCGCTCAACAAGATTTTAAGCAAGGCTTCGCGTCCTTGCCGGTCTTTGGAGAACCGATATACGACACCAGGAATGTGATACGCCTTCCCGCCAGATTTGAAATCCACCGGTCGCGTGCGGAGCCAAATCTTGTCATCCACGAGGTAGATTACGGCGTGCGGCACTCGCCGTTGCGTCTGGCTCCGTAAAGATGCGCTTTTGGCACGCCGGGAGCCGCCCACGCCTCGTCCAAAGAGAGCGCCAAAGAAGCCCAAGCAGAATCCCCCTTCTGCTCTCACGAGCCGGGATAAACTTGATTGGCTACCGTCACCCGTGCGGCAGGCCGATATATGCAACAGTTGCTCATCACAATTGGATCTCCCGGAGAAGCAAAAGATAAAGATATGGTTCTCTTCTGCTTGTTCTAGTTGTTGCTCATAGGAGCTGCCTCATTGAAAGGGGGCAACTTCGCATCTCGGGGGAGACCTGAACGGCATTACTGCGTCCTTTGTCGGGTCGCGGCAGATTTGCGCTTTTTCGCAACTGATCGCTGTCTCTCCCGCAACCGCCGCGTCCCCCTCTCATCCACCACCCCCGTCACCGCATCCACCACCACCCCATACATCTCCTTCGCCGCCTTCGCCGACACATACCCCTGCCGCACATCCTCCGCGACCGCCGCGGCCGGCCGCTCGCGCGGATCGCCATACCCACCCCCGCCGCCCGAGCGCATGCCATACGCATCGCCCGCCGCAAGCTGCGCCACCAGCACCTTGGCGTTGGGAAAGTCCTCTTTCCATTTTCCCCCGAGCCGGATCGACACCTGGTTGCCGGCCCCTTCCCGCCCGCCCTCCAAACCCCACGGCTTGCAGTGCGCACGGTCCACCTGCGTATTGACCGTCATCGGCGCGCGCGCGCGCACCACGCGGTCGATGCCGAGGCCGCCGCGGTGGCGGCCGGCGCCGCCGGAGTCCTGGGCAAGGCGATAGTGCTCGACCAGCACCGGATATTTCGCCTCGGCCTGCTCGATCGGCGAGTTGTGAGTGTCGCCGTCGTTCATGCACACGGTCGCGGACACGCCGTCCTCGCTGCGCTTGGCGCCCCAGCCGCCGCCGAGCGGGCCCCAGTTGGCGATGAAGAATTCCTGCGTGCGCGGGTTGATGCCGTAGAACGGCGAGGTGAGGAGATCGGCGTGGTGGCCCGCGATGACGCGGTCGGGGATCGCGGGCGCGAGCGCCTTGAACACGGTGTCGACCACGGTCATCGGATAGGTCATCCACTGCCGCATCGGCGCCGGGCGGACCGCGCTCACCACCGTGCCCTGGGGCGAGATCACCTCGAGGCTGCGGAAGGCGCCGTCGTTGATCGGATAGTCGGTCGGCGAGGTGACGCACTTGTACGCCATCTGGGCGCAGCCGAAGGCGGTCGAGGGGCCGGAGTTGTAGAAGCCGCGCACCTGGCGGGCGACGTTGGTCAGGTCGATGGTCATCTCGTCGCCCGCGACCTCGACGCGCACCTTGATCGGCACCGGCTTGCCGACCTCGACGCCGTCGTCGTCCATGAACGACTCGGCCTCGTATGTGCCGTCCGGGATGGTGAGCGTGCGGGCGCGGGCGGCGGCCTCGGCGTGGTCCATGATGGCGGCGATCGCGCCCAGCACCTCGTCGCGGCCGTAGCGCTCGATCAGCTGGAGGAAGCGGCGCTCGCCGGTCTTCACCGCGGTGACCTGCGCGCGCAGGTCGCCCATGGCGCGGTTGGGGATGCGCACGTTGAGGCGGATGATGTCGACGAGATCCTGGTTGACCACGCCCCGGTCCTGGTACTTGAGGATCGGAACCTGCAGGCCTTCCGAGTAGATGTCGGTGGTCATGCCGCCGAGCGTGCCGCCGACGTCGATCCAGTGCGCCATGCAGCAGGAGAAGCCGACCAGCACGCCGTCGTGGAAGATCGGCAGCGTGAAGGTCATGTGATAGAGATGGCTGCCGGTCGTGTAGGCGTCGTTGGTGACGTAGATGTCGCCCGGTTTCATGTTCTCGCGGCCGAAATGCGCGATCTTCGCCTTGACGGTGTTGGCCATGCCGCGGATGAAGCTCGGCAGGCCGATGCCGATCGACACCGTGTCGCCGTCGGCGGTGAACAGGCCGGTGGTGAAGTCGAGCGCCTCGTAGATGATCATGTTGTAGGCGGTGCGCATGAGGTTGGTCTTCATCTCCTCGGTCACCGCGATGACCCCGTTGCGCACGATCTCGGTGACGACGGGGTCGGGTTTGTGAGCGCCGTGATTCATCGGCAGCCTCCGACACGAACGCATGCGCTTTCTGCTCCCCTCCCCCCGCGCGCGAAGCGCGTGGCGGGGAGGGGTCGGGGGTGGGGGGCGCCGCTTGCTCGGAGCAAGCGTGTTTGAGCGCCACCGCGAATTCGGAGCAAGCGTAGGCCCCCCACCCCTCGCTCAGCGGCTTCGCCGCTTCGCTCGACCCTCCCCGCCACGAAACCCGGGCCTGCCCGGGTTTCGCATTCAATGATGCGCAAATCGGGCCAGCCCGATTTGCGTGGGCGGGAGGGTAACGCGCGCGGCGCTGGTGTACCGAACCTCATCTCTCATTTCCCGACTGCGATGACCAAGTTTCCGAACGCATCCACTTCCACGACCGCCCCCGGCAGCACCACGGTGGTCGAGGCGTGCTCCTCGATCAGGGCGGGGCCGTCGATGCGATTGCCGGCCAGCAGGTGGGCGCGGGCGAAGGTCGGGGTGTCGATGAACTGCTTGTCGAACCAGACGCGGCGCTTGCCGGTGTGGGCGGCGGACGACGGCATTGCGTCGCCGGCGGCGATCTTCTCCTGGGGCGGCTTGCGCATGACGCCGGTGACGGTGGTGCGCAGGCTGACGATCTCGGCGCGCTCGGACTCGGCGTGAGTGCCGTAGCGCTGCTCGTGCATCTCGTCGAAGTGGCGCTTGATGGCGGCGCGGTCCCGGCGCTCGAACACCTCCAGCGGCAGGTCGACCGTGACGGCGTGCTCCTGGCCGACATAGCGCATGTCGGCCGCGCGCTTGACGGCGATGCGCTCGGGCGCGACGGCCGCGGAGGCGATCGCCTTGCGGCCCTCCTGCTCGAGGGCGCGGAAGATGCGCTCCATGGCGGCGAAGTCGGCGTCGTCGAGGCGGGTGAACCAGGTGCGCACGTAGTCGTAGCGCAGATCGGAAAAAAGCATGCCGAAGGCGGAGAAGACGCCGGGCGCGCCCGGGATGATGACCTTGCGGATGCCGAGCTCGCGCGCGATCGCGAGCGCGTGCAGCGGCCCGGCGCCGCCATAGGCGACGAGGGCGAAATCGCCGACGTCGAGGCCGCGCTCGGTGGTGACGCCCTTGACGGCGTAGGACATGGCGGTGACGGCGATGCGCAGAATGCCGTCGGCGGCGGCGATCGGGTCGAGGCCGAGCGGGCCTGAGACCGCGGCGCGGATCGCGCGCTCGGCCGCGGTGACGTCGAGCCGCATCTCGCCGCCGAGGAAGCGCTCGGCGCCGAGCCGGCCGAGCAGCAGGTTGGCGTCGGTGACGGTCGGCTCGTCGCCGCCGAGCGCGTAGCAGGCGGGCCCGGGCGCCGCGCCCGCGCTCTGCGGGCCGACCCGCAGCGCGCCGTTCTCGACGCGCGCGATCGAGCCGCCGCCGGTGCCGACCTCGAAGATGTCCATCATGGCGATCTGCACCGGCAGCGCCCTGTCGTAGCCGCCGATCAGCGCCGTGCCGGTGGTGAGCGCCTCGCCCTTGTGGATGACGCCCGCCTTGGCGGTGGTGCCGCCCATGTCGAACGCGATGGCGCCGGGCAGGCCGAGCGCGTGACAGAGCGCCTGGGTGCCGATGACGCCGGCGGCCGGGCCGGACTCGAGCATGCGCACGCAATGGGATTTCGCCTGGCTTGCCTCGTAGAGGCCGCCGGTCGACTGGACGACGAGGAACGAGCCCGCAAAGCCGGTGGCGCGGATGTGCGCGTCGATCTCGGCGAGGTAGCGGCGCACGCGCGGGCCGATATAGGCGTTGGCGGCGACGGTCGAGCAGCGCTCGAACTCGCGGTATTCCTGGCTGAGCTCGTGCGAGGCGGAGACGAACAGATCGGGATGCCTCGCCTCGAGCAGCTCCTTCGCGCGCAGCTCGTGCGCGGGATTGACGTAGGAGTTGAGGAAGAGGATCGCGACCGCCTCGACGCCGAGCTTCGCGAGACGGCGGCCGAGGGCGACGATCTCCTTCTCCTTCAGCGGCACGAGCGCCTCGCCCTCGGCCAGCATGCGCTCGTTCACCTCGAAGCGCAGCGCGCGCTCGATCAGCGGCACGTGCTTGCGGAAATAGAGATTGTAGGCGTCGGGCCGGTTGATGCGGCCGATCTCGTAGACGTCGCGAAAGCCCTGGGTGATGACGAGGGCGGTCTTCGCGCCGGTGCGCTCCAGCATGGTGTTGATCGCGATGGTCGAGCCGTGCAGGAAAAGGCTCGTCGCCGCGTAGTCGGTGCCGGCCTTGGCGACGCCCGCGTTGATGCCCTCGACCAGGCGGTGCGGCGTGGTCAGCACCTTGCCGAAGGAGAGGCGGCCGGTCGTGTCGTCGAACACCGCGATGTCGGTGAAGGTGCCGCCGATGTCGGCGGCGAGGCGCAGGCCGGCGGCGGTGGACAAGGATTTCAAAGCCATTCGACATCAACCCATTCCGCCGTCATGCGCGGGCTTGTCCCGCGCATCCACGTCTTCGCCCCAGACAAAGACGTGGATGGCCGGGACAAGCCCGGCCATGACGGATCAATGCAGAGTGAACGGAAGCATGCCGATGTTCAAGTGCGCGGCGCGACTACCTACTCGTGGTCGAGCAGGGCCGCGATCGCCTTGAGGTGGTTGCGGGCGTAGTTGGGCAGGCCGGAGCTGATCGAGTCGCCGGTGTTGAAGGTGCTGTTGCCGGCGATCACCTGGGCGGGGATCAGGTTCCGCAGCACCGGGACGTTGGCGTATTCCTTCTTCTTCTCGAACAGCTCGGAATCGACGCCGAGCACCACGAAGGCGGTGACGACGGTCTGGCTCGCATTCGCCGGGTTCGCCTGGAAGACGGCGAGCAGCTTGCCGAACTGCATCACCTCGTTGACGTGGACGATGTTCTGCTCGAGCGCGCCGGCGATCGGCGCATCGACGCCGGTGAGCTTGCGATAGTCCGCGTCGTTGATCTCGGCGGCCGGCACGACGCGCAGCTCGCTCTGGAACTCGATCGTGTCGGAGTATTTCTTGCCGTGCTCCTTGATCTTGTTGACGAGCGCGATGCCGAGCGGGAGCTTGCCCTCGAGCTTGTACGTCGAGCCGATGCAGATGATCGTTCCGCCCCCTTGGCACCACTGGCGGTTCGGGTTGTGGTTGGCGCTCTGCGGCTCGTGGTTGGGGATCACGTCGTCGGGCGCGATCAGCTTGTGCTTGATCGCCGGGTCGATCTGCTCGAGGAACGGCAGCGTCACGTAGCGGGCGAGGTCGATCGAGGCGGCGGCGCGGTCGATGGTGAAGCGGCCCTCGGCGACGTAGACGTGCAGGTGCTTCTTGCGCGGCTTGGCGTTGGGCGAACGCAGCACCGGCTCCTCGTAGGTCGGAAAGAGGCCGAGATACTGCTTCTGCAGCATGCGGGTCTGCGCCCAGTCCTCGAAGCGCATCAGGCCGCTGGTGCGGTCGGCGAGGTCGTCGGCCTTGTGATCCGAGAACGCGATCGTCTGCGGCGCGATCCGGCTCACCGGCACGGCCGCGACCGAGCCGACCTCGACGATCCTGAAGGGCGCGACCGTCGCGGCGCAGGCGATGCCGGCCGCCGCGATCGAGCCGAGAAGCAATCCGACGACGCGCATCTTGTCCTGTTCAGTTCGTCCGGTTGTTCCAGAAGTAGTCGGGATCGTAGCGCCGCTCGGTCGATCCTTGATAATCGTAGGGCCGCTCCGGCACCGGGCGCACCGGCGCACGGTTGGCCTGTCCCGGCACGCGCGGCGGCTGTTGCGGCGGAGGCGGCGGATCGTTGTTGAACCAGCCGCCGAACAGGCCGCGATTGCCGTTGTTGTAGTACGGATTCGGCTGATAGGGCTGGCCGTTGTTGTAGTACGGCTGGCCGTTGTTGCCGTAGTAGCCGTTGCCCTGCTGGCCGTAGGGATAGCCCTGCTGCTGGTCATCGTCGCGCGGATAGGTCGTGCTCGCGTCGAGCTCGCTGACGATACGGTACTGGGTGTCGTCCACCTGGCCGTCCGGGTCGCGGCGGAAGGCCTCGATGATGGTGCCCGGGCCGCGCTGGGTGACGCGGCTGCCGCTCGCGAGATCGACCGGCATCAGCACGAGGTTGCGGCGCGCCTCGGCGGAGGGCGGCGCGAGCGGCGTGCGCGGCGCATAATCGGCCCAGCTCGCCTCGATGATCTGGCGGAAGATCGGCACGGCGACGTGGCCGCCGGTCTCGCCGCCGCCGAGGGTGCGGCGGCCGTTGCCGTTGTCGTAGCCGACCCACACCACGACGGTGACGTCGTTGCTGAAGCCGGCGAACCAGGCGTCGTTCTCGTCCTCGCTGGTGCCGGTCTTGCCGGCGATGTAGGGCGCGAGATCGCGCATCGAGGCGGCGGTGCCGCGCGCGACCACGCCCTGGAGCATCGATTTGAGCTGATAGAACGAGGCGCGGTCGGCCGAGCCGAGCCACACCGGCGGCTTCCTGTCGTCGCGCCACACCGTGCGGCCATCCTCCTCGACCGAGGCGATCGCGTGCGGCGCCGGGCGCGCGCCCTCGTTGGCGATGGCGGCATAGAACGCGGCGAGATCGATCATGCGCACCGGCTGGGCGCCGAGCACGATCGGATAATAGTGCTGGCACTTGGCGTAGAGCTGCGCCTCCTCGGCGAGCTCGCACACGCGGTCGAGGCTGAGCTCGGGCGTCTGGTCGATGCCGCCGTCGAGGAGACCGGCGGTCGCGAGGTTGCGCGAGTTCTCGAGCGCACGGCGCAGGGTGACGACGCCCCACCCGTTGCCGCCGTAGCTGCGCGGCGACCAGTAGTCGCGCTCGCGATCGCTGCCGTTGATCGGCGGCAGGGTGACGGGCTCGTCGCGGATGAGCGTGTTGGGCTGCAGGCCGGCGCGCAGGGCCGCGAGATACGTGAGCGGCTTGACGGTCGAGCCGGGCTGGCGCTGGGTCTGCGCCGTGCGATTGAGCTGGCTCACGCCGTAGGAGAAGCCGCCGGCCATGGCGAGGATGCGGCCGGTCTTGTTCTCGAGCACGATCGCGGCGCCCTCGACGGTCGGCCGCACGCGCAGATCGGCGCGGGCCGCGACGCGGCCCTTGACGCGGCCGTTCGCCTCGACCACGCGCACGAAGACGACGTCGTAGAGCTGCAGGCGGCGCTCGATCGCGGCGCTGCCGGTGTGCAGCGGCAGGACGCGGCCGTCGGCGAGGCCGACGCGGATGCCCTCGCCGCGCCGCGACGACCCCGTGGGCCCCGTCGCCGGGATGACGATCGCCGGCGTCCAGTGCACGTCGAGCAGCGGCAGATAGGCCTCGCTGAGCGCCTGCTGCCAGTCGGGCATCGACGGGGAGCTCGGTGCAGAACCGGGCGGCGATGTCGCGACGCTGTCGGTGGTGGCGGGCGCCGCCGGCGGCGTCGCCGCATCGGTCGGCGTGAGCGCGGCGGCGCGGGCCGCGTCGATCTGCTTGACGGCGTCGGCGAGGTTCGCCTCCGGGCCTTTGAAGTCGACCCGCCCGTTGTCGATCTCGTATTGGGCGAGGCCCTCCTGCAGCGCGGCCTCGGTCGCGGACTGCAGCGCCGGGTAGATGGTCGAGTGAATCGTGTAGGTCGCGTTGGCGAGGGGCGCGAGGCCCGGCACCGTCTTGATCTCGCGGGTGAGGTAATCGAAGAAATAGCGCGAGGCCTCGCGGCGCCGGCGCGGGACCGGGATCACGCGCGGCAGCTTGTCCTGGTTCTGCTTGAGCTGATCCGCCGTGATCACGCCGTCTTCCTTCATGCGGCCGAGGACGTAGTCGAGGCGCTCGCGGGCGCGATCGGGGGCGCGCTCGGGGCTGAAGTAGTTCGGGCCCTTGACGAGACCGGCGAGGAGCGCGCCTTCGGCGAGCGTGACGTCCTTGATCGACTTGCCGAAGTAGCTGCGCGCCGCCATCTCGACGCCCCAGGAGTTGCGGCCGAAATAGATCGAGTTGAGGTAGAGCTCGAGGATCTCCTGCTTGGTCAGGATCTGCTCCACCTTCGCGGTGACCAGAATCTCGCGGACCTTGCGCTCGTAGGTGACGTCGTCGCCGACCAGCACGTTCTTGACCATCTGCTGGGTGATGGTCGAGCCGCCCTGCGGGCGCCCCGGCTGCATCATGTTGACCACGAAGGCGCGCACGAGGCCGCGCTCGTCGATGCCCTTGTGCTCGAAGAAGCGCTGGTCCTCGGCGGAGATGAAGGCGCGCTGCACGAAATCGGGAATCTGGCTGAGCGGCACGGCAACGCGCCGGTTGCCGGGCTCGTAGAGCTCGGCGAAATGCGCCTTCCGGGCATCGAGCACTTCCGAGGGGCTGGCGAGCTTGAGACCCTTGAGGCGGGAGGCGTCGGGCAGGTTGGCGGCGGCCTTGTCGTAGAAGTCGATGATCGCGGCGAGATCGACCGGGGTCGGGTCCGGCATCTCGTTCTTGCACAGCTCGCGGTAGGCCGGGTCGAGGTCGGCGAAATTGAGGCCGTGGAATTCCTTGACCTTGCTGGTCGCGATCTTGGGGTCGGCGAGCGCGGTCTCGACCAGGTCGTCGAGCGGCAGGTTCTCGACCTTGAACACCTTGCGCATATGGTCGCAGCCGGCGCGCAGCAGCTCGAGCACCTGGGTGCGGTCAGCGGTGTCGTCGAAATGGGTTTTCACGTCGTCCGGCCGGGTCGAGACCTGGCTCAGCGCTAGGACGACCGCCAAAACCTTGACGAGGACCGATTCCATTATGTGACCCGAACCCGCGTGCCCGCCGGGAAGATCGCCCGGGACCGTTACATTCCTACTAAAAGGCTTTTTGGGGGAGGCCGTTCCGGGCGGCGCGATGGCGGCGCCCGTTTATTTTTTTCGCCGGCAGCCTGCGGCGAGGAATCCGCCGTCGTCATGGCCGGGCTTGGCTTGGCTTGGCTTGGCTTGGCTTGGCTTGGCTTGGCTTGGCTTGGCTTGGCTTGGCTTGGCTTGTCCTGGCTTGTCCCGGCCATCCACGTCTTGCTTGGCGGCAAAGACGTGGATGCCCGGGACAAGCCCGGGCATGACGGAGTGGGCGCCGCGGGCGCACCCTGAGCCGCATTCCGGCATGATGGATCGTTTGTGCGCTGCCGCACGCGGGGAAATTATCTACTGCCAAATTGGACATACTGGCACATCGTTCTTTTTTGTCGTCAGACCTTGCCCGTATTCAGAATAATCATTCTATTCCAGGGGCAAAAGCCGGATTCAGCCCATGGCAAGTCAGTTGTCCACCATCCCGCGCACGGCGCCGTTCGCCGAGGATGAGATCGAAGTCCTCAACCGCATCGTCGGATCGGCGAGCGCGGTCCAGCGCGCGTGGCTGGCCGGCTTCCTCGCCGGCGTCGACGCGCAGGGGACGCCCGCGAAGGCGGCGCCGGCGGCGCGCGCCGCCGAGCCGCTGACGATCGTGTACGCGAGCGAGTCGGGCAACAGCGAGCGGCTGGCGGCCGACATGGCCAAGGTCGCGCGCAAGCGCGGCCTCAAGCCGACCGTCGTCGACATGGCCGATCTCGTGGCCGATCTCGACCTCGCCAGCCTGGCGAAGAGCCGCCGGCTGGTGGTGATCGCGGCGACCTGGGGCGAAGGCGAGCCGCCCGGGCGCGCGGCCGCGGGCTACGCGGCGCTGATGGGCGAGGCGGCGCCCCGCCTCGACGGGGTCGAGTTCGCGGTGCTGGCGCTGGGCGACACCGCCTATGCGGAATTCTGCGCGATCGGCAAGGCGATCGACGCGCGGCTCGAGGCGCTCGGCGGCAAGCGCGTCGCCGACCGCGCCGACCTCGATCTCGATTTCGCCGAGGCCGCCGCGCGCTGGATCGACGACGCCGTGACGGCGCTGGCGCCCAAAGCCGAAACCCTGGGCGCAGCCGGCGGGCAGGTCATCGAGGTCGATTTCGGCGCCGGGGCCGAGCCCAATCTCGGCCCGTTCGAGGCCGAGGTGACGGCGCATATCGACCTCAACTCGTCGCGCTCCGAGAAGGAGACGATCCACCTCGAGCTCGCTTTCGACGGCAAGGCGCCGACCTACAATCCGGGCGACTCGCTCGACCTCTATCCGCGCAACGATCCCGACTACGTCGAGCAGCTGCTGAAGGCGGCGGGCCTCGGCCACGACGGCGCGCTGCACGACGAGCTGCTGGCGAGCCGCGACGTGACGACGCTGTCGCTCAAGACGGTCGAGAGCTACGCGGCCGCGACCGGGCATCAGTACGTCAGGGCGCTGATCGAGCAAGGCGAGGCGCGCAACTGGATCGCCGGACGCCAGCTCATCGACCTGGTCGAGCACTTCCCGATCGCGCTCTCGGCCGAGCAGCTGCGATCTCTCACCCGCCCCTTGGCGCCACGCGCCTACTCGATCGCCTCCTCGCGCCGCGAGGTGGGCGACGAGGCGCACCTCCTCGTGTCCGCGGTGCGCTACGCGAGCCACGGCCGCGAGCGCAAGGGCGTGGCGTCGAGCTACGTGGCGGACCAGCTCAGACGAGGCGACCGGGTGCGGGTCAAGCTGCGGCCGAACAAGCATTTCGCGCTGCCGGCCTCCGACCGCGACATCATCATGGTCGGCCCGGGCACCGGCATCGCGCCGTTCCGCGCCTTCACGCAGGAGCGCCGCGCCGCCGGCGCAACCGGCAAGTCGTGGCTGTTCTTCGGCGACCGCAACTACACCCACGATTTCCTCTACCAGCTCGAGTGGCAGGACGCGCTGAAGGACGGCGCGCTCACCCGCATGGACGTCGCCTTCTCGCGCGACACGCCGGAGAAGGTCTATGTGCAGAACCGCCTGTGGGACCGCCGGCGCGACGTGGTCGAGTGGCTGGAGAACGGCGCCTATTTCTACGTCTGCGGCGACGCCAAGCAGATGGCGAAGGACGTGCGCGGAACCCTGGTGCGCGCCTATGCGGACGTGAAGGCGGTAGCGCCCGAAATCGCCGAGCAGGCGGTCGTTGAGCTCGAGCGCGGCCGGCGCTATCTGCAGGACGTGTATTGAGTCCTGCGCCAGCCGCGTGGGCAAAATCGCCACGCTGGCACTCCCCACGCGGATACGAACGGGTCGGCGATTTTGCCCACCCTACGCCGTAGGGTGGGCAAACGCTCTTCGCGTTTGCCCACGCGCCCATCGTCAGTGAGCCCGCCATGCCCAACGAACCCTCCCGCAACGAACGCATCAAGGAAGCGAGCGACTATCTGCGCGGCACGCTCGCCGAGGGCCTCGCCGAGGAGATCACGGGCGCGATCGTCGAGGACGACGCACAGCTGGTGAAGTTCCACGGCATGTACCTGCAGGACGACCGCGACCTGCGCGGCGAGCGCTCGCAGAAGAAGATGGAGAAGGCGTTCGCGTTCATGCTGCGGGTGCGCATCACCGGCGGCATCCTCACGTCGGCGCAGTATCTCGCGCTCGACAAGATCGCCCGCGACTACGGCAACCACACCATGCGGATCACGACGCGGCAGACGATCCAGCTGCACGGGGTGATCAAGTCGAACCTCAAGTCGACGCTGCGCACGATCGACCAGGCGGCGCTGTCGACCATCGCGGCCTGCGGCGACGTCAACCGCAACGTCATCTGCAACCCGAACCCGCACCAGTCGAAGGCGCACCGCGCCGCCTACGACTTCGCGGTGGCGCTGTCGAACCACCTGGTGCCGCGCACGCCCGCCTATCGCGAGATATGGCTCGACGGCGAGCGCATCGCCGGCGGCGCGGACGAGGTGGTCGAGCCGATCTACGGCAAGACCTACATGCCGCGAAAGTTCAAGATCGGCGTCGCGGTGCCGCCGTCGAACGACGTCGACGTGCTGGCGAACGACCTCGGCTTCATCGCGATCACGGACCGCAAGGGTGAGATCACCGGCTGGAACGTGGTCGCCGGCGGCGGCATGGGCATGACGCACGGCGAGCCCGAGACCTATCCGCGCATCGCCGACATGATGGGCTACTGCGAGGCCGCGGACGGGCTCGCGGTCGCGGAAGCCGTGGTCACGGTGCAGCGCGACTGGGGCGACCGCTCGAACCGCAAGCACGCGCGGCTCAAATACACGATCGACGACCGCGGGCTCGACGCCTTCCGCGCCGAGGTCGAGCGCCGCGCCGGGGTCAAGCTCGCGGCGGCCAAGCCCTACACGTTCACCTCGATGGGCGACCGCTACGGCTGGACCGAGAGCGACGACGGGCGCCACCACCTCACGCTGTTCATCGAGAACGGGCGCCTGCGCGACGCGCCCGGCAAGCCCATGCTGAGCGGCCTGCGCAAGATCGCCGAGATGCACGACGGCGGCATCCATCTCACGACCAACCAGAACGCGATCATCGCCAACGTCAGGCGCGAGAACCGCGCCGCGATCGACCGGATCGCGGTCGAGCACGGGCTGGTCGCGCCGATCACCGGCCTGCGCCGCAACGCCATGGCGTGCGTCGCGCTGCCGACCTGCGGCCTCGCGCTCGCCGAGAGCGAGCGCTATCTGCCGGACCTGATCACCGCGCTGGAAGCGCGCCTTGCGGCGCACGACCTTGCGGCCGACGACATCGTGATCCGCATGACCGGCTGTCCGAACGGGTGCGCGCGGCCGTACCTCGCCGAGATCGGTTTGGTGGGGAAAGGACCCGGACGGTACAACCTCTATCTCGGCGCCGCCTTCGACGGCTCGCGCATGTCGAAGCTCTACGCCGAGGACCTGCAGCACGACGACATCCTGGCGAAGCTCGAGCCGCTGTTCGCGGCCTACGCGAAGGAGCGCCAGGCCGGCGAGCATTTCGGCGATTTCGTCATCCGCGCGGGGTATGTGGCGCGCACGACCAACGGGCTCGATTTCCACGCCAATACGGGTCCGCAGCGCAATTGACGCGGCTGAAGCCGCCGTATTTAGTCGCGGCACGGCCTGCCACGAAAGGAGTGCCCGTGACCGCGCTCAGCGAACGCCTCAACACGCCGATCTCGACCGCCGAGCTCGAACGCCGCTGGCGCGCGGTGCGCGCCGCGATGCAGGCGCAAAAGGTCGACGTGCTGCTGATGCAGAACAACAACGACCACATGGGCGGCTATGTGCGCTGGTTCACCGACATGCCGGCGGTGAACGGCTATCCCAACACGGTGGTGTTTCCGCGCGACACCGACATGACGGTGGTGACGCAGGGGCCGTTCGGCGCCGTGCAGGAGCTGCCGCACGAAGGCGACGGCACCTGGCGCGGCGTCAAGCGCGTGCTCACCACGCCGAGCTATTCGTCGGCGCACTACACCAAGGACTACGATCCGGAACTGGCCGCGACCGCGCTCGAGCCTTATGCCAAGGCGACGATCGGGCTCGTCGGCACCTACCAGATGTCGTTCGCGACGGTCGACTACGTCAAGCGGCGCTTCCCGGGCGCGACCTATGTCGACGCGACCGAGCTCGTCGACCGCATCAAGGTGATCAAGAGCGCCGAGGAGATGGAGCTGATCCGCCGCACCACCAGGATGCAGGACGGCGCCATGCGGGCGGCGTTCGCGGCCGTGAGGCCGGGGATGCGCGACAGCGACGTCTCGGCGATCGCGGCGCATTACAGCCAGCGCAACGGCAGCGAGCAGGGCATCTATCTGTGCGCCTCCTCGCCGATCGGCGAGCCGGGACGCATCAACATGCGCCACGTGCAGAACCGGGTGATCCAGAAGGGCGACCAGATCGCGCTGCTGGTCGAGGACAACGGGCCGGGCGGCTTCTACGCCGAGCTCGGGCGCACCTGCGTGGTCGGCAAGGCGCCGCAGGCGATGAAGGACGAGCTCGAGCTCGTGAAGGCGGCGCGCAAGGTCACGCTCGACCTGCTCAAGCCCGGCACGCCGTCGCGCGACATCTGGGCGGCGTTCAATGCGTTCATGCGCCGGAACGGCCGGCCCGAGGAGGCGCGGCTCTATTGCCACGGCCAGGGCTACGACCTCGTCGAGCGCCCGCTGATCCGCCACGACGAGCCGATGGCGATCGAGAAGGACATGAACATCGTCGTGCACCCGACGTACATCCACAAAGGCTACGTCAACTGGCTGTGCGACAACTATTTCATCACCGGCAACGGCCCGGGCGACCGGCTGCACCAGTTTCCCGAGGCGATCACCGAGGTGGAGTGACGTGCGTGGCGGGCGTGCCTCGCACCGGTGTGATATGATCTCCCAATGGAGATCGACCACGTTTCTGCGTCGGAGCTGATCGCCGAGCTCGGGCGCAAATACATCTGGTGGGGGCCGGCCGGAGATGCGCCGCATCGTGCGAACCGCATCATCGCCCAAGTCATGAATATCGGTACGTACGACGACATCCGGCGCCTCGAAAAGGCACTTGGATTCGGGCGGCTTGCCGAGGTGATGCTCGGCGCCGCGCCGGGCTGGTTCAGCCGGCGGTCCTGGGGTTTCTGGCGGGGGCGTCTGGCGCGCGAGACATTCGCCGAAATTCCGACCGAACCGCCACGCCGGGCATTTCATGCCGCGACACTTTGATCCGCAGCTCGATATCCTGCCCGCAGCACAACAGGAAATATGGGAGCAGCTGCGGCCGGCGCCCGGCCTTTCCTTCGTGCTCTACGGCGGCACCGCCGTGGCGCTGCATTTCGCCCATCGCCAATCGGTGGATTTCGACTTCTTCCGCACGGAGCCGCTCGACAAGGACGAGGTCCGGCGGGCTTTCGCGTTCATGGACAAGGCCGAGGTGATCCAGGACAGCCCGGAGACGCTCGCCGCCCTGGCCCGTATGCCGTCCGGACCCGTGCGGGTTTCATTCTTCGGCAGGATCCGCTTTGGCCGGCTGAATGACCCGGAGTGGACGAGCGATGATGTCCTCCTCGTCGCCTCGCTCGATGATCTGCTGGCGACAAAGCTCAAAGCAACGCAAGATCGAGCGGATGCCAAAGACTATCGCGACATCGCCGAACTGCTGCGTGCCGGGGTATCACTCGCGCGTGCTTTGAGCGCATTTCGAAGCATGTTCAAGGGCGAACCCGCGGAGGTCCTGCGCGCGCTCGGCTACTTCGACGACGGGGATCTCTCATCCCTCGACAAGGCCGATCGCGCTCTCCTCCTCGACGTCCGCGACCAGATCCGTGATCTGCCGCCCGTGCGGCTGATGCCTGGATTGCTCGCAGGCGAGACCTGAAGCGTCGTTTCCGTCGCTTGCCAGACCGATTCGACGGCTCGAGGGTGCGCCGCCGGTTGGAAGGTTCTCGCTTCGCAGGCCGCCTCACCCACGCGGCTTCGCGGCCAGCTCCACGATCGGCCGCACGTCGGCGGCGGCCTCGATCTCCCACAGCCGCTCGCGCAGCTCGGCGGCGCGGGTGGCGCCGAGCACCGGCTCGGTGAGCTCATCGAACTTCGCCTTCAGCCCGGCGTCGTCGAGCGGCACGATGCGCGAGCCGAGCGCCTCGTCGGCCTGGCGCGTGAAGGTGCCGCGCGGCGTCGTCACGGTGACGCGGGCGGGGCGCAGCCGCGGATAGAGGCGATCGATCTCCGGCGGCGCGCTGACGTGCAGCATCTGCGCGACGCGCTCGAAGGCGGGGTCGCGCCGGCTCTCGTCGTCGAAGTGCTTCATCTTGATGCCGCGGCGGGTGAGCGCGAGCCCGATCAGGAACGGGAAGCTCAGCTGTGCGCTGGCGAAATCGTCCCAGCCGGTGTGCGCGTGCTCGGCGGCGATGCGGTAGGTCTCGACGTCGATGCGGGTCACCTCGGCGGCGTCGATCTTCTCGTCGTCGGCGAGACCGATCAGCGCCTCGACGGCGGGCTGGATGTGGCGGCAGCACGCATAGGGCTTGATGTAGCAATCGGTGATGCCGAAGGGCGGCGGCAGCGTGACGGGCCGCGCCTTGTCGATGCGGCCGAACGCGAACGCCTGCATGAAGCCGTCGCGCGATTCGATCACGCCGGGCGGGCCCTGCACCCCCTGCTCGGCGAGCAGCGCCGCCTGCATTCCCTCGCGCGAGGCGTGGCCGGCGTGCAGCCGCTTGATGTCGGCGCCGCCGTTGACGAAGGCGAACAGGCCGGCCGAGCTCGACGCCGCGATGCCCATGGCGTCGGCGAGCTGCGCCCGCGTGAGGCCGCGCAGCTTGCCGACCGCGGCGGCGGCGCCGAACACCGCGCAGGCGCCGGTCGGATGAAAGCCGCGCTGGCGCAGGTCGGGATGGCAGGCGCGCGCGATCGCGATCGGGAGCTCGTAGCCGGCGACGATCGCCTCGATCAGCGCGCGGCCGCGCGTGCCCTGCTGATAGCCGACCGACAGGACGGCCGGAATTACCGTGCAGCCGGGATGCACCGAGCCCTGGCGAAAGCCGTCGTCGAGCTCGATGCCGTGCGCCGCCGTGCCGCCGAGGAAGGCGGCATCGAGCAGGTCGGCGCGCCGCGCGCGGCCGGGGACCGGGATATTGCCCGCGGGCCGCACCGACGCCACCACGGCCTCGGCGCGGGTCGCGACGTCGCCGGGGGCGCCCGCGATCATCACGCCGACGGTGTCGAGCAGGTGCCGGCGCGCATAGTGGCGCGTCTCGGCGTCGAGCGCATCGAAGGTGAGCGCATGGGCGAAACCGACCAGCGCATCGGTCGCGCCGGCGGCGGGGGCGAGCGTGTGCAGAGCCTCGGCGTGGGACATGATCGTTACTCCGATCGGATGGGCGCGGTTGTGAGAGGCAGCATAGCAGGTTTCGAGCAAACCGACCGACCCGGAATATGCGGACGTCCGGATTCAGGCCTCACACGCGCCGCACCACCGCGTCGACCGCGACCACGCCTTCCCCGGCGGGGCGCACGATCAGCGGATTGACCTCGGCTTCGGCAATGCTCGCATCGTCGGCAAGGCGCGACAGGGCGGCGATCGCCTGCGCCAGAGCGTCGAGATCGCCTGGCGGCTTGCCGCGATAGCCGGCGAGCGCCGCGAATCCGCGCACCTCGGCGATCATCTCGCGGGCGGTCGCAAGATCGACCGGCGCGAGGCGCAGGCTGCGGTCGCGATAGATCTCGGCAAGGATGCCGCCGGCCGCGACCATGACGAGCGGGCCGACGTCGCGATCGACCCGATAGCCGACCAGCGCCTCGCCGAGACCGGACAGCATCGGCTGCACCAATACGCGGTCGAGACGCTGGCCGTGCGCCGCGACCGAGGCACGCATGGCGGCGATCGCGGCGCGCAGGCCGGCGCCGTCGGCGATGCCGAGCGCGACACCGCCGATGTCGGACTTGTGGGTGATCGCCGACGAGAGGATTTTGGCCACGACCGGATAGGGAAACGGCAGGTCCGGCGCGCCGTCACGCGCCCCATCGAGCGCCACGGACGCAGCATGCGCGATGCCGAGCTCGTCGAGCAGCGCGTAGGCTTCGAGCTCATCGAGCGTGTGCCCGGCGCCGGACGCGGCGCGCGGCGGCTGCGCCGAGAGACGCGGGCCGCGGCGGCGCAGCGCGGCGGCGATCGCATCGGCGCAGGCCTCGGGCGTGCGGAACGCGGGCACGCCGGCGGCCGCGAGCTGGGCGAGCGCCGCCGGCGCGTCGGGCACCATGAAGGCGGCGATCGGGCGCGCCGCGCTGGCGCTGTCGATGATCGGCTTGACCGATTTCTCCGGCTGCGAGCGGGCCGACGAGCCGATCACCGCCAGCACGAGATCGAACTCGGGCGCGCTCAACAGGATGTCGAGCGTCGCCTTCACGGTGTCGTAGTTGGCGCCCGCGATGGTGAGATCGACGATGCGCGCCTGCGCGGCCTTGATGCCGGCGGCAGAAAGGCGGGCAAAAGTTTCGGCGCTGGGCGGCGCGATGGTGACGCCGCGCATCGCCAGCGGATCGACCACGGTGGTGGCGCCGCCGGCCGTGGTCGTCACCACCGCAACGGCAGGCGGGCGCGCCGGCGAGCGGCGCGGCGGCACGCGCGTGAGCAGCGGCAGGCCCTCGATCAGCGCCTCGAAGGTCTCGACGCGGGCGATGCCGCAATCGGCGAGAAAGGCAGCCGCGACGTCGTCCTCGCCGGCGAGCGCGCCGGTGTGGGTCGCGGCGAGATCGCGCGCCGCGGCGGAGCGGCCGAGCTTGTAGGCGAGCACCGGCTTGCCGCGCGCCGCCGCCGCGGCCGCGAAGGCGCGCAGATGGCCGGCGTTGCGCAGGGTCTCGAGAAAGAGCAGGTAGCCGTCGATATCGGGATCATCGAGGGCCGCGGCGCAGATCTCGCCGAGCGAGAGGTCGACCTCGTTGCCGACCGAGACGGCGCCGGCGAAGCCGACATGGCGCGCCTTGCCGCGCGAGAGCAGCGCGCCGATCATCGTGCCGCTGTGCGAGGCGACGAAGATGCGGCCTTTGGGCAGGTCCTTCTCGTCGAGCGCGGCGTTCGCGGTCAACATCACGCCGTCGCGCAGGTTGACGACGCCGAGGCTCGACGGGCCGACGAGGCGCAGGCCGGTTCGCCGCACCACGTCGCGCAGCCGCGCCTCGCGGGCGACGCCGGCCGCGCCGGTCTCGGCAAAGCCGTCGGCGAGCACGCTCGCAACCTTGACGCCGAGCCGCCCGCATTCCTCCACCGCCTCGACCGCCGCATCGGTCCCGGTGACGATGTATGCGTGCTCCGGCACCTCGGGCAGCGCCGCGAGCGAGGGATAGGCGCGCTCGCCGAGCACCTCGTCGCGGCGCGCATTGACGGGAAAGACGCGGCCCGCATAGCCGGCCTGGCGCAGAAACTTCAACGGACGCCCGGCCGCCTTGGTCGGATCGTTCGACTGGCCGACGATGGCGACGGAACGAGGCGAGAGAAGGAATTGGCGCAGGGCGGGCATGTCGGCGTCTTGACTGCATGATTTTCCGCGGCGGCGCAATCGGCGACAATCGTCATGCCCGGCCTTGTGCCGGGCATCCACGTCTTGCTTCCGGGCCAAGACGTGGATGGCCGGGACAAGCCCGGCCATGACGGGTTACCGTGGCGCGACACAGGGGAGCACGCATGGACTTCGGCATCTTCGACCATCTCGACCGTCACGGCGTGCCGCTGCCGCAATTCTACGAGGAGCGGCTGCGGCTGATCGAGCTCTACGACCAGGCGGGCTTCTTCTCGTATCATCTCGCCGAGCATCACTCGACGCCGCTCGGCATGGCGCCCTCGCCCAGCGTCTTCCTCGCCGCGGTCGCGCAGCGCACCAAGCGGCTGCGCTTCGGCCCGATGGTCTACGCGCTGCCGCTCTATCATCCGCTGCGCCTGATCGAGGAGATCTGCATGCTCGACCAGATGAGCGGCGGACGGCTCGACATCGGCTTCGGCCGCGGCGCCTCGCCGATCGAGCTCGGCTATTTCGGCCAGGACGCCAAAGACTCGCAGGCGATCTACACCGAGGGGCTCGCGCTGATCATCAAGGGCCTGACCGAGCCGAGCCTTACTTTCGCGGGCGAGCATTTCCGTTTCGACCGGGTGCCGATGTCGCTCGCGCCGTTGCAGAAGCCCCATCCGCCGATCTGGTACGGCGTGCATTCGATCGATGCGGCCGATCGCGCGGCGCGCCGGGCGCTGCACACGATCAACCTCGATTCGCTCGCGGAAGCGAAGGCGTGCTGCGAGCGCTTCCGCGCGGTGTGGCGCGAAACGCGAAACGACGCGCCGCTTCCCAAGCTCGGCATCGGACGCTTCATCGTGGTGGCCGAGACGGACGCGGCGGCGCTCGCGCTCGCGCGGCGCGCTTATCCGAAGTGGCACGACGCGTTCACCTACCTGCCGCGCATGCACGGCTACGCGCAGCGCCATCCGCGGCCGGCGGACTTCGACACGCTGATGGCCGTCGGGCAAGGCGTCGCCGGGTCGGCGGCGAGCGTCGCCAAATGGCTGCGGCACGAGGTCGAGGAGACCGGCGCGAACTACGTCGTCGGCCAGTTCGCGTTCGGCGATCTCACGGCGGCGGAGTTCACCCGCTCGGTCGAGCTGTTCGCCAAGCACGTGATGCCCGCGCTTCGATCGTAGGCTGGGCAAACAAAGGCGCGCAGCGCCGTGCCCCCGGGTTACATGCGGTGGGCACGCTCAGCTGCCCACCCTACAATCCACCTTTTTCTGCGATGAACTTTGCGATCTCGTCGACGCCCTGCCCGGCGCGCAGGTTGGTGAACACGAACGGGCGCGCGCCGCGCATCCGCTTCGCGTCGCGCTCCATCACCTCGAGCGAGGCGCCGACATGCGGCGCGAGGTCGATCTTGTTGATGACGAGGAGATCGGAGCGGGTGATGCCGGGGCCGCCCTTCGACGGAATCTTGTCGCCGGCGGCGACGTCGATGACGTAGATCGTCAGATCCGCGAGCTCGGGCGAGAAGGTGGCGGCGAGGTTGTCGCCGCCCGACTCGACCAGGATCAGATCGAGAGCGGGGAAGCGCTTGCGCATGTCGGCGATGGCCGCGAGGTTGATCGAGGCGTCCTCGCGGATCGCGGTGTGCGGGCAGCCGCCGGTCTCGACGCCGGCGATGCGTTCCGGCGCGAGCGCGCCCGAGCGCACGAGGTATTCGGCGTCCCATTTGGTGTAGATGTCGTTGGTGATCGCGGCGATATCGTAGCGCTCGCGCAGCCGCTTGCACAACGCGTCCATCAGCGCGGTCTTGCCCGAGCCGACCGGACCGCCGACGCCGACCCGCAAGGGGCCATTTGATGGAGCATGTGACGAACCGTGGGATGGTCCATGCGGCTTCGCCATCGATCTCAGCTCCGAAACAGGCGGGTGTACTGCGTCTCGTGCCGCATGGCGGCGAGGTCGGCGCGGAAGGCGGCGCCGCCGATGTCGTCGAGCGGCGTCGCCATGGCGCGTTCGGCGGCGCCGGCAACGGCGGGCTCGAGCACGGCGAGCACGCGCTGGCCATCGGTCTGGCCGAGCGGAACGAGCCGCACGCCGGCCGAGATCAAGTTGGCCGCGGCGGCATGCAGGTAGGCATGCAGCGACGGCGCGAGCGGGATGCCGTGGCCCGCGGCCGTCACCGCGACCGCGACCGGATACGCGATGCTGCCGTCCCACGCGGTTGTCAGTCGGTCGAGCGCCGCGCACGGCCAGGCGGCGCGCACCGCCTCGGCGAAGGCATGGCCCTGGCTGGTGGTTTCGAGATGGCGCTCCTTGCAGGGCGCGAGCGCGACCGCGAGCTCGGCACATGCCCACAGCAATGCATCGTCGCCGGCCGTGATGGCTCGATGCGTATTGGCGAAGATCGCCGCGTCGCAAAAGACGCCGCCCTGGGCGACGACCACCGCGAGCCAGCGCTGCAGCGTGCCGGCGTCCGCGATGTCGCCCGCCTCGACCGCCCATTCGATGCCGCTCGAATACGAGAACGCGCCCACCGGAAAGGCCGGCGACAGCCATGCCAGCAAGCGATAGAGGGCCGGAGCCAACACGACCTGGTCGGATGACTCAGATGTGCCCATCGTCGTGCCAATGCGCGTAGGCGCCTTGCTCCGGATCGAACGGTGCATCGAGCGGCGTGAGCTGCGCGCCGAGACCGTGCAGCATCGCCTCGAGGACGTGGTCGCGGCGGATGCGCAGGCGGTCGCCGACCACCTGCACCTCGACATGGCGGTTGCCGAGGTGCCAGGCGATGCGCAGGCGATCGACCTCGCTCGCGGCGACGATCTCCACCAGCGGCTCGCGCTTGCCGACCACGCGCACGATCGAGCCGTCGTCGAGCACGAGGGCGTCGCCGTCGCGCAGCATCGCGGCCTGCGGCAGGTCGAGGAGGAAGCGCGTGCCGGCCTCGCCGGTCATCACCAGGCGGCGGCGGTGGCGATCATCGGCCGCGAGCACGACGCGGTCGATGACCGGCGCGGCGCTCGCGTCTTCGCGCTTCCTGATGTCGAGGGCCCGTTTCACGCCGTTGCACACCATCCTCGTCATGCGCGGGCTTGTCCCGCGCATCCACGTCTTGTCCGACCCGAAAGACGTGGATGGCCGGGACAAGCCCGGCCATGACGGATTAGAACAAGAAATATCGTTGCGCCATGGGCAGCACGTCGGCGGGCGCGCAGGTCAGGAGCTCGCCGTCGGCGCGCACCTCGTAGGTCTCGGGGTCGACGTCGATCTTCGGGGTCGCGCCGTTGTGCACCATGCTCCTCTTCGAGATGTCGCGGGTGTGCGACACCGCAACGAGCTCCTTCCGGATGCCGAGCTTCTTGCCGAGACCCGCCCTCACGGCGGCCTTGGAGGCGAACACCACCGAGCTCGCGGTGCGGGCGCGGCCGAACGCGCCGAACATCGGACGGTAGTGCACGGGCTGCGGCGTCGGGATCGAGGCGTTGGGATCTCCCATCGGCGCCGCGACGATCGAGCCGCCCTTGATGACGCATTCGGGCTTGACGCCGAAGAAGGCGGGCGACCACAGCACGAGATCGGCGAGCTTGCCTTTCTCGATCGAGCCGATGATCTTCGCGACGCCGTGCGCGATCGCCGGATTGATTGTGTATTTGGCGACGTAGCGCTTGGCGCGCACATTGTCGTTGTCGCCCTTTTCCTCCTTGAGACGGCCGCGCTGCTTCTTCATCTTGTCCGCGGTCTGCCAGGTGCGGATGATGACCTCGCCGATCCGCCCCATGGCCTGGCTGTCGGACGACATCATCGAGAGCGCGCCGATGTCGTGGAGAATGTCCTCGGCCGCGATCGTCTCCTTGCGGATGCGGCTCTCCGCGAAGGCGAGATCCTCGGCGATCGACGGATCGAGATGATGGCACACCATCAGCATGTCGAGATGCTCGTCGATGGTGTTCTTGGTGAACGGCCGCGTCGGGTTGGTCGACGACGGCAGCACGTTCTTCAGGCCTGCGACCTTGATGATGTCGGGCGCATGCCCGCCGCCGGCGCCCTCGGTGTGGAAGGCGTGGATGGTGCGGCCCTTGAAGGCGGCGATCGTGTCCTCGACGAAGCCGGACTCGTTCAAGGTGTCGGTGTGGATCATCACCTGGACGTCGTGGTCGTCGGCGACCTACAGGCAGCAGTCGATCGCCGCGGGCGTCGTGCCCCAATCCTCGTGCAGCTTGAGCGCACAGGCGCCGGCCTCGACCATCTCCTCGAGCGCCGCCGGCCGCGAGGCGTTGCCCTTGCCGGTGAACCCGAGGTTGACCGGGAAGGCGTCGGCGGCCTGGATCATGCGGGCGATGTGCCAGGGGCCGGGCGTGCACGTGGTCGCGCTGGTGCCGGCCGCCGGCCCGGTGCCGCCGCCGAGCAGAGAGGTCAGGCCCGACATCAGCGCGTCCTCGATCTGCTGCGGGCAGATCATATGAATGTGAGTGTCGAAGCCGCCGGCAGTGAGGATCTTGCCCTCGCCGGCGATGATCTCGGTGCCGGGGCCGATGACGATGGTGACGCCTGGCTGGATGTCCGGGTTGCCGGCCTTGCCGATGGCGGCAATCCTGCCCTCCTTGATCGCCACATCGGCCTTCACGATGCCCCAGTGATCGAGGATCAGCGCATTGGTGATCACGGTATCGACCGCGCCCTGCCGGTTGGTGACCTGGCTCTGGCCCATCCCGTCGCGGATCACCTTGCCGCCGCCGAACTTCACCTCGTCGCCATAGACGGTGAAGTCCTTCTCGACCTCGATGATCAGCTCGGTGTCGGCGAGCCGCACGCGGTCGCCGGTGGTGGGGCCGAACATGTCCGCATAGGCGCGGCGGTCCATCTTCATCGACATATGCGGCTCCTAGAGCTTGCCCATCACTTCCTGACGGAAGCCGTAGATCGTGCGCTTGCCGGCGAGGGCGACCAGCGTCACCTCGCGGGTCTGCCCGGGCTCGAAGCGCACTGCCGTGCCGGCGGCGATATCGAGCCGCATCCCGCGCGCCTTCTTGCGGTCGAACTTCAGCGCCGGATTGGTCTCGAAGAAATGATAGTGCGAGCCGACCTGGATCGGCCGGTCGCCGGTGTTCGCGACCGTGAGCGTCACGGTCTTTCGCGCCTGGTTGAGCGTGATCTCGCCGGGTTGGATGAACATTTCGCCAGGGATCATCGGGAAAAACTCCTTGAGGCGCCCGTCACGGCCGGCATAGCCGTTCGAGAACGGCGTCGCTTCGCGACGCCTAGGCCCGGCCAGCCACGTCCTTCCTCCTTGCTCGGAAGAAAGACATGGATGCCCGCATTCGCGGGCATGACGGAGGAATGTGCAGCAGCGCGGCGTCATCGGATCGGATCGTGCACGGTGACGAGCTTCGTTCCGTCCGGGAACGTGGCCTCGACCTGGATTTCCGGAATCATCTCGGCGATGCCGTCCATCACCTGGGCGCGGGTGATGACGTGCGCGCCCGCATGCATGAGGTCGGCGACGCTCTTGCCGTCGCGCGCGCCCTCCATGATGAAGTCGGAGATGAGCGCGACCGCCTCGGGATGATTGAGCTTGACGCCGCGATCGAGCCGGCGGCGGGCGACGATCGCCGCCATGGCGATCAGCAATTTATCCTTTTCACGCGGCGTGAGATTCATCGCTTGCCTCAGTTGATCCAAAGTCTCGGCAATGGTCCGGTCTGCAGCGCGGCGAGCACCGCCGCGAGATCGCGCCGCAGCGCGACGCCGTCCGGCGCCACGAGGCGCGCGAGCGCGATGCCGTTCCAGGCCGAGATGCCGACCTCGCCGCAAAATTCGAGCGCACGCACCGCCTCGACGTGGCGTGACTCGCCGGGCACGATCAGCACCGTCGCCAGCGCACAGCCGGCGGCCGCGCCGGCGCACTCGGACAGCTTCGCCGCAATCGCGCCGTCGAGCCGCACGGATTCGGCAAATACGAGGCGCCCGGCGACGCGCACGCGCCAGCGATCGATCAGCTCGCCGTGCCCGACCGTCTCGCCCATCGCGGCGCGGCCGAACACCACGGCCTCGGCAAGAACGAGGGCCGCGCCCACGTCGAGATCGACGTCGATGCGGCGATGGAGCCGGGCGCGATCGAACAGGATCGTCTCCTGCGGCAGCCAGCGCAGCGTGGCGCCGGCCGAGGCCTCGAGCCGCACCGTGACGCGGGTCGCGGGCGCGAGCGAGCGGTAGACCTTCTCCGCCGCCGCCGTGCCGAACAGCAGCTGCGCGTCCGGACCAGCCGCGACGCTGATGTCGAAGCTATCGCCGCCCGCCATGCCGCCCGCCGTATTCACGACGATGGCCTCGAGCTCGCTGCCCGTCGCATTGGGGAAGCGCACCCGCAGCGACCCTTCCTCGAGAACCTGCGTGCGTCGCGTCGCGACGCGCGCCGCCGCCACCGTGAGCGCAATGCGCCCGCGCGCGCGGTTGGCGGCGAAGAGCTCGTCGGTGCGGGCGGCGGCGGTTGGCACGAAACCTCGCGGTTTTCTTTCCTTCCCCTCCGTCGATTGCGGGAGGGCCAGGGAGGGAGCAGGCTTACGAACGGCAAGTCTACACACGCATGAGCGAGCGGCGCCCCCTCCCGCCCTCCCCGCAAGCGGGGGAAGGGGCCGATTCATTCATGGGCGCTACAGCGCCATGGCGCGCCGCAGGGCGCCCTCGTCGAGGGTGGCGCGGTCTCCCGCATAGGTGATGCTGCCGCGATCCATGACGACGAAATGATCGCCGAGCTCGTGGGCAAAGTCGAGATACTGCTCCACCAAGACGATCGCCATCTTGCCGAGCCCGCGCAGATAGGTGATGGCGCGGCCGATATCCTTGATGATCGAGGGCTGGATGCCTTCGGTCGGCTCGTCGAGCAGCAGCAGGCGCGGGCGCATCACCAGCGCGCGACCGATCGCGAGCTGCTGCTGCTGACCGCCGGAGAGGTCGCCGCCGCGCCGGCGCAGCATGTTCTGCAGCACCGGAAAGAGCGAGAAGACGTCGTCCGGGATGGTGCGCTCGTCGCGCCGCAGGGGCGCATAGCCGGTCTCGAGGTTCTCCTCGACGGTGAGGAGCGGAAAGATGTCGCGGCCTTGCGGCACGTAGGCGATGCCGCGCCGCGCCCGCTCGTAGGGCGGCAGCGCCGTGATGTCGTTGCCCTCCCACGTGATCCGGCCGGCGCTGATCGGATGCTCGCCGATCAGCGCGCGCAGCAGGCTGGTCTTGCCGACGCCGTTGCGGCCGAGCACGCAGGTCACCTTGCCGGGCTCGGCATGCAGCGTGATCGCGCGCAACGCCTGGGCGGCGCCGTAGTGCAGGTCAACGGCATTCGCATCGAGCATGATCAGCGTCCCAAATAGACCTCGATGACGCGCTCGTTCGCCGACACCTGGTCGATCGTGCCCTCGGCGAGCACCGAGCCCTCGTGCAGCACGGTGACGCGCACGCCGAGATCGCGCACGAAGGTCATGTCGTGCTCGACCACGACCACGGTCCGGTCGCGATTGATCTCCTTGAGCAGCTCGGCGGTCTGGCGCGTCTCCGCGTCGGTCATGCCGGCGACCGGCTCGTCGACCAGCAAGAGCTTCGGCTCCTGCGCAAGCAGCATCCCGATCTCGAGCCACTGCTTCTGGCCGTGCGACAGGCTGCCGGCGAGACGATCGCGCACCGGCGTCAAGCGAATGGTCTCGAGGATGTCCCTGACGCGGACCGCCTCGGGGGTGCTTTCGCGCCACCACAGGGTGGCACGGGCGCGGCGGTCGCTTTTCAGCGCGAGGCGCAGGTTGTCCTCGACCGTGTGGCTCTCGAACACGGTCGGCTTCTGGAACTTGCGGCCGATGCCGAGCTCGGCGATCTGCGTCTCGTCGAGGCTGGTGAGGTCATAGGTGCCGTCGAACAGCGCATCGCCGTCGTCGGGTCGCGTCTTGCCGGTGACCACGTCCATCATGGTGGTCTTGCCGGCGCCGTTCGGGCCGATGATCGCCCGCATCTCGCCGGGCGCGATCATGAAGGAGAGGTTGTTGAGCGCCTTGAACCCGTCGAACGACACCGTGATGCCGTCGAGGTAGAGAAGCGCGGTCGTGGTCTTGGTGTCCATCGCGCCCTCACTCGGCCGGCCGCGGCGCCGGCGCGGCCGCATCTTCCGCGGCCGCCGAAGCCGCTGCCGGCGACAGTGCGCGGGCGCGTCGCTCGCTCAGCCAATACCGCAGCGAACCGACGATGCCGCGCGGCAACAGCAGCGTCACGACGACGAACAGCCCGCCCAGCGCGAACAGCCAGTACGGCGCGAGCGCGATCGACTGGAACGGCGTGACGAAGAATGCGAACAGCAGGGCGCCGAAGATCGCGCCGAGCGGCAAGGGCCGCCAGCTCGAGGCCAGCGCCGAGATGCCGAAGACGCCGGCGACCAGAAACGGCCAGCTCGACCCCAGCTGCGCGATCCCGGGCGCATCGAGCGTCGCCCCCAAGCGCGCCAGCGCCCCCGCGACCAGCCAGCCGGCGACGGCGACCGCGAGGCCGATCGATGTGCCGAGCAGGATGCTGCGCCGATAGACGACGACCGCGATGAAGGCGATCAGCGTGGCGGCGCCGAACACCCAATAGGCCACGACGGTGCCGCTGGTGAAATAGGTCTTGGCGTAGTTGACCAGGATCGCGCCGATGACCGCGCCGGTGAGCGTGCCGCGCCCGCCGACCGCGACCCAGATCACCGCCTCGATCGAGTTGCCGGGCTCGAACTCGCTCGGATTGATGATGCCGACTTGCGGCACATAGAGCGCGCCGGCGATGCCGGCCATGCAGGCCGAGAGCGTGAAGACGAACAGCTTGTAGGATTCGACCCGATAGCCGAGGAAGCGCGTGCGCGCCTCGGCGTCGCGGATCGCGATCAGCACCTTGCCGAACTTCGAGGCGACGATGGCGCGGCAGACGATGAAGCCGAGCATCAGCGCCACGACCGAGATCACGAACAGCGCGTTGCGCGTCGCCTCCGCCTGCACGTTGAAGCCGAGGATGTCCTTGAAGTCGGTGAGGCCGTTGTTGCCGCCGAAGCCGAAATTGTTGCGGAAGAAGCCGAGCTTGAGCGCGTAGGTGAGCGCCTGGGTGATGATCGAGAGGTAGACGCCGGTGACGCGGCTGCGGAACGCGAACCAGCCGAACACGAAGGCGAGCACGCCCGGCACCAGCACGACCATCGATCCCGCATAGGGGAAGTGCTGGAAGCCGTACCAGTAGACCGGCAGCTCCTTCCAGTTCAGGAACACCATGAAGTCGGGCAGGATCGGGTTGGCGTAGACGCCGCGCGTGCCGATCTGCCGCATCAGGTACATGCCCATGGCGTAGCCGCCGAGCGCGAAGAAGGCACCGTGGCCGAGCGACAGGATGCCGCAATAGCCCCAGATCAGGTCGATCGAAAGCGCGAGCACCGCGTAGCAGATGTACTTGCCGAACAGCGCCACGAGATAGGTCGGCACGTGCAGCGGCGACGACGGCGGCACCGCGAGGTTGAGCACGGGCACGATCACGGCGATGGCGGCGAGCGCAAAGAGAAACGCGATCGCGCCGCGATCGAACGAGCGCACGACGAACGAGGTCATCATGCCTCGACCGCCCGGCCCTTGAGGGCAAACAGCCCGCGCGGACGCTTCTGGATGAACAGGATGATCAGCACCAGGATCGCGATCTTGCCGAGGACGGCGCCGGCGAACGGCTCGAGAAACTTGTTGGCGATGCCGAGCGAGAGCGCGCCGACCAGCGTGCCCCACAGGTTGCCGACGCCGCCGAACACCACGACCATGAAGCTGTCGATGATGTAGCCCTGCCCGAGATTGGGGCTGACATTGTCGATCTGCGACAGCGCCACGCCGGCGAGGCCGGCGATGCCCGAGCCGAGGCCGAAGGTGAGCGCGTCGATGCGCGAGGTGGCGATGCCCATGGCGGCCGCCATGGCGCGGTTCTGCGTCACCGCGCGCATCTCGAGGCCGAGCCGGGTGAAGCGCAGCAGGCCGATCAACGCGACGAAGACGATCAGCGCGAAGCAGATGATCCACAGCCGGTTGTAGGTGATGGTGATGTGGCCGAGCTCGAAGGCGCCGCTCATCCAGGAGGGCGAGCTCACCTCGCGGTTGGTCGGCCCGAATGCGGTGCGGACCGCCTGCTGCAGGGCGAGCGAGAGGCCCCAGGTGGCGAGCAGGGTCTCGAGCGGCCGGCCGTACAGGAAGCGGATGATGCCGCGCTCGATCAGCACGCCGACGAAGCCGGAGACCAGGAAGGCGAGCGGGATCGCGAGGATCAGCGAGTAGTCGAGCAGCATCGGATCGAAGGCGCGCAGGACCTGCTGCACCACGAAGGTCACGTAGGCGCCGAGCATGACCATCTCGCCGTGCGCCATGTTGATGACGCCCATGACGCCGAACGTGATGGCGAGGCCGATGGCGGCGAGCAGCAGCACCGAGCCGAGCGAGAGGCCATACCAGGCGTTCTGCACGGTCTCCCAGATCTTGAGGTCGCTCTGAATCGCCGCGCTGGCGGCCTGCGCCGCCTTGCGCACCTCAGCCGGCGCGCTCGCCGGCACGTTGTCGAGCAGGGCCAGCGCATCCTGGTCGCCGCGGTCGCGGATGACCGCGATCGCGGCGAGCTTTTCGGCGGAACTCGAGTCGTCCGCGTAGAGGACGACGGAGGCGCGGGCCTGCACCAGCGCACGCTTGGCGCGCGGATCGGTTTCCTGAGCGATCGCCTTGTCGAGCGCCGGCAGCGCGCTCGCCTCGTGCGACTTGAAGACCGCCTGCGCGGCGTCGTAGCGGCGGTTGGGGTCGCGCGCCATCAGGGTCAGGCCGCCGAGCGCGGCGTCGATGACGTTGCGCAGCCGGTTGTTGACGACGACGGTGTCGAGGTCGTCGGGCGCCGGCGTGGTCACCGCCTGGCCGGTCGCGGCGTCGAGCAGCTTGTCGTCCCTGGTCTTGATGTAGACCTTCTTCTCCTGCGCGCTGAACATCAGCCGCGCGTCCTTGAGGGCTTCGAGCAGCTCGGCGGCGCGCGGATTGCCGCTCGCAACGACGCCGTCGATGGCGTCGCCCGTGTCGCTCAGTGAACCTTGGGTGAAGCCGACGAGCGCGTCCTCGTAGGGCCCCGCATGCGCGGCGGTGGCCACGAGCAGCATGTTGAGCAACATGGCGAGCGCGATTACGAGCGCGCCGAAGCGGTCGTAGAGCTTACGCATTTCCAATCAAATCCCGGCGGCCGTCTCGTCGAGTGGAGGCGGCGAACGATCCGCCGCCTCCGAGGGGATCAAGCGCGATCCCGCTGCATTCGCGGTCAACGGGCGTTGGTTACGCTCCACCGCATTTCTGGGTGACGCGGTTGTAGTTGCCGCACTTGAGCTTCACCCAGTCGGCGTCGAGGTCCTTCGAGCCCGGCAGGTAGTCCGACCAGGCATCGCCCGGCACCAGGCCCTTGGTCTTCCACACCACGTCGAACTGGCCGTCGGCGCGGATCTCGCCGATGTAGACCGGCTTGGTGATGTGATGGTTCGGCAGCAGCTCGGACATGCCACCGGTCAGGTTCGGCGCCTTGGTGCCGGGCAGCGCGTCGATCACCTTGTCGGGATCGACCGACTTCACCTTCTCGACCGCCTTCACCCACATGTTGAAGCCGATGTAGTGGGCTTCCATCGGATCGTTGGTGGTGCGCTTCGGGTTCTTGGTGAACTCGTGCCACTGTTTGATGAAGGCGGCATTGGCCGGCGTCTTGATCGACTCGAAGTAGTTCCACGCCGCCAGATGGCCGACCAGCGGCTTGGTGTCGAGACCGGCGAGCTCCTCTTCTCCGACCGAGAACGCGACCACCGGGATGTCGGTCGCCTTGATGCCCTGGTTGCCGAGCTCCTTGTAGAACGGCACGTTGGCGTCGCCGTTGATGGTCGAGACGACGGCGGTCTTCTTGCCGGCCGACCCGAACTTCTTGACGTCGGCGACGATCGTCTGCCAATCGGAGTGACCGAACGGCGTGTAGTTGATCATGATGTCCTCGTCCTTCACGCCTTTGAGCTTGAGGTAGGCTTCGAGGATCTTGTTGGTGGTGCGTGGATAGACGTAATCGGTGCCGGCGAGCACCCAGCGCTTCACCGAGCCGCCGTCCTTGCTCATCAGGTAGTCGACCGCCGGGATCGCCTGCTGGTTCGGGGCGGCGCCGGTGTAGAACACGTTGCGCTCGCTCTCCTCGCCCTCGTACTGCACCGGATAGAACAGGATGTTGTTGAGCTCCTTGAACACCGGCAGCACGGATTTGCGCGAGACCGAGGTCCAGCAGCCGAACACGGCCGAGACCTTGTCCTTGCTGATGAGCTCGCGCGCCTTCTCGGCGAACAGCGGCCAGTTCGACGCCGGGTCGACCACCACCGCCTCGAGCTTGCGGCCGAGCAGGCCGCCCTTCTTGTTCTGCTCCTCGATCAGCATGAGCATCACGTCCTTGAGCGTGGTCTCGCTGATCGCCATGGTGCCGGATAGCGAATGCAGGATGCCGACCTTGATGGGCTCGCCCGCCGCGAAGGCGCGCGTCCCAGTGACCGCGAGGCTGGCCGCGGAGGCCAGCGCGCCGCGCAGAAACGGTCGTCGGCCGACCGGTTTATTGAAATTGATCATGCGATGTCCTCTCTGTGTGCGCGTCGCGGCCCGGCACCGTTTCGCTGCGGAGGCGTCCGCAAGGAGCGTGCCAAGGCGCTGCCGGCGGCTAAGCCGCTGACTCGGCGACGATTCGAGAGGGCGCGGGAAATCTATCTACGTTTGAATGTGACAGCGCAGGGGGCGATTTGTTCATAAAATCGGCACGCGCCTAAAATTTGGGCGCGGGGTCATTGCGCCTACGATGGGCAGCAATTCTCCTCGATTTTACAACGTCGACCTTCCTCATCCGGTGAGCACAACCAATGACGACGTCAGACGATGCGACGATCTCGAAGATCACCCATGCGCTCGCCGCGTACATCGCCGGCAGCGCGGAGCGCGAGCTGCCCGGCGACGTCACCGCCAAGACCAAGCTGCACATCCTCGACACGCTCGCCGCCATGCTGTCGGGGGCACGGCTCAAGCCGGGCGAGCTCGCGGCGGCCTATGTGGAATCGCTCGGCGGCCGGCCCGAGGCGACCGTGATCGGCACACCCATCATCACTTCGGCGGTCAATGCGGCGCTCGCCAACGGCATGATGGGGCATGCGGACGAGACCGACGACTCGCATCTCGGCGGCCTCTTTCATCCCGGCTGCGCGATCGTGCCGGCCGCGCTCGCGATGGCCGAGCGGGCGGGCCGCGGCGGCGCCGACCTCATCCGCGTGGTTGCGCTCGGCTATGACGTCGGCGCCCGCATCGCGCCGGCGCTCGGATCGCGCCGCTCCGATACGGCGAGCCACAGCACGCACAGCCTCGGCGCACTGTTCGGCGCGACGGCGGCCGCGGCGGCGCTGCTGCGCCTCGATGCGAAAGAGGTGCGCCACGCCCTCTCCTACGCGACGCAGCAGGCCTCCGGCGTCGCGTACTGGTCGCGCGACCACGAGCATATCGAAAAGGCGTTCGACTTCGGCGGCATGGGCGCGCGCAACGGCGTCGCCGCCGCCACCATGGTGGCGGCCGGCTTCACCGGCGTCGACGACCCGCTCGGCGGCAAGCACAACCTGTTCACGGCGCTCGGCGCCGCGCCGGCGCCCGACAAGCTGACCGCCGAGCTTGGGCATCGCTACGAGATCATGCACGCCTCGATCAAGAAATGGTGCGTCGGCTCGCCGATCCAGGCGGCGCTCGACGCGCTCACGCTCCTGATGGCCGAGCACCGGCTGGGCGCCGACGACGTGCGGGCGATCGTCGTCGACATGCCGGACGACCGCCTGCACATCGTCGACAACCGCGCCATTCCGGACATCTGCCTGCAATACCTGCTCGCGGTCACGCTCGCCGACGGCACGCTCACTTTCGCGAGCGCCCACGACTATGCGCGCATGCAGGACCCCGCCGTCCAGGCGCTGCGAGCGCGCATCGAGGTGATGCCGAGCGCCGAGCTGACCGCGGCGGTGCCGGCGCGCCAGGCGATCGTCACGATCGAGACCACCGACGGGCGCAGCCTGCGGCACCGCACCTACGCGGTTCGCGGGACGCCGGACAATCCGATGAGCCAGAACGAGGTCGAGGCGAAGGCGCGCGATCTCATGGGGCCGATCATCGGCGCCGAGCGGGCGGATAAGCTGATCGCAGCGGTGGCGTCACTCGAACGATTGAAACTCGCGACGGAGCTGCGCCCATTGCTGCAGGCATAGCGCCGTAGGCTGGGCAAAATCGCCCGGTATCGCCTATCCGCGTGGGCAACCGCGCATTTGGCGATTTTTCCCACGCGGTGGGGCATGAGCACGCGCGGTTGCCCACCCTACGAATGCAGCTACGAATGCAGCAGCTCGATCAGCTGCTTTGCATTTTTCAATTCATCCAGCCCGAGCACCGCGTCGACCAGCGCCTGCTGGCGCGCCGGCGCGAGCTTGTTGCGGGTGAGCGACTTGAACTTGGCGACGATATCGTCGGCGCTCGCGAACGACTGCTCGGAGCCACGCGGGGCTTCGCGCGTCTCCGTATGCACGGACCCGTCGCGCAGATGCACATCGACGCGCGCCTTGTGGCGGTAGGCGGAGCCGAGCGCGGTGATCTGCGGGTCATGCACGACCTCGACCTTGCGCGAGAGCGCGATACGCGCGGGATCCTCGATCGCGGCTTCGGTAAACTGGTCGACCGAGACGTCGCCTTCGATCAGCAGCGTGGCGACGCAGAACGGCAGATTGAGCTGCGCGGTGGTCATGCTGTCGGGCCGGTAGGGCCAGCCGACGTGATCGACCGTGACCTGCGAGCCGTGCACCACGATCTTGTCGAGCTCATCGAGCCCGAACGGGCGGCGGGCGCGAATGTCGCGGATCGCATCGAGGGTCGTGTGGTTGCTGCCGACGCAGGAATAGAACTTGAGCGAGATGCGCATGGTCTCGAAGCGCTCGCCGAGCCCGGCGCTGAGCTGGGCGAGGTCGAAACGGTCGCTCGAGCGGGAGAACGTCGTGCAGAAGCCGCCATAGGGTGCCTCGAACACGTCGGCGATGCCGGTGAAGCCGCGCTGGGCGAGCAGCGCGCCGTAGAGCCCGCTCTGCGCCGAGCGGCCCGCATGCATGCGCTTCACCATGGCGCCGTATTGCGCCGCCATCAGGCCGGCCGACTGGGTGCCGGCGATGCCGAGCGCATGCACGGCCTGCTCGGGCGTAAGCCCGAGGCCGCGCGCCGCCCCTGCCGCGGCCGAAAAGACGCCGACGGTTGCCCCCGAATGCCAGCCCTGGCCGATGTGCTCCTGTCCCATGCACTTGCCGACGCGCGGCCCGATCTCGTAGCCAGCGACCGCGGCGGCGAGGAAATCCCGACCGGAGAGGTCGGCATGGCTTTCGGCGACGGCGATCAGCGCCGGCAGCGTGACGGCGCCGACATGCAGCACGCCCTGCCGGTGCACGTCGTCGAGCTCGAAGCCCTGCACCTGCGTGCCGTTGACCAGCGCGGCGTGCGGCGAGGACAGGCGCTGCCCGGTCCCCCACACCGAGGTCGTGCGGGTCGCGTCGAGCGCCGCGCAGGTCTCGCGCGCGATCCGGCACCACTCGAGGTCGGCGCCATAAATCGCGCAGCCGAGCGAATCGAGAATGAGCAGCTTGATGCGTTCGCATACCTCGGCAGGAATTCGCGCATAGCTCAGCCCGACGACGAACTCGGCGATCGCCCGCGTGTGGACATTCTCGGCTCCGGCATGCTGTTGCATCAGGCGTTCGCCTCCCTCTCACGTTCGATCGATATGAATTTATCGTCAACAACGCTGCAATGCGCGAGGTGCGGATTCACGATTGCGCAGCGTTTGCTGCCGGCAAACCCTTGAGATCACGCGGCAGGGCAAGCGGCAACGATCAATACATCAAGTTTTCGCCGTTCCGTCAGCACTTTTTAAACCAACAGATTTAACGACAAATTTTGCCATCGCCGATAAGACAACTGTATGGCGAAATGCGGCTCGGGCGTGAAATGACAGGCTCTCAGACCACGGCGGACGGCCGCAGCACCGATACTTTGAAGACGGTGCTGGCGCTGCATGCCATCGCGCTCGACGGCATGGCCGAGGGCCTGTGCCTGCTCGACGACGAGCTGAGAGTCGTGCTGTTCAATCGCAAGCTGGTCGACATCCTCGGCCTGCCGCGCGAGAGCATGCAGGTCGGCGCGCCGCTCAAGGCCGTTCTCGGCCAGGTGAGCGTCGATGTCAACGACCGGGCTTCGGCTGCCGACGTCCAGCGCGCCGAGATGTGGCGCGATCTCGCCGGCATGTTCACGCGTCGCGAGTCGTTCGATCTCGACCGCCGCACCGCGAGCGGCGCGGTCGCGCGGCTGCGCTTCCAGCCGGTGCACGGCGGCGGCTGGGTGGCGACCTGCGTGCGCGCACAGGAGCAGACGGCCGAGCGCGAGCGTGACGCGGCACTCGACCGCTGGCGGCAGATCTTCGTCAACAGCTCACGCGGCGTCTGCATGTACGACGCGGACAAGCGCCTGGTGCTGCACAACGAGCGCTACCTGCTGCTGTTCGGCTTCGACAACGACCGGATCAAGCCGGGCCTGCAATACCGCGACATCCTGGCGCTCGCGGGCGAGCTCGGCATCCAGGCGGAGCTGGCGCCGGCCAAGCGCGACGAGATGCAGGCGGCGGCGTTCCGCGCCGAGCCCACCACTCAGCAGCTCAGCCTCACCGACGGGCGGACCATCGAGATGACGGTGCGCCCGGCCGGGGGCGACGGCTGGATCGCCGAATGCGAGGACGTGACCGCGAACGTGCGCTACGAGCGGGCGCTGCACGAGCGCAACCAGCTGCTCGACGCGACCCTCGAGCACATGGCGCACGGCCTGTGCGCGTTCGACCAGAACCTGCAGCTGATCGTGGTCAACCGCCGCTATCTCGAGATCTACGGGCTCACCGAGGCCGACGCGCGGCCCGGCACCTCGCTGTTCGACTTGATGAAGCAGAGCGTCGCGCGCGGCGTGCATCGCCCCGGCATCACGGTCGAGCAGATGTACGAGGATTTCAAGCAGCGGCTGATCGACAACAAGGAGCCGGTCCTGCACCGCATTCTCGCCGACGGCCGCATCATCGCGGTGCGCCATCAGCCGATGGCGAGCGGCGGCTGGGTCGGCACCTACGAGGACATCACCGAGCGCCACCAGGCCGAGGAGCACATCGCCCACATGGCGCGGCACGATGCGCTCACCGAGCTGCCCAACCGGCTGCTGTTTCACGAGAAGATGGCCGACGGCCTGGTACGGGTCGAGCGCAGCGGCGACTCGATGGCGGTGATGTGCCTCGACCTCGACAACTTCAAGGGCATCAACGATTCGCTCGGCCACCCGATCGGCGACAAGCTGCTGCAGAAGATCGCGCAGCGGCTGTGCGGCAAGCTCGCCAGCGTCGACACCATCGCGCGACTGGGCGGCGACGAGTTCGCGATCCTGCATCCGATGAAGAGCCTGCAGGACGCCGAGGATCTGGCGCGCGCCCTGTGCGCCGCGGCGGCCGAGCCGATCATCATCGACGGGCAGGAGATCGCGACCGGCATCAGCATCGGCATCGCGATCGCGCCGACGAACGGCAAGACCAGCGAGCACCTGATGAAATGCGCCGATCTCGCGCTCTATCAGGCGAAATATCAGGGGCGCAACACCTACCGCTTCTTCGAGCCGGCGATGGACGCCCGCCTGCAGGTGCGTCGCGCGCTGGAAACCGATCTGCGCCGCGCGCTCGGCGCCGGCGAATTCCAGCTCGCCTACCAGCCGCAGATCAATCTCGCCACCAACGAGCTCGTCGGCTTCGAGGCGCTGCTGCGCTGGCATCACCCGGAGCGCGGGCCGGTGTCGCCGGCGGAGTTCATTCCGGTCGCCGAGGAGATCGGCCTAATCATCCCGATCGGCCAATGGGTGCTGCGGCAGGCCTGCACCGAGGCCGCCAAATGGCCGCGCGGCATGAAGGTCGCCGTCAACCTGTCGCCGGTGCAGTTCCGCGGCCGCGGCCTGCTCACGACCGTGACGCAGACGCTCGCCGCCGCCGGGCTGTCGGCGGACAGGCTCGAGCTCGAGATCACCGAGGCGGTGCTGCTCGAGCAGAACGAGACCAACATCGGCACGCTGCACCAGCTACGCGCGCTCGGCGCGCGCATCGCGATGGACGACTTCGGCACCGGCTACTCCAGCTTGAGCTACCTGCGCAGCTTCCCATTCGACAAGATCAAGATCGACCGCTCGTTCGTGTTCGACAGCATCGCGGGCCAGCAGGGCGAGGCGATCATCCGCACCATCGCCGAGCTCGGCTCGACGCTGGGCATCGTGACCACCGCCGAGGGCATCGAGACCGCCGAGCAGCTGCAGCTCGTGCGCCGTGCCGGCTGCACCGAGGGCCAGGGCTACCTGATCGGCCGGCCGTGCTCGGGCACGCAGGCGCTCGAATACATCGCCCGCACCGTGCGCAGCGTCGCGGCGGCGTGATCTGAGCGGGCAGCCCGCATGGAGCCCCCGGGTCTTGCCTTCGGCAAGCCCAAGGGTGACCTCCGCGAAATGCGAGGAAGCCGGCGGATGGGCTATTCCCGGATTGCGGCGCTTCGCGCCTCCATCCGGGCTACGGCTTGAGCGCGCTCAGTCGTCGATCGCCGGCTTCGCCATGTCCTCGTCGAGCACCCGGCCGGCCTTCTTGCGCACGATGTAGTTTTCCAGCGCGAGCAGGTCGATGTCGGTCGACAGGAAGCAGCGGATCGCGTCCTGCGGCGTGCACACGATCGGCTCGCCGCGCACGTTGAACGATGTGTTGAGAACCACCGGCACGCCGGTGCGGCGGCCGAACGCCTCGATCACCTTCCAGAACGGCTCGTTGTCGGTGCGATCGACCGTCTGGATGCGGGCGGAGCCGTCGGAGTGGACGACCGCCTTGGTCTTCTCGGCGCCGAGCGGGCGCGCCGGCACCACGAACTCCATGAAGTCCGAGCGCCCGACGCCGTCCATGTCGAAATACTCGTCCGCCTTCTCGACCAGCGCCGCCGGCGCGAACGGGCGGAATTCCTCGCGCAGCTTGACGCGCTGGTTCACCACCTCGCGCATCTCGGCGCCGCGCGGGTCGGCGAGGATGCTGCGGTTGCCGAGCGCGCGTGGACCGAACTCCATGCGCCCGCGGAACCAGCCGACGATCTTGCCCTCGACCAGGGCCTGCGCGACGGTCTCCTCGATCGCGTCGACGCGCTCGAACTCGACCTTGTGCGCATTCGCCGCGAGCGCGCCCTTCACGCTGTCCTCGCGATAGCCGGGGCCGAGACTCATCGACGGCACGGCCTTGCCGCTCGGCGGCAGGCCGAGCACCTGATGCTGCACGTATTGCGCCGCGCCGATGCTGCCGCCGTCGTCGCCCGATGCCGGAAACACGTAGGTCTGCTTGAACATGCCGGAGCGCGCGACCTTGCCGGTCATCACCACGTTGAGCGCGACGCCGCCCGAAAGACAGATGCGCTCGATCGCGTACTTGTCCTTGAGCCAGGCGAGGCGGCAGAACATCGCGTCCTCGAGCTGCTTCTGCAGCGCCGCCGCGATATCCATCTCGCGCTGGGTCACCGGATCGGCGTAGGCGCGCGGCGGGCCGAGCAGGCTCTTGATGTGGTCGGCGAAATCGTCGCGCAGCAGCGCCGTGGTGCGGCAGGTCCCGTCGGGCGCGACGTCGAGCAGGTCGGCGAATTCCTTGGCGTAGGTCTTGGGATTGCCGTAGGACGCCAAGCCCATCACCTTGTACTCGCCGTCGAGCGGCTTGAAGCCGAGATAGGCGGTCATCATCATGTAGAGCACGCCGAGCGAGCCCGGCAGCATGGTCTCTTCCAGCGGCACGAGGCCGTCGCGGCCGCCGATCGCGAAGATCGAGCTCGACCGCTCGCCGAAGCCGTCGATCGTCAGCACGCCGGCTTCCTCGTAGCCCGAGGAATAGAAGGCCGAGGCCGCGTGGGCGAGATGGTGCGGCACGAAGTGGATTTCGGTGCGGTTGCGCCGGCCACCGAAAAGCTCGGCAATCTCGTCCGCGATGCGTTCGTTCGACACGGTCCCGTCGTAAACCGCCCGATACCCGGCAATAACCCGATCTTTCACCTTATTGGAAAGATGCGGCTCGACGGCGGCGATGCGCTCGTCGAGGACCTCGGGGGTGAAATCGCAGTAGAAGGCGATGTGATCGACATCCTCGATACGATGGCCGCTTTCGGCGAGACAGTAATCGACCGCCTTGCGGGGCGGCAAAACCCTACCGCCCGCGGAGGTAGAATGTTTGAAGCGGTTGAACCGCTCCTCGGCAGCCGCCGCCTTCAAATTGCCATCGACCAGGATCGCAGCCGCGCTGTCGTGGCCGACGCCGTCGAGGGGAAAGAAATTGACGGGAATATCCTCGGTATCCTCGCCGAAGGTCGTGATGGCATCGAAAATCAGCGGATGTCGCCGTGAGTGGCGCATCCGCGATGCCAATTTGCCTTCGTGTTTCCAGCCGTGCCTCTGATGACCCGCGTAGCCCAATATCAGCATTTACGTCCCAACGGCTGGAGCCGACGCGGAAAAAAGCCGATCAGCCCTTTGCCGCGACTATTAACCAAGGATATTTTTCGGGTTGCTTGCGCTTCCCTTGCTACCGGGGATCGGTTAATCTTTTGCAAGGAAATGTTCAATCCCCTTCTCGCCGGGATTCCTCAGCTCTGCCCGATTCATCGGAAAAATGGTTATTCCTCGCACATGAATGATGGGGGGAAGTACGTGAACTGGCCTGCATCGGCAACCCAGAGTTGGGCTGTCCCGATGTTGTGCGCGGCAGCCGCAAGCATCATCACCGGCATCGCGCTGGTGGCGACGCGCTATGTGGTGCAGCAGGCCGACGGATTGACCGTCGCGATGCTGCGCTATTGCGTGGCGACCGCCTGCCTGCTGCCGACCGCGATGGTCTTCTATTGGGTCAGGGTGGCGAAGCGGGATTTCTTCGCCATTGCGGCGCTCGGCGTGCTCTATTTCGGCATCTTTCCATGGTGCATCAGCTCGGCCATGCAGTTCACAACGGCGTCAGCCGGCTCGATCGTGCTCGCCTGCACGCCCGCCGTGACCCTCATCCTGGCGGGACTGTGGGGCAGCGAGACGATGACGGCGCGCAAGTGCCTGGGCGTGACGCTCGCCATCGTCGGGGCCGGCGTTGCGATCGGCGGCGCCATGATGGCGCTCGCGGCGGCGAGCTGGTACGGTCATGCGCTGATGATCGCCGCGACGTTGTGCGGCGCCGTCTATGCGGTCTTCTCCAAACCTTACCTCGACAAGTATCCGCCGATCGTGGTGAGCGCCATCGCGATGGGCGCCGGCGCGGCGGCGCTGCTCTGCGTGTGGCTCGTGCGCGATCTTCCCTCCGGATGGCCCGAGCTCGATGCGAAAGGATGGCTGGTGATTCTGTTCATCGGCGCGATCGGCGGCGCGCTCTCGTTCTTCCTCTATGCCTGGGCGCTCGGCCGCACGGCCCCGACCGCCACCATGATCCTGCTGCCGCTCAACCCGATGGCGGCGATTTTCACGGGCGTGCTGTTTCTCGGTGAACCTTTGACCTCAGGCCTTTTCGTCGGACTTGCCCTTGTCATCTTTGGTATATTCTTGGTGATCGACATGACGGGCAGAACGAAGTCGAGCGGAATGGTAGGGGCAAAGGTCAATCATGAAATTCCTCCTGCTTAGCAACGTCAATATGCAGCCGTTGGCGGCGTCGCTGAAGCCGCTCGAGGTGGTCAGCGGCGCCTACAACAGCCTGCTCGCCGATCTCGCCACGGAGGGCTCGCCGGCGAGCGCGGCCGACGTCTCGCACGTGCTGTGCATGGTCGACGGCGATACGATGCTGAGCGGCGCGCTCCACGGCGACGGCGCGCCCGAGCAGTGCGGCATGTTCATCGACGCACTCGAGAGCTTCTGCGCCCGCAACCCGGCGAAAACCGTCGTCGCCCATACGTTCTGCCTGAGCGCACAGCGCTGGCTCGGCTTCGCCGACCTCACCCATCCGAAGTCGCTTCACGCGATCGAAGCTTCGCTCAACGAGCGCCTGATCGCGGTCGCCAAGGCGCACCCGAACCTCGTGCTGTTCGACATGGAGCTGCTTTTTCGCCGCCACGGCGAGGACGCGCTCATCTCCAATGCGATGTGGTACGCGGGCCGCATCCGCTACACCGGACGCATGTTCGAGCTACTTGCCGTCACCATCCGCCAGGCGCTCGCCGCGCACGCACAGAAGAGCCGCAAGGTGCTCATTCTCGATCTCGACAATACGCTGTGGGGCGGCATCGTCGGCGAGCTCGGGCCGACCGGCGTTGCGCTCGGCGAGGACGGCAAGGGCCGCTGCTATCGCGATTTCCAACGCGCGCTGAAGGCGCTGCAGCGGACCGGCGTGCTGCTCGCAATCGCGAGCAAGAACAACGCCGCGGACGTCGACGAGATCCTCGACGAGAACCCGATGATGGTGCTGCGGCGCGAGGACTTCGCGGCGATCCATGCCAACTGGGAGCCGAAGGCGGAGAACCTGGTCAAGATCGCCGAGACGCTGAATCTGGGCAGCGACAGCTTCGTCTTCCTCGACGACAACCCGGTCGAGCGCGACGCGGTGCGCAAATTCCTGCCCGAGATCGCGGTGCCGGACTTCCCCGACCGCATCGAGAACCTGCAGACCTGGCTCCTGCGCGAGGTGGCGCCGGCCTATTTCGGCAAGTACGCCATCACGGCCGAGGACGAGGGCAAGACCGAGCAGTATCGCGCCAATGCGTCGCGGCAGAAGCTCGCCGCGAGCTTCGACCTCGACGGCTACCTGCGCGAGCTCAACATCGAGTGCAATATCCAGGTCAACCCGTCGGCGCAGCTGGTGCGCGCCGCGCAGATGACGCAGAAGACCAACCAGTTCAACCTCACGACGCGGCGCTACGAGGTCACCGACCTCGCGCGCTTCGTCGAGAGCAACGAGCACGCCGTGCTGATGCTCGACTATCGCGACCGCTTCGGCGACGAAGGCTCGGTCGCGCTGGCGATCGTCGACTTGGCCGAAGGACGTATTGACACTTTTCTAACGAGCTGTCGCGTAATCGGGCGCAAGGTGGAGTCGCGGCTGCTCGACAAGGCTGTCGAGCTGTGCCGTGACCGGGGTCTGCACAAGGTCATCGGCGAATACATTCCGACGCGGAAGAACAAGATGGCCGCGTCGTTCTACGAAGATCATGGCTTTACCCCGATGTTGAGGGCTCCTGATGGACGCGTTACTTATGAGAAGCCAATCGACGGCTGACGACCGCACCCAGGCGGTGATCGAGGTCGTCGCCAAGGCGCTGGAGATTTCGCCCGACGAAATCGGCGCCGATGCCTCGATGGACAACACACCGTTGTGGGACTCGGTCGCGCACCTGACGATCTGCCTGGAATTCGAGCGCCGGTTCGGCCGCGCGCTCGACCTGGAGAAGATCTTCACCGCGTCGAGCGTGCAGGATCTCGCCGCGCTGGTGCCCTGACCGCCGGCCGCGGCGGGCCTTATCCAATTCGAATCTTTCGCCTTCTTGCAACCGGGCGGTTGGCCACCCGGCTGTAATATATTCGTCACGCGGGCGGCCTAGGACAGCGGCCGCATTTCCACCGCAGACACGGAAGATTCCCATGCTGATCCGGGGACTTAGTAGTGCGCTCGGCCTTGCGCTCGCCTGCGCGTTGTTGATCTCGCCCGTCGCCGCCCAAGAACCGCAGGCGCGGGCGCACAACGTCATCCTGTTCATTCCGGACGGGCTGCGTCACCTCAAGGTGACGCCCGACACCGCGCCGACCATGGCGATGATCCGCGACCAGGGCGTCAACTTCAAGAACCCGCACGCGCTGTTCCCGACCTTCACCACCGCCAACGCGTCGAGCATGGCGACCGGCCATTATCTCGGCGACACCGGCGACTTCTCCAACACGATCTACTCGGGCTATCCGACCCACGTGCCGGACGCGCCCGCGACCGTCACACCGTTCCTCGAGAACGACGTCGTGCTCGGCGACGTCGACGAGCATTTCAAGGGCAACTATCTCGACGAGGAGACCATCCTCAAGCTCGCGCGCGCGCAGGGCTTCAGCACCGCCTCGATCGGCAAGGTCGGCCCGGTGCTGATCTTCGACTCGACCGAGCGCAGCGGACTGCACACCATCATCGTCGACGATGCGACCGGTCACGACGACAAGGCCGGCCACCCGGTCGGCATTCCGCTGTCGGACGAAATCAAGGACGCGCTGCAAAAGGCCGGACTGCCGCTCGTCGCGCCGGGCCGCGGGCCGAACGGCGTCACCGGCACCTTCGACAACCCGGGCACGACCGCCGCCAATGTCGCCCAGCAGGCCTACTTCGCCGATGTGGTCGCCAAGGTGCTGCTGCCGATCTTCAAGGCGCGCAACAGGCCGTTCATCATCGTGTTCTGGTCGCGCGATCCGGACGGCTCGCAGCATAATCAGGGCGACAGCCTCAACGCGCTCGTCCCCGGCATCAACGGTCCGACCTCGCTCGCCGCCATCAAGAACGCGGATGACGACCTGCACCAGATCGTGCAGGCCGTGAACGATCTCGGCCTCGCCGACACGACCGACATCATGGTGGCGGCCGATCACGGCTTCTCCACCATCTCGAAGCAGAGCAAGACGAGCGTCGCGGCCAAGACCAAATATCCGGACGTCCCGGCCGGCTTCCTGCCGCCCGGCTTTCTCGCGGTCGATCTCGCCAAGGGGCTCGATCTGCCGCTGTTCCATCCCAACACGAACAACTCGCCGGTCGCGGCCAACGGCTATCCGAAATCCGGCAATGCCCTCATCGGCAACGATCCGAACAAGCCCGACATCGTGATCGCGGCGAACGGCGGCTCGGACCTGATCTATCTGCCGAACAACGACAAGGCGCTCGCCGCGCGCGTCGTCGACGTCCTGCTCAAGCAGGATTACGTGAGCGGCCTGTTCGTCGACGACCGCCTCGGACCGATCCCCGGCACGCTGCCGCTGAGCAACATCAACCTCGAAGGCAGCGCGCTCACGCCAGTGCCTGCGATCGCGGTCAACTTCAGCTCGTCCTCCACCGGCTGCGAGACGCCGGTGCTGTGCACCGTCGAGGTGGCCGACACCGGCCTGCAGCAGGGCCAGGGCATGCATGGCAGCTTCAGCCGTGCCGACACCATGAACTTCATGGCCGCGATCGGGCCCGACTTCAAGAAGGGCTTCGTCGACGAGGCGCCGGTGAGCAACGCCGACTTCGGCCGGACCATCGCCAAAATCCTCAAGCTCGACATCCCCGCCAAGGGCCAGTTGCTCGGCCGCGCGATCGACGAGGCAATGCCAAACGGGCAGATGCCGAAGGTCGAGACGCATACGCTGCAGTCGCCGCCCGCCGCCAACGGCCTGCGCACGATCCTCAACTTCCAGCAGATCGGTACGACGAAATATTTCGATGCCGCCGGCTTCGCCGGCCGCACGGTTGGGCTGACCGGCGCCGCCAGCAACTGAGGCGTTTGTGCAAGAAGGACGCCGCGCCTCGTGAGCGGCGTTTTTTATTCGGCCGGAACGGCGGCGGGCTGCTGGGCCAGGGACTCCGCCGTCGAAGCGGCGGCCGGGGCGGGATAGCGGCTCAGCGCCAGCAGGAAAAAGGCGACGATCGCATAGGCGAGCGCGACCGACGGCGTCACCGCGATGCCGACGTGCTCGCCGTGCATGAAGCCGAAGAAGGTGAGCACGGCGCCGGCGAACGCGAAGGCCGCGGCGTGGGCGAACCTGCGATCGATCACGAAGATCGCGGTGGCGCCGAGCACGAGTCCGGTGAGGATCGCGCCGCCGCCGAGCACCTCGAGGCCGTTGTAGAGCACGCCGTTGGCGGCGAGCTTGTCGAAACCGATCGTTGCCGCATTCGTGCCGGCGGCGCCCAGCGCCCCGTCCATCAAGGTCTTGCACCAGGCCGCGAGGTGCGGCGTGAGCGCCAGCACGATCGCGGGCGCATGACGCTGCGGCGAGGTCTGGAACGCCTGCGCGCCGATCAGCATGCCGATGTAGAGCAGGATCGGCAGGATGGCGACGAGCGGCACCAGCGCCAGCATCAGCGAGATGATGCCGAACCACGACAGCACGATCACCATGATGCCGGTCGCGGCCGAGTAGCCGATGCGCCCGCCCATCGCCTTCCAGCCCGGATGGCCGATGTAGACCGCGTTGATGAACGGGTTGCCCATCAGGCAGCCGATCAGGCTGACGACGCCGTCGGCGCTGAGCACGCGCGTGGTCGGGTAATGATCGCCGGCGGCCTCGGCGCTCTCGACGTTGTCCATCGCCTCGACCAGATCGTAGATGCCGAACGGGATCGCGGTGACCAGGATCACGCCGAGGAACTGGAAGCCGGAGAAGACGTGGCCGACCGCCGGCAGCGGAATCGAGAAGCCGAAATTGGCGAACGCATCGGCCACCTTGTGCACGCTCACGCCGCCGAGATCGAGGCCGACCAGGTTCGATCCCCAGGCGATCAGCATGCCGACGACGATCGCGATCAGGCCGGCCGGAATGCCCTTCGGGTAGCGCACGCCGCCGAACCAGCTCAGCAGGATGATGGCGAAGCAGACGAGGCTGATCTGCGGCGTCATGTACATTTCGAGCGCCGGGCGCATCGAGATGAAGGTGATCGACACGCCCGCGAGCGTGCCCAGCAGGGCGCCGCGCGGCGTGATCTTGCGGATGAAGGGCGCGATGAAGCCGCCGATCATCAGGATGAAGCTCTGGAAGAACACCCAGACCAGGCCGGCTTCCCAGCCTTTCACCGGGTCGTTGGTCCTGAGCATCACCGGCAGCATGATCACGAAGGTGACGATGAACATGTGCGGCACGCTGATGCCCGAGGGCAGCGCGCAGACGTCGCTGCGGCCGGTCTTCTGCGCGAGGCGCCAGGCGAGAAAGGCGTAGTACATCGTGCTCAGGAACATCATCAGGCCGAGCGCCGGCAGGATGCGGCCGAACACGATCCCATCCGGCATCTTGAGGACGAACCTCAGGAGCGCCGTCAGCGTGAGCATGTTGACGAGGATGTTGGTGCCGAAGCCGAAAAAGGCGTTCCAGTCGCCCGGCGTCCATAAGGCCGGGCGATACGTCGAACCAGCCATTCGGCCCTCCCCGGATGCAATGAAAGCGGACGCCCCGTTCACGATCCCGATGCCGGGTACTTCGAGTCGCAAACGAGACGTCCGCCCTTCACACGAGGGGATTCGAGGACGAATCCGGGCCCCGCGAAGCTGACAAGGACATTGCAGCGAGCGCGATTGGTGCGCCCGCGTCCCTGTCTCGCAAACAGCGTGCCAACACGCGGCAGCGGCCGGCCTGCCGCCGCCCGCAGTGTGGAAATCATTGATAACTCTCGTTGAATCCGCAGCTCCCAGGATCACGGCGCTCATCCGTCGGGTGCGCGAGGCGGAAAGCCGGCGGCCGCCGAAAGGACGATCGGGAGGCGACGATGAATTACTGATCAGTCGAGTGGATTCGAATGAGGCAGAGGCCGGCGTAACCCGCGGTCACGCCGTGAGCGCTTCGAGCAAGGCCTGCGACCACGACACGGATCCGAAGATGCCGCCTTGCGCCTTGATCATGGCGAGGCCGGCGGCGTGGAATTCGGGAAAATAGGAGGCGCAGCAATCGGCGAGCACGATGCAGCGATAGCCGCGATCGTTGGCCTGGCGCACCGTGGTGTTGACGCACACTTCGGTGGTGACGCCGCAGACGAGCAGCGTATCGATGCCGCGGTTGCGCAGCATGAGATCGAGATCGGTCTGGTAGAACGCACCCTTGCCGGGCTTGTCGATCACCGGCTCGCCAGGCTGCGGATTGAGCTCGGCGATGATGTCGTGCCCCGGCTCGCCGCGCACCAGGATGCGGCCCATCGGTCCAGGCGCGCCGATGCGCAGCGCCGGATCGCCGCGCTCGACCTTGAAGCGCGGCGCATCGGTCAGATCGGGGCGATGGCCCTCGCGGGTGTGGATGACCAGCATGCCCTGCATGCGCGCGGCCTCGAGCACGGTGCGGCACGGCGCGACCGCCGGCTGAAGGCGCGTCACGTCGTTGCCGAGCGCGGCACCGAACCCGCCGGGCTCGAGGAAATCGCGCTGCATGTCGATGATGACGAGCGCGCTGCGGGCGAGATCGATCTCCAGCGGCGACGGCTCGGCGGCGATTTTTACGGGGTTCACGGCGCTGAGGTCCAATAGAGCCAGCGGCCCGCAACCACGCGTGCGAGCCCGATCGCGCCCGGCGGCAGCGTTGCGTCGCTAGCTCATGCCCCCCTTGGGCGAGAGGTCGAGCGTGCGCACCTCCGAGCCTTTCGGCAGGTCGAACATCCCGCCCGGCAGCGTGTCGATGAACGCCAGCACCTCGGAGGTCTTCACCACGTCGGCGTATTTCGCATTCATGTCGCACAGATTGATGGCATGGCTCGCCTGCGAGCGGTCGAAGCAGCCTTCCTCGGCGAGCGTGATGCGGTAATTGAGGCTGAAGGCATCGAGAACGCTCGCGCGCACGCAGCCCGATGTCGTGGTGCCGGTGACGATCAGGCTGTCGCAGCCGAGCAAGGTCAGGTAGCTCGTGAGGTTGCTGCCGAAGAAAGCCGACGGCTTCTGCTTGTAGATGATGAGGTCCTGCGGGCCGGGCGCGATCGGCGCGACGATCTCGTTGCCGTCGATATTGGCGAGCGCCGTCTTGGTGGTGCGGTCCTCGTCGGTGCGGCCGTTCTTCCAGCCCCAGCTGCCGGCATCCCAGTTGTCGTCGCGCCGCACGCCGGTCGTGTAGATCACCGGCACCCCCTTGGCGCGGCACTTGTCGATCAGCGAGCGGATGTAGGGAAGCGCCGTCCACGCATCCTCGCCGCACGAGTTGCGCCACTTCTTGATTGATTCGAGGATCGGCTCCGGCTTGTCGCCGCAGAACGCCCAGTTCACGTCGATGATGAGCAGTGCCGGCCGCTTGCCGAAGCCCTGTCGTGCGCCGTAGCCGGAGGTCGCGAATACGGCCTTGTCGCGCTCGGTGAGAAACTGGTTCCAGATCGGCTCGGACATGTCGTGACCCTTCCTCGGATTTCCCTGTTTGCTGCTGCTGCCGGTTCGGATGCTCGATCTCCCGCGGCCTTACGCGGCGCCCTTGACGAAGCTCATATCGATGATCGCCTCGTACGGCACGTCGGCCTTGAGGATGCCAGCGTCGCGCACGACGCTCTTCGCGGTCTCCCAGGATTGCCGGCTGATCATCCCGTCCCTGCTCCACATTTCGTCCTTGAACGAGCGGTCCAGCGTCGCGCGCAGGTCCTCGATCGGCATGGTCGGAAACTGCTTTTTTGCGATGTCGCTCGCCTCGGCCGGATTGGCGTAGGTGAACTTCAACCCCTCGACCATGCCGTGCACGAACGTCCGCACCAGCTCGGGCTCCTTCTGGATGGTATCGAGCCGGACGTTGAGCGTCGAGTACGCGTAGGGCCCGAGCTCCTTCGGGACGTTGTAGAACGGCTCGCCCCAGATGCCCTGGCGCACGCCCTGGGTGACGAACGGCTCGGTCGCAACACCGATCTGCGCCTGATGGCCGCGCACGACGGCGAGGACCGCCGAGTTCGCCACCTCCATCAGCGTCACGTCGCGCTGGGGATCGAGCTTCCACTTCTTGAGCAGATAGCGGGTGATCGAGTTCGGCGTGCCGCCGGGCGAGCCGACCGAGATGGCCTTCCCCTTGAAATAGGCGCTCCAGTCGGTGCCGGCCGGCTGTGCGCTCGTGGCGGCGCAGTAGTAGATGTTGCCGCGGTCGACGCAATTCACCACCGCGCGCAGCTCGGCGCCCTTGATCTTCGCATAGGCGCAGTGCTCGGGGCCGCCGATGAACGCAAAAGCCTGCCCGGTCAGCACCGCGTTGGTGTGGCCGGCGCCGTTGTCGATGGTGAGAACGCTCACCTTCACGTCGCCGAAATAGCCCTTCGCGATGCCGACATAGAGCGGCAGGTAGCCGGTCGAGTGCACCGGCTCGGTGACTATGATCTCGCGCGCCGCCGCGCGGGCGACCCGCGGCCGCGCCACCGCGGCAAAGCCGAGCGAGCCGACCGAGCCCAGAAACGTTCGCCTGTCCATGCCGATCACTCCTGTGGATCATGATTCCTACGACCTGACACCCTTGCGCAGCAGGCGCTCCAGCAGCCCGACCGCCACGTACATCACGACCGAGAGCGTCGAGAGCACCAGGACCGCGACCCAGACCAGCGCGATGTCGTAGGTCTGGCCCGCGTAGAGGATCGCACGGCCGAGGCCGTGCTGCGAGGAGATGAACTCGCCGACCACCGCGCCGGTGAGCGCGAGCCCGATATTGATGCGCAGCACCGAGATGATCCACGGCAGGCACGCCGGGATGACGAGCTTGCGAAACACCTGCAGGCGCGACGCGCCGAGCGAGTAGAACAGGCGCTCGCCGTCGGGGTCGATCGCCTTGACGCCCGCGAAGGTCGTCAGGGTCGAGACCACCACCGTGAGCGCCGTCGCGACCGCGATCTTCGAGGCGAGGCCGATGCCGAACACCAGCACGATCAGCGGCGCGAGCGCCAGCTTGGGCAGCGATTCGAAGCAGATCACGTAGGGCTGCACGATCGCGGCGTAGTTGCGCGACCACCAGAACGAGAGGCCGAGCAGCGACCCCGCGGCGGTGCCGATGAGGAAGCCCAGGATGGTCGAGCGGAACGTGAACCAGATGTCGGTCCAGGCATCGCCGGAGATGAAGAAGGTCTCGAGCGAGGCAAAGATCGCGCTCGGCCGCGACCAGAAGAACGCGCTGATCCAATTCTCGTCGGCGGCGACCTGCCAGAGCGCGACGATGCCGACCAGGACGCCGACCTGGATGCCGACGATCAGCCAGGGCGGCCAGTCGCGCTGGACCGGCAGGCGGCGTGCGGTCCGCGCCGGTGGCGCGCTGCGCGCGGAGGCCGCCGGCTCGACCATGCCGCGGTCCGCAGACGCTGAAGATGTGTGCTGGAGGGCCATGCCGCGCGCCCTATGCCGCCTGCCCGACGGCCTGGTCGAGGCCCAGCAGCTCGAGGCAGCGCTCCTTGAGCGTGGTGAAGGCGGGAGTCGCCGTGCACGAGCGCAGACGCGGGCGCGGCAGCGCCACGTCCAGCGTCTCGACGATGCGGCCGGGACGCGTGCCCATCACGTGCACCTCGTCGGAGAGGAAGATCGCCTCCTCGACGTCGTGGGTGACGAAGATCACGGTCTTGGCGAAATCGCTCCACAGCGCCAGCAGCCATTCCTGCATCTGCAGCTTGGTCTGCGCGTCGAGCGCGCCGAACGGCTCGTCGAGCAGGATCACGTCGGTGTCGAGCAACAGCGTGCGCAGCAGCGCCGCGCGCTGGCGCATGCCGCCGGAGAGCGCGCTCGGATAAGCATCCTCGAAGCCGCCGAGGCCATAGCGCCGCAGCAGAGGCAGGGCCCGCTCGCGCGCGGCGCCCAGCGGCACGCCCTGGATCTCCATGCCGAGAATCACGTTGTCGATCAGCGTGCGCCAGGGCAGCAGCAGGTCCTTCTGCAGCATATAGCCGACCCGGCCGATCGTGCCGGTGGCATCGACGCCGTCGATCAGCACGCAGCCCGCGGTCGGCTCCTGCAAGCCGGCGACGATATTGAAGATCGTGCTCTTGCCGCAGCCGGATGGCCCGATGAGGCTGACGAAGCGGCCGGCCGGCACGGCAAGCGTGACATGGGCGAGCGCGTCGAAGGCGCCGGCAGGCGTCACGAAGCGCATGCTCACGTCCTCGATGCGAAGCTTGGTCGGCGAAGCCACGCGTACCATCTCCGGGCCCATTGGCTGATCGGCTCAGCCCCCCGCCGCAAATACTGTGCCAGCGGGAAGCACTTAGCAACGCGTCCAGGCGGGTGTGATCGCCGGCAGCGATAACGGGCGTTCGCCTAAAAATTAGACCGTGGGCGCCGAATTGTATGCAGTAGAAATCGCTGCGCGCGCCGGCCCCACGGGGGGCCGATCGACGTCATAATACCAGCCGCTTCAACCGCTTGGGACGAATCCTGCCGGCGGCCTCACGACCGGCGGCGTTGGCACGGGCCTTGCGGAACACCTCCTGCTGCAGCGAGCGGGAGGCCGTGAATGAAGCGCCGTGAATTCCTCAAGTCGATGACGGCGCTCGCCGCCGGCACCGCGCTGCCGGCCGCGCCCGCGGTGTGGTCGCCCGCCAAGGCGCAGTCGCGCCAGGAAACGCTGCTGATCGTCTCGGAAAGCGGGCCGAACAACCTCGACATCCACGGGGTCGGCACCAACGTGCCGGGATACGAGGTCTCGTGGAATTGCTACGACCGGCTGATCAGCCACGAGATGAAGACGGTCGACGGAACGCCCTATTACGATCGCGACAAGTTCAAGCTCGAGCTCGCCGACGACATGAGCATCGGCGACATGTCGGTCACTTTCAAGCTGAAGAAGAATGCAGTCTTCCAGGACGGCACGCCGGTCACCGCCAAGGACGTCAAATGGTCGCTCGACCGCGCCGTCACGGTCGGCGGCTTTCCCACCTTCCAGATGGGCGCAGGCTCGCTGACGAAGCCCGAGCAGTTCGTCGTCGTCGACGATCACACGGTGCGGGTCGACTTCCTGCGCAAGGATCGCCTGACCATCCCGGATCTCGCCGTGATCGTGCCGTGCGTGATCAATTCCGAGCTGGTGAAGAAGCACGCGACCGACAAGGACCCGTGGGGCCTCGAATACACCAAGCAGAACACCGCCGGCAGCGGCGCCTACAAGGTCACCAATTGGACCGCCGGCACGCAAGTCGTCTTCGAGCGCAACGACAAATGGACCGGCGGTCCGCTACCCAAGGTCAAGCGGGTGATCTGGCGCATGGTGCCGTCCGCCGGCAACCGGCGCGCGCTGCTCGAGCGCGGCGACGCCGATATCTCCTACGACCTGCCGAACAAGGATTTCGTCGAGCTCAAGGGCGCCGGCAAGCTCAGCATCGTATCGACGCCCTACTCGAACGGAATCCAGTACATCGGCATGAACGTGAAAAACCCGCCGTTCGATGACTTGAAGGTGCGCCAGGCGGTCGCCTACGCGATCCCGTACCAGAAGATCATGGACGTGGTGCTGTTCGGCCTCGGCAAGCCACTGTTCGGGGCGTCGGCGGAGGACAGGACCGAGGTCGCGTGGCCGCAGCCGCACAAATTCACGACCGACATCGCCAAGGCGAAGCAGCTGCTGGCGGAGGCGGGGTACCCGAACGGCTTCGAGACCACGCTGTCGTTCGACCTCGGCTTCGCCGGCGTCAACGAGCCGATCTGCGTGCTCACCCAGGAGAGCCTCGCGCAGATCGGCATCAAGACGACGATCAACAAGGTACCCGGCGCCAATTGGCGCACCGAGCTCAACAAGAAGGTGCTGCCGCTCTACACCAACGTGTTCTCGGGCTGGCTCGATTATCCGGAGTATTTCTTCATCTGGTGCTATCACGGCAAGAATTCGATCTTCAACACGATGAGCTACCAGTCGAAGGCGATGGACGCGCTGATCGACGGCGCGAGCGTCGCCGCCGCGACCCACGATGCCGCGAGCTACGACAAGGACGTGAAGGGCTTCGTCGACCTCGCCTTCGCGGACATGCCGCGCGTTCCGCTCTACCAGCCCTACGTCAACGTCGCGATGCAGAAGAACATCAGCGGATATCAGTACTGGTTCCACCGGCGGCTCGACTATCGCGCGCTGGTCAAAGGGTAACCGCGATGCTGCGGCAGATCGCCAAACGGCTGGCGACCGCGATCCCGAGCCTGATCGGCGTCGTCATCGTGACGTTTTGTCTGACGCGCGTGCTGCCGGGCGACACCGCGTCCTATTTCGCGGGCCCGGCCGCGACGCCGCAGGCGATCGCCGAGGTGCGCCACAAGCTCGGCCTCGATCTGCCGCTGCCGCAGCAGTTCGTGCGCTACGTGAAGGACCTCGGGCACGGCGACCTCGGCACCTCGCTCACCACCGGCCAGCCGGTGATCAACGACATCGCGGCGCGCCTGCCTGCGTCGGCCGAGCTCACGCTGCTCGGCCTTTTGGTCGCCATGGCGATCGCGGTGCCGCTCGGCATCCTCGCCGCCGTGCGTCAGGGCTCGTTCATCGATCATGCCTGCCGCGTGGTCGCGACCGCCGGCGTATCGCTGCCGGTGTTCTTCACCGGCCTGCTGCTGGTCTACGTGTTCTACTTCCTGCTCGGCTGGGCGCCCTCCCCGCTCGGCCGGCTGGACGTGTTCTATACGCCGCCGCCGCAGGTCACCGGCTTCTACCTGATCGACAGCCTGATCGCGCGCGACTTCACCGTGTTTCGCGCCAGCCTCGCCACGCTGATCCTGCCGGCCGCGACGCTCGCCATCTTCTCGCTGGCGCCGATCACCCGCATGACACGCGCCGCGATGCTGTCGGTGCTCGCCTCCGATTTCGTGCGTACGGCGCGCGCGAGCGGCCTCTCGCCCTACCGGGTGATCATCACCTACGCGTTCCGCAACGCGATGCTGCCGGTCGTCACGACGCTGGGCATGGTGTTCAGCTTCCTGCTCGGCGCCAACGTGCTGGTCGAGAAGGTGTTCGCCTGGCCGGGCATCGGCTCCTACGCGGTCGAGGCCCTGATCGCCTCCGACTACGCGCCGGTGCAGGGCTTCGTGCTCGCCATGGCGATCCTCTACGTGCTGCTGAACCTCGCGATCGACCTTCTCTACGGCATCATCGACCCGCGCGTGAGGCTCGAAGGATGAGTGGCGCCGCCCGCATCGAGTCTCCCGTCATCGCAGCACCGGTCGTCACACGCAGGCAGACCTCGCTGTTCGCCCATGCGCGCCACGTGATCGGCGCCAACCCGGTCACGGGGTTCGCGTTCGCGCTGTTCGCTCTCATCGTTCTGTGCGCGCTACTCGGCCCGCTGATCACGCCCTATGATCCGCTGGCGAGCGACGTCGTCGCCAAGCTGCAGCCGCCATCGGTGCACCACTGGTTCGGTACCGACGAGTACGGCCGCGATATCCTGAGCCGCGTCATGGTCGCGACGAGGCTCGATCTCGGCATCGCGGTGTTCTCGGTCGCGCTCGTGTTCGCGCTCGGCGGCCTGTCGGGCGTCGCAGCCGGCTTCTTCGGCGGCTGGATCGACCAGATCGTCGGGCGTATCGCCGACACCATCATGGCGTTCCCGCTGTTCGTGCTCGCCATGGGCATCGTGGCGGCGCTGGGCAATACGGTCACCAACATCGTGATCGCGACCGCGATCATCAACTTCCCGCTCTATGCGCGGGTCGCCCGCGCCGAGGCCAATGTGCGGCGCGACGCCGGCTTCGTGCAGGCGGCGCGGTTGTGCGGCAACGGCGAGCTCCGCATCGTGCTCACCCAGATCCTCCCCAACGTGATGCCGATCATGGTGGTGCAGATGTCGCTCACCATGGGCTACGCCATCCTCAACGCCGCCGGCCTCTCCTTCATCGGCCTCGGCGTGCGCCCGCCGACGCCCGAGTGGGGCATCATGGTGGCGGAAGGCGCCGGCAACATCATCTCGGGCGAGTGGTGGATCGCGCTCTTTCCGGGCGCCGCGCTGATGCTCGCGGTGTTCTGCTTCAACCTGCTGGGCGACGGGCTGCGCGACATCGTCGATCCGCAGCGGCGGACTTGAACTGGAGCTCGTTCGTGACCGACGTTGCCGCCGACCCGATCCCGCTGCTCGACGTGCGCGATCTCACCGTCGAGTTCGCGACCCGCCGCGGCACCGTGCGGGCGGTCGAGCACGTCGATATCAGCGTGCGCAAGGGCGAGACCGTCGGCATCGTCGGCGAGTCCGGATCGGGCAAATCGGTCACCTCCTATGCGGTGATGCGCATCCTCGATCGTGCCGGCCGCATCGCCGACGGCGCGATCACGTTCTCCGGCATCGACGTGCGCAACGCGCGCGAGGGCGAGGTGCGCGACCTGCGCGGCCGCGAGATCTCGATGATCTTCCAGAGCCCGCGCACGGCGTTGAACCCGATCCGCAAGGTCGGGCGGCAGATCGAGGACGTCCTGCTCCAGCACGTGCAGGCCACACCGGCCGACGCCAAGGCCAAGGCGATCGACGCGCTGCGCAAGGTGCGCATCGTCCGACCGGAGGAGCGCTACCACGCCTATCCGTTCGAGCTCTCGGGCGGCATGTGCCAGCGCGTCGTCATCGCGCTCGCGCTCGCCTGCCAGCCGCAGTTGCTGATCGCCGACGAGCCGACCACCGGCCTCGACGTCACCACCCAGAAGGCGGTCATGGACCTCGTGGTCGAGCTCACCCGCGAGCGCGGCATGTCGACCATCCTGATCACCCACGACCTCGGCCTCGCGGCCACCTATTGCGACCGCATCGTCGTGATGGAGAAAGGCAAGGTGGTCGAGACCGCCAGGGCGCAGACGATCTTTCGCGCCCCCGAGCATGCCTATACGCAGAAGCTCATGCGGGCGACGCCGCGTCCCGGCGTCACCCTGCGCGATCTCCTCCCCGCCGACGCGGCGCTGCCGCAGGCCGCGACCACAGGCGCGCCGCTCGCGCCGTCGGGCGAGTTGCTGCTCGAGGTCGTCAAGCTCACCAAGGAATACCCGCGCCGAAGCGGCGCGATGGCGAAGCTGTTCAGCCGGAAGCCCGAAGATCCGGAAGCCACCACCTTCCGCGCGGTCGACGGCATCAGCTTCGACATCCGCCGTGGGGAGAGCGTCGGCCTCGTCGGCGAGTCGGGCTGCGGCAAGTCGACGACCTCGATGATGCTGATGCGCCTGATCGACAAGACCGATGGGCTGATCCGCTTCGGCGGCGCCGACATCGGCGAGATTCCGGCCAAATCTTTCGCCCGGCTGCCGCTGCGCAAGCGCATCCAGATGGTGTTCCAGGACCCGACCGACAGCCTCAACCCGCGCTTCACGGCGGCACGCGCCATTGCCGACCCGATCCTGCGGCTCGGCGATATCACGGACCGCGGCGCGATCCGCGCGCGCTGCGAGGAGCTGGCGCGCCGGGTGGGCCTGCCGGTCGAGCTGCTCGACCGCTTTCCGCATCAGCTCTCGGGCGGCCAGAAGGCCCGCGTCGGCATCGCCCGGGCGGTTGCATTGTCGCCGGAACTTGTCATTCTGGACGAGCCGACCGCCGCCCTCGACGTGTCGGTGCAGGCCGTGGTGCTCAACCTGCTGCAGGATCTCAAAGTCTCGCTCGGCATGAGCTACTTGTTCGTCTCGCATGATCTCAACGTGGTGCGGCTCCTGTGCGACCGCGTCATCGTCATGCGGGCGGGCAGAATCGTCGAGCAGGGCACGACCGAAGCCGTGCTCGGCAGGCCGCAGAGCGACTACACGCGCGAGCTGATCGCGGCGATTCCGCATCCGCCGATCTGAGCGCGCCGCATCCGGGACCGACATGGCGACGCAAGACCCTCTGGACGACTACATCACGGCCGCCGCCGCGGCCCTGGCGCTGCCGCTCGATCCGGCCTGGCGGCCGGCCGTGCGCCTGCATCTCGACATCACGCTGCGGCTCGCCGCGGCGGTCGGCGAGTTCGCGCTGCCCGACGATGCCGAGCCTGCGCCCGTATTTCGTGCGTGACGCCGTGGCGCTCGACCTCACGGAAGCAACCGCCGCGGAGATCGCGCAGGCCGTGCGCGACGGCCAGGCCACCGCGCTCGACGTGGCCGAAGCGGCGCTCGCGCGCATCGCGCGGCTCAATCCGACGCTCAATGCCTTCACCGATGTCACGGCGGAGCGCGCGCGGACGCGCGCCCGTGCGCTCGACGCCGATCGCGTCGCCGGCCGGCCGCTCGGCCCGCTCGCCGGCGTGCCGTTCGCGGTCAAGAACCTGTTCGAGGTGAAGGGCCTGCCGACCCGCGCCGGCGCGAAGATCAACCGCGACCTGCCGCCGGCCGAACGCGACCAGCCGCTGATCGCGCGGCTCGAGGCCGCCGGGGCCGTGCTCATCGGCGCGCTCAACATGGGCGAATATGCGTACGACTTCACGGGCGAGAACGTCCACGACGGCAACGCGCGCAATCCGCACGACACGGAGCGGATGACCGGCGGCTCGTCGAGCGGCAGCGGCGGCGCCGCCGCGGGACGGCTCGTGGCGTTCACGCTCGGCTCCGACACCAACGGCTCGATTCGCGTTCCGTCGTCGTTCTGCGGCCTGTTCGGATTGAAGCCCACCTACGGCCGCCTCTCCCGCGCGCGCAGCTTTCCGTTCGTCGCGAGCCTCGATCATCTCGGCCCGCTGGCGCGCTCGGCGCGCGATCTCGCGCTCGCCTACGACGCCATGCAGGGGCCCGACCCGGAAGATCCGGTGTGCGCCGGCCGCGCGACCGAGCCGACGCTGCCGGGGCTGGAGCGCGGCGCCGAAGGGCTGCGCATCGGCGTCGCGGGCGGCTATTTCCGCAAGGGCCTGACGCCTGAGGCGAGGACCGCCGTTGCAAGTGTCGCCGCTGCCCTCGGCGCGCGGCGCGAGATCGAGCTGCCCGAGGCGCAGCGGGCCCGTGCCGCGGCCTACGTGATCACGGCGAGCGAAGGCGCAGCCCTCCATCTCGACAGGTTACGCAAGCGCGCGAACGACTTCGATCCGGCGGTGCGCGACCGGCTGATCGCCGGCGCCATGATCCCTGCCGGCCTGGTGCTGCAGGCGCAGAAATTTCGCCGCTGGTATCGGGCGCGCGTGCTGGCGCTGTTCGACGAGGTCGACGCGATCCTCGCGCCGGCGACGCCCTCGACGGCGCCGAAGATCGGCCAGCAGACCTTCAGGCTCGACGGGGTCGAGACGCTGCTGCGGCCCAATATCGGCATCTATACCCAGCCGATCTCGTTCATCGGGCTGCCGGTCGTGGCGGTGCCGGTGCCGCTGTCGCCGCTGCCGATCGGCGTCCAGGTGATCGCGCCGCCGTGGCGCGAGGACGTGGCGCTGCGGATCGCATTCGCGCTCGAACGGGCGGGCGTCGCGGCGGCGCCGAAGCCCTCACTCTGAGATACGCCGCGCCGGGAGAAAGATATGGAGGTGGACCTGCCTGAGGTGGTCGCCGAGGTGAAACGCGAGTTCGAACGTTATGAACGCGCGCTGATGGCGAACGACGTGCCGGTGCTCGATGCGATCTTCCGCGCCGATCCGCGCACGATCCGCTATGGCGTCGCCGAGAACCTCTACGGCCACGACGAGATCAAGGCGTTCCGCGGCGCGCGTTCCCCGGTCGGCCTCGCGCGCACCATCTCGCGCACCGTGATCACGACCTACGGCCGCGATTTCGCGGTCGCCTCTACGCTCTACGATCGCCCCTCCACGCCCGGCAAGGTCGGGCGGCAGATGCAGACCTGGGTGCGCTTTCCCGACGGCTGGCGTGTGGTCGCCGCGCATGTGAGCGCGATCGATACGCCCAAAGAGGCGCCAGGCTGATCCGCGCAGTTTTCTACTTCGCCGCGACGAGCGGCGGCAGCGCCGGCTGCGGCTCGGCGAGGGCGCCGAGCGGCAGCGCCGTGTCGGCATGAAAGACGCGGCCAACCGATGCAAGCAGCGCATCGGACCCGCCGGGCGCCAGCAAGGTGATGCCGAACGGCTGCGTGCCGTGCAGCGCGGCCGGGACGGCCAGCCCGCAAAGATCGAGCAGGTTGACGAAATTGGTGTAGGTGCCGAGCCGGCTGTTGAGCTCGACCGGATCGGCGAGAACCTGCTCGACGGTGTAGAGGGTCGGCGCCGTCGGCAGCGCCATGAGGTCGATGCCACCGAATATATGTTCGGCGGCGCGACGCAGCTCCTCGAGCCGATAGAATGCCTTGAAGGCCGCGACCGCGGTCGGGCGCGCGCCCGCGATGATGATTGCGCGCGTGACCGGGTGCATCGCCTCGGGCGACGAGGCGATCAGCTTCTCGACGGCCGCATAGCGCTCCGCAACCCATGGGCCCTCGTACAGCAGGCGCGCGGTCTCATAGAACGGCTCGATGTCGATCGCGACGATCTCAGCCCCGAGCCGCGCCAGGCGATCAAGCGCCGCCGCATAGTCTGCCGCGGCCTGCCGATCGCCGAAGAACACGCGCTCGCTCGGCCTCGGCACGGCGACTTTGAACGTGGGCGGCAAGCCGCCGGGCGCGCCGACCGGCCTTTTGCGCGAATAGGGATCGTTCGCGTCGGGACCGGCGATCGCGGCAAGCGCCGCCCAGCAGTCGTCGGTCGTGAGAGCGAACACCGAGACGCAGTCGAGCGTGCGGCAGGCGGGCACGACGCCATGGGTCGACACCAGCCCGAGGCTCGGCTTGAGCCCGACGATGTTGTTGTACATGGCCGGCACCCGACCGGAGCCGGCGGTATCGGTGCCGAGCGCGAGCGGAACGAGGCCGGCCGCGACGGCGACGGCGGATCCCGAGCTCGAGCCGCCCGGAATCAGCTTGGGATCGAGCGCGTTGCGCGGGATGCCGTAAGGCGAGCGCGTGCCGACGAGGCCGGTCGCGAACTGGTCGAGATTGGTCTTGCCAATGATGATGGCGCCGGCCTGGCGCAGCCGCGCGACGGCGGTCGCGTCGCGCGCCGGCTGATAGGCGAAGGCTGGACAGGCGGCCGTGGTCGGCAGGCCTTTGACGTCGATATTGTCCTTGATGGCGACCGGAACGCCGTACAGGGGCAAGTCGCGGCCCTGCGCGGCCAGTGCCTTGGCGTCGGCGCGCGCGGCGCGCTCCTCGCGCAAGGCGATGAAGACGGCTGGGTCCCCATGCGCGCGGATGCGCGCATAGCTGCGCGCGACCGTCTCCTCCGGCGTCATCGTGGCGGCGCGGTGGGCGGCGAGGATGTCGGCAACCGTTTCAGCCAAGATGGTCTCCGGGCGCGCAACGATTGGTCGGCGCAACTAGTCTCGTATTCCCGGCAGCGGCCAAACAACACGATCGGGCGCGGATAATCAATCGCTCGCGCACGGCCCGGCGCGGCGCGGCCGCGCCACGTGGCCGCGATGTCCAAACCCTTCGGGCCCGATTGTGCCGGGCGCCCCGGCGGGATAATGCTCAAGGCCCCGCCCGCCTCCCCTGAGCTCCCAAGGACCCCGAAAATGGCCGGTAATACCAAGCGTATCTTCTATGTCCGGAACCTGGCGTCGCCGCCGGTCTATCTCGACGCGATCGCCAAGCGGCCGGACGTGCGCATCGACAAGCTCGAGAACGACAGCACGGACGAGGTCGCGACCCCGATCCTCGCCGAGGCGCACGCCTACCAGATCGGCTCCTCGCGCCAGGAGCTGGCGCCCCGGTTCTACGCCAACGCCGCGCTGCTAAAGCGCACGCCGCACCTGCTGATCGTGTCGACCAACGGCGCCGGCTACGACACCGTCGACGTCGACGACTGTACCGCCGCGGGCGTGCTGGTCATCAACCAGGCGGGCGGCAACAAGCAGGCGGTGGCCGAGCACGTCATCGGCATGATGCTGACGCTGACCAAGCGCATCATCATGGTCGACCGCGCGATGCGGCGAAAGGAGAAGTTCGACCGCCAGGACTTCATCGGCAACGACATGTTCGGCAAGACGCTCGGCATCATCGGCATCGGCAATGTCGGGGGTCGGGTGTCGGAGCTGTGCGGCGGCCTCTTCCAGATGAAGGTGCTCGCCTACGATCCCTATCTCAGCAAGGAGCAGGTCGCGGCACGGGGAGCCGAGAAGGTCGATGATCTCAACGATATCTTCCGCCGCGCCGATTTCGTCTCGGTGCACTGCCCGCTCACGGCCGAGACGCGCGGCATGGTCGGTGCGGCGCAATTCGCGCTGATGCAGCCGCACGCCTATTTCGTCACGGCGGCGCGCGGCTTCATCCACGACGAGGCGGCGCTCGCCGAGGCGCTGCGGGCGAACAAGATCGCCGGCGCCGGCCTCGACGTGTGGGAGAAGGAGCCGCCGCCGTCGGAGCACCCGCTGCTGGCGTTCGACAACGTGCTGGTGAGCCCGCACACCGCCGGCGTCACCGTCGAGACGCGCCAGAACATGTCGCGCATCGCGGCGGCGCAGATCCTCGACACGCTCGACGGCAAGAAGCCGCCGCGCATCGTCAATCCCGAGGTGTGGCCGGTCTACGCGGAGCGCTTCGCGAAGACGTTCGGGATCAAGCCGGCATGATCGATCCACTTGCTCCTCCTCATCCTGAGAAGCTCGTCTTGGCGTAGCGAAGACGAGCGCCTCGAAGGATGGGCCGAGCCTCTGCCGTAGGGTGGGCAAAGGCGCGGAACGCGCCGTGCCCAGGCGGACTGAACCTGTCGACTGAACCTGTGATATCGTGTCGCCATGTCACGATATCGCCGCGCAAAGATCGAGGGCGGTGTATCCTTCTTCACGGTCACGCTCGCCGACCGGTCGAGCGATCTTTTATTCGCCATATCAATCGACTCAGGCGGATGTACAAAACCGTCCATGAGCGCAATCCATTCGAGACGATTGCGATTTGCGTGCTTCCCGATCATCTGCACGCGATCTGGGCGCTGCCGCCAGGCTGCTCGGATTTCGCGACGCGCTGGAGCCTGATCAAGAGCGCATTTTCACGTGGGCTTGCAGTGGAGATGCCGCGGTCAGCGAGCAAGCTGGCCCGACGGGAACGCGGAATATGGCAGCGTCGTTATTGGGAGCACGTGGTCCGAGATGACGGCGATCTCGAGCGACATGCCGACTACATCCATTTCAATTCGCTCAAGCACGGGTATGTGACGAAAGTGGCCGATTGGCCGCACAGCGCGTTTCACCGCTTTGTTTCTCGTGGAGTCCTCCCCGCCCATTGGGGAGGAGATATGCGGGACCCGGCGGGCGAGTTCGGCGAATGAGCCGCGTGGGCACGGCGCTTGGCGCCTTTGCCCACCCTACGATGCTTCGTCATTTCGTCGGCGCGTCGTAGCCTGCCATCAGGTCGTCGACGACCTTGTTGAACTCGGCCCAGTCCGTCTCGCGGAAGGAGTGGTTGCGGATGATGAACGAGGCGCCGGCGTAGAACTTCTCGTATTGCAGGTGGCGGCCGGCGAACTCGGAGCCGGTCATGTCCCAGGCGAGCTTGAACAGCTTCATCCGGGCGAGCGCGTCGTTCTGCGGGGTCTGCCAGTAGGTCATGAACTCCTTGGCGAGCACGGGATCGCGCATCACCGAGACGTCGGCCGGCATCTGGAAGACGCTGCCGCCGCACAGCGTGCGCAGCTCGTCGATGAACGAGCTGTAGTTCTGGGTGCACCATTCGAGGCCGGCATACATGATGCGGCGGTTGAAGCTCACGTACGGCGCCGGCCACGCCTCGAAGGCGTTGATCTGGCCGTGCACCAGGCCGCCGATGGTCGCCTCGACGGCGGCCATCTTGCCGAGCGTCTCGCGCACCGCCGGCACCTGATCGGCGCCGGTCGCGTTGGCGACCTTGGCGCACAGGCCGAGCAGCAGTCGCATCTTCGACCAGTAGCGCACATTAGACTGGTGATTGCCGAAGGAATGGCTCGGGCTTTTCACGTAGATGTCGCGCGAGAGCAACGCGTCGTCGTGCACGAGCACACGCTCCCACGGCACGTGCACGTTGTCGCACAACAGCATGCTGTCGCTTTCGTCGTAACGCCAGGCGAGCGGGGCATCGAACTCGCTGCGCGCATCCATCGCCATCGGCTTGCGCGACCACAGGCTCAGGCCGGGCGCGTTGCACGCAATCACGCAGGTGATCGCCTCCTTCTTCTGGTCGGGGGCGAGCGGGATGACGTTGCCGATCCAGATGTCGTTGGCGTAGAGCGCGCCGGTCGCCAGCATCTTCATGCCCGCGATGGTGACGCCGCGGTCGTCCTCGGCGACGACGCGCAGGCTCGGCATCGGGATATTCTGGCGCTGGTAGAACTCGGGGTTGCGCGCGGCCTGCGGCGGCACCACGGCGTAGACCGTGTAGACGTCGTTGTCGCGCGCGTATTTGTAGTAGGCGAGCAAGTTGTCGGGGTGGCCGCAGGGCGCGACCAGCACGTCGGGCTTGAGCGCCATCCCGGTGACGAACGAGGCGACGTGGTCGGGCGAGCGGCCGAACATGCCGTGGGTGAGCTCGGCGATGCGGCGGTGGCCCTCCATGCGGCGCTGCAGATCGTCGCGCGTCTGCGGGCGCAGGAAGTAGATCGAGTGGCGACCGCCCTCCTCCTCGTAGCTCATCGCCTCCCGGTTCGCCGGATCGGCCTTCATGTCGTAGATCGCCGCGACCGTCTCGGCCGCCCCGCGGAACGCCGGATGGCGCGTCACGTCGTGGATGCGCTCGCCGCCGACATAGACGACGCGCCCATCGCGCAGCGATTCGAGATGCTCCTTGCCGCTCCGCAGCATGATTCACGGTCTCCGTTGTGGAGGGATCATAGCCCGATCGGGCTTGGCGTATAGGCCACCGTCCCGCTACGCTGACGCATCCCGCCGCGAACGAGCACCCCATCCATGACCGACACCCTCGGCTTCCGCAAGAAATTCGGCGTGATCGCGCCGTCCACCAACACCACGGTGCAGCCCGAGTTCGACGCCATGCGGCCGCGCGGCGTCACCAATCATTTCGGCCGCATCTTCATCCCCAACAATCCGGTGCACGACGATGCGGCGTTCAACCGGATGATGGACAACATCCGCGGCTCGATGATGGAGGCGATCGACCATGTCATGACATGCCAGCCCGACTACCTGGTCATGGGCATGTCGTCGGAGACCTTCTGGGACGGGCTCGACGGCAGCATCAAGCTCAAGCAGCGGGTCGAGGCGCGCGCCGGCGTCAAGGTCGCGATGGGTTCGGACTCGTGCCAGGCGGCGCTCAAGTGCTACGGCGCGCGGCGGCTCGGCGTGATCACGCCCTATATGCCGGTGGGCGACAAGCAGGTGCGCGGCTTCCTCACAGACTGCGGCTTCGAGGTGGTGCGGCTCAAGGGCTTCTGCTGCCCCGGCCCGGTCGCGATCGCGCACGTGACGCAGGCGCAGCTGCGCGACGCCATCATCGAGGTGAACGGGCCGGACGTCGACGCGATCCTGCAGGTCGGCACGAATCTCGCGATGGCGCGCCTCGCTGGCATCGCCGAGTTCTGGCTCGACAAGCCGGTGCTCGCGATCAACACGGCGACCTACTGGTGGGCGCTGCGGCAGAACGGCATCGACGACAAGATCGACGGATTCGGCTCGCTGCTGCTGGAGCATTGAGCGACGCTCCCTCCCCTTGCTCCGCTGTCATCGCCCGCGAAAGCGGGCGATCCAGTAACCACAGGACCTGTGATCTCTCGCTGATGCTGCGGCGTACTGGATCGTCCGCTTTCGCGGGCGATGACACTGCGTTTCAGGATGATCATCGGTTGAGCCACCTTCTCGCAAAACCGAGCAGACCCTGCGGCAGGAAGATCACGATGGCGATGAAGATGACCCCCAGCGGAATCAGGTAGGGGAACTCCTCGCCGAACAGCCGGCCGAGGAATTCGCGCAGGAGCAGGAAGGTCGCGGCGCCGAAGACCGGCCCGATCAGCGTGCCGATGCCGCCCATCACGTTGAAGATCACCGCCTCGCCCGAGACCGTGAAGAAAACGAAGTCGGGCGCCGCAAAGCGGTTCTGGATCGCGTAGAGCACGCCGGCGAGCCCCGCGAACAGCCCGGACAGCATCACCGCCATGATCTTGTAACGCTCGACCGAATAGCCGATCGCGCGCGTGCGCGGCTCGTTCTCGCGGATCGACTGCAGCACCATGCCGAAGGGGGAGCGCATGATGCGCCGCAGGATGAGGTAGGAGCCGACCACCACGGCGAGCACGAACCAGTGCAGCGTGGTGTTGGTGAAGGGCGCGCTCCAGACGCCGGGGATGCCGAGCCGCGGCCGGTCGAACGTGAGCCCGTTCTCGCCGCCGGTCACGCCGGTCCAGGTGAAGATGATGACGTAGAAAATCTGCGAGAAGATCAGCGTCGTGATGGCGAAATAGATGTCGCGCAGCCGGGTCGAGAAATAGGCGACGAAGGTCGACACCGCCGCCGCCGCGATCAGCCCGAACGCCAGGGCCAGCAGGAGAGAAGGCGGCGACACCACGATCAGGGCCGCCGCGGCGCCGTACATGCCGAGGCCGAAGAACACCGAGTGCCCGAACGACACCATCCCGGTGTAGCCGATCAGGACGTCCGACGACATCGCGAGCAGCCCCCAGATCAGGATCTCGGTGACGAACTTCAGCCAGAAGGTCGGCAGCGCCAGCGGTGCCGCGATCAGCAGACCGACCGCGACGACAAAGACGCTCCAGAACAGGATGGTGTGGCCGCGCGACGTGGACGCCTCGGGGCGAGCCGGCTGGTCGGCCGCCTCCAGGGTGACGGTCGACGAGACGTCGGTCATGGTGGTGGGATCGCTCATTTGGGCGTCGGCACGAACAGGCCGGTCGGGCGGAACAGAAGCGTCAGGATCAGCACCACGAAGGACACGATCACCGCCACCGACGGGCTCACCCAGATCGACGCATAGGCCTCGAGCAGGCTGATGAAGATCGCCGCCGCAATCGAGCCGCCGAGGCTGCCCATGCCGCCGACCACCACCACGATGAAGGCTTTGAGGATCCAGTTCAGCCCCATGGTGTGGTTGACCGCGACCAGCGGGCCGAACAGCACGCCGCTCACCGCGGCCATCGCGGCACCGATCGCGAACGTCGCGGTGTGCACCCACGGCACCGGGATGCCCATGGCCTGGGCCATGACGCGGTCCTGGGTGGTGGCCCTGATCCAGATGCCGTACTTGCCGTATTTGAGAAACAGCCAGAACCCGCCGATGATGGCGGCGGACAGCGCCGCGATGAGCAGCCGGTAGTAGGGATATTCCAGATAGAACAGCTTGAACTGCCCGCTGAACGGCTCGCTGATCTTGCGCGCCACCGGACCGAATTGCCAGAGCGCGTAGTTCTGCAGAATCAGCGAGACACCGAAGGTCGCGAGGATCGTGGTCAACGGATCGCGGCCGAGCAACGGGCGCAGCGTCACGAGCTGCATGAGCGCGCCGAAGGTCCCCACCAGCACGGCGGCGCCTAACAGCGCGAGCCAGAAGCTTCCAGTGGTGGCGAGCGTCACCACGCCGGCATAGGCGCCGAGCATGAACAGCTCGCCATGGGCGAAGTTCACCACGTCCATGATGCCGAAGATCAGCGTCAGGCCGGAGGCGATCAGCGCCAGAATCATGCCGGTGACGATGCCGTTCAGCGTCTGGATGACGAACAGCTCCCACGGGAGGTTGTGAAAGAATCCGAGGATCGAATCCATCCTACACCCCGAGATACTGCTTGATGACGGCATCACCGACCTTGAGCTCGGACGACGCCGCGTGATGGCGGATTTCACCCTTCTCCATGATGTAGACCCGCTGGCTCGCCTCGAGCGTCAACGGCACGTTCTGCTCCACCAGCAGGATGGCGACGCCGTCGCGATGCAGCGCGTCGATGATCTGGTGGATCTGCGACACCATGCGCGGCATCAGGCCTTCGGTCGGCTCATCGAGCAGGATGATCTTCGGCTCGAGCATCATGGCACGCGCGATCGCCAGCATCTGCTGCTCGCCGCCCGACAACGTGCCGCCGGCCTGATTGCGCCGTTCGGCGAGGCGGGGAAAATAGGCGAACACCCGCTCGAGCAGCTCCTTCTTGCGCTCGTCGGTGACGCCCGGCCGGTCGAGACCGGTGCGCAGGTTCTCCATCACGGTCAGCAGACGGAAGATGCGGCGGTCCTCGGGCACGTAGCCGATGCCGAGCTTGGCGAGCTTATGGGAGGGCATGCCCGCGATCGACCTCGATCCGAGCGTGATCGTGCCGCGGCGCGGGTTGACGAGGCCCATGATGCTCTTGAGCGTGGTGCTCTTGCCGACGCCGTTGCGACCGAGCAGGCCGACCACCTCGCCGGGGCCGACCTCGAGCGACACGCCGTGCAGGATGTGGCTCTTGCCGTAATATGTATGGAGATCGTCGACGGCGATCAGCGGGCCGGCGGGCGGCGCAGACGTGCTCGCAGACGTGCTCGAAGTCGTGCTCGACGTCGTGCTCATGTCTTGAGATAGACCTCCAGCACGCGTGGGTTGTTCTGGATTTCCGCCGGCGTCCCCTCCGCCAGCACGGCGCCGTAGTTCAGCACGGTGATGCGGTCGGCGAGGCCCATCACGAGCGGCATGTCATGCTCGACGATCATGATGGTGTGATCCTTGGCGATCCGTCGCACCAGCTGGATCGTATCGGAGGTTTCCGCCGCGCTCATGCCCGCGGTCGGCTCGTCGAGGCATAGAAGCTGCGGCTCGGTCGCGAGCGCAATGCCGATTTCCAGGTTGCGCTGCTCGCCGTGCGACAGGTTGGAGGCGAGCTCATCGGCCTTCGCGGCGAGCCCGACCGACTCAAGCACCGCTTCCGCTTTGTCGATGAGGTCGCGGAAGTGGGTATAGTCGCGCACCATGTTCCAGCCGTGCCGGCGCGACTGCGCCGCGATGCGCACGTTCTCGAGCGTGGTCGCGTTCGGCATGATGGTGGTGATCTGATAGGACCGGGCCACACCCGCGCGCGAGATGAGGTTCGGCGGCAGGCCGGTGATATCGGCGCCGTTGAAGAGGACGCGGCCCGAGGTCGGGCACAGGACGCCGGTGAGACAGTTGAAGAAGGTGCTCTTGCCGGCGCCGTTCGGTCCGATGATGGCGCGGATCTCGCCGCGGTTCACCGTGATGTTGACGTTGTTGAGCGCCGCAAGCCCGCCAAAGCGGATGGTCAGCCCTTCCGTGCGCAGCACAGGGGCAATCTCGCCTCCCCGGACGGCGGCCGGGGAGGTTGTCGTCGTGGACGTCGCGGCCGGCACTTAGGCGAACTTGCAGGCCGGCGGGAAGATCGTCTTGTCCTTCTCGACCGTCGCGAGGATCTTGTATTTGCCGCCCCGCACCTCGCTGATGAACTGGCGCAGGAAGGCCTGATGATCTTCCTTCCGCAGCGTCTTGTCGCCCTGCGGGAAGTCGTCGCCCTCCTTCATCTCCAGCCCTTCGAGCGCCTCGATCAGCTTCATCGTGTCCTCGCGGCCACGGAACTTGGATTTCTCCATGCCGATCTTGAGGGCATTCATCGCCTCGTAGTTCGACTGCGTGTAGCGATCGGGATCCGGGTTGCTGGAATCGATCTTCGACAAGCGTTTCTTGGCTTCGTCGAAGAACCGGTGGAGCGCCGGCGTATCGAGCGGGCCGATGAAGACCGGGAGATAGCGCTCGATGCCGACGAAACCGTCGATCTTGCTGCCGAGACCCGGCAGATTGATGGGCTCGGCGATCGCGCCGTCGCCGGCGAACTTGTATTTCTTGGTCAAGCCGAGGTCGTAGGCTTGGTTGCCGAGCGTCACCCCGTCCGGCCCGAAGAAGATGCCGAAGATGCCGTCGAAATTGCCGGACAGCTTGGACAGGAACGGCGTCATGTCGGGCGTGCCGATCGGGATGCCGGTGGTGCCGACCACCTCGCCGCCGAGCTTCTTGATCTCCTGGGCGTAGGCGTCGCGGGTCGACTGGCCCCAGGAGTAATCGGCGTAGAGGATGTGCCACTTCTTGCCCATGTTGTTGACGAGGTAGGGCGCGAAGGCGACCGCCTGGGAGGGCGCGTAGTCGTGGACGCGGAAGCTCCAGCGGTTGCACTTGGTCGTGGTCAGCGTGGTGTCGAGGCACACGCTGATCATGTTGACGACCTGGGCCTCCTCGAACACCGGCATGCAGGCGAGGCAGATGTTCGAGAGGAAGCCGCCGACATGCGCGTCGATCTTGTCCTCATCGACCAGCTTGGACACCTTGCGGCGGCCGACGTCGGGCTTCGACTCGTCGTCCTGGATGAGCAGCTCGACCGGGCGTCCGTTGATGCCGCCGTTCTGGTTGATGCGATCGGCCGCCATCTGCAGGCCGACCACCGCGGTCTTGCCGCCGACGGCCGCGGGCCCCGACAGCGGCTGCTCCGAGCCGATCTTCAAGGGCTTCTCGGCCCCGAACGCGGCGCGCCACGGCGCCGGCACCAGCATGGTCGCGCCGAGCACGCCGGCGCCATAGCCGATCACCCGACGGCGGGTGGCTTTTCCCGAATACCAGAAACTCTCGACGTCATCCTTGTCGGTCATGGCTGGTCCCCTCTGGATGTGCTGGGTCCTGTTCAGGACTCCGTTATCGGCGCAGCAAACGCGATCCCGCATGCATATTCAACTGGTTTTAAGCCGCACCCCAGGTGATAAGATGGGCATGAAATGCCGAGGTTTTCGTCGTTCGAAAGGGCTCCAAACATGTCGCTCGCCGCACTCGACCGCACCCCGCCCGCATTGACCGGCCATGATGCCCGGCTGATGATCCGCCGCAACGAATTCGGCGGACCGACCTCCGGCATTGCGCCGGGCTACGTGCAAGGCAACCTGGCGATCCTGCCGAACGCCCTGGCGAGCGATTTCCTGCGCTTCTGCCAGCTCAATCCGAAGCCCTGCCCGCTCCTCGCCGCCTCGGCCCCGGGCGACCCGCGCCTGCCCTCGCTCGGCGAGGACCTCGACATCCGCACCGATCTCGGTCGTTACAAGGTGTGGCGCAACGGCGAGGTGGTCGATGAGCCGACCGACATCAAGCGCTGGTGGCGTGACGATCTCGTCGCCTTCGCGATCGGCTGCTCGTTCTCGTTCGAGGAGGCGCTGGTCGATTGCGGCATCGAGCTGCGCCACATGACCTGCGATTGCACCGTGCCGATGTACCGCACGTCGATCGAAACCATCCCAGCCGGGCCGTTCCACGGGCCGATGGTGGTGTCGATGCGGCCGATGAAGCCCGCCGACGCGATCCGCGCCATTCAAGTGACCACGCGCTTCCCGACCGTGCACGGCGCGCCGGTGCATATCGGCAAGCCGGAGCTGATCGGCATCGCGGACATCAACAAGCCGACCCACGGGGACGCGGTGCCGGTGAAGGATGACGAGCTGCCGGTGTTCTGGGCCTGCGGCGTCACGCCGCAGTCGGTCGTCGCGACGATGAAGCCGGACTTCTGCATCACCCACTATCCGGGCTGCATGCTGGTGACCGATCTGAAGAATTCTTCGCTGGCGGTGATGTAGCGACCAGCTCATCCGTCATGCCCGGCGCATAGTCGTGCGAAGAACGGCGTCGCTTCGCTCGCCTGTGTGCCGGGCATCCACGTCTTTCAGCGCGGCCAAGACGTGGATGCCCGCATTCGCGGGCATGACGGAGGACGACTATCCGACCGGCGTTACGCTCACCGACACGTCGAGCCGCTGTCCGCCGGAGGCGAACACGACGCCGTCGATCGGCGCGACATCGGCATAGTCGCGGCCGATGGCGACCACCACGTGCTCGTCGCCGGCGATCAGCGCATTGGTCGGATCGAGCCCCTGCCAGCCGGCCTCCTCGCCGCACCACACCAACACCCAGGCATGCATGGCGTCGGCGCCGTGCAAGATCGGCGCATCGTTGCCCGGCACGGTGCGCAAGTATCCGCTCACATAAGCGGCGGGCAGGCCGATGCCGCGCAGGCCGGCGATCATGATATGCGCGAAATCCTGGCACACGCCGCGACGCAACGCGAACGACATCGGCGGCGTGGTGGAGACCGTGGTGGCGCCGACCTCGTAGATGAAATCCTGCTTGATGCGCCGCATGAGATCGGTCGCGCCGGCGAGGATCGGCCAGCCGGGCGCAAAGCTTTCGCGCGCGTAGTCGCGGATCTCCGGATCGAGCGAGACCTGGCGGCTCGCGAACAGGAAGTGCGCCGGCGAGGTTGCGCCGATGTCGGTTGCGGCAAAGACCTCGTCGCGCACCTCCTCCCAGGCCGGCGTCGTTTCGGGCGGGGGGGCGACCACCGGCTCGACCACGATGCGCGCCGCCATCCTGATGGTCATGCGGTCATGCGGCTCGGCAAGATCGATCCGCGTCAATCGGTTGCCGAAGAAATCGCGGCCTTCGCGCCGTGCGACCGGCGCCGGCACGATGTCGAGCGCGGACGCCTGCACGCGCTGGCCGATGCGGTCGATCGGGGTGAGGCGCAACACGTGATGCGCATACGCGACCTTCGAAGCGTAGGTGTAGGCCGTGGTCTGGCGCACGTCGTAGATCAATCGAGCGCCTCCCAACGCGGCTCGGCGCGCTCGTTGTGGATGAGGTAGGCGGCCGCGATCGCCTCGGAGAGGCGCATCAGGGCATGCTCGGTGGCACTGATCAGCGTGTCGTCGATCGCGTCGGGCTCGACGGTGCGCAAGGCGGTTGCGGCCGCGGCGGCGATCTGCTGCGGCGCCGTCAGCCGGCCTTCGACGCCGCGCCGGTGCAGCGCGGCGAGGTGCTGCTCGATCTTGTCGAGCTGATAGGCGACGGAGCGCGGATTGTTCGGGTCGAGCACGACGAGATCGACCACCGGCGCGCGGGCCGCCACCATCACGTAGCGCTGGCGATAGGTGATCTGGCTGTCGGCGAGCTCGAGCAGCACCTCGAGCGCCGCGTCGTCGGCGAACTGGCGCACGAACCGGCAGGTCGCGATCCCGCGCTCGATGCGGCGGCCGAGCTCGAGGAAGCGCCAGCCGCCGAGCTGGCTCATGTTTTCCTGCGCGAGACCCGAGAACGAGGCGACGATGCGCAACGCCTGGTCGACGCGCTCGGAGATCGCGCTCTCGGCCGGGCCCTCGGGCAGCGGCGCCTCGACGGTGGCGGCGAGCCGCACCAGCGCGCGCCAGGCATCAGGCGAGAAGCGGTCGCGGATGACCGCCGCCGCGCCGCGCGCCGCGGCGGCGAGATGCGGCAGCGAACCCTCGTCGACGCCGCGCGACAGCGCCGCCCGCGCGATCAGGGCGGCGCGGGCATGCGGGATGTCGATCGGCCCCGCGCTCCAGGCCCCGAGCAACGCCGAGATGCGCGCGACCAGCGGTGCCGCGGTCTCGTCGGCCTCGGTGGTGCGATTGATCAGCGCGCGCACGAGGCGCAGCGTCGCCTCGGCGCGCTCGATGTAGCGACCGACCCAAAGAAGATTATCGGCAGCACGGCTCGGCAGCACGCCGACGGCGCGCTTGATGACGATGCGCTCCGGGGTCGGCAGCAGCGTCGTATCGGCGACCGGGCCCTCCGACAGCACCCACGCGTCGGCAGTGCTGGCGCCGCGCTGCAGGCTGACGGCGCGCGCGTCGCTGCCGTCGGCCACCCGGACGAAGCCGCCGGGCATCACCTGCCAGCCGGTGCCCACTTTGGCGAGAAAGAGACGCAGGCTGAACGGCCGCGGCTCGAGACGGCCGTGGCGCCACGCCGGCATGGTGGAGAGCGTCACGGCCTCCTGGGCCACGTAATCGATGCCGCGGTCATCGATCGCTTGCGCGATGCGCTTGCGCCGTGCCGGATCGAGCGCGCCGCCGACCACGCCCTCGCGCAGCGGCGCCTCCGCGGCGCCCTCCGTGAAGGCCGAGGCGAGCACCATGGTGTCGAGCTCGTCGGCCATCGCGCGGCGCGCCTCCTTGTGGCCGAGCCACCAGGTCGCGACGTTGGGAATCGCAAGGTCGGCTGCGAGGACGTGCGGCGCGAGCGCCGGCAGGAAGGCGAGCAAGCCGCGCGCCTCGAGCAGGCCCGCGCCCAGGCTGTTGGCGATCACAACCTTGCGGTCGCGCACCGCCTGCACCAGGCCGGGGACGCCGAGACGCGAGCGGGCATTGAGCTCGAGCGGATCGGAGAAATCGCCGTCGAGGCGGCGCAGCAGCACCTCGGCGCGCTTGAGGCCGGAGACCGTGCGCACGAACACGCCGTCGTCACGCACCGTGAGGTCCTGGCCCTCGACCAGCAGGAAGCCGAGGTAGCGGGCGAGGTAGGCGTGCTCGAAATAGGTCTCGTTCATCGGCCCCGGCGTGAGCACGCAGACGCGCGAGTCGTCCTGGCGGCCGAGACGAGTGAGCTCGGCCTGGAAGGCCTGGAAGAACGGCGCCACGCGGTTGACACGCAGCGCGCGATAGATGTCCGGCATGGCGCGCGAGAGCGCGATGCGATTCTCCAGTGCATAGCCGGCGCCGGACGGCGCCTGGGTGCGGTCGCCGAGCACCCACCAGCGCCCATCGGCGGCGCGGCCGACATCGACGGCGTAAAAACGAAGATGCGCGCCGCTCGACGGCGCGACCCCCACCAGCGGGCGCAGGAAGTCCGGATTGCCGGCGATCAGCGCGGCGGGCAGCCGACCCTCGCGCACGAGCTTGCCTTGCCCATAGGCATCGCTCGCGACGGCCTCGAGCAACCCGGCGCGCTGGATGAGCCCGGCCTTGAGCTCCTCCCATTCGGCGGCGCTGATGACGAGGGGTACGTGGCTCAGCGGCCAGGCCCGCTCAAGCCCGGCCGGATCCTCGTAGACGCGGTAGAATACGCCGGAATCGCGCAGGTGCCGATCGGCGGCGGAGAAGCGGCGCTCGATCTCCTCGGTGCCGAGTGCAGCGAGCATCGACAGGAACGGCTGCCAGTGGCCGCGCGGCGCGCCGCGCGGGTCCATCATCTCGTCGAAGATGCCGGGCAGCGGGCGATAGCCCGCGAGCAGCCGCGCGAGCTCCTCGCCCGCGTGATCGGAGGCGTTGTCGCAAGCCAAGGACATCAAGCCCAACCCATGGCTCATAAAGCCTGAGTCGGGCGTCGCAAGTCGAGCGTCGTCGGATATTCGAGCGAGCGTTCCTCGCGTACCACAGGAGCCTGCGGCCCCGGCGTCTGACCATTGTCCTGGAAGCGCGCGCGGCGGCGTGCCTCGGCCTCGTAGGCATTGACCGGGAAGGTCTCGTAGTTGCGGCCGCCCGGATGCGCGACGTGATAGACGCAGCCGCCGAGCGAGCGGCGCGACCAGGTGTCGACGACGTCGAAGGTCAGCGGCGCCTGCGCCGGAATGGTGGGATGCAGCGCCGAGGGCGGACCCCAGGCCTTGAAGCGTACGCCGGCGACGAATTCGCCGACGCGGCCGGTCGGGGCGAGCGGCAGCGCGCGGCCGTTGCAGGCGACGATGTGGCGCCCCGGATTGAGACCCGCAACCTTGGCCTGCAGCCGCTCGACCGAGGAATCGACGAAGCGGGCGGTGCCGCCCGGCGTCGCATCCTCGCCGAGCACGTACCACGGCTCGAGCGCCTGGCGCAGCTCGAGCTCGACGCCGCCATAGCTGACGGCGCCGTAGTAGGGAAAACGGAACTCGCGCTGCGCCTCGAACCACACCGGATCGAAGCGATAGCCTGCTTGCGCAAGATCGGCGAGCACGTCACGGAAATCCGCCCAGACGAAATGCTCGAGCATGAAGCGGTCGTGCAACGCCGTGCCCCACCGCACCGGCGCACCGTCGAGGGGCGCGCGCCAGAGCCAGGCGACGAGCGCGCGCAACAGCAATTGCTGGGCGAGACTCATGCGCGCGTCGGGCGGCATCTCGAACGCGCGGAACTCGACGAGACCGAGCCGGCCGCTCGCGCCGTCGGGCGAGAAGAGCTTGTCGATGCAGATTTCGGTGCGATGCGTGTTGCCGGTGACATCGACCAGCAGGTTGCGAAAGAGGCGATCGACAAGCCACGGCGGCGGGGCTGGGCCATCGCCCGGCCCTGGCACTTTGCCGAGCGCGATCTCCAGCTCGTAAAGCATGTCGTGGCGCGCCTCGTCGATGCGCGGCGCCTGGCTGGTCGGCCCGATGAACAGGCTGGAGAAGAGATAGGACAGCGACGGATGGCGCTGCCAATAGAGCACCAGGCTCTTGAGCAGATCCGGCCGGCGCAGGAAAGGACTGTCGGCCGCGGTGGCGCCGCCGAGCACGACGTGGTTGCCACCGCCGGTGCCGGTATGGCGCCCATCGATCATGAACTTGTCGGTGCCGAGGCGCGACAGCCGCGCCTCCTCGTAGAGGTGCTGCGTGGTCGCGACCGCGTCGCGCCACGACGTCGCGGGATGGATGTTGACCTCGATGACACCGGGATCGGGCGTGACCTTGATGACGTTGAGACGCGGATCGTTGGGCGGCTCGTAGCCCTCGACATGGATTGGCAGGCCGAGCTCCTGTGCGGTCGCCTCGACGCTCGCGAGCAGCTCGAGATAATCCTCCAGCCGCTCGGTCGGCGGCATGAACACGCACAGGCGCCCGTCACGCGGCTCGACCGCGAGCGCGGTGCGCACCGCGAATTTCGTGCCATTGGCGGATGTGGACGCAAGAGGCGTCGCGGCGGCGCCGGCGTCGGGCACGATCGGCGGCGCAACGATGTGTCCGGCGCTGCGATACGCTGTTGCTTGCGCCGGCACCGACGGCGGCGCAGCGGGAAGATCGCCGCGCGGCGCGAATGGATCGGCCGGGAAGACGTGCGGATAGGCGGCTGGAGGGATGTAGGGCAGCGAATTGAGCGGCAGGCGGAAGCCGATCGGCGAGTCGCCCGGTACGAGAAACAGGTTGCCGCGGCGCAGCTGCCAGATTTCACTCAGCCAACCGGGCGCCGAGGCGTGCGCGGTCCAGCGCTGCACCGGCAGCACGTAGCCGGCCGGCGCCGACAGGCGGCGCTCGAAGCCGCGCATGATGCGCGCGCGCTCGACCGGATCGTCGATCTTGGGATCGGCGGGATCGACGTTGGGCGGAAGCTCGCCCTCCTTGACCATGCGCTCGACCGGATCCTCGTAGGCCGGCAGCACGTGCTCGCTGCTGATGCCGAGGCGGGCCGCCAGCGTCTCGGTGAAGCGCCGGGCATCGCCGGGCAAGGGCACCGCGGCATTCGCCTCGGGCGCGATGAGCGCGATATTGCGCCAGATGGGCACGCCGTCCTTGCGCCAATAGAGCGCGAACGCCCAGCGTGGCAGCGGCTCGCCCGGGTACCATTTGCCCTGCCCGTAATGCAGCATTCCGCCGGGCGCGAAGCGGTCGCGCAGGCGGCGGATCAGGATATCGGCGCGCATGCGTTTGTTGGCGCCGAGCGCGGCCGTGTTCCACTCGGCGGATTGATAGTCGTCGATCGACACGAAAGTGGGCTCGCCGCCCATGGTGAGCCGCACGTCGTGTGCGGCGAGGTCGCGGTCGACCGTCTCGCCGAGCGTGTCGAGCGCCTTCCAGGCCTCGTCGGAAAACGGGAACGTGACGCGCGGCTTCTCGGCGATGCGGGCGACGTTCATCTCGAACGAGAACATCACCTCGGCCGGATCGACGCCGCCGCTGATCGGCGCCGCCGAGCGATAATGCGGCGTCGCGGCGACCGGCAGATGGCCCTCGCCGGTGAGCAGGCCCGACGTGGGATCGAGACCGATCCAGCCGGCGCCGGGCAGATAGACCTCGGTCCAGGCATGCAGATCGGTGAAGTCGTGGTCGGTGCCGGCGGGGCCGTCGAGCGCCTTGAGGTCCGGCTTGAGCTGGATCAGGTAGCCGGAGACGAAGCGTGTCGCGAGACCGAGATGGCGCAGGATCTGCACCAGCAGCCAGGCGGTGTCGCGGCAGGAGCCGCAGGCGGAGCCGAGCGTCTCCTCCGGGGCCTGCACGCCGGGCTCCATGCGGATGAGGTAGCGGATCTCGCGCTGCAGGCGCTGGTTGATGTCGACGAGGAAATCGACGGTATTGCGCGCCGTGAGCGAGAGCGACGCGAGGAATTGCTTGAGCAGCGGCCCGGGCGGCTCGGTGACGAGGCAAGGCGCGAGCTCGTCGCGCAACTCGTCTGGATAGACGAATGGAAATTTTTCCGCATAGGGCTCGACGAAAAAATCGAACGGGTTGATGACCTCGATGTCGGCGGTGAGATCGACCGTGACGGTGAACTCCACCGTCTTCTCCGGAAAGACGAACCGGGCGTTCCAGTTGCCGTTCGGATCCTGCTGCCAGTTGACGAAATGCTCGGCCGGCGTGACGCGCAGCGAATAGCTTGGAATGCGCGTGCGGCAATGCGGCGCCGGCCGCAGGCGGATGACCTGGGGGCCGAGCTGGACCGGCCGATCATAGAGATAGCGCGTGACGTGGTGGAGACTCGTAAGTACTGCCATGCCTCCGCGCCCCTGTTGCCTGCCCGTAGTCTAAGCAAATTCCGGGCCATATGGGAACGCGCTTCGACCCCGGCGAAGCCTCCAAGTCACTGAACTGTCGCTGAATTCCGAGCCTGCGCACCACGGGCTCAGGTCGTCCCGGGCGAGCCGATCCGCTGCTTGAGACCCGCGATCATGGCGCGCAACGCGCCGTCGCCTTCCCCGCCGCTACGCTGCGCGCGGATGCGATCGTGCACGAAGGTGAGCTTGCCGATCACGGTCGGGGCGAGCACGAAGGGATACAGGTCGGGCAGGCCCATGCTGCGGTTGATCGAGTTGACCGCGAAGGTTAGCGGCAGCCATGCCTCGATGATGCGCTCCATCTCGGCGCGGTAGGGATCGAAATCGATCTTGGCGGCGATGTCGGCGCCCTTCTTGAGCTTCGGCCGCAGGCTGACGCCGAAGGCGGCCGCGGTCTCGAGCGTATCGATCATGTGGAAATAGTGCGCCCAGGTCTCGGCGAAATCCTCCCAGGGATGCGCGCTCGCGTATGCGGTCACGAAATGCGACGGCCAGTCCGGCGGCGCGCCCTTGGCATAATGCTCCTGCAGCGCGGCCGCATAATCCTTGCGCTCGTCGCCGAAGAGATCACGAAACGCCGCGAGACGATCCGAATCCGCAATCAATCGGCTCCAATAATAATGCGCGATCTCGTGGCGGAAATGACCGAGCAGCGTGCGATAGGGCTCGCCCATCTGATGGCGCTGGCGCTCGCGCTCGGCATCGTCGGCCTCCACGAGAGCTAGCGTGATGAGGCCGTTGGCGTGGCCGGTCATGATCGGCGGGCCGGCGGGACCGGCGGGCGCGGCGAGGAAATCGAAGGCGAGACCGTCGGGATCCTCGGCCTTGGTGACGAGCGGGAGTTGCAGCTTGAGCAGTGTGTAGAAGAGGCGATGCTTGGCGATCTCGATCAGATGCCAATGCTCGCGATTGCCCGGCACCGAGAGATCGGGGATCGTCCGGTTGTGGCGGCAGGCCGCGCAATACTGGTCGGGATCCTCGGCGCCGACCATCCAATTGCAGACGTCGTGCTCGGCATTGGCGCAGAAGCGATAGCGCTCCTTCGGCGCGGCGAGCGGCTGCCACAAATCATTATCCGGCTGCAGTGCCGAAATGGTCTCGCGCGCCGGCAGAAAGCCGAGCCGCAGCCCGCAGCTCTCGCACTTCGTGTTCTCGAAGTAGAGCGGATGCCCGCAATTCTGGCATTCGAACAGCTTCATCTGCGCTCCGCCCATTGCCGAGGCCGCGATCCGCACCGGCCGTTCCTGACAACATCCGGCCGGTCGGAAAGTTTCGGTTGTCGAGCTGGATGAGACAACGTCATGTGGTCAACCGGCCGCTACGCCGACTCTGCCTCGCGTAGGACATCGACCGCCGCCCGGTGCGCCTCGTTCGCGGCCGGAATCCCGCAATAAAGCGCGACCAGCAGCAGGATCTCGCGAATCTGCTCGGCCGTGCAGCCGTTCTTGAGCGCGCCCTTGAGGTGAACGCGCAGCTCCGCCGGCTTGCCGGCCGCCGCCATCATGGCGATCATGGCGAGGCTTTTGGTGGCGAGCGGCAGGTCGGTGCGGCTCCAGACGTCGCCATACGCATAGGCGTTGATGATGTGCTGCAGTGGCGCGCCGAACTCGCCGAGCGCCTTGACGCGCTCGTCGACGCCGGCGCCGAACATCTCGCGCCGCAGCGCGAGGCCACGGTCGTGCAGCTCCTGGGTATCCATGTGGGTTCTCCCGTATCGTGAAGCGGCCGCGATCAGACACGATCGAACGCGGGGTTACAACGCGAGGAGATTTTACCCTCCGCTGCAGGGGGAGGGTCGAGCGACTGAGGGAAGCGAAGACGGTCGGGGTGGGGTGGCTGAGGCGACGGTCACCCCACCCCGGCTCGCTTCGCTCGCCGACCCTCCCCCTGCAGGCCCCCTGCAGGGGCCCTGCAGGGGAGGGTGAAGGAAGATGGTCCAGCTCGCCTGCGACTCAATTGTTGCCTGCGGGCTTGCACCGGCCGCCGTCCCGCATCGTCCGGATGGAGCGATATAGAGTGATGGGAAGATTTTGCGGGAACCTCGTTCGTCGATCGACAAAATCCATCTTTTTCCGGCAACATGGACGTCGTACGAATGCGGTAGGAAAGCTTTATATCGAGGCGGCCGCGCCCCACCGCGTGCCAACCCGCAAATCCACCTGAACGGAACAGAGCCAAGCGAATGACCAGCGCGACCGCATCGGCCGAGTACAAGTCCGGCCGGCCGCACGGGAGCCTCGCCACGCTGGCGCTCGGCGCGCTCGGCGTCGTCTACGGCGACATCGGCACGAGCCCGCTCTACACCATGAAGGCGGTGCTCGACACCGATGGCCTCGACCGGTCGGCCGACGTGGCGCTCGGCACTCTGTCGCTGATCGTGTGGACGCTGATCATCACCACCTCGATCAAATACGTCGCCGTCGTCATGCGCGCCGACAACGAGGGCGAAGGCGGCATTCTCGCCCTGATGTCGCTCATCGTCGGCAAGAGCGGCGTGCGCGTCGCGGTGATCAGCGCCGGCATCCTCGGCGCGGCGCTGCTCTACGGCGACGGCGCGATCACGCCGGCGATCTCGGTGCTGAGCGCGCTCGAAGGCCTCAAGACCGCGGCGCCCGCGATCGCGCCCTGGGTGGTGACGCTCGCGGTCGCGATCCTGGTCGGCTTGTTCGCGCTGCAGCCGCAGGGCAGCGGCCGCATCGGCAAGCTGTTCGGCCCTATCATGACCCTGTGGTTCGTCACCATCGCGGTGCTGGGCGTCGCGAGCCTGGTCAAGCATCCGGGCGTGGTGGTGGCGCTCGATCCGCGCTACGGCCTGGCGCTGCTGTTCACCCATGGCTGGTCGGGCTTCCTGGTGCTCGGTGCCATCTTCCTCTGCGCGACCGGCGCGGAAGCGCTTTACGCCGACATGGGGCATTTCGGTCCGCGGCCGATCCGCCTCTCCTGGTATGGGCTCGTGCTGCCGGCGCTGCTGCTCAACTACGCCGGGCAGACCGGCCTTGTGATCGACGGCGCGGTCCCCAAGGACGCCAATCCGTTCTACCTGCTCTGCCCCGACCGGCTGCAGCTCGCGCTCGTGGCGCTCTCGACGGTCGCCGCCATCATCGCCAGCCAGGCGATCATCAGCGGCGCCTTCTCGATGACGCGGCAGGCGATCCAGCTCGGACTGTGCCCGCGCCTGCACATCAAGCAGACCTCGGCGGAGGGCTACGGGCAGATCTATGTCGGCTTCGTCAACTGGGCGCTGATGGCGCTGACGCTGACGCTGACCGTGGCGTTCCGCACCTCGGACAACCTTTCGGCCGCCTACGGCATCGCGGTGTCGCTCACGATGCTGCTCACCTCCGTGCTGGTGTTCCTGGCGATGCGCGAGGTGTGGCGCTGGAGCGTGCCGGTGAGCGTCGCGGTCGCCGGCATGTTCATCGTGGTCGACCTCGCCTTCGTCAGCGCCAACCTGATGAAGGTGCTGCAAGGCGGCTGGGTGCCGCTGGTGGCCGCCACCATGATCTTCTTCCTGATGTCGACGTGGCGCCAGGGGCGCATGCTGTTGCGCGACAAGCTCGAGCGCGACACGCTGCCGCTCGCCGACTTCATCCGCGGCATCAAGTCGAAGACGCGGGTGCCCGGCACCGCCGTTTATCTCACCAGCCGCACCGACATGGTGCCGGTGCCGCTCTTGCACAACCTCAAGCACAACAAGGTGCTGCACCAGCGCATCGTGCTGCTGCACGTCACCACCGAGCCGGTCCCGCGCGTCCACTTCAGTGAGCGGGTCGCGACGCAGAGCTTCGGCGAGGAGTTCTACGCCGTCACGGCGCATTACGGCTTCATGGAGCATCCCAACATCCCGCAGGCGCTCGACCACTGCGCCGAGAAGAAGCTGCATTTCGAGATGATGGACATGTCGTTCTTCGTCGGCCGCCTGCACATCGTGCCGGTCGGCAGGTCGCGCTGGCGGCGCTTCGAGGTCGCGGTTTTCGAGTTCATGCACCGCAACGCGCAGGCCGCGACCGAGTTCTTCCGCATCCCGGCCGGCCGCGTCGTCGAGCTGGGTGGGCAGATCGAGATTTGAGCGGCTCTTGACGCCCGCGAAGGGCGTGCAATGTAAGGGGTGGAACCGACAACAATCGCAAAGGGAGAGCTCGTGGCGACGCATCGGCTCGGCATCATCATGCACGGCGTCACCGGGCGCATGGGGCTCAACCAGCACCTCGAGCGCTCGATCGTGGCGATCCGCCAGGCGGGCGGGGTCACCCTGCCGAACGGCGACCGGGTGATGCCCGACCCGATCCTGGTCGGCCGCAACGCTGAGAAGGTCGCGGCGCTGGCGCGGCAGTACGGCATCGAGCGCTCCACCGCCGATCTCGATGCGGCGCTCAAGAACCCCGACGATACGGTCTTCTTCGACGCCGCCACCACGCAGATGCGCGCCGACCTCGTCACGCGCGCGATCGAGGCGGGCAAGGACATCTATTGCGAGAAGCCGGTCGCCGACAGCCTCGACAAGGCGGTCAAGCTGGCGAAGTTCGCCAAGCACCGCGGCATCAAGCATGGGGTGGTTCAGGACAAGCTGTTTCTGCCTGGCCTGCGCAAGATGCGCATGCTGCGCGATTCCGGTTTCTTCGGCCGTCTCTTCGCGGTGCGTGGCGAGTTCGGCTACTGGGTGTTCGAGGGCGACTGGGGGCAGCCGGCGCAGCGGCCGAGCTGGAACTACAAGAAGGCGGAGGGCGGCGGCATCATTCTCGACATGCTGTGCCACTGGCGCTACGTGCTCGACCACGTGTTCGCGCCCGTCACCGCGGTGAGCTGCATCGGCGCGACGCACATTCCGAGCCGCGTCGACGAGAACGGCAAGACCTATGCGGCGGACGTCGACGACGCCGCCTACGCGACCTTCCAGCTCGAGGGCGGCGTGATCGCGCACATAAACTGCTCGTGGTGCGTGCGCGTGCGCCGCGACGACCTGGTGACGTTCCAGGCCGACGGCACGCACGGCTCGGCGGTCGCCGGACTGACGCGCGCCTGGACGCAGCACCGGGTCAACACGCCGCGGCCGGTGTGGAATCCGGATGTGCCGCAAACGATGAAGTTCTTCGACCAGTGGGAAGAAGTCCCCGACAACATCACCTACGACAACGGCTTCAAGATCCAGTGGGAGGATTTCATCCGCCACGTCGTCGCCGGCACGCCGTGGAAGCACGATCTCGTCGAGGCCGCGAAGGGCGTGCAGCTGGCCGAGCTCGGGCTGCAGAGCTGGGCGGAGCGGAAGTGGCTGGATGTACCGAAGCTCGACATATGAACTTGCTCTTTCTTACCCCTCTCCCGCTTGCGGGGGAGGGGTAAGAGGCCGGCGTATGTGGCGAACTGATTGGAGAGCCTAGTGGCGACCATTTCCCTCCCCACCAAGGACCGCCGGCTCGAGCCGTACACCACGGGCGAGCCGATCGTGCTGCCGAAGAAGGGCGCGACGCCGAAGCTCAACCGCATCGCCTATGCGGCGACGCATGTGGTCGCCGACCCGCTGGCCGACGTCGATCCCTGGCTCGATGCCGCGATCGACTGGGAGCGGACGATCGCGTTCCGCGACTATCTGTGGGACCTCGGCCTCGGCGTCGCCGAGGCGATGGATACGGCGCAGCGCGGCATGGGGCTCGACTGGGCGGGTGCCAAGGAGCTGATGCGGCGCGCGCTCGGCGCCGCCAAGGCACGGCCGGGCGCGCTGATCGGCTGTGGCGTCGGCACCGACCAGCTCGATGCCGGGCCGAATGTGACCATCGACGACGTGATCCGCGCCTATGAGGAGCAGATCGAGGCGATCGAGGCGATGGGCGGGCGGCTGATCCTGATGGCGAGCCGCGCGCTCGCGCGCGCCGCCACGGGGCCGGACGACTATGCGCGCGTCTATGGCCGCATCCTCGCGCAGGTGAAGGAGCCGGTGATCATCCACTGGCTCGGCGAGATGTTCGATCCGGCCCTCGCCGGCTACTGGGGCGCGGCCGATCATACGGCCGCGATGGAGACCTGCCTCGCGATCCTCGCCGACCATGCCGCCAAGGTCGATGGCGTGAAGATCTCGCTCCTTTCCAAGGACAAGGAGATCGCCATGCGCCGCCGGCTGCCGGCCGGCATGCGCATGTATACGGGCGACGACTTCAACTACGCGGAGCTGATCGCCGGCGACGAGGAGGGCCATTCCGACGCCCTCCTCGGCATCTTCGATGCGATCGCGCCGGCCGCCTCGCTCGCGCTGGCGCGGCTCGCGGCCGGCGACGTCCAGGGGTTCCACGGCATTCTCGAGCCGACCGTCCCGCTGTCGCGCCACATCTTTCGGGCGCCGACCCGCTTCTACAAGACCGGGGTCGTCTTCCTCGCCTGGCTCAACGGGCTGCAGGACCACTTCCTCATGGTGGGTGGCCAGGAGAGCGCGCGCTCGCTCATGCATCTCGCCGAGCTGTTTCGGCTCGCGGACAAGGCACGCGTGCTGCACGATCCCGAGCTCGCGGCCGCACGCATGGCGCGCCTGCTCGCCGTGCATGGAGTCGCGTCATAGCGGGCGCGTTGCGCGTATCGTCGAAAGGACGAACGAATCGCAATCGATTCCGGATGGAATCGCGACGATTATTTCCTCGCCCGATTCACCATCAGTCGACATAACTCGGTCACGATGGTCCGCCATATCGTGCGCCGCGACGCATCGTGCATATATGAGCAGCGCTAGATTCGTCGCGACAACAAGCGAGGAGCAGAGGAAACGCCCGGGATTTGCTTTCACGTCATCCGGAGCTTTCCTATGGCCAAATCGCTCGCAATCCCCAGCGGATTTCCCACCCGATATGCCCGTCGCGCGCCGCCCTTCTCGGTGCGGCACGTGCTTCGCCGCATCGGCGACTGGTTCAGCAACTCGCAGCAACGCGAGGTCGAGCGCGACATCGAGAACTATCTCACCGAGCGCGGCCTCGATCGCTTCACCGATTCGATCGAGCGCGATATCGAGTATCGCTTCCTGGCGCGCCAGCGCGGCGATTTCTGATCCCGTTGACCGACAAAAAGTGCGCGATGGCCGGGTGTAGCCCGGCCATTTGCGTCTCAGCCCTTGCGCGAGCGATCGCTTGACGACCCGACGCGGTCACTTTCCTCGAAGCGCACATTGTAGAAGTTGCCGACCAGCCGTTCGGTCGGGAGAACGAAGAAGCCCTCCGCGGTGCGGCGGACCTTCTCGCCGCCCTCGATCCAGCTTTCGAAGCCGCCACGATCGTACGGATTGTGCAGGGTGACGAGGTCGTTCTTGGGATCGTAGGCGACGATCGCATAGGCGTGGTGCGAGTTGGATACCGTGACGCTGCGGCGGTCACGCAGCGCGTTCTGGATCGCGGTGCGGGTCTGCGTCAGCAGAGCGGCGTCGAGCGCATGATGGCTCTGCGGCGGAAAGATGATGGCGCGGCTGGGGTGCCCGGTGAGCAGACTGATGACGCTGGTGCTGCCGGTGCGGAAGCCGACTGAGTCGAGGGGCTCGCGGGTCGAGGCCTGCTTCGGCTCGTGCTGGATGCGCAGGATCGCGTAGGCTTTCTGCAGCACGCTGAGCCAGATGCCGTCCTTCGAGATCGTGTAGGTGGCGATCTCGCTGTCGGTCGGCGCCGGCACGCGCATCGCCGGAAAGCCCGGAAATGTGACCGTGAAGCTGCCGTCGCGGTTGGCTGCGATCAGTCGCACGAGGGCCTGCGGATTGACCTGCGCGAGCGCGCCGGCGGCGGAGAGGAAGTAGCAGTCGCTGGTGAAATCCTGGCGGATCGCGTTGATACGCGGCAGACCTTCGACGAATAGCTCGCGCGGCTGCTCCTGCAGCTTCTTCATGCCGGCCACGAAGTAGCCAACGAAATTGCGGTCGAGCTTCCGCCCCTCGGTGAGCTGGCGCTCGATGGCATCGATTTCGGCGAGCGTGAAGCTGCGCGTCTGGTCGAGATGATTGTACTCGGTCGAGCCGAGCTTGAGCGCCGCCAGCGCTGCGGCGACCTCGCCGACGATGCGCGGGTCCTGCATGTCGGTCTCGATCTCCTCGCGGGTCAAGATGCCGTCGTGGTTGAGGTCCCATTGGGCGAAGTTGGCGCGCACGGCGGCGAGGAAATGTTGCGCGGCCGGCGAGAGCGCGACGGAGCGCGGCGCCGTCGGCGTCTGGGTGAGCGTCGCGACCTGCCGCGGCATGACGGGCTGCTGGCGCGGGGCGACCTGCTGCGGGGTGTCCGTCGACGCGTCGGGCACCGCCGCGGCCGGCAGGGACAAGGCCGTGAGGGCACCAAACGCCAGGGCGACGGCGGCTACGGTGGATCGGAGGAAGCTCATCTGCTTGACGGACATGGCAAATCTCGCGGGTGCCAGCGACGGGCCCGTCCGTTAGTGGCTGGCAGGGACGAAGGGGTTCAAAAGCGCACGCGTCATCGCCGGGCGCGGCCAGGCGCGGCCCGCCCATCCCAAGTCCTTGCCCAAGCAAGAAAGGCGTGGATGCCCGCCTTCGCGTCGCCTTCGCGGGCATGACGGTCGAGAGAGATGTTGCTTACCGCCCTGCGCGCAGGCGCTGGATCTGCATTTGCGCCAGGAAGGGCACGAGCGGGTGGGCGCCCATCTTCACGATGGTCGGCAGGTCGAGCTTGACCAGGGCCTCGCGCTGCTCGGGCGGCAGGCGGAATTTGTCGGCGTAGGCGCCGGAATCCGCCACGTACTGGGCGCGCTTGTCGGGTTCGTGGGCGAGGCCGTGCAGCGCCGCGGTGAGCTCGACCAGCTCGGGCTTGATCGAGGGATAGTGCGCGGCGTGCTCGGCCGGGCCGGCGCCGAACCAGCCGAGCGAGGCGTAGTTGTGGTGCCAGCTCGGGTCCATCGAGACGATGTCCGGCTTGCGCTCGCCGAGCGCGCCGGCGGCGCAGGCCCAGCAGCGCAGCTCGATGTTGCCGGTCTCGTCGAGCTCGGTCTCGTCATAGCCGATCAGCGACTTGAGGCGGCCGGACGCCAGCGCCTCGAGCGCGCGCTTGTCCCAGCCGAGCTCCGGATTGGAATAGCGGTCGGTGCCGGGAAAATGCGACATGCCGCCGCTCGACAGGATCACGGTCTTGAGGCCGAGCGCCGTGACGGTGCGCGCCACCGCCTGGCCGAATTGATAGCAGCGCTCCATGGTGGGCTGCGGCGGCAGGTAGGCATTGACGTAGATCGGCAGCACCGGGCCGGTGTGGCCGAGATGGGTGAGTGGAATGCCGATCGCGTAGTCGATCTTGGCGGTCGACGTGAAGGCGGGGTCGAAGTTCTGCCGATAGAGCTGGCGCACCAGCTCGAAGCCGATCTCGCTCGGGACGTTCCAGTGGAACTTGCGCCCGGCGAATTCGCCGTGGGCCTCGCCGCCCACATGCACGGTGAACGCCGGGCACGCGTTGTGGAAGAACTGCTCGGCGTGATCGTTGGAGAAGATGATCCACAGATCGGGATCGAGCGCGCGCAGCTTGTTGCCGATGTCGGCCGCGACCTCACGCACATGCGCGACCACCGCCTTGTCCTCGGTGTCCGGCATGGTGAAAAACTGAGGTGCGTGCGGCAGCATGGCGCCGCCAACGACCGTCGACATCATCGCAGCTCTCCTCGCTCGGCGCGGGACGAGCCCGCGCATGACGGGGCAAAATATAACGCTCACGCGGAATCGACAAGCTGACACCACGGCAGGCTTCTGATTGAATGGTTGGTCAATTCCGCAAATCGACACGACGGGACGAGGAAAACCATGGTGGAAGTGCCGATAACGATCGCGTGCGGCAACTATGACCGCACTCAGGCGATCAAGGACGGCGTCGTCAAGGTGGAAGGCTGCGCCGTCACCTACCTGCCGCTCTATCCGGAGGAGATCTTCTTCCGCGCGTTCCGTTATGCGGAATTCGACGTCTCCGAGATCTCGTTCTCGAGCTACATCCGCACGGTCGCGGCCGGCACCTCGGCCTATATCGGCATCCCGGCCTTCGTGTCGCGCATCTTCCGCCACTCGGGCATCTACATCCGAAAGGACGCCGGCATCAGCAAGCCCGAGGATCTGCGCGGCAAGCGCATCGGTCTGCCGGAATATCAGATCACGGCGGTGGTGTGGATGCGCGGGATGCTGCAGCACGAGTACGGCGTGCATCCCTCGGAAATCCATTGGCGCAGCGGCGGCCAGGAGCAGCCCGGCCGGCACGAGCGCACGCCGCTGAAACCCATTCCGGGCCTCGACCTGCAGCCGATCGGCGACGACCAGACACTGGTCGACATGTTGCGCAAGGGCGAGCTCGACGCCCTGTTCACGGCGCGCGCCCCCTCCTCGTTCCTCAATCGCGAGCCGCACATCGAGCGGCTGTTTCCCGACACGCGCAATGCCGAGATCGCCTACTACAAGAAGACCGGCATGTTTCCGATCATGCACCTGATCGGCATCCGCAAGACGCTCGTCGCGCAATATCCCTGGCTCGCGACCAGCCTCTACAAGGCGTTCTGCGACGCCAAGGCGATCGCCATGACCAACCTGCGCGACGTCAACGCGCTCTTGGTGTCGCTGCCGTTCCTCGAAGCGGAGACGCGCGACACCGCCGCCGCCATGGGCGAGGATTTCTGGAAGTACGGTGTGCATCAGAATCTGCGGGAGATCGAGGCGCTCACACAGTATGCGCACGAGCAGGGCCTCGTCGACCGCAAGGTTGCACTCGAGGAGCTGTTCGCGCGCTCGACCTTCGAAATCTCCAAGGTGTGACGAGGTACGAGCCTTGGGCGGCGTGTCGCCGCGCCTGCTGGCGCGCTCCGGACGGGTGGATTAGTCTTTTTGCGCAATCCGGCGCCAGCGACCGGCGCCAGTGGGGAGCCGAGCATGACACCACGATCGCATCGCCTTGCCGCGGCCTTCGCGGTCGCCAGTTTGACGATCCTGGCAGCCGCCGCGCACGCGCAGGACAAGGTCATCAAGATCGGCGCGCTGCTGCCGATCTCGGGGCCGGGATCCTATTTCGGCGTGCAGGACAAGCAGGGCATCGAGCTCGCGCTCGAGCAGGTCAACAAGACCGGCGTCAACGGCTACAAATTCGAGGTGAAATACGAGGACTCCGGCTGCAGCCCGCTGCCGGCGACCCAGGCGGCGAAGCGCCTGGTCGAGCAATACAAACCCGACGTCGCGCTGGGCGAGGAATGCTCGGACGCGACGCTTGCGATCATGCCGATCATGGAGCAGGCGAAGGTGCCGCTGATCAATGCGGGCTCCTCGGCGATCAAGATCACCCAGCCGGGCAACCCGTGGACCTTCCGCATCTTTCCCGACGAGGTGATGCAGGGCAACAACATCGCGGCCAATGCCTACAACAAGCTGAAGGCGCGCAGCGCGGTGCTGCTGCACGAGAACACCAATGCGGGCATCGGCAACGCCAACGTATTCAACGAAGCCTTCACCAAGCTCGGCGGCAAGGTTCTCGCCGACATCGGCTTCGGCCGCGACGTCAACGATTTCACCGCGATCGCAACGCGCATCGCGGGCCTCGGCCAGGTCGACGTGATCCCGACCTATACGCTCGAGGGCCAAGGCCTCAAGATCACCCAGGCGCTGATGCAGGCGGGCGTCACCCGTGGCGGCGGCGGCCACGCAATCCAGCTCGGCACCATCTGGCTGCCGTTCGGCTTCGAGCAGAAGGCCGGCCAGGCGGCGCTGGGCTACGTGCGCGCGGTCCAGTTCGATCCGCTCGACAAGCGCCCGCTGGTGCAGAATTTCATCGCCGCCTTCAAGGCGAAATACAACACGGCGCCGACACATCTCAACGCCCATGCCTATGACCAGGTCATGCTGATCGCCGACACCGTCAAGCGCGGCGCGACCGACGCGCAGTCGATCCGCGATGCGCTGGCCAAGACCCAGCACCTGCCCGCTGTGACCGGCACCATCACGTTCGACGCGCACAACCAGAACAGCAGCATGGACACGATCCATTACATGGAGACGCTGCCGGATCTGTCGTGGAAGGCGCTCGGCTGGAACTGAGCAGCCGATGACGCTCGTCCTGCAGCAGGGCATCAACGGACTCGTCCTCGGAAGTCTCTATGTCCTCGTCGCGCTGGGGCTGACGCTCGTCTACGGGGTCCTGGTGCAGATCAACTTCGCGCATGCCGACGTGGTGACGCTCGGCGCGTTCTCGGCCTATTTCTTCATGCATGGGCTCGGCGGCGGCTACATTCCGAGCATTGCGGTGGCGCTGGTGGTCGGCGCAGCGTTGGGCTGGCTCTTGAACGCCGCGGTCTTCGCGCCACTGCGGCACAAGGGCAACGAGCTGTTGCCGCTTATCGCGACCATCGGCGTCTCGGTGATGCTGGAGAACGCGATGTTGGCCTGGTTCGGGCCGATTCCTTATGCATTCGAATCGCCGCTGACCAACCACGTGATCCGATTCGGCCATGTCTTCATCACGCTGCAGAACGTGCTGATCATCGTGACCTCGATCGCAACCATTGCGCTGCTCTACGCGTTCATGAAGTTCACGTTTCTCGGCAAGGCATTGCGCGCGGTGTCGCAAGATCGCGAGACCGCCGGCCTGATGGGCATCAATCCCGACCGCATCGTGATGCTGACCTTCGTGATCGCCTCCGCGCTCGCCGGCATGGCGGGCGCGCTGCTCGGGCCGGTGCTGGTGCTCACGCCGTTCGCCGGCACGTCGGTGATCGTGAAGGCCTTCGCGATCGTCATCATCGGTGGCTTCGGCAACGTCGAGGGCACGATCCTGGCCGGCCTTCTCGTCGGCCTGATCGAGAGCTTCACCACGCAGTATCTCGAGCCCGGCATGATCGACATCGTGGTGTTCGGCCTGCTGCTGCTCACGCTGGCGCTGCGGCCGACGGGGCTGATCGCCGAGCGGCGGGAAGAGAATGTGTAGCGCCGTCACATGCTCCTCCGTCATGCCCGGCCTTGGGTCGGGCATCCACGTCTTGCTTGCAGCGAGTGCGGAAGCAAGACGTGGATGGCCGGGACGAGCCCGCCCATGACGAGTCGCTTGTATTCCCGTTCAGCCGCCTATCTCCTCGCGCTCATCATCATCGCGATCCTGCCCCTCGTCTTCACCGGCTCGTACTGGCGCACCAACCTGATCGTCTGCGCACTCAACGTGATGCTCGCGCTCGGCCTCGATTTCGTGCTCGGCTATGCGGGGCAACTCAATCTCGGCCAAGCCGCCTTCTATGGGCTCAGCGCCTATGCGTCGACACTGCTGGTGACGCGACTGGGCGTGCCGTTCTGGGCGGCATTCGCGGGCGCGGTCGCGCTCGCGGGGCTCGCCGGCGTGGTGCTGTCGCTGTTCGCGATGCGGCTGCGCGGGCATTATCTCGCGATCGCGTCGCTCGGCTTCGCGGTCATCACCTACCAAATACTGCTCAACTGGATCAGCCTGACGCAAGGACCGCTCGGCATCTACGCGGTGCCGCCGCCGCCCGCGTTGGCGCTGCCGGCCCTGCCCGTGATCGACTTTCACGATCTCGCGCCCCTCTTCTATCTCGTCGCCGGCTTCGCGCTCGTGAGCTACCTCGTGCTCGATCAGCTCATCCGCTCGCCGATCGGCGAGACGCTGGCGGCGATCCGCGAGGACGAGGTGTCGGCGACCGCGCTCGGGATCAATTGCGCCGTCTGGAAGGTGTTCGCCTTCGGCGTCGGCGCGGCGATCGCCGGCGTCGCCGGCGGCTTCTATGGTGGCTTCGTCGGAACGCTGACGCCGGACGCCTTCTTCATCACCGAGTCGTTCACCATCCTCGCCATGGTGGTGGTCGGCGGCATGGGCACGCTGATCGGTCCGGTCGCCGGCGCCATCCTGCTGACGATCCTGCCGGAGCTGCTGCGCGGCATCGGCGACCTGCGGCTCGTGGTCTATGGCCTGGCGCTGACGCTGGTGGTGCTGTTCATGCCGGGCGGCATCGTGCAGGCGGCGCGGCTCCTGGTTCGTCGGCAGCATCCGTCGGCGAAGAAGTCATGATTGCCGCGGCCGCACCCATGCTGTTGCAGGCGCGCGGCCTCTCCAAGCGCTTCGGCGGCGTGCGTGCCGTGCAGGACATTTCGCTCGACATTCCGCCCGGCGCGGTGTTCGCGATCATCGGGCCGAACGGGGCCGGCAAATCGACGCTGCTCAACCTGCTGAGCGGCGTGTTTCGCCCCGACGCCGGAACCGTCACGTTCGACGGCGTCGACGTCACCCGCGTCCGGGCGCACCGGCGCGTGCGTCACGGCATCGCGCGCACCTTCCAGAAGATCCGCCTCTTTCGCCAGCTCACCGCGCTCGACAACGTGGTCGCCGGATTCCATATCCACACCGCCCTGCCGGCCTGGCAATATGTAATCCACGGGCCGGCCTTCCGCGCCAACCATGTGCGCAGCCGCGCCGAGGCCGCGCGCCTGCTCGCCTTCATCGGGCTCGAGGGGCGCGCCAATGTCGCAGCCGGCTCGCTCTCCTATGGCGAACGCCGCATGCTCGAGATCGCGCGCGCGCTCGCAACGTCGCCGCGCCTGCTGATGGTCGACGAGCCGGCGGCCGGGCTCAACGCGCAAGAGGTGGAGAATTTGGTCGAGCGCCTGCAGATGCTGCGGCGCGACGGCCTCACCATCCTGGTGGTCGAGCACAATATGGACTTGGTGATGACCATCGCGGACCGCGTGCTGGTGATCGACTACGGCCAGCACCTGTTCGAGGGTGCCCCCGCCGAGGTGCAACGGCATCCCGGCGTCATAGCCGCCTATCTGGGCGAGGCGACGGGCGGCACGCCAAACGGGGCACCATGAGCGTGCTGCTCGCCGCCGAGGATCTCGCGCTCGCCTATGGCGAGGTCTCGGTCTGCCGCGACATCGCGTTCGACATCCAGCCCGGCGAGATCGTGACGCTGCTCGGCGCCAACGGCGCCGGCAAGTCGACCACGCTGCGCGCGGTCGCGGGCGTGCTCATCCCACGCGCCGGCGCGATCCTGCTGCGCGGGCAGGACATCACCCGCTTGCCCTCGCATGCGCGCGCCGACCTCGGCATCGCCCTCGTGCCCGAGGGACGGCACGTGTTTCCCTACCTGACCGTGCGGGAGAATCTCGAGCTCGGCGCGTTCAAGCATCGCCGCGACCACGCCAAGGTGCGCGGGCTGATGGACAAGATGCTCGCCATGTTCCCGCGGCTCGCCGAGCGCGCCGGGCAAAATGCCGGCACCCTGTCGGGCGGCGAGCAGCAGATGCTGGCGCTCGGCCGCGCCATGATGTCGGAGCCCGCCCTGCTCTGCCTCGACGAGCCGTCGCTCGGCCTCGCGCCGCGCGTGGCGCAGGACATCTTCCGCACCATCCGGACGATCAACCAGGAAGGAACGAGCGTGCTGCTGGTCGAGCAGAATGCGCGCTACGCGCTCGACACCGCAAGCCGCGGTTACGTGCTGCAGACGGGACGCATCATCGCCAGCGGCCCATGCGCGAGCTTGCGCGAGGATATGCGCGTGCGCGAGGCGTACCTCGGGCGTGCTGCGGCGCGCGTGCCTCAAGAGTGATGGTTGTACCACACGCCCAGCGTGGCGAGGATGATCGGGACCGCGAAGAAAATGGCGGCCATGATCATTCGGCCGCGTGCTGCTCCATCGCCGAGCTCGAGCATCGACGACCCGGGGGATCGGGGATCATAGCGCACGTCGACCTCGGCGCCGACGGGATATCGCGCGGCGATCTCACGCGCCGTCGACTTGGAAGAAGCAATTCGCGTAGCCTGAATGGCGTTGCCGGTGAAATCGGTGCCCTTCACGGCGTAGCGATACGTGACATCCGCCATGTAAAGCGCGAATTTGAAAGACGTCAGTCGGACCCGGCTCGATGCGATGGTCCCCCGCGCGTGCGGCCAGCTCACGGCATCCGACGCACGTCGCCGCGCCACCCAGCCGTCGACCAGCATATAGGCGGCGAACGGAAACATGCAGATTCCCATCGCACCCACGAAGCCCATCCATTCCGCCACCTTCGGGCTCCAATCGAGCGTGGATGCGCTGCGCCACAGCAAGCCGGTGGCGATCAGCGCCACGACCAGCGCGGCCAACCGCATCAAATCGTCCTGGTCGAAGTCGAAGCTATCAACATCTATCATCTACTTTCCCCCGAGACGCGACCGGCCCTCACATCGGCTTGAAGTGACGGTCGAGCGCGACGTCGATCAACAGCGCCGTATCGCTCTTGACGCCCTTCGCCACCAGATCGGTCGACTCGTGCACCGTCTTGGCGCGCTCGGCATTGATGCCGAGCGAACGCGCCAGCCCGACAAAATCGACCGGCGGATCGACCAGCTCCATACCCACATAGGTATCGGCCTGCTCGGCGAGACCGCGCAGCGCGTGCAGACGCTGCTTGAGGATGCGGTAGGACGTGTTGTTGAGGATCACGAAAGTCACCGGAATGCGATAGTGGGCGGCGGTCCATAGCGCCTGGATCGTGTACATGGCGCTGCCGTCGCCGATCAGCCCGACTACCGGGCGGTCGGGCAGCGCGAGCTTGGCGCCGATCGCGGCCGGCAGGCCCCAGCCGATGCCGCCACCGCGCAGCCCGAAATAGCTCTGCGGATCGTCGCTGCGGATGAGCGAGCGGATGCCGGGCGCCGACGAGAGCGCCTCCTCGATCACCACGGCGTCGCGCGGCAGCATCTCGCCGATCGCCTCGAGCAGCGCGAGCGGCTGCACCGGCACCTGCGTCGCGAGCGAGCGCGCCTTGGACTTGAGCGCCTCGCGCAGCGCCGCGTTGGCATCGCTCGCGGTCTTGAGCCGGTCGCGCGCGGCGCCGCGCGCCGCGCTGGTCATGCGCTCGCGGATCGCGGCGGTGAGCTCCGGCAGCGTCGCCTTGGGATCGCCGAGGATCGCGGCCTCGGCGGGATAGTTCTTGCCGATCTCCCACGGATCAGTGTCGAGGTGGACGAGGCGCATGCCGGGCGGGATCGGATCGACCTTCGAAGGCAGCGACCAGGTGAAGAGATCGCCGCCGACCGAGAACAGCGCATCGCACGCGTCGAGCGCCTGCCGCACGCCCGGCTGGGTGCGCAGCATCTGGCCGCGAAACAGCGGATGCGACGACGGGAACGAGGCGGTATTGGGCACGAACTCGGCATAGACCGGGGCGCCGAGCAGCTCGGCGAGCTCGACCAGCTCGGCATGGGCGCGGCTCTGCGCGACCGCATCGCCGGCGATGATCACCGGATGCTTCGCCTGCGCGAGGATCTCCGCCGCCGCCGCGATCGCGGCCGCATCGCCGCGCACGCGCGGCGCAATGCGGGTCGGGGCCATGAGGTCCAGGTCGCCCTCGTCTTTGAGGATGTCGCCGGGCAGCGAGAGGAACACCGGCCCGGTCGGTGGCGCGAGCGCGGTCTTCACCGCCCTGTGCACCAGGCGCGGCAGGTCGCTGACGCGGTGGACCTCGTCCGCCCATTTGACGAATGGGCGGGCGAGTCGCGGCAGGTCGGCGGAGAGGATCGGCTCGGTGACGATGTATTCCTGGTCCTGCTGGCCAGCGGTGACCAGCATCGGGGTCGCGGCTTTCTGGGCGTCGTAGAGCATGCCCATGGCGTTGCCGAGCCCGGGCGCCACATGAAAATTGAGCACCGCGAGCTTGCCCGACGCCTGGGCGTAGCCGTCCGCCAGGGCCATGATCGCGGCCTCCTGCAGGCCGAGGATGTAGCGGATGTCGTGCTCGACCGCGAAGGCATCCATCAGCGGCAGCTCGGTGGTGCCGGGATTGCCGAACATCATATCGACGCCCTCCTGCTTGAGCAGGTCGAGAAAGGCGCGTTTTCCGGACATGATGGGCAAGGTTGGCTCCCGGGTTCGAACAAGTGGGGTCGCGGGCGGGTCACAGACAGGGCCGCACACAGGATCGAAGGCCCCCGCATCCCGTGTCGCCATTACCGCGGGCGTGGCCCGAACCCAAGGACAATTTAGCGCATATTCCAGGCTGCGGCCGCAGGGCCGCCTTTCGCCCACAGGGATGGTGCGCGCGCGCGACTGCGGCTAGCATCCGCCCTCTGCCCGTGGCGGGCGACCTTTCGGGGAAGGGCGCGGCGATGCACGCACTCCGCCTGTCGATGACACTGATTGCGCTGATGGTCGGGACGGTCACGGCGCGCGCCGAGACGCTCACGCCGGACGACGCCGCCAGGCACGCCGGCGAGACCGCCACGGTCTGCGGCGTCGTCGCCGGCGCAAAATATGCCGCGCAGATCCGCGGCGGCCTCACCTTCATCGATTTCGGCAAGCCCTATCCGGACGCGACCTTCACGGCGATGATCTTCGCCGCCGACCGCCCCAAGTTCGGCACCCCCGAGCGCGGCCTTGCCGGCAAGCAGGTGTGCGTCACCGGCAAGATCGAGATGTTTCGGGGCAAGCCGGAGATCGTGCTGACCGATCCGAAGCAGCTGGCGGTGAAGTAAGGTTACCGGCCGACCGCTTTCGCGACGGCGTGGGGGACGGCGTATTTCGTTCCGCGATCACCGTGATGTGACCAGTCCTGCGATCAGCCCGCGTGGCCCGCCGGACGAGGAACCGTGACGTTACGCCACGAGTTTATCCATCAGCACAATGCAAGGCGGGAGTGAGGCTGAGGAGCCTGCTATGCCGCTGCTCTATGTTCCGTTGATCATGTATGCGAGCTGGATGGAATTGATGACGCATCCGTTCGTCGTGCCAGCCAGCATCGCGACCGATGACGCCGGCGAAGCCGACGCCTTCGCCATCCGTCCGCGCGAGTGAGGCTGCGGCTCACCACGACGGCTCATGACGCCTTGGCGCCCCGCGCCGGCGTCCCCGCCTCGCCCAGATCCCAATAGACGCCCGCCATCATTCGCAGGCCCTCGCGCGCGATCGCGAGCGGCAGGTGCTCGTTCGGCGCGTGCTGCGAGCAGCCGCGATAGGAGTGCGGCACCCAGATGGTCGGCAGACCCAGGCCTTCGGCGAAGATGTCGTTCGGCAGCGATCCGCCTGAATTGGGCAGGATCGCGGTCGGCTTGCCGGTGGTGCGCGCCATAGAGGCGGCGGTCCAGCGCACCCAGGGATGATCGGGATCGGTCCGCGTGGCGCGAAAAATCTCGTCGCGCCCCTTGGCGATCTGCACCATCGGGAAACCGTGGCGATCGAGATGGCGGCGCAGCGCCGGCAGGATCTCGTCGATGTCGACCCCGACGACGTAACGCAGCTGGCCGCGCGCATAGGCGCGCGGCGGCACCGCATTCACCGGGTTTTCCGGATTGCCGGCCGTCATCGCCAACACGTCGAACGAGCACCAGCCGTAGACCTTCTCGGCGAGCGTGAGACCGGGCTCGCCCCAGCTCGGATCGATCTCGGGATCGCCCGGGCCGGAGCGCACCTCGCAGTCGGCGAGCACGCGTCGCACCGAATCCGGAATCCCGGGCGGCACCCATTCGGGGATACGCACCTGGCCGGTCGGCCCGACGATGGTCGAGAGCGCGTGCACGAGCTGGACCGAGGGTGACGACAGCAGGCCGCCCCAGTTGCCCGAATGATGCCCGCCGGCGCGGGCCTCGATGGTGAAGTCGATCGGAAAGGCGCCGCGGCAGCCGAGGCAGAGGGTCGGCCGGTCGGCGGCGAGGCGCGGGCCGTCGGAGGCGATCAGCACGTCGGCCGCGAGCAGGTCGCGGTTCTCGGCGCAGACCTCGCGCAGGCCGGGCGAGCCGGTCTCCTCGCCCATCTCGATCAGGAATTTGGCGTTGTAGCCCAGGCGCCCGCGCACCGCGATCACGCTCGCGAGCGCCGCGACGTTGATGGTGTGCTGGCCCTTGTTGTCGGCCGTGCCGCGTCCCCAGTAGCGCCCATCGGCCTCGACGAGCTGCCAGGGCGAGAGGCCCTTGTTCCAACCCGCATCGAGGCCGCGGATGACGTCGCCGTGGCCATAGACGAAGGCGGTGGGAAGACCTGCATCCTCGATCCGTTCGCCGATGAGGAAGGGGCCGCGCGCCTTGGCGTGTCGCAGCACGTGACAGCGAAAGCCGAGCGCCTCGAGCGCCGGCTTCATCTCGGTCTCGATGTAGCTCGCCAGCTCGGGGCCGCGGTCCGGGTTCTGGCTCTCGGTCGGGATGGCGACGCGGCGGGCGAGATCGGACTTGAAGCCGCCCGTGTCGAAATAATCGGCGGCGCGGGCAATGGCGGCATCTCGGCTCATGGCGGTCTCGTCGGGGGTCTCGGTTGGACGTCTCAGTCAGGATTGAGGCGGCGCATCATGCGGCGAGGCCGATATCAATGACAAGCGATGAGATTTCTCTCACTGCAAAACTCAACGGAGGAATACCTTCAGCGCGCCCAACAGCGCCTTCGGGTCGAGCTGGCCTTGATAAACGGGTGGCGGCGGGGGACCGCGGTGGAGCAAACCATGGATCGCCTCCCACGCCGAGCGGACGGAGCACTCGATCGTGAAGGCGATCTCTCGCGGCACCTCGACGTACTGGCCGATGAGCCCGAGATTGGTCGCGCCCTCCGGAATGGGAGGAGGCCGGTCGGCACGTCGGCGCGGGAGCCAGATGTTGTTCACGTAGGGCAGGTAGCAAGGCACGCAGATCGACGACGCCATGATCGAGTCGAACTGCTCGTCGAACCGCAGCTGCTTCAGCGTCTCCTCCAGGATCTCGGCGCCGGTGCATTGATCCATGCGCTTCTTCACGAAATCGCCGATGCGATCGGGATAGAGACCATAGCCCCACCAGACGGTCGTGCCCTTCGGCTGCTCGATGATTTCCGGCTGGTGGAAGATCGACAGCGACAGCACCCAACCGGAGTCCTTCAGCGTCACGAGGCCGCCCAGTCCCGCCGTGCTGTTGGTGAGCGCGGCGATCTGGTCGATGAATTCGGTCCCGGCGTCGGTGACCGTGAACGTCACCCACAGCGAATCGTCGATCCGGTCGGGCCCGAAGAAGACGTCCGGCTTGCCGAACCCTTTGCGGCCCTGCGCCAGGCGCTGCCACAGGGCCCAGGACCGGCCGCTCGGCCGCCGGCTCGGCACCGAGGTCATCGATCCGGCGCAAAGGTCGGCCGCCTGCGATCCGGTGGTGACGAGCACGACATCCTCCGGCGCGACCGCAACCGACGTCGTCGTACCGCCACGTTCGTAGTCGAGCCGGTCGACCGTGAGACCGTCGGGCGCCGGCGCGAAGCCGATGTCGCGCACGAACGCGTCAGTGATGAAGTTCACGCCGCGTGGGCGCAGCCACGCGAGCAGCGGGTCGATGAAGAACTGGTGCTGATTGAGCGGCGTGCGCATGACGCCCCTCATGTCGGAGAGGTCCGGGAATAGATAGAGAAAGCGACACATATAACGGCGAAACTCGATCACGCTGTGCTGCGGCAGCGATCCCATGATCGTCGACCACAGGAACCAGAATTCGGTCGCGAAGAATTCCGTGGAAAAGAACTCGTCGATACGCCGCCCGTCCAGCAGCGCTTCGGGCGAGAGCACGACGCGCGCGAGGCGCAGGCCATCGCCGAGGCTGAGACCGAAACGGGGACCATGCACGATGCGCCCATTGCGATCGAAGATGTGCGCCCTGTCCTGGTAAGGCTCGCTGGTATTGAAGTCGAAGAAGTCGTCTGTGACGGAAACGGAAGGATTGCGGGCGGAGGGGACATCCTTGAGCAGATCGAACGTGCAGCGGAATTCCTTGTCGAAGACCGAGCCCGGCAGGTTGTATCCGCTCGCCGCGCTGCCCCCGAGAAAGAACCCGCCGCCCAGCAGGTCGTCCGCCTCATAGATCGTGATGTCGGCGCCCGACACGCCGGCATTGCGGATGAGAAGCGCGGCCGCCGCCAGCCCGCCAAACCCACCACCGACGATATGTGCCTTCATCGCCCTCCCCTGTGGACTCCAGGTTCGGAAGATCGTCCCGATCCGAGCTCGGCCAGGGCACTCTGCTCAGCTTCAGGCGGTCCGCCGGCTTGCACGTCGAGCCCGCCCGGACCGGTACCCTCAGTTGACCGTCAGGTTCGCTACTCTTGCACACACGAGATGATTGGAGAAGCTCGAAATACAACCCGCCGGGCCCGCGCTCAGTCTTTCGGCGCTTCGAGGACGACGCCGGAGTTCGGCTCGATCCAGACCAGGTGGTCCTCGACCTTCTGGACCCCCGGGATGTTCTCGGCCGCGATGCGGATCGCCTGGCGCTCGCGCTCGTCGGTGAGCGCGCCCGAAAGCTTCACCACGCCGTCCTTGACCATCACGTCGATCAGCCCGACCGGCGCCCATGACTGCTTCTTCAGCTCGGCGATCAGCTGCGCGCGGATAGCCCCATCGCCTGCCGCCACCGGATGCGCGGCGAGCGCGAGGCTGGCGACCGCGCGCATCAGGTTGGCGCGCGTGATGATGCCGGTCACCTTGCCGTCGCGCACGACCGGCAGACGCTTGATGCGATGACGCTCCATCAGGTGCACGACCTGCTCGAGCGGCGCGTCTTCGGCGACCGTGTAAACGTCGAGCGTCATCACGTCGCTGACCTTGCGGCCGCTCGCACGGGAATAGTCGTCGGCGAGACGGCCCGGCCCGAGCAGGAATTCGACGAAGCGCGACCGCTTGCGCTCGGTGCCGGTCTCGGCGCGGCGGAGGAAATCGCCCTCGGTGAGGATGCCCTGCAGCTTGCCCGCGACATCGATCACCGGCAGCCCGCTGATCTTGTGCTGCAGCATCAGGCGCACGGCCTCGAGCACCGATGCATCCGGCCGGACCGACACGACCTTTCGGGTCATCACATCCATCGCGTTCATCGCACGCCTCCCACAGGCCGTTCGCGCCGCGGCCCGAAATCCGGTTCGTCCAGGAATATCAAAGATTTCCGGGCTCGGCACCGGGCCTGCGGCATGGCTCCTGCCGCTCTTTGTCGACGCGCCGCTTTCGATTATAGATGGCCGCCACGGGGCAGGAGAAATGGCATGAACCGCAAGATTCTCATCATGGGCCTGCCCGGCGCGGGCAAGACGACGCTCGCGCGCGTGCTCGGGCCGATGCTCAATGCCGTCGTCTTCAACAACGACGAGGTGCGCAAGAACATCAATCGCGACCTCGGCTTCTCCATGGAGGACCGGCTCGAGCAGGCCCGCCGCATGGGTTGGCTGTGCGACCGGGTGGCCGAAAGCGGCGGCATCGCCATCGCCGACTTCATCTGCCCAACCGCGGAGACGCGCGCGGCCTTCGGCGAGGCGTTCACGGTGTTCGTCGACCGCATCGACGCAGGCCGGTTCGAGGACACCAATCGCGTGTTCGAACGGCCGGGACACTTCGACATCCGGGTCGAGGCGAACGGGACGCCGCAATACTGGGCCGAGCAGATCTTCCGCGTGCTGCGCCCGGCGTTCGATCCCAAGCGCCCGACCGCGCTGTTCGTCGGCCGCTACCAGCCTTTTCACGAGGGGCATCGCCGCCTGATCGAGGAAGGCATTCGCCGCGTCGGACAGGTGTGCATCGCGGTGCGCGACACGCAGCACACGAGCGAGAAGAACCCGCTGTCGTTCTTCGACGTGAGCCGGCGCATCGAGGCGGCGCTGCGCCCGCATGCAGGGCGCTTCGTGATCGTGCCGGTGCCCAACATCACGCACGTCTTCTACGGACGCGATGTCGGCTACGTGGTCGAGCGAATCATCCTCGACGAGGCGACCGAAGCGATCTCGGCGACGGAGACGCGGCAGAAGGCCGGGCTGGTGTAGGGGCGGGCAGGGCCAGCGATCCGACGGCCGTCATGGCCGGGTTGTCCCGGCCATCCACGTCTTGCCGCACGCAAGAAAGGCGTGGATGCCCGGGACAAGCCCGGGCATGACGATGTGTTACGGCTCGCGCAGACCCTCGTCGAACAGGCGCACGACCGGATCGAGCAAATACGAGATCACGGTGCGCTTGCCGACCACCATCTCGGCGGTGGTCGTCATTCCGGGGATGAGGCGGAAATCCTTCGGCACGTTGCGCAGCGCCAGCGGCGCGAGCTTGATGCGGGCGCGGAAGAACGAGGGCTGGCCATCCGGCTTGTCGCCGGCAGCGGGGTGCGAGCCCTTCTCGTCCTGGAACGAATTCTCGGTGATCACCCGCAGCGTGCCCGCGATGACGCCATGGCGCTGATACGGCAGGGCGTCGAGCTTGACCCGCACCTCGTCGCCCACGCGCAGGCGGGCGACGTCGCTGCTGTCGACGTCGACCTCGGCCTCGATGCGGTTGCCGACCGGCACCAGCGTGACCAGCGGCTCGGCTTCCTTCGCGACCGAGCCGATCGAGCGCTGGCCGAGCTCGAGCACGACGCCATCCTGGGGCGCTTTGAGCTCGACGAGCGCTTGCCGGCGCTGCGCGCTCTCGAGCTGCTGGACCGCAGTGGCGATGTCCTGCTGCACCTTGGTGAGCTGCTCGCCGGCGTCGCGCACCCAGTTGTTGATGTACTTTTCCTTCTGCTCGCGCGCCGAGGCGACCTGCTGCATCAGCTCCTTCTCCTGATACTGCTTCTCGTGGAGCTGGTCGCTCAGATTCAGGCGGTCGAGCTGGCTGGTGAGCAGGTTGAGCTTCGATCCGGCCGAGAGCGCGTAGAGCTCCTTGCGCATCGCCTCGATCTGGCTCGTCACCTGGAGGCGCTCCTGCAGGCCTTTCTGCGCCTCCTGGTTGGTCGCGAGCGCAGCCTGGTAGCGCGCAATATCGGCGTCGGACGACGAGACGGCCGCCGTATATTCGGCATGGCGATGGTTGTACACGGCGATCTGCAGCGCGAGGTACTTCGCCTCGAGCACCTTGTCGTCGTCGCCGGCAGGGAACGGCTTCTGGTAGATCTCGGCCTCGAGCCGCCGCTCCTCGGCCCGCATGCTGTGGAGGCGCTCGCGCGTGGCGATTTCCTGCGACTCGGTGAAGGTCGGATCGAGCGTCGCCAGCACGGTGCCCTTCTTCACGTAGTCGCCGACACCGACATTGATCGAGCGGATGACCGCGGTCTCGAGCGGCTGCACCACGATCATCGGGTCGACGGTGATCAGCTTGCCGCGCGCCGTGACCACCCGGTCGACCTGCGACAAGCTCGCCCACACCGCCGCGCTGATGAGCAGCGCCGCGATGATCCAGACGACGCTGCGCGCGACGCGGGGCAGCGGGCGCTCCTCGATCACCACGGCGTCGGGCTGGAACGCGACCGCGGCGTGGTCGACGCGCTTTTGCGGCGGCGTCGCCGGCTTGCGGAAGGGAATGAGACGCGCGCTCATCGGAACGACCTGCTCTGCTTGTCCCACAACAACCGATAGGTCAGGCAGCTGGCGAGCAGGTTGTCATGCGGCCCGTTGCCGACGATCTGGCCCTTGTCGAACACCATGATCGTGTCGCAATTGCGCAGCGAGGAGAGGCGGTGCGACACCACGATCGTCGTCTTGCCCTCGACGATGCGCGACATGTTGTCCTGCACGATCATCTCGCTCTCGGGGTCGAGGGCGCTGGTCGCCTCGTCGAGCAGCAGGAGGGTCGGACGCCGCACCAGGGCGCGGGCGATGGCCAGGCGCTGGCGCTGGCCGCTCGACAGGTTGCTGCCACCTTCCTCGAGTGGCGTGTCGTATCCCTGCGGCAGCCGCTCGACGAATTCCTCGGCGCCCGCCTGGCGCGCCGCCCAGGCGACCTCCTCGAAGGAGGCGCCGGTCTTGCCGGCCGCGATGTTGTCGCGGATGGTGCCGCGGAAGAGAAAGCTCTCGGGCAGCACCACTGCCATGTGATTGCGCAGGTGCACCTTGTCGAGCTCGCGGATGTCGTAGTCGTCGATACGCACCAAGCCGCGCTGGACCGCGTAGAGTCCCTGCAGCAGGCGCATCACCGTGCTTTTGCCCGAGCCGCTGCGACCGACGACGCCGACGACCTGCCCGGGCTCGATCGAGAAGCTGATGCGGTCGAGCGCCGCGATCGGCGAGCTGCCGTAGTTGAAGCTCACATCCTCGAACGTCACCTTGCCGCGGATCGCCGGCCGCAGGCCGCGCGACATGCCGGGCTCCGACGTCGCGTTCATGATGTTGCCGAGCATGCGCACCGACAGCAGCACCTCCTGGAACTCGTTGATCAGCGCGGTGATCTGCACCAGCGGGCCGGTGACGCGCCCGGCGAGCATCTGGAACGCGACCAGCGCGCCGACCGTCAGCGTGCCGGCGAAGATCGACTGCACGCCGACGACGATCACGGCGATCAGCATCGCCTTCTCGATCGTCTGCGAGGCGGCGCGCGCGACCGTCGACACCCGGCCGACCTCGATGCGCCGCTCGATCGCGAAGGCCGAGCTCTGGTCCCAGGCGCGCGACTGCATCGGCTCGAGGCCGAGCGCCTTGACGGTGTTGATGCCGTGGATGGCCTCGACCAGCATGGCCTGCCGCTCGCCCTCGGCGCGATAGAGGTCGGTCAGGCGGCGGCGGAACGTCGCCGACAGCACGCCGATGATGGCGGCGATCAGCGAGGCGCAGAACAGGACGACCAGGGTGAGCCGCCAGCTGTAGAAGATCAGGATCGGAAGGAACACGAACAGCGCGGTGGCGTCGAGCAGCGTGAACAGCAGGCGGCCGGACAGGAACTCGCGGATGCGCTGATCCTGCTGCATGTGCTTGGAAATGACGCCGGCGAGGTTGCGCTCGAAAAAATCGACCGGCAGCGAGATCATCTTGCGGAAGATCGTCGTGGCGAGCCGGATGTCGATCTTGCTGGTGGCGTAGAGCAGGATCATGCCGCGCGCGTAGTTGAGCGCGCCCTCGAACAGCAGCGCCAGCACGACGCCGATGGTGAGCACGATCAGGGTCGCCTCGACCCGGTGCACCACCACGCGATCGATCATCAGCTGGAAGAAGATCGGGCCGGCGAGCGCCAGCACGTGCAGGGTGAGGGCCGCGATGACCACGTCGCCGAAGGCGCGCTTCTGGCGCAGGAACTCGGGGATGAACCAGCGCAGGCCGAACGGCTGGGCCGCATCGGTCAGCCCGTATTTGCGCTTGACGAAGAGGACCTGGCCATTCCAGTTCGCCTCGAGCGTCGCGCGGTCCCAGAACAGGAACCCCTGCTTGGAATCGCGCAGGTCGCGCACGACGACCTGCAGGCCGCCCGCCTCGTCCTCCTTGAGGCCGGAGAAGATGACCGACTCGCCGTCACGCAGCGGCAGGATCGCGGGCAGCGCCTGGCCGAGGCCGGCGAGGCGGCGCCAGGACATCTTGGCGAGCTTGGCCGAGAGGCCCACTTTGGTGGCGACCTGGACGAGATTCGCGGGCGCGACCCGGCCGTCGCGGCCAGGGCTTGCAACCTGAAGGAGGTAGGGTTCCGAGACGTCCAGGCCGTGGAAGCGCGCAATAGCAGCGAGACAGGCCAGGCCGGACAGTCCGGGGCGAGAGGCAACAGCGATATTCATCCGATTCTTGGGTGGGTTGGCATGCTCAACCTGCGATTACCGTTAGCCCATTGTGGCAGCGTTCGTCCACTCCCAAACGGGTGTCCGAGCGCGACGTCGTGAACTGAATACAAGCCATTGATGTGAAGAGGTAATTCTTGGCTTCTCGACTCCAATCGAGAGCACCATCGCCCTATGATTCGGTGCCCTCTGACGCAGACTTTTTTGGAACTGTTGGCAAACCGACGCAGCCGCCTGTTTATTGGCCTTCGTTGCAGAAAGGTCACAGCCCTTCCGAGAGGTCTCCAGTATACTGATCGCGCAATGGTGGTACTCAGCTGAGAGTGTGGACACGCGTCGGGGCGACGGGGGGCGGGAACACACATGAAGAAATTTCTGGCGCGAGGCATCGGACTGCTGGGCGTCATGTCCGGCGGAGCCGCCATAGCGGCCGACATGCCGGCGCCGTTCTACAAGGCGCCGCCGCCGCCGGTTGCGGCGGACATCTGGAATGGATTCTACGGCGGCTTCAACGCCGGCGGCGCCATTGCGCGCAATCGAACATCCGACGTGACGACGCTGCCCGGTCCCGGCATGGCGTTTCCCGTTTTCGACGTCGCAAACTTCAGCCACGCGCCAATCAGCGGTGTGTTCGGCGTGCAAGCGGGCTGGAACTGGCACGCCGCGCCATCGTGGGTTCTCGGCGCGGAGGCGGATTGGCAATGGACCGGACAATCGGAGACGGTCTGCACCTATGCGTGCCTGCCGGCGAGCGTGCCGGGGGCGCTCCTTTCCATCACCGATGAGCAATCGATCAAGTGGTTCGGGACGGCGCGCGGCCGCATCGGCTGGCTCACGCCGGGCGGATCGCTCTTTTATGTGACGGGCGGCGCCGCCTGGGCCCGCATCGACCAGACGCTGAACCTGACGGCAACACCCCTGTTCTTCGCAACCGGCACGACCGCGGGGGCGACCTTCAGCGAGACCAAGCTCGGCTGGGCCGCGGGTCTCGGCATCGAGGCGCCGCTCGGTGACCGCTGGTCGCTCAAGGCCGAGTACCTGCTGCTCGGCTTCGACGGCATCAACAACATGTTCTCGACGCCGCTCAGCGTCGCCCAAGCGCCCGCAACCACGCAGTTCACCACCAGTTCTTCGAATATCCGGGACCATATCGTCCGTCTCGGGTTGAATTATCATTTCGATGCGGGCTGGGGCCCCGCGCCCACCACGGCGGCGCCGATGTTCTACAAAGCGCCGCCCCTGGCGCCGCAAGGTTGGAACGGCTTCTATGTGGGCGCCAACGCGGGCGGTGCCCTCGCCCACAATCCGACGACGGATACGACCGTCATCCCCGGCGCCGGATTTCCGGTGCTCGGTGCCGACTCGTTCACGCATGCGCCGATCGGCGGCGTGCTCGGCGGTCAGATCGGCTTCAACTGGCGCGCGGCGCCAAGCTGGGTGCTCGGCGTCGAAGCGGACTGGCAGTGGGCGCATCAGACGGATTCGGCATGCGTGTCTCAGTGCCTTCCGGCCGGCGCGCCGGGGCTGCTGCTGGGCTTGACCAATGATCAGAGCCTTCAATGGTTCGGGACGGCGCGCGGTCGGTTCGGCTGGGTCGCGCCCAACGGTGCCCTGCTCTACGCGACGGGAGGCGCCGCCTGGGGACGGGTCGAAGACACCATCAGCCTGATCGCGACGCCAGGTTTCTTCGCCGCCGGCGCCGCCTCGACCTCGACCCTGGCCCAAGACAAAATCGGTTGGACGGTGGGCGCCGGCATCGAGGCGCCGATCGGCAACAAGCTGTCGGTCAAGGCCGAGTATCTCTATGTCGATCTCGGCAGCATCACGAACTCGTTCACCAGCGCGGTCGACCCCGCTGGTCCTCTGGCCGGCCCGGCAGGCACCGCACAGACGACGACGAGCACCTCGTCGATCCACGACCACATCTTCCGTGTCGGCGTGAACTACCACCTGGACTAGCGCATTTTCCACTTGCTCGGCGTCATGCCCGCGGATAGCCGTTCGAAGTACGGCATATGCTCGGCCATGACAGGATCCCTGAATCAAGCGATCCGGAAAGTGCTCAGGCTCTAGCGAATTCCGTTTCTGCAAATCGGAATTTCGCCCGCGCTAGTCTCTTTCGTCGTCGCATGTCGCTGCTGGCGAACGGGCGCGCCAGTATTCCAGCGAACCAAGTCCCGACTGGCGGTGATCGAACCGTTCCGATCAGATCGGAATGGCAGGGCCCCGAGCCACCCCTCTCGCCCTGTGCGCGCACGGTGCAGCCACGCGCCGCGGTCGCCATCGGCCTCGCGCGAAGGCTGGTTCGTGGCGCCCCGCGCGCGAGGTTTCCTCACCCGGTGCTGGCGTGCCAGTTGAGGCCGGGGCTCGCGAGCGACGTGGAGGCGGTCACGCTCGTGCCGTTCATGGTCCAGATCATCGGCGTGCCGTCCGTGTTCTGGAACAGAATGTCGGACTTGCCGTCGCCGTTGAAGTCGCCGGTGCCGATCGCCTTCCAGGTCAATCCCGGGTCGGCGAGCGTCGCCTGCGCGGTCACCGAGGTGCCGTTCATCTCCCAGATCGCCACCTGCGGGTTGCTGTTGTTCTGGAACAGGAGGTCGGACTTTCCGTCCCCGTTGAAGTCGCCGGTGCCGACCAGGCGCCAGCTCGACCCCGGATCGGCGAGCGTCGCCTGCGCGGCAACCGAGGCGCCGTTCATCTGCCAGATCTGGACCTGGGTGTCGTCGCTGCTCTGGAACACGATGTCCGACTTGCCGTCGCCGTTGAAGTCGCCGGTCGCGACCGCTTTCCAGCTCGAGCCCGGATCGGCGAGAGATGTAGACGAGGCGACGGACACGCCGTTCATCGTCCAGATCATCGGCGTGCCGTCGGTGCTCTGCCACAGGATGTCGCTGAAGCCGTCGTCGTTGAAGTCGCCGGTCGCGATCACCGACCAGGCCGAGCCTGGATCGGACAGGGTGACGCTGCCGAGGATGGACGTGCCGTTCATCGTCCAGATCATCGGCGTGCCGTTCGAATTCTGCCACACGATGTCGGCGTTGCCGTCGGCGTTGAAGTCACCGCTCGCCGCGATGTGCCAGCTCGTGCCCGGATTCGAGACGATGGCCTGCGAGGCGACCGACGAGCCGTTGTAGAGCCCGATCTCCGGCGCGCCGGCGTTGAGATCGCCGCCGCCACGGCCGCGCCCGCCGGCGGGTGGCGGAATGTCCTGGAAGAGGACATCGGACATCTCGTCGCCGTTGAAGTCGTTCTTCACCGTCGGCTGGATGCTGATCGTGGTGGTCGCGACCGAGCTCAGATTGTTCGAGCCCGCCCCGTCGTTCACCAGCCAGGTCAGCGTGCGGGTCGGATTGAGCCGGGAATTCGAATTCCCCGGATTGGCGCCCGACGTGAACGTGACGCTGTCGAGGACCTTCTGATAATCCGCGACCGTATCGCTGCCCGAGAGCGTGAGCGTCTCGGTCGTCGAGTTGTAGCTCGCCACGATGCTGGTGCCGGCCGTATTGGCGGCGAGCACGTCGCCGTCGCCCGTGAAGGTGCCGGCGACGATCGCCACGGTGGCGTTCGCGAGCTTGAGGCTGTCCGGGTCGGTCACCGTGAGATTGGGCGCGACCGTCAGCGTGTGCGCGATGTGGAACGTCGCCACCGTGGGGACCGAGCTCAGGGTGGGCGGGTCGTTGACGTTGGTGACGCTGATCGTCGTGGTGCTGAGAGCGCTCAGCTGCTGCCCGCCGTTGGCGGTGCCGCCGCCGTCGTTGAGCTGCCAGGTGATGAGCCTAGTCGGATCGGAGCCGTAGCTGGTCGGGTTCTCGCCCGAGACGAACGTGACGCTGTCGAGGACGCTCTGATAGTGCGCGAGGGTGTCGGTGCCGGACAGCGTCAGCGTCTGGGTCGCGGCGTTGTAGCTCACCGCGATCGAAGCCGTGCCGCTCGCCGACAGCGAATCGACCGCAAGGCCACCGGCCGCGATCTTGACCGTGGCGCCGACGAGGTTGGCGGTGTCCGGGTCGCTCACCGCCACGGCGCCGGAGAGCGTGACCGCCCCGCCTTCCTCGGTGTAGCCCACATTGGCCGCGGTGCCGCTGAGAGTCGGCGGATCGTTGACGCTGGTGACGCTGATCGTGCTCGTCGCCGTGCCGATCGGGTTGCCGCCGTTGGCGGTGCCGCCGCCGTCGTTGAGCGTCCAGGTGAGCGTACGGGTCGGGTCGGCGCCGAAATCGGTCGGGTTCTCGCCGCCCGTGAAGGTCACGAGCTCGAGCGCCTGCTGATAGTGCGCGAGCGTATCACTGCCCGAGAAGACGACCTCGTTGCCCTCGGCAGCCACGATGATGTTGGTGCCACCGACGGGCTGGCCGACGACCAGCCCCGCGGCCAGGAGACTATCGCCCGTGAACGAACCGCCGGAGATCGCGACCGTCGCGCTCACGAGGCCGAGGTTGTCGGGATCGGTGATCGTCACGCTCGGCGACAACGTCGTCATCGCCGGCGATTGCTCCTCGGTCCACGCCGCGGTGGTGGTGCCGAGCGACAGCGTCGGCGGGACGTTCACCGCTGCGAGGCTCACGGTCGTGGTCGCCGCCGTGCTCAGGTTGCTCACCCCCGAGCCGTCGTTGAGCACCCAGGTGACCTGGTGACTCGTGACTGCGCCGTAGTCGGTCGGGTTGAGGCTGCTCGAGCCGAACGCGACGGTATCGAGCACCGACTGGTAGTCGGCGAGCGTATCCGCGCCCGACAGGTTCAGCGTCTCGGTCGACGAGTTGTAGCTCGCCGTGATCGCGGTGCCGGCCGTATTGGCGGTGAGCACGTCGCCGTCGCCGGTGAACTTGCCGGTCGTGATCGCGACGGTGGCGCCGGTGAGCTTGAGGCTGTCGGGATCGCCGACCGAGGCGGCGCTCGACAGAACGACCGAGCCGGGCCCCTGCGTGAACTGGGCAACCGTCGCCACATTCGAGAGGGTCGGCGGATCATTGACCGCCGTGATGCTGATGGTGGTGGTCTGCGCCGTGCTCAGGTTGAACGAGCCGGAGCCGTCGTTGAGCACCCAGGTGACCGTGCGGGTCGGGTTCGATCCGTAGTTGGTCGGATTGAGGCTCGTCGAGCTGAACGTGACGGTGTCGAGCACCGACTGGTAGTTCGCGAGCGTGTCCGAGCCGGTGAGGACGAGTGTCTCGTGGGCGGAATCGTAGCTGACCGTGACGTTGCCGATCGCGGTGGCACCGAGATGGTCGTTGGTGAACCCGCCGCCCGTGATGGCGACGCTCGCGCCGACGAGCTTGAGGTTGTCGGGGTCGGAGACCGTCACGTTCGGCGACAGCGCGACCGAGGAGCCTTTCTCGGTGTAGCTCGCCGTGGCGGCGACACCGGCGAGCGCCGGCGGATCATTGACGTTGGTGACGCTGATCGTCGTGGTGACGAGGTTGCTGAGCTGCTGCCCGCCGTTGGCGGTGCCGCCGCCGTCGTTGAGCTGCCAGATGATGAGCCGGCTCGGGTCGGAGCCGTAATTGGTCGGGTTCTCGCCGGAGGCGAACGTGACGCTGTCGAGGACGCTCTGATAATGCGCCAGCGTGTCGGTGCCGGAGAGCGTCAGCGTCTGGGTATTGGAGTCGTAGCTCGCCGCGATCGAGGCCGTGCCGCTCGCCGACAGCAAATCTGCCGCAAGGCCGCCGGCCGCGATCTGGACCGTCGCGCCGACGAGGTCGAGGGTGTCCGGGTCGCTCACCGACGCGGCGCTCGCGAGCGTGACCGCCCCGCCTTCCTCGACGTAGCTTACGGTGGTGTTGGTGCCGCTGAGCACCGGCGGATCGTTGACGGCGACGACGTTGATCGTGCTCGTCGCCGTGCCGACCTGGTTGCCCCCGTTGGCGGTGCCGCTGCCGTCGTTGAGCGTCCAGGTCACCGTGCGGGTCGGGTCCGACCCGTAATTGGCCGGGTTCTCGCCACCGTTGAAGGTGACGAGCTCGAGCGCCTGCTGGTAATGCGCCAGCGTATCCGTACCCGAGAAGACGACGTCGCCGTTGCCCGTGAACGTCGCGACGATGCCGGTGCCCGCGATGGTGACGCCGCTCGTCTGCCCCGCGACCAGCAGCGTATCGCCCGTGAACGCGCCGCCGGTGATGGACACCGTGGCGCTGACGAGGTCGAGGTTGTCGGCGTCTGTGATCGAGAGGGTCGGCGACAGCGTGGTCGTCGCCGGCGATTGTTCCTCGGTCCACGACGCGGTGCTGGTGCCGAGCGCCAGGGTCGGTGCCTGGTTCACCGGCGTGATGCTCACGGTCGTGGTGAAGGTCTCGGTGTCCTGGCCGCCATTGGCGGTGCCGCTGGGGTCCTGCACCGTCCAGGTGAGGGTGCGGGTCAGGTCGGAGCCGTAGTTGGTCGGGTTGGAGCTCGTCGAGTTGAACGTGATGCTGTCGATCACGCTCTGATAGTGCGCGAGCGTGTCGGTGCCGGAGAGGGTCAGCGTTTCGGTGCTGGCGTTGTAGCTCGCGCTGATCGACGTGCCGGTGGTGCTGAACCCGAGCGTGTCGCCCGTGAAACCGCCGCTCGTGATCGCGACCGTGACGCCCTTGAGGTCGAGATCGTCCACGTCGACGACCGTCGCGTTGCCCTCGAGCACGGCCGGCGTCGGCCCTTGCGTGTATTGCGCGACCGACACGACATTCGTCACCGTCGGCGCGTCGTTGACGTTGATGACGCTGATCGTCGACGTGGCGCTCGCGCTCGAGTGGCTCGCGGCGCCGTCGTTCACCGTCCAGGTGACGGTGCGGGCCGGATCGGCGCCGAAATTGGTCGGGTTCTCGCCGCTCGAGAACTCGACGTGGTCGAGGACGTGCTGGTAGTCGGCGAGTGTGTCGGCGCCGGAGAGCGTGAGCGTCTCGGTCGAGGAATTGTAGGAATAGGTGATGTCGAGCCCGGTGTAGACACCGCTGGTGAATGCGGCGCCGGCGCTGGTGTCGAACACCAGGAGCTGGTCGTTGTCGCCCGTGAACGTGCCGCCCGTGAGCGCCACCGTCGCGCTCACCAAGGTGGTGCCGTTGGTGTCCGACAGCGCGACCGAGGGCGACAGCGTCGTCGCCGGTCCTTCCTCGGTCCAGGTCGCGGTCGCGGCCGGGCCGACGAGCGGGCCCTGCTGCAGCGTCACGGTGGTGAGCTGGGGCGTGCTCTGGTTGAAAGAGCCCGAGCCGTCATTGAGCACCCAGCTGATCGTGCGGGTTGGATCGGCGCCGGCATTGGTCGGGTCCGCGGCCGACGTGTTGAACGTCACGGTGTCGAGCACGGACTGATAGTGCGCGAGCGTGTCGGAGCCGGTGAGGTGCAGCGTCTCGGTCGTGCTGTCGTAGCTCACCGTGATGTTGCCGACCGGGATGGCGGCGAGCGTGTCATGATCGCCCGCGAACGTGCCGCCGGTGATCGACACGGTGGCGGCGACGAGATCGAGGCTGTCCGGGTCGGTGACGCTCACCGCGTTCGACAGCGTCACCGTGGCCGACGGGGCGGCCGATACGCCCGAGGCGACGTTGGACAGCGTCGGCGGGTCGTTCACCGCCGTGACGTTGATCGTCGAGGTCGCGGTGCCGAGGTTGTTCGAGCCGGAGCCGTCGTTGAGCGTCCACACGACGGTGCGGGTCGGATCGGAGCCGTAGCTCGTCGGGTTGAGGCTCGTGTTGTTGAAGGTCACCGAGTCGAGCACCGACTGGTAGTGCGCGAGCGAATCGGAGCCGGTGAGCGTGAGCACCTCGGTGGTCGAGTTGTAGCTGGCCGCGATGCTGGTGCCGGCCGTGCTGAACGTGAGCTGGTCGCCATCGTTCGCAAAGGTCCCACCGGTGAGCGCGACGGTCGCGCTCACGAGACTCTGGTCGTCCGGGTCGGCAACCGCGGCCGCGCCCGACAGCGTCACGGCGGCGCCCTTCTCGGTGAAGGTCGCGTTCGCGGTTCCGCTGAGCGTCGGCGGGTCGTTGACGTTGATGACGCTGAGCGTCGTGGTCGAGATCGCGCTGGTGTCGCTGCCGCCGTTCGCCGTGCCGCTCGGGTCCTGCACCTGCCAGGTGAGCGTGCGGGTCGTGTCCGCGCCGAAGTTGGTCGGGTTCTCGCCGGCGTTGAAGCTGACCTCGTCGAGCAGAGTCTGGTAGTGCGCGAGCGTGTCGGTGCCGGTGAGCGTCAGCGTCTCGGTCGTCGAGTTGTAGGAGATGGTGACCGTGTTGCTGCCGATGGCGATCGTGCCGCCACTGACGCCATTGACCGCGAGCCTGTCGCCGTCGCCCGCGAACGTGCCGCCCGTGATCTTCACGGTCGCCGACGACAGGTTCACGTCGTCGACGTCGGTCACCGTCGCGGACGGCGAGAGCGTCACCTGGCCGCCCTCTTCGGTGAAGCTCGCCGTCGTCGCGACGTTCGACAGCGTCGGCGGATCGTTGACGCTAGTGACGCTGATCGTGCTCGTCGCCGTGCCGATCTGGCTGCCGCCGTTGGCGGTACCGCCGCCGTCGTTGAGCGTCCAGGTGAGCGTGCGGGTCGGGTCGGAGCCGAAGTCGGTCGGGTTCTCGCCGCCGCTGAAGGTGACCAGCTCGAGCGCCTGCTGGTAATCGGCCAGCGTGTCGGAGCCCGTGAAGGTGATGACGCCATTGCCGGCGAAGATCGGCGTGATGTTGGTGCCGGCGATGACGACGCCGCTGGTCTGCCCGGCGGCCAGCAGGCTGTCGCCCGTGAACGCGCCGCCGGTGATCGAGACGGTCGCGCTCACGAGGTCGAGGCTGTCGGCGTCGGTGATCGAGACGGTCGGCGACAGCGTCGTCGCCGCGGTTTCCTCGGTCCACGACACGGTGCTGGCGCTGAGCGCCAGCGTCGGCGGATCGTTGACGTTGGTGACGTTGAGCGTCGTCGTGACGGAGGTCGTGTCGACGCCGCCGAGGGCGGTGCCGCTCGGATCCTGCAGCGTCCAGGTGAGCGTACGGGTGGTGTTCGCGCCGAAGTTGGTCGGGTTCTCGCCGGCGTTGAAGGTCACGCGGTCGAGCAGGAACTGGTAGTGGGCGAGCGTGTCGGTGCCGGTCAGCGTCAGCGTCTCGGTCGCGGAGTTGTAGGATACCGAGATGTTGTTGAAGGTGCCGTTGTTGATCCCATCGGCCGCGAGCAGATCGCCATCATTCGCAAACGTGCCGCCGACGATCGCGACGGTCGCGCTCTTGAGGTCGAGGTCGTCCGGATCGGTGACCGAGGCAGCGCTCGACAGCGTGGCGGCGCCGCCCTCCTCGAGGAAGCCCGCGGTCGCCGCGACCGACAAACTTGGCGGATCGTTGACGCCAACCACCGTGACCGTCTCGGTCTGTGCCGCACTGTTGAGCAGGCCGTCATTGACGGCCCAGCTCAGGGTCCGCGTGGTGTCTGAACCGTAATCGGTCGGATTGTCGCTCGTCGAGGTGAACTGCACCGACTGGAGTGCGGTCTGATAGTCCGCGAAGGTGTCGGTGCCCGTGAAGGTGAGCACGCCGGACGACGAATTGTAGCTGCCCGTGATGTTGTTGTTGTTGGTGAAGCTCAGCTGGTCGCCGGCGAAGAAGCCGCCGATCGAGACGGTGGCGCGAACGACGACGGTATTGTCGGCATCGCCGGCAGTCGCGCCGGTGATCAGCCCGACCGGCGTGTTGTGCGACGAGGCCGGATTTAGGCTGCTTTCGGTGAAAGTCGGATTGGTCGCCGTGATCGAAAGCGTCGGCGCGGCGTCGACCGAGAGATCGAGCGGGGTGGGATCATCGGGCTGCGACGCCAGGCTCTCGAACTGGGTCGGCGTCCCGCCCGACAGACTGCCGACCCAGATCGTGCCGCCGGTGCCGCCCGAATTGATGACCGTGACGTAGTACTCGTTGGTGGCGTAATCGATCTGGAGCGAGGTCAGGGTGCCGGTCGGTCCGTGCACGCCGTCTTGCCGAAACAGCGTGGTAATGGTTTGGGTGCTCGGGTCGAGCTCGAATATGCCGCCTTCCGCCGGATGGGTCCCACCCAATGTCTGGGTGGTGAAAAAGATCTTGCCGTTCAGGGGGTCTGCCGCACGCTCGGCGGCGGTTTCGCCGGGCTTGGAATAGACGGTGAAGCCCGGGGTGCCGAGGGCCGCCATCGCCCCCAGGGTGTTCGAAACGTCCATGAGCTTCTGGATCGAAACCGACGTGCTGCTCGCCGAGAAGGTCGTGCCCGACGTCTCGTAGATAGAGTTCGTCTGGGTTACATTGTGATGGACATGGTCCTGAGATGTAAGAGGACTCGGCGGCGACTGTGTCGGGAACACGACGCCGTTTTTCGTCGTGGTAGTGGTATTGACCTGGTGCGAACTGATGAAGTAGGCGACGTGATCCGGCAGGTCGAGGGCGAGGCCCTCGATGGGTACGGTTGCAGTGTTGTCGAGCGTGGTGACGGTGCCGGTACTACCGCTGTAGCTGTTCTTGTAAAAGCTCGTCCCGTCGACGAAAAAGACCTGCTGCGACGCAGGGTCGAGCGCAATGCCTGTCAGCTCGTTTGACTGGCGACTGGCGCTGGTATCGGTCCACAACGTCGTGTAGGTCGGCGTCCCGGTCGGATTGCCAAGAACGCTCGAGAGCGAACCTTCGAGCAGCTCGGTCGGCGAGCTCGTCTCACTCTGCGAGCCGATGAAATATTTCTGGTCCTGGGTATCGAGCCGGATCATGTCCAGCTTGTCGATCTTGTTCGCGGCCGAGGGATTGTTGCTGCTGGTCGGCGTGAACAGGTCGCTGAACTGATTGCCGCCCGTCGGCGGGATGTCGCTCGGGGCCGACGCGACGCCGGTGCCGGTGTCGTCGGAATCCTCGATGATATTCTCGTCTGCGGCCGCGGATCCGATGACCCACACCTCGCTGGTCGGCACCGACAGCGTGCCGGAGAATTGTGCCTCGGCCGCTGCCGTGAATGGATTGGCGACCTTCGCGGTCGGTGTCGCGGCGGTCGATCCGGACTGGCTCGCGGCCGGGCTCGCCAGGGCGTCGAGCGTCCAGTTCTCGCCGGACGCGGTCTGACCGATGTCCTGGGTCGAGGCGGCGACCGGCGCACCACCGACATAGGATGAGAGGTCGGCGATGAACTGCTGGCCGGCCGTGCCGCCCGCGGTGTTGCAGGAGTAGAGCTGGAGGTCACCGCCGGGCGCGAGCGCGGCGCCGATCTGCGACAGCGCAGCCGCATGGCTCGACAGGTCGCCGTCGTTGAGGACGGTCGAGCCGAGATCGATCGCGCCGGCGTCACCGTGGCCGACGATGGAGATCGACGACAGGTTGGTGAGGTTGTTGGCGGCGAGGATGCTGGCGATCTGCTGGACGCCGTCGCTCGTGGGATCGATCACGAACGCGACCTCGCCGGGCGCAAGCCCGCTGAGCAGGTCGGCAATGTCCGGAACGTTGGAATCGATGAAGACGACCTGTTGCGGCGCATTCGAATCCGCGTCAGAACTCGTCATTTTTCACTCCCGCCCAACCGATCCGCCGCATGCGCGGCGCCCGGGTACTGTTTGAAAAATCCCTGCCGGTCCAATCGGCCTGAGCGTTTTTACCCTTGTAAGCTCAGGTTGTTGTCAGGCTGGACGCTAGCAGGCCGCGCGTCCCCTGACAATCAATTCAGCGCAGCTTGCGAAGGTCTGGTTAACCACGTTTCGACATATCCTAGAAGAGCGTTTTCGCACACTCTCGCCGTTTGATGTCGTTTTTGCGTCGACACGCTAACGGCGAGGTGTCGCGCTCGATCGAGTATCAACCGCTTCGCACACTTGTTCCCGTTGGACCCCCATTGAGCGCGGCGATCAGCGGCCCGAGCCACGGCTCGTAGTCACGCCAGCGACCGATCGAGCGCGTGAAGATCGGCTCGCGCACCTGCAGCACGCTAGCGGTGCGCACCGCGCGCGGCGTCTCGTGGAAGGCGAGACAGCGCGGGTCCCAATCCAGGCCGCAGAACTCGACGATTCGCCGCGCGTGATTCTCGAAATCGGCGACGAGCTCCTCGTACTGGACCTCGAGCATGACGCCGGGCGGCAGCACGGCGCGCCAGTGCGCCATCAACGCCTCATAGGAGCGGTAGTGGCGGCCAAGCGTGCCCAGATCGGCTGTGAAGGACTTGATCCCGAAATTATGCGAAAAGCAGGACACGCAAGTATCGAGCGGATCGCGCCGCGCATGGATGATCCGGGCATTCGGCAGCGTCATGTGGATGAGGCCGAGGTAAAGGTAATTGCCCGGCATCTTGTCGGTTACCCGCTCGGCGGTCGGCGCCCGGGACTGCAGGTGCTCGACGTAGCGCGCGCCGAACTGTCGCAACTGCTCCGCCGACAAGTGATTGGCGATCTCGGGAAAGCACTCCTCCACGCGCCGGCCGCGAAACGCCTTGGTCGCCCGCGGCAGGAAGCGCAACTCGCCGGCGCCGAAGACGCGCGGATGGCTCGCCAGGGTTTGCTCGATCAGGGTCGAGCCCGATCGCGGCATGCTGACGATGAGGATCGGCAGCGGCGACGGATCGCCGGCGCCGGGCTGCCGCCGCAGCAGGTCGGCGGTGAACACCTTCTCGATGTGCCGCATCATGTCGAGCTGCGCGCGCTCGTTGTATTCGTCGAGGCGATGTCTGATGGCGTTGCCCTGGAGGAGATGCTCGAATGCAGCCGCATGGCGGCCGAGGTCGGCGTAGGCCTTCCCCAAGGCAAAGTGCAGCGCCGCTTGCTGGTCGTCGCCATATGTCTCCATCCGCCGCGCCAGATCTTCCATCGCGGCGAGCTGCGGATCGTCGGCACGGAAGCGCTTGGTCTCCGCCAGCGAGCGATGAAACGTCGGCGCGGTGGGGGCGAGCTCGACCGCCTTCGCGAATGACTGGCGCGAGTCCTGCAGTCGGCCCAACGCTTGCTGCGTCAAGCCAAGGCCATGGTGCGCGTCGGCGGAGGCCGGGTCGAGAACGAGGGCGCGCTCGTAGCACGCAAGCCCCTGCTCGGTCTGGTCGCTCGCGTGCAGCGAGAAGCCGAGCCCGCACAGGGCCGCGACCCAATCCGGCCTGCCGGCCAGCGCCTTGCGGTAATGCTCCGCGGCCTCCTCGTGGCGCTCCTGCTTGGCCAGGGCGCCCGCCAGGTGGAACTCGGCGGTCGGATAGTCCGGCCGCAGCGCAATCGCCTGCTTGAATTGGCGTATCGCTTCGCCGACGCGGTCCTCCGCCCTGAGTGCGTTGCCCAGATTGTAATGGGCGGTCGCAAAGCCCGGATCGAGCGAGATCGCCTTCTCGAAATGCGTAATGGCTTCGCGGGGCCGGCCGAGCGAGGCGACCGCCGTGCCGAGATCGTTGTGGGCCTCGGCCGAGTGCGGATTAAGCAACACGGCCTTCTCGAGCGGCGCCAGCGCTTCCTGGGGCGCGTTGCGCTCGAGCAGAAGCACGCCGAGGGCATGCAGGCTGTCGAAGTGTTCCGGGTCGGACGCGAGCACCGCGCGATAGAGCCGCTCCGCGTCGGCGGGCCGCTTGGCCTCGCGCAGCATGGCCGCGACCGCCAGAGCCTGCGCGGGCATCAGCCGGTTCGTCGAGTTTTGCATGTCGGTCGCGACTATAGATTTTTTGGCAAGCAAAATCACCATCTGCCGCAGATGCGCGCGGGCCCTCGCTGCGAGCACAGCGGCAGCTCCGTTGTTGGTCGTCCGGTCAGGCGCTACAAGTCATCGACGAGGGTGAAGGAACAGCCGCGATGGACATTCTGACGATCGAGCACTTCAAGCCGCACACCGGCAAGACCGTTCGCTTCAGGGGGACGCCCTATGCGTTCGTGCTCGATCGGGTGGAGGGCGAGGCCGGTCCCCCACCCGCTGGCTTCAGCCGCGCTCCGTTCACGGTGATCTTCCGTGGGCCCTCGAAGACCGACGTGATGCGCGCCGGCATCTACGAGTGCGAGATCGAGGGCGGGCCGACATACAGCCTGCACGTCATGCCGATCCATACGGCCCGCGCCGATCGCCAGGAGTATCAATCCGCGTTCAACTGATGGGCGGCACGCGCGTCGGCGCGGGCGCATTTCGCCTCGTTCCCCCCGCTCAATTTTGCGACGGGAAGATGCCTTGCAGCGCGATGCAGAAATTCAGCGCCAGAAAAGGTTGCTGGTTCTGGTGGGGCTGGCTGCCGCCACTGGGATTGACGGAACCGGCGGCGAAGCTCTTGCTCGGATTGGTCGGAACGTAGAGCTGCACATCCTGCGCATTGCCGTTGACGATGGCCTGGGATTGCGCGAGCAGTCTCGTGTTGCTCGGTATGTGCCCGGCGTTGCCCTGGGCCGGCGACGCGTCGATAGCGTTCACGAGATGCGTGTGGGCCGCCATCTCACTGATGTTGAGCGTATGCGCGACCTCGCCGCCCTTCTCGCCAAGCGCGTGGTTGCCGCCTCCGGAGCTGCCCATATGAAGCGAGATGCGCCCGCGCAGATCGGGCAGGGCGAAGTTGGTGCGCCCGTCGCCCCCGTATCTCGTGCCCAGCAGTGAAAACAGTGCCTGATTCTGATTGATGGGCAGGATCTGACCGTTGCACAGCGCCCAGCCCTTGGGGGCAAAATTGAAAGACATGATGCGGATTTCGGACAGGAAAGGCTCGGCCATGAGTGCGCTCCTGGTGCTTGCTGTTCCGTCACGCCTTCACGAGCGCGGCGGGTAAACGCCCTGCAGCGCGATGCAGTAACTGAGCGTGAGGTAGGGCATCATGTTGTTGTGCGGAAAGCTGTTGCCGGACGGCGCGATCATCTGCGGATTCATCGTCTTCGTCGCTGCAGTGTCGGGGCCGTAGTAATCGACCGGACCGGATGCGGTCTGCGTGGTGTATTGACCTTCGCAGAGCATGTTGTTGCCGGGATCGTTCGAGCTGCCCTTTACGGTCGTGGCATTGACCGTATGATTGTGCGACGGAAGCTCGGTGCTGAGCAGCGTCACCGTGTCCGATCCGCCCTGCTCGCCGAGAAAATACTGGCTCCCCCCATCGAGCTGTCCCTGGGAGATCGCCACCCGACCTTGCAGATTCGGCAACGCAAACGTGGATTTTCCATCGCCGCCATAGAAGGTACCCAGCAGCGAGAACAGCGCGGCATTCTGCGAGATCGGCAGGAGCTGACCATCGCAGAAGGCCCAACCCTTCGGCGCGAAATTGAATGGAAAGATGCGGATCTCGGCGACGTACGGGTCCATTCAAGTGCTCCGTGATGGCAGCCGCGGTTTGCGCGACGATCAGTTCTGCGACGGATAGATCCCGTACAGCGATATGATGAAGGAGACGCAGAGAAACGGCTGCAAATTACTGTGCGCCTGGTTCCCGCCGGTCATCTGCAGCATCTTGGGGCTCAGTTGCGTGGTCGCCCCGCCCGATGGCTGGTACGTCTGCACGCCGCCGAAGCTACTGCCCGCCAGTCCGGGAAGCGCATTCGCGGGTGACTTGGTGGTGGTGCCAGCGTCTGCGGTCATCGTGTGCGGATGTGAAGGAATTTGCTGCAGGGTCAGCGTGACGTTCTCGACGCCGCCGATTTCGCCGATGGTTACCGGCGGAAGGCCCGGCCCCGTGCCGATGTGCATCGGCGCGCGGCCCTGCAGGTTGGGCAGCTGGAACGTGTTCTGCCCATCGCCGCCGTAGGTCGTGCCGATCAGGGTGAAGAGCGTCTGATACTCAGAGATCGGGAGAGGCTGACCCGCGCAGAACATCCATCCGGCCGGTGCAAAATTGCCCGCGAACATGCGAATCTCGCCGACGTAAGGCGCTGCCATGGATCGTCCTTCCCGTGCTTGATTTGCACCAATCCGCGAGACATCCGAATATGCAATTGGCCCCGTGCAACTGGACGATGCCTTTCGATACTACACTAACCGCCCTCGGAAACAATCCCACAAGTTGCCGAATTGACGTCCGAAAGGATGGATTGCGCGTCGGCAACGGATACATGCGAACGTACTGGCCGAGCGTGCGGCGCAGCCCGCTCCCTTACATTTGACGCGCGTGAGCCGGCGCGGTTCGGATATCCCACGGTTCGGATATACTGATGCGATGCGCAATCCCCGCCGCAAGATCGCTTTCGTGCTCGCCGCCTCCGAGCACGGCACCATGATCGTGAATCGCCTCGACTATCGCATGGTCGACGACGAGCGCGGCATCGGCGTCGGGTTCCAGATCCTCGAGGGCGCCGCATTCGATGCGCAGGAAGTCGACATGGCGCTGTCGCTGCTCGGCTTGCGCCGGCAGTATTTCGGCGACGGCGTCACGGCGCTCGATTGCGGCGCCAATATCGGCGTGCACACCATCGAATGGGCCAGGCGCATGAGCGGCTGGGGCCGGGTGATCGCGATCGAGGCTCAGGAACGCGTGTTCTATGCGCTTGCCGGCAATATCGCGATCAACAACTGCCACAACGCGTGGGCGATCCACGGCGCGGTGACGATGCAGAGCGGAACGATGAAGATCCCGGCGCCCGATTATCTCAGGCCCGGCAGCTTCGGCAGCCTCGAGCTGCGCCGACGCGCAGACACGGAGTTCATCGGCCAGCCGATCGACTACGCGGACGACAAGGCGGCGACGATCCGGACCGTGGCGATCGACGCGCTCGCGCTGCCGCGCATCGACCTGATCAAGCTCGACGTCGAGGGGATGGAGCTCGAGGCGATCGCGGGCGCCCGCGCGTCGATCGAGCGGACACGCCCGATCCTGATCGTCGAGGCGATCAAGAGCGACAGGGCGGCGCTGCGCGCGACGATCGAGCCGCTCGGCTACCGGCTGTTCGCGGCGGGGCTGAACCTGCTGGCGATTCATGAATCCGACAATACGGCGACCCACGTCAAGGCGTCGTGACGGAGGACGGCGCGCACGGCCGCGTGCGCAAACCCGATGCAACTCGCATGATGCAATCCCGATGAACGAGACGACCGCGGTGTCGTCGCCCGCCGGCGACCTGATCCTGCGGCCCGAGCGCGACGACGACGAGGCGTTCCGGCTCGAGCTGTTCTGCGCCTCACGTCAGCCGGAGTTCGCCCGACTGCTCGCGCCCGATATGCTTGCGACCATCATGCGCCAGCAGTTCCACGCCCAGGCGGTCAGCTATCGCGGACGCTTCCCGCGCGCCCGCGGCGACATTGTCGAGCTCGCCGGCAAGCCGATCGGCCGCATCATGGTCGACCGCGGCGACAAGGTGCTGCACATCGTCGACCAGGCGATCACGCCGGCGCTGCGCAATCGCGGGATCGGCACCGCGATCATGCGGGCGCTCATGGCGGAGGCGCAGCAAACGCGCCGCGCGGTGAGGCTCGGAGTCGCGGCCGCAAACGAGCAGGCGCTGCGCCTCTATCGGCGGCTGGGCTTCGGGCCGATCGAGACGACGGAGCATTATTTGTGGCTCGAGTGGCGGCCGGACGCCGCGGCGGACGCATGTTGAAACGACTTTGTCCGCCCCCGCTCAGGTTTGCGACGGGAAGATGCCCTGCAGCGCGATGCACAGGTTGAGCACGAGATAAGGCTGCTGGTTCTGGTGCGGTTGGCTGCCGCCAGTGCTGCTGATTGTCGTGGCGTCGAAGGCTTGGCCTTGGTCAGTGCCGTAGAGGTTGACATCGGTCGTATTGCCGGAAACGACCGCATTCGCCTGGGCGAGATATTTCGTGGTGGTGGGGGTGTGCCCGGCATTGCTCGCGGGCGCGCCGGCCTGGATGGCATTAACGAGGTGGTTGTGCGCCGGCAACTCGCTGATGAGCACCGTGTGCGCGTTTTCGCCGCCGCGCTCGCCAAGGGTGTGGGTCGCCCCCCCTGAGCTGCCCATATGTATGGGAATGCGCGTCTGCAAATCCGGCAAGCCGAAGGTGCGTTGGCCGTCGCCGCCATAGGTCGTGCCCAGCAGCGAGAACAGCGCCTGGTTCTGATTGATCGGCAGGAGTTGGCCGTTGCATAGAGCCCAGCCTTGGGGCGGGAAACCGAACGAAAAGATGCGGATTTCGGACAGGAAAGGCTCGGCCATCGGTTCGTCCCTCGTGCTTGGGTAGCGGCCCGGTCGTCAGCTGCGCGGCGGAAAGACGCCCTGCAGCGCGATGCAAAAATTCAGCGTCAGGTAGGGCATCATGTTGTTGTGCGGGAGATTTCCGCCGGTGGGCGATGTGGCAAAGACGTTCATTTGCACCTGGGGGGTCGTTGCGCCGGTGTAGTAGTTCACCGGGCCCGAGCTTGTCTGGTTGGCAAACTGGCCTTCGCCCAGCAGGTTGCCGTTAGGCTGGTCGGTGCTGCCCTTCGTCGTCGTGGCGTTGACCGTATGAGTATGCGCAGGGATCTCGGACTGCAGCAACGTCACCGCGTCCGACCCGCCGAACTCGCCAAGGGCGTGCAGGCTCAACCCGGGACCCTGCCCAGGGTGCATCGGCGCCGCGCCTTGCAGGTTCGGCAGGGCGAAGGTCGATTTCCCGTCGCCGCCATAGGTGGTGCCGAGCAGCGAGAACAACGCGGTATTCTGCGAGAGCGGCAGGATCTGGCCGTCACAGAAGGCCCAGCCCTTCGGTGGAAAATTGAACGGGAAGATGCGGATCTCGGCGACGAACGGGTCCATTCGGGTGTGCTCCGTGATACGGGGATCAGTTCTGCGACGGGAAGATGCCGAACATCGAAATGATGAACGACACGCAGAGATACGGCTGAAAATTGTCGTGCGGCTGACTTCCGCCGGTCGTCTGCAAGATATTGGCGTTCAATGTCACGGGGGTCCCGGTCCCGCCCGTAGCCGCGTAAGGCTCGAGGCCGCTGACCGTGCTGCTCGGAACCGCCAGATAAGCATTCTGTGGCGACAGCGCGGTGCCCGTATTGGCCGCCGTCATCAGATGGTTGTGCCCTGGAATCTGTTGAGTTGTCAGCGTGACGGTCTCGACACCGGCGAGCTCGCCGAGGCTCGCGGTGGTGCCCCCGAAGCTACCCATGTGCATCGGCACCCGGCCTCGCAGGTCGGGCAGCGCGAACGTCTCCTGTCCGTCGCCCCCATAGGTGGTGCCGATCAGTTGGAAGAGGGTCTCCCACTCCGAGATGGGCAGCAGCTGTCCTTCGCAGACCATCCATCCGGCAGGCGCAAAGTTGCCTGCGAACATGCGAATCTCGCCCACATATGGCTGCGCCATGAATCGTCCCTCTGGTGAAGCGAGTTAGTGATTGTATGTTGCGTTGATGACGATCTGCCCGCACGTCGGGAGCGGCGGCGCATTCGCACTGACGCAATAGCGATCCTTGCCGATGTCCACGCCCGGAATGCCGACCTTCATGCCGGACTTGAGCTGGACGATGCGCGTGGTGCGCGGCCCGAGAAACAGCTTGAAGAAGCATGTCACGCCTGGTCCGGCGTCGCATCCAAACGGTGCCGGTGCCGTCTTGGTTCCAGTGTTGGGTGCCGCGGCGGCAGCCGACGCACCGCCGGCCGCGAGCAGGACTGCTGCAGCAATCGCAGTGATGTAACCGCGCTTCATCGGGATGCTCCTTCGCCTCAACACGCGCCGACCGCCGCCTGCCCAAGCGCCGCGACGACGAGGTTTCGCCATGCCTTGCCGCCGCACGCATCGGTCCCGGGAATCCAGGTGCTGCCGCCGAACCACGGGCCGTTGAGATTGTGGCTGGTCCAGTCGATGCCGACGCCCTCGCCGTCGGCGAGCTTGTCGACGTTCGAGCACCAGTCCCGCGGCACGTCGGATGCATTATACGGCACGTCGACCAGGAAGCCGATGAACGACGTCCACGGCGCCTGCAGCACGAAACGGAGGAAATATTCATCGAGCGGCAGGGTCGCGTCGGGAATCGGCGCTGCATTGACGTACTGCATCGCGTTGAGCGGCTTGACGGCCGGCAGCGCCATGCCCTGCCCTTTGGGCTTGAGCCAGGGGAACAGAAAGAGGCTGCCGGCCGGATACGTGCCCAGGCTGCCGCGCACGAAGCTCATGCTGACGACACCGGCGAGGCCGACGGCATCGGAGTAGCGCCGGAAGGTGCGGAAATTGTGTTTCGATGCGCAATCGACGCTGAGCCACGTCGGCAGGAAGCCGGGCAGCGGCCCGGTGACGCATGCCGTCGCCGCGTGCAACGCCGACGGCATTGCGGTCGCGCAGAGCCCCGCGACCGAGGCCCCCACGAAGGTACGCCGACTGAAATCAGCCATCGTCTGACACCCGTGCCCGAGGAAAAACCGGTACAAAGGTTATTAGTGCACGAACGTGACGCCGTGGTCAAAGCCGGCCGCATCGATTCCGCGCTTGGTTACGCCACATTCAGGTTGTGAACGACCGAAAATGCGCTCGAGAGCCGACCGACGCGACAGACCCTACGCAGGCTGATGCACGGCTTCCTCGAACAAGCTCTCCAGCCACGGATCGACCTCCGCATCGATCACCATGTGGATGCGCTCGGCCGTGCCGCGATTGGCCACGCTGTGCGGATCGGACAGCCGCAGATACCAGACGCTACCGGCGTCGAGCACGATGCGGGCGCCGTTGAGGCGAAAATCGACTTGATCATTGGTCACGACCGGGATGTGCATCCGCACGGTCCCGTCCTCGAAGCTCAGATCGAGGTCGGTGTGCTCTTTGATGAGGGAGCCGGCGCCGAGCCGCATGAGCCGCGCGGCGCGCAGCGTGCAGTGGAACCGGTCGAGCACGTGGCGGAAGTAGTCGCATCCATCGAGAAAGCGGGTGTCGACGTAGGATCGCGCGGTCGGATCGGAATTGATCATACGGATCGGATGCGTCTCGCCCGCCGGGGCGCGCAGTGGAATGACGCTCCAATCGCCGTCGTAGTTCTGCCTGACGTAGTGCCGGGTCCAGGCGTCGGCGCGGTGACGCTCGAGGTCGCGCGCCAGAAGGTGGGGATCGAAGCTGAGCGGCAGCCGCAGGCGATCGGGAAACCGCGGCGGCGGCGCAAGCGGGCCGCGCAGGACAACGCCAGCGTTACTCTGCGTCATGCGACCCATCTCCGCCAAACCGAATGTCGCGCTGGACGTCATTCATCGCATGGAGGGATCCAATGGTCAAAGTGGCTCGAGAGGCGTTCGGAGACACGGGCGAGTGCTGACGCGCCGTTCCGGTTCCGCGTTCATTGAGCGCACCATACGTACTATAAGGTGTGCCGATGGACTCGCAGCGGCTGACCCAGGAAAAGGACAAGGAAAGGCCCGACGCAGCCGCGCTCAAGCGGCTGTTCGATCGCGCCAATGCGGAACAGTCCGAAGGCCGGCTCGCCGACGCCGAGGCGACCTGCCGCGAGATCCTCGCGCGCGACGAGGCCCATTCGGGCGCCTCCCATCTGCTCGCGATCATCGCGTTGCGCTCGGGCGACGCCGAGGCGGCATTGAAGCACGCCGAGCGCGCGGTCGCGCTCGCGCCGAAGCGGGCGGATTGCCGGCACACGCAAGGCTTCATCCTCAAGGTGCTGCTGCGCAATGTCGAGGCCGAGGGCGCGTTCCGCTATGCGATCGCGCTCGATCCGACCTTCGTCGAGACCCACTATCAGCTCGCCAACCTGCTGCGCGAGACGCAACGGCCCGCGGAAGCGGAGCCGAGCTATCGCGCCGTGCTGGCGCTGCGCAGCGAGCATCATCAGGCACACAATAATCTCGGCGCGGCGCTCGGCGACCTCGGCCGCTTCGAGGAGGCGATCGAGCATTTCCGCCGCGCCACCTCGATCAAGGCGGACTACGCCGAAGCCTATGCCAATCTCGCCCACGCGCTGCGGGCCGTCGGCCGCGCCACGGAGGCGGAAGTCGCGGGCCGGCGCGCCGTCGCGCTCGCGCCGGGCTTCGCCACCGGCCATCTCAATCTCGGGCTCGCGCTGCAGGATCTCGGGCGGCTCGACGAGGCGCTCGCTCATTTTCGCCAGGCCGAGATCGCGCAACCGGACTACGCCAAGGCGATCGCGAGCGAGGCGATCGTGCACCTCCAGCGCGGCGACTTCACGGCCGGCTGGGAGAAGTACGAGGCGCGCTGGCGCATCGGCGACCTGCCGCCGCGCAATTTCGCCGAGCCGCAGTGGCGCGGCGAGCCGCTCGCCGGCAAGACCATTCTGCTGCATGCCGAGCAAGGCTTCGGCGACGCCATCCAGTTCCTGCGCTACGTGCCGCTCGTCGCCGCGCGCGGGGCCAAGGTCGTGGTCGAAGTGCGCAAGCAGCTGATCCCGCTGATCGCCCGTATGCCCGCCATCGAGGTCGTCGCGCGCGGCGAGCGCCTGCCCGCGTTCGACGTGCAATGTCCGCTGCTGTCGCTGCCGCTCGCCTTCGGCACGGTGCTCACGACGATCCCGGCGACCACGCCCTACCTGACCGCGGCGCCGGAGCGCGCGACGTATTGGCGCAACCGCCTCGACGTCGCGCCCGGCCTCAAGGTCGGCTTGGTCTGGGCCGGCAGCACCATCCACCGCAACGACCGCAATCGCTCGATCCCGCTCGACCGGCTGAGCCCGCTGCTCGCGGTCGACGCCGTGCGTTGGTTCTCGCTGCAGGTCGGCCCGCGCGCGGCCGATCTCGCCAACCGCAAGGGAACGCCGATCGCCGACCTCGCGCCCGAGCTGACCGACTTCGGCGAGACGGCAGCGGTGATCGCGGCGCTCGATCTCGTCATCACGGCGGACACCGCGGTCGCGCATCTCGCCGGCGCGCTCGGCAAGCCGGTGTGGACGATGCTGCCCTTCGCGGCCGACTGGCGCTGGATGGTCGGCCGCGACGATTCGCCTTGGTATCCGTCGATGCGGCTGTTTCGCCAGGCGCAGCCCGGCGACTGGGCGGGCGTCGTGGCGCGCATGCGCAAGGCGCTGGCGGAGCGCGCGGCCGCGGCGGCCGCAACGGCGGCGCCGTCGCGCGCAGCCACCCGCGCCGAGCTCGCCGCGCTGGTGCGCGCCGCCAACGAGCATCACACGGCGAAGCGTCACGCCGAATGCGAAGCGACGCTGCGCCGCGTGCTCGACATCGATCCGCAGAACGCGAGCGCGCTGCACGTGCTGGCGCTGACGCGCTTTGCGCTCGACGATCAGCCCGGCGCGATCGAGCTCATTCGTCAGGCGATCGCGCGCGAGCCGGCGTCAGCGGCGTTCCACAGCGATCTCGGCATCATGCTGCATGGAGCCGGCCGCTACGAGGAATCGGTCGCCGCGAGCCGCAAGGCGCTGGAATTGCGGCCCGAGGACGCGATCACGCTCAACAGCCTCGGCGCCGCGCTGTCGTCGCTCGACCACATCGAGGAGGCGATCGCGGCCTACCGGCGGGCGCTCGCGCTCAAGCCCAACTACTATGAATGCTGGGGCAATCTGGGCCACGCCCAGCAGCTATCGATGCAACTCGACGAGGCGGCCGACAGCTATCGGCGCGCGCTCGGGATTCAATATGACTATCCGCAGGCGCAAGTCGCGGCCGGCATGCTGGCGCTGCTGCGCGGAGATTTCGCCAACGGCTTCACCCAATACGAATGGCGCTGGCGGCTCAAGACGATGACGCCGCGCGCCTTCAAGCAGCCGGCCTGGCAAGGCGAGCCGCTCGCCGGCAAGACCATCCTTCTGCACGCCGAGCAGGGAGCGGGCGACAACATCCAGTGTCTGCGCTTCGTGCCGCAGATCGTCGCGCTGGGTGGCCGCGTGGTGCTCGAGCTCCCGCCGAACCTGATGCGGCTCGCCACCAGCCTCAAGGGCGGCGGCGAGATCATCATGCAAGGTCAGAAGCTGCCGCACTTCGACGTGCACTGCGCGTTCATGAGCGTGCCGCGCGTGCTCGGCACCACGCTCGCGACACTGCCGATGAAGAGCCCTTATCTGCGCGCCGATCCGGCGGCCGTCGCGCGGTGGAAAGAGCGCCTCGCCGGCACCGGCAGCGGCCTTCGCGTCGGCATCGCCTGGGCCGGCAACCCTCAGCACGCGGGCGACCGCCGCCGCTCGATCCCGATCGAACGGCTCGGGCCTCTGCTCGACGTGCCGGGCACGCGTTTCTATTCGCTGCAGGTCGGCGAGCGCGCCGGCGACCTTGCCCGGCTTCCGGCCGGCAAAGTGGCCGACCTCGCGACTGACCTCGAGACCTTCGCGGATACCGCGGCGGCGCTGATGCATCTCGACCTGCTGATCGCGGTCGACACCTCGGTGGTGCATCTCGCCGGCGCGCTCGGCCGGCCGTGCTGGGTGATGCTGCCGTTCTCGCCCGACTGGCGCTGGCTCACCGAGCGCGAGGACAGCCCCTGGTATCCGACGCTCCGCCTGTTTCGCCAGCGCAAGCTCAGCGATTGGGACGAGGTGATCGCGCGCGTGCGCGACGCACTGGCCGAGCGTGCGGCGCCGCATCCTGCCGTGCAACCGGGCATCGATACAAACGCACTCCATGCCGAGGCGATGCGACTGCGCGCGACGGGACGCAACGACGACGCCCAGCCAATCGCCCAGCGCATTCTCGCCGCCGCGCCGGATCATGTACCGACGCTGCGACTGCTCGGCGTCCTGCGTGACGAGACCGGCGATCACGCGGCGGCCGCCGACCTGTTCGCCCGTGCCATCGAGCTTTCGCCCGGCGACGCCGAAACTCATTATAATTTGGCGACCTCTCTGCTCGCGCTCGGGCGTTACGCCGATGCGGCCGCGCATTTCCGCCGCGCGATCGAGGCCAAACCCGGCGATGCCAAGGCGTACAGCAACCTCTCGTGCGCGCTGCGCGGCCTCGGCCGCCTTGCCGACGCCGAGGAAGCCGCCCGCAAGGCGACCGAGCTCGACGCCGCCTCGCCGACCGCCTGGAACAATCTCGGCACGGCGCTGGCGGAGCGTGGCCGCCTCGGCGAGGCCGCCGAATGTTTCCGCCGCGCCACCGCGGTGAAGCCGGACTTCGCCGAAGGCTTCTTCAATCTCGGCAAGACCCTGCAGGGTGAGGGCCGGCATCAAGAGGCGGCCGCCGAATATCGCCGCGCCGTCGAGCTCAAGCCGGACTACGTGGATGCGAACCTCGCCGCGGGCTTCCTCGACCTCGTGCTGGGAGACTACGCGTCGGGCCTGCCCAAGCTCGAATGGCGCTGGCGCCTCAAGGACCGGCCATCGCGCGACTTCACACAGCCGGCGTGGCGCGGCGAGGCGCTCGACGGCAAGACCATTCTGCTGCACGCCGAGCAGGGATTCGGCGACTGTCTGATGCTGCTGCGCTATGCGCCGCTGGTGGCGGCGCGCGGCGGCCGCGTCATCATCCAGGTGCCGCGCCGGCTCGAGCGACTGGTCGGGCGGCTCGCGGGCGGTCCCTACGCGACGGTGGTCGTCGATCACCCGCTGCCGGCGTTCGACACCCACTGCCCGCTGATGAGCCTGCCGCTGGCGCTCGGCACGACGCTCGAAACGATCCCGGCGACGATTCCCTATTTCACGGCCGTGCCCGCCGAGGTGGCGCGCTGGCGCGCGCGACTGGCAACGAGTACCGGCATGAAGGTCGGCATCGTGTGGGCCGGAAATCCGGCGCACAAGAACGACCACATGCGCTCGATCGCGCTCGCTCGCCTCACGCCGCTGCTCGATCTTGCCGGCATACAGTGGTACTCGCTGCAAGTGGGCGATCGCGCCGCCGATCTCGCCGGAATCGCTGCCGGCCGCATCATCGATCTCGCACCTGACCTCGACGATTTCGTCGACACCGCGGCGGCGATGATGGCGCTCGACCTCGTGATCGGCGTCGACACCGGCGTGGTCCATCTCGCCGGAGCGCTCGGCAGGCCGGTGTGGATCATGCTGCCGTTCGATCCGGACTGGCGCTGGCTGCTCAAGCGCGGCGACAGTCCCTGGTACCCGAGCGCGCGCCTCGTCCGGCAAGAGAGGCCGGGCGACTGGGATGGCGTGATCGCGCGCGTGCGCACGGCGCTCGCCGACGTGGTCGAGCGTACGCGGCGTGGCGGCGTGCCGCCTGGCGCGCCGCCGCCCTCGACGCTCGATCGCCGCTACTTCGCGGCGGCGGAGCTGCTGGACACGAACCGCGATGCGGAAGCGGAAGCCGCCTTGCGCGGCATTCTCGCGGAGGATGCGGGACACGCACTTGCGCTGCGCCGCCTCGCCTTTCTTTGCCATCGCCGCGGCGACAATGCCGAGGCCGCCACATTGCTCATGCGCTCGCTCCAACGCGAGCCCGACAACGCCGACGCCCGGTTCAACCTCGGCGTCGTGCTGGCGGCGCTCGGCCGCAACGGCGAGGCGGAGGCAAGCTACCGCCGCGGGCTTGCGCTCAGGCCCGCGATGGTCGACGGCCACAACAATCTCGGCGTCCTGCTCGAGCAGATGGGGCGCTACGAGGAGGCCGAGGCGAGCTACCGGCGTGCGCACGAGCTCGCGCCGCATCTGGCGCATCCGCTCAACAATCTCGGCGTCCTGCTCAAGGAATCGGGCCGGATCGAGGAGGCGATCGCGACACACCGAAGCGCGGTCGCGCTCGATCCCGAGCTGCCGGCGGCGCACAGCAACCTGCTCTATACGCTCGTCTACGACGAGACCCTTTCGCCGCCGGCGCTGTTCGCCGCGCACGCGGCCTGGGGCCGCGCGCAGGCGGCGCGCTTTGCGACCGCGGGCGCGCGCTTCGCCAATGCGCCGGCGCCGGGCCGGCGGCTGCGTGTCGGCTACGTATCCGGAGATTTCCGTCACCACTCGGTCGCGTTCTTTTTCGAGGCGTTGCTCGCGTCGCACGACAGCAACGCGGTCGAAGTGTTTCTTTATGCCAACGATGTCCGCGTCGATGCGGTGACGCAGCGGCTCAAGGCGCGCGCCGACCACTTCGTGCCGATCCAGGGCCTGCCGGATGAGGCCGCGGCGGCGCGCATTCGCGCCGACGCGATCGACGTCCTGGTCGATCTCTCGGGCCATACGTCCGGCAACCGCATGATGCTGTTCGCGCGCAAGCCCGCGCCCGTGCAGGTGACCTGGCTCGGCTATCCGGCGACCACCGGCCTGCCGACGATCGATGCCCGGATCACCGACGCGGTGGCGGACCCGCCCGGCGACGCCGACCGTCTCCATTCCGAGCGCCTGATCCGGCTCGACACCGGCTTCCTGTGCTATCGGCCGTTCGACAAGGCGGGTGCCGTCGCGCCGCTGCCGGCGCGCGAGGTCGGCCATGTGACGTTCGGCTCGTTCAACAACTTCGCCAAGCTTTCGCCGGCGACGATCGCGCTGTGGGCGCGGCTCATGCGCGACGTGCCGGATGCGCGGCTGCTGCTCAAGGCGACGCAGTTCAAGGATGCCGGCACGCGCGCGCGTTGCCTCGCCGCCTTCACGAGCGCAGGCGTCGCAGCCGAGCGGATCGAGATCGTGCCGCCGCTCGCCGAGCCGGCGGCGCATCTCGCCCTCTATGCGCGCGTCGACATCGGCCTCGACCCGCTCCACTACAACGGCACGACCACCACCTGCGAGGCGCTGTGGATGGGCGTTCCCGTGGTGACGCTCAAGGGCGACCGCCACGTCGCACGCGTCGGCGCCAGCCTGATGACGACGATCGGGATGCCGGAATTGATTGCGGAGAGCGCAGACGACTACGTCGCGATCGCGACGAAGCTCGCGCATGACCTCGATCGTCTCGGCGACCTGCGGTCCGGCCTGCGCGAGCGCCTCCGCGGCTCGCCGCTGTGCGACGCGCCGCGCTTTGCCCGTGCAATGGAAGGCGCCTATCGCGAGCTGTGGCGGCAATGGTGCGAGGCGCAGGGCGCAAGCAAGACAATCGGTTCGGCCGCGCGCCGCGAAGCGCGGGAAGAGATCATCGCGCTCGAGGCCGCAGCGACCAAGCTGTTCGCCGACAAGAAATACACCGAAGCCGAGACGGCGCTGCGCACGCTGACGGCCCGCGCGCCGGAGCGCGCCAAGCCCTGGTTCCTGCTCGGGCGCGTGCGCCACGCGCTCGGCGACACCGATGCGGCGATCGATTTCCTGCGCAAGGCGGCGGCGGTCGATCCCGCGATGATGCCGGCCCACAACGATCTCGGCATTCTGCTGCAGGGACGCGGCGAGCTCGACGAGGCCGAGGCGAGCTACCGCCGCGCGCTCGAGCTTGCGCCGCGCTTCGCCGAGGCGATGAGCAACCTCGGCGCCGTGCTCGCCGAGCGCGGCAGGCTCGACCAGGCGACCGAGTGGTACAACCGCGCCCTGGCGGAACGCGACGACCTGCCCGACGCGCACAACAATCTCGGGGCGGCGCTCGTCAAGCTCGAGCGCGCCGCCGAGGCCGAGGCGCTGCACCGCCGCGCGATCGAGCTTCGGCCCGACTTCGCCGACGCACATTACAACCTCGGCGTCGCACTGCTCGACCAGGGCCGCTTCGACGAGGCGCTGACGAGCTACAACGAGGCCATCCGCCTCAACCCGGATTCGGTCGACGCCCACTGGAACCGCGCCTTCGTGCTGCTGCTCAAGGGCGACTTCAGCGCAGGCTGGCGCGAGCACGAATGGCGGTGGAGGCGCAAGGAGCAGCCGCCGCGCAGCTTCCCGCAACCGCTGTGGCGCGGCGAAGACATCGCCGGGCGGACGATCCTGCTGCATGACGAGCAGGGCGTCGGCGATACCCTGCAGTTCATGCGCTATGCGCCGCTGGTCGCAGCGCGCGGCGCGCGCGTGCGCCTGCAGGTGCAGCGCCCGCTGCTGCGGCTGGTGGCGGCATCGCTCGGCGACGGGATCGACGTGTTCGCCGACGGCGATCTCGCCCCGCCGTTCGAGCTGCGCAGCCCGCTGCTCTCCGTGCCGCTCGCCTGCGGGACGACGCTCGATACGGTGCCGCGTGATATCCCTTATCTCAAGCCCGATCCGGCCGCCGCGGCGCGCTGGCGCAACCGCATCGGCGCCTCGCCGGGACTCAAGGTCGGCCTCGTGTGGGCCGGCAACCCGCAGCACAAGAACGACCGCAACCGCTCGATCGCGCTCGAGCGGCTGATGCCGCTACTCGCCGTCGGCGGCGTGCGCTGGTTCTCGCTGCAGGTCGGCGAGCGCACCGCCGATCTCGCGCGCGCGCCGGCGGGCAAGATCGCAGGCAAGGTCGCCAATCTCGCCGACCGCCTCACCGACTTCGCGGAGACCGCCGCGGCGATCGCCGGGCTCGATCTGGTCATCACGGTCGACACGGCGGCGGCGCATCTCGCCGGCGCCCTGGGCAAGCCGGTGTGGATCCTGCTGCCGTTCGTGCCGGACTGGCGCTGGCTCGTCGATCGCGACGACAGCCCGTGGTACCCGACCGCGCGGCTGTTTCGCCAGCCGGCGCGCGGCGACTGGGAGAGCGTGGTGCAGAAGGTGCGCGCGGCGCTCGCGGAGGCCGCAGGTTGAAGGTCCACGTCATGCCCGGCGAAGGCCGGGCATCCACGTCTTGTAATCCGGCAAGAAAGACGTGGATGGCCGGGACAAGCCCGGCCATGACGGAGTGATCTGCGCTAACCGAGCTTCAACCGCGCCAGCACTTTTTCGGTGAGCCGCTCGCAGCGGCGGCCGGCGAACGGGAAGGCATCGCCCATCGCGGGCCCGATATGCTTTTCCATCGCCTCCTTGAGCAGCCGGCGGGCGCGATGCAGGCGCGTCTTCACGGTCTCCGGCAGAATGCCGAACAGCTCCGCGGTCTCCTCGATGCTCATGCCCTCGATCAGGCGCGCGACCAGCACGGTGCGGAACGCTTCCGGCAGCTCGTCGATGGCGCGCTCGAGCAGGACGCGCAGCTCGCGTTGCGCGACGGCGGTCTCGGGATCGAGCTCGCGATTGGCATTGGGGAACGGGATGATCTGCGCCTCCAGGGCGGGATTGTCGTCGATGACATCGAGCGCCATGGTCCGGCGACGGCCGCGCAGGCGGCCGAGCGCCTCGTTCATGACGATGCGGGCGAGCCAGGTGCCGAGCCGCGACTCGCCGCGAAAGCTCGCGAGGCTGGTGAAGGCGCGCGCATAGGCCTCCTGCAGCGCGTCCTCCGCCTCGCTGTCGTCGCGCAGGATACTGCGGGCGATGCGGTAGAGACGTTGGTTGTGCTGGCGGATGATCAGCCGCACCGCCGCCGGCTGGCCGCCGCGGGCCTGCGCGACCAGTTCGGCTTCATTCGGAAGGCGTGGCGCGACCGCACGATCGACCATCGGGAACTCCACTCGCATGACGATCATGCATTGGATGCCGTTCGTGGCGAAAGGTTCCCGAAGTTTTATCTGGCCTCGCGCCTGGCGCGCCAGATGGCGAGGACCGCGTCGAGCTCACCCGCCGTCGGGGCATGGGCGTCGGGCACGGATGCGGCGCGCCGCGGCTTGCTCTCGCCGCCGCGCAGCTCGTGCTGCAGCCGGCCGAGCAGGTCGCGCACATTGTCCTCGAGAACGCGCGTCGCCTCGCGGATCGGCGCCGCCGCCGGCGTCTCCGCCCGGCGCGGCTTGCGGGCGCGCCGCACGCCCCAGTCGTCGGGTGACATCTTGCTCTGCGGCCGCGGCGCCCCCCTCTCCCGCACCACCGCTTTGTCGGCGGCCGCCATGATGGGCGCGAGGCTGGCTGAGGCCGGCTCGGGCGAGACCGCCATGTGCGGATCGCGCGTGCGTGCCGCGGCCGAGGCGCGGCGGACGCGACGGTTGCCGAGCAAGCGCCCCACGTAGGAGCCGAGGATGATGATCACTAGCGCCGACACGGCGCCGAACAGCGCCGGTACATGGCTTGGGGGATCGGCGTAGTCCTCATGTGGCGGGACGCTCACGTTACGCGCTCGCAGCGGTGTGAGCTTGGGCGCGAGGTCGGGCTTCGGCGCTGCCACGTCGGGCGGCGGCTGCGGTGTCGCCACTGCAGGCTCGGCGGGCGCGACCGGCACTTGCGCCGGGCTGGCGCTGGGCGCCTGCGCAATGCCGTAGGCCGACGGCGACGGCGGGGTTGGGGCGGCGGCGGGTGGCGCCGCGGAAATTGCGCCAGGTCCGAAAGTTCCATAAGGGGCTGCGGTGGGCGCGGCGATGGGCGCGGTCGGCGCGTCGACCGGCGGCACGACGATATCGCCGTTATCGACTGAGGGCGCGGCTGTATTCGCTGGCGGCGATGCCGCCGGCACCGCGGGCTCGGCCGGCGGTGCGACGCTCGCCGCCGCGGCGTGCCGATGCACCGGCGCGACCTTCGGCGCCTCCCTGGGCGCATCCTTTGCTTCATCCTGGGACGCCTCGATGGGCCGCTGATACCAGCAGTGGCGGCCGCTCGGACGATCGACGCGATAATACCAGTGGCTGCCCTTTGCGGACGGCCCGTTCGGCCTGGCGAGGCAATCGTCCGCCGCCGGCGCGGCCGGCGTTTCGGCGCGTGCCGAGAGCGGAGCGATGAGAAGCGTCACAGCCACGTACGCGAGCAGAGCCGGCGCGATGCGCGGTAGAACGAGCGCCATAGGTCCCTCCCCTGTGGACTCGACAACCAAATCTCGACTGCGACTCTTTCGCTCCGAATGAGGCCGTAGTTCGATGCAAATTCGACATTCACCTCCCTTGCATCGCCCTTGCATCACCCGCCTGTGCCCTGACGTTGCGCGAACGCACGAGAGCCACACTTCCGACCATCTCGCCACATTATTGCTTCGCGCCGGAAAGGACGGCGGGAGAAAGGAAGATATGCGCGTTGCGTCGGTTGCGTGTGTGGTGTCTGCGTGTGTGCTCGTCAGCATGTCAGTCCAATCGGCGCAGGCGCGCATTCGCCTGAACGATGCGGAGATGCTCGCAGGGCTCCTGGTGGTGGCCGGCCACACCGAGCACCCGAACGAGACGATCACCCTCGACGGCAAGTTCACGGCCACGAGCAACCGCAACCGACGATTCGTTTTCCGCATTCCGTACTATCCGCCGACCTGCATGGTCACGCTGAAGGCGGGCGATGACGAGCGAACCGCGGCGGTCGCGGTGTGTGCCGCGGCCGGCAATGCCGGTCTGCGCGGCGAGCCCGGCCCGCAAGGCGTTGCGGGTGCGACCGGGCCGCAAGGCCCGGCCGGCGTGCAAGGGCCGGCCGGACCACAAGGCGTTCCAGGTCCGCAAGGCGTTCCAGGTCCGCAAGGTCCGCGCGGCGCGCAGGGACCGCAAGGTCCCGCGGGCGCGCAAGGTATTCCGGGCGTCGCCGGCCCGAGGGGACCGCAAGGTCCTGCTGGCGTTGCCGGACCCACGGGACCGCAAGGACCCGCCGGTGTTGCCGGACCGCCCGGACCGCAGGGGCCCGCGGGCGTGGCGGGGGCAGTCGGACCCGCCGGGCCGCAAGGCGAGAAAGGCCCCGCCGGCGCGCCCGGCGTAGCCGGCATTGCGGCCGCGAAAGGCATCCAGATCCGCCAGGTGCGTCAGGACTGCACCAACGGCACCGACTGCGAGATCACCTGCAACGATGGCGAGATTGCGCTCAATGCGGTGTGTGCGAGCGGCGTCGCAACGTTGCGCTCGCAGCGGCTCATCTCGTGTGGTGCAGGCAATGCGGCGCCGATGATCGCGCTCTGCGCCCATATGTGAGGCTCGGCGCCGGGCGGCGTACCGGGGCTGGCGGAGCAGGTGCACGCTCACCATGTTCTCCCTCGCGGTTTCGACGCGCGAGGTCGGCGATGTCCCTCTTGTCCCTTCTGCTCAACCTGCTGTGGATTTTCTGCGGCGGCATCTGGATGGCGGCCGGCTGGCTGCTTGCGGCGGTCATCATGGCGATCACCATCGTCGGCATCCCGTGGGCGCGCGCGGCGTTCAACATCGCGGTCTACACCCTGTTTCCGTTCGGCCAGCGCGCCGTGTCGCGCGCCGTCTATGAGGGCCGCGAGGACATCGGGACGGGCCCGCTCGGCTTTCTCGGCAACCTCGTGTGGCTGGTGCTCGCCGGCTGGTGGCTCGCGCTCGGTCACCTGCTGACCGCGATCCTGCTTGCGGTCACGATCATCGGCATTCCGTTCGCCTGGGCGCATCTCAAGCTCGCCGGCCTCGCGCTGTGGCCGATCGGCAAGATGATCGTGCCGATCGACGCGATGCCGCCCTACATGCGCTGAAGCGGGTCGGGGCGGGGCTCCGCTGAAATCGTTACATTTTCTAGCTTCGTTCTGTCTGGCCGCCCGCGCAGCCCGTGCTTGGCGATCGCCCTCGCGCTTTTGCGGCCGAAGCCAGTATTGAAATTGCTGCTGTTATCCCAGTTGGGACCCTCTGCCAAAATCGCCAGCGGACCGAGCGAATCGCCATCTCGACTGAAATCATTCACTTTTCTCGGCATGGCTTCGTTCTGCCAAATTGTCTTTGCCCGCGCCGATGAGTCCTTCCGCTGATCTCGACGCGCACGCGCGGCGAACGTTCAAGGGGTGGCAGCCGCAGCGCCTTTGATTCTGCCCGAAGCTGTCGATCCGATGCAATGACGATGTCGATCTATCCAGCTTATTCACCGTGCGGCGACGCCGCAGAAATTCAGGCCCGAATTTCTGGAGAAGAAGCTTCCGAGCAAAAACTGAGGCGCGTCTGCGGGGCCGGATCGTTCCTATGTCCGGTGCTCGGCGGCGGCGTCCCGGCTGTGAGCGCTCAGGGCGCCGCGCACCAGCGCCGCATAGAAGCGCTCCGCCAGGCCGCGCGGCTTAGCCAATTGCAGCCGCGCGAGGCACTCGCGATCCGCAGACGCCGCAAACATTCCGCGCGCGAGCAAGGCCGCGAGCGCAATCGGGGACGAGGATTTCAGCAGCGCCAGCGCCGGCAACAGCCGCTGCTCGGTCGCGGTGAAATCGGTACCGAACGGGAACGTCGGCAGGAGGCCGCTCTCCATCGCCGGCTCGAGCGCACGCACGAGCGCCTCCGGCGTGTTGTCGCGGGCAGCCTTGGGCACCTCGAACGTGCGCTCGATCTTGCCGGCGTCTTTCGCCGCGCGCAGCAACTCGTCCTGGAAGCGCGCATCGGTGATCGCGAGCATGCGCGCGATCACCTCCCTGTCCGGCTTGCCGCGGAGATCGGCGACGCCGTACTCGGTGACGATGATGTCGCGCAGATGGCGCGGAATCGTGGTGTGGCCGTAACGCCAACGGATGTTCGAGTCCGTCCTGCCGCGCGCGATGCGGGACGCGCGCAGCATGATGAGGGAGCGGGCGCCCTCGAGCGCAAACCCCTGGGCGACGAAATTGTATTGCCCGCCGACGCCGCTGACGATGCGGCCGTCCTCCAGCCCGTCGGAGACCACGTCGCCGAGCAGCGTCGCCATCATGGCGGCATTGACGAAGCGCGCGTCGACGCGCGCGCGCCGCTTGGCGGCCTCGTCGCCATAAAGCTGATTGACGAATGAGATCGAGCGCATGCGGAATTTGGCGCGGACGCCCGGCGGCATCTCGCGCAGCGCCTGGTAGAAGGCGCGGGAGCCGAGCAGGAAGCCGCCCTCGAGCACCGCGCCGTCGACCTCGCGCTTGAGCACGCCGGCGCGATGAAGGTCGAGGAAGGCTTCGACGAACATCTCCGAGCAGCCGTAGAGGCCGCGCACGAATGGCGCGGCGTGGAGCGCCGGATCATCGGCTGCCTCAGAGCGCAGCCTTGCGAGGGCGGCGCGAAACCCGTCCGGCTTGCGATGCCGCAGCACGAGTGCGTGCGCGACCGCATCGCCGAGCGAACCTATGCCGATCTGCAACGTGCCGCCGTCGGGCACGAGGCTCGCGGCATGCAGGCCGGCCGCATGATCGGCGAGCGGGATCGGCTCGCGCGGTGGGCCGAACAGGCGGAAATCGGTCCCCGGGCCGTCGAGGAGCATATCGAGCTCGCTCGCCGCGATCGCCGCATCGCCGGCCATGAACGGCAGCTCCGAATTGATCTGCCCGGCGAACAGGAAGTCGACGCGGCCGGCCCGGCGCATCTCGAGAAGGTCGAGCGTGAGGTCGGGATTGCAGCTCAGGCTGTAGGGACGCTCGCTCTCCTCGGCGCGGTGCGCCACGAGCTGGGCCACCACGTTGACCCCGCGATCGAGCACGCAGTGCAGCGCGTGGGTGTAGTTCGCCGAAATATAGCGCTGCTGGGCGTAAGGCGAGTTGAGCCACTGCCCGGCCTCGAAGAAGAACTCGTTGACCTCGACATTGGGCGGCAACGTGCCGGCGTGCACCGCCGTCGCATAGTCGAGCGCCGGGTAGCCGGCGAACACGCGCTGCACCAGCGGATCGACGAAGCGCCGCTCCAGCTCCCGTTTCGCGCGCGGCGGCTCGAGCGTGAGCGCCGTGAAGATGGTGAGGCGGAGCGAACGGTCGGCGACCGCCTTGGCGTAGAGCGCGTTGGCGACGTGGTTGGCCTTGCCAAGCCCGAGCGGCAATGCCAGCACGATGGTCTTGCCGACCCGCGCGATGATCGCATCGGCGAGGCGGCTCGCATCGTCGAACGTGGCGGGCCGCCCGCCCGCAAGACTCATCTGAGTCTCATTTGAGGTCGTCCCATCCCGGATCGGGCTGGAAGCGCGCGCCGTACTTGCTGGCGAGCTGGCTGAGCGCGTCACGCACGGCGATAGTGCCGCGGGTGCGCGCATAGTGCAGCGGGCCGCCGCGGAACGGCGCGAAACCGGTGGCGAAGATCATCGCGCCGTCGACCACCTCCTCGTCGATGACGACGCCCTCGCGCAGGCAGGCGACGCAGACGTCGAGCATGGGCAGGATCAGGCGATCCTGCGCGTCGGGCGGCACCGTGGCGGCCGCGTCGTAGTGCTTGACCGCGCGCCCGTCCTTCCAGTCGTAGAGGCCCCGGCCGGTCTTCTTGCCGAGCTCGCCCTTGGCGACCTTGTCCTTGAGCCATTGCGGCGCGGCGGGCATCTCGTGCTTGAGGCCGGTGCGCAGCGTCTCGGCGACGTGCAGGCAGATGTCGAGGCCGACCGTGTCGGCGAGCTCGATCGGCCCCATCGGCATGCCGAAGTCCTCGGCGATCTTGTCGATCGTCTCCTTCTTCACGCCGGCGTCGAGCATCACGAGCGACTCGAGCAGGTAGGGCGTGAGCGCGCGATTGACCAGGAAGCCGGGCTCGCTCTTCACCGGCGCGGGCAGCCGATCGATGCGGCCGAGGAAGGCGCGCGCATCGGCGAGCACATCCTCGGCGACCTTGTCGTGGCTCACCACCTCGACGAGCTGCATGCGCGACACCGGATTGAAGAAGTGGATGCCGACGAGGCGCTCCGGCCGCGCCAGCCCTTCGCGCAGCTGCTCGAGCGGAATGCTCGACGTGTTGGTGGCGAGGATCGCGGTCGGCTTCATCTTCGGCTCGATGCCCGCATAGACCTTGCGCTTGACGTCGAGCGTCTCGGGGACTGCTTCGATAATGAGATCGGCGGTGGCGACGCCGTCGCCGCGCAGATCGGGGATCAGCCGATCGAGCGCGTCACGCACCGCACGGCGGTTGTCGCGGCCGATCTTGCCGTAGAGATCGGCGGCGCGCTCGATCGCGCCGGCGAGCGGCTCCGCTTTCATATCCGCGAGACTCACCGTGAAGCCGTGCCAGGCGCACCACGCCGCGATGTCGCCGCCCATCGCGCCGGCGCCGATCACATGGATACGCCGGCCGTCCCACTTGCCGCCGGCGAGGTCTTTGAGCTTGTTGCGCAGGAAGAACACGCGGACCAGGTTCTGCGCCGTATCGCTGACCAGGAGCTTGGCGAAGGAGGCGATCTCGGCCTTCTGCCGGGCGGCCGCGTCGTCGCCGCCGTGCTGCTCCCACAGGTCGATCAGCGCCGCCGGCGCCGGATAGTTCGCCCGCGGCGCCTTCTTCTCCGCTTCCCGCCGCATGCGCTTGGCGAGCAGGCTGCGCGCGGGCGAGGTATTGAGCAGGCGCCCGAGCAGGCCCTGGTGTGTGATCTTGAGCTTGCCTTTGATCGCGTCGGTCACCGCGGCGCGCACGTGGCGCTCCTGCGTCACCACATCGACCAGCCCGAGCGACCTCGCGCGCCGCGCGCGCTCGGTGCGGCCGGTGAGCATCATGGTCATCGCCTGCATCGGACTGATCAGGCGCGGCGTGCGCACGGTGCCGCCGAGCCCGGGATGGAGGCCGAGCAGCACCTCTGGGAAGCCGAAGCTCGCGCCCTCGACCGCGATGCGATGATCGCAGGCGAGCGCGATCTCGAGGCCGCCGCCGAGGCAATAGCCGTGGACGACGGCGACGGTCGGCAGCGGCAGCGCATCAAGCCGATCGAGCACCGCATGGCCGCGCGCCAGCTCGCTTTCCACCTTGGCGGCATCCGTGATGCCGCGAAAGCCGCCGATGTCGGCGCCGGCGATGAAGCCGTTCGGCTTCGCCGAGCGGATGACGAGACCGGTCGGACGCAGCTGCGACACCATGGTGAGGACGGCGTCGAGCTCGGTCAGCACCTCCTCGGACAGCGTATTGGCGCCGGCATCCTTCTTGTCGAACAGGAGCCAGGCGACGCCATTCTCGTCGTTGCGCATGCGCCAGTGCGCCCAGGGTCCGGGCTCTGCCGGCGCGGTGGCGAACGGTCCGAGCTCGAGGTCGCGCTTGCCGATGACGTCGAGGGCGGGCTTGCCAGGAGGCGTCGTCATCGGCGTCGTCATCGGCGTCGTCACGGGAGTTGTCATGGCGCGGCCCTCACACCGTCTCGATCAGCATGGCGCCGCCCTGCCCGCCGCCGATGCACTCGGTGGCGATGCCGCGCCTGAAGCCGAGCCGCTTCATCGCGTTGACGAGATGCAGCACGATGCGGTTGCCGCTGGCGCCGACCGGATGGCCGGTGCCGATGGCGCCGCCGTCGACGTTGAGCCGGTCGCGCGGGATCGCGCCGGCCGCGCCGTCGAGCCCGAGCACCTCGCGGCAGAACTGCTCGTCCTGCCAGGCTGCGAGACATCCGAGCACTTGCGCCGCAAAAGCCTCGTTCAGTTCCCACAGCTCGATGTCGCCGAGCGACAAGTGCTGCCGCCGCAGCAGTGCGGTCGAGCAATAGACCGGACCGAGCCCCATGATCGAGGGATCGAGCGCCGACCATTCGCTGTCGACGATGACCGCCTTGGGCGTGAGGTTGTGCTGCCTCACGGCGTCTTCCGACGCGAGGATCACCCACGACGCGCCGTCGGTGATCTGCGAGCTGTTGCCGGGCGTGACCTTGCCCCACGGCCGCTCGAAGGCGGGTCGCAGATTGGCGAGACTGTCAGCGGTGCTGTCGGGCCGCACGCCATCGTCGTGGTCGAACACGGTGCCGTCGCGCGCGAAAGCCGGCTCGACCTCGTTCTTGAAGACGCCCTCGCGTTGCGCCCGCCCCAGGCGCTGCTGGCTCTCGGCCGCGTATTCGTCGGCCTGCCGGCGCGAGATGTGAAACAGATGGGCGACCAGCTCGGCGGTCTGCCCCATGTTGAGGTCTGTGATCGGATCGGTGAGACCGCGCTCGAGGCCGATCACCGGCGTGAGGAAGCTCGGGCGGAAGCCGGCCATGGCGACGAGCCGCGCCCACAGATCGCGCGCGCCGAACAGGCGTGCGTACCAGTTCACGGCGCGGCGGTTGAACACCAGCGGCGCGTGGCTGAGCGACTCGGCGCCGCCGGCGAGGATCAGGTCGGAGACGCCTTCCTGGATGTAGCGATAGGCGGTGTCGATCGACTGCATGCCGGAGCCGCAGTTGATCTGCACCGTGAAGGCGGTCATCGCCTCGCCCATACCGAGGCGCAGCGCGGCGACACGGGCTGGATTCATCTCGTCGGCGATGACGTTGACGCAGCCGAGGATCACCTGGTCGAAGGCGTCCGGCGCGAACGGCTGGCGCAGCAGCAGCGGCCGGCCGCACTGGACGGCGAGATCGACCGGCGTGAACGGCCCCGGCCGTCCGCGCGCCTTGATGAAGGGCGTGCGGCTGCCGTCGATGATGTAGACGGGCCGCCGCCCTATTCCGCGGCCGCCGCCGGCGGCTGGTCCTGCAACAGGTCCGGCGGCGACATCGGCGTCGACGGTCGCGGCGGCGGGCGCGGCGGCGGGCTCGATGTGGGTTGGGATGTCGCTAATGGCTGATCTCCCTTGGTGGCGGCGCCGCGCGAGGTCAATTCCTCGGGCGCGAAATCATTGACCGCGATCGCGGCCGACACCGCCGCGGCGGCGGCCGCGAGCTGCGCGGCCTCGTCGGCCGTGATGGTGCGGCTGGCGAGCGCCTGATCGATGCTGCGGATGTGGCCCTTGCGCATGCGGTCGCGCAATGGCTGGACCGCGACGGTGAGCGCGAAGGCGCGTTTGACCAGGCCGACCGCATCGGTCGGGCTCGGCGCCGACTTCGACTCGTAGAGATCGACCGTGAGCCTGTCGCGCGCCGCGCCCGGATTGCTGATGAGGTCGGCGCAGGCGCGGGTGACGCGGTCGGACGGGCCGCGGCTACTCGGACTCAGCGGCTGGATGATGAAGCGCATGAGCCAGGCGACCGGGCGGACCGGGAAGTTCATGATCAGCTCGTCGAAGCGCTGCTCGATGGTGGCGAGGCTCGCCTCCAGGCAATATTCGAGCAGCGGCAGGTCGGCTTGCTGGCGGCCCTCGTCGTTCCAGCGCTTGAGCGCCGCGGACGACAGATAGAGCTCGGAGAGGATGTCGCCGAAGCGGGCGGACAGCATCTCCTGTCGCTTCAAGCCGCCGCCGAGGCTGAGCAGCGCGAGATCGACCGCGAGCGCGAACGCCGAGCTGTAGCGGCTGAGCTGGCGATAGAAGCGTTTGGCCGGACCGGCATCGGGCGCCGGCGCAAAGAGGCCGCCGGTCCACGCGCGGCCCCAGGCGCGGAACGTGTTGGCGATGCTGTGGCCGACATGGCCCCAAAATGCCTTGTCGAAGGTGTCGAGCCCGCGCGCGCGATCGGTGTCCTCGAGGGCGAGCATCTCCTTCAGCAGATAAGGATGGCAGCGGATCGCGCCCTGCCCGAACTGGATCAGGCTGCGGGTGACGATGTTCGCGCCTTCGACCGTGATGCCGATCGGCACGCCGCGATAGAGGCTGCCGAGATAGTTGAGCGGCCCCTCGATGATGCCCTTGCCGCCGTGCACGTCCATGGCATCGTTGACGGCGATGCGCATGCGGTCGGTCGCCTGCGATTTCATGATGGCGGTGACGACGGCCGGGTGATGGCCCTCGTCGAGCGCCGCGCAGGTCATGCGGCGGGCGGCATCGAGCAGATAGGCGGTCGCCGCGATGCGGCCGAGCCGCTCCTGGATTGCCTCGAATTTGGCGATCGCGACGTGGAATTGCTCGCGGATGCGCGCATAGGCGCCGGTGACGTCGGCGCAGAACGCAGCTGCCGCCGCCGACAGCGAGGGCAGCGAGATGCCGCGCCCGGCCGCGAGCGCGCTCATCAGCATCTTCCAGCCTTTGCCGGCGCCGTCGGCGCCGCCGATGATGTTGTCGACCGGGATGAACACGTCCTTGCCCCAGTTCGGGCCATTCTGGAAGACGTGCATCGCCGGCAGATGACGGCGGCCGATGCTCACGCCGGGCAGATGGGTCGGCACCAGCGCGAGCGTGATGCCGATGTCCTCGGCAGCGCCGAGCAAATGGTCGGGATCGCGCAGCTTGAACGCGAGGCCGAGCACGGTCGCGATCGGCGCAAGTGTAATGTAGCGCTTGTGCCAGTTGAGGCGGATGCCGATCACCTCACGGCCCTCATAGGTGCCGCGGCAGACCACGCCGGTATCGACCATCGAGGCGGCGTCCGAGCCGGCCTCCGGGCTGGTGAGGCCGAAACACGGGATCTCGTCGCCGCGCGCGAGCCGCGGCAGCCAGTAGTCCTGCTGCGCCTTGGTGCCGAACCGCACCAGCAGCTCGCCCGGGCCGAGCGAGTTCGGCACCATGGCGGTGACCGCGCCCGACAGCGAGCGCGACGAGAGCTTGCGGATCACCTCCGAGTGCGCGTAGGCCGAGAAGCCCAAGCCGCCATACTGCTTGGGGATGATCATGGCGAAGAACTTCTTCGCCTTGAGGAAGTCCCACACGGCGGGCGGCAGGTCGTGCAGCTCCCAATTGATCTGCCAGTCGTCGAGCATGGCGCACAGCTCGTCGACCGGGCCGGCGAGGAAGGCCTGCTCCTCGGCCGAGAGCCGCGCGGGCGGGAAGGCGAGGAGCTTGTTCCAGTCGGGGTTGCCGGCGAACAGGTCGGCGTCCCACCAGGTGTCGCCGGCCTCGATCGCCTCGCGCTCGGTGTCCGAAAGGCTCGGCAGGGCATGCCTGGCGAGGCCGAAGATCGGCTTGGTGATCCAGTCCCGGCGGAAAGAGGATGTCGGCATCGTGACCTCCGGACAGCGCCATGTCGCCAACGTCGTCATACGACGGCGGCCGAATCAAGGGTGGGCGACCCGAATCAAGAATGTGGGACGCTATAGGTTTCGGAACGACTACTGCTTACAATTCAGCCGTTTATTCGGCGTGAAGGCCCCCGAAATGCTGGACCGGCTCAAGGAATATATCAGCGCCCGGATCATCCGGTACCTGGCCCAGCCGACGACGCGCTATGCACCGTTCTTCGCCCCCGATCCCGAGATCACGCGGCGGACGCTGCAGCCCGGCGACGTGATCCTGATCGAGGGCAACACCCGGCTGAGCGCCATCATCAAATTCCTGACCCAATCCACCTGGTCGCACGCGGCGCTGTACGTGGGCGAACGGCCCGGCGACCGCGGACCGGGCCATGCGGCCGCACCCGAGCTCGAGGCGAACGTGCTGCTGGAGGCCGAGACCGAGATGGGCGTCACGACGGTACCGCTGTCGAAATATGCCCATTTCAACATGCGCATCTGCCGCCCGACCGGGCTCGGCCCGGAGGCGAGGCAGAAGGTCGTCGACTACGCGGTCGCACGCATCGGCGTGCAATACGACAAGAAGCAGATCGTCGACCTTGCGCGCTATCTCTTTCCCTATCCCCCGGTGCCGGTGTGGTTTCGCCGCCGCATGCTGGCGATCGGCAGCGGCGACCCGACCAAGGCGATCTGCTCGGCGCTGATCGCCGAATCTTTCGCGTCGATCCATTATCCGATCCTGCCCGAGCGCACGACGATCGACGGCAAGGACTACGGCATCGCCCCATTCGTGCAGCGCGAGGTCGAGCACATCCGGCGGCACGGGCTCTACACGCCGCGCGACTTCGACGTGTCGCCCTATTTCGAGATCATCAAGCCAGGGCTCGACGGGTTCGATTATCGCACGCTGGTGTGGCAGCCCGCCGGGATGGATGCGAAGGCGCTCGCGCAGCCGGTCGACGCGGCCGGTGACTAGCGTGATGCCGACACCAGCAGCCAAGCGCCAGCGACCACACAGGCGATGCCGGCCGCGCGCGCGATCCATCGTCCTGGCCGAACCCGGCCGAGAGCAGGGCGGGACCTTCATGCTGGCGGTAGCGTGGGATCGGCATCCGGTATGATTCACGGTCGATTGGGCACGGCGAGCGCCGTGACGCCACCCCACGCTCGGATGACCGCGGCTCGATACATCGAGGTCGATCAATGTTCGCAGGAAGTTCCGGCGAGCCTTTGACGTGGGCTAACGCACTCCCTGGCCGTGGTCGGCATCGATTCTCACTCCTGCCGCTTCCAGTAGTCCATGTGGGTCAGGGGAAGCTTTCCCCGCGCGAGCGCCTGCAGCACGAGCATTACGTCCTCGCCGCGCTTGAGCGTCCGCGCCTTGATGAACAGTGTCTGGCCCGGGGCAGCCTTCGTTTCGTCGAACCGGGACGCGAGGTCTGGTGGCAGGTCGGCGTTGTCGATGTTCTCGTCGAGGATTTCGATCCCGGCGGGCGTCACGCGGGTATAGAGATAGAGAAATTTGCCGGGCTTATCGGGATCGATGAACTGCAGGACATACCCATCGAATTCGGCGATCTTGAAGAAGCGAATGCGGGCGCGCGCGACATTGCCCTTGTCGTCCGTCAGCTCCATGGCATAGCCGTCGCCGTCGCGCGTGATCTTTGCCGGCTTGGCTTCCGCGCTTTCGCCTTTGTACGTGCCGGGCAGCAGCGGCGTCTGCGCTGCGAGCTTCTGGCCGATGTCGTAGGTGCTTTCAATTCCGCAGCCCGCCATAGCTAGAATCGGCAGCACGGCGAGCCAGGCAGCGAGCAGACGCAGCATGGCGATCCTCCCCGGAAAGCTCCCAAGGTGATCTTAGCACGTCCCGGCCGCAAAGAGCCGGTACATCACCCGGATCAGCTCTTGGCCGCCTCGCTCTCCCGCCCCGCGAACCACAGCTTGGGGTCGGCGACGCGCACACGTGCTTCCGGCAGGCCGAGCTCGCGGCGCACGATGTTGGTGCCCTCGACCAGGGCCACGCATTTGTAGAAGGCGATGCGCCGCGACAGGCCTTCGCGGCCGAAGCCGCAATCGGTGCTGATGATCAGCTGCTCCTTGGGGATGAACTCGAGCGCCTTGCGAATCAGCGCGGCGACATGCTCGGCCGGCTCGACCACCGTGTTGCAATGGTTGACCACGCCGATCGCGATCTTCTTGTCGGTCTTGACGTGCTTGAACAGCGGCAGATCGCGCCCATCCGAGCTCGCGCATTCGATCGTCAGCACGTCGCAATCGAGCGCGAGCAGGTGTGGCAGCGCGCGCTCGTAGCTCGGCACCTGCCAGTGCACGCGCTGCTGGTTCGGATTGCCCCAGCAGGTGTGCACCCAAATCTCGGCCTCGACGCCTTCGAGCTGGCGGTTGAACTCCTCGGTGAGGAACTGGAGATCGGCGTCGGTGCAGTCGGCCTGCTGCGAGCGCATGTGCTGGCGCGGCTCCTCGACCTGGATCAACCGGCAGCCGGCCGCGACCATATCGCGGAACTCGGCGTTCATGATGTCGCACAGGTCGCGGATCATCGCCTTGTCGTCGGGATAGAACTCGTTCCACAACATCGAGGCGAGCGCGGGCGCGCAGATGGCGCCGAATTTCACCGGCCGGTCGGTCATACGCTGGGCGACCTGCCACAGCTCGGCATATTCCAAGGGACCGCGCGAGAGCTTCTCGCGCACCACACCGGGCTGATAGGCCTCCTGCACCTCCCAGAGAATCTTGCCGGGCCGCAGGCCGTGCCGCGCCATCCAGCCGCGCGAAGTGTCGCGGTGGCCGGCGACGCCGCCGAGCCGCTCGATCGGATAGAAGAACCAGGACTTGCCGCCGACGGTGAGATCGAAGCGGCTGTCGCCATCGGTGACGATGTCGAGCCCGGCGGCCTCCTGCTCGGCGATGATGCTGGCGACCGCGTCGAGATACTGCTCGCGAAAGAGCGAGTCGCCGAGTGCGGTCTTGAACGAACGGCCCTCGAGGCTGCGGTCGAACCACAGCGGCCGCGGGTAGGAGCCCGTGATGGTGGTTGGCATGATCATGTCGCGCGTGACGGTGAGCATGGCGATCTCTCGCGGTTACTCAATGATCGTGATTAAGCGACCGTCATCAAGACGTCCGCGAGCCACTCGGGCCGGTCGATCATCACGTCGTGGCCGGTGTCCTCGTAGACGTAGGTTCGCCAGGTCTTGTCGGCCTTGCACTCGGCGAATGCCTTGTCGAAGGCAGGCTGCGGATATGACGGCGCACGGATGTAGGTCTTCTTCGCGATGGTCTCGCGCTTGCCGGTGAGCTTGATCGCCTGCATCGCCGGGCCGTTCGGCTGCGGCGCGAGCTTGGAGTCGATCCAGGCGTAGTCCTGCGGACTCTTCGAGAAGGTCTTCGCCGGCGGCGGCTTGCGCCCGGCCTCGCCCTTCGCCACCGCCTCCTCCATCGCCTTCTTGCTGTAGGGCGAGATGTAGTCGGTCCCCTTCTGGCCGTTCTCCGGCTTGAAGGCATCGAGCCAGACGATCGAGCCGACCCGATCGTGGATGGTCTCGAGGGCGCCCGACGCCGGCCAGCCGCCGAAGGAATGCGGGACGAGGCAGATGTCGCGCAGATCCTCCCAGGTCACCAGGTTGACGATATCGGCGATCTGGGTGTCGAGGTTGACGTCCTTGCCGAGCAGATGCGAGCGGTCGCCGTTGCCGGTGAGCGACTGGGCATAGACCTTGTGTCCTTGCTTTTCGAGGATGTCGGCGACGCGCCGCCAGCACCAGCCGCCGTGGTAGGCGCCGTGCACCAGCACGAAGGTTTTGCGCGTCGCGCTTTGCGCGGCTGCCGGAGCAGCGACGAGCGCGGCTGCGGCTGCGGTTGCGCGGAGCGCGGCACGGCGCGTGATCGTGTGGGCTGACATGACTTCCTCCCGGTAATGCGGTTGGGCATCGTAGCAGGACGAGCGCGGCTGAGGGCAATTGGTTCGGTCAGTGGAGGTGGGGTCTCGCCCACGAGACCAAACCAACCCCGTCATCCCGAGGCAGCGCGCGTAGCGCGCCCTCCAAGGACGATCGGCCGAGGCAGACGAGATCGAAGTCGCGGCGCAGCGAATTCGCCGCCAGCAGATCGTCATCGATGTTGGACACGATCGCGCGACGGCAGGTGCGGCCGGGCGTGTCGAGCGCCGCCATGACGTCCGGATAGAGCCCGAAACCGGCGTAGAGAGGAGAGCAGCTTGGGGTGAGGCAGGCGGACGCTAGAAAATGAGGGCGTCGCAGCTGGGGACCGGTGTTGCGGAAAAGGGTCCGCGCGGGATCGGATCGACGCTGTTGGACGGCACCGCCCCTGGCGCGGCTCGTGATTGCGCCGCCACCGTGATGGTTACCGAAAGCATCCTGCGTACTGAAGGATATTGTGCCGCGTAGCGCAAGCCGTCGCTGCCCGTATAACCGCGGTCCGGCTGATAGACGAACTGGATGCCGCGAACCACACGTCCGACGCATTGCGATTCGGTGCCGACATACATGGCGTGCACTTCGATGTTCGCGACACGCGTGCACAGGCTGCCATGCCGTGGAGGCTCATAGAGATAAAGCGTCGGGGGCGCGATCGCATCGCAGTCGCTGCTCCAGCCGGCGTGCTCGCCGATGATGATTGGATGCCCGGCTTGACCGGTTCTCGACAGCTGTTCGTCTTGCGCTCGCGCTTCCGGCGTGAGACCGGACAGGCATGCGGCAATCGCGGCGGCCAGCATCGCGCCACCAGCGATAGCGCCATGAGGCCGTCGCCGACGGAAAAAGCCCGGCATCGCTCCAATCCCATTCCGCGCGCTGACTCTAGCACGATTCGCCGAGTCCGCGGTCCAGCGCTCCTCTCAGCCGTGGCGCAGCGGCAGCCTCACCGGCCCACCGACGCGCATCGAGTGCTCGATGGCGAGCGTTGCCTCGAGCGTCGCGCGCGCGTCCTGCGGCGTCGCGAGCGTGCAGGGGCGGCCGGTGGCGAGATGATCGAGCCAGGCACGCGTCTCGTTGGCGATCGGGCCCCAGAACTCGCCCAGCGCCCAATCGCCCGGCGTGCCGCTCTGCAGAAAGACCATGTTGACCACGTGGTCGGGCAGATAGACGTGCGGGATGCCCTTCTCGGTGTACATGAGCTGGTCGGTGTGGTCGTCGTCGAGGATCATGACGCCCTCGGTCCCGACGAGCTCGACGCGGGCGGCATGGCCGAGCGCGGGATATTTCTCCGGCAACGCGTAGCTCACGCCGAGATTGACCACCGCGCCGTCGTCGTAGGTGAGCACCGCGTAGCTCACGTCGGCGACGTGATCGTGGCCGGCGGCTTTCAGCACGCCGGTCTGACCGCGCGCGTAAATCTCGACGAGCTTGCGACCGTCGAACAGCCAGCCCATCAGATCGACATAATAAGTGAGTGCGTCCACCACCGGCGTCGCGTGCGGATTGCGCGCCAGCATCGCCAGCGCCTGCGCGCGAGAGTTGAACACGCGGGCGGCCCCGCCGGTGAGCGTCCCGAGGCGGCCCCGCATCACCTGCTCCTTGGCGATCTGATAGCGCTCCTTGTAGCGCCGGCTGTAGCCGACCCGCACGTCGCCGCCGGCGCGCGCGAGCGCGTCGAGCACGCGATCGGCCTCGCGCACCGTGAGCGCGATCGGCTTCTCGACCAGCACCGGCTTGCCGCGCCCGATCGCGGCGAGCATCGGCGCGAGATGCTCGCCCTCGCTGGTCGCGACGATCACGGCGGTGACGGCGGGATCGTCGATCACGGCAAGGTTGTCCGCGCCATGCGAGCGGCCGCCGACCGTCGCGGCCAGCCTGTCGGCATTCTTCGGGTCGAGATCTGAGACCGTGATGCCGGCGACGGCCGGATGACCGGCGGCAAGGCGCGCGCGCAGCGTGCCGATGCGCCCTGCGCCGACGATCCCGAGGCCGATCTCGCGCGCCCGCGCGGATGGTGTCATGCGAGTGTCTCGATGGAGGCCGGGGGCCGGCCGAAGGAAGGACCGCTCACTATACCGCTTTCACGTGCGGGAAGCGCCGTCCGCTAGGCTGCCGGCACCAGCGAGAAGCGCGGATCCGCGGCGAGGCAGTCGGCGACCGGCAGGCCGAGCTCGCGCCGCACGACGTTGGTGCCCTGCACCAGCGCGACGATCTTGTAGAAGGCGTGGCGCCGGCTCATGCCTTCGCGGCCCATGCCGCAATCGGAGCTGATGACCAGCCGCTCGACCGGGATGTGCGCGAGCGCGCGGCGGATGTGATCGGCGATCTCCTCCGGACGCTCGACCTGCAGGGTATGGTGATCGATCACGCCGATCGCGATCTTCTTGTCGGTGATCATCTGGCCGAACGCCTCGAGATCGATGCCGCCGGCGCTGCACGACTCGAAGGTGATGACGTCGGCATCGACCTTGTCGAGCATCTCGAGTGCGCCCTTGTAGCTCATGACGTGGGTGAACATGCGCTGCTGCGACGGGTTGCCCCAGCAGGTGTGGCACCACACCTCGGTCTTGGCCCGCAGGCCTCTCACGGTGCGGTTGAACACCTCGACGCTGAACTCGGGGTTGATCACCTCGTTGACGAGCTTGCGCGCCGCCAGCATGTGGATCTGCGGCTCCTCGAACTGGATCACCGGGCAGCCGGCGTCGGCGAGATCGTGCAGCTCGGCATTGAGTGCGTCGGCGATCGCGAGAATGCGATCGCGAATGCTCTTGTAGTGACGGTCCTCGACCGCAAAAGCGATGAGCTCGGGGCCGATGGTGCCGAACTTGACCGGCTTCCGCGTGAGCCGCTGCGCCACCTTCCACACCGCGGCGTATTGCAGGTCGCCGCGGCTGACCGGCCCGACGATCCCGGGCATGACCCGCGATTCGAGATAGTCGTGCAGGATGTGCCCGGGCGGGAAGCTGACCGCCCGGCCCGCCGGCGTGATTTGTGGATGGAAGCGGTCGAAGCCGCCCATGTGGCGCGGCGGATAGTTGGTCCAGCTCTGGCCGCCGACGTCGCTGTCGAAATGCGCATCGCCATCCGTCACGATGTCGAGGCCGGCGATCTCCTGCTCGTGCAAATAGACCGAGACCGCGTCGGTGTATTGCTCGCGGAACTGAGTGTTGACCATCGCCTCGATGAAGCTCTGCGTGCCGATGTTCCTGGTGTACCAGCTCGGGCGCGGCAAAGATCCAGTGATGGTCGTCGGCAATTTGATGTCCTTGGTCGCACGCAGCATCGTCCCCTCACCGTCCTATGTTTCTGTCCGGCGCCATTATCGATCTCCGAGCCGGATCGGCGGGCAGCTGCCCACAGCTTGGCGCCTCAGTCGACGTGCGTATATCATCGATCCCAGCGCGGAATAATCGCGAAGCGTGTCGCAGGTCTGGGAGGGAATGATGACGTGGCTTTCACGCGCGGCACTGCCGCTGGGTCTCGCCGCCGGCGTGCTCGGCGCATCGATGCCGGCAAGCGCCCAGGAGCTCAAAATCGGATTCCTGGCCCCGCGCACCGGCATCTTCGCCCAGCTCGGCACCGACATGGTCAACGGCTTCCAGATGTATCTCGACGAGCACGGCGGCAAGCTCGGCGGCGCCAAGGTGACGTTCACGGTCGAGGACGACCAGGGCCGGCCCGACGTCGACGTCGCCAAAGCGAAGAAGCTCATCCTGCAGGACAAGGTGGACATGCTGGTGGGCGCGGTGCTCGCCTCGTCCGCCTATGCGCTGGCGCCGGTCTCGACCGCCGAGAAGACGCTCTATGTGGCGACCGTCTCGACCGCCGACGATCTCGCGCAGCGCCAGGTCGACAAGTATCCCTACCTGGTGCTCTCGGGATGGGTGTCGTCGCAGCCCAACCATCCGCTCGGCCAGTGGGCGTGCGACCAGGGTTACAAGCGCATCGCGGCGATCGCCGCCGATTACGCCTTCGGCTACGAGCAGCTCGGCGGCTTTCAGCAGAGCTTCGAGGACTGCGGCGGCAAGATCGTGCAGAAGATCTGGGTGCCGATCGGCACCAAGGATTTCGGCCCCTATATTCCGACACTGAAGGGCGATATCGACGCCATCTTCACCCTGATGGTCGGTCCGATGTCGCTGCAGTTTCCCAAGCAGCTGCGCTCGCTCGGCAACAAGAAGCCGATCGTCGGCGGCGGCACGAGCTACGACGAGTTCGCCCTTCCGTTCATGGGCGACGAGGTGATCGGCGACGTTTCGGCACTGCAATACTCGGCCGCGCTGGAGACGCCGGCGAACGAGACTTTCGTCAAGACCTACCGCGCGAAATACAACAAGGTGCCGTCCTACTATTCCGAGGTGAACTACGCCGCGGCCAAATGGATCGACCTGACGCTCGCCAAGCTCAACGGCCGCTATCCCGGGCCGGTCGAGTTCATCAAGACCATGTCGACCATCGAGCTCGACGCGCCGCGCGGGCCGGTGCGGCTCGATCTTTCGACCAAGAGCCCGATCCAGAACATCTACATCAAGAAGGTCGAGAAGAAGAAGATGTTCGGCTATCCGAACGCCGAGCTGTGGAACACGGTGATCAAGACCTATCCGGCGGTGAGCACGTTCTGGACCTACGACAAAGCCAAGTTCCTGGCGCAGCCGGTCTACAGCCGCGATTTCCCGCCCTGCAAATATTGCGAATAGAGGCGGTGAGTTATCTCACCACGTCGCTCCACGCCGGACAGGTGCGCCGCTCGAACGGCGCCAGCCACACCTGATAGTTGCTCCGGTCGATCACCTCGGTCGGCAGCATGATCCGCTCCGGCAGCGACTCGCCGTCGAGGCAACGCAGCGCGGCGCGGGCGCAGGTGCAGCCGATCTTGAACATGTCGAAATCGAAGCTCGCCAGCATGCGGCCGGCGGCGATCTCCTTCACGGCGGCGAGGATCCCGTTGATGCCAATGACGACTGCGCTGCGCTTCGCTTCCTCGAGCGCCTCGAGCGCGCCGAGGGCCATCCCGTCATTGGCCGAGAGCACGGCGTCGATGCGCGCGTGATCGCACAGGAACTGCGCCATGACGCGCTTGCCATCCGGCTGCTGGAACATGCCGACGCCGGAGGCGAGCACCTCGATCGCGGGCGCCTCGGCAAAGGCGCGGCGGTAGCCGGCGACGCGGGCGCGGTTGGTCGACGCCCGCGGCGGGCCTTCGAGCACGACGATGCGGCCATGCCCGCCCATTTCGGCGAACAGATACTTCGCCTGGCGGTAGCCGATATCCTCGTCATCGGCGCCGACGAAGGTGATGAATTTTCCCGGCAGCGGGTTCGAGGCGAGCACGATCGGGATGCCGGCGGCGTTGAGCTGCTTCACCGGATCGACCATGGCGACATCGTCGACCGGGATGAAGATGACGATGTCCGGCTTATCCCTCAGCACCTGCGCGACGAAGGCCCTCTGCTCGTCGACATTGTCGGGCTGCGTGGGCACGAAATGCACGGTCGCCGCGCCGTTGGCGCGGGCCACCTGGTCGACCGCGAAGCGAAACGCCGCATAGGCCGGATTGGTCGAATTCTTGGTGAAGACCGCGATGGTCTTGGCATTCGCAGGGGGTTGCGTGGGGGCCGACATCAAATAGTCCATGGATGAAACCGGCGGCGTGCGCGGTCGGAGCAAGGATTGATAAACCCTACCGGACTGGTGAGCTCTGCCACAACAGCGCGGGCGAGGCTCGAAGCCGGTGATGGCCGCCGCCGATCGCCGCCGTGAAGCCGCGGCGGAACTCGCTTCAGAGCTTGTTAACTAGGTGGATTCATCAAGGCTTGTGGTGTGCAGCGTATAGTGCGCGTGGGGATCAACATGCGCCCGTTCGCGACCCTGCGGAAATGGTTGGGAGCTCATCGCCGGCGAACGCAGTTCGCGCGGGCGCTGCGCGCCCGCATGGCCAAGAAGGACGCGCGATTCCGCGCCGCGCAAAGCGCCGCAGCCGCGGAGCATGCCGAGCTGAGCGCGCTCGCGGCACGTTTCGACACGGCGATGAACAACATGTCGCAAGGCCTGTGCTTCTTCGACGGGCAACAGCGGCTGATCACCTGCAATCGCCGCTACACCGAGATGTACGGCCTCGATGCCGCAGGCGTGCATCCGGGCATGCAGCTCAAGGAGATCGTCGCGCTGCGGTTTGCAGCCGGAAGCTGCCCGAAGATGAGCCCGGAGCAGTACCTCACCTGGCGCGACAACATCGCGGTGTCGATGGAGCCGACCGACACCATCGTCGAGCTCGCCAACGGCCGCGTGTTCGAGATCCGCCACCGGCCGATGCCCGACGGCGGCTGGGTCGCGACCCACGAGGACGTCACCGACAGATTCCAGGCGCAGCAGGCCCTGGCTTCGGCCAAGGCCAATGCCGAGCGCGCCGAAGCCGAGGCGCGCGCCGCCCACACGCGGCTGGTCGATGCGCTCGACCTCATCCCGGAAGGCCTGGTGATCTTCGACCAGGACGACCGCTTCGTGCTGTGGAATCGGTCATATCAGGAAATGTTCGATCCGGCCGGCGAGGTCATCAAGCACGGCGCCACGTTCGAGGACGTGCTGCGCATCCGTCTCGCGCGCGGCTGCTTCCCGGAAGCGGTCGGCCGCGAGGCGGAATGGCTCGTGGAGCGGCTCGCGCAGCACCGCCAGCCCCAGTTCCGGCTCGAGCAACAGATCGCACCTGGCCGCTGGTGCCGGATCGAGGAGCGGCGCACCCAAACCGGCGGCATCGGCCTGCGCGTCGACATCACCGACCTCAAGGAGCGCGAGGACAAGTTCAGGCTGCTGTTCGACAGCAACCCGGTGCCGATGTGGGTGTTCGATCGCGAGACGCTCGGCTTCCTTGCCGTCAACGATGCCGTCGTCTCGCACTACGGCTACTCGCGCGAGCAATTCCTGCGCATGACGCTGCTCGATATCCGGCCGCGCGAGGACTGGGACGCGTTGCGCGCGATCGCGACCTCGAGCGACGATACACGCCGCCGCGGCTGCTCATGGCGCCATATCAAGGCCGACGGCAGCCTGATCGAGGTGCAGACCTACGGACGATCCATCAGCTATCAAGGCCGGACCGCCGTGATGGTGGCGATCATCGATGTCACCGAACGCAATCGCGCAGAGCGCGCCATCGCGCACGGCGCGACACACGATCCGCTGACCGACCTTCCCAACCGTGCCGCGCTCGACCGCCACTTCCGCGAGCTGCTCGGCGACCCGCAGCGCCGCGACGGCATCTTCGCGGTGCTGTGCATCGATCTCGACCGTTTCAAGGAGATCAACGACCTGCACGGGCACTCGGTCGGCGACGCGGTGCTGTGCGAGGTGTCGCGGCGCCTGCGTGCGGCCTGCGAGGGCGTCTTCCTGGCGCGCATCGGCGGTGACGAGTTCATCGCCGTCGCGGCGCTCGACCCGGCGCGCCTCACCGACCTTATCGAACGGCTCGAGCACGTTCTGGACGAGGACCTCGCGATCGACGATCACGTCTTCCCGATCGGGCTCAGCATCGGCATCTCGATGCATCCGCGCGACGGGCACGACGCCACCACCCTGATCGCCAATGCGGATGCCGCCCTCTATCGAGCGAAGCACGAGGGCCGCGGCACGACCCGCGTCTTCACCTCGGACATGGACCAGCAGCTGCGCGAGCGGCGGGCGCTCGAGCGCGACCTGCGCGGCGCGATCGAGAACAACGAGCTGCGCCTCGAATATCAGCCGCAATCGCGGCCGGACGGAGAAATCACCGGCTTCGAGGCGCTGCTGCGCTGGCACCACCCGGTGCACGGCATCGTCAGCCCCGGCGATTTCATCCCGATCGCGGAGGAGTCGGGGCTGATCATCGAGCTCGGCGAGTGGGTGCTGCGCCAGGCTTGCACGGAGGCGGCGGCGTGGCCGCGGCCGCTGCGGGTTTCCGTCAACGTCTCGGCGGTGCAGTTCCGCCGCGGCGACCTGCAAGGCCTCGTGCACGCGGTGCTGCTCGAGACCGGCCTCGCGCCCGAGCGGCTGGAGCTCGAGATCACCGAAGGGGTGCTGATCGAGAACCTGTCGCGCGCCGCGGCGGTGCTGCGCAACCTCAAGGCGCTCGGCATCCGCATCGCGCTCGACGACTTCGGCACCGGCTACTCGTCGCTGTCCTACCTGCAGTCGTTCCCGCTCGACCTCATCAAGATCGACCGCCGCTTCATCAGCAGTCTCGAGGAGCGCAACGACTCGATCGCGATCGTGCGCGCCGTGATCGGCCTCGCGCACGGCCTGCGGCTGCCGGTCGTCGCCGAGGGCGTCGAGACCGCCGAGCAGCGCGATATGCTGATACGGGAAGGCTGCGACGAGCTGCAGGGCTTCTTCATCGGGCGGCCACTGCCGATCGAGCGCTACGCCGAGCTCGTCGGGACGCGAATGCGGATCGCGGCCGAGGGGTGAGGCCGGGACCTCCCTGCTCTATCAATCCATTTTCTCGTGACCGCCGATTCCGCCCGGCGCCAGGCTGCGGAAGGTGATCGAGTAACGCAGCGTCTCGAGCGGCGGAATGCTGTGCTCCCAGTCGGTGCGCGAGGAACCGCGCAACAGATAAGCCGAACGCGGCTGCGCGGCGAGCGAGCGACGCTCCCATCCGCTGCCCAGCTTGCGGCGCAGGCGGAAGGTGCAGGGCGAGAGCAGCGAGATGCCGATCACGTCGCCGAAGGCGGGCCGGTCACGATGCCAGCCGATGCCGGCGCCGGGAGAATATTCGATGACGAGCGCGTGCTCGAGCGCGCCGGGATCGAGGCCCGCAAAAGCCGCCGCGCGTGCCCGTACCGGCAGCAGGAAATCGGGGATGCGGCCGGACTGTTGCAGGCCGCCGCCGTTGAAGTCGTAGCTCCAGCCGAACGACACTGTCCGGCGCTTGCCGAGAAAGCCGTGGAATTCGAACGCGCGGAACGGCAGCTGCGCCATCTCGGCGACCAGCGCCTGCTCCTCGTCGGACGAGATCACGTCCGGCGCATAGCGCATGCCGTCGGGCAGCTCGTTGGGCGCGCCGAACAGATCGCCCTGGCTCATAACGGGTTCCTTGCGCGCAGAAGCTTTGTTCATGGCTGCATATATTTGTATTGACGGGTCGGATTGCACCTGGGTGCGCGGGAACCCATATGCGGAAGGCGCCCGCAAATGCCGGATTGCTGGCGCCGCGGCGGTGCGCATCACCGGCTTTGCCGGCGTTGCCGTCAGATCGTACAATCCCAGCGCCTATGAATCCCGAGTCCCTATTCCATCCCGCCGTGGCCGCCTGGTTCGCCGGCGCTTTCACGGCCCCGACGCCTGCGCAGGCGGAAGCGTGGCCGGCGATTGCGGGCGGCCGCAACGTGCTGCTCGCGGCGCCGACCGGATCGGGCAAGACGCTGGCGGCGTTCCTGGCGGCGATCGATCACCTGGTGCGGCAAGGACTCGACGGCCGGCTCGAGGATGCGACGCAGGTCGTCTACGTGTCGCCGCTCAAGGCGCTCTCGAACGACATCCAAAAGAACCTCGAAGCGCCGCTCGCCGGCATTCGCGCGGCGCTGAAAGCGCAAGGGTTGCCCGACGTCGAGATCCGCACCTGGGTGCGCACCGGCGATACACCTGCGGCCGAGCGCGCGCGTGCGCACCGGCGGCCGCCGCACATCGTGGTGACGACGCCGGAGTCGCTCTACATCCTGCTCGGCTCGGAGTCGGGCCGCAAGATGCTGGCGACGACGCGCAGCGTCATCGTCGACGAGATCCATGCGCTCGCGCCCAACAAGCGCGGCACCCATCTGGCGCTGTCGCTCGAGCGGCTGGAGGCCCTGTGCGGTCGGACCCTGTTGCGGATCGGTCTGTCGGCGACGCAGAAACCGATCGAGGCGATTGCGCAGTTCCTGGTCGGGGCCGGCACGGGCCGCAAGCCGCCCGCATGCAAGATCATCGACACCGGGCATCGCCGCGCCCGCGATCTCGCGCTCGAGGTGCCGGATTCGCCGCTCGAAGCCGTAATGTCGAACGAGGTGTGGGAGCAGGTCTATCGCCGGCTCGCGATGCTGATCGAGGCGCACCGCACGACGCTGATCTTCGTCAACACGCGGCGAATGGCGGAGCGGGTGACGCGTCAGCTCTCCGACCGGCTCGGCGAGACGAATGTGGCGGCTCATCACGGCAGCCTCGCCAAGGAGGCGCGGCTCGACGCCGAGCAGCGGCTCAAGCGCGGCCAGCTGAAGGCGCTGGTCGCGACCGCCTCGCTCGAGCTCGGCATCGACATCGGCGAGGTCGATCTCGTCTGCCAGCTCGGCTCGCCGCACGGCATCGCGAGCTTCCTGCAGCGGGTCGGCCGCTCGGGCCACGCGGTCGCCGGCACGCCCAAGGGGCGCCTGTTTCCGCTGTCGCGCGACGATCTCGTCGAATGCGCCGCACTGATCGAGAGCGTGCGCCGGGGCGAGCTCGATGCGCTCACCATCCGCGAGGCGCCGCTCGACGTGCTCGCCCAGCACATCGTCGCCGAGGCCGCGGCGCGGGACTGGGACGAGGACGCGCTCTACGCCCTCGTGCGCCGCGCGATGCCGTATCGCGCGCTGCCGCGCGAGGACTTCACCGCCATCGTCGCCATGCTGGCCGAGGGCTTCAGCACGCGGCGCGGCCGCCGCGGCGCTCTCATCCACTATGACTCGGTCAATCACGTGCTGCGCGGACGGCGCGGCGCGCGGCTCACCGCGCTGACCTCGGGCGGCACCATTCCGGAGAACGCCGACTACCAGGTCCATCTCGAGCCGGACAACCACGTCATCGGCAGCGTCAACGAGGATTTCGCCGTCGAGAGCCTGGCGGGCGACATCTTCCAGCTCGGCAACAAGAGCTACCGCATCCGCCGGGTCGAGCGCGGCGTGGTGCGGGTCGAGGACGCGCACGGCATGGCGCCGACGATCCCGTTCTGGCTCGGCGAGGCGCCGGGGCGCAGCGACGAGCTCTCCGATTCCGTGTCGCGCCTGCGCGCCGCCGTCGCGGCGCGGCTCCAGCGCGATCCCGACCCCGACGCGACCGTGGCGTGGCTCGCCGAGAACGGCATCGCGGCGCCGGCGGCGCAGCAGCTCGTGGATTATCTCGCCGCGGCCCATGCCGCGCTCGGCACGCTGCCGACGCGCGACACCATCGTGCTCGAGCGCTTCTTCGACGAGACCGGCGGCTCCCAGCTGGTGATCCATTCGCCCTATGGCAGCCGGATCAACCGCGCCTGGGGCCTCGCGCTGCGCAAACGCTTCTGCCGCAAGTTCAACTTCGAGCTCCAGGCTGCGGCGACCGAGGACAACATCGTCATCTCGCTCACCCACGCGCACAGCTTCGCGCTCGACGAGGTGATCGGCTATCTCAATTCCGCCAGCATCCGGTCGGTGCTGATCCAGGCGATGCTCGACGCGCCGATGTTCATCACCCGCTGGCGCTGGGTGATCGGCGTCGCGCTGGCCCAGCCGCGCTTCCGCGGCGGCCGCAAGGTGCCGCCGCAGCTCGCCCGCATGGGCGCCGAGGACCTGATCGGCGCGGTGTTTCCCGATCAGATCGCGTGTGCCGAGAACCTCGCCGGCGAGCGCGAGGTGCCCGACCATCCGCTGGTGCGCCAGACGATCGACGACTGCCTCGGCGAGGCGATGGACCTCGACGGGCTCACCCGCGTGCTCGAGCGCATCGAGGCGGGCGACATCCAGGTGGTGGCGCGCGACCTCACCGAGCCCTCCCCGCTCGCGCTCGAGGTCCTCTCCGCGCGGCCCTACGCGTTCCTCGACGACGCCCCGCTCGAGGAGCGGCGTACCCAGGCGGTGATGAGCCGCCGCTGGCTCTCACCCGAGGATGCCGCCGACATCGGCCGGCTCGATGCGGACGCGATCGCGCGGGTGAGAGCGGAGGCGTGGCCGGAGGCGACGAATGCGGACGAGCTGCATGATGCGCTGGTGTGGCTCGGATTTTTGAGCGAGGACGAGGCGGCTTCGGCGGGATGGTCCGCATGGCTTGCGGATCTCGCGGCGTCACGGCGTGCAACGCGGCTGCGCACGCCGAGCGCGGCGTTGTGGGTCACGGCCGAACGCCTCAAGCAGTTTCAAGCACTGTGGCCGGGAGCAAGGCTGGATTCGCCGATCGCGCCCGCGGGCGCCGATGCGGCGCGGGCCTGGTCGAGCGACGAGGCGCTCGTCGAAATCGTACGCGGAAGGCTCGAGGGACTGGCGATCATCGCACCCGAAGCGCTGGGGCAGCCGCTCGGCCTCACGTCGCGAGATCTGGCCGCGCCACTCGCCGCGCTCGAGGTCGAAGGCTTCGCGATGCGCGGGCGCTTTACGCCGGGCGCGACGTCGGAAGAATGGTGCGAGCGCCGCCTGCTCGCCCGCATCAACAGCTACACGGTCAAGCGGCTGCGCGCCGAGATCGAGCCGGTGTCGGCGCGCGACTTCGTGCGCTTCCTGCTGTCGTGGCAGCGGGTGACGCCGGACGCGCGGATGAAAGGGGCAGCCGCGCTCGACGCGGTGGTCGGCCAGCTCGAAGGCTTCGAAGCTCCGGCTGCGGCATGGGAAAGCGAGATTCTACCGGCGCGGCTCGCCGGCTATCTGCCGGCCTGGCTCGACGCGCGCTGTCTCGCCGGGCACGTCACCTGGACGCGGCTCAAGCCGCGCAACGGGCAAGCAGCGTCGGCCAAAGCAGCGCCGGTGCGCACGACGCCGATCACGCTGCTGGCGCGCCGGCATGCGGCGCTGTGGGGTGCACTGGCGCCCGCCGCGAATGGCGGCGAGCTCAGCCATCAGGCGCAGCGGGTGCGCGAGCTCATCGCGCAGAACGGCGCCTCGTTCTTCGACGAGATCGCCGAGGGCAGCGGGCTTCTGCGCACGCAGGTCGAGGATGCCCTCGCCGAGCTGGTCGCGCGCGGGCTCGTGACGTCCGACAGCTTTGCAGGACTGCGCGCCCTGCTGGTGCCGTCGAGCGAGCGCAAGCCTTATGGCGGCGGCAAGCGCCGGCACCGCACGTCGGGCGTCGGCATGGACGATGCGGGCCGCTGGGCGCTGGTGCGCCGCGCCGCCCTCGAGGGAAACGCGCGGACGGATGCGACCGAGCACATCGCCCGCACGCTGCTGCGCCGCTACGGCGTCGTGTTCTGGCGCCTGATCGAGCGCGAGGCCGACTGGCTGCCGCCGTGGCGCGACCTGCTGCGGGTGTTTCGCCGGCTGGAGAGCCGCGGCGAGATTCGCGGCGGCCGCTTCGTCGCCGGCTTCGCGGGCGAGCAGTTCGCGCTGCCCGACGCCGTGGGTTTGCTGCGCGAGACCCGGCGGCGGCCGGCGACCGGCGCGTTGGTCTCGATCTCGGGCGCCGATCCGCTCAATTTGGTCGGCATCCTCACGCCCGGCCCGCGACTCGCCGCGCTCACCGGCAACCGCCTGCTGTATGAGGACGGCTCGCCCATCGCGCTCCTCGCCGGCGGCCAAGTACAGTTCCTGGAGACTCTCGATCCCGCGCGGGAATGGGAAGCGCACAAAGCGCTGCTGTTTGCGGGGGAGGCGGGCCCATCGATCGTGCCTGGTGCCGCTGCCGATCTCGCCGCCGCGCGCGGCGCACCGATCGCCTGATTCTCGACCGATTTTCCTCGGTCCCGCTTTTGAGTCCGGATCGAGACGATCACGTCGAAGCTGCCGTGCTAAGAAATCACTGTCGCCGAAATGGCGTTCAAGCGGGAACGATCGACGCGCTATTCGCGCGACTGTGCATACGCCATGACCTGGTGATGCTCACGACAAATCTGGACTTCCGTCACATCGCGGATCACTCGGCACTGAAGCTTTGGGCACACTGACCAGCGTCGGCAAGTCGCGCTACTGCGCCGCGCCAAGCGTTCTGCTGATCCGCGTCACGATGGAATCCCAGCGCCGCTTCTCCTGCGCGGGATAGACCATATTGATGCAGTGAAGGAGCGCATGGTCGGGAGACGAATTGCAGCGCGCATAGTAGATGTTGTCCCGGTGAATGCCGGACAAAGCGAAGAAAGTCGCGGTCGTGCGTTCATAGTGAAGCGTCGCCGCCGGCACCCGCAAATTCCGCGCGATGAATGCCGCCGCCGAGCGGTGTCGAGGATCATGGACGGCAAAAACCGCAAGGTGAGCACGACCATCGGCGGTCCCGAAGAGCTGCCCGGGTCGGCCGCGCGAATGGGAGGGCTCCTCCACCGTGAAGAGCTTGCTGGGGTACTCGACCCGAGTTCCAGAGGCGGGATCGTCGAGGCGACGCCAGCCGAGGTCGGTTTGCCCGTAAGAGCCGTTTGTCGCCGCGAGCGCCGTGAGTAGGGTTCCGGCAATGATGGATGTCTTGCGTATCGCCATCTCGGTATCGCTCCTCCCTGGGTAACGGCCGGGCGATTCCCGTGTTCCAGGGGCTGGCGATACGCCGTCGCTCGGGGGAGCTTCGCGGCCCCCCGCTTTGCGCGCCAAAGGCACCCGATAGATCGGCGGGAGCGGCCTGCAGCATTTTCGCCTCGGCGTTCGTCTCCAGGAATGACAGATGGCCCCATATGGCCGCATCACCGCCGAGTCGCTCATGCGGGTCGGCGTGGCCGCGGTATAACTCGCCGCCTATGCGACCTCGTCCGTCACCGGCGATGTCACGACGAGAAAGACCAGATCGACCAGACCGGTGTTGGAGATCGCATGATCGATGCCGGGCGGCAGGAAGATCACATCGTGCTTGCGCACCACGTGGTCGGCGCCGTCGATGTGCATGAGGCCTTCGCCTTCGATCACGTGATAGACCTGCTCCTGCACCTCGTGACGGTGCACTTTGACATAGGCCATCGGCTGGTACATCGAGATGCGGTAGTCGATGTGACGCGAGCCGGCGGTCTCGGGCATCACCAACGGTTTCGACAACGCGCCGCCGAAGTGATCGGGAAACTGCCGCCACGGCACCGCCGCGATGTTGCGGATGAACCATTTGCGCTCGCCGGCCATCTTTCGACCTCCTGAAATTCCGTGCGTCACCGTCTATCACGACATCAATTGACCTTCAGCATTGCGAGACCTAGTGACCTAGGCACGAGGCTCACGCTTCTGCGCCCCCTTTCAGAGGGCGCAAGAGCGGGCCAGCAAGGAGAACCGATCCGATGGCGACGAACAAGCTCAATGGCGCGCAAGTCATCGTCGACTATCTGATCCAGGAGAAGACGCCCTACGTGTTCGGCCTGTGCGGGCACGGCAACATCCAGTTCATCGACGCGCTGTTCGAGCGCAAGCACGACATCAAGACCATCTCGGTGCATCACGAGAGCGTCGCCGGCTTCATGGCCGACGTCTATTACCGCGTCAGCGGGCGGCCGACCGCGACCTTCACGTCATGCGGGCCGGGCTCGGCCAATCTGCCGATCTCGCTCGCCAACGCATTTCTCGACTCCGTTCCGTTCATGGCCGTGACCGGCAACGTGCCGACCAGCCAGTTCAACCGCGGCGCCTTTCAGGAGATGTACCGGCACTACCAGGCCGACTTCCCCTCGACCGTGCGCACGATCTGCAAGAAAGTGTTTCAGCCGACGCGCGGCGAGATGGTGCCGCTCGCGGTGCGCCAGGCATGGAAGACCATGGTGACGGGGCGGCCTGGGCCGGTGGTGCTCGACGTGCCGTTCGACGTGTTCATGGAGGCGGCCGCCGAGGAGGCGCCCAAGCCGGACGAGTGGTGCGCCAACATCTCGTGCCGCTGCGGCGCCGATCCGGACGGAGTCGTCAAGGCGGTCGACATGCTGCTGTCCGCCGAGCGGCCGACGATCATCGTCGGCCAGGGCGTGCGCTACGGCGGCGCCTGCGACGAGCTGCTGAAATTGGCCGAGCGGCTGCAGATTCCGGTCGCCGCCTCGGCGAGCGGCCTCGGCGCGATCGACATGCACCATCCGCTCGCCCTCGGCCTGGTCGCGCGCGGCGGCCACTACCAGGCGAACCACGCGACGCGGCAGGCCGACGTGCTGCTGGCGCTCGGCGTGCGCTTCGACGACCGCACCTCGAGCTCGTGGATCCCGGGTTACTCGTTCACCATCCCGCCGACCAGGCTCATCCACGTCGACATCGATCCGGAGGAGATCGGGCGCAACTACCCGGTCGCGCTCGGCTTGATGGCGGACGTGCGCACCTTCCTGCGCCAGGTGCATGCGGAGCTCGACCGCCGCGCCGACCTTGATGCGCGCGCCGACGCGCGCAAGAAGTGGCTGGCGGCGATCGAGGGGTACCGCAAGGAGTGGGACAAGCTGGTGGCGCCCGGCTTCACCGACGATTCGAAGCCGATCAATCCGCAGCGCGCCGCGTTCGAGATCGACCGCGGGCTGCCCGAAGACGCGATCCTGGTGAGCGACATCGGCGTGCACCACAACTGGCTGCTCGGCTACACCAAGCCGCGCCGGCCGGACTCGCTGATCGGCTCGATGGGCTTCGGCCCGATGGGCTTCGGCGTCGCCGGCGTGCTGGGCGCGAAATTCGCAGCGCCGGACCGGCCGTGCGTCTCGGTGTGCGGCGACGGCGCGTTCTTCATGCATGCGAACGTGCTCGGCACCGCGGTGGAATACGACCTGCCCGTGGTCTGGGTGGTGTGGAACAACTACGCCTATGCGTCGATCCGCGGCCTGCAGCGCGGCTATCTCGGCGGCCGTGAGCTCGCGACCGACTTCCATGATCCCAAGACCGGCGCGCGCTACAATCCGGACTTCGCCGCGATGGCGCGCTCGGCCGGCGTCGAGGGCGTGCGCGTCGACCGCGCCGCCGACCTCGCCGAGGCGGTGCGCAAGGGCATCGACGCACACAAGCCGTACTTGATCGACGTCGACATCGCGGCCGACATCAATCCGGCGGGCGCCGGCGTATGGGAATTGCCGGGGCTCGGCCAGAGCAAGCCGGCGATCGGCACGCGCTACCAGCCGGCATAGTCCGACAGCGTCACTGCGAGTTGGGCACCGGCCGCGAGCGGCCGATCCTCGACACGCCGATCCGCGCCGCCATGCCGGACGCGGCGCGGCGCGACCTGCTCGCCAAGGTCCCGGCCGGTCGGGCGCGTCGGCGTGGGCGAGGACGTGGCGCAGCAGATCCTCGCCTTCATGACCAACGGCTTCATGACCGGGGTCGATCGTCTACCTCGACGGCGGCGGCAGCGTCGTGTGATCGACGCGCGCCAGGCGATGTCTGATCTTCTTGGCGTCACGCGCGCCTCATTCGGCGGCCGCCTCGGCCTGTCCGGTTGGCGCACCGCCCGCTGGAGCGAACATATTCAATACGAACCAGGAGCGGAAAGCACGTATATCGTCGCGCGAACCATCGAGACGCAACCGACCTTCACGAATGGCTCGATCGAGCGGGACATGACCGAGCCAAATCTGGGTGAGCGCGCGCAGACTGGTTTCTACGAACAGGTTCACGTCGAAGCCGGGTTCGCGATAGCACAGGTCGACGGCGCCGCGCTCGAGCACCAGCCAGTAGCGGCGCCGGCTCACCGGAACGCCGGACAGCCGGAACTCGGCGACATAGCGGGTCTCGCGCGGTGGAGATCTGGCGAGGACGTTGCGGCGGATGTCCCACATCAAAAGGTCGGAATCAAGATTCGCGGCATCGACGAGATCGTGCCGGAGCCAGCGTTGCGCCCATAGGCCTAATTTCTCGACGACCGGAAACAGCTCTCGACCGGCGGGGGTCAGGTGATACTCGAACGAGCCGGCCGGTCCGGGCCGGCGCTCGACGATCCCGGCGAACTGCAGCTCCTTGAGACGCCGCGCCAGCAGCGCCGACGACATGCGCGGAACGCCACGTTGCAGGTCGTTGAAGCGAACGCTGCCGCACAGCAATTCGCGAATGACGAGCGGCGTCCATCGCTCCGCAAATATCTCGGCCGCGAGCGCGACGGGACAGAATTGGCCGTATCCTCGCTTTTCCATCACCCTCGCGCTTACCACGACGGGGCCATTCCGGCACTTCACATATGAAAGTTGCTCGCGCGTTCGGCCGCGTTCACGATGCGGCAAATGCCCGCAATGAGGTGAAAGCCATGACGCGATTCCTCGACCTGCAAGCGCTCGTCCAGATCATCGGTCCTCATTTCGCCGAAGGCGCGGCAGAACGCGACCGAGACGACGTCTTCGTTGCGCAGCACTACGACGTGCTCAAACAGCACAAAGTTTTTTCGGCGCTGATTCCCGTCGACCTGGGCGGCGGCGGCGTGCGCCACAGCGCCATGTGCGCCTTTCTGCGACAATTGGCGCATCATTGCCCCTCGACCGCGCTCGCGCTCTCGATGCATCAGCATCTGGTCGCCGCCGCCGTCTACAATCATCGGAATGGCCGACCGGGCAGGAAGCTCCTCGAGCGGGTCGCCGCCGATCAGACGGTGCTGATTTCGACCGGCGCCAATGACTGGATGGAATCGAACGGGACGGCGGAGCGTGCCGACGGCGGCTTTCGTATCAGGGCGCGAAAGCCGTTCGGCAGTGGCTCGCCCAAAGGCGGCATCCTCGTCACCTCGGCCCCCTACGAGGATCCCGCGGGGGGCTCGCAGGTCCTGCACTTCGCGGTTCCATTCACCGCCCCAGGCGTGTCGCTGGCCGACGATTGGCAGACCCTCGGCATGCGCGCCACCGGCTCCCGAACGATCATTCTCGACGGCGTTTTCGTTCCGGACGACGCGATCGCCTTGCGGCGGCCGCGCGGGCGCTTCCACCCGGCATGGAATGTCATCCTGACAGTGGCGATGCCGCTCATCATGTCCGTCTATACCGGCGTCGCGGAGGCCGCGGCGGCGATCGGCCGGAAACACGCGAGCGAGCGCCGGGGCGACCCGGCGGTGCCTTATCTGCTTGGCGAGCTGACCAACGAGCTGACGGCTGCGCAGCTCGCCGCGGACGACATGGTTCGTCTCGCCAACGACCTCGATTTCGCGATGACCCTCGACCTCGCCGATGCCGTCCTGGTGCGCAAGACGATCGTCGCCGAGCACGTGATGGCAACCGTGGAAAAAGCGTTGGAAGCGGCGGGCGGCGCCGGCTTCTATCGCAAGACCGGGCTGGAGCGTTTCCTGCGCGATGCGCATGGCGCCCAGTTCCACCCGTTGTCCGCCAAGCGCCAGCACCGGTTCACGGGCCGTATCGCGCTGGGTCTCGACCCCATCGCCGACGTCGCCTGATGCGAAATGTTGCGCAGCGCGGCGCGAGGAGCGTCGGATCAGCGAGGAATGCGCCGCGAGCTCATGGGCGATTTCTGATCTTCTTGACGTCGCTTGCCGAGACGGCGGCGGCCGCATTGCCCCAGGCGTTGCGAATATAGGTGATGACCGCCGCCGCCTGCGCGTCGCCGAGCCGCCAGGCGAAGCTCGGCATGGCGGGCCGGGTCGGGGCGCCCGCCGTGGCGGCGCCGTGCGACCCGAACAGCACCGTGCGGATCAGCGTGGTCGCATCGTCGGACTGCACCGCATGGCTGCCGGCGAGACGGGGAAAGAGCTGCGCCACGCCGGTGCCGGCCTCGGTGTGGCAGCCGGCGCAGCTGTCCTTGTAGATCGCCTGGCCGGCGCGCATGCGCGGGTCGGACGCGACGATCGGCACCGGATCACTCGGCGGCGCCGCGGGCTTGAGGCTCAGGAGGTAGGTCGCGATCGCCTTGAGATCGTCATCGGTCATGGCGGACGAGGAATGCACCACCTCCTCGGCCATGCCGTTCGTCGCGATGGCGTCGCGGTTGGCGCCGTTCTTGAGATAGGCGACGATCTCGTCGACCGACCAGCGGCCGATCCCCTTGCGCATGTCGGCCGTGATGTTGGGCGCGTACCAACCTTGCAGCGTGGCGCCTTGCAGATAGGCGCTGTTGCGATCGGCGCCGAGGAACGTCTTCGGCGTGTGGCAGATGCCGCAATGGCCGAGCGCATCGACCAGATAGCGCCCGCGGTTCCATTCGGCCGGCTTCGTGCTGTCGGGCACGAGCCGTCCCGGCTTGAAGTTCAGCTCGTTCCATACTGCGAGGTTGGCGCGGATATTGAACGGGAATGGCAGCTGGTTCGCCTGATACTTCTCGGACGACGGCTCGATCGTGCGCAGATAGGCGCGGATCGCCAGCGCGTCCTCGCGGGTCATTTTGGTATAGTTGGTGTAGGGCATCGCCGGATAGAGGCGAATGCCGCCGCGGCCACGGCCCTCGTGCAGCGCGGCGACGAAGTCATCGTCGGTCCAGGCGCCGATGCCGGCGTCGGGATCGGGCGTGATGTTCGGGGCGATCAGCGTCCCGAACGGCGTCTTGAGCGAGACGCCACCCGCGAACGGCGCGCCGCCGTTCGGCCTGGTGTGGCAGCCGCCGCAGTCGGCCGCGATGGCGAGATAGCGGCCGCGCTCGACGAGGTCGAAGCCTTGCAGGTCGACCGCGGCGCCCGCGCAGGGCGCGAGCAACGCCGCTGCCAGCACGGCGTTGCGAATCGCCGATGCGCGGGCGCGGCTCATGACTGCACCAGCGGGCCGGGCGCCTTGATGTATTTGTTGATGATCGCATCGGCGGCGAAATAGGCGAGCGCGCCGACCGTGCCGGTCGGGTTGTAGCCGGCGTTCTGCGGAAACGCCGAGGCGCCGATGACGAAGACATTGGGCACGTCCCAGCTCTGCAGATACTTGTTCACCGCGCTGGTCTTCGGGTCGGCGCCCATGATGGCGCCGCCGGTGTTGTGCGTGCTCTGATAGGGAACGCTGCTGTAGGGCCTGGCGCGGCGGTTGACCACGTATTGGCGCGGGTTCATCGCCTTGGCGATGATCTCCATCTTGTCGGTGACCCAATTCGACATGCGGATGTCGTTGTCGGGAAAATCGAACGTCATGCGCAGCAGCGGCCGGCCCAGGCGATCCTTGTAGGTCGGATCGAGGTCGAGGTGATTGGCGTAGGCCGCGTAGCTCGACCCCTGCGAGGTGAACTGGAAGCTGCGCAGGTAGTTCTTGCGCGTCGCGTCCTTCCAATTCTTGCCCCACAGCGGCGTGCCCGGCGGCACCGGCCGGTACGAGATCGGACGGCCGTTGGTGGGGATGCAGTTGATCCCGGCGCCGCCGACGAAGCCCAGCCCCGTGTGATCGAAGCTGTCGCCGTTGAAGTCGTCCGCGGTCTGGCCGAGCGATCCCGACGCGATGAAGGGGTTGAAGATCTTGTCGTCGAAGAACAGCTGGACGCTCGAGTTGGTCTGGTACGCGTAGTTGCGCCCGACCGTTCCCTCGCGCGTCTTCGGGTCGTACGGCTGGCCGATGCCCGACACCAGCATCATGTGCACGTTGTTGAACGCGAAGGCGCAGATGAGGACGATATCGGCCGGCTGCTCCCACGCGGTCCCGGAGCTGTCGACATAGGTCACGCCGGTGGCGTACTGGCCGAAGCGGTCGAGGTTGACCTTGACCACCTCGCATTCGGTGCGCGCGGTGAAGTTCGACTTGCGCATCAGCACCGGCAGCACGGCGGTCTGCGGGCTCGCCTTCGAATAGTTGGCGCAGCCGAAGCGCTCGCAGAAGCCGCAGAACGTGCACTGCCCCATGCGGATGCCGAGCGGATTGGTGTAGTCGCGCGACAGGTTCGCGGACGGCGACGGAAACGGATGGTAGCCGACGGCGCGCGCCGCCTCCGCGAACACGGTCGGCGCGTAGGTCATCTGCATCGGCGGCAGCGGATACTCGCGTTTGCGCGCGCCCTCGAACGGATTGCCGCCCGCCTGGATCTTGCCGTCGAGGTTTCCCGCCTTGCCGGAGATGCCGGCGAGATACTCGAACTTGTCGTAGTACGGCTCGAGCTCCTCGTAGGTGACGCCCCAGTCCTGGATCGACAGCTCCTCGGGCACGAAGCTCGCGCCGTAGCGCTGCTCGAGATGGCTGCGGCAGAGGAAGTCGGTCGGCAGGAAGCGCCAGGTCTGGCCGTTCCAGTGCACGCCGGCGCCGCCGACGCCGTTGCCCGGCAGGAACGAGCCGAACTGGCGCATCGGCAAGGCGGCCTGGGCGTCGTTGTTGCGGAAGGTCAGCGTGCTCTGCGCCGGGCGCTGGAACAGCTCGAGGCGGACCGCGTAGCGCAGCTCGTCGGGCGCATAACCGATGTTGAAATCGGTCGCGGTGTCGCGCCACGGGCCGCGCTCGACCGCGACCACGTCGAGGCCCTGCTCGGTGAGCTCGTGGGCGAGGATCGCACCGGTCCAGCCGAGGCCGATGATGGCGACATCCTTGCGGGGCAGCTTCGTGGCCATCGCGCGTCCCCTCTACTCCGGAACCGACCAGTCGCTGCGGCCGAGGATCGAGACCGGCGGCAGCGGATAGGGCTGATTGTGCTTGGCGACGTGGTCACGAAAATCGTAGCGGACGCCGGGAAAGCCGACGAGCTTCCAGCCCGCCATGTCGCGGTTGCCGCCGTAGATCGGGTCGGCGAAGAAGCCTTCCATGGTATTGGCGAGGAGGAGCGTGAAGAACACCTTGGCGTCGGCGTCCTTGAGCTTGATCTCGCCCTTCTCCAGGCCGGTCAGCACCTGGTCCTGCTGCGCACCCTCGAGCGCGGCAAATCCTTTGCCCGCGAAGGTCGCCTTGCAGTACGCCTCGAGTGCCGCGAGCGTTGCGCGATAGCGCTCCTTCGGCACCAGGGGCGATTGCAAGCCTTGTTGTGCGGTGCCGGGCATGAACGGCGGGCGCATGTAGAGCCGGCGCGAGTCGCCGAAGGCGCCGGCGAGCTGGCGATCGATGAAGACGGCACACCCCGCTGCCTTGCCGCCCGGGCCGGCATCGTCGGGTGGGATCAGCCGATCGACCATCGCCTCGATGGTGGCGGCCTCGTCGGCGGTGAAATAGAGCCACGGCCCGGGCCTCACCGGGACCGGTGGCGAGGTATCGTTCGGCTCCCACGGCAGCACGCCGCCCCGATAGGTGCGTCCGAGCGCTGACGACGCGAGGCCGGCCGCGCCAAGGGCCGCCGTCGAGGCAAGCAGCCAGCGGCGCGTGATACCGAGGGGAGGCGAAAGGGAAAAGCGATCTGCCATCTCACCACCATCGCCGGCCGGAGTTGGCCACTGCCGTCATTTCGGGACCCGCGCCTGGAGGCGCCCTCGCCGATCTTACAGGGAAAGCGTCGCGCGGAAATCAGCGATAGGTAGTAACGCGACCGGTTGCGGCCTGCCCGGAAGCCTGGCAGCGAGTCCGATGCCAAAGTCACGGTCATGAACCTGGCCCTCGCTGCCGCACGCGGGACGTTCGCAGTGCCGCTGCAGCTGCCAATGCCGACGAGAGGCCGCACGGGCCATCACCTTCGAGAAGGCTGCTCAGGCCTACTTTGACGCCCACGAGCGCGGGTGGAAGAACGCGAAGCACCGGGCGCAATTTCTCTCGACGCTCAAGGCCTACGCCTATCCGAAAATCGGCAAGCTTCCCGTTGCAGCAATCGACACCGGCCTCGTACTGAAGGTGATCGAGCCGATCCGGCACGATAAGACCGATACGGCGAATCGGGTGCGGGGCCGCATCGAAAGCGTACTCGATTGGGCGACGGTACGGGGCTATCGGACCGGCGACAATCCCGCGCGCTGGCGAGGTCACCTGAGCGAAGTGCTTCCGTCGCGAGCGAGGGTTCAGAAGACAGTCCATCGCGCGGCGCTGCCTTATGGAGACGTTCCGGCATTTATGAAGGCGCTGCGAGCGCGCGAGGGCGTCGCCGCGCGAGCATTGGAATTAACAATTCTGACCGGGGCGCGGAGGGGCGAAGTGATCGGCGCGGCGTGGGACGAGGTTGACTTGACACAGCGGATCTGGACCGTGCCAGCGGAGCGGATCAAAGGTGGGCGCGAGCACCGGGTACCGCTCTCTACCCGTGCTATCGAACTTCTCGAGGGCCTTCCACGGGAAGGAAAGAATCCGTTTGTATTCATTGGCCCGCGCAGGGGAGGCCTTTCGAACATGGCGATGGCGAGCGTGCTCGCTCGAATGGGTCATGATAGCATTACGGTTCACGGCTTCCGCTCTGCCTTCAGAGACTGGGCGGCAGAATCCACAAGCTACTCCAACCACGTTGTCGAGATGGCGCTGGCGCATGTCATTGACGACAAGGTCGAGGCGGCTTACCGACGGGGTGACCTGTTCGAGAAGCGGCGGCGGCTTATGGTTGATTGGAGCCGATACTGCACGGCGGAACCGGCAGCGATCGATCGGCGAGTAGTTGCTTTGGCCCGGAGTGCCTGATGGTCTGGAAACCAAATCGTCGTCTACTCGCTCGTTAGTCGGGCGGGCGCGTATGATGGGAACTCCCTTCCTGAAATCGATATGGATTTTGGTTATCGCGACCCTCTTAGCTGGGTGCGCGATGGGCGGAGCGCAACGGTGGCTCTCAGCGCAAAGCAACGACATTGAAGTCAACGGCGTAAACTACCGCGTCGACTGGACACCGGTACCGGACGGTGCGTTCGATTTCCGGTCGCGCGAAAGCGATTTCGGCCAATTTGTCACCGTGATGCCGGACCCAATTCTCGAACAGCAGGGTAACGAGCGCGCTGTCAGCATCGTTGCTAATCGGTTGTGTGGGGGATCATCCTCGCTTGTGAGCACAACGAATCAAGGTGCGATGTACTTTATCAGGATGCAGTGCGGGCAGCCGGCAGTCCGTCGGTGAGATCGCGCGGCACATTGTGGATCAGGCCTGGTCCGCGGAGCCGTTCGATCAGGCCCGCCGACTCCAGGACGCGACAACCTTGGTTGATATCAGGGTGGCGATGGTCATCGCCGAATATCGCCTCCGTAAGCTGGCGATCAGTCACCCGCTTTCGGCGGCGAATTATGAATAGCGCTACGTCTCGTGCAATCGCTTCGGAGCCTGGCAGCCTTTGATTACCGCCAGTTTCCCGGCGGTCACAATGCGGGGCTTACTCAGGCGCGGGAACGGTGGCGGCGTTGGCACGCCGCATTGTGCCAGGCTGCCGATTCCGAAATGCCGAAAGACCTAGCCGCCAAGCAAGCGGCGTGACACAGCAACGAGTTCTCCGGGTCGTTTGATCTCCACTCTCCCCGGAGTGCGGCAAGTCGGTGAGTGCCGCACAATAAGTAACCGCCGACAGCCCGCGCGAGGTCTCTCTTTTCAGCAGCTTCGGTGGCGGGCAGCGCTCATAAGGCAGGCCAGATCAACCCGCGCCTATTCGCTTCCGTCCTCCTGTCAAGAACATCATAGCGCGGAACGCGTCCAGATAGCCGCCACGCGGACGACGTCAAATGTAGTGACGAAAAGGAAGCGGAGGCAGCGGCTGCTCACGTGGCGCGGATAAAATTATCTCTCCAACAGCGTTCGCAAAACGCAGGGTTACCGGCAGGCCATCGGCAAAGATGCATGTATTGAAATTCATCTTGGTTAGTCCCATGATATCGTCAAGCACGGACCCCAATTCCGCTTCCCCCCTGACAATCTCGACCGAAATTGGATTAGGCACCTCTCGTCCTGGATAGGTGTCCAACTCCGGAATAAATCCGTTTGTCCAAAGCAATGCTTTTCTCGAATGCATTCGATAAGCACTGCCGCGAAGTACAGGGTGAGATCCTGGCCTAAATATTTTCATTTCATTTGACCGACGAATGCGAATTCCTACAAGACACGTATCCGACGGCACCGCCTCTGAAAATCCGTTCCATTCTTCCTCATTGAAATACGTCTGACCATGTATAAATAGCTCCTCCGGCATCGACCGGTGCTCCTCCCAGTATGCCTTAAGTGTCTCTTCAATTAGCGCTCTCGCCGCCGACCGAGAGAGGTGAAACTCCCGCGACGACGGCGAGTACCACGGACCGAGAGCTCCTTTGAAAACAAGTCCATCGCCAGTGTCGAGAAACATTTGAGCGCCGCAGCACGCATTTCCGTTGTTCAGATCATCGCTCGTCCTTTTAAATACGATACCAATGTAGCAAACCCGCTCACGCACCTTGGCCAATTTCCAAGGCCGTCCATTCGCCTTATAGAACGATGATGTACACAGATTCCAAGCAAGAGTAGCCGGATCTTGCAGCCTTCTTAATCGCGTACCGGAGTTCACTTCAGCTGGTTGCAACAGAGTGCTTTCGCGCACAATCTGAGTAGTTATTTTTTCCAGGAGCAATCTCGCCTTCAACTGATTATGAAAATCGATGCCATGCAGATATATTTCTGCCGCTTTCATGTCTTCCTCAAACAGCGACGGCGCTGTCTGGAGTTGTCGCGCGATTCTTTGATTCATCGTCTGCTGGATTAGAATCCGCTCCGATTTCGGCACGCGCGAAAGGGGACGCCCGTACAAATAAACGTCATCTGGAATCACAACGAACCAAATATCGACAGCAATCTCCTCCTCTCGAAGTTTTCTTCTGATCGGGTCGGCAAAAAGTCCGACTGTCTGATGAATCGCTCGGTGTCGATCTGACAGTCTAATACTTTTCGCAATTTCGCTCGCACTTACGGGAACCTCGATTACCGGCTTCTCGGGCCACGACGTCTTAAATGCCGCCTCGAATCCCGGGAAAGAAAACTGATGAGCTGCAGCAAGGTTCGGCGCTGGAATATAATGTCTAATTTTTGAGACCCATTCCCTATAGGCGAAAATTCCGTCAAGAGTCCCCACGACCCCAACGCGCATTGACAGCGGTTTTCGCTGGTCGGACAACGGGCCGAATAAGAAAAGACCGTCGCGTGGATCAGGATTTGTCTGCCCGAAACCAAATTGAAGACTTGGTTCGGAAAGCTTCAACAGTTGCTGCTCAGCGGCCATCGTTGACATCATAGCCTTCGATAATTTCTCCGTGGGGGTCTATTTCGGAGTCGTCCAATTCGGGATCGTCGGCCCAATCGGGGTCTGCTATGTCGCTTTCACTCGCTAACGGCGATGCATCCGGAAAACGCAATCCTACAGGAGCCGTGATTTCCATCAGTCGAGCATGTAGCTCCACACAGGTCGTATCCGACATCTTAATGGCCATTGTTTCTTGCCCTTGCGCCAACCAACTCGCAAATGCGGCAATAAGATCGCGCCATCGGTCATTCCACCAACTCTTACAGAAGCCCCTGCGCAGGGCATGCATTCGGGCACTACTCTCAATCGGCGTACGTCCGTCTTCGGTGAAGACAACATGCGGCCTAAGGACAAACCGTTGATAGTTCGTCAAAACGGGCACACCTTCAACGGCGAAGTGCCAATGGACGCGCCGTTTTTCGCTCCAACCTACTAGACTCCTGCGTCGTCTTTGACCTTCCGGTCCAATGAACTGGACCACATTGTCCCGGATAAGTCCCGCGGGAAGGTACCAAGCTTTTGCTCCGACGGACGTTTGATAGCCTTGCAGGCCCATCGACTTCGCCCGATTCTCCCATCCCTGCCGGAGAAGGCTAGTGAGAAGATTTCGAGCCTCTTTCGGTGCGAGTCCAGGAAGTTCGGGAGTTCGGCCATGCAAAAATTCCGACGTCCCAACTGTACAGCGCTGCGTGACACGAACTGCTGGGGGCAGACAGGCCTGAATTTCGCCCAGATGGGCGTAGCTTCCGATCAAACGCAGATAGCCAAACGTAGGCCTGTCAATCATTTGTCGAATGCGATGTTCCTCTCGGATCGAACCGTCGAATTCGACAAACGTAATCGTATCTGGATACGAAACTATCGAAAGCCAATTCGCAAATACCTTTTCGGGTTGAGCAACCACGACCGACCTTGATCGCCGTCGAAGACTAGACATGAGCGCCACGGCACCAGGGCCGTCCTCGAGAGGCCTGGGTACACCGTCTCGATCAAGCGCCTTAACAAGCTCCGCGAGTCCAGTCGCCCAATTTCCGCTGAAATCTATTATATTTTTTCGCCCAAGGTTTGCTCTAACATCTGTGAATGGAAGATCATCTAGACGCACCGGAATTACAAAGTTCTCGAGTCCCCGAGATCGCTCGGTTCCGACCGCCCAAGCAATCTCGTCGAGTACCCCCTTCTTGGTTTGGCTTACGTGCGAGAGACATACGACAACCTTAGCCGAGTGCTCACGAATTGCCTCTTCAATGTTATCCCAAAATTCTTCCCCGCCGATAAGACGCGTGACGTCCGACCACACTCTATAACCAAGCGATGACAGATGAGTTCCCACCCATCGGGCGAAGTCATTATCCTCAGGACTCGCGTGGCTGATAAAGATGAGGTCCCTCGGACTCTCGGGGCGCTTCTCAGCAATCTCATGAGGAACGCGAAGAACTTCCCAGCCTTGCTCTGCCAAAATATCAAGGTGCCTAGCGAGCGCGTTTTCGTAAATTTCATGGGACTGCTGATCTCCGACGAGGAATGCAATTGGCCCCTCGACTCGCTGCTTATCGCGAAAGACCATCGTACGGAGTTCGTCAATTAGAAGTGCGGGGTTAAGCTTAGCGTCGCGCGGCGACCTAACGCCGAGTTTACCAGCTACGTCGTAGTATTGAGTCCCGATTTGCTGGAAGACTGAGAAAACGAGACGACGGTTTAGGGTCCCGATATCGAAGCGCGGAGCCACTCTGAGGTCGAGAACGTACTTGGGTCGAGCATTCACAATCGCTGCCAAGAAATCACTTTCGGTGACCGCATTGAAATGAATGAATAGAATTAGATTCGGTAACGGGAGCGAAAATAATGTTTGCTGCCAGGGCGCGCCACGGAAATCATCTTGCTGAATCGGCTTATGAAGAGGCGCGGGCCTGATCACCCTCAGAAAGGGCGGCGGGTTGTTGCCTTTCATCTGCTAGGTCTCGGCCTTGCTAAGGTAGGCTTCCAGCTCGACATACGCGGCCGATCGCAGATGCCACGGCGTTCCCCACTCCGGATCTGATTTGATCATGACGCCGGTGTGCTTGTTCTTGAGATCTCGATCCTTTACGAATGCGCGTCGGTACATCCGCGGAGCCACCCCAACAAATGGCTGAAACAGGACCTTTTTTCCTCCTTGACTGGGAGGGACCCAGTCCTTCGCGTCGGTCGTTATGGAGTCAGCGTGCAATGACACCGCCTGGCTTTTTGGATACGGCTCGATGTATTCGACCTTGTCCACCCCAGCGCTTACGATGTGTCTCGCACAATAGTGACACGGGTAGGTCGTTACGAATAATCTTGTGCCAATCGTTGATGCTCCTGTACGCCCAGCGGAAAGAAGCGCGTCCATCTCTGCATGGACTGCTCGGCTGAACTCCAGGAGATCGCCCACACCACTGCCTCGGATTTCTGTTGGGAGCGACAGGTGCCGCTCAGGCTTAGCGTTCTTCAGTTCTTCGACCTCGTCGATTAGCTTCTTAACGAGCTCGTTTTGCTGCCTGGTGTTGCTGCAAAAAGCAGGTTCATTTAGTTTACGAAATGCACAACGATTATCTTCTTCTCCCTCTTGAAAATGTTCCCCATAAACACCTCCGCCGGCCCGTGGGACCTCGTTCGTGCCTGTCGCGATAACATTTCCGACAGAGTCGACAAGCGCGGCTCCGACCTGCCGCGACAAGCAAGCGCTCCGCACACTTGCGCTGAAAGCGTCATGCATCGCCGTTTCGGATATTTCTGGCCGCACGATTGCGTTTCGAGAGATGATCTTGAGCAACCGTGAAAGGTGATCTGAAATCCCCCAATCCGGATTCCCGGTTCCGTCTGGGTTCTCGCGGTCGGTTGTATTGTCAACAAAGAAGTCGGATAAGTGGAACGTGTCTGAAACTTGCTGACCATGCTTTCCGCCGCCCCTGGCGTCTCGCTTCATAAACTCAAGAGCGTGAACTCGGCCTGCGTTCTCGTATTTTTTCATGATGCGCTGGACACGTTTTTCTGCGTCGCAGACTACGCCGATCAATATGAATGCCTCTTGATAAACATGCCGCAGCAGTTCGACTTCCTCAGGATTCCGGAGCGATTCGAGAATATACGCACGCCGCTTACCATCGGGCTTCACTGGACCATCGCCCACTTCCGACAGGCCCATTTTCTTAGCACGTGTCTCTCGGACACTTCGGATCAAGGCGCGTGCAACGGCTGAGTTGTCCTTCGTGGATAGACGCATTTCGTCGCCAAGATCTTGAAATGCCACGGTCGTACCGAGATCCGTCCGCTTCGTCGCGGGCACTGTGTGCCCGGTAGATCTGGCCCATCCTTCTATTTCGTTCCTAGCTCGCAGGACCTCGACATCGTATTCTCCGCCAGGAAGCGATGAGGACGCGAGGAGTTCAGCCAAGACATTTGCAACGGTACTTGTTCCCGAACCTACATGGCCTACGACAGCGAAGATGAGTTCATTCGCCGCATGTTGAAGCACAGCAGTTTTGCTATCGACACCCGCCACGGGTGTGACGCCGTGTGTTTTCTTAGATGAAGCTTCTGCTTGCTTCCTGACCGCCATGAGCCGCTCTTATCGCCTCGCCCCAACAGGGCGTGCTCTGGAATTTGGTTCGCGTGAATTCGGATTCGGCTTAGTCTAGCATTTCGGCTTCCAATGTTCACGCCAGCCCTAGCTAGGCGCGACCTAATCCGCCAACCCAGAACAACGTGGTCCCCTATTTCTAAGAGGCGTATCGCTCAGGGGGCCCCCTTCGGTTCACGACCCTCGCGGTACCTCGAAGCCTCTCGAAACTCCCTTCTGCCGGCTCGGTTCGCTTGCCGAGGCCGGGGGTCGGGCCGGGGCGCTCAGAGGCGTTTTCCAGATTTTACCAATGATTTCAATGTGATTTGGCGGAGAGAGTGGGATTCGAACCCACGGTACGGTTTTGCCGTACACACGCTTTCCAAGCGTGCGCCTTAAGCCACTCGGCCATCTCTCCGGCGGGCACCTCTTGCCGGGCTGTGGGGAGTTTTTCAAGGGAAACCCGGTCCGTTCGGGCGGTCGCGGCGCGGCCGAGCCGGATTTTCGGCGCGCCCGGCGCCATTCAGCCCCTTCTGGCAGTCGGGAGCGCGAGCGCCTAAACAGGCCCGACCGGCGGCCCGGGCACCAGCACCCTGGCGGAGGCGTGGATGAATCTCGATCGGGTCAGCGTGGGTGATAATGCGCCCCACGAGGTCAACGTCATCATCGAGGTGCCGATCGGCGGCGAGCCGATCAAGTACGAGCTCGACAAGAGCTCGGGCATCCTGGTGGTCGACCGCTTCCTCTACACGTCGATGCGTTATCCCGGAAACTACGGCTTCATCCCGCATACGCTCTCGCCCGACGGCGACCCGTGCGACGTGCTGGTGATCAATACCCGCGCGATCACGCCGGGGGCGATGATGAGCGTGCGGCCGATCGGCGTCCTGTTCATGAAGGACGAGGCGGGCGACGACGAGAAGATCATCGCGGTGCCCGCCGCGCGGCTCACCCGCCGCTACGACGCGGTGAAGAGCTATGCGGACCTGCCGGAGATCACGGTGCAGCAGGTGCAGCACTTCTTCGAGCACTACAAGGACCTCGAGCAGCACAAATGGGTCGAGGTGGCGCGCTGGGGCGGACCCGAGGAGGCGCACCGGATCATCCGCGAGGCCTGCGCACGGGCGAAGAACCCGCCGGCCCCTTGAAAAGCCGCCGCCGCGCCCACATTGTTGCCGGTGATGAACGCCCCTTCCGACGACTATCTCCTGCGCCCCGATCCGTCCGATCCGCGGCTGACGGAGCGGGTGCGCGGCATCGACCAGACCGGCGCGGCGGTCGAGACCTCGGTGACGGTCGAGCGCGCGCTGACGATCTTCCTCAACGCGCAGGAGATCGTCACCGCGATGACGATCAACGACTATCCGGAATACCTCGCGCTCGGCTACCTGCTCAACCAGAACATGCTGGCGACGGACGACCTCGTCACCGGCGTCGACTACGACGAGGAGCTCTCGGTCGTGGTGGTGCGAACCGAGCGCGCGACCGACTACGAGCAGAAGCTCAAGAAAAAGGTGCAGACCTCGGGCTGCGCCCAGGGCACCGTGTTCGGCGACCTCATGGAGGTGATCGAGAGCGCGCGGCTGCCGGACGCCGAGCTGCGCACGTCGTGGCTCTACGCGCTGACCAACAAGATCAACACCACGCCGTCGCTCTATCTCGAGGCGGGCGCGATCCACGGCTGCGTGCTCGCGCATGCCGACCAGCCGCTGGTCTACATGGAGGACGTCGGCCGTCACAACGCGGTCGACAAGATCGCCGGCTGGATGTTCAAGCACGGTGTGCCGGCGGCGGACAAGATCTTCTACACCACCGGTCGGCTCACCTCCGAGATGGTGATCAAGACGGTGCGCATGGGCATTCCGATCCTGGTGTCGCGCTCCGGCTTCACGGCGTGGGGCGTCGAATTGGCGCGCAAGGCCAATCTCACGCTCATTGGTCGCGCGCGCGGAAAACGCTTCGTCGCCCTCGCCGGAGAGGACCGTATCGTGTTCGACCAGGATCTTGCCTTTGTCGAGGAAGAGAGCGCCAAGCACCGGCGCAAGGCGGCGGTGCATGAGGATTGAGGTGGTGCCCCTCGGCCGCTTACGGCTATCGCATGCACGTGAGCTCGCGGCTCCCCTCCCCCCGCGAGCGAAGCGAGTGGCGGGGAGGGGTCGGGGGTGGGAGGCGCCGCTCGCTCAATGCGAGTCGCATGAGCGCCCACCCCAGGTTCCGACCAAGCGTATTTCCCCCACCGCTCGCTCAGCGGCTTCGCCGCCTCGCTCGACCCTGCCCGCCAACGGGCGGGAGGGTAGCAGTGGCACCGCATGAGCAAGCTGCCTCCGACTCTCGGCCTTGTGCTCGCCGGCGGGCTCGCGCGCCGCATGGGTGGTGGCGACAAGGCGCTGCTCAAGATTGGCGCGTCGACGATCCTCGATCGTGTGCTCGAGCGGCTCGCGCCGCAGTGCCGCCGCATCATCATCAACGCCAATGGCGATCCATCGCGCTTCGCCTTCACGGGGCTGCCGGTGGTGGCCGACGACGTGCCGGATTTTGCCGGCCCGCTCGCCGGCGTGCTGGCGGGGCTCGACTGGGCGGCCGCGCACATGCCGGACATCGCGGTCATCGCCAGCGTGCCGGGCGACTGCCCGTTCCTCCCGCGCGACCTCGTGGCGAGGCTCGCTGCGGCGCGCGCGGCCGACGAGACGCCGCTCGCCTGCGCGCGCTCGGGCGAATGGCGTCATCCCGTGATCGGGCTGTGGCCGGTGGCGCTGCGCGCCGACCTGCGCCGCGCGTTGGTCGACGAACACCTGCACAAGATCGAGGTGTGGACCGCGCGCCACGGCGTCGCGATCGCGGACTGGCCGAACGAGCCGGTCGATCCGTTCTTCAACGTGAACACGCCCGCGGATGCGGCCGAGGCCGGCCGGATTGCGGCGCAGTTCGCGGACGCCTGAAGCGCGTTTCAGTCGGCGAGCACGGCATACGACAAGAAGCCTACGGTCGCGCCGGCCTCGATCGTCGTGACGTCCTCGGGCAGCTCGACCAGGCCGGCCGTCTCGGTCAGCGACGTGATCACGCCGGCGCCCTCCTGCGCATATTTCATCGCCTCGACGACGCCATCGGCGGCGGTGCGCAGCGCGACGCGGACATATTCGCGTCGCCCGCTTCGCTTGCGATACGAGAACGCGGCGCGCACCGGCAGCGGCACGAACGGCGACGGCGATGCCCCGGCGAGGCGCATGAGCAGCGGGCGCACCACCCGCACGAAGGTGACGAACACGGCGGCGGGGTTGCCCGGCAGTCCCACGAAGGCGGCGCTCGTGCCGCCCTCCTCGCCCGGAATGACGCCCATCGCGACCGGCCGCCCGGGCTTGATGGCGACTCGCCAGAAGACGAGGCGGCCGATCGCCTCGACGGCGGCGCGCACGTGGTCGGCCTCGCCGGTCGAGACGCCGCCGGAAGTCAGCACCAGATCGTGGCGCGTGGCGGCCCGGCGCAGCGCGGGCTGCAATTTTTCGCGATCGTCGGCCAGGATGCCGAGATCGGTGACGTCGGCGCCGAAATTCGCCAGCAGCCCGGCAAGCAGATAGCGGTTGGCGTCGTAGATCGCGCTCGGCGGCAGCGGCCCGCCGGGCTCGACCACCTCGTCGCCGGTGGAAAAGAGCGCAACGCGCAGGCGCCGCCGCGCCGGCAGCGCCGTCATGCCGATCGCGGCGGCGAGGGCGAGATCGCGCGCCGCGAGCCGCCGGCCCGCCCGTAGCGCGGTCGCGCCGCGCGCGATGTCCTCGCCGGCAAGCCGGCGGTTGGCCCCGCGCCTCAGCCCCGCCGGCACGACCACGGTGTCGCCGTCGAGGCGCACGTCCTCCTGCATGAACACCGTGTCGGCACCGACCGGCATGGGCGCGCCCGTGAAGATGCGGATCGCCTCGCCGGCGCCGAGCGGCCGCGCCGCCGCGGCGCCGGCCTGCACGCGATCGACGACCGCGAGCCGCGTCTCGCCCGTGGCCGCGAGGTCGGCATGGCGCACCGCAAAGCCGTCGACCGCCGAGTTGTCGAACGACGGCAGCGCGAGCCCGGCGACGACATCCCGCGCGAGCACACGTCCGCGTGCGTCGCGCAGCGCAACGTCCTCGACTTCGCTTACGGCTGAGATGCGCGTCTCGATCAGCCGCTCCATCTCGGCGATCGGCATCAGCGGGCCGGAGAACGCGAAGCAGTCGTCGGTGAGCTGCGCCATCAGCGGCTCCCCGGCGGCGGCGCCGCGAGCGGCGCGGCGCGCTCGAGCAAAATGTCGATGATCGCCGGCGCATCGTCGAGGGAGATGCGCGGCACTGTCGCCTGCGGCAGCGGCACGTCGGAGGCGATCGCGACAACGTGCGGATCGTCGGGATGGATCAGCGGCTTGCCGACGCTCGCGCGATACACTTCCAGCTTCGGATGCGGCTCGCGCTTCCAGCCCTCGATGATGACGAGATCGACGGGCGCGAGCTTGGCGAGCAGATCGGCAAGCGGCGGCTCGCGCTCGTCGCGCAGCTCGTGCATCAGGGCGAAGCGCTTCTCCGAGGCGACCAGCACCTCGGTCGCGCCGGCCATGCGGTGCTCGTAGGAATCCTTGCCCGGCCGGTCGATGTCGAAGGCATGGTGCGCGTGCTTGAGCGTCGAGACCTTGAGGCCGCGCGCCAGGATGCCCGGGATGAGCTTGGCGATGAGGGTGGTTTTGCCGGCCCCGCTCCAGCCGGCGAGCCCAATGATGCGCATGGGGAGGTTATAGCGCGTCCTACCCTCGCCTGAAGGGGAGGGTCGCGAGCCGAAGGCGAGCGGGGTGGGGTGGCGGTGAGAGCCTCACCCCACCCCGGAGCGCATTTCGCTTTGCTCAATGCGCTCCGACCCTCCCGCCGCAGGCCGCCAGCAGGGAAGGGTGAAGAAAGCGCTCGCCGGCATCCTACCCCTCCGCCGGAACCATCCCGAGCGCGGCGATGCGGGCGCGCACGTCGGGATCATGCAGCGCCTCGAGGAACGCCTGCACGGCGGGGCGCTCGCGCTTCGCCTCGACCAGCAAGAAGTCATAGTGTTCCGGCGCGATGGGGAGGAACTCGAGGCCGTAAAGCCGGGCCACCGTCTCGGTCGCGATGCCCCAGTCGGCGCGGCCCTGGGCGACGGCCGCGGCGACCGCATTGTGCGACTTCGGCTGGTTGGCATAGCCGGGCGGGCGTTTGCCATCGAGCAGCCGGTCGATGAGGATGCGCGTGCCGGCGCCGGCATTGCGGTTGACCATCAGGCACCCGGGATCGGCGAGCGCCGCCGCGATCGCCTGCGTCGCGCTTTTTCCAGCGAAGCGCGGATCGCCGGCGCGGAACACGAAACCCTGCATGCGGCGCCAGCCCGGCACCAGGGCGAGGCCGGGACGCACGAGATGGCGGTTATAGACCGAGCCGGACGGATCGAGCAGATGCACAGGGGCGAGATCGCATTCGCCGCGCTCGGCCGCGGTGACGCCGCCCTGGCTGCCGACCACGATGGTGCGCGCCGCAAACCCCTGATCGCCGAGCGCGCCGAGCACGATGTCGAGCGAGACGCAATGGCTGCCGGTGATGACGAGATCGGGCATGCGCGACTTGCCGATCAGCGTCACGTCGGCGGTGCTGCCGGCGTCGAGCGATGAGGCGAGCGCATCGACGGCCACAAAGCCGTCTGCCTGCGAGAAGGCGGTGACCGAGCCCGAGCCTTTCGGGGTCGGGAACGCGACCGGCCCGTGCTCGCCCGCGACCAGCGAGACGAGGACGAATTCCTGCCGCCCCATCTCGGAAACGATGCGCACCGGCACGGTCGCGGCGACGGTCTCGGCGGCTTCCGGCGGGCGCCCGGCGAGCGCGCGGATCACCGGCGCGACGAAACTGTGGAAGGTGAAGATCGCCGAGGTCGGGAATCCCGGCAGGACCGCAATCGGCTTGCCCTGCGCGACCGCGAGGCAGAGCGGCTTGCCGGGCTTGAGCGCGACGCCGTGCACCAGCACGCCGGGCGGGCCGAGCCGCGTGACGACGCGGTGCGAAAGGTCGCCAGCGCCCTTCGAGGTGCCGCCGGAGAGCACCACCATGTCGCACGCCGCGAGCGCGCCGCGCACGGCATGCTCGAGCGCCGCGACGTCGTCCGCGAACGCGCCGAACGGCACCGGCGTCCCGCCCGCTTCGGTGACGGCGGCGGCGACGATCGCGCCGTTGCTGTCGTAGACGGCGCCGGGACGGAGCGGCTCGCCGAGGCCAACGAGCTCGTCGCCGGTCGAGAGCACCGCGACCTTGGGCCGCCGCACCACGTCGACTCGCGCGAGCCCGCAGGCGGCAAGCATGCCGATCTCGCGCGAGCCGATGAGCTGGCCGCGCCGCAGGAGCGTCTCGCCGCGCGCGATGTCGGAGCCCGCATAACCGATGAACTGACCCGGCGCGACCGCACGGCGCACCTCGATCGCCGGCCCCTGCGCGGTCTCGGCGAGCTCGGTCTGCTCGACCATGACGACCGCGTCCGCCCCGCGCGGGATGGCGCCCCCGGTCGCGATCGTGGTCGCGGTCGTGGGCCCGACCGCGAGCCTCGGCGCATGGCCGCAGGCGATCACCTCGGCATTGAGCCGCAGGCGCTTCGGCGCACGGTCGCTCGCGCCCGCCGTGTCGGAGGCGCGCACCGCGAAGCCGTCGACGCCGGAGCGGTCGAACGGCGGCACGTCGATCGGCGCCACCACGTCGGCTGCGAGCACGCGACCGAGCGCATCGCTGAGCGCGACCGTCTCGGCGGGGAGCGGCGCGAGGTCGAGGTGCTGCGCGAAACGCTCGCGCGCGACCTGGGGCGAGACGACCTCGAGGAACTGCTCCTGGCGCGCGGCGGCACGCACCGCCGCAACGAGCTCCGGCGCATCGACCGGGTTGGTGCGCGCGTCGCTCATGGCAGTGGCCTTAGTTCGACGGTCGCACCGGCCGGATAGCCTTCGCTGTCGGCGGGGACCACGACGTAACCATCGGCACTCGCGATCGACTGCAGCGACAGATAACCGGACGCGAATGGAGCGACGCCGCCCGCATCACGCCGCACGAGCACGATTTCGGCGTGCCCGAGTGTGGATGCAATTTTGCGTGTCAGGGTCACGAAGCTTCCTTGCTCTGCGTCGTGATGTCCGGCGAGCCGCGCCACCATCCGGCGGCCGAGTGTGAGCCAGACCGCAAGCGCGGCGTCGAGGCGCCCGGGGACGATCAGGACGGGCCGCTCCTGGAACAGGCCAAACGCCGCCGTCTCGCCGGGCGCCAGCGCGACGCCGTGAAACGCAACGGAACCGAGGCGCGCCAGATCTCGCACGCTGTCGTCACGACGACCGCTGCCGCTGCCGCCGATCAACATCACGGCAGAAGCCGTCGGGGTAACGTCGTCAAGCTCGTCGAAGCGCGAATCGCGGGTGTGTTGGCCGAGGAGAACGCGGGCGCCGGCAGTCCCTGCCGCTTGCGACAGCACGCCGGCGATCGCCCTTATGATGGCATCGCTCAAGGGCGAACTATGCGTGACGTTGATCCGGATCAGGGGCCGGCGGATCTCGACCTCGCTCACGCCGAGCGCCGACAGGGCTGCGACCACGCTCGGACGCAAGCGCGCACCGGCCTGCACAAGGAGATCGCCGGCGGCGGCATCGCCACCCTGCGACAGCACGCCGTCACCGGAGGCGAGAGGCGCAAGCGCATGAACGGCGTGCGCGCGCAGCTCGACCGTGTCGAGCGGAGCGACTGCATCCGTTCCAGCCGGCAGAGGGTCGCCAACATCGACGAACGCCGGTTCACCGGCGAGTGCTGCCGGCGCGTAAGCGCTGGCATCGAGCGTCGCGGCCGCGTCCACCGCGATGCCGTCACGCAAAGCGATAGCCGATGCGGGATGCGCATAACGATAGACGATGTCGTCCGCCAACGTGAGTCCCGCCGCCTGCGCGAGCGTGGAGCGGCCAGGCGCGACCGGCATGACGAGGCGGTCGATGCAGGCAAGCGCATCCGCAAGCGGAACGAGCCGCTCGATGCGCTGCGGTGGGTTGGCGTCGACCATCGCGGTTATGTGGGGTTCCGGACCCAGGCGGGTCAAGCGAACCTTGACGCGCGCCTGAGGTCATGGCGAATGAGATTGGTTAGCGCGAGATGCCGATGGCCGAGACGACGATCAATCTGCGTGGCTTGAAATGCCCACTGCCGGCGCTGCGCGCCCGCAAGGCGCTGTCGAAGATGCCGGCGGGCGACGTGCTGGTGGTCGAGTGCACCGATCCGCTGGCCGAGATCGATATCCCCAACCTGGTGCGCGAGACAGGGGATGCGCTCGAGGGGAAGACGCAAGAAGGGGACGTCCTCCTGTTTCGGATTCGCAAGGGGTGAGGTGAGCACAGCGCTTGCGCTCCTTCTCCCCCGTTTAGGGACCCTTTAGGGGGGAGGGGGCGCAAGCATCTTCCTTGCGGCCCTCACTTCTCCACCAGGCCGAGCTGCTCGATCACGGGCTTCCAGCGCGAGGTCTCGCGCGCGATCAGGGCGTTGAAGTCCGCGACCGTCATGGCGTCGGCGACGACGCCGAGCTGGCGCAGGCGCTCCTGCGCCTGCGGCGCCGTCATGGCGCGCACGATCTCGCGGTTGACCTTTTGCGCGATGTCGGCCGGCAGGCCGGCGGGCGCGGAGAGCGAGAACCAGACCGTGCTGGCGATGTCGGGATAGCCGAGCTCGGTGAAGGTCGGGATCGCCGGATAGTCGGGGATCCGGGTCTTTCCCGTGTGGGCGAGGCCGAGCAGGGTGCCGGCCTCGAGCGCAGCCGAGGTGGACGAGAGGGTCTGGCACGAGAATGCGATATGCCCGCCGAGAAGATCGGCGAGGCCCTGCGAGGCGCCCTTGTAGGGAATGAGCTCGATCTTGATCCCGGCCTTGCGGGCGAAGAGCTCGCACACCAGCTGGCCCATGCTGCCGACGCCCGAGGACGAATAAGTCAGCGGCTTGTCGCTCGCTTTCGCGCGGGCGATGAAATCGGCGAGCGACTTCATGCCGCTCGCGGGATTGACCGACAAGACCACCGGCGAGCCTGCGATATAGGCGATGTTGACGAGATCGCGGTTCGGATCGAAGCCGAGCCTGGGCTTGCTCGACGGATCGAGGGCCAGCACCGCCACGCTGCTCAGCACGAAGTTGTAGCCGTCGGGCGGGGTGTTGATGACGCTCTGGATGCCGATCACCCCGCCGGCGCCGGCGCGGGTCTCGACGAAGAACTGCTGGTGGAACGCCTTCGACAGCGCGTCGGCAACCAGGCGCGCCAGGATGTCGGCGGCGCCGCCAGCCGCGAAGGTGTTGACGACGCGCACCGGCCGCGCCGGCCACTCCTCGGCCCGTGCCGGCGCAAGGCAGAGAAGTGCCGCGGCGAACGCGGCCGCGAGTATGGCGGTTGATCGCTTCACGGGCGCTCCCTTTTGCTCTATCTGGCGGTTTGCTGCGGCGAGGCTAAATCCGCCGCGGCCATAAGGTCAAACATGCCCGAGCATCGACTGCCCCGCATCGCGATCGCGACCGGAGATCCGGCCGGCATCGGTCCGGAGATAAGCCTCAAGGCCGCGCTCGATCCGGCGGTGCGCGCAGTGTGCCGGCCGCTCGTGGTCGGCGATGCGGATGCGATCCGAAAGCACGCGAGCGCGGCCGCCATCGCGGCGCCATTGCACGTCATCTCCGATATAAGCGAGGCGCGCTGGCGCGACGGCGCGATCGAGCTGCTGGCGGCACCATTCGGCGAGAGCGCCGGCCTCGCGTTCGGCGTCAATGACGCGGCCTACGGCCGCGCGACGCTCGCGAGCGCGGCGCGGGCGATCGCGGCGGCGCGCGCCGGTGAGGTCGACGCGGTGGTGGCGGCGCCGCACAACCAGACCTCGATTGCGGCGGCCGGCATCGCGTTCGACGGCTATCCGTCGTTCGTCGCGCGCGAGACCGGCATGAATCACCACGACGTGTTCCTCATGTTGTGCTTCGGCGTTAGGCGCATCGTCCATTGCACGCTGCACGTGGGTGTCGCGCAGGCGCTGACCCTGATCACGCGCGAGCGGGTCGTCCGCACGATCCGCGCCGCGGACGCGGCGCTGCGGCGTATCGGCATCGCGGCGCCGCGGATCTGCGTCAGCGGGCTCAACCCGCATGCGGGCGAAGGCGGCCTGTTCGGCCGCGAGGAGATCGACGTGATCGCGCCCGCGATCGCCGACGCGCAGGCGGACGGAATCGCGGTCGTCGGGCCGTTCGGCGCCGACACGATGCTCCAACGCAATGACGTCGATGCGTTCGTGGTCATGCTGCACGACCAGGGGCACATCGCCGCGAAGCTGCTCGCGTTCAACCAGTCGGCCGCGTTCGCGATCGGCAGCCCGATCCTATTCTCGTCGGTGGCGCATGGCAGCGCGTTCGATATCGCCGGCAAAGGTATCGCGAGCCCCGCCGCGATGATCGAGGCAATTACGCGGCTCGTGGGCGCGAAACAGGTGGCTGCCTGACGCGCGATAACAATGTTGCGTCTTGATCGACGCGCGCTCGTTCGTATAGTCGACCTCGGGTGGATATCGCGCGGTTAGCGCGACAATGGGGGCGGCGTGGGCGTTCTGTTGATCACTTGCCCGGTGACCGGCAAGGAGTTTTCGACCGGCATCGAGACCGACGAGCTGAGCCTCGACCTCATTCCGGACACGGTCGCGCGCTCGACCTGTCCGCATTGCGGCGACGAGCATCCATGGTCGAAATTGGATGTGCGGCTGAGCGAGGACGGATCGGCCGCATGATACCCGGTGCTGTGGATATCGCGCAGCGCGCCCGTGCATAACAACGGGGATCGTCCCGTAAGTTGGATCGCGCCCCTCGTGCGACTCAACATTCGAATGTCTGCATGCGTGTTGGGTCTCGCCAAGGCGCTCGACCCAACCTAGGGCGGATGGCGAGACTTCAACTCAGCCCGTACACTGCCCTGGCGTTGCCCGCATAGACGCGCCGGCGATCCTCGTCGGGAAGGTTCGACGGCACTGCCATGAACGGATCGTCGAAATCCCAGTGCGGATAGTCGCTGGAGAACATGATCCGGTCGAGGCCGATCCAGCTCATCAGGTCGAGCAGGTGCTCGGGCTTCTCGGTCTCTTCCATCGGCTGGGTGGTGATCCAGAGATGCTCGCGCATGTATTCGGACGGCGCCTTCTTGAGGTGCGGGACCTCGTCGCGCATGCGCTTCCAGTTACGGTCGAGCCGCCAGCCGAGCGCCGGCAGGAAGCCGATGCCCGACTCGATCAGCACGATCTTGAGGTCACGGTAGCGCTCGAACACGCCCTCCATGATGAAGCTCGTGATCAGCGCCTGCGCCGATGTCGCGTTCTCGGTCGTCTCCTCGATGTAGTAGGAGGGCCAGCCGGTGTTGGTCCCGGCCCAGCCGCTGGAGCCGAACACGTGGATGCCGACCGGCAGGCCAGCCTCGACGGCCGCCTCGTAGATCGGCCAGTAGCGCCGCCGGCCCAGCGCCTCGCTGGTGCGGCTGAGCATGAACACCTGGACGAACTCGGGCCGTCCGGCGCAGCGCCTGACCTCGCGCGCGGCCGCCACGCCGTCCTCGTAGGGCACGCAGATCGACGCCCGGAACCGCGGCTCGCGGCCGACCCAGGACTCGGCCTGCGCCTCGTTCGCGGCAGTCGCCATGGCGGCGGAAAAATCCGCGTTCTGCTCGCCGAACCCGGCCGGCGAGAGCGGGGTCAGGATCGCGTGGTCGATCCCGTAGAAATCGAGATGCTGCTTGCGGATGAAGTCGATGTCGCTCCCGGGCACGCCGCCGGGCGGCCAAGCGTCGCGGCGCGATGCCAGCGGGGTGATCTTGGGGAATTGATAGCCCTTGGCATACCCGTGGCGCTGGCGGATGCCGTAGGTGTGGAGATATTGCCACCAGCGCTCGCTCAGATGCGGCTTGAGCTGCTCGTATGCGATCCTGGGGTGGAAGTCGCAGTCGACGATCTCGAGCTTGGTCTTCTGCGCCCGTAGCGGCGCCCTGAGCTCCATGTTCATGGCCGGCTCCCTTTGGCGCACTCAATATACGCCGGTTCGGGTGATTCCGACAGGGGCATGCGCGCCAGGGATCAGCGATCAGGAATCAGCGATCAGGGATCAGGGATCAGGGATCAGCCAAGTGGTTCCGTTGATCCCTGATGCCTGATCACTGATCTCCTGTCATGTTCGCCTCTTTGGCAATCTCGGTCCAGCGCGCGAGCTCCTTGTCGAACCAGGCATCGAGCTCGTGCGGCGTCATGCTTCTCGCATCGATGCCGAGCGAGCGGGTGCGCTCGGCGAACTCCGGCGAGTCGACCACGGCGCCGACATAGGTGGTGAGCTTTTCCAGCACCGGTGCCGGGATGCCGGCTGGGCCGATCATGGCGTTGAAGGCGACGACGTTGAACCCGGGAAAGGTCTGCGCGATGGTCGGCGCCGTCTCGGCTCCCGGCAAGGGCACGAGACCGCAGCCGGCGATCAGCTTGAGCTGCCCGGTGTCGACATAGCGCCGCGCCGAATGCCAGATGTCGAACATCAAAGGCACGCGGCCCGCGATCACGTCGTTGAGCGCCGGCGCGCTGCCGTTATAGGCGATGTGTTGCATGCGGATGCCGGCGCGCTGCTTGAGCATCTCGCCCGCGAGATGGCCGACGCCGCGCGGGCCGGGCGAGGTGTAGTTGAGCGGCTCGAGGCTCCTCTTCGCGATGTCGATCACCTCGGCGAGCGTGCGCGCCGGAAATGCCGCGTTGGCGACCAGCGCGACGGGCTGGGTCGCGATCATGCTGATGGAGACGAAATCCGCCTTGGTGTCATAGGGCAGCTTGATGCCGATCGCCGGATTGATCAGGAACGAGTTGGTGGCGATGCCGATGGTGTAGCCGTCGGCCGGCGCCTTGGCGATCGCCGCGGTCGCCACGATGGTGCCGGCCCCCGGCCGGTCCTCGACCACCACCGGCTTGCCGTGCCAGCGCTCGGCCAGCAGCTCGGCGAGGATTCGCGCGATCACATCGGTCGGCCCCCCGGCCGCGAACGGCACGATGATCTTGACCGTGCTGGCGGGAAACTCCGCCGCCTCCTGCGCGCGGACGCGCGCGGCCGCGCATGTCGCGAGCGCGAGACCGCAGAAGGAACGTCTCGTCCAATGCATGTTGCAATTCATCTCGAGCCCCGGCCGCCCGATACTTTTCCAGACGCAAATCTAGCCGGTTTGTGTAGAAAAGAACCCCCGCCAATAGAAGCATGCCCAAGGAGCATTCAGCCCAATGGCCGACAGTCTCGCCGCCCTCCGCGAGGAGCTTTCGCTCGCGAACCGCATCCTCGCCCACGAAGGCATCGTCGATGCGTTCGGCCATATCAGCGTGCGCCATCCGCACGATCCGGGACGCTTTCTCATCTCGCGCCACCGCGCGCCGGCGCTGGTGCAGCCGGATGACATTCTCGAATACACGCTCGACACCGAGCCGGTGCACGCGACGCCGGCCGGCTGGCGCCACTACGGCGAGCGGGTGATCCACGGCTGCATCTACCAGGCGCGGCCGGACATCATCTCGATTTGTCACCATCACGCGCCATCGATGATGCCCTATGCGATCTCGCGCGCCGCTATGGTGCCGGTCTATCACCTCGGCGCCAGCATGGGGCTCACGGTGCCGTTCTGGGACAGCCGCGACGATTTCGGCTCGACCGCACTGGTGCTGGTGAAGCCGGAGGAAGGTCATTCGCTCGCCAAGGCGCTCGGCAAAAGCTGGACCATCCTGATGGGCCGGCATGGCGCGACCGCGGCGGGCAAATCGATCCGCGAATGCGTCTTCCGCACGATCTTTTCCTGCAAGAACGCCGAGCTGCAGACGCAGGCGCGCCTGCTCGGCCATGTCGAGCCGCTCGACGCCAAGGAGGTCGAGCTCGCCGCCGCTTACAATCTGCGCCCCGGCCCGCTGGAGCGCGCGTGGGATTACTGGGCGAAACGGGTGCTGGATGCGGAGGCGCAAGTAGCGCCGGCGAAAGCGGCGAGCACCGCGGCGGGCATGGCGGCGAAAAAGGCGAAGAAGCCGGCCGCGAAAGGAAAGCGCAAGCGGTAGACGCATTGACGCCGCGTAAGGCGGCGGGGCAAGACACTCCCGCACCCGTCACGGCCGGGCTTGTCCCGGCCATCCACGTCTTACCTGGTTCGTTGCCGCGAAGACGTGGATGCCCGGCACACGGCTGCACACGGCCGGGCATGACGGATCGATAGAGTGAGAAACATCATGGACAACGTCACCATTCCGGCGCTGCAGCAGATGAAGCGCGACGGCAAGAAAATCGCCGGCGTGGTGGCGTGGGATTATCCCATGGCCCGGATCGCCGATCGTGCCGGGGTCGAGTTCATCTCGGTGGGCGACTCGGTCGGCGTCAATCTGTGGGGCCATGCCAATCCGCTCGAGGTCACGCTCGACGAGATGCTGGTCGTATGCAAGGCGGTGCGGCGCGGCACCACGCGCGCGCTGGTGAGCTGCGATGTGCCGTTCGGGCCGGTGCAGCAGGGCGTCGACACCGCGCTGGCCGCCGCGATCCGTCTCGTCAAGGAAGGCGGCGCCGACATGATCAAGGTCGATGCCGCGGCCGATTTCCCCGATGCCGTGCGGGCGCTGGTGCGCGCCGGCATTCCGGTATTTGCTCAATTCGGGCTCACGCCGCAGACCGCGCTCAAGTTCGGCATTCCCTATGGCGCGCAGTCGGCGCCCGGCGCGCAGGCGCCCGCCGAGCTGACCCGGCAGCTGGTCGAGGAGGCTAAGCTGCTCGAGGAGGCCGGCGCCTCGTTGCTCGATTTCACCAATTCGGGGCCGGTCGCCGGCAAGGCGGTGGTCGAGGCCGTGGGCATTCCGGTGATCGGCGGCTTCGGCGGCGGGCCCTGGCTCGACGGCCGCGTGCGGCTCGCCCACACCGCGATCGGTTACGCCGAGAAGTGGCTCGACGCCAAGACCGACACTTACGTGAACACCGCCAAGGCGACCCTGGACGCCTTCACGGCGCTGATCGCCGACGTGCGGGCCGGCCGCCAGATCAAGGGCTGAATGCTCCGGGCCCGCTGAGTTCCGCGGCGAAATCCCCGCTGGATAGCGGCGAATTGGCCCTTGCTTGCAGGCCCCGTTGAGCTATTTCAGTAGGGTATCCTCGCGACCCACCAGCCAGACAGGACAACGCCGTGGACGCAAAAACGGCCGAACGCTCGAAGCATTCCCTCGGGGCCATCGTCACCGAGGGAAAGACCAAGAAGATCCATCAGATCGCCGGCAACCCGGACCTGGTGACGCTCGTCTCCAAGGACGACATCACGGCCGGCGACGGGGCGAAGCACGACGTGATCTCGGGCAAGAGCGCGCTCGCCAACGGCACCACCTGCAACGTCTTCCGCCTGCTCAAGGCGTGCGGCATTCCGGTCGCGTTCGAGGAGCAGGACAGCCCGACCTCGTTCATCGCGCCGAAATGCCGGATGCTGCCCTACGAGGTGGTGACGCGGCGGGAGGCGCACGGCTCCTATCTCAAGCGCCACCCGCAATACGGCAAGGGCCAGCTGTTTCCCAAGCTGATCGTCGAGTTCTACCTCAAGACCAAGGACAAGAGCTGGAAGGGCAAGCCGCTCGTCGCCGACGATCCGCTGATGGGCTACGCGAACGGCGACGCGCAGATCAAGCTCTACAATCCAGCGAAGCCGCTGGTCGGCCAGGAGCCGTTCCTGGTGCTGTCGACCGCGGAGGTGTTCGACCACAAGGACGAGTGGAAGTTCTTCCCCGAGATGGAGCGCATCGCGCGGCAGACCTTCCTGGCGCTCGAGAAGGCCTGGCAGCTCGCGGGCGGCACGCTGGTCGACCTCAAGGTCGAGTTCGGCTTCGACACCAAGGGCCGCCTCCTGCTCGCCGACGTGATCGACAACGATTCATGGCGCGTGCTGGAAAACGGCGCCTATCTCGACAAGCAGGTCTATCGCGACGGCGGCGCGCTCGACACGGTGGTCGAGAAATATCGCCGCGTCGCCGACATCACCGGGCGTTTCCACGTGCCGCAGCAACGCATCATCCTGTGGCGCGGCTCGGAGGCGGACAAGACCGAGGCGTTCACCCAGGCGCTCGGCGATCTCGCCGACATCATGTCGGTCGTCACCTGCTCGGTGCACAAGGAGCCGGTCGCGGCCGCGCACACGCTGCACCGCATGGCGCAGGAAGTGCCCGATACGGTGATGATCGCGTTCATCGGCCGCTCCAACGGCGCCGGCCCGACGCTCTCCGCGATGTCGACCGTGCCGGTGATCACGGTGCCGGCGAGCGCCAAGGATTTCCCCGAGGACGTGTGGTCCTCGCTGCGCGCGCCGAGCAAGGTGCCGGTGATGACGGTGCTCGAGCCGTCGAACGCCGTGCTCGCGGCGCTGCAGATCCTGTCGGCGCGCAATCCGAAGATCTACGCCAAGGTGCGCGGCGAGATCGAGAGCCGCACGGTCAATACGATCGTCATTTGATCCCCAGCCTCATGGTGAGTTGCTCACCGGCGTGGCCGACCCCTACGCACGTCTCGAACCATGGGCACCACGCCGCGCCGGCGCCGTCTGCACCCGCGGCCCATCCTTCGAGACGCTCGTCGTCGCCACGCCACGACGAGCTCCTCGGGATGAGGTGGGGCGAGGGGTGCCCCCGTGAAGGAAGCGGTCGATTACGCCCGTTGCGCCGCCTTGCTCTCGAGGCTCTCCGCATGGCGCGCCGGCCGGATCATCAAAAACTTGCCCGACCAGATGCCGCGGATGATCCAGCGGCCCTCGACCTCGGTCGCATCCGCGTTGAGCGTGCCTGCGTAGTCGACCGCGCGATAGCGCGGCACCTTGCCGTCATAGATCTTGCGGAACTCGACTGCGGTGCCGCTGCGGGTGCCGGCGAGCGTGGCGTAGAGCGTGCCACCCGCCGCAACCGTGGTCGCGCAGGGCTCATGAGTCGAGCCCGAGAGGGCGCCGCCGCTGTCGATCAGCGTCGCGACGAACGAGACCGACTCGCCGTTCGGATAAGTGTAGAGCCCCTGCCAGACTCCCGTGAGATTCCTCGCGTCCGCCGGCATCGCTCCCTTTCGTTTCAGCGCCTAGTCGATCTTCGGGATGTTCGCCTTGACGATGATATCATGCCACTTGGCGATCTCGCTCGAGATGAATTTGGCCGCCTCGTCCGGCGGAAGCACGTTGGGAACCGCGCCCTGCTGCTCGAAATGCTTCTTCACGTCGGGGTCGGCCAGCGCTTTGGCCATCTCGTGGTTGATGCGCAGGACGATGTCCTTGGGCGTGCCGTGCGGCACCTGCATGGCGAACCAGCCGGACGCCTGATAGTCCGGCAGGCCCGCCTCGATCGTGGTCGGCGTGTCGGGCAGCGCCGGCAGGCGCTCCTTGCCGGCGACCGCCAGCGCGCGTGCGCCGTTCGCATTGATCGGCGCGAGCACGTTGGGCAGCCACTGGAAGCCGAGCGGCACCACGCCGGCGATCAGGTCGGGGCCATACTGGCCGATGTTCTTGTAGGGCACGTGGGTGAGCTTGGTGCCGGTCACCTGCTCGAAATAGACGCCGCCGAGATGCTGCGAGCTGCCGATGCCGACCGAGCCGTAGTTGAGCTCGCCCGGATGCGCCTTGGCGTAGGCGATCAGCTCGGCGAGCGTCTTCACCGGCAGCTTGGTGCTCGCCGCAATGACGATGGTGAAATAGGCGAACGGCGAGACCTCCTCGAAGTCCTTCACCGGATCGTAGCCGAGCTCGCGGTAGAGCGTGACGTTGGCGGCCATCGGCCCGGAGCCGCTGGCGATCCAGGTGTAGCCGTCGGGCGCGGCCTTGGCGCCATAGGCGGTGCCGATATTGCCGCCCGCGCCGGGCCGGTTCTCGACGATGATCGTCTGGCCCATGTTCTGGCTCATCTTGGCGAGCATGATGCGCGTGACCACGTCGCTCGCGCTGCCCCCCGCGAACGGGACGATCACGGTGATGGGCCGCGACGGCCAGGCGTCGGCGGCATGCGCCGGCGTCCCTTGCAGGATCGCGGCCAGAGCGATCAGCGCGCCGGTCAACACGCGCGCCAGGGTCATTCTCACCATCGGGGGTACTCCATCGCCAGCCAGGATTTGCTGCCATAGGGCGCAGGGCGCGCAAAGGCAACGCGGCAATACGTCAAGGCCTCAGCAGCAGTCGCAGTCGCAGTCGCCGCCCTCAGGCAGCACCAGGGAATCCTTGAGCCAGGCGGGCGGGAGGTCGTCGGGCGTGACCTCGGCGACCGGCTTGAAGAGCTTGAAATGATGCCGGCGCTCGGGCGCGGTCCAGAACGCCACGACGGTCTCGACCGGAGGGCACCCGGGCAGCGCGCAGGCGAGCTCGGACACCATCACGGCGACGTCTTCGGCGAGCGCGAAGCGCTCGCGCGTCCAAGCGCGCACGCGGTCGAGCATCTCGGTGCGCGCGGCCTCCCGGTTGACGAAGCCGGCGCGTGCCGCGCGCGAGGCGGCGGCGCGCGCGCCGGACGGATGGGTCCCGGCCAGCCACTGCTGCAGCGCGCTTGCATAGTCGTTCATCGCCGGCGTTATAGCCGGTGCCGGCGCAAATTGCGCGCGGCGGGCACAGGGTGTAGCAACCCGGAACTCGTCATTTTGCGGAGGATCACGGTGGCGGAAAAAGTGCTGGCAGCGGTGCGGACCGGCCCGAGCAGGACCGAGCTGCGCGAGTATCCGATGCCCGACGTTCCGGCGGACGCCGCCCTGATGAAGATGGAGGTGGCCGGCATCTGCGGCACCGACGTCAAGCTCTACAAGCATCCCCCCAGCGACAAGCCGACCATCATGGGGCACGAGAACATCGGCGTCATCGCCAAGGCGGGCCGCGAGTTCACGGCGCGCAAGGGGTTCAAGGAGGGCGACCTCGTCTTCGTCGAGCACTATGTCAGCTGCGGCAAATGCGAGTGGTGCCACGCCGGGCAGTACCGCCATTGCGAGAACACCAACTGGCGCACCAACCCGGACGCCATCCGCTACGGCTATACCTCGGACGAGAAGCCGCCGCACCTGTGGGGCGGCTTTGCCCAATACGTCTACCTGCCGTGGAACGCGGTGGTGCATCATGTGCCGAAAGGCGTGACGCCCGAGCTCGCCGGCCTGGTGACGCCGATGGCGAACGGCGTCGAGTGGTCGCTGTTCGACGGCGAGGTCGGCTACAACTCGACTGTGCTGATCCAGGGGCCCGGACAGCAGGGCCTGTCGCAGACCGTGATCTGCAAGCAGGCGGGCGCCTCGCTCATCATCGTCACCGGCACGTCGAAGGATGCGGCGCGGCTCGAGGTGGCGAAGAAGCTCGGCGCGGACCACGTGATCGACGTGCAGAAGGAGAACCCGCTCGTCCGCATCATGGAGATCACCGGCGGCAAGGGCGTCGACGTCGCGCTCGACTGCACGGCCGGCGCCGGCACGATTCCGATCCTGCTCGGCATCGAGGCGCTCAAGCGCAAGGGCGGCATCATCGTGGCGCAGGGGGAAATGGCGGCGTTTCCCAACTTCCCGCTGGAGAAGTTCACGGTCAAGTTCATCACCATGAAGAGCGCGCGCGGGCACAGCTACCGCGCCTGCGAGCTCGCGCTCGAGCAGATCGCCTCGAAGCGCTTTCCGCTCGAGCTCGTCACCACCCACCGGTTCGGGCTCAAGGACGTCGATCTCGCCATCCGCTCGGTCGGCGGCGAGGGCGTCAAGGACGTGATCCACGCTTCCCTGATGCCGTGGGAATGACGCGAAGGCTCCTCACCCGCGCGGCAGGAACTGCATCGGATCGACGGGCGTCGAGCCTTTGCGGATCTCGAAATGCAGCAGCGGGACGTCGCCGGTCCGGCCGGATTTGGTGCCGGACTTGGCGATCACCTGGCCGCGATGCACGACGTCGTTCGGCTCCACCACAACCTTGTCGGCATGACCATAAGCGGTGACGAAGCCGTCGCCGTGCCGCAGCAGCACGAGATTGCCATAACCCTCGATGTCGGCGCCCGCATAGACGACGACGCCGTCGGCCGCGGCGCGGATATCGCTGCCGACCGGGACCGCGATGTCGATGCCGTCATTGTGCCGGCCGTTCATCGTGGCGCCGAAGCCGGCGATGAGCTCACCTCGCAGCGGCCAGATGAATGGCGGCGGTGCCAGGCCGCCGCTCACGACTGCTGACGACGGCGGCGGCTCCGCCGGCACGGCGGCGATCTGTGGTGCCGATGGCTGGCTCGCCGCCTTGCGTTGAACCGTCGCGGCGCGCGAGCGCTGCTCTTGTGTGAGCGATAGCACCGCATCGCGATCCGGCAGCGACAACGGCGGCGCCGCAGCCCGCGCCCGCGCCTGCCCGACTGGCGAATTGTGCGCCGCGTCGCCGATGCGGGTCGGCGCACTATGGGCAGGTTTCGGCGCATCCGCCACAGCCCCGCCGGGCACCGGTGGCGGTGCGGGTACCGCCGGTGCGCTGGCGAAATCTTTTTTGTCGCCCCCTCGCTCCGCTTCGAGCGACGGCTGCGGTGCGAGCGTATCGGCCCGTGGCTTTGGCGCGAACTTGGGCGATGTCCGCGCCACGGGCTCCGTCGGTACGCCCGCACGCTGATATAAGAAGAGGTCGCCGGCGACGACGATGACCGCCAGGCTCGCGACCGTCGCGAGCACCGGCCGCCACGACGGGCGCGAAGTCAGCACCGACGCCAGCGACGCCGCGAGGGCGCGCAGGCGGTGCGCGAAACGCCGCCAGCGCGCCTGCCGCTCGGCGCGCGTGACGATGCGATCGAAATCGAGCGCGAAGGCATCGCCGGCGCCGCGTTCCTGCTCCGCCTCGGCGGCGAGCGCGGCGGGCGACGCCGCAACGACGTCCTCGCTCGCCGCATCGGCGAGATTGTGCCAGGGATCGTTGATGCGGTTCATGGCAACGGCTTACAATTCGAGCTTCTCGACGCGGCGCCGGATCTTGGTGCGCTTGCTCTCGTAGTCGGTCTTGTCGAGCCCGCTCAACTCCTGGAGCTCCTGACCGCGCGCGCCTTCCATCATGCCGCGCACGATGATCTGCGCGGCGGGATCGTCGTCGAACAAGGCGAGGACCTTGACGACGTCGAGGCCGGCGATGGCGCGACGCTCCTCGCCCTGGACATCCGCCATCTCGACCTCGTGCTCGACGAATTCCTTCTTCCATTCCCACGCGATGCTGCGCACCACGCCCCACAGGAACGGCAGCGCCGCGACCTCGCGCGGCCAGGCTCGCGCGCCGGCGAGCACACGGCACAGCGCCTCCTGGAGCAGATCCTCATGATCATAGGGCGTCTTCTTCGCATAGAGCCGCGCGAGCTTCATCAGGGCGGTCTTGTCGGCGGCGCTCAGCGCCCGGATGGCGGCGGCGGCCTCGGCCAGCGACAAGGTCGCGGTGGCTGGCTCCGGCGCGGCGGTCGAGAGGCCGATGGTCGAGACCGTCGTCATAGGGAAAGCGCGTGTTTTCGCCGAATGCAGACGTGCCGGAACGGACGCCTTTATTCCCGGTCGGCGTGTCCTATTTAGGGCGGCATGGTTCGACCGCAAGTGAAAAGCCTGTAATTTCATTCCCTTGGCGCCGGTCGCGTAAATGCGCGGGGCGCCGGCCAATTCCGACATGGAGGCAAAAATAATTTTTTTGCCGCCGCCCCCTTGTCGGCATTCGCACGCCACACCCGCATTCCGCATCGAAGCTGCCACAGGTTTAGGCATCCGGGAGAGCACGCGCATGACCACGCTTGCGATCACGACCGCGACTTTGCCGAACCGCATCGCCGCGCTGCTGCGCGGCGATGCCCGCCATTTTCAGATCGTCGCGCTCGCCAGCCTGCTCGTGTTCAACCTCGGCTGGATCGATTTCGGCGCCAAGCCGCTCAACAGCCTGCTCGCGATCCTGTCGGCGCTCGCGACCCAGTGGCTGTGCACGCGTATCTGGCGAGTGCCCGCGCTCGACCTGCGCTCGCCGCTCATCACCGGCCTGTCGCTGAGCCTGCTGCTGCGCGCGGACGCGCCATGGGTTCTCGCGGCGGCTGCCGCGATCGCGATCGCCTCGAAATTCGTGCTGCGGATCGATGGCAAGCACATCTGGAATCCGGCCGGCTTCGCCATCGTGGTTTTGCTGCTCGCCCTCCCCGGCCATGTCTGGATCTCGCCCGGCCAATGGGGCACGAGCGCGTGGCTCGTGACGCTCCTCGCGTTCGCGGCGTTCATGGTCCTCAATGCGGCGCGCCGCGGCGACGTGGCGCTGTTCTTCCTCGCCTGCCAGGGCGCGCTGCTGGTCGCACGCGCGCTCCGGCTCGGCGATCCGTTGACGATCCCGCTGCACCAGCTGCAGAGCGGCGCGCTGCTGATCTTCGCGTTCTTCATGATCTCGGACCCGCGCACCACGCCGGATTCGCGCATCGGCCGCTTCATGTTCGCGCTCGCGGTCGCGCTCCTCGCCTATTGGCTCGCCTTCTCCTGGCAGATGCGGCCCGCGCTCTACATGGCGCTGATCGCGCTGTCGCCGCTCACCGTTCTGCTCGACCGCCTCTTTCCAGCCGGCCGGTTCGCATGGCGCGCGCCGGAACACCAGGGAGTAGCCTGATGACAGCCAAGACCCCTTGCAAGGATCCTCGCAACCGCAGGCGGCGCCTGAAATCGACCGTCGCGGCGATCGCCATCGCGGCACAGCTCGTCTGGCAGGTCGGCCCCGCTTTCGCGTTCTGCGGCTTCTACGTCGCCCAGGCCGATGCCAAGCTGTTCAACAGGTCCTCCAAGGTGGTGCTCGCCCGCGACGGCAACAAGACCGCCATCACGATGGCGAGTGACTACGAGGGCGAGCCGCGCGAGTTCGCGGTCGTCATCCCGGTGCCGACCTTCATCGAGCGCAAGCAGATCGGCGTGGTCGAGATGAAGACGATCGACCATATCGACGCCTACACGGCGCCGCGGCTGGTCGAATATTTCGATCCGGATCCCTGCATGACGATGGAGCCACGCGTTGCGATGTCGGCCGCACGGCCGGCGCTGATGACGGCGCCGACGAGGCCAGTGGACCGCGGCGCTATCCATGGCGTGACCATCGAGGCGAGCTATGACGTCGGCGAGTACGACGTGCAGATCCTCTCCGCTCAGCAGAGCGACGGCCTCGCCGCCTGGCTGACCGAGAACGGCTACCGCATCCCGCCAGGCGCGGGCGCGGTGCTTGCGAGCTACATCAAGCAGGACATGCATTTCTTCGTCGCCAAGGTGAACCTCGGCCGCATGCAGCTGATGGGCCACGCCTATCTACGGCCGCTGCAGGTGCGCTACGAGAGCGCGAAGTTCATGCTGCCGCTGCGGCTCGGCACCGTCAACGCGAACGGCCCGCAGGACCTCCTCATCTACGCGCTCGGCCGCAACGGCCGGGTCGAGGCGACCAACTACCGCACCGTCAAGATGCAGACCGGCATGGACGTGCCGCTCTACGTCAAGGACGACTTCGGCAAGATCTACAAGGCGGCATTCGACCAGGCGGTCGAGGACGCCGACATGCGCGCCGTGTTCACCGAATACGCCTGGGACATGGGCTGGTGCGACCCGTGCGCAGGCGCGCCGATGACCAACAAGGAGCTGGTCGAGCTCGGCGCCCGCTGGATCGGCAGCGACGACAATTCGCCCTACTACGGCTATCGCGGCGGCGCCGACGTCTACGTGACGCGCCTGCACGTGCGCTACGACGCGGCCCATTTCCCGGAGGATCTCGCGCTGATGGAGACACATGACCGCGACAGCTTCCAGGTCCGCTATGTGCTGCGTCATCCCTGGCGCGGGCCCGCCACCTGCTTCAACGCCGCCGCCTATCGCGACCAGCTGCAGGCGCGCTTCAAGGAGGAGGCGAAGAACCTGTCCTACCTGACCGGCGGGAGCGTCGCCGACATCCAGAAGCGCATGGCCGAGACCGGCGAGCCGATCCGGACGAGATGAGCGCAACGAATTCGGCTCGGCGGATGCGCCCGCCGAGCCGAATCGCAGCCCTCAGCATTGCAATGAACGATCCCGCACGCCGAAGCGTGCAGACGCGCTACACTCTTCCGAGCAGCGCCAGGATCACGATGATCACCAGCAGCAACCCGACGCCGCCACCTGGGGCATAGCCCCAGTTCGCGCTGTAGGGCCAGGTCGGCAACGCGCCGATCAGCAGCAGGATCAGAATGACGATCAGGATGGTCGAGAGCATCGATCTCTCCCTTGATCCTCGCCCCGCCAGTAAATGCGCGCTCGCAGGCAATGTTCCACCTGCGACTCGCGCGGGAGATTGCGCACTGCACCTAATCGCCGGGCGTTTCTCCATCCTTGTGCGGCGCACGATTGAGCAAGACGCCGAGCACGAATGCGCCAACCAGCACGGCGGTGGTGATGCGCTTGCGACCAAGCACTTTCGTGATGTCGAGGGCTGTCGCGAGCAGTGCCGGATCGGCCCACCAGGCGCTCTTGCGCGCCGGCGGAGGCGGCGGCGGAGGGCTCCGGCGCAGGATGAGAACGACGATCAGCGCGACCAGGGCGAGGAAGGCGAATATGCCGCCGAGGATGAGCGTCGCCGTGATGGCGCCGTAGCGCGTCTCGAGCCATAGGAAGAGGGCGGCGCAGAAGAAGCCCAGCGCAACGAGCGCCGCCGCGAGCGCGACGATGGCGCCGATCGTCGACTTCAGCGCGAGGTCGATCTTGTGTTTGAGATTGGCGATCGAAGCGTCGAACACGGCCCCCTGCCTGCCTACACTTGTTCACTTGCGCGTGTTCTCATCGGCGAGCTGGCCTCCACCCCCCCTCAAAGTGCGGGGCAGGCTTTCGCCGGAACGCGCGCTAGCGGCGCCATGCCGTGCCGAAGAGAAAACCCAATCCCACCGCCAGCGCGATCGTCGTGAGCGGATGCTGCTCGATCGATTCCTGCAGCGCATCGCTCAGATGATCACCTACCTCGGTGAGGGCCTCGCGGCCGCGCTCACTGACGTCCGACACGGTCTCGTCGAGTTGGTCTTGCATGCGGCGGACCCGCTCCTTGATGCCGGCGAGGGCCTCACCGCCACTCGCGCTCAGGAGCTCGCTGACCTGTCCGGCGAGCCGCGCAAGATCGTCGCGCAATGCCTGCACGTCGCGCTGAATATCCTCGACGGTCGCCGCTGTATCTTTGGTGGTCGCCATTGCAAGCTCCCGCTAACGCCCAAGCCAACGCACCCGCGCAACGAAAAGTTCCGCTTTCATTCCGGTAGCTCCGCCTCGTCGACGACGAGCAGATGAGGCCGAAAATCAGGAAAGGTACCGATAGAAATGCGCCGATCGGGCGCCACAGCCAAGTCCAGAACGCCAAGCTAGGAAAAACCCCGTGCGGATTCAAGGTAAGGCGCCGCCCGACGATATTCGGTGTCGCGACGTGGCGCCCCAAGGTCGTCGATCCGACAAACAGCGCCGGGGCGATCAACGCATGGGCGAGCGAGGGAAAGCTGATCGCCGGCGTGAGAAATGTGAGCATCGGCTTGAACGACCAGCCACGAAGGTCGGCTAGTCGGCGTGCCCCACCGCCAAGGCATCGAATAGATCGTCGATGCGGGCGCAGCGCTCGAAATGCTCGATCAGCTCCCAGGCCTGCGCCAGCCGAGGCGGGGCGATCTGGCGGCCGGCGAGTGCGGTGAATTTCGTCGCGACCTCCGCGTCGGTCAGCGGGTCGTCGTGGTGCCCGTGCGGGACCTCGAGGCCGGCGGCGCGCGTCGTGCCGTCGCGCAGGCTGATCTCGACGTGGCAGGGGAATTTGTCCGGAAAGGCCCGCGTGAACGCGGGATCCTCGGCGACGGTGATCTTGTCGGCGAGCGCGAGAATGCGTGGATCGGAAAAGCGCGCCGGCGCGAAGATCGCGTCGTTGAAGCCGCCGTCGATCAGCGAGGCCGCGACGATGTAGGGCAGGCTGTGATCGGCGGTCTCGCGCGTCGCCGGGCGCCATTTCTCGGCGCCCGAGCCGATCTCGCGATGGGCGAACTCGTAGGTGCGGATATGGATCGCCGCGACCTCCTCGACGTCGAGGCCGCCGCCGAGCGACAGCGCCGCCGCGAGCGGCCCTTGCGAATGATATTCGGTGACGAAGAATTTCATGTCGGCCGCCATGATGGCGAGCGGCGCGCGACCCAGGCAGGCCACGTCGACGGGACCGGCCAGGTCGCGCAAACCAAGCGCGCCATCGAACGGTCGCTCCGGGCCCGTCATGCCGGCCTGCGCCAGCAGCGCCGCGAACACGCCGTTGCGCACGCCATTCGCCTCGGCGACGCCCTTCCACATGGAGAGCTGCCCGCGCCGCGTAACCGCGAGCGGCAGATTGGGGGTCACCGCAAGCGAGATCGCATTGGCCATTTGCGCCGCGTCGAGGCGCAGGATCTTGGCCGTCGCGGCCGCCGCCGCGACCGCCGGATAGAACGCATGGTCGAGCCCGCGCGTCATCAGGCGCAGCGACTCGTGCATGGCACGATGGACCTCGTAGCCGACGACGATCGCCGCGATGACGTCGCGCCCATCCGCGCCCGCGACCTGCGCGGCCGCCAGCACCGGTGCGATCACGCCGCTCGGATGCCCGCCGCCGCCCGGGAAGCAGTCATTGCCATCGAGATAGCGCGCCATCGCGGCATTGGCGAACGCCGCGAGCTCGGGCAGCGCGCGGCGCGCCGTGCCGAGGACGCGCGCGCCCTCACCCGCCTCGGTCCGCAACGCGAGCGCCCGCGCGATCCGGCTCGGCTCGGCGTCATAGGCGGCGATGCCGCAGGCGAGCGTATCGGCAAGGCGGCGCTTGCACGCGTGCACGGCATCGGCGGGCAGCGCCGCGAAACGGACATCCGCCGCATATCGGACGACCGCGCGGACGGTCGCGTCGGCGCCCGCTGAGGCATCCACCGGTACGCTCATCATCGGTTGCACGACCCTGCGTCAATCGGGCCGGAAACATAACCTGTTCCACCCGTTGAATCTCGCGGAGGTGGGCGCCAGCGCAACCATGGAGAATGCGCATGGCCCATCACGAGGCTCCCCATCATCATCGGACATCCAATGGCCTGCATCCCGCGATCTACGTGGGATTGGCGGTGTTTGCGGCGTGGATGATGATATCGGCGTGGATCTTCTTCGGCAGCGAAGGCCAGTATGCGGGATATGCGGTCTTCGTCGCGAGCGGATTGTTCGCCGTCGCCGCCGCGATCCCGTGGATCATGTGGCGGGTCGCCCGTGGCAAGGTCACGACCGGCGAGGCCGATCCGGAGCGGAAGCCGTTCGCGGAGTGGTGGCACGGCGATGTAGAGACCGGGCAGGGCCGCGTCGAGGGTTGGGATGCGGCCGTCGAGGTGCTGCTGCCGCTTGGTGCCGCCGCCATCGGCATGACGCTGATCGGGTTGATCTTCCGCCTCACCGGCGGCTGACGACGGCCCGAGGACGCGAATCGAGCCGGCGAGCAGACCGCGCACGTGCCCACCGATTTGCCGGTTGACCCGCAAGCCGGCGACCCCGATTAATGCGGCTGCGCGGCCCCGCGGGCCGTTGGGATTTCGCAGTCCGAAATGAAAGCCGCCGCCTTCGCGTATTCACGACCCGCCAGCCTCGATGAGGCCTGCGCGCTGCTCACGGCCGACGATGGCGCGCGCGTGATCGCGGGCGGGCAGACGCTGGTGCCGCTGATGGCGATGCGCCTTGCGCGCCCGACGCGCCTCGTCGACATCGCTCGCATGCCGGGCCTCGCCTATGTGCGCGAGGATGGCGACGCGATCGCGATCGGCGCGACCACATCGCAGCGCGCCGCCGAGCATCATCCGCTGGTGCACGCCATGCTGCCGCTGCTCGCGCGCGCCCTGCCCTTCGTCGGCCATACGGCGACGCGCGCGCGCGGCACCATCGGCGGATCGCTCGCCAACGCGGACGCGGCGGCCGAGATCGCGCTCGTTGCGGTCACGCTCGGCGCCACGCTCACCTATCGCGACGGCGAGCAGACGGCCGACATCGCCGCCGCCGAGTTCTTCCTCGGGCCGATGGTGACGGCGCTGGCGCCGAGCGCGGTTGTCACCGGTGTGCGCTTTCCCATCTGGCGCGAGCGCGTCGGCGTCGGATTTCAGGAGATCAACGCGCGCAAGAGCGATTTCGCGTTCGTGTCCGCGGCCGCGCAAGTGTCTCTCGCGCCGGATGGCACCTGCGTCCGCATCGCCATCGGCGTCGGCGCCGCGACCGAGGTGCCGCTGCGGCTTGCGATGGCTGAGGAAGCGCTCGTCGGCACGCGATTGACGGCCGATGCGGTTCGTCCCGCGGTCGGTGACGCGCTGGCCGAGGTCACGCCGATGGCCGACCTGCATGCTTCGGCGGATTATCGGCGCCGGGTCGCGCGCAGCCTGGCGATCCGGGCGGTAATGGAGGCGTGCGAGGATGCGAAGGCCGTAGGGAAGGCATCCGCGCCTGCTCATACGCAAGCGCGCGGGCAAAATCGCATCGGCGCGGTTGCCCACGCGGATGGAGCCGCGAACGCGATTTTGCCCACCCTACGAGTCAACGGCCAAACCCACCCCATCGACGTCGAGCCGCGCACCACCCTGCTCGATTGTCTGCGCGACAAGCTCGGACTCCTCGGCGCGCATGCCGGTTGCGAGCACGGCGTGTGCGGCGCCTGCACGGTGCTGGTCGACGGCGTTGCGGTTCGTTCGTGCCTGATGTTCGCCGTGCAGGCCGACGGCCATGCGATCACCACCATCGAGGGACTGACGCCGGCGCCGGGCGAGCTGTCGGTGCTGCAGGACGCTTTCTGCGAAACGCACGGGCTGCAGTGCGGCTATTGCACCCCGGCGATGATCCTCGCCGCGCATGCACTGCTCGCCGGCAATCCGTCGCCGACCCGCGACGAGATCGTCGACGCGATCTCCGGCAATATCTGTCGGTGCACCGGCTATGCGCAGATCGTCGAGGCGGTCGCGCTCGCCGCCGAGCGGCTGCGCGGCGCCAACCGGCCGGTCGCCCTTCGAGGCTCGCCCTTCGGGCGAGCGCCTCAGGATGACGGAGTCCAGTGAGATAGATGTCTGCGCCGCACCGCTTCCGCTTCGTCTCGTCCGATCGCCGCGTGCGCGAGGACCGCCGCTTCGTCGCCGGCAAGGGGCGTTTCGCGGCCGATATCGCGCTGCCGGGCACGCGACATGTCGCGGTGGTCACCTGCCCGCATCCGGCGGCGCGGATCGTCGCGATCGACAAAAGCGCGGCGCTGGCGAAGCCGGGCGTGCACTACGTCCTTGACGGGGCCGAGCTCGCGGCCGCAACGCTGCCGCTGATGTCGGGTCTCGATACCCCCGGAGCGCTGCGCCGGCCGCTCGCGGTGGACGTCGCACGCTATGCCGGCGAGTGGGTCGCGGCCGTGGTCGCCGACAGCCGCGCGCTCGCCGAGGACGCGGCCGAAGCGGTCGCGGTCGAGTACGAGACGCTGCCGTTCGTGCTGGACGGCGAGGAGGCCTACAAACCCGGCTCCCCACTCGTGCACGCGGCGCACGGCTCGAACGTCCTGCTCGACAGGAGCTTCGTGTGGGGCGACGTCGACCAGGACTTTGCCGGCAGCCCGCATCATCTCAAGCTGACTGTGAAATGGGGACGCAGCTCGACCGTTCCGGTCGAGACCTTCGGCGTCCTGGCGGCGTGGGATCCGTGGCGCGAGGTGCTCGACGTCTACGCCTCGATCCAGATGCCGAAATATCCCGACCAGATCGCGGCGGCGCTGAAGATCCCCGGCTCGTCGGTGCGCGTGCATCACGACGTCGACGTCGGCGGCAGCTACGGCGTCAAGCGCGGCATCAAGCACACGGTTCTGGTCGGCTACCTCACGCGGCGGCTCGGCTTTCCGGTGCGGCTGATCGAGGACCGCCTGGAAAACATGCGCGGCGGCGACGCGCACGGGCCGGAGCGCAATTTCGACGTCGAGGTCGCGTTCGACGGGCGCGGCGTGATCCGCTCGATGAGGATGCGGGCGCTCGACAATGTCGGCGCCTATGCGGGCCGCTCGCCGTTCCAGCTCGGCAAGCCGGTCAGCGCGATCGTCGGGCCCTATCGGATCAAGAGCGTCGCCTACCGCGCGATCGCAGTCATGAGCAACAAGACCGTGCAGGAGGCGGTGCGCGCGTTCGGCCAGTCGCCGACCAACTACGCGATCGAGCGCACGATCGAGGAGGTGGCGAATTGTCTGGGCCTCGATCGGCTGGAGGTGCGCCGGCGCAACCTGATCCGGCACGAGGAGTTTCCCTACCTGATCCCGAGCGGCAGCACTTACGACAGCGGCGACTATCATGCCGTGATCGACAAGGTGCTGGCGCGCGCCGACTACGACAAGCTCGTCGCCGAGCGCGACCGGCTGCGGGCCGAGGGATTGCTCGCCGGCATCGGCATCTCGGCCTGTCTCGAGCCGAGCGGCGGCAACTCGTCGTTCGAGCCGCTGCTCAACCCGAAGAACGCCACCACGACCTGGATGGACTCGTGCCGCATCAGCATCGATCTCGGCGGCGCGATCACGGCGGCGATGCACACGACCTCCTCGGGCCAGGGCCACGAGACCATGGTCGGCACCGTGGTCGGCGAGGTGCTGGAGGTCGACCCCGAGCGCGTGCGCGTGATCCGGCCGGATTCCATCGCCTCGCTGCCGAGCAACTCGCCGGTCGGCAGCCGCATGGCGATCATGCTGGGCGGCGCCGCTTTCCATGCCGCCGAGGCACTCAAGGCTCGACTCGTCGCGATCGGTGCGCATGATCTCGGCATTCCGCTCGCGCGCGCGGTCTATCGCGACGGCGACGTGGTCGACCGTACGGCGCCGGAAAAGCGGCGGACCTGGGCCGAGCTGGTGGCGATCGCGCACCGGCATTTCCATCGGCTGCCGCCAGGCTTCGAGCCGGGCTTATCGGTCTCGCACATCATGCAGGTGCCGACCGGCGGCACGCTGCCGACCGCGGACGGCCGGGTGCAGATGTATCCGTGCTACGCGTTCGAATTCCACCTGCTCCTGGTCGTGATCGACCCCGACCTCGGCAAGCCGGAGATCCGCCGTTACGTGGTCGGCCACGACTGCGGCACGGTGATCAACCCGAAGATCGTGCGCGGCATGACGCTCGGCGGCATCGCACACGGCATCGGCGCCGCGCTGTACGAGGAATTCGCCTATGACGCGCAGGGCCAGATGGTGGCGCAGAGCTTCATGGACTATCTGCTGCCGTCGGCGCATGAAGTGCCCGAGATCGACCTCGTGGAGCACGAGACGCCCTCGCCGCACACGGTGTTCGGCCAGAAGGGCTCGGGCGAGTCGGGCTATCTCGGCGCGCCCGCCGCCATCGCGAGCGGCGTCAACGACGCGCTGAGGCCGCTCGGCATCACGGTGAACAGCCTGCCGATGAAGGCAGCGCGCCTGGGCGACCTGATCGCGGCGGCAATGGAGAAGCCGTGAACTTGCTGTCCCTCTCCCGTGAAGGGGGAGGGTCGCTCGGCTGAGCAAAGCGACGGCGAGTTGGGTGGCGTGGCCGAGGCCGCGCCAACCCACCCCGGCTCAGCTCACTTCGTTCGCTTCGCCGACCCTCGCCCGTGCAGGGGAGGGTGAAGAGACCACGCGGTTGCGCTCAAGCTCATCGATTTCAGCGGTCGACAACGCGAGCAATTCCCGCAGCACATCGGCCGTATTCTCACCCAGCCGCGGCGCAAAGCGCGTCGCCGCCGCCGGCGCATCGGCGAACTTCATCGGATTGCCCATGACCCGCGCGTGACGGCCGTCGGGCGCCGCGAGTTCCGTGACCATGCCGCGGTGGCGGATCTGCGGATCGGCGACGACCTGATCGAGCGTGTTGACCACCGCGACCGGCACGCTTTCGGCCTCGAGTCGCGCGACCCACTCGGCCGCGGGGCGCGCCTTGAGCGCCTGCTCGAGATGCGCCCACAATGGCAGGCGATTGTGGTAGCGATCGCGCGCGGTCGCGAAGCGCGGATCGGCGGCGAGCGCCGGCTCCTCGAGCACGCGACAGACCGCCTGCCAGTTGGCTTCGCTGAGGGCGCAGATGACGAAATCCTGGCCGTCCCCGCCGGTGAAGCGGCGATAGACCGGGATCGAGTCGTGGCCGCTGCCCTGGCGGCCCGGCCCCTTGCCGGAGTGCAGGAAATAGCCGGCCTGGTAGGTCAGCATCGCGGCCTGGCAGTCGAGCATCGAGATGTCGATCGTCTCGCCCTGCCCGGTCGCGTTGCGGCGGTTGAGCGCCGCGAGGATCGCGATCGTCGCATACATGCCGGCCGCGATGTCGCCGATCGGGATGCCGGCACGCACCGGCGGGCCACCGGGCTCGCCGGTGAGGCTCATGCCGCCGGACAGCGCCTGCACGATCATGTCGTAGGCGGGCTTGTCGCGATAGGGCCCGTCCTGGCCGAAGCCGGTGATCGCGCACCAGACGAGGCGCGGATTTTCCTTGCGGATATCGTCGGCCTTGAGGCCGAGCCGGTCGAGCACGCCCGGCCGGTTGTTCTCGATGACGACGTCGCAACGCGCCGCGAGCCGCCGCACCAGCGCGACGCCTTCCGGCCGCTTGAGATCGACCGCGACGCTGCGCTTGTTGCGGTTGAGCGAGATGAAATAGACGCTGTCGTCGCCGACGAAATGCGGCTGCATGGCGCGCGCGAGATCGCCGCGCGGCGGCTCGAGCTTGATCACGTCGGCGCCGAGGTCGGCGAGAATCTGCGCGCCGAATGGGCCGGAGAGCACCTGCGTCATCTCGAGGACGCGCAGACCGGCGAGGAGGGGTGGATTCATGCGGGAGCCAGAGGCGCCGACCACCCTGCCATGAAGGCGGAGGGTCGGCGAAGCGAACGAAGTGAGCTGAGCCGGGGTGGGGTGGCGGTGCGCGAGCAGACACCCCACCCCGCACGTCTGCGCTGTCGCGTAGACATGCGACCCTCCCCCTGGAGGGGAGGGTAAAGAAGAAAGGTCACAGCTTCTTCCGCGGGGTGGGGTCGAGGCCGAAGATGCGGGCGGCGTTGAGGCCGAGGATGTTGCGCTTGGCCTGCTCGGAGAGGAACGGCAGGTCGTAGATGGTCGACGGCAGATCGAAGTCGAAATGCGGCCAGTCGGACGCGAACAGCAGCTGAGTCTCGGCGTTGATCATCTCCAAGGTGCATTGCAGCGCCTTGCGATTGCTGATCTCCATCGGCTGGGTCGTGTACCAGCAATTCTCGCGCATGTACTCGCTCGGGGGCTTCTTGAGCTGCGGCGCCTCGGACGGGCGCATCATGTACTGATCGTCGAGGCGCTGCATCAGGAACGGCACCCAGGCGAGCCCGCTCTCGACCCAGATCGACTTGAGCCTGGGGAAGCGCTCCGGAATGCCGTTGAGGATCCAGTTGGTCATGTGCACGAGGTTGCACCATACGAAGCCGAGCGCGTGCATGCCGACGAAGCGGTTGATGGTGGCGAGCGAAGGATCGTTCCAGTGATAGCCGGCGTGGAATGCGACCGGCTTGCCGGTCTCCTGGATCATCGCATAGAGCCGCATGTAGTCGTTGTGGTGCACCGGCTTGTAGCGCGTCGACGGGATGCAGAAGCCGATCACGCCCTTGCGGCCGGCGAAATCGGCGACGGCGCGCTCGGCCTCCACCGGCGTATTGAACGGAATGTAGGCGAGCGTCTTGATGCGATCGTCGGCGGCGAGCACGCTTTCGATCAGCCAGTTGTTGTAGGCGCGCGCGAGCCACACCTCCATCTCGGGCTGCGGATGCATGCCGAGAAAGAGCATCGGGGTGGGAAACACCACCATGTAGTCGATCGCGAGCGACTCCATCGCCCGGCGCGTGAGCGTGACGTCGCGATGCACGTCGGTCTCGGTCACGGTCTCGCGCTGCCCGTCCTGGTGCGGGATGCGGCCGCCGACGCTCTGATAGCGCAGGCCGATATCGCCGTTGAGGCCGTAGGGCGGCGCGCCGACGCGCTCGTTCATGAAGTGGATGGCCTGCTGCCGGATCACCGGATCCTCGATGAAGCGAATGATCTCCTTCCACGACACGGTCTCGACGTGATGGGCGTCGATGTCGCAGATCAGCATGTCCTGGAAATTACGCCGCCGCGCGTCGCGCTTGGCATGGGCGAGGATCTCGCGGGTGTCGGCAAAGACGCTCGCCTCCTGCGGCGAGATGAGGTGCGGGACGGAAGCCGTGGGCGCGTTCATGGCTTTTCCTCCATATGATCGAGTGTTCCGTCGGGCCGGCGCCGGAACCAGAGTCCCAGCTCCATCGGGCCGAGACGCAAGGCACGCAAGAGCTCCGACACGGCGGTCAGGACCTCGGTCGCGGTCAACGGATCGGCCTGCTCGCGAATGACGGGCGCAAAGGTGCGCTCCTCACCGTCCGATTTCATGTAGTAGAGGCGGATCGCGGCCGTGAGCAGCTGCGCCACCGCCTCGTCGGAGACGCGGCTCGCCTCGCCGTCGCGCGCGAGCGTGCGCGCCGCCTGGTGCAGGTCGGCGGCGTAGCGGTCGATCCACGCATAGGGATCGTTCGCGAGCTTGGTGTCAGACGACGACATAGACATGGCCGTCGGTCACCTCGAGCTTCGCCTTGCGCAGGCCCGCCTTGGGATTGCCGGGATGCTTGCCGGTCTTCAGGCTGAACTCCCAGCCATGCCAGGGGCAGACGATGTGCTTCTCGGTCTCGCTGTACTGCAGCATGCGGGTGTGACCGTTGGCGTCGACCGGCTCCTCGACCTTGCCGTAGATACGACCCTGGCATACCGGCCCCTGCAGATGGGCGCATTGGTTGTGCCAGGCGACCAGCTCGCCGTCGATCTTGAACACGCCGACCTCGGTGCCGTCGCAGGAAATCACCTTGCGGCTGCCTTCGTCGAACTCGTCGAGGCGTCCGACGACGTAGGATTTGGTCATTCCAGGCCCTGGGCATTGTTGTCGTTCGTGTGCCGAATCTATCGAAGGCAGGCCGCCAAGGACAGTGTGTTTTTCCGCCCGGCGCGCAGGTCCCGCATCCCAAAATGCCGGGTTGATCGAGCCCAACCGAACGGTAAAGTCCGCCCGAGAAAAAGATAGTCAAGCGCGGGGGGAAAGATGCACGGCAAGTTCTTGCGGAGCCTCGGAGCCCTCGTCGCCGCGCTGATGCTTCTGCCGCTCGGCGCAGCGCGCGCGGCCGACTGGCCCACCCGGCCCGTGCGCATCATCGTTCCGTTCGGCGCGTCGGGCGTGACCGACATCGTGACCCGCATCGTATTCGACAAGGTCGGCCAGCAGCTCGGCCAGCAGATGATCGTCGACAACCGGCCGGGCGCCGGCGGCACCATCGCGACCGACATCGCGGTGCACGCCGCGCCGGACGGCTACACCTTCATCATGGCGGACCCCTCCGGCTCGCTGCCGGCCAACATCACGCTTTATCCGTCGCTCAAATACGATCCGCGCAAGGATCTGGCGGCGGTCGCCCTGATCGGCACCACCGGCGCGGCGGTGACGGTTCCGGCATCGTCCCCGGTCAAGACGCTCGAGGAGCTGGTCGAGCTCGGCAAGCAGAAGCCGGGCGAATTGACCTATGTGTCGGTCGGCAACGGCACGCCCGGCCATCTCAACGGCGCGATGTTCAGCCGCCAGGTCGGCATCAAGGCCGTGCACGTGCCCTACCGGGTGATGTCGCAGGCCGTGACCGACATGATCGCGGGACGCGTCTCGTTCTGGATCGTGCCGATTCCGGGCCTGCTGCAGCAGATCAATGTCGGACAGGTGCGCGCGCTCGCGGTCGCGGGCGACGCGCACTCGCGCGATCTGCCCGGCGTGCCGACCGTCGAGGAGGCCGGGTTCGGCCACTTCGATGCGTCGACCACCTACGCGCTGTTCGGTCCGGCGGGGACGCCGGCGGAGATCGTCACGCGCATGCACGACGAGATCGCAAAGGCGCTCGATTCCGCCGATGTCCAGGCGAAGCTGCGCACGGCCGGCGTCGACCCGAAGATCGGCTCGCCCGCGCAGATCAAGGCGATGCTCGAGGAACGCACGACCCAATGGGCCGAAGTGATCAAGAGCGCTGGCATCCGCGCCGAAGGGCGATGATGCTGCATCGCCCGCATCAATCCATCTCCGCAGCCTCGAGCCGTAGGGTGGGAAAAGCGAAGCGTGCCCACCGTCTCACCGCGTGGGCACGCGTCGCTTTGCTCACCCTGCGAACCTAGAGCGTCATCACTTGCCCTACATCATCGCGGTCGACATCGGCGGCACCTTCACGGATCTCGTCGCCTGCGACGTCGAGAGCGGCGCGGTGGCGTTCACCAAGAGCCCCACCACTTACGGCGACCTCGGCGCGGCCATCTTCGACTGCATCCGCAAGGCGCGGCTCGACGCGCGCGAGGCGAGCTTCGTCAAGCATGGCACCACCCTCGTCATCAACGCGCTGCTGCAGCGCGCCGGGGCCAGGACCGCGCTCGTCACCACCAAGGGATTCCGCGACATCCTCGAAGTCGGCCGCGGCAACCGCACGCAGCCGTTCAACCTGCGCTTCCATCGCGAGCCGCCGCTGATCCCGCGCGAGCTGCGTCTCGAGGCCGAGGAGCGGATGGAGGCGTCGGGAAATGCGCGCGTGCCGCTCGCGATCGACGCGCTTGCCGGCCTCGCCGAGACGCTGCGCCACGAGAAGGTCGAGGCGCTGGCGATCAGCTTTCTCAACTCCTACGTCAATCCGGCGCACGAGCAGGCGGCCGCGAGCGAGCTGCGCCGACTGTTGCCTGGCGTATTCGTGACGACGGGCTCGGGGCTCACCCGCGAGTGGCACGAGTTCGAGCGCACCGCCACGGTCGCGGCCAATGCCTATGTGGGGCCACAGGTCAGCCGCTACATCGCCGATTTCGATGCCGAGCTGCGCAGCGGCGGTTTCACCGGCTCGTTGCTGCTGATGGGCTCGCACGGCGGCGTGATCTCGGCGGAACGCGGCTGCCGCGAGCCGATCTCGCTGGTCGAGTCCGGCCCGGTCGGCGGCTGCATCGGCGCCGCCGCGTTCGGCAGCGCGCTCGGCATCGACAACCTGGTCGCCTTCGACATGGGCGGCACCACGGCGAAATGCGCCATGGTCGAGCGCGGCCGCTATGCGGTCGAGTCGATCTATTACGTCGGCGGACCGGATGCCGGCTTTCCGATCCGCGGCAACGTGATCGACATTCTGGAAGTGGGCATCGGCGGCGGCTCGATCGCCTGGCTCGATGATCTCAAAAGACTCAATGTCGGGCCGAAGAGCGCCGGCTCGATGCCGGGGCCCGCCTGCTACGACCGCGGCGGGGCGGAGCCGGCCGTCACCGACGCCCAGCTCGCGCTCCGCCGGCTCGATGCGAGCCGTTTCCTCGGCGGCGAGATGACGCTTGCGCCCGACAAGGCGAATGCCGCGCTGACGCAACGCATCGCGGCGCCGCTCGGATACAGGGGCGCCGATGCGGTGACGCGCGCCGCCACGGGCGTGCTGACGATCGCCAACCTGACGATGTCGTCGATCATCAAGAAAATATCGATCGCGCGCGGCTACGACCCGCGTGATTTCGTCCTGTTCTGCTATGGCGGCGGCGGCCCGCTGCACGGCACCGAATTGGCCCGCGCCTTGAAGATCCCGCGTGTGATCGTTCCGCCGGAGCCAGGCAACTTTTCGGCCATGGGCATGCTGCTCGCCGATCCGCGGCTCGATACCGCGCGCACCTGCGTGGCGCGGCTCGACGACGAGACGATGGGCCAGGCGCTCGCGATCTACGCTGAACTCGAGGCCGAAGGCGGCGCCGCGTTGCGGCGCGAGTTCGGCAGGGGCGAGATCACGTTCGAGCGCGAGGCCGAAATTCGCTACCGAGGCCAGCAGCACTCGCTCAAGATCGCACTGCCGCCGGATGCCGATGCGGCGGCGCTGCGGGCCAAATTCGACGCCGAATATCTGCGGCGCTACGGCCATGCCAATGCGGCGGCGGACGCGCAGCTCGTGGTGCTGCACTCGCTCGCGACGCTGCACATGGCGCGGCCCGAGCTCGCGCGCCTCGTCGACCGCGACCATCATGCCGGCACGGGCGGCCCGCGCCGGCGGCCGATCTTCTATCTCGAGGAAGACCGTTTCCTCGAGGCGACGATCCTCGACCGCTACGCGCTGCCGGTCGGATACGCCGGCGGCGGCCCCGCATTGATCGAGGAATACGGCTCGAGCACGCTGATCGGGCCGCGCGATAGCTTCACGGTCGGCAAGCTCAAGGAGATCGACATTGACTGTCGCGCGTGAGACGGCGCTCGATCCCGTCACCGTCGAGGTGATCCGGCGGCGCCTGGTCGCGATCGCCGACGAGGTCGATGTCAACATCACCCGCACGGCGTTCAGCCCGTACATCTACGAGTACAAGGATTATGCGGTCGGCATCGTCGACCATCGCGGCGACCTCGTCTGCCAATGCACCGCCGCCATGCCGGTGTTCGTCGCAGACGTGATGCGCGCCGCGATCCAGGACGGGCTCGATCTCTATGGCGCGGACGACCTCAATGAGGGTGACATCATCATCAACAACTATGCGGGCGTGATCGGTCAGCACCTCAACAACATGGCGATGTACACGCCGATCCATGTGCGGGACGACGTGCGGGACAACGCGCCGGACGACGAGGGCCGCTCGACGCTGATCGGCTTCATGGTCGTGGTGATGCATTGGATCGACGTCGGCGGCCGCGACATCGGCTCGACCTCGAAGTTCGCGACCGACATCTTCCAGGAAGGCATCCAGTTCCGCACCGTGAAGCTGCGGTCGCGCGGCGAGCCGGTGCGGGAAATCTACCGGATGGTCGAGCACAACACGCGCTTCCCGGTCGAGATGATGGGCGACATCAACTCGCAGATCGGCGGCTGCCTGATGGGGCGCGACGAGGTGGCGACCCTCGCCGGCCGCTACGGCGTCGGGACCTTCCGCGCCGCCCTCGCGACCATCTGGGATCAGTCGGAGGCGGCGGCGCGCGCCGCCATCCGCGCCATTCCGGACGGGACCTATGCGGCGGAAGCCGTGCTCGACGATGACGGCCTCAATCCGGGCTCCCTCCCCTGCAAAATCACCGTGATCGTCGCCGGCGACGAGATGACGGTCGATCTCAGCGAGTTGCCACGCGAGGTCAATGCGCCGATGAACTGCGGACGCTACGGCGGCGGCGAGACCGTGTCGCGGCTCGCGTTCCGCTATCTGATCCTTCCCGAAGGCGACGCCAACGAGGGCACATTCCGTCCGCTCAAGCTGGTGCTGCCGGAAGGCACGATCGTGAGCGCGCGGCCGACGGCGCCGATGGGCTCGTACAATTCGGCGCTGCCGACCCTGATCGATCTCGTCATCCGCGCGCTCGGCCCGGCGCTGCCCGAGCGCGTCGCCGGCGGCCACTACGGCACTTTCGCGACGCTCGCCTTTGCGGGCCGGCGGCCCGAGAGCGGCACATTCTGGCAATGCCACGACAGCGGCTTCGGCGGCTGGGGCGCGCTCGCCGGGCAGGACGGGCCGGGACCGTTCCGCACCATGTGCCACGGCGATACGCGCATGATCCCGATCGAGGTGCACGAGGCGAGCTATCCGTTCATGATCGAGGGCTTCGAGCTGCGGGCCGATTCGGGCGGCGCCGGCGAGTTTCGCGGCGGCCTCGGGCTCACGCGGCGCTACCTGATGCTGGCGCCGTGCCGGATGTCGACGCGGTTCGAGCGCACGCTATGTCCGGCCTGGGGCATGCATGGCGGCCATGATGCCGAGGCCGGGAATGTCACTATCGAGGCCCCCGACGGCACGACGCGGCATGCGCTCAAGGACGCAGTGCAACTCAAGGCGGGCGACCGGGTGCGCATCGACACGGGCGGGGGCGGCGGCTTCGGCGATCCGCGCCGGCGCGACCGTGCGTCGCTGCGCGAGGACATCAAGAAGGGCTATGTTTCGTTCGCGGCAGCGCGCGCCGTCTACGGATGGACCGACGATTGAGTCCGGCGCGACGGTAACCACCGTCATGGCCGGCAAATGCCCGGCATCCATGTCTTGCTGCCGCGAAGAAAAACGTGGATGGCCGGGACAAACCCCGACCATGACGAGTAGTCTCAGCTCAGCGTGCTGGAGGCAGCGAGCCATGCTCAAGCGCGAAAAGATTCCGATCGCGGAAATCTACGTGCCGGTGAAGCGCCGCGCGACGCTCAAGCCGGCGACCGTGCAGGCGCTTGCCCAGAGCATTCTGGAAAACGGGCAGCAGACGCCGATCCATGTACGTCGCGACGGCAACCGCTTCGTCCTGGTCGAGGGGCTGCACCGTTTGGAAGCCTGCAAGGCGCTCGGCGAGGAAACGATCGTCGGCTATCTGGTGCAGGCCCACAAGCACTAGCGCATTTGCAGCTCCGTTGCGCTCGCCTTCGCGACGTCGCGCGAAGGCCCGTTCGCCAACGGATTGGCGCTATCCGCCGCCGCGGCCTCTTCGGCCGATTTCCGGGCAGCGAGCCGCTGCACCTGCGAGCCGCGGTGTTGCTGCATGGTCTGGGGGATCGGAAATGTCCAACTGGGCTGCATCGCACCCTCCCGGCATGGGTTCGATCCTTGACGTGAACCCGGATTGGCCGATTGCGTTCCGATGGCCGAAAAAGAATCCTGCGCCCCTGGTGCTGCGGCGGTGTGTCCTCTGGCCGTTCGACCGAGCCGACACCACCATCGCGCCGCTCCGAGGGGTAGCCGCAACGGATCAGCCCAATCCGGCGGCGCGCGCCGCCTTCCACAAGGTCGAGATCGCCAAATGGTGGCCGATCATCAAAGACGCCAATTCCGATCGATTGGTGAATTGAATCTTGCTCGACATCACAACCCGCGACCCACGTACCTCCGCAGGGTTGTACGTCCCGTCTTGCTCGCTGTGGAAATCTTCACTATTTCGGCTGATAGACTACCCGGCTGGGGTAGGAACGGCTGATGGCGGCCCTGACCATGGCGACGGGCGAAGTTTACATCGTCGACGACGATCCGGCGGTGCGCACCACCTTGTCGGCGGTGTTCACGCGCGCGGGCTACCAGGTAACATGTTTTGCCGATGGCGCCGCCCTCGTGGCGGCTGCACGCATCGGTACGCCGGTGTGCATCATTCTGGACGTGCACATCCCCGGCAAATCCGGCCTCGACATTCTCAAGCAGCTCAACGCGCAGGATTACCCGGTTCCGATCTTCATGATGTCGGGCCAGGGCGACATCGCCATGGCGGTCGACGCCATCAAGAACGGCGCGCTCGACTTCATCGAGAAGCCTTTCCGCGGCAGCGACGTGATCGCGCGGGTCGAAGCCGCGATCGAGGCGCGGACGGAGCGGGAAGAGGGCGAGGCCGCCCGCGATTCACGGCGGTTCTACTTCCCCGGACGCGAGCCGCTGAGCCGGCGCGAGCAGGACGTGCTCGGCGAGATCGTCAACGGTGCCTCCAACAAGGAGGCCGGCCGCAAGCTCGGCATCAGCCCGCGCACCATCGAGGTGCACCGCGCCCACCTGATGCAGAAGATCGGCGCGCGCAATGCCGCCGATCTCATCCGTATCGTGATGAGCGAAGGCCGCACGCAGCAGTAGATGGGCGCCGACGGTCACCCGTGCGCGGCCGCGCCGAACCAAGGCGATAGCGCGAGATCGACCGCCACCACCGCTGCATAGAGGCCGATCCCCAGCACCGCCAGCGCGAACAGGGCCGCATAGGCGAGCGGCTCGTTCACCTGCGAGTTGGCGACCAACAGCAGGTTACCGAGCCCGTCGTTGGCGCCGACGAACTCGCCGATCACGGCGCCGATCACCGCCAGCGTGATCGCGACCTTGCTGCCCGACATCACGAACGGCAGCGCCGCCGGAAAGCGGATCTTCCAGAAGGTCTGCCAGCCGCTGGCGCGCACCGCGGTCGCGAGGTCGATGAAGTCGGGGGGCGTGTTGCGCAGGCCGGTCGCGGTGTCGACCACGATCGGAAAGAACGCGACCATCCAGGCGATCGCGAGCTTCGACTCCATGCCCATGCCGAGCCACACCAGGATGAGCGGCGCGAGCGCGACCTTGGGCACCGACTGGGTCGCGATCAGCAGCGGATAAAACATAAGGTTGAGGGTGGGCGAGGCGGCGATCATCACGGCGAGCGGCACGCCGAGCGCGAAGGCGAGCAGGAAGCCATACAGGCTCTCCAGCAGCGTGATCCGGCCCTCGGACACGAGCAGACGCCAGTTGTCCACGATCGCGCCGCCGACCAGCCCCGGCCGCGGCAGCACCGCCGTCGGCACGTGGAAGGCCACGACATAGACATGCCAGGCGACGCCCAGCAGCACGAGGCCGAGCACCGGCAGCACGATGCGCGCAAATCTACCCATGCACGACCCCGAGGCCGGCGCCGGCGCGGCGCTCGAGCGCGGTGAACTCCGGCGCGTAACGCATCGCCGGGTTGCGCGGATAGGCGAGGTCGGTGCGGATACGGTCGACGACGCGGCCAGGGCGCGGGCTGAACACCAGCACCTCGTCGGCGAGATAGACCGCTTCGGCGATGCTGTGGGTGACGAACAGCACGGTCGCGCCCGACACGCGCCGGATGTCGAGCAGCAGGTCCTGCATCTCCATGCGGGTGAGCTCGTCGAGGGCGCCGAACGGCTCGTCCATCAGCAGCAGCGAGGGCGCATGGATCAGCGCGCGGCAGAGCGCCACGCGCTGCTTCATGCCGCCGGATAACTGATGTGGACGATGCCGCGCGAAACCCTTGAGGCCGACGAGCTCGAGCAGCTCGAGCGCGCGTCTGCGCGCAGCCTCGTCGCTGCGGCCGAGGATCTCCATCGGAAAGAGCACGTTGCCGAGCACGCTGCGCCAGGGCAGCAAGGTCGGGCTCTGGAAGACGAAGCCGAAATCCTCCTGCGGCCCCACGACCTCGCGGCCGCGCATCTCGATTCGGCCGCCGCTCGCGCGCGTCATGCCGGCGACGATGCGCAGCAGCGTGGTCTTGCCGCAGCCGCTCGGGCCGAGAAACGACACCAGCTCGCCGCGGCGCAGATCGTAAGAGACCTTCTCGAGCGCGACGATCTCGCCGGTGCCGGAGGCGCCGGCGAAGACCTTGCGGACGTCGGTGAGCCGCCCGAACGATGCGGCCGCCGCCTCATCACGGCCGGCCGCCGCGAGCGCCGTCATGGCTTGATCGGCGGCTGCGGCAGGAAGCTCGTGTCGTAGACGTCCGCCGCGGCGACCGGCTTGGTGCTCCTGGCAATCAGGTCGACGCTCGCCGCCATGATGGCGGGGTCGATGATGCCCAGGCCCTTGGCTTTGGTGTCGGGCGTGACGACGAGATCGTTGACGATCTTGATCTCGGCCGCGGCCACCCCCGGATCGATCCCCTTGACGTACTTGGCGACGATCGCGGCAGCCGCCGCCGGATCCTCGATGGTGTCGCGCCAGCCCTGCAGCGAAGCTTGCACGAAAGCCTTCACTTGCGCCGCATTGCTCTTGAGGTAATCGCCCCGGACGAGAATCCCGTTCGAATAGAGCTTCAGCCCGTGGTCCGCGAACAGGAACATCTGCGCGTCGTTCGGCTCCGCCGCCTTGATGACGCCCGGCTGAGACATCGCGAAGGTCTCGATCGCGGGCACCTTCTTCGCCACCAGCATGCCGACGCGCGCCGCCGGATCGATATTGACGTATTTCACCGTCGAGGGTTTCAGCCCGCGCTCGGTCATGAAGGCGTCGATCACTTTCTGGGTGAAGCTGCCGGCGCCGCTCGCAATCTCCAGGTTCTCGAGTTGCTCGGGCCGCGTCACGTTGGCGCCCGAGCGCAGCGAGAAGATCGCGTAGGGCGCCTTCTGGTAGATCACCGCCACCATCTTGGCGGTCGAGCCGCCGTTGGCGTGCGCCGCGACGAGGCCCGCCACATCCGAGAAGGCGTATTGCACGGCGCCGGACTCGAGACTCTGGATCGCCTGCGCGGTGCCCTGGCTCGGGATGATCGTCACGTCGAGCCCGGCCTGCCTGTAGTAGCCCTTGTCGAGCGCCACGTACCAGGCGGCATGGCGGCCGAGGGCGCGGAAATCGAGCGAGAACGTCACCTTGGTCTGCGCTCGCGCGGGCGCCAGTGCGGCAGCCGCGGCGAGCAGCGCAAAGGCGATGAGCGTGGAGCGTGCTGGCGACATCCTCGGTCCTTTCGCGGGCTTCGATCGATGAGGAAACTCTTGCAGCGGGCACCGCGTGGCGCAAGAGGCTGCCGAGCCGCACCTCGTACGAGAGAACCATGATGCGCGGGCTTGACCCGCGCATCCACGTCTTACTGTGGTGCGAAGACGTGGATGGCCGGGACAAGCCTGGACAAGCCCGGCCATGACGGCGTTGGCACCCAAGCTCTATTCATCCGGCAGCACCGCGATCGCGTTGATCTCGATCAGGTACTCGGGCGATGTCATCTTGCAGACCTCGACCATGGTCGAGGCGGGCGCCGGCGGCTTGAAATACTCGCGCCTCACTTTGTGGATGGTCTCGAAGTGCTCCATGTTGCGCACGTAGACGTCGACCCGGCACACGTCGTCGAGCGTGCCGCCCGCCTCCTCCACGGCGGCCTTGAGGTTCTCGCACACCTGGCGGGTCTGCGCCTCGATGTCGCCGATGCCCGCGATGGTGCCGTCGACGCGGCGCGAGGTCATGCCGGAGAGAAAGACCAGCGTGCCGCGCGCCGCGATCGCGGTGGCGTGCGAGAAGTGGCCGTTGGGCTGGCGGATTTTCGGCGACACGATCTGTTTCTTCGGCATCGGGATCCTCGTGGTCAGGCTTTGAGCGCGGCAGGGACATCCACCTTGAGACGCTCGGCGAGCTTGCGCAATGCCGCGGCCGTCACCGCCGCGACGCGACAGGTCGCCCGGTTACGCGCGGCGGCGCGGGCGGCGGCATCGCCCGGCATCATCACGGCATCGGTCCCGGCCGCCGGCCGCGACGACCGCACCCGCTGCGCGAAGGTGCCGATCGCCGCGGCGAAATCCTGCGGCGGTCGAAACGCGCCGACGTCGATGGCGAGAAAGAAATGCGCGCAGTCGTAGGGCACGGCCGCGTCGCCATAGAGCGGCATCACCTTGTCGCCCATGCCGCCGGCCGAGAGGCCGCCGCACAGAAAATCGATCATCACCGCAAGGCCGAACCCCTTGGGACCGGCGGCCGGCAGCAGCATGCCCTTGATGGCCGTGGTCGGATCGGTGGTCGGCACGCCCTGGCCATCGCTCGCCCAGCCCGCGGGCAGCTTCTCGCCGCGCGCCTGGGCGAGACGGATCTTGCCCATGGCGGTCGCGCTGGTGGCGAGATCGAGCACGATCGGCGCGTCCGCGCCCGGTACCGCGATGGCGATCGGGTTGTTGCCGACGAGGCGCTCGGCGCCGCCCGGCGCCGGCATCAGCGGCCGCGTGTTCGACAGCGCCATGCCGATGCAGCCGGCGCGCGCGATCTCGGCCGCCCAGCGGCCCGCCGTGCCGAAGTGAAATCCGTTGCGCACTGCGACCGCGCCGAGCGCGTGCTCGCGCGCCCGCGCAACTACGAGCTCGACCGCCGTCGCGGACGTGACCTGGCCAAGCGCGTTCTCGGCGTCGATCACGATCGCGCCGCCGTGCTCCGAGACGACGTGGCCCGTAGCCGTCGGCGAGACCGAGCCGGCTGCGATGCGATCGACATACATCGGCAGCAGCATCACGCCGTGCGACTCGATCTCCTCGCAATCGGCGGAGACGAGTCCTTCGGCGACTTGGCGGCCCGAACGCTCAGGCACGCCGACCGACGCGAGAATGGCGAGGACGAAGTCGACGAGCTCGCCGGGGGCGATGGCGACGCGATCGGGCGAGGAGCTCATCGCGCTCAGCGCGCATCCTGCTCGTCGGTGTACCACGACGGCTTCTGCGGATAGTGCGGGCCGTCATAAATCTCGACTACGACCGTGTCCTCGTGCGCGATCGCGGGGCCGTGCACGTGTCCCTTCGGATTGCAGTAGAAGCTGCCGGCGGTGAGCACCACGCCGGTCTTGGTGTACTCGTAGCGGCCGCTGAGGCAGAACATGAACTGGTTTGCGGCGTGCAGGTGCGGCTGCGGGATGCCGGCGCCCTTGGCGAACCGGATCAGCGCGATCGACGCGCCGCTCTTCTCGTCGCGCCACAGCATCTTCTCGGCGATGCCCTTGAGCGACTTTTCCCGCCACGGCATGGCGTCGGACTGGATCAGGATCTCCTTGAGGTCGGGCGCGCCTTCAGGCAGGTCGAGCATGGCTTCCTCGTCGATGACGCGGCCGCGCGATCGGTCGGCAGCCGTTGGATTTCATTATTTAGATCAATGAGTTCAGACCGGGCGCGAGTCAAGATGCCCGCAACGAGGCCGCATTGCAAGACGGGGGCACAATGCGGCCGGCGGAGGACGCCCCTAGCGCGGCGAATGGTGGCGGCGTCCGCGGCTTGGCGCTCCGCGGGCGCGCAACTATCATCGGCTCCGGCAAAGCGACCGTCGTCGCGGACGGCGGAATCTGCCAAGGCCCGGGGGATCATCAGATGAAGCTCGTCTTTGCGGCTGCGGCGCTTGCCGCTCTCGCCGGCACGGCGTCCGCGCAGGAGGTGACGCTCAAGGCGATCACGGCCTTCGCCGAGAACACGACCTATTCGCGGCCGTTCGAGCGCTTCATCGAGCGGGTCAACAAGGACGGCAAGGGGCTCGTCCACATCAACTATATCGGCGGCCCCAAGGCGATGCCGCCCTTCGAGGTCGGCAATGCGCTCAAAAGCGGCGTGGTCGACATCGCCAACTCGACCGGCGCCTTCTACACCAACGTGATGCCCGAGGCCGACGCCTGGAAGCTCACCGAGCAGCCGATGGCGGAGCTGCGCCGGAACGGCGGCTACGAGCTCATGGCGCAGCTCTATGCGCAGAAGATGAACGCGATCTTCCTCGCCCGCCTGGTCGACAACAATCCGTTCCACCTCTACCTCAACAAGCCGATCAGCAAGCCCGATCTCACCGGCCTCAAGCTGCGCATCACGCCGGTCTATCGCGACTTCTTCCAGGCGCTCGGCGCGACCGTGGTGCAGACGGCGCCGGGCGAGGTCTACACCGCGCTCGAGCGCGGCGTCGTCGACGGCTACGGCTGGCCGATCACCGGCGTGTTCGACCTCGGCTGGAACGAGAAGACCAAGTACCGCGTCGATCCCGGCTTCTACACCGCCGAGGTCTCGGTGCTGGTCAACAAGACGACGTGGGACAAGCTCACCGAGGCGCAGAAGAACGTGCTGCGCAAGGCGGGAGAAGCCGGCGAGGCCGAGGCCTTCGCGGTGTTCGCGGCGGAGAACAAGAAGGAGACCGATCGCCAGGCCGCCTCCGGCATCCAGACGATCAAGCTCGACGATGCCGCGGCGGCGGCCTATCTGGCGAAAGCCTACCAGGCCGGCTGGGACGGCGTGGTCCGCCAGAGCCCGCAGAACGGCTCGAAGCTGAAGGCGCTGTTCTCGAAGGCGAAGTAGCTCTTTCCTTCCCCTCCCCCGCTTGCGGGGGAGGGATACGCGCGAAGCGCGCGGGAGGGGCAAGTCTACAAATGTTCGAGCAAGCGGCGCCCCCACCCCCGACTCCTCCCCACCACGCGCTTCCCGCGCGAGGGGGCACTACTGCCGGAGCAAGCGGCTTTCATGCAGGCACTTTCTAAATGGTACGGACGGCTGCTTGACGGCATGTTCGCCGTCGCGTGCGTCCTCCTTTTCGTCATGACGCTGATGATCGGCGCCGACGTGCTGCTGCGCAACGTCGGGCTCGGCGGCATTCCGCCGAGCAACGAGCTTTCCGAGGACATCCTCTATCTGATCACGCTGCTGGCGGCGCCCGGACTGCTGCGGCAGAGCCAGCACATCCGCATCGACATCCTGCTGCGCGCGCTGCCGCTGCGCGTCGGCTGGCTGCTCGAATGGGTCGGCGACATCCTCGGCGTCGTCTGCTGCCTCTTTTTCGTGCGCTACGGCATCCGCGTCGTCGCCGACAGCCTCGCCAACGGCTCGCTGTCGATCAAGACGCTGATCATGCCCGAGTGGTGGCTGCTCCTCCCGATGCCGATCGCGTTCGTGCTGCTCACCGTCGAGTTCATCTTCCGCATGCACCGGCTCGCGCATGCCGAGCGGAGACCGCGCGACGACGCGGTGTCGGCGTCGTGAGCGGCGGAGGACGCCTATGAGCTGGCAGATCGCCGCACTGCTGCTGCTCGGCGGATCGACCGTGCTCCTGTTCATCGGCATGCCGGTCGCGTTCTCGTTCATCGCCATCAACCTCATCGGCGCGATCCTGTTTCTCGGCGGCGAGCCGGGCCTCGCTCAGCTGGTGCGCAACAGCGCCGCGAGCGTGACCAACTTCTCGCTCACGCCGATCCCGCTGTTCATCCTCATGGGCGAGGTGCTGTTTCACACCGGTCTCGCCATCAAGGTGATCGACGGCATCGAGCGGCTGATCCGCCAGGTGCCCGGGCGGCTGGCGGTCGTCGCCGTGGTCGCCGGCACGGTGTTCTCGGCGATCTCGGGCTCGACCATTGCGACCACCGCGATGCTCGGCTCGCTGATGCTGCCCGTGATGCTGGCGCGCGGCTACGATCCCGTGATGGCGACCGGCCCGATCATGGCGATCGGCGCGGTCGACATGCTGATCCCACCCTCGGCTCTCACGGTGCTGCTCGGCAGCCTCTCGGGCATCTCGATCTCGAAGCTCTTGATCGGCGGCGTCGTGCCCGGGCTGATCCTCAGCGTCGCCTTCGTCGGCTACATCATCATGCGGGTGCGCGCCGATCCATCGCTCGCCCCGGCCTCGCCGATCGAGGAACGTACCGGCTGGGCGCGCTTCGACCTCCTGTTTCGCTACGTGCTGCCGCTGGTCTCGATCTTCGTCGTCGTGGTCGGCGCCATGTCGGGCGGCTTCGCGACCCCGACCGAGTCGGCCGCGCTCGGCGCCATCGCCACCATGGGGCTGGCGGCCGCCTATCGCGCGCTCACCCTCACGGCACTCGCCAAGGCGCTGCGCGGCACCGTCGGCATCTCGGCGATGATCCTGTTCATCATCCTCGGCGCCACCACCTTCTCCCAGATCCTGAGCTTCTCAGGCGCCACCGAGGGCATCGTCACCACGGTTTTCAGCGGCAACCTCTCGCCGTTCGCGATCCTCGCCGGCATGATGCTGCTGCTCATCTTCCTCGGCATTTTCGTCGACCAGGTCAGCATGATGTTGATCACGCTGCCGGTGTTCATGCCGATCGTGCAGAAGCTCGACATCGACCTCGTCTGGTTCGGCGTCCTCTATCTCATCTGCATGCAGCTCGGCCTGCTGCTGCCGCCGCACGGCTTGCTGCTGATGACCATGCGCGGCGTCGCGCCGGCGAGCGTCACCATGGGGCACATCTTCCGCGCCGTCGTGCCCTATATTGCGATGAGCCTGATCCTGCTGGTGCTGATCATCATCTTCCCGGCGATCGCGACCTGGCTGCCGGCGATATTGGGATAGAACGGTTTCCCGTCATGCCCGGCGAAGGCCGGGCATCCACGTCTTGCTGCCTCGCGGCAAAGACGTGGCTGGCCGGGACAAGCCCGGCCATGACGTAGTGCGCGTTGCCGGAGCTCACCCCGGCAGCGGCACCATGCCCATCCAGAACATCGTCTTGTCGCCGACATCGACGTCGTAGGTGCGCACGAAGGTCAGCTTGCCGTCGTCGCCCATGCGAAAAACCGACAGACCGGCCGCGACCGTCTTGACCGCGTCGCCGTCGCGCACGTCGACCGGCAGATTGTGCTGGGCCACCATGAGGCGCGCGCTCGGATGTATGTGGAAGGTGCGCGGGTGGATCTTGCGGGTGTCGGCGTGCTGGATCGGCGTCGGTTGGCCGGTGGCCTGGTCGATGGCGTAGACCACAATACTGTTCTCGCCGCCCTTGAACACCTGCCTGCCCTTGTACTCGCCCGTAGCCTCGGCACGATTGGCGTTATAGACGAATCGGCCATTGGGATGGACGTGGACGGCGCCCGCGGCCTGGCGCGCGCGGATGTTGTTCGGTTCGGCCAGCGCCTCGGCCGTGAACGCGATGTCGGGCCCGATCCGACCGGGTTCCATCCGGTACATGTCCAACCTGTTCTGCGTCTCGATCGACACGTACATCCATGGCTTGGTCGGGTGGAAGTCGAGGTGACGCGGGCCGAAATTCTTGCCGCCGTTCGGCGCGACCGAGACCTCGTTCGACAGGACGCCGTCCTTGTAATTGAACACCTTCAGCGCGCCGGGATCCTCGGGTTTGGTCGGCGTGCCTTCGTTGCCGCGCGTCACCAGGATGGCGAGCCGGTTGTCAGGCGTGACCCGCACCTGATGGGCGAAGATGCCGGTGTCGAGCGGGCCCGGCTGCGCGACCTCCTCGCCCGGCGTGAAGTCCTCGTTGATGCGATAGACGCGCACTGCGCTCGGATTGTTGAACGCCACCAGGATGTGCTCGGAGGGAATATCGAGGCTGACGTGGATCGGTCGCGTCGGCAGTCGAATCGAGGCGCCGTGGCGGCTCAGCGCACCCGTCGCCGGGTCGATCGCGAGTGCCGTGACATGATGCTCGGTACCGGCGGTGCCGTAGCCGGACGCGCTGCTCGACGTCGCCACATAGAGGTAGCGGCGCGACGCATGCGGCCAGGCATATTGCACGCCGGCCGGCAGCGTCACGGTCTCGCGCTTGGTCAGCTCGGCTTTGTCGACATCGACGTCGTAATGCGTCAGCTCGGCGCCGACATTCGCGTAGAGCGCGGCCTTGGGCGCCGACTGCTGCGCCGATGCGAGCCCGGAGGTCGCGATGCTGCCGGCGGCAGCGGACAAGAACGTTCTGCGGTTGAACATGCCTTTCCTCCCCAGGGCGAATGGAGAGTAGCGAGTGGCGAATAGAAGAATAGAAGAAGGCAGCGTACCTATCCCCATTCGCTATTCCCCATTCGCTGCTCACGGCGATCATACGGTGAGCAGCGCGTCATGGCCATGCGGCCGGTGCGACCCAGCGAGCCGCCGCTACTCGGATAGTGGGGCGGCTGCATCACCTGCGCCGCACCGTCTTGCGGGCGCGCTTGCGCCGGCGCAGGCTGAGCGTGCACGGCAGGGGACGACGATCCCATCCAAGAATGCCGAGGGAGGACACATGACCAAGCCACACGACAAACCCGACGACACGCGCCGCGCCTTCCTGGTCGGCGCCGCGATCGCCGCGGCAGGCGCCGGCCTCGCGAGCGAGGCACGCGCGCAGGATCACAGGCAAGACCACACCCATATGGCGCCGCCGGCGGCGGCGCAGCCGATGGGCCCGCTGGAAGGCCACGGCGCCTTCTTCAACGACGACGACGCCGCCACCATGGCGGCCTTCACCGAGCGGCTGTGGCCGGCGGGGCCCGACAAGCCGGGCGCGACCGAGGCGGGCGTGCTCAACTACATCGATCTCGCGCTCGCCGGCGCCTACGCGGATCAGCAGGATTTCTACCGGCGCGGCCTCGCGCAGCTCGACGCGTATTGCAAAGCGGCGCACGGCAAGGCGTTCGCCGATCTCGACGCCGCGAGGCAGGACGACGTCATCGGCGCGCTCGAGCACGGCAGGGCGACCGGTTTCGTGTGGCCCTCCGCGCAAGTTTTCTTCAACACGGTGCGCACGCACACCATGGAGGGCCTGTTCGCCGACCCGGTCTACGGCGGCAACCGCGATTTCGCAGGCTGGCGGCAGGTGAATTTCCCGGGCGCCCAGCCGGTCTTCACGGAGGCCGATATGCGCAGCCGCGAGGCGTTCACGCGCGCGCCCATCGTCGGGCTGCAGTCGCGCGCCGACAACACGAAGAGGGGCTGAGCCATGGCTATCACCAAGACCGACGTCGTCATCGTGGGCGTGGGCGCGGCCGGCGGCGTGCTCGCGGCCGAGCTCGCCAAATCGGGCATGAAGGTCATCGGGCTCGAGCGCGGCCCGCGCCTCAAGACCGCGGATTTCGAGCCGCATGACGAGCTGCGCTACTTCCAGCGCCAGGATCTGCGCCCCGATCCGAAGCGCCAACCCGTCACCTGGCGCCCGAACGACAAGGCGACCGCGCATCCGCTCAACTCGCTCAACTACGGCAACCAGGCGGGCGGCGGCACCGTGCACTACGGCACGTTGTCGTGGCGCATGCACGAGAATGATTTCCGGGTGCGCAGCCAGACGATCGAGCGCTACGGCGCTGCGGCGATCCCGCCGGACTCCTCGCTCGTCGACTGGCCCATGAGCTACGCAGAGCTCGAGCCGTTCTACGACAAGGCCGAGTACGAGCTCGGCGTCTCCGGCAAGGCCGGCAACCTGCAGGGCCGCAAGATCGACGGCGGCAATGTGTTCGAGGCGCCGCGCCGCCGCGAGTATCCGCTGGCGCCGCTGCTGATGGACCAGTCGGCGACGCTGTTCGACGAGGCCGCACGCAAGCTCGGGTATCATCCGTTCTCGTCGCCGCGCGCGATCGTGTCGAAGCCCTACAATGGGCGGCCGGGCTGCACCTATTGCGGCTTCTGCCAGTCGTTCGGCTGCCACGTCGGCGCGAAATCGTCGATCCTGGTGACCAAGCTGCCGGAGGCCGATGCGACCGGCAACTTCACGCTCGTCACCGGCGCCATGGCGTATCGCGTCAACACCGACGGCAGCGGCAAGGTGACGGGCGTCTCGTATTACGCCCCCGGCGGCAGCGACCAGACGATCGAGGCCGAGCTGGTGATCCTCACGACCTTCATCTACGACAATGTGCGCCTGCTGATGCTGTCGAAGTCGGACAAGCATCCGAACGGGCTCGCCAACTCGAGCGGCGAGCTCGGCCGGCACCTGATGGCGCACATGATGCCGAACGTGTTCGTCACCTTCGACGACCGCTTCGTCAACAACTTCATGGGCCCGAGCGCGCAGAAGCACACGATCGACGACTTCAACGCCGACAACTTCGACCACAAGGATCTCGGCTTCATCCGCGGCGCGCAGATCTCGATCGGCACGCCCAACCTCGAGGGCGGCCCGATCGCCGCCTCGACGGTCGCGCCGCCGCCCGGCATTCCGCGCTGGGGCGCCGGCTACCGCGACTTCTTCTCGCACTTCTATGCGCGCCACGGCGCCATGGTCGCCCAGACCGAGAACCTGCCCTATCCGGACCAGATGATCGACCTCGATCCGCATGTGCGCGACATGTATGGCCTGCCGGCGCCGCGGCTCACCTACGACTTCCGCCGCCCGAACGAGATGAAGCGCATCGAATTCGTGCAGGCGAAGATGGAGGAGATCGGCCGCGCCATGGGCTCGCCGCACGTCTGGCGCACGCCGCTGCCGCCCGGCATTCCGGGCGCGCACCACGAGGGCGGCACCCGCATGGGCAGCGACCCGAAGACGTCGGTGGTCAACAAGTACGGCCAGAGCTGGGACAATCCCAACCTGTTCGTGATCGGCTCATCGACCTTCCCGACCATGGGGACCGGGTTCAACCCGACGCTGACGATTCAGGCACTGGCGTACTACAGCGCCGACGCGATCGTGAACCGCTACAAGAAGAATCCGGGCGCGCTGTTGTAGGCCGGTTCAAGTCAGCCTCGTCATGCGCGGGCTCGTCCCGCGCATCCACGTCTTGCTTGGGCGCCAAAAACGTGGATGGCCGGGACAAGCCCGGCCATGACGTTCATTTGTGCGCTCACGCATCGAACGCCTTCAGCCAGTCAGCGCTGCGGCCATGGCCGGCGTAGAACGCTTCGAGCCGGCCGCGGGTGCCGTTCTGGCGATCGGCCGGCGACAACCCGAGAAAGCGCACCGCATTGCCGAACATGATCTTGTCGATGTCGGCCTCGCTGTAGCCGGCCGCGGCGAGGAAATCACCGATCAGGTCGACGTAGCCGATGTTCGCGCCCTTGGGCGTGAAGCCGGCCTCGCGGCCCACCATGGTCCAGTCGCTGCCGAAGATGAGATGATCGGCGCTGATCGGAAATGCTTTGCGGAACGACGCGAGGTGGGCGAGCAGCGCCTTGCGCTTGTCGCCGGTGTCGCCGAGCATCTCGCTGTAGTAGCTCAGATCCGCGAATGCATTCGCCGGCGGGGTGCGCGCGAACATGCGCCCGATCGTCCACTCCCAGGTCGCCTCGAGCCTGGGCGGGTCGCCGATCTCGCGGAAGCCGCCGAAATGCGCCATGTTGATGCGCAGCGCCGGATATTGGTCCAGCACCATCGCCCAGAATTTCGGGTTCGCGCGCAGCCCGTAGCCTGGCCCCGCCTCGTTCGACGCAACCGCATGCGCCATGATCGGGGCATTGTTCGCGGCGCACCACGCATAGAGCTTGGCCAAGGCACGATCGAGCGCCGCGCCGGGCTGCGGACCCAGTTGCCGCTTCACGTGCTCGGGAAAATCCGCGCCGAGTGCCGCGTTCTCGATCGGACGGAAGCCCATCGGCGGATAGAGCTTGACGCCGATGAAGCCGCCGCGCTCGATTGCGCGCTGCACGATCGCGAGCGGCGCGGCCGACCCAGGGCCGCCGCCCTTGTCGTGGATCGCCTGCCGCAGCGGGTCGAAGCCGACGAAACCGTGGACGCGCTGCCCGCTCCGGCGAGCGGCGACGCGCGTCATCACATCGACCTGATCCTGGACCGAGGTGAGCCGGTCGTCCTCGACCCATAGCGAAATATCGAGCAGCGCCGGTGTCACCACGGCGGCGCGATCGCGGTGCAGGCGATGCAGCTCTTCGGCGAGCTCGGCGCGCCGGCGCGTGAACAGCAACGCCCACTGCACGTTGCGGCCGATGGTGCGTTCGGTGCCGCTGTCGTAGAGCCGCTCCGCCACCCTCGGCAGGTTCCGCCCCTCCTGCTCGATCAGCAGCCGGACGTCCTCGGCGCCCGGATGGTTGGAAAAGATTTCGGGATAGACCTCCTGCAGGATGAGCTTCTGCAGGTCGACGATGCCCACGTCCGCCGCCCGCGCGTTGCGGATGCTCAGCTCGCGCAGGATGTCCTTCGACCAGATCTTGTCCAGCACCCGCGTGATATTCGCGATGTCGCGCGAACGCAGCTCCGCCGCGCTCGGAAAACGCGCCGATCCGGCATCGACCCCGTCGACGAACCTGATCTCCTCAGCCGGGCCCGGCGCCTGCTCCTGCATGATCGTCGACAGGGCATGGATCATCACGGTGAACGCGTCGGGATAACGCGCGAACAGCGAGCTCAGCTGCTTGTATTCCGGGATCAGAGAGCCGGTCCCGGAAATCTGCACAGGGCGATAAGTGGAATTTCTGCCTGACAGCGGGCACGCTGTGCACCGCGAATCAGGAGCGACCATGAGCAGACGACCGCGCCGGAACCACACACCGGCCTTCAAGGCGAAGGTGGC